>CAWHHS010000004.1:0-60000 GCA_963829195.1 uncultured Actinomycetes bacterium
GCGAGGCATTGACGTTCGTGACAGCCCGTGTCGTGCGTCGGTACCAGCAAGACGCCCAGGCCGCCCGCCGCAGGCTGACGCCGTCGACCAGAAGAGCGTCCCAACCGGCGTCGGTAACGTGGATACCGGAGTCAGGCACTGGCGAGCCGGTACTCGCGATCCACGGCATCTTCGGTGGCCGAGATGCGGCATCGTTTCCTTCGGCGGCGTCCTCCCCTATCGGCGGGTCATCGCGCCGTCCCGGTTCGGCTACCTCGGATCAGCCATGCCCACGGACGCGACACCCGAATTGCAGGCAGACGCGTTCGCCGAGCTCCTCGATCACCTCACCATCGACAGAATCGACGTGATCGCCTACTCGCCGGCGCCACCTCGGCGCTGCAACTCGCGCTGCGTCACCCCGACCGGGTGGCCCATCTGGTGATCATGTCCGGGAACCTGCCCGGCCCGGCCGCGGCAGCGACGCCGCCGACAATCCTCAAGCTGCTGTTCCGCAGCGACGTCCTCATGTGGCTTGCCAAGGTCACGGCCCGACCCGCCCTCATGGGCCTCGTCGGTGGCGTTCCAACGACTTCCCGTTCACCACAGCGCAGCGCACCCGGTCACCACGATGATCGACAGCATCTTCCCCGTCCGCGACCGAACCACCGGCGTGCTCTTCGACGCCTTCCACTCGAACCCCGCCGTCAACAACATCCCGCTCGAAACCATCCGGGTCCCGGCGTTGTTCGTCCACTCGGAGGACGACACGCTCGCCTCCTACGAGGCAGCCCAGGCCGCTGCCGCCCGGATCGCCGGAGCGCGCCTCGTCACCCACGCAAACGGCGGGCACCTCATGCTCGGCCAGGATGCGGCGACGCGCGCCGAACTCGAACGCTTCCTCGCTCAACCGCGGGTCTCGAAACCGTTACCACCGAGCAAGACCAAATCCCAGAATCCGATCCCTGACTCCGCGATCCGGGTATCCGACCCCGACCGAGCGGTCGCGATTCGCAAGCGCGGCTGTGTTGCTCCGTCCGATATCGCGCCTCGGACCCGGCGTTATGGGACAGGTGGTGCCGTGACATGGTCCACTTCGTCAACGAACTCCCATTCCAATCCGCAGCCGCAGCCGCAGCCGCAGCCGCAGCCGCTGCTCGCGGCACTTCGGACAACGCTCAGCGTCGCAACCCCCCACGTGGAACTATCCGGGAAGCGCAGCTGTCGTCGTGTTCCGTGTTGGAGGCGCAGTGTCGCTAAGATAGCGTCGTTGCGTTGCTATGAGGCGGAAAGTGAGGGCTGGTGGATGTTCGTTGCGGTCCGTGATCTGCGGTTTGCGTGGGGTCGGTTCGTGTTGATGGGGTCGGTGATCGCATTGGTGGCCGTGTTGACGGTGCTGCTCAGTCGGTTGGCAGCCGGCTTGGTCGATTCCGGTATCTCGGGGTTGCGGGCGATGCCGCTAACGCACATCGCGTTCGAACCGAAGACGGACTCGACGTTCTCGCGTCGACGCTTGACGCGGGGGACGTCGCGGGCCTGGCCGCGACTACTGGTGTCCAGTCAGAGCCGCTCGGGTTCAGTTTGTTCGACGCGAAGAACGGCGAGGTGTCGATGAGTATCGCGGTGGTCGGCATTCAACCCAACGGGTTCATGGCTGACGGCGTCGTCGGTGGATCCCGAGCTTCGCGCAACACCGGACGGTGTGATCGTGTCGTGGGCGATCCCGACGATGGTGTGAAGGTCGGCGATGTGATCAGTCTGGACCGCTCCCCGGTGACCATGCGAGTCGTCGGCATCGCGCCCAAGGCGACATATGGGCACGTGGACTTGGTGTATGCGCCCATCGATCTGTGGCGCCGGGCCTCGTACGGGCAGGCGGCCGGCGCAAGTCTGCGCCGAGCGCCGCAGGGGCTCGCGTCTGCGGCGGCGTTGAAGATCGCGCCCGGCACCGATGTCGCCGCCGTCGCCAACCGGTTGGGTGTCGAGATCGTCACCAAGCATGGTGCGTACGCCGGGTCGCCGGGGTATCTCGCGGAGACGACCACGATGACGCTCATCATCGACTTCCTCTACGTGATCGCCGCGCTGATCGTCGGGGCGTTCTTCACCGTCTGGACGATCCAACGCCGCCATGACATCGGACTGATGAAGGCCTTGGGGTTCTCGAACGGGGCGGTCGTGCGGGACTCCCTGGGACAGGTCGCGCTCGTCATGGTCGGCGCGACCGCGGTGGGTTCGCTCATCGGCTACGGGTTGGGGAGTCTCATCACCGGCGGCAAGGTGCCGTTCGCACTCCAACTCGGCTCGGTGTCAACCGCTGCGCTGGTGTTGGTGATCGCCGGACTGGCCGGCTCGTTGGTGGCGGTGCGACGCATCGTCAACGTCGATCCGATCATCGCATTGGGAGCTGCACAATGAGCATCGAAGGTCTCAGTATCGAGGGCGTGTCACTCCGGTACGAGGACGGAGACGAGGAAGTCGCTGCGCTCGACAACGTCTCGCTGACCGTCCAAGCAGGTGAGTTCGTCGCGGTGACCGGCGCGTCGGGTTCCGGCAAATCGAGTTTGCTTGCAGTCGCGGGCGCCATGCGTTCGCCTGACAGCGGCAAGGTATCCGTCGGTGGCACAGACATCACCGCGATCGATCGGAAGGCCCGCACCGTGGTGCGCCGTCACCAGATCGGTTTCGTGTTCCAAGGGTCCAACCTGCTGGCCTCGCTCACCGCAGTCGAGCAGCTCGAGCTGGTCGGTCGCGTCTCGGGCGCGTCGGAACGCCGAGCCCGCCAGCGCGCGGCTCGAGCTGCTGGCCGAGGTCGGACTCGCTGACAAGACGCAGCGCCGTCCCGGACAGTTGTCGGGCGGCGAACGCCAACGCGTTGGTATCGCCCGGGCGCTGATGGCGTCCCCCGCCGTCCTGCTCGTCGATGAACCAACCTCCGTGTTGGACCATCAGCGGGCCATCGAAATCGTGACACTCCTGCGCGACGAAACCCGACGACATCAGATCGCCACGCTCCTCGTCACCCACGACCTATCGATCGCCGGCATCGTGGAAACCGTCATCGACATGCAAGACGGGCGTGTCAGTCCCGCTCGCGTCACAGCAGCCCGATAGGTCGTGCCGCGCATCACAGCACCCACCGTTCGCGAGCACCGCGACAGCCAACATGATGCCATCTTGGACGCCGTCGGCGAGGTTCTCGCCAGCGACGGCTACGCAGGGCTCGAGCTGGCAACAGTCGCCCGGCACGTCGGGCTGGCCCGCACCTCGCTCTACAGATACGCCCGCCACAAAGACGAACTGGTCGTGAATGGCTCGAGCGCGCCTTTCAACCAGCGATGGCGCAGGCAATGGCGAAGCTCACCACCCACGAGCCGCCCGCCGGACGCATCGCGGCCTGGCTCGACGGTCAACTCGACTTCGCCGCCCAACCACGAGACGGCGCAGCCGTCCGGCTCATGGCCGAGTTCGACGGGCTTCCCGAATCGATCAAGTCACTGGTCACCCGAGGCCACCAAGAACTCCGTGACACCATCGCCGCGACCATCGCCGAAGCAATCGCCAACCAACCCGACCGAGACCTCCAGACCGTGTGCGCACTGATCGACGGCATCGCCGGAGCCATGACCGGACAAGCCGCCAACGGCGTCACACCCGCACTCCGCACCGAAGCAGCCCGCAGCATCCAAGCGGTCCTGGCACCCACACCACCGCCACGCAAACGATCGCGCTGAGCAGCCATCAGGGTCTGCCCCACTTTGGTTGACTCGTGGGGTTGATGGTTCTTAGGCGACTTTGGGGAGGTTGGACAAGATCATTTCAAACTCGATGGGTGTGAGTCCACCGAGACCGCGTTGGCGGCGCCGGCGGTGGTAGGTCCGTTCGATCCAAGTGATGATCGCGAGCCGCAGCTCGTCGTGGGTCGCCCAGCGTTGCCGGTCGAGGACGTTCTTCTGCAACAACGAGAAGAACGATTCCATCGCCGCGTTGTCGGCGCACGCTCCGACCCGGCCCATCGAGCCGGACAGCTTGTGGTCGCGCACCGTGCGGACGAAGGCGTGTGAACGAAATTGCGAACCCCGGTCCGAATGGATGATCAAGGTGCCGGCCGGTGAGCGCCGCACGATCGCGGACCGCAACGTGGCGACCGCGAGCTGCGCGGTCATGCGGTCGGCCATCGCGTAGCCGACGATCCGGGTCGAGCACGCGTCCTTGATCGCGCACAAGATAGAGCTTCCCCTCACGGGTCGGGTGTTCGGTAATGTCGGTGAACCACAGCTCGTCGAGACTCACCGCGGTGAAGTCACGTTCGACGAGATCGTCATGCACTGCTGGGCCAGGCTTACGGGCCAGGCCGCGTTTCTTCGTGAACGCCGCCCAGATCCGCTCTTGCGAACACAACCGCGCCACGCGGTTCTCGCCCGCCTGCACGCCCTGGTGGGCGAGCTCGTCAGCGATGAACCGGTAACCGAACCCGGGGTCGTCGTGATGGATATCGAGCGCCGCGTTGATCAGGTGCGCGTCGTCCCAGTCCCGATCCGCTTACCGGCTCGGCACACCACTTGTAGAACGCCTGTTTCGAAAAGCCGAGCACCCGGCAGGTCACCGCCACAGGAATCCCTTCGGCGGCAAGGTCACGGACCAGCGGGTATCTCATTTTGGGAGCGTCTCCCGGGCGAAGAACGCCGCCGCGTGACGCAAGATCTCGTTCTCCTGCTCGAGCGTCCGGTTCCGTTTCTTTCAACTCACGCAACTCGGCCGACTCCGAGCGTCGTGAGCCCCGGCTTCACGCCGTCATCGATGTCGGCCTGGTTCAACCAGCGGTGCAGACACGACTCCGAGATCCCGAAATCCTTCGCGATCTGACGCAACGACGTTTGCCCTTGCGGGCCACCGCGACCACATCGCGACGGAACTCGGGAGGGAACGCCTTGGGCATGATGACTTCCTTTCCTGCAAGGACGAATCCTCACACGACAGAAGTCAACCGAACCAGGGGCAGCCATCACTCCCGACAAGGCACGTCGAGCCTGCAACGACGCCAATGCCCCAAGGGCACGCAGCTCAGCGCGGGCAGGTCGCAGCCTCCCTGGACGTGCAACTGATGCGATCTGGCGGGATCTGCTCCGGCGTGTGCCGGCGCCGCTTCTTCGAAGTCATGATGCTGCGCATCCTCCTACCCTCACGGGCATCAGAGTCGCACAACACCTGGACCACCACGAGGGTCTCAGCTCACCCGCTCCGAAGTACCGCGGTCGCGCGTCCCCGAACGCCGCCTGTGCGACAAGGCGAGAAGAAAGTTGCCCATCCCCAAACTTCTTTGTCGTGTTGGCTTTCGCTCCGCGCTATTCATGTGTATGGGAACCACTCGCCGCGAACGAGCACCTCCTGCACCGCGGCAGCGTGACCACCACGTGCGCCGCCGGCGTTTCAATTCTAGGTAACGCCGTAGGCGCCACAACTGGACTGTCGAACAGTCCCTCTGACCAGGCCTTTCGAGTCGGGCTGCCGGGATTCGAACCCGGGACCTCTTGACCCCCAGTTACCGCCCGAACGTCTCGCTCCGTCTCGACACGTCTCACGCTCCCCCGCCGACCAGGCATTACGGGCTCTACGCGATTGAGTGGGGAGCGCGGGTTCTGATGCGGGGTGGGTGTGGTCGTTGCGGCCAGGTGACGCCACCAGTGTGGAGCAGGACGCGGAGCCGGTAGTGCTCGAAGGTCCGGAAGCCGTGCCCGCAGCGTTTGACCTTCTTCACGCACAGGTTCAGGCCCTCGGTCGGGCCGTTGCTCGCGCCGGTGCTGTGATGGGCCAGGATCTCGCGCCGCCACTTGTGGAGCGTGCCGCCGAGGCTGACTGGATCTCGGGCACTTCGTCGGCGAGGCAACCCGCGATCGTCTTGTCGAGCAGCGTGCGCGCGTCACGCCAGTTGTTGGCGAGGTAGACGTCGCGCACGGATTCTTTGGCGAGCCACGCGCCGAGGAGCTCGTCGTTCGGGTCACCAACGCGTAATCCGAGCAGCATCCGATCCGCGCCAGGTTCATCGACGCGTTCGGCGCCGCTCAGCAACAGCTTGCGGATCCGATACAGCGGGTCGTGTTTGCGGCCGCGATGTCCGAGCGTCTCGTTCTGCACGCGGCGACGGACGTTGTCCAAGCAGCGGTTCGCGACCCGAACGACATGGAACGGGTCCGCGACGCGGCGGACGTGGGTGAGGTGCGGGGAGAGGCCGGCCCGGAAGCTCTCGGTGAGATCGGTCGCAACAACGTTGATCCCCTGTAACCAGACCGGATCCGCGTTCGCGGTCCATCGTCGCAGGTCAGCGGCGCTGTTGCCTCTGACCATGTCGATCACGACGTGGCGTTTGAGGTCAACGAGCCCGGTCGCGTACACGGTCGCATGGTGACGAGTGGCTTTGAGGAACGACGTCTCGTCGATGCCGAGCTGACGGACCCGACCGACCCGACCCGGATCGTCGACCAATGGTGTGCCGTGCTCAACGGTGGCGTGCATGACCGTCCACCAACACACTCCGAGCTCCTCGGCGACCTTCGACACCGGCCGGGCGAGCTCGCCGACTTGGCGGCACGCCTCCATCCCGGCACGGCGCGTGATCACCCGTTGCGCGTCGAAATGCTCGGAGCGTTCGGTCCAGGTCTTCGCGGCACACGCGTGCTCGCGACACCGCCACCGTCGCTTACGCCACACCAGCCGCGCCGGCCGACCGAAACACGGCAGGTCTCGAACCTCGACCGGCATCCGGTCGTGCGCCACGGCGCGTGCACCACACGCCACGCACCACATGACCGCCGCGGTCGTCTCGATCGTGATCACGAGCTCGTCAGTCAACTCGCGCACCTCGAGCACCCGGAACCCATCCAGTCCCAGCAACCCTTCCGCCAGCCCGCTACCGTCGCTCATCGTCAGGGGTCTCCTTCGTCGCAGCCTTCAGCAGCCGCAACGATGGCGGGACCCCTGACCCGCGCGGTGGACCCTCAGCTACACATCACTCCCCACCCCAACGCGAAGAGCCGCATTACGCCAAGGCGTTCGGAGGAGTTGTCTCACTACGTCTCGCTACGTCTCTTAGGAAAAGCCTTAGGTAGTCGGGGACCGTCAAGGCCAGGCGACGCCAAGCGCTCGCGCCGGTGCTGAGTTTCATGACCAATTGGATCGGAACGATTCGGACGCACCTCGAAATCGTGATTTCGATACAAGGCGGCCGCGCCTTCGTCGATCGCGTCCACCACGACAACCTTGCCGCCGGCCCGCGCGCGCTGCGTCGATAGTCGTTCCGAGAGCGCGAGTCAGAAGTTCGGCCGAGTCGTCGGCCATACACACTGCATCACGATGCCGTCCCTGTCGAAGACACCCAGCGAAGACACGTCACGAACCTGCATCGACGAATCGCGAACCGCCTCTCTCGTCGAACCCGGCCACGAGCTGGCGATCGGCCTCACCCTGTGGGCACTCGACCCGGCACGGCTCGATCGCGACGGGGCGCGAGAATCCGCACGAAGGTCATGAACAGCACGAGCGCCGCGGTGAGCAGGCAGGCCCACTGGAACCAAACGTTGCGGCGGTCGGTTCCCGCTGTGATGCCGTGCACCGTCGCGACCACGAAGAGCAGGTAGCTCGACAGGTGCACGCCGTGCCAGACCTTGCGCGGGAGCTTGCGCATTGCGAGGGACGTGAGCTCGATGGCGAGGAGCAGGTAGAACGCGACCACCCCGAGCGCCACTGCACCGGGCTTGTACGCCGAGGTGAACGGGACGAGCACCTCCACGGGCCCGTAGTTGATGAACGGGTCGAGCAGGAGGCCGAGGATGTGTACGCCCGTAAAGATGACGGCGAGCCCACCGACGAACCGGTGAACGTCGAGTACCCAGGCTGGTGCCGGCTTGCGGACGAGCCGCGTGGAGAGCTGGAGCCCGCCGATAACGGCTAGCGACGCGAGCGCCCAGGAGGTGATTCCGGCCGCCCGGGCCGTGTCCCACCAGATGTGCGTTCCCATCGGTCGAGTCTCCCACGCGTTCCGGTCAGCTGCCGCGACTGGTAACCACCGGCGCCGCGGCGTTCGCGGCGCCGGCTTTCGCGGCCGTGGCGGTACCCGCGCTCCTGGTTGCAGTCGCCGGCAATACGGCCACTGGTGTCGCCGCGACGGGCGGGGTGGCCGCCGAGGTCGTCGCGCCGTTGGCCAGGGCAACGCTCCCCGCGATCCCGAAGAACGACGCGACGCTCATCCCGGCGAGAAGGATCCGGGTCGCCGCCGCCGGGTGCCCTCGCCGGGACATCGCCGTCCTGGCGGTCGTGGAGCGCGCGCCGGGGGTGGTCGTGGTCGTCGCGGCCGCGGTGCGGGTACCCGTCGCCGCCCGACGTTCCTGGAGCCGCCGGATCCGTTCGGCCCGGTCGGCCGCAGTGATGTCGTCAGTCATCGGATTCACGTCCTTCGTGCTCGTGGTCGGAAGTCGAACGGGTCGCCGTTGCCTTCTGGGCTACGCGGGCGGTGCCGGCCGCGCTCGCGGTGGCGGTGGGAGCCGCGACGGGCTGTGCAATCGCGGGTGCGGGCGAACCGCCGAGCCCGAGCGCGCCGGTCTGGGCGCCCACGGCGACGACCCCGGAAAGCAGGCTCATGGTGACGGCTGCAGCAGTGGCGAGTGCGGTCTTGCGGTTCATGGGTTCCTCCCTGGATGGGCCGCCGACGGGGGCCGGCCGTCCGCGTCAGTGCGCTGGATTGATTCAACAGTGGTCGGGTGAAGCGTCGGGGTGAGCGTCCGTGAAGCCTTCGTGAAGCACGCCCCTGCCCTCGTCCCGCTGCGGATGCCCGCACTACCGTCGGGAAACGTGAGCGCCGCGAGTACACCGAGGATTCTCGTGGCGGACGACGAGGCCGGCATCCGCGACGTGGTGCGTCGCTATCTCGAAGCCGAGGGGTACGACGTCGCATTCGCGCGCGATGGTGCCGAAGCGCTCGCGCTCGCCCGGCGCACGAACCGGACCTGGTGGTGCTCGACGTGATGATGCCTGTGCTGGATGGCATCGAGGTGTTGCGCCAGCTCCGGGCGGAGTCGGACGTGTACGTGATCATGCTCACGGCCAAGGCGGACGAGGTGGACAAGATCGTCGGGCTCTCGGTCGGCGCCGACGACTACCTGACCAAGCCCTTCAGCCCCCGCGAGCTTGTGGCGCGGGTCAAAGCGGCCCTGCGGAGGTCGCGCGGCGCGCGGGCCGTCGATGGAGCGGAGCGCCTCGTGTTCGCCGGGCTCGAGATCGATCCAGTCCGCCGCGAAACGATCCGCGACGGCCGTCAGGTCGCGCTCAGCGCGCTCGAGTTCGACGTGCTCGCTGCGCTCGCGCGGGCGCCGGGCGCGCGTTCACCCGTCGCCAGCTGATCGAGAAGGTGTGGGGCTGGGACTTCTACGGCGACGAGCGGGTGGTGGACGTCCACATCCGGAGCATCCGGCGCGCGCTCGACGACTCGGCCGATTCCCCGCAGATCATCGGCACGGTGCGCGGCGTCGGCTACCGGTTCCTCGGTCAACCGCAATGAGCCGATGGCGACGGCTCGACGTCCGCCTCTTCGGCTCCTACGCGATCGTGGGTCTGACGGCCGTCGTCACGCTGGTGGTCACCATCGCGATCCACGCCCCCGATCTGTTCACGGCTCGGATCCGCGAAGCCGGTGAGCATGGAGAGATTGAAGCGGAGTCGCGCGCCGCGTTCGGTCACGCGCTCTGGAGGGCCCTTCCGGTCGCCATCGTGCTCAGCGCCGTGGTCGCGGCACTGATCGCCTTGTTCGTCGCTCGTCGCATCCTCAAGCCGGTCAGTCAGGTGCGCGCTGCCACACGCCGTCTCGCGGAGGGCCACTATGACGAACGGGTCGCGGAGCCGGCGGAGCTGGAGCTCGCTGCGCTCGCGCGTGACGTGAACCGCCTCGCCGAGGCACTCGAGACGACGGAGCGGCGCCGCGCGCGGCTCATCTCGGAGGTGGCGCACGAGATGCGCACGCCGCTCACGGTCGCTAACGGATACGTCGAGGGCGTACTCGACGGTGTGTTCGAGCCGAGCGAGGAAGTGCTCTCGAACGTGGCCGAGGAGCTTGCCCGCCTCCAACACCTCGCCACCGACCTCGCCACGCTGTCGCGCTCGGAAGAGGGCGCGATCGATCTGGGCCTCGTCGACATCGACTTGAATGAGCTGACCGAGGCGGCGATCGCCCGTCTCCGGCCGCAATACGACGACAAGGGCGTGACGATCGCGATCGCCGACGGTCCCGCGCTCCCGGTGCGGGTCGACCACGACCGTGTGCTCCAGGTGCTCACCAACCTGCTCGGGAACGCGCTCACCTACACGGCACAGGGTGGAAGGGTGGAGGTCGTCACTGCCTGCGATGCGGGCACGGCGTCCGTCGAGGTGCGCGACGACGGGGTCGGGATCGCGCCGTCCGACCTGGATCTGGTGTTCGAGCGGTTCTTCCGCGTCTCGGGCCTCGACCGACCACCGGGCGGGAGCGGCATCGGACTGACGGTGGCCCGTGGGATCGCCCGTGCCCACGGCGGCGACATCCGGGCGTCGTCGCCCGGGGTCGGCCACGGCGCGACGTTCACACTCGTCCTCCCGCTCGTCGCGCCGTGACCGTCGCGGCCCGCGCGTTCGGGGTGATGGGCAGCGAGGGTGAGATCATCGTCGTCGCGGACGACGCAGAAACGCTGGCCGATCGGGCGGTCACGCGACTGCGTGCGCTCGAGTCGCGGTGGAGCAGGTTCCTTCCCAACAGTGAGATCAGCCAATGCAACGCGCGCCCAGGCCTTGCGGTCCGGGTGTCGCCGGAGACCTACCGGCTGGTGGAACTCGCGTTGGAGGGTCGGCGCATGACAGCCGGACGCTTCGACCCCACACTGCTCACCCAGTTGCGAGCCGCTGGGTACGACCGGAGCTTCGAGGAGCTCGCCCCGCCCCGGATTGGCGCGTCGGAACCGGTGCGCGCGCCCGACGATGGGGCGCCGGCGGCCCGCCGCCCGGAAACGGACGCGACGCGGCCCTCGGGGCCGCCGCCGGATGTGGTGCTGGACCCAATCGTCGGGAGCGTACGCCTCGTCGGGGGAGTGACGTTCGATCCGGGCGGCATCGGCAAGGGGTTCGCGTCCGATCTCGTGGTCGGTGAGCTGCGGGAGTCCGGCGCTACCGGCGCGATGGTGAGCGTGGGCGGTGACGTGCGCGTCGACGGGACTCCACCCGATGGCGGCTCGTGGGTGATCGCGGTCTCCGACCCGCTGGACTTCAACCGCGAGCGTGCGCGCTTGTACCTCGAGTCCGGTGCTGTCGCGTCAAGTTGGCGGACGAAGCGGGTGTGGGAGGCCGCGGACGGAACCACCCGTCACCACCTCCTCGATCCCCGGACCGGAGCACCGGCGGCCAGCGGCTTGGCCGGAGTGACGGTGGTGACCGCCCAGGGTTGGATGGCCGAGGTGCTCGCCAAGGCGGCATTCGTGGCCGGGCCCGACGAAGGCGTCCGCGTGATTGCGACCGCGGGGGCTTCGGGCCTGCTCTTCACCGACGCGGGCGACCTCCGCCCGGCCGGCGACATCGCTTCGTTCCTCGGGTAGTGGGTCAGTTTCGCGATGCGGTCGTGCAAGCGTTGGTCGATGCGAACGAGCGTGTCGTCAGCTGTCGGACGACACCGCCCACCGAGCAATTCTCAACATCCTCACCAGACCACCCTCGCCGACGCGCCGCCGCACGCACCGCGTGTTGTCCCTCAACGCGTCGAATCACACTTCGCATCGCGAGCAGCGTGCGATTGCACGCTCGCCCTGGCGAAGGGCAACCGCGAGACTCTCGCGACGGCAGCCGCCACCGACGGCCTGGCAGTGGGAGTGCGACGATGCCGAACACCACGATCGCGACGCCGAGAGGGTCGATGCCGACGTACGTTTCCGAGCCGCGGGGGAATGGGCCGTGGCCGGGGGTCGTCGTGATCCACGACGCGCTCGGGATGACACGCGACCTGCGCCAGCAGGCCGACTGGCTGGCGGGCGAAGGGTTTCTGGCTGTCGCCCCCGACCTGTACTACTGGGGTCGACGGATCACCTGCCTGTTCTCGTTCCTGCGTGACCAGAGCGGCGCGCTGACCGATATCGACGCGGCCCGGAACTGGTTGGAGCACGACGACCGCTGCACCGGAAAGGTAGGCGTGATCGGTTTCTGCATGGGCGGCGGATTCGCGCTTCTGTTGGCACCGGGCCACGGGTTCGCGGCGGCCAGCGCGAACTACGGCGGCCTTACCCGGCGCGACGAGTCTGCGTTGGCGGACGCCTGCCCGATCGTGGCGAGCTACGGCGCGAAGGACTGGGGCACCCGCAGCGTGCCGGCACGGCTGGAGCGGACGCTGACCGCCGCCGGCGTGGACCACGACGTGAAGGTATACGCCGATGCAGGACACGGCTTCCTCAACGACCACGACCCGGCCGAGATCCCGCTTCTGTTCGTATTGCTGGCCAAGCTCTCCCGCACCGAGTACCACGAGCAGTCCGCCCAAGACGCACGGCGGCGCATCGTCAAGTTCTTCGACGAGCATCTCCGCCGCGCCTGAGTCCGGGCGCCAACGCCTTCATCGGTCACGCATTCGTCGTCGTACCCGACCGACATCAGCCATCCGGCCTCAACTCGGGATCGCGAACCACGCAACGATCTCCGAGAAGAGCGTCGCAGGCCGGAAGAAGGACCGCGCGATGAAGTGATGAAAGTAGGGAATCGCAAGAAATCGCCTCACGACCTCGAGCGAGCTGTCATGGACGTGCGTCCGACCCGAAGGCGAGCGAGACGAAGTCGTGCACCTTCTCTCGAATGACGGCCTGGTGACAGAGGAGCAAGTGCCCTCCATCAGCGAACTGGAGGAGCTGTACCCCCGGGATGTGGTCTGCACCGCGAACTGCCTTCTGGGCGGCAGAGAGCCCGTCGTCGTTCGCTCTGATCACCAGCGTCGGCGCCGTGACGGCTTCCGACGGGTATCTCTACACGTCTGGGTTCGAGACATTCAGGTCGTAGAGCGCGCCACGTTTCCGGACGAAACGGGAACATGCTTGCCGTCGCTTCGTTGACTGCATGCTGTTCAGGAGACAAGGTTGTCGTCGGCGATCGTGTACCTACAACCGACCCAGCGAGCGGCGCAGGTCGATTCGTCTCCGCAGACCGCATCGCCCACGCTCCGCTGATCTCGAAGCCGGACGGCGAGTCACCATGCACTCCAAGCCCGGTCGTCTCGCGCACGGAGACGCTCTTGCACGCCGTCCACAGTCGTGGCAGTCCCTCCGAGAACAAATCGAAGCCGATCCGAACTTTCTTGTCGCGTTTGGGCAGGCGAGCGCGCCATTCCTCAGTATGGAGATGCTTCCGCGCAAACGTGCGCCCCCGACGCCAACGCCCTTTCGCGAGAGGCGCACTCCGCTCCCTCGCAACGTGTGGAATCGCGAAGCGCGCTGCCCGAAACCTTAGGTAGCGGCTTAGGCGCCACCGCTTCGATACACGCACACACAGGCCCTGACCAGGCCTTCCGAGTCGGGCTGGCGGGATTCGAACCCGCGACCTCTTGACCCCCAGTGGTGGTAGGCGGGTTCGGCGAGGTTCGCCGACGACCTAAAAGCCCTGGTCAGAGTGCATGCGTGGGTGCCGGGATTCGCTGGCGTTCGGCAAGCAATGGGTACACAATGGGTACAAGGCCCGGCCGCGCACTTCCCCCGAACGTGACGACCGCGGACCTCTTGACCAGAACTCAAGAGGCCGAGCGCCCGTGTACCCATTCGTGTACCCATTGCAAGGACCCCAACCATGAGCGCGGGTAATCAGAGAGCCAAGGGCGAAGGGTCGC
Source organism: uncultured Actinomycetes bacterium (assembly GCA_963829195.1). GTDB lineage: Bacteria > Actinomycetota > Acidimicrobiia > IMCC26256 > PALSA-610 > PALSA-610. Next base: position 13,847 of record CAWHHS010000004.1, read on the forward strand.
TTTTCAAGTCGCCGAGCACGGGACGATGGGAAGCGAAAATCGACCTCCCACCCGACCCGGTCACGGGCAAGCGGCGCCGAGCGCGCGTCACGGGCCGCACGCAGAAGGAAGCGGCCGAGAAGCTACGCGTGCTGCGAGCGAAGGTCGACGGCGGCGCGTTCGCACCCGAGGCCCGACTCACCATCGGCGGGTTCCTCGACCGCTGGCTCGACGACATGCTCCCCGGCACCGTCAAGCCAGGCACCGCGAGAACTACGAGAGCGTCGTGAGGCTCTACATCAAGCCGCATATCGGGAGCACCACACGACTCGACGCGCTGCGACCGCTCGACGTGACGAAGATGTTGCGCTCGCTCGACAAGGCCGGGCTCTCCCCCACCACGGCATCACTCGCACGCAAGGTGCTTCGACACGCGCTCGAGCGCGCCGAGCAAGAAGGGCTCGTCACGCGCAACGTCGCAGGCATCGCGGACGGGCCCAAGATGGAGCGCCACGAAGGCCGCTCGCTCACGGTCGAGCAGGGCAAGCAACTACTCGACCACGTTCGCGAGCACCGACTCGCGGCAGCGTTCATCGTCTCGCTCGGGCTCGGGCTGCGTCGCGGCGAGCTGCTCGGGCTGCGATGGGAAGACTTCGACGAGAAGACGGGGCGCCTCAAGATCGCGGGGCAACTGCTACGTCAGACGGTCCGCGACGACGACGGCAAGAGCATCGGGCGCGCACTCGTTCGCGTCGATTCCACGAAGACCGACGAGGGCGTGCACGTCATCGCACTCCCGCCCGCCGTCGCCGACGCGCTCAAGGCGCACCGGGTCGCGCAGAAGCGCGAGCGCCTCGCGACCGGCGCCGTGTGGCCCCGCAAGTGGGATTCGCTCATCTTCCGCAGCGAGCGTGGCACGCCCATCGACCCGGACAACTGGCGCCGCCTCGTGTACGAGGTCACCGTCGAGGCCGGTCTCGGCCGATGGTCGCCGCACGAGCTACGGCACTCGTCCGCGTCGATTCTGCTCGCGATGGACGTGCCGCTCATGGTCGTGAGCGACCTTCTCGGCCACTCGTCGACGCGGGTCACGGCCGAGGTCTACGCGCACTTACTCGGCCACGAGCACGCCGAAGCGGCCGACAAGATGCAAGCCGCGCTCTGGACATAGCCGCGCGACATCGCGCGCAGATTTTCTTTCGCGACTCTCGACGCGTGTGCTCACTCTGAGCACCAATAGTGCCAGTAATAACTGCACCAAATGGCACCCGTCGTGACCAGCAATTCAGAATTGGCGCTCATAACGAAGCCCTCCGACCTCCAAGGCGATATCGCACGCGTGCTCACTCTCGGCGCGTCCCGACGCCGTTGACCGTTGTAGGTCAGCGTGCGATAACGGCAGGACGTTCGGATTCGCGGACGTTCGTAGCCATCCCGGAGGGACGCATGAAGACCGACCACGTCGAGCGAATCGCGTACCGCCCCGAAGAGGTCGCCGCCGCGCTCGGCGTCGGTCGGACGCACGTCTTTCGACTCATCGCCGATGGCGAACTCGACTCCGTGCTTTGCGGGCGTGCCCGACTCATCCCCGTTCGCTCTGTCACGGAATACCTCGACCGACTCCGCGCCGCCGCAACCGACGACTGACCAGCAAGCCCGGCACACGCTCCTTCCCCGCCGCCACTCCCCCGGGCTACCGACGACGGGAGGGGGCCGCATGTGCTGGCCCGTAACACGACAACGCCGGGCCCCATCGAAAGCCCGGCATCGCCTCTGGACCGCATTGCACGCCGCCGACACGCAAGGGCGACCCGCGCATCGTACCGCCGCGGTGGGACCGTGACCGGCGACACGAAGCCGGGCAAGGGCCGCGCGCTGTACCGGGACGCGGGCGCCGCGGCACGAGCTGCCATCACGCGTGCCCTCGCCGCGTCGAGCCTCACGCCGTTCGACATGAACGTCTTCCTCGTCGTCATCGCGGAGATGACGACCTACTCGAAGGTGACCGACGAGATTGGCACCAGGCGGCTCGCGAGCCTTGTCTACGGCGTCGAGGCCGAGGCCGTGGTCGGATGGCAGCGCGACCGCGTCGCGCTCGGGCTACGCCGACTCCACGAGGCGGGCGTGCTCGTCGTCGAGACCGCGGTCGGGCGGGGTGCGCGGACTCGGGTGACCTTCCCGAAAGCCAGCGCGGACGCGCTGGTATTGGACGACGAAAGCCAGCACGAGCGCGCTGGTATTGCCGACGATGACGCGCTGGCTTTCAGCGCGAAAACCAGCGCGTCCGAGCGCGAAAGCCAGCGCGTACTGACGAGTAAGCCAGCACGACGAGTGGGCCACGCCGAGAAGTATCCCGAGAAGACAACCGAGAAGGAAGAAGCGCGAGAAGGCGCGCGCGCTCGCCGCCGAATCTGCGTGCATCGGCGACGAACCCGAAGACGCAGTCGTGCTCGATGATGAACCCGACTCCGTCGCGCTCGTCGCGGTGGAACCCGAAGGTCAAGGAATCGCTCTAGCCGAGGTTGTCGGCGCGGACCCGCTGCTCGAACGCGCACACGAGCACTTCAAGGCCGCGTCAGGGGCGAAGTACGTCGCCCGCGAGGTCGACCTCGCGATCGGCCTTGCGCGCAACCCGGCGCGAGCGACACGCTCATCGCGATGAAGGTCCGCGAGTGCAGATACCCGAGCCAGCTCGACAGGGCGTTTCCGGTGAAGGAGCCGGGTATCGCGCAGCGCCTGGATGCAATCCGCGCTGAGGGGACGATCCCTTGAACCCGAGAGGACGTAATGGCAGGTGGTGGACGCGTTTCGCAACTCGGTCGCCGTGGCCTGCACCCGGTGCGGCGCCGTCTTCGGCGCGTATCTCGTGGCCGCGCACCCTCGATGCACCCGGTGCCGACTCGACGCCGATGACCTGGTCGCCGCGCCCACGAACCTCGCCGCACACGTCGACGAATCCTCCGAGGGGTCGACGATGACCAGGGGTAGGCACGACCTCGACCTCGTTGGACAGGTGTTCCAGATGGAACACCTGTCGCGGATACGGATGACGACCTCGGTCGCCTCGGTCGCACTCGTCGACGCGGTCGCCGTCGAGCGGGTGACTGACAACAACGTAAGACCCAACCCCTACACGGCCCCGTACGCGTGCATCGGTAGGCCGTCGACCATCAGCGCGACCAACGCGCCGCAACGCCTCACACGTCCACGCAGCGGTGAAAGACGAAACGAAGGGGTAGTGAGTCGCGCTCCCCAACATCGAGGCGCGCAATCCCGGTCGGCCAGAAAGCCATCCCCGACTTGGGGATCGGAGCCCGATTCGCGCCGGAACGGCTCGCCCGCGAGTTGCTCGGCGCGTCGGCGCATCCCGGCGATGAACGCGTCCGCGAGCTTCTCGATCTCGTCGTCGGTCGCGTCGGCCGGGATGTCGACCGCGACGACAGGCACGGGTCGCGTGGCGGGCGCCGGCTCGGTCTCCATGACCACCAGGCTACGGGAGGTTTCACCATGACCACGACGGCACACGATGTGCCCATGATGCTGGCCGACTTGCTCACCGCGCTCGGTCATCTCGACGACGAGCGGGCCCGCGGGCTCGCCGAGAACGACTCGACGCGGGCGACCATCCGGCAAGCCTGCGCCGCGTTACATCGACTTCACGCGCTCGGCGATACCGAGCCCGACGCGCCGCCCACGCCACGCCGTCGTCGAGCGCGACTTCACCGGCCGACCGAAGACGGTCATCGCGTGCGAATCACCCGAGGCCGCGCAAGGTTGGAATGACACATGGAGGCAAGCGTGATGAACGAAACGCAGCACGCCGAGATCGTCGCGGCCACCGTCGACTTCCTCACTCATCTCGTCGAGCACTTGCCCGAGGACGAACTCGACGACCTCGAACTCGACGACCCGGCCGGGCTCGTCTTCGGCTTCGACGAGGACTACCGGCCGGTCGTGCTCGACGCGCCCGGGCGCCGGTACTCGTGGCACGGCTCGATCGCGTGTCGACGCGAGCCGATCGGCCAGCTCCGCGAACGGGTCATCGTATATCGGGACCACGAGCAGGTCGGCTTGTACGAAGACGGCGAGCGCGACACGTGAACGCCACGAGCATCTGCTGCATCTGTTGGGGCGAGTACGAGGTCCCGCCCGAGCGCGAGAAGGAAGTCCTCGAGCGCGTGCTTACCGGCGGTGGCACGAACTGGTGCTCGAAGCGATGCCGCGCGCTCGTGCGCCGCAAGCTCGCCGCCGGGAAGGCGTACAAGGCCGCGACGACCGACGCCGAACGTCGCGACGCGTTCGAGCGTGGCCGAGCGGCGAAACGCGAGGCCGATGCGTTGCAGGCTGCGACCCTCGCCGCGATGCCACCGCCCGACCCGACCACGCTCGCAAAGGTGCGGGCCGAGGTCCGGGCCGAATGTGATGCCCTCATCCGCGCGCGTGACCGCGGCGCCGACGTGCCCGGCGTCGTCGTCGGCCCGGTCAAGCACGTCGTCGGCACGAACCCGAGACGCTGGTGACCATCGACCGGGTAGCGACTGTAAGCACAGCTTCCATTTCAGTGTAAGGACCCCTTACACCTAGTCGGCGGGACAAGGAGAGACCGCGATGCCGAAGAAGCGAACGACGTACCGCTCGAACGCGGAGTATCACGCGATGGTCGCCCGGCTCGTGAAGGCCGAAGGCAAGCGAGCATCTCGCGGCGACCCCGAAGACCTCGCCGCGTCTCGTTGCCCTGCACGCGGTCATCGACGAAGCGGTCGAAACCGCGGTCGCCGGGCTTCGCGACGACGGGTTCACCTGGAAGTCGATAGGCGAGGCGACGGGCACGACCGGGCAAGCCGCGACGATGAAGTGGGCAGGTTGCGCAAACGAACGGCTCCAGACGTAAGAACCGTTCGGCGGGTTCGTCAGCTGAACGGGTAGAGCTGACCGTCTTGTCCGATGAGGGTGTAGCCGGACCCGTGCGGAATCATTCCGGCAATCGGAGCCGTGAGAGCACGCCCGCCGGTGGAGCCGTGAAAACGCGCATCTCCGAAGCTAAAGATTCCGCCGTCAGAGGCGACCATCCAGTAACCGTGACCTGACAGTGTCGCCGTCATGCCGACGATGGGACGATTGAGGTGAAGCGCCCCAGTCGATCCGTAGAAGCGAGCGTCGCCAAAGGCGAATACACCTCCGTCCGTGGCGACCATCCAGTATCCACGGCCGGTGGGTGTGACAGACATCCCGACGATCGGCTTGTTGAGATGGATGTTCCCCGTCGAACCCTGAAAACGCGCGTCTCCGAAGCTGAAGATTCCGCCGTCTGATGCAACGAGCCAATAGCCGCGGCCGGTAGCGGTCGGACTCATGCCCACGACAGGCTCGCTGAGGCGCACCCCGCCCATATCGCCGTAGCTTCCAGCCGGCGGGCCCGAGAAGAGAGAGCTGCCGTAGACCCGGCCCTCGGGCGTGACGGCCCATGCGTTTCTTGAGATCTCCGAACCGAAGCAGCTCGTTCCGTTTTGCCAAACCGAAACGATCGGAAGATCATCCGACGGGAGGGTGTCGATAAGGATGCTGTCAAGCCGACCGTCGTTGTCGATGGTGCTGAGGTCGTACGTAACGAAGCCGAAACCATGATCCGTCCGAACGACGACCCCAGGCCGAGGCAACTTGTCGGCAGGGGCGCGCTCATCGAATCCTTGACAGTCCAATGAAACGGTTGCGTGGGCTGGACTAACGCTGGAACCGATGTTCAATATCAGCATCGCGAGAAGGGTTATCGAAGCGGTACGCAATCGCCTCCGGGGCCGAACGAACGTCGTCATCTCTGGATCTTGCACTCGCCGCACCGATACATGAAAGGGCCAAAGGTCCCGCAAGGGTTTACGTCCGCGGGTGAGCTGCTCGTCGAGCAGCGTGCCGCCCAACCACACAGATAGGGCCACCCACCGGGGATGGCGAATGGCGACTGCGCGTGACATGGCGCACCGGCGTCGTACACTGCCCACAGGTCGAGCACGCGGCGGTGGCGCAAGCCCCGCGTACTCGCCGCCGAGGTCCCCCGTGGTGCAAGCGGGACGAAGGACCGAGACGGGTTCGCCTGGCCCGTTCACGACGCCGCGCCCGTCGCCCATTGGGGAACACGGGCCCGCGTCTCCCGCGCGCAGCGCGGCTTGCACCGAAGGGACCCTCATGGGGCTCGCAGAGGACTTCAGCCGTCAGCGCCGCCGCGGTCATCGCAGACGCGCGCGCAAGATCGCCGAGAAGGCTCAAGCCGAGGGCCGCGATTTCACGCCCGCCGAACGCACAAAGGTCGCCGAAGCTGTCACCGAGGCGAAGGCGCTCGAAGGACAGGATTGCCGAGGCCAGCGACGACTCCGAGCTACTCGACCTGATCGCGAAGTTCGACAAGGACCTCTACATGAAGGCGACCGGCGGGCGTCCCGCGTCGACGACGCTCCCGGGACCGTGGGCTCGCGCGCATTCGACCGCGCCGGGTTCAAGGACTCGTCCATCAGCCCGAGCGGGTCACTCGACGTGCCGAGCTTGGTCGCGGGCATCGCGGGAATCTCGGACGCGCCGAGGAACCTGTTGCAGCTCGTCCCGAGCAGCGGGCTCGGACAATCGGCGTTTCGGTTCGTGCGGGAGACTGTTCACGAACAGAACGCGGCCAGCGTCAAGCTCGGCGCGGCGAAGCCGAAGAGCGTCTACGAGTTGCAGCCGATCGACGAGCGTGCGCGAGTCGTCGCGCACTTGAGTCCGCCGATCGACAATACGACGTTCAGCGATAGCGCCGATGTCGGCACCTTCATCGACAGCGTGATGCGCTCGGGCCTCGCGTTGGCCGTCGAGGCGATGATCCTGCACGGCGACGCGAGCGACCCCGATCACGACGACTTCGACGGCCTGAATCGCATCTCGGGCACGCGCTCGCAGATGTGGGATACCGACCTCTTCCGCACGGTCCGCAAGGCACTTCTCACGCTCGAAGCGACCTCGAAGCTGCAAGGTCCGTTCACCGTGGTAATGAGCCCGACACATTGGGCCGAAGCCGAGTTGGTGCAATCCGAGCAGAGGTATGTGCTCGCCGATCCGGGGACCGGAGGAAGGACGCTCCCGCTCGACGCGGTCGTCGCACACTGTGGGGTTGCGAGGTCGTCACGAGCGTCGCGGTCGAAGACGCAGACGAATGCGTCATCGGTCAGTTCACCGCGCGACGCCATCGAAATCTTCGAGCGCGAGACCGCGACCGTCATGTGGAGCGAGGCCGTGCTGAACGACGGCGTCGATGTCTTCTCCCGGAACCAAAAGGTCTGGCGCGCCGAGTGCCGAATCGGCTTGGCGTGCAAGAAACCATTCGCTTTCAACATCGTCTCCCTGAGCGGACACCAAGGGAGCTGAACCGCGGTACGGCTCGGCGGTCGGCGCGCTCGGTCCCTGGCCGCGCACGACGCTGCCAGCACGACCACGGAAAGCAATGCTGGCCCTGGTGGGGGTCAACGATTCGGCCCGGGAAGCGTGGGGAAGCGCCGACCGGGCCGAACCGCGTCGGAAATGTTGGCCTACAGACGGACAAGGTCGAGGGGCTGTAGCGCACGATCTGCGACGACGAGCGGCAGGGTTCCGCACGGAACTCCGGTCGCGTCTGAAGCGGTAGCAGACCATGCGAGCGTGAGCGTCTCGCCGGGCGATCCGAGATCGACGAGAACCATCGGCTCCAGTCTCTTCGTGCCATCAGGTCTCAGACCAAATAACGGCCAGGTGATCGCGACCGAGGCCGAGTTGTCGATGACGGGTCGCGGCGCCGGACGGGTTGGGGTTCCTCCGAGCGGGAGCGGCAACGTCGGAACATTGACCTGCAGCGAAGCAAACGGGGACGGTGTAGGCGTACCGAACGGCCGCGGACGCCGTGGCAGCGATTCGTCCAAGGAGCCCGCCGCGCCAACGCCGATCACGGTTCCGTCGACGTGGATCGCGAATTCCACGTCGGCGAAGTTCCGTTCGGTCTCGTTCACGACTACCAGTTCAAGTCGTTGAGCGTGCTCGGGAGCGCGAGCGAGAGCAACGTCAGCCAAGACGCCGCGCGCTTTTCTGAGGTACGCCTCAACTTCTTGGACGTAGTCGTTCTCCGTCCGTTTATCGGGCTCTTCCCCGAGCGCGTGGGCGATCCCGCGAAAGTTGAGACTCACGGCCGTTAGAGTCGAGCTCGTCCATGGGTCTTGCGTCTGGCTCGCCCGCTGGTGAGCTTCGAGCGACGCCATGAGGTCACGATCCGCCGCATCGAGCCATGCTTGAATCGCCGGGGCCGAGAGGTCCACTGAGGTAACAGTCAGCGGTTCCGCCGCCCACTCGACGCGAAGGCCGAGACGATCCTCACGTTGCAGGTGCCGACGTTGCAGCATGTCCATATCGGCGGGCGTTGCCGGTTCGGTCTTGGCGGGGTGTCTCACGAAGAATCCGCGAGGCCGGTAGGTCGGCGAGCGGCTGGCGCAGAATCCACATTGGATCACCGGGCTCGGGAGGCTCGACGATGACGACGAGACAGGCCGCACTGCCCTCGTGTACCCAGTACGCCGACCACCGGGGCGATGGGTCGCCGAGGTACGTCCGCATCTTGTTGTCGAGGTCGGCGAGGTCCATCTCCGGGATGCCCACCCACGCGCCGGGTTGGGCGCCGACCACAAGGTACGCGAGACCGCCGAACGCACGACGCGCCGCTATCGGCTCCCGATTCGCAAAGCCGAGAATCGCCCGCACGACGTGAGCGAGACCAGCCTTGGTGGACAGGTCGAGCGTTCCCTTCCACTCGATCGCTTCGTTCTCATCTGCCGCACCGGCAGCAACAACGGCGCGCACGAGGTCCCGAAGCTGCCCAGGGCTGCGAGGCTGCTGCGTCGTGTCGATGTTCAGCATTTCTGCTCCCCAACCCGGACCCTCGACCGACCAGAGCCCGATCGGCGATGGGTACACAATGGGTACAGAACTCCGGTTCCCCGCCCGCCTGGTCGGGATTCGCACAATCTGACCAGGCCTTTCGAGTCGGGCTGCCGGGATTTGAACCCGGGACCTCTTGACCCCCAGTCAAGCGCGCTAACCGAACTGCGCTACAGCCCGTAGCGGGGAGCAGTGTACCGATCTACACCGGGGGGACGCCGTGTCGTTTGGCGGCGTCGTCTCGCACCCGGCTCGCGGCGAGCTCGAGCCGTCGGACCAGCTCGGAGCGCAGGTCCTCGGGCTGCACGACCGCGTCGACGACCAACTCGGCCGCGAGGTGGACGAGATCGACGTCCTCCTCGTACTCGGCCCGCCGCTCGGCCACGAACGCGGCCCGCTCGTCGGCATCTTCGATCGCGTGGATCCGGTTGTAGAACACCGCGTTGACCGCCGGATCCGGGCCCATCACCGCGATCTGCGCGGTCGGCAACGCGAGACACACGTCGGGATCGAACGCCGGCCCGCACATCGCGTAGAGGCCGGCGCCGTACGCCTTGCGCACAATGACGGAGAACTTCGGCACGGTCGCCTCGGCCACCGCCGTGATCATCTTGGCGCCGTGGCGGATGATGCCGGCGCGCTCGACGGCCGAACCGATCATGAACCCGGGGACGTCGGCGAGGAACACGAGCGGGACGTTGAACGCGTCGCACAGCCAGATGAACCGCGCCGCCTTGTCGGCCGAGTCGACGAACAGCACTCCCCCGAGGTGCTTCGGGTTGTTGGCGACGATTCCGACGGGCATCCCTTCGAGCCGCGCGAACCCGACGATGAGTTCCCGAGCCCACAGCGGCTTCACCTCGAAGAACGAACCGTCGTCGACGAGCGCGTCGACGACCTTGTGCATGTCGTACGCGCGCCGTTCCTCGACGGGGACGATGTCGGCGATCGGCCGCGCGTCGGCGACCGGCCCGACCGCGCCGGCAACGGGCGGGGGCAGCAGCCAGTTCGACGGCAGGAACGAGAGGAACCGCCGGGCCTGCGCGATTGCGTCTTCGTCGGATGCGCAGAGGTTGTCGCCGCAGCCGCTGACGGTCGCGTGCATGCGCGCCCCGCCCATCTCGTCGAGCGAGACGTGCTCGCCGATCACGACCTCGGCCATGCGGGGCGACCCGAGATACATGCTGGCGTTGCCCTCGACCATGAAAACGACGTCGCAGAACGCGGGGATGTACGCCCCGCCCGCCGCCGACGGACCGAACAGGCAACACACCTGCGGAACCTTGCCCGAGAGCCGGACCTGGTTCGCGAAGATCCGGCCCGCGCCGCGCCGACCGGGGAACAGGTCGACCTGGTCGGTGATGCGCGCGCCGGCAGAGTCGACGAGATACACGACCGGCAGCTCGTGCGCGAGCGCGTACTCCGTGAGCCGCACGATCTTCTCGACAGTACGCGCCCCCCACGAACCGGCCTTCACCGTCGAGTCGTTCGCCATCACACACACGGGCCGCCCGTCGACCCGCCCGACCCCGGTGACGACACCGTCCGCGGGGAGGTCGCCGGCCAATGCGTTCGCCAGCAACGCGTCCTCGACGAACGAGTCGGGATCGAGCAGCAACGCCAAGCGGTCGCGCACGAAGAGCTTGTTCTGACGCGCGAGCTTGTCGGCTTCCTTCGCGAGGTTGCCCTGGAGCGCGCGTTCCTGTTGTTCGCGCAGCCGTTCGGCGTCGCTCACGACGCGTACCGCCGCGTGCGCGCGCCGGCGTGGAGCAGCGCGCTCGGCAGCTCGCGGCCCACGATCTCCTGGGCCAGCGCCGCGCAGCCGAGCAACGCGTCGAGATCGATCCCCGTCGCGATCCGCATGTCCTCGAGCATGTGGACGAGATCCTCCGTCACCGCGTTGCCCGACGCCCCGGGCGCGTAGGGACAACCACCGAGACCACCGATCGAGGCGTCGAAACGCGTCACGCCCCGGTCGAGCGCCGCGACGACGTTCGCGAGTGCGGTACCGCGCGTGTTGTGGAAGTGCAGACCGATCCGGTCGCTCGTGATGCCGGCACGCGCGAGCGCATCGAGGAGATCGTCGACGCGACGCGGCGTCGCCATTCCGGTCGTGTCCCCGAACGAGAGCCGGTCGGCGCCGGCATCCACGAGGTGCCCGGCGATCTGCGCAACCCGCTCGGGCGCGACATCACCCTCGTACGGGCAGCCGAACGCGGTCGACACGATCGCCTCGACCATTACCCCGGCGCCGTGACCGATCTCGACGACGTCACGGGCCCCGACGAGCGAATCGGCGACCGAGCGGCGCACGTTCTTCTGATTGTGCGTCTCGCTCGCGCTGACGACGAGCTCGATCTCGTCGGCACCGGCGGCAGTCGCCAGCTCCGCACCCTTCGGATTCGGGACGAGCGCCGAGTAGACGACACCGGGCCGACGTTCGATCGCGCGCCATCACCTCGTTGGCACCGGCCATCGGCGGAATCGCGGTCGGCGATACGAACGAGGCCGACTCGATCAGGCGCAACCCGGTGGCCGACAACGCGTCGATGAGCCGGACGCGGTCGGCGACCGGGACCGGCGCCTCGTTCTGCAACCCGTCGCGCGGACCGACCTCACGCACGTCGACATGGTCGGGTCGGGCTGACATGGGCCCACGTTACACGCGGCGCGCCTCGCGACCGGCGTTGCGTAGGTGTCTCACCTCTTCTCTACGCTACGAACACATGTTCGCTTCGCTCGTTGCCGCCCGCCAATCGTTGGACGAGATCGCTGCCGGGTTCGACGCGGCCGCGATCGCGCCCGAGGTCGCGTTACGGATGGTCGACGAGTTCGGAGCGATCCGGCGTGTCGTCGACGGGATGCTGGCGAAGGCAGCCAAGCGCGTCACGGAATCGGACACGGTCGAGCGCGACGCGACGTCGTTGGTGGCGCGGACACTCGGCGTGCGCACTGGCGAGGTACGCGCCGCGATCGAGACCGCGACGCGACTCGTTGCGTTGCCGGCGACCGACGCGGCAGTGCGGGAAGGTCGCCTGTCGGCGGCGGCAGCCGAGATGATCGCGATCGCCGCGACCGCGAACCCCGCGGCCGAGGCGGACCTGTTGCGCGTCGCCGCGGACGGGCTCGTGCCGTTGAAGGACACGTGCGTGAAGGCTCGGGCCGAGGTCGAAGACCCCGCCGGTCGTCGTGCCCGGCAGCACCGCCTGCGCGAGCTCCACAGCTGGACCGATGCCGACGGCATGATCGCGGGCCGGTTCCGGCTCACCCCCGAAGTCGGCGGCGCGGTGACCAAGGTGATCGAAGCCGAGGTGCAACGGATCTTCCGTTCCCGCAAGGCCGGGACGGATCACGAACCGCTCCCCGCCTACGCGGCGGACGCGTTCGCCGCATTCGTGCTCGGCAAGGATGCGCAGGTCGAGGCGGGCAGCGCGAAAACGGGCGTCGACATCCGGCTCAACATCATGATCGACCACGGCGTGATGATGCGCGGCGGCACCGCCGACGGCGAAGTCTGCGAGATCCCCGGCGTCGGACCCGTCGACGTCAACTGGGTCAAAGAACTCCTCGGCACCACGTTCGTCACCGCGATCATCAAGAAAGGCAAAGACATCCTCACCGTCGCCCACCTCGGTCGGCACATCCCCGCCGAAGTGCAAACCGCACTCCTCGTCAGCGGCCGCGAATGCGACATCGAAGATTGCAACCACCGCGGCTACCTCGAACGCGACCACATCCACGACCACGCAAACGGCGGACCCACCTCGTTCGCGAACCTCGGCTGGCTCTGCTACCGCCACCACCGACTCAAAACGAGTGGCTGGACCCTCGGGCCGAGAAACGCCCAAACCCGCAAACGCACACTCCGACCACCACCCGAACGCGCCGCATGAGACGCGCGCAACGCTTGACGAGGTCAGTCGGTCCGGGCTCGAACGCGGAGCTTGATCGGCGTCGGCCCGAGGTCGAACGACTCCCGCAGCCGGCGCTCGAGGTAACGCAGGTACTGCGCCGACAGCGGGCGGCTCGCGAAGAGCGTGAACGTCGGCGGATCGGTCGCGCCCTGGGTCGCGTAGAGGATCCGAGGGCGATGCTTCTTCACGACGGGCGCCGGATGCGCGTTCTGTGCGTCGCGCAGCACGCGGTTGAGCGCGGCGGTCGGGATGCGCTGGTGGTACGCCTCCTCGGCCGTCCGCAGCGCGGGCAGGAGCTGGTGCACTCGGCGGCCGCTGAGGGCGGAGATCGGGATCATCGGCGCGTAGCTGAGGAACCCGAGCATGTCGGCGACCTGGCGGCGCACCTTCTCGCGGTCTTCGGCGTCGACGAGATCCCACTTGTTGCAGATGATCACGACCGCGGTGCCGGCGGCGTCGATCCGCTCGGCGAGACGCTGATCCTGATGGGTGACACCTTCGGTCGCGTCGATAACGAGCAGGGCGGCGTCGGCCCGGTCGATCGCCTCGAGCGCGCGGACGAGGCTGTAGTACTCAGTCGGCTCGTCGATGCGGCTCTTGCGCCGCAGACCGGCCGTGTCGACGAAACGCAGCGGCCCGTCCTCGGTCTCGACGACGGTGTCGATCGCGTCGCGGGTCGTTCCGGGCATGTCGTGCACGACGGAACGGTCCTCGCCGACGAGCCGGTTGAACAACGTCGACTTCCCGACGTTCGGGCGTCCGACGATCGCGATGTTGAAGATCCCGTCGTCGAGCGCGTCGGCCTCGGCCCTCGCCTCGTCGTCGATCTCGCCCGCTTCGGGCAGCGCGGCAACGAGCGCGTCGAGCAGCTCGCCCGAAAGGCGTCCGTGCATCGCCGACAACGGCATCGGGTCGCCGAGACCGAGGCGTTGGAATCCCCAGATCTCGGCTTCGCGCCGTTCGTCGTCGACCTTGTTCGCGACGACGATCACCGGCGTGCGCGACTGTTGCAACAGCCGGGCCACCTGCGCGTCCTCGTCGGTGATGCCGGTCGTGACGTCGACGACGAACAGCACCACGTCGGCGGCGCGCACCGCCTCGGCCGCCTGCGCGCTGACCTTCGCCGCGAGCGCCGACTCCTCGCCGGTGAGGCCCGCCTCGCCTTCGGCGAGCCAGCCGCCGGTGTCGACGACCCGGAACGCGCGGCCGGTCCACTCGGCCGGCAGCTCGCGCCGGTCGCGGGTCACGCCCGGACGTTCCTCGACGATCGCGGCGCGGCGGCCGACGATCCGGTTCACGAGCGTCGACTTCCCCACGTTCGGGTCGGCCGACGACGGCGACGATCGGCAGTTCGGCGCTCACGAAACAGCTCCCGCCGTCACCGGAATCGGAGCCGATCGGCGGAGCGCGTTCACCAGCGCGCCGCCGTCGGTGGGGACGATCTCGACGAGCCGCGGCAGCTCGGCCGCGCTGGTGCCGTCGAGGAAACGACCACGGGAGAGCGCGACGTCGGGAACGAGGTATCGATCGTGCTCGGGCTGACCCGCGAGCGCGGCCGCGATGTCCTCGCCGGTGAGCAGGCCCGTCACGCCGATGTTGCCCCCGAAGAAGCGTGTTCTTGACCGCGAGCAGGCGCACCCGGCCGGGCAACTCGGCGAGGAGCGGCTCCAGCACGGCGGCGCCGAGCTCGCCCGTCACGATCACATTGCAGCGCCCCGACGCATCCGAGGGATCCGTCGGAGCCGCGGTGGGCATCGAGTCCGATCCTCCGGCGGCCGGCGCGGCCGGGAAGCGGGGCGCGCGGTAACCGTCGGCGGGAGCGCCGTCGACCCACGCGAAGAACCCCGACCGCGGGCCGGTACCGGCCCCGTCGTGCCCGGCGAGCGCGGCGCGCACCTCGGCCTCGAACGTGCGCGCCATGCCGATGCCGTTCTCGTGTTGCGAACACTCGTCGTACGCCCCGAGCGGCGGGAACGGACGGTGCGCGAGGAGGTAGTACTCGTCGGAGGCGTACACGAGGCGACGACCGAGCGCGTCGGCGAAACGCGCCTGCCAACCTTCGACGATGTCGACGACGGCCTGCGCTTCGGCGAGCGTGTGCTCGCGCATCTCGTCCTCGTGGTTGTGCGCGCTCACCCCGAGCGGCACGACCCCGACGGTCGAAAGCGCCGGGAACCGGTCGAGGATCCCGAGGAGGGTGTCGTCGAGCACCGCGCCGTCGTTGATGCCGGGGCACACGACGACCTGGCCGTGCACCTCGATGCCCGCGTCGAGCAGCAGCTCCAACCAGCGCAGGCTCGTCGCGCCGCGGCCGATTGCGCAGCAGCCGGGTCCGGACGTCGGGGTCGGTCGCGTGGATGCTCACGTAGAGCGGGCCGAGTCGTTCACTCACCACCCGCTCGAGGTCCGCTTCGGTGAAGCGGGTCAGCGTGGTGAAGTTCCCGTAGAGGAACGACAACCGATAGTCGTCGTCCTTCAGGTAGAGGCTCTTGCGCATGCCCTTCGGCAATTGGTGGATGAAGCAGAACGGGCAGTGGTTGTCGCAGGTGCGCACGCGGTCGAACACCGCGCTCGTCAACTCGATCCCGAGCGAGGCCCCCTCGGACTTCTCGACCAGGACGACACGCTCCATACCGCCGCGCCGGAGTTCGAGCTCGACGTGGGCGGCGTCGACCTGGATCTGGTACGCGATCACGTCCCGGACGACCTCGCCGTTGACCGCGAGCACCTCGTCACCCACCAGCACACCCGCCCGCGCGGCCGGGGATCCGGGCGCGACGGCATCAACGCGGGCTGCGGGCATGGGGCCAGGATACGGGGTCGCCCCCGGTACGCTCGTCCCGTGCCGGTGGAGAAGGTCCTGCTCGCCGAACCGCGGGGCTTCTGTGCGGGCGTCGAGATGGCGATCAAGGCCCTGGCGTGGATGGTCCGGGTCTTCGAGCCGCCCGTGTACTGCTACCACGAGATCGTGCACAACCGGCTCGTCGTGGACCGATTCCGCGAGCAAGGCGTGATCTTCGTCGACGACGTCGACGCCGTGCCCCCGGGCGCACCCCTGATGCTCTCCGCCCACGGCAGCGCGCCCGATGTCGTCGAATCGTCCCGCGCGAAGGATCGCTACGTCGTGAACGCGGTCTGCCCGCTGGTCACCAAGGTGCATCACGAGGCCAAGGTCCGCGCTCGCAAGGGCTTCACGATCCTCTACGTCGGTCACGCCGGGCACGACGAAGCCGTCGGCACGCTCGCGGTCGCGCCCGAGTCGAT
Organism: uncultured Actinomycetes bacterium; assembly: GCA_963829195.1. Taxonomy (GTDB): domain Bacteria; phylum Actinomycetota; class Acidimicrobiia; order IMCC26256; family PALSA-610; genus PALSA-610. The sequence continues at coordinate 29,926 of CAWHHS010000004.1, forward strand.
GCAACTCGTCGAGGGCGACGCCGACCTCGACGCCGCGGCCGCGAACGTCGTCGACCCCACCCGCGTCGCAGTGCTCGCCCAGACCACGCTCGCCCAGAACGAATGGGCCGGCGTCGTGCAGCGCACCCGCGAACGGTTCCCCGACGTCTGGACCGCGTCGCGCAACGACCTCTGCTTCGCGACGACCAACCGTCAGGACGCGCTCACCGACATCGCCAAGCGCGCCGACGCCGTCATCGTGATCGGGAGCGCGAACTCGTCGAACACGATCGCGCTCACGAAAGTCGCGCGCGAGGCAGGCTGTCCCGTCGTGCTCAGGGTCGACGGTCCCGACGAGGTCAACGACGACGTGCTCCGTGACGCCCGCATCGTCGGTGTCACCGCCGGCGCGAGCGCGCCCGAGGAGCTCGTCGAGTCCGTCATCGCCCGGCTCGCACCGACCGACGGCGTCGAGGTCGTGCGCATGACCGACGAGGACGAGTACTTCCCGCCGCCGCGCGAGCTGCGCGAGCTCATCCCCGCGCTCGACGTCGTGGCCGCGTTGCTGCTCGGCGGCGACGTCACCGCGGCCCACGCGGCGGGCGGACCGTTCGCCGACGACCGCACGCTCGACGCGTCGAAGGTCCTCGCCGCGTTCGGCGACTGACGCCGGTCGTCCGCCCGCTACCGCCGGTCGCGCAGCTCGTAGGCCTCGTCGAAGACGACCTGCAATGCGTCGTGCAACCGCCCGGTGAGCGCCTCGACCTGTTCCCGGGGGACCACGCCGCCGTCGCGGGCGGGCACCTCGATCGGCTCCCCCACCACCATCGCGCCGCGGGCGAAGCGCGGCACCTTGCCGCCGTGGCTGCGCAGGATCTCCTCGGTCCCGGCCATGCCGACCGGCACGATCGGGACCCCGGCCCGCAACGCGAGGTAGGCGGCGCCCGGCTGCAGCGGCTGGATCTTCGGCCCGTTCTGACGGGTGCCTTCCGGGTAGACGAGGAGCACCTGGCCCGCCCGCAGCATCTCGATCGAGTCCCGCAAGGCCTTGCGGTCGGTGCCGTCGCGCGCGACCTCGAACCCGCCGAGGCTGCGGAAGAACGCGCCCGCGACCGGGATACGGAACAGCGACGCCTTGCCCATGTACCGCAACGGCCGGCGGGAGAGCCACGCCGCGAACGGGATGTCCATCATCGAGCGGTGCGACGGCGCCAGGATGAAGCCGCCCTCCTTCGGCAGCCGTTCACGGCCGCGGATCCGCACGCGGTACGCCGCGGACGAGCTGCCGCCGACGATCAACCGGACCGTGTCGTAGAACAGCATCAGCGGGCCTCCGCGGTTCGAGAACGCGCACGGGCGACGATGTCGGCGACGACGGTCCCGACGTCGAGCCCGGTCGTGTCGATCACGATCGCGTCGTCGGCGGCCCGCAGTGGCGAAACCGCCCGGCTGCTGTCGAGCTTGTCGCGCCGGTCGAGCGCCGCCTGCACGTCCTCGACCGCGACGGCGCGTGCGGCCGCGGCCTCGTCGCGTCGACGTCGACGCGCCCGTTCCTCCTCACTGGCGACGAGGAACACCTTCACGGTCGCGTCGGGGAACACCACACTCCCGATGTCGCGGCCCTCGACCACGCCACCCCCGTGCTGCGCGACCCAGTCACGCTGGCGGGCGACGAGGATCTCGCGGACCTCCGGGTGAGCGGAGACGATCGACACCGCACCGGTCACGTCCGGCCCACGGATCTCGCGGCTGACGTCGCGACCGTCCAGGAGGGTCGCCCCACCGTCCACGGTCACCACACTCGCGCGCGCGACCGTCGCGCACGCGGCGGCATCGTCGAGGGTGGTCTTGTGCTCCAACGCCGCGAGCGTGACGGCCCGGTACATCGCGCCGGTGTCGAGCACCCGAAGGCCGAGTGCGGCCGCGACATCCGCGCGCGACCGTCGACTTCCCCGAGCCCGAGGGCCCGTCGATGGCGATCACGACCGTCATCGGGCACCCGCCCCGGTCAACCGGTCGAGGTCGGCGGCGAATTCCGGGTACGACGACGACACGATGCGCCAACCGTGCACCGTCGACTCCGCCGCGACGGCGTTCGCCGCGACGGCAAGGGCCATCGCGATGCGGTGGTCACCGTGGCCGGCGAAGGCACCCGCGACCGCACGGCCGCCCCGTACGGAGAGCCCGTCGCCACGCGCTTCGACCCCGACTCCCAGCTTGGCCAGCTCCTCGTGCAGCGTCGCGATCCGGTTGCTCTCCTTGACCGTGAGCTCGGCCGCGTCGCGGATGTCGGTGACGCCGTCCGCGAACGCCGCCGCCACCGCGAGCGCGGGGATCTCGTCGATGACGTTCGGGACCTCGTCGCCCGCGATCGTCGTCCCGTGCAGCTCCGACGAGCGCACGCGCAGCTCACCCACGGGCTCACCGCACATCTCGCCGGTCGGCGTGAGCTCGATATCGGCACCCATCCGTTGCAGCACAGTGACGAACCCGACCCGGGTGGGGTTGCACGACACCGATTCCACGACGACCTCCGATCCCGGCGTGATCGCGGCCGCGACCGCGAAGAACGCGGCCGACGACGGGTCGCCCGGGACGTCGAGCTCGAACGCGTGCGGCGCGCCCCGCGTGACCCGGACCGAGAGCCCGTCGACAAGGATCGGCGCGCCGAGCGCGCCTAGCATCCGCTCGGTGTGGTCGCGACTCGGCGCGGGCGAGACGATCTCGGTCGTGCCGCTCGCCTGCAGCCCCGCGAGCAGGAGCGCGGTCTTCACCTGTGCGCTCGCGACGGGCAGCTCGTAGCGCAGGCCGGTCAAGGCCGCGCCCCGCACGACGAGCGGCGCGCGCGTCGCCCCGTCGCGCCCGTCGACGTCCGCCCCCATCGTCCGCAACGGCTCGACCACGCGGCCCATCGGGCGTGTGCGCAACGATTCGTCGCCGGTCAGGACGGACAGGAACGGGCGGCCGGCCAGCGTGCCGGCGAGCAACCGCATGGCCGTGCCGCTGTTCTCGCAGTCGAGCACGTCCGCCGGCTCCCGCCAGCCGTCCACCCCCGCACCTTCGACCACGACGTCGTCACCGTCGACCGTGATCGCGACACCAAGTTGCGCGAGCACCCGGGCCGTGGCCCGCACGTCGGCGCCGGTGGCGAGATGCGAGATCCGGCTCGTGCCTTGCGCGAGCGCGGCGAAGAGCAGCGCGCGATGGAGATCGACTTGTCGCCGGGAACCCGCAGACGGCCGCGCAGCGGCCAGGCGCCCCCGAAGGCGAGCACGTCGGGCTGCTCGCCGGGCCCCGAGCCCGCGTTCACTCGATCTCCGTTCGACCCGTGTGGTAGCCGAGGTCGCGCAGACCGATCTCGAAGGCCTCGGCGTCGTCGGCCGCCACGGTGAGCTGGAGCACGCCCGCGCCGCCCTCCTTCGAGTGCGCGACCTCGAAGTCGAAGAGGTTCACCCCGAGTCGTCCGGCCAGCGTCGTCACCTCGGCCAGCACGCCGGGACGGTCGGGCACGGGGATGTGCAGCTCCACCAGCTTGGTCCCGGTCGAGATCCCCACCGGAAGGTTGCGCCGGGCCGCACGCGCCCGGTCGAGCAACGCCTTCAACGCGTCGCGGTCGCCCGCGGCGACGATGTCGCGCACCCTCTGCAATCCGGCCAGGTAGGCGTCGAGGGCTCCGAGCACCGCGTCGCGATTCGACGTGAGGATGTCGAGCCAGATCGCGGGATGGCTCGACGCGATGCGCGTCATGTCGCGGAATCCGCCCGCCGCGAGCCGGAGCAGTGCCTGATGTTCGGCCTCGTGGGTCGTCGCCACGTCCATCAGGGTCGACGCCGCCAGCTGGGGGACGTGGCTGACGAACGACACGAGCACGTCGTGCTCTTCCGGCCTGACTGCCACGACTTCGGCCTGCAGGTCGCGCAACAGCGCGCGCAACCTCGTGAACGTGTCCTCGGCCGTCTCGGTGGTGGGGGTGACGACCCATGCCGCACCGACGAAGAGATCCGGACGCGGCGCCGTCGATGCCGTCCTGCTCGGAACCGGCCATCGGATGACCGCCGATGAACCGGGCCGCGTCGTTCGGGGCACCGGCGCGTCACCTCGTCCACGACGGGCCCTTTGACCGAGCCGACGTCGGTGACGATCGGGACGCCCGCGTCGAGGAGCCGCGACGACCGTCTCGCCGATCGCACCGACCGGCAACGCGACGAACGCGATCTCCGCGCCGTGCGCCACCTCCTCGACCGAACCCGCGGTGGAACCGACCGCGCCGAGCTCGTGCGCCCGGGCGAGCCGGTCCGGGTCGCGGTCGAAGCCCACGACGTCGTGCCCCAGCCCGCAGAGCGCGAGCCCGATGGATCCGCCGATCAGGCCCGTACCGACGATCGCGACGCGCACGACTACTCGGGAAGGTCGTCGCGCAGCGAGCGTGCACCTTCGAGGTACACGTGGTGGAGGTCGGCGCGGGTCTGCTCGCCGTAGAAGTGCATGAGCACGCGGATCGTCTGCTTCATGCCGTGCGCGATCCCGAGCTCACGGGCGCAGAGCAGCGGCACGTCGCCGAGGCCGAGCGCGCGGGCCGCGGTGGCCGGGAACTCGGCGGTCAGGTCGTCGGTCGCGGTGAAGATGATGCTGACGAGGTCGTCGTGCGAGACCGAGTTGCGTTCGAGCATGTCGCGCACCAGCGCCTGCGTCTTCGCCTCGATCTCGGGTTTGGTGTCCTCGGCGAAGGTTGTCGCGCCCCGCAATGCCAGCAATCTCACGGGTCGAAACGTTACTCGGGAGGCTCGTCGGCGCCGCCGAGCGCGGCGCCGTAGAGCGCCCGCACCTCGTCGGTGCGCAGCTCCCGCCAGGCTCCGGGTGCGAGGTGGGCGTCGCGCAGCGGGCCGATACGGGTGCGGGCGAGACGGACCACCGGATGACCGACCGCGGCACACATGCGCCGCACCATGCGCTTGCGCCCCTCTTTCACGACGATCGTCGAGCGCGGTGGTGCCCGACGGCGACTCCTGCAGGATCTTGGCCTGGGCCGGATGGGTCGGGCCGTCCTCGAGCTCGACGCCGTTGCGCAGCATCCGCAGCTCCGCGGGCGTCGGCTTGCCGACCACTTCGACGAAGTACTCCTTCTCGACCCCGTGCGACGGGTGCGTGAGGAGTTGCGCGAGATCGCCGTCGTTCGTCAACAACAACAGGCCCTCGGTCTCGAGGTCGAGCCGGCCGACGGGGAACACGCGCGGCTCGTTCGGAACGAGGTCGAGAACGGTCGGCCGATCGTGGGTGTCGTGCGCGGTGGTGACATACCCGGCCGGCTTGTTGAGCAGCCAGTGCACGAGCGTGGCGTCGACCACCACCGGGATGCCGTCGAGCGCGACGCGGTCGGTCGCGATGTCGACGCGGCGGCCGAGCACGGCGACCTCGCCGTTCACGGTGACGCGACCCTCGGCGATGAGCATCTCGTTGGTCCGGCGCGAGCCGACCCCGGCCCGCGCGAGGACCTTCTGCAGCCGCTCGCCCTCGTCGTTCACCGGGATCAGAGCTCGATCGGGGTTTCGTCGGGGCCGGCCGGTGCGGCCTCCTCCGACGGCGAGAGCAACAGACCACGTTCGAGCGCTTCGACGACCGACGACTCCGGGACGAAATCGGCGAGCGGCGGTAGGTCGGCGAGCGAGTTGAGACCGAGGCGTTCGAGGAAGAGCCGCGACGTCGCGAACATCGACGGGTTGCCGGGCGTCGGGTCGTGCCCGATCTCGTCGACGTACCCGCGCGCGACGAGCGTCTTCAACGTCGCTTCGACGTTCACGCCGCGGATCGCCGAGAGCTGTGCACGCGAGACGGGCTGCTTGTAGGCGATGATCGCCAGCGTCTCCAAGGCCGGTCCCGAGAGCCGCGCGGTCTGGCCGTCGAGCACGAACCGCTCGACGTACGCGTACGCATCGGGATGGGTCTGGAACCGGTAGCCGCCGGCAACCCGCGCGAGCTGGAAGCCGCGGTCCTGCGCCTCGTACTCGGCCGCGAGTTGCGTGCACGCCGCTTCGATCGCCTCGACGGGAAGCTCGAGCAGCTGGGCCATGACCGTCGGGTGCACGGGCTCGGTCGCGGCGAGCACGATCGCCTCGATCGCCCGGCGCGCTTCGAGGTCGACCACCGTCTCCTGCTCGCTCACACCTGCTCCTCGACGCGCGTCTCCACGCGGGTCTCGACGCCCGGACGGACATCGGGTTCGTCGCCCCATTCCTCGAGCGACGACAGGTCGAGCGCGACCCGTTCGCCCGCGGCGAGCGGCCGCACCATCAGGTCGCCGAAGCTCTCCACCTGCTCGAGGTCGATGACGCCCTGCTTGAACAATTCGAGCACCGCAAGGAACCGCACGATGACTTCGAGCTTCTCGCGCACGCCGTAGGTCAACTCCCGGAAGTGGACCGCGCCCCGTTCGGGCAGCAGCGCGAGCACCGTGTCGATCGCGTCGCGCACGCTCGCGCGGATCGGCGCGATGTGCATCGTCTGGACTTCTTCGACGACCTTCGGCGCGAGCCCGCGTCGTGCGGCCGCGAGCAACGCGTCGAGCGCGACCCGTTCGAGCGGGATCCGGCGCGAGCGACCGGAACGGCTCCTCCGGCCCGGCCGTGCGCGCGACCGAGCGGCTCGCCGACTGGAGGCGGTCGTTCATGACGCGGGCCGCGTCCTGGAAGGTCTTGCATTCGAGCAGGCGGGCGAGCAGGAGGTCGCGCTCCTCGAAGCGCATCAGCTCCTCGTCGAGATCGACGTCCTCCCGCCCCGGCAGGAGCCGGCGCGCCTTCAACTCGACGAGCGTCGCCGCGATCAGGAGGAACTCGGTCGCGATGTCGAGATCGACATGCTCCATCCGCTCGACCTCGGCGCAGAAGACGTCGACGATCCGGGCCAGCGAGATCTCCCAGAGGTCGACCTCCTCCCGCAGGATGAGGTGCAACAGGAGGTCGAACGGGCCCTCGAAAACCGGTGTCGAAACCTCGTACGGCACGCGCGCCAGATTACCCGCGGCGAATCACAGGCGTGTGGTACGGCGTGGGCACCTGCACAAACACCGGGGAGCAGCCGCGGACGGCCGGTAACGTGCCCGCCCATGGCGCGCGTGTTCTCCGGGATCCAACCGAGCGGCGAGATGCACCTGGGGAACTACCTCGGCGCGGTCCGGCGCTGGGTCGACAGCCAGCCCGCGCCCGGTTCCGAGGCGGCCCGTGACCACCATGCGATCTTCTGCGTCGTCGACCTGCACGCGATGACCCTGCCCTGGAATCCGGCCGAGCTGACCGAGTCGACCCGCCGGCTCGCCACGCTGCTCGCCGCCGCGGGCCTCGACGAGGCCCGCTCGCTGCTGTTCGTGCAGAGCCACGTCCGGGCGCACGCCGAGCTCACCTGGATCCTCAACTGCGTGGCCACCTACGGCGAGCTCAAGCGCATGACCCAGTTCAAGGACAAGAGCGCGAAACAGGGCGAAGCGGGCACGGAGTCGGCAAGCGTCGGGCTGTTCGACTATCCGGTGCTGATGGTCTCCGACATCCTCTTGTACGAGACCGCCGAGGTTCCCGTCGGCGACGACCAGCGTCAGCACGTGGAGCTCGCGCGCGACGTCGCGATCCGGTTCAACAGCCGCTTCGGCGAGACGTTCGTCGTCCCGAAGGCGACGTTCCCGACGGTCGGGGCGCGGGTGATGGACCTCCAGCGACCCGACCGCAAGATGTCGAAGTCGGAGGACTCCCCGCAGGGGACGATCCTCGTCCTCGATCCGCCGAAGACCATCGAGAAGAAGATCAAGTCCGCGGTCACCGACTCGGGCTCCGAGGTGCGCCACGACCGGGGGGCGAAGCCCGGCGTCTCGAACCTCATCGAGATCTACGGTGCGGTCACCGGGCGCGGCATCGCCGACGTCGAAAAGGAGTTCGACGGCAAGCAGTACGGCGTGTTCAAGGTCACGGTCGCGGAAGCCGTCGTCGAATTCCTCCGGCCGGTGCAGGAACGCTATGCCGCGCTCGGCGCGGATCCCGCGGAGATGGACCGCCGCCTCGGTCGCGGTGCCGACGCGGCGGAGGCGATCGCCGAACCGGTCCTCGCACCGCGCGGCGGCGGCGGCCGGTCTGCTCCCCCGCCGGTCCGTCTGACGCGGAGCGCGGCGCGCGCCCGGTTACTTCCAGGGCGTCGGATGCGTGAGGTCGGCCGGGCAGTCGTACTTGCCCAAGACCCCGCCGAGGTCGCGGCCCGACCGCAGGAGGAAGCTCGTCGTCCCGCCGCCGTCCGCGCCCTGGATGACGACCGCCTGCGGGCTGCACCAGTCGATGTTGATGCCCACACCGATGCCGGCGGCCGCGAGGTCCGACTCGCTCATGCGCGGGTACGACTTCGACGGCCAGGTACTGGCCCGCGTAGAACTGCCGGGCCGTTGCGAGGTCGGGGTCGGCGCTGACGTTGGCGACGTCGCCGCGCACGTGCGAGATCCAGTTGTCGATCGTTCCCGACACCCCGCCCGGCTGGTGCGAGGCCCAGAAGGCCCAACCGCCGAGCCCGACGACCAGCAACGCGACGAGCATCGAGCGGCCGCTGCGACGCCGGCGCCGGTGCCGTTTGACCGGCCCCGCCGCGCCGAGCCCGGCCCGCCCGTCGTACGGGGCGCCGGCCGAACCGTGGTCCGCGTGCGGCTGCACGTCGAGTCGCACGAAATACGAGTCGGTGTGCCGCACATCCGTGTATCGGCGCGTTTCGTGCCGGAGTTCACCTGGTCGCGGGTTCTCCGTCCGCGACGGCGAGGATCGTGCAGATCTCGGGCGGTATCCCGGTCGCGGGCCAGCGGTCCCGCCGGTGGTGGGCGCCGGCCCAGGTCACGGCCTCGGGGCGGGCGCCGGCCCGGCGGAGTGCCTCGGCGCCGAGATCGTCGTGGCCCACGTAGCGGCCGGCGGCGTTGGACCAGCGGCGGGCCCGATCGTGCCCCGCGCATGCGGCCAAAACGGTCGCACCGGCCCGCGCGAGCGTGCCGAGCGAGGTCTCGGCCTTCCCCACGTCGTGCAGGAGCGCGGCGGCCACCCACCGCGGCTCGGCGTCGGGCCCGAGCATCCTCGTCGCGGCCCACGCGGTCGCGACCGATTCCGCCCGATCGGCGCGACCGAGTCGCTCCCAGCACGCGAGCTCACCGGGAGTCAACGAGGTGCGCACGAACGACAGGTCATCGGCGCCGAGGGGTCGCGCCCGCAAGGAGCCCGAGAACCGGGCGGCGAGATGGCCGAGCCGTGTCATCGGAAGACGAAGTGCTCGAGGTGGTTCAGGAAGGGCGAGAACAGCCGGCCGAGCACGTTGGTCTCGATCGCCAACAGGAACAGCACGAGAATCCCGTAGGGGCGGAAGCGGTGCCAGCCCGCCAGCCAGTCGCGCGGCAGCACGCGTTCGATCAGCGCGGCGCCGTCGAGCGGCGGGATCGGCAGGAAGTTGAACACGCCGAGGAACAGGTTGACCTCGGCGAAGAGGAACGGGACGAGGACGCGGAGCGGGAGATCGGCGAACAGGACGAAGTCGGCGCCGTTGCGATGGAACTGCGAACGGGCGACGACGGCCGCAACCGCGGCCAGAGCGAAGTTCGTGCCGGGTCCGGCGAGCGAGACGACGAGCATGTCGCGCCGGGCGTTGCGCAGCCGCGCCGGGTTGACGGGCACGGGCTTGGCCCAACCGATGACGGGGACGCCGGTGAGCGCGCCGAGCGCGGGGAGCACGATCGAGCCGAACGGGTCGATGTGCGGGATCGGGTTCAGCGTGAGCCGGCCGGCCCGCTTCGCGGTGTCGTCACCGAGCAGGTTCGCGACCACCCCGTGACTGATCTCGTGCAGGATGATCGCGAAGATCAGCGCGGCGAAGAAGGTGACGGTGACGCTGTCGAGGTGCACGTCGGGAAGCGGTCAGCGACGCTTGGACGCGCAGGCCATGCACAGCCGCGCGGCGGGCATGGCCTCGAGCCGGGCCTCCGCGATCTCGTCGCCGCACGACTCGCAGCGCCCGTAGGTGCCGGCTTCGAGCTTGCCGAGCGCGGCATCGATCTCGAGGAGGGTCTCGCGCAGCGATCCCGCGAGCGCGTCGACCTCGCCCCGTTCGGCGGTCACCTGGCCCGAGTCGGCGAAGCCCTCGTCGTACGAGCTGCGGTCGACCCCGAGGGCGCTCAGCTCACCGTTGACTCGCTCGCGCTCGGCCGTCAGCTGGACGCGTCGGCTCGCGTGAGTCGTCTCGGTCATGGGCGAATGCTACCCCCGGGAACGGCTCGTTTCGCCCGGGTCCCGGACCGTCCCGGACCTGCCTGCGAGCGCGTGAGCCCGCGGATGCGCAGCGTCGTAGGCGGCGCGCAGCCGCTCCGGCGAGACCTTCGTGTAGACCTGCGTGGTCGAGATGCTGGCGTGCCCGAGGAGCTCCTGCACGACCCGCAGATCGGCGCCGTGGTCGAGCATGTGGGTGGCGCACGAGTGGCGGAGGACGTGCGGCGAGAGCCGGTCCTCGAGGCCGACCCGCCGGCCCGCCCGGTGCACGATCGTCCAGCACGATTGCCGCGAGATCCGCCCGCCGCGGGCGTTCAGCACCACCGCGTCGCCGTCGCGGACCGTGCGCCGGACGCGGGCGCGGCGCAGGACGAGCCGGCCGTCGCCGAGGTAGGCGGCCATCGCGTCGCGGGCCCCCCGCCCGACCGGCACCACCCGTTCCTTGGAGCCCTTCCCCATCACCCGCAGGGTCGCGTCGTCGAGGTCGAGATCGTCGAGATCGAGGCCGACGGCCTCGCTGATGCGGATCCCGGTGCCATAGAGGAGCTCGAGCAGCGCCCGGTCGCGCTGCGCGAGCGGGTCGTCGCCGGTGACGGCGTGCAGCAGCCGGTCGACCTCGTCCTCGTCGAGCGCTTTCGGGATGCCCGCAGGAACGCGCGGGGCGCCGACCTCCGCGCTCGGATCGCGCTCGACGAAACCTTCCCGGGCGCAGAAGCGGTGAAAGGATCGCACCGCGACCACCGCGCGGGCCACCGACGAGGCGGCCAACCGGCGCCCGCCGTCGTCGTCCTCGAGCGTCTCCAGATGGTGGACGTAGGCGTGCACGACGTCTTCGCCGATCTGCGCCAGATCGGTCTCGTTGCGCGCCCGCAGGAACGCTTCGTAGCGCCGCAGGTCGCGCCGGTACGCCATCAGCGAATTGGTGGCCAGACCCCGCTCGACGACGAGCCAATCGTCGTGTTCGGCGAGCAGCTTCGCGAGCTCGTCGGCCATGGCGGCGTCACTCGTCGCGGCGTGCGGCCGGCCCGTGTGACGTCATCCGGTCACGTCCCGAGTGCGGGCGCCGTCTCGGCGATGGGCAGCCGCGGCAGGCGGCCGTCGGCGCGCTCCAGCGCCGAGCTCACGAACGCGGCGAACAGCGGGTGCGGGCGGTTCGGCCGGCTCTTGAACTCGGGGTGCGCCTGGGTCGCGACGAAGAACGGGTGCAGCATCTTCGGGAGCTCGATGAACTCGACGAGGAGATCGTCGGGCGACATCCCGGAGAGCACCATGCCGTGCTCTTCGAGCTTCTGGCGGTAGTGGTTGTTGAGCTCGTAACGGTGGCGGTGCCGCTCGTACACGACCTCCTCACCGTAGATGTCGCGCACGCGGCTGCCGGACAGCAGCTTCGCGGGGTACGCACCGAGTCGCATCGTGCCGCCCATGTCGACGACCGACCGTTGCTCGTCCATCAGGTCGATGACGGGGTGCGGCGTGCTCGGGTCGAACTCCGAGCTGTTGGCGTTCTCGAGCCCGCACACGTCGCGTGCGAACTCGATGACCGCGCAGTGCAGGCCGAGGCACAGACCGAGGAACGGGATCCCGTTGCGCCGCGCGTAACCCGCGGCCTCGATCTTGCCCGGGATGCCCCGCATCCCGAAGCCGCCGGGCACGACGATCCCGTCGAGGTCGTGGAGCGTGCTCTCCGCGAGCAGCCCTTCCGCGTCGTCGGCCGCGATCCATTCGATGCGGACGTTGGCCCCGCACGCGTACCCGCCGTGCTTCAACGCCTCGACGACCGAGAGGTACGCGTCGGGGAGGTTGACGTACTTGCCGACGAGCCCGATCCGGACCTCGTCGCGGGCCGCGCGCACACGATCGACGAGCGCGGTCCACTCGGTGAGGTCGACCTCGTGCTGGTCGAGGTGGAGCACCTTGCACACGTAGTCGTCGAAGCCCTCGTCGTGGAGCACGAGCGGGATCTCGTAGAGGATGTCGGCGTCGACCGCGGTGACGATGCCCGCCTCGGGCACGTCGCACAGCGCGGAGATCTTCTCCTTCAGGCGCTTCGAGATCGGCCGGTCGCTCCGGCAGACGATCGAGTCGGGCTGGATACCGCGGCCGCGGAGTTCGGTGACCGAGTGCTGGGTCGGCTTCGTCTTCTGCTCGCCCGAAGGCCCGATGTAGGGCACGAGCGTGACGTGCACGTAGAAGACGTTTTCGCGGCCGACGTCCTTGCGGAACTGCCGGATCGCCTCGAGGAAGGGCAGGATCTCGATGTCGCCGACGGTGCCGCCGACCTCGGTGATCACGACGTCGACGTCGTCGTTGGCGAGGGCGAGGATGCGTTGCTTGATCTCGTTGGTGATGTGCGGGATGACCTGCACGGTCTCACCGAGGTATTCGCCCTTGCGCTCCTTGGCGAGGACCGACTGGTAGATCGACCCGGTCGTCGCGTTCGACCGGCGCGTGAGCGGAACGTCGACGAAACGCTCGTAGTGCCCGAGATCGAGGTCGGTCTCGCCCTTGTCGTCGGTGACGAACACCTCGCCGTGCTGGAAGGGGTTCATCGTGCCGGGATCGACGTTGATGTAGGGGTCGAGCTTCTGCATCGTGACCCGCAGGCCCCGACTCTTCAGGAGCCGCCCCAGCGAGGAGGCCGTGAGGCCCTTGCCGAGGCTCGATGCAACACCACCGGTAACGAAGACGTGCTTTGCCAACGCACATGCCCCTTCGGGAAGACACCGACACCGCCGAGCCGACGGTAGCACCCACCTGTGCCATTTTCGGTGATCAGGTCGCGCCCCGCCCGGGTGGTGGAACGCGTGCCGGAACCACGTGGATCACCCACGGATCGTCACCGTCCGCGACCCAACTCGTCGAGTCGGCGCAGGACGGGAACCCCGGCGATCACCCGGCTGAACGACACCCACTCGCTCGCGCCCGTCAGCACCGCGAGCACCACGAGTACGACGGTCCGCACGGTCGGGGCGCATTCGAGGACGACCGCGAGACCGAGCACCGCGCCGATCACGTTCGCGCCCGTATCGCCGAGCATGACGTGTTCGCGCAGGTCGTCACCGAGCAGTCCGGCGAACGCACCGACGACCGGCGCGATCGCGACACCGACACTGTCCGCGCGCGCGACGAGCGCGAGCGGTACCCACGCGAGCAGACCGACCTTGATCGCGCGTCCGGGCGCGCGATCGAGGAGATTCGTCAGATTCGCCGCGAGCGCGACGAGCAGCGCGTCCGCGACCACGCGCGCGCCCGACGCCGCGCCCGCGTCCGCGCTCACGAGCACGACCGCCAGCGCGGACCCGCCGACGATCTTGACGGCTCCCGTCGTCACGCGCCCGTGCACCAGTGCGCCGAGGTGGCCCCGGAACCCGTGGTCGGCCTGCGTGCCGGCGAGGTCGTCGAGGAGGCCGAGCAGCCCGAATCCGACGCAGGCGAGCAACACCGACAGCCGCACCGCGCCGGCGGGCGAATCCCCCACCCCGAACGCGCCGAACAGCGATCTCCCCGCCTCGACGAGCACGACCGCGGCCACGGCGAGGACGCCGATCGCGGTGGGGACCGCCCGGCCGTTGAGGTTGAGGCGCTCGAGCACGGGTGCGCGTTGCAGGTCGCGGGTCGCGCCGACCAGCAGCCGCACGGCCAAAAGGCCGACGACGACGCCGAGCACGACGCTCACGGGCGCAACGCGGGCAGGGCCTCCGACGCGCCCACGCCGTAGCCGTAGTGGCCGACGGGGCCGGGGACGCTCTGCTCCAGTGCGATCACGGCGGTCAACGCGCCCTGCGGCAGATCGGCGTCGTCGAACGTGCTCACGTGCTTGGCGAGCGCCGATTGGGCGCGGACGGGTTCGAGCGCGACCCCGCGCTGGGGGGTCGAGACCGCGCCGCCGTGCGGGTCGTACACCTCGCCCAGCACCGTCGGCACCTCGGCCGCGAGGGTTGCCTGCACGAGGTCGACCATCGTGTCGGTGGCGGTGAGGTGGCTGTCGGTACCGGTGAGCACGAGGATGCGGGCCGGCTCCGCCGGGAACGCGTCGAACGCGGATCGCTTGCCAGACGTCAGATCGACGAAGCCCGCGGCCCGCAACGGCTCGAGCACGTCGCGCGTGCGCTTGACCCTCGCCTTCGTCGGGGACCCGAGCCGCGTCGCGAGGTCGCGCAACGCGGCGGCACGCGACGCGGCGACGGTCCCGCTCACCTGCGCCGCGGACTGCAGGGCGAGCAGGTCCTTGGGCTCGTCGAGTTGCCACTTGTCGGTCAGCCAGATCACGCCGGGCGCGTCGGCTCCGGCCGCGCGTACGGCGGTCAGCACGGAGCTCACCGCGCCGGGATCGACGCCCTTCTCGGCGACGATCGCCACCGGGATCGCGGTGAGCCGGTGCGCGATGGCGTAGGCCGACGCCTTGCGCAGGAAGTCGTCGAGATTCGAGACCTGCGCGCTCAGCTTGCCGTTGTCGCTCTTGAGCTGGTTCGAGTCGTGGGAGACGGTCCGGATCTCCTTGTCGAGCCGGTCGACGATCACCTGGTCGACGACGGTCGAACCGACGAGGATCCCGAGCCCCAGGGCGAGGAACACGGCGATCAGCGAGACGATGTGGAAGCGGAAGCTGATCACCGTCAGAACCAGTCGCGCACGCGCGCCCACGTGTCGTCGAAGATGAGGCGGAATCCGTCGAGGAAGACCCGCAGCGAGTGCGAGGCGTAGACCATCGCGACCATCGCGAGCACGGCGGCTACGACGAGCAGGAGCATGTCGCGGCCGCGGACCCGCCCCTGGTAGAGGCTGCTCACACCCTTCGCGTCGACGAGGACCGGGCCGAGCCGGAGCCGGGTCAGGAAGGTCGACGCCATGCCCCGCCGGCCCTTGTCGAGGAACTCGACCATCGTCGCGTGTGTCCCGACCGCGACGATCAGCTCCGCGCCGGCCTCGAACGCGAGCAGGAGCGCGGCGTCCTCGCTCGTGCCCGTGGCCACGAACTGCTCGTACCTCACCCCCGCGGCCTGGAGCCGTTCGACACCGGGTGCGCGGCCATCGGGATGCACGTGGTGGACGAGCTCCGCGCCGCAGTGCATGGCGACGGGCGAGAGCGAATCGAAGTCGCCGATGATGATGTCGGGGGTACGGCCGGAGTCGATCAGCGCGTCGGCGCCGCCGTCGACGGCGATGAGCACGGGGTGGTACTCGCGGATGTACGCACGCAGCGCCTTGAGATCACGCTCGTAGTCGAGCCCGCGCACGACGACGAGGGCCTGCCGGCCCCGGAACTTGGTCTTCAGCGGCGGCAGCCGGAGCGGCTCGAACGCCGCTTCGGCCTCGGCGTCGATGAACTCGAGCGTGTTGCGCGCGAAGGACCGCAGCTCGGTGCCGATCCGCAGCCGCGCCTCCTCCATGCGGAGGTCGACGGCGGCGGGGGTGATCAGCTCGCCCGCGGCGAGCTGTTCGCCGTCTCGCCACAGCGCGTCGTCGTGGATCTCGACGATCTCCCCGTCCTGGACCTTCGTCATGACCGCGGGTCCGACCGCGTCGAGCAGCGGGACCTGCGCCGCGACGACGCGTTCCGGCCCGCCGTTCGGATAGCGACCGGAGATCGACTGGTCCGCGTTCACGATCGCGGCGACCCCCGCCGCCAGCAGGCTCTCGGCCGCGATGCGATCGAGGTCACGATGGTCGATCACCGCGATGTCGCCCTTGCCGATCCGCCGGGCGAGGTCCTTGGTGCGGGGCCCGACCCGGGCGACGCCGACGACCCGCAAGGACGAACCGCGCGACCGGCGACGCCGGAACAACGTCACGACCGCCTTCCGCCAACGCCGCTCACGGCCGGCCCACGCCGGCGCGCGCCGCGATCCGCAGTTGCCCGGACTGTTCCACGAGCTCGCCGCGCGTGCCGGCGGGCGTGGGCCGACCCGCCGACCCCGGCGAGCATGCGCGAGATCTCGTTCACGCGCGCGTCGTCGAGCAGGAGCGATGCACCCGCGATCGTCCGCCCGTCGACTTCGTCCTTCGCGACGAGCACGTGCGCGTCGGCGAACGCGGCAACCTGAGGGAGGTGCGTGACGCAGAGCACCTGGTGGTGCCCGCCCAACGTGGCGAGCGCTCGCCCGACGGCCGCGCCGGCCTCGCCTCCGATACCCGCGTCGACCTCGTCGAAGATCAAGGTCGGCGGCGCCTCCGAGAGGACCACGCGCAGGGCCAGCATCGCCCGCGAGAGCTCGCCACCCGACGCGGCCTTGGCGAGCGGCCGCGCGGGCTCGCCCGGGTTCGGGGCGAGCAGGAACGTGACCTCGTCGGCGCCGTCCTCACCGATCGCGTCCGGGTCGGCCGTCGCCGTTTCAATCGCCGGCGACGCGACCTCGATCGTGAACGCCGCGGCCGGCAGCGCGAGCTCGCGCAGGTGGCCGGTCACCGCCGCCGCGAGCTTGGGCGCCGCGGCGCGCCGGGCCTTCGAGAGCACACGCGCCGGCGCGATCGACCTCCGCGAGCGCGTCGCGGCGCGCCGCCTCGAGCGTGGCGGCACGCGCGTCGTGCTGTTCCAGCTCGTCGAGCCGGGCCCGCGTCCGGGCCGCGTAGTCGACGACGTCGGCGAGCGTCGGCCCGTACTTGCGCTTCAACTCCAGCAGCAGCGCGCGGCGCGTCTGCACCGTCTCCAGCCGTTCGGGGTCGGCGACGATGGACTCTTCGGTCGTGCGCACGTCGTGCGCGACCTCCTGGACCTCGGCTTGCAGCAGCCGCAGGCGTTCCGACAGCGCCGCGAACGGCTCGCGTCCCGAGAGCGCGGCGACGGCCACGCCCAGCGAGTCCTCGCCCGCGCCTTCGAGCTCGCGGTACGCGGTCGCGAGGGCCTCGCGGTGTGCCTCGGCGTCGGCGAGCAGCTCCGACTCCTTCAGCAGCCGGTCGTCCTCGTCCGCGTCGGCGATGCCCGCGGCGCCGATCTCGTCGACCTGGTAACGGAGCAGGTCGACCTCACGCGCCCGCGAGCGCTCGTCGCCGCCGAACGCCGCCAGCTCCTCGGTGAGGCGGCGCACGTCGGTGCGGGCCGCGCGCAATGCCGCGAGCGCGTGCTGCGCCTTCGGCCCCGCGAACCGGTCGAGCAGCGCGCGCTGCTCCGCGGGCGCCAGCAGCGACTGGTGCGCGTGCTGCCCGTGGAGATCGGCGAGCCGCCGGCCGCACTCGGCGAGCTCGGAAACGGTCGCGAGGCGGCCGTTCACGTAGCCGCGCGAACGGCCGTCGGCGGGCACGACGCGCGCGAGCACGATCTCGTCGTCGCCGTCATCGAAGCGGCCCTCGACCCGCGCCTCCGTCGCGCCCTCCCGGACGAGCAGCGGATCGGCCCGCCCGCCGGTGAGCAGGTCGAGCGCGTCGACGATCAACGTCTTGCCCGCGCCGGTCTCGCCGGTGATCACCGTGAGGCCGGGACCCAACGTGACCCGCAGCTCGGCGAGGATCCCCAGGTTCTCGACCCGCAGCTCCGAGAGCATCCGCCTACCGGTCCGGGAGCGAGAACTTGGTCTTCAGGATCTGGTGGAAGTCGCGGGGCCGGACGCTCACGAGCCGGAGGGGTTCGGGCGCGACCCGGCAACGGACGCGATCGCCCGAGCAGAGCTCGCCCAGCTCGCGGCCGTCGATCGTCAACGCGACGTTGCGGCCGTTGCTGACGACGAAACCGATCTCCTCCTGCTCGGAGAGTACGAGCGAGCGGTCGAAGAGCATGTGCGGCGAGATCGGGGTCAGCACCAGGCAGCGCAGGTCGGGCGACGCGATCGGTCCGCCGGCGGAGAACGAGTACGCGGTGCTGCCGGTCGGCGTCGAGACGATCAGGCCGTCGGCCGCGTACGACGTGAACGCGCTGCCGTTGATCGACACGTCGAGGTAGATCAGGTGCCCGGATCGCAGCTTCTCGACCACGGCTTCGTTGAGCGCGTACCAGGTGCCGGCCGCAGCGCCCTTCGACTCCACGTCGACCGCGAGCATCACGCGTTCCGACACCTCGAACTCACCGGCGAGCAACCGCGGCAGCCACGCCTCGAGCTCGTCGGGCTCGAGCTCGCTCAGGTAGCCGAGGATGCCGACGTTGACGCCCATCACCGGTACCGGCGCGGGGTAGACGAGCTGCACCGCGTACAGCATCGTCCCGTCGCCGCCGAGCGAGATCGCCAGATCGAGACCGGCCGCGAATTCCTCGGCCGCGGTCGCGTAGGCGGCGAGCCCGCCGCGCGCCGAGCGCGGTGGGGACGCGCACGTCCACGCCGTGCGCGACCAGCCAGTCGGCCGCGCGGACCGCGAGGTCGAGCGCGACGGGACGGTCGCCGTGGGGAACGAGGCCGACCACCCGGGTTGCCGAGTCGTTGTCGCGGCCCGACGGGTCGGTCATCCGGACTCCTGCGCACGTCGCACGGCGTCATCTAACTCGGAGGGTGTGACGGTGGCCGCACCCCGGCGCGCGTGGACGAGGAACTCGACGTTCCCGTCCGCGCCCCGCAGCGGCGAGGGCGTGGCCGCGCCGACACCGAGACCCGCCGAATCCAGTCCGGCGACGACCTCGGCGAGCACGGCCGCGTGCACGTCCGGGTCGCGGACGATGCCGCGCCGCCCGACCCGGGCGCGGCCCGCTTCGTACTGCGGCTTCACGAGGAGGACGAAGTCGGCGCGCTCGGTCGTGAGCGCCACGAGCTGCGCGGCGACGGTCCGCAGCGAGATGAACGAGAGGTCGGCGACGCAGACGTCCGGAGTGGGTTGCAGCGTCCCGGGTTCGATGTCGCGGATGTTCGTCCGCTCCATCACCGAGACCCGTGCGTCCTGCCGGAGCGACCACGCGAGCTGCGAACGGCCGACGTCGACCGCGAACACGTGGACCGCGCCCCGTTGCAGGAGGCAGTCGGTGAAGCCGCCGGTCGACGCGCCGGCGTCGAGCGCGGTCCGTCCGCGCACGTCGACCGAGAACGCGTCGAGTCCGGCGGCGAGCTTGTGGCCCCCGCGCGACACGTAGCTCGGACCACTCGGTGCCAGCAGCGCGATCGCTTCTCCCCCGTCGACCTGGCGCGCCGCGGTGGATGCCGGCGCGCCGCCGACGAGCACGCGGCCCGCGTCGATCGCCTCCACGGCGCGCGTCCGGCTGGGCACGAGGCCGCGCCGCACGAGCTCGACGTCGAGCCGTCGTCGCACGCGGCCGTCAGCCCGCCTTGGACGCCGATTTCGACGCCGACTTCTTGGAGGAGGACTTCTTCGTCGATGCGCTCTTCTTGGTCTCGCGGTTGGCCCGGTTGATCCTGCGTTCGAGCGCCTTCAAGTCAGCCTTGGTCGCGAGGCCGAGCGAACCGAGCTGGCGCTGGACCTCCTTCTGCACGACCCGGCGCAGATCCTCGCTGCGGCGCCGGCTGATCTCGATCACCTCGTCGACGGCCGCGCCCATCTGGTCGCGGGCGATGTGGCCCTGGGCGACGAGGTCGGAGACGATCGAGCGGGCCTGCGAGCGGCGAAGTTCGGTGAACTCCATTCCGGTCTCGAGGACCCGCCTCCAGTCGGATGGCTGTGGCATCGTCGGGATCTTCGGCGGCATGGGCGTTGCCTCTCGATGCGGGGCGCGCGGAGTGCACGCAACCGGCGTTCGGTCGGAGAGCCTAGGGCGTGCGGGATCGAACCGACCGCGAGATCGGCCCCGGCACCGTTACTAGGGTCCGCCCGTGATCCCGCTCCGCGACGAGAACCCGACCTCCCGGCGGGCCGTCGTGACGATCCTGCTGATCCTCGTCAACCTCGCGATCTATTTCGGGGTCCAGCGCCCGAAGGACGCCAACGCCGAGGCGCTCTTCGAATACCGGTGGTCGGGGGTGCCGTGCGAGGTCCACACCGGCAAACCGGTCGAGTTCGTCCCGGACGGGGCTCGAGCCGACACGTCGTGCGCGGTTCCGGTCGAGGGCATCTCGCGACCCGAGACCGGCTTCCCGGCCAAGAACGTCTGGCTCGGTGTCTTCTTCTCGATGTTCCTCCACGCGTCGATCCTGCACGTGCTGGGGAACATGTTGTTCCTGTGGATCTTCGGGAACAACGTCGAGGACCAACTCGGCCCGTTCTGGTTCCTCGTGCTCTATCTCGTCGGCGGCCTGGTCGCGTCCGCCGTCCACATCGCCGGCAATCTCGGCTCGGCTGCACCCTTCCTCGGCGCGTCGGGCGCGATCGCGGTCGTGATGGGCGCGTACATCGTCTGGTTCCCGCGCGCCCGCGTCCTCACGCTGGTCCCGATCGCGCTGATCTTCCTCCCCGTGCGCCTGCCCGCGATCGTCATGCTCGGGCTCTGGTTCGTGCTGCAGTTGTTCACGCAGTCGTCGAGCGGCATCGCGACGCTCGCGCACGTCGGCGGTTTCGTGTTCGGCATGCTCGTCGCCTTCGTCCTGGCGCGCACCCGCGGATTCCCGCGGCGCGCGCCGGTGCCCCGCGCCGGCTACTGAGCGTCGGCGACTCGCCCGAACGCGCGCGCCAACATCGGTGCGAGCGCGCCGAGGTCGGCGCGCGACGAACGCGGGCGGCGGGTCGGGAACCGGTTCCTCGCCGGCGGTACCGGCCACCCCCGAGAGCACGAGCGCGAACGGAACCCCGAGGGCGGCGGCGAAATCGCCGTCGGTCGACGGGCGGTCACCGATCATGACGACCGGCTCGGCGTAGCGGGCGCGTACCAGCGCGGCCATCGCGGGCTCGGGCTTGCCCGCCACCTCGGGACGGCGACCGCCCGCGGTCGCGACCGCGGCGACGAGCGCACCCGCGCCGGGTAACAGGCCCTCGCTCCCCGGGTAGGTCGGGTCGAGGTTCGTGGCGACGAAGCGCGCGCCGGCCCGCACGGCGTCGGCCGCGCGGCGCAGGCGCTCGAAGTCGAAATCGCGATGCCAGCCGACGACGACGGCCGCCGGCCGCGCCGACACGTCGTCGACGACCTCGAACCCCTGCGCTTCGAGCGCTTCCACGACACCCGGGCCCGCGCACGCCAGCACCCGCGCCCCGGTCGAGGCGCGGTCCGAGGCGAGGAGCGCGGCGGCGGCCTGCGCGCTGCGTCGCGAGGTCGTCGGGCTCGGCGGTCACGCCGGCCGCCGCGAGCCGGGCCACGTTGTCGCGTACCCGGCCGCTCGAGTTGTTGGTCAGGAACACGACCCGCAGCCCGGCCGCGCGCAGCTCGGTCACGCCGGTGGCCGAACCCGCGATCGCGGTCTCGCCGCGCCAGACGACACCGTCCAGGTCGCAGCAGACGACCGGACGGTCCACCCCGCCGCCCGCGCTCACGACGCGTCGGGATCGGGCGCCGCGCGCTCCGGCCGCCCGAAGGCGGTCGCAGCGGTCCCGGGCTCGGGTCCGGTGGGCGGACTCGGCGCGTCGGCGTCGATGACGCGCTCGAGCGCGGCCCGGTAGTCGGCGATTGTCGGGCCGCATCACCGTCGCGAGGCGGAGGTGGCCGCGGGCCCGGGCACGGTCGCCGGCCCGGAGCCGGCACAAGCCGACACCGAACTGCGCGTAGTCGTTGACGGGCTCGATGTCGAGCGTCGCGATGAACTCCTGCTCCGCGGCGGCGAAACGGCCGGTGCGGAAGTACGCGCGCGGCGAGCGCCTCGCGTACGGAGCTCTTCGCGGGCTCGAGGGCACGGGCCTGCTCGAGGGCGATGACGGCCGCGTGGGCGTTGTCGTCGGCGAGGAGCCGCATGCCCTCGGAGAATGCGGTGTAGGCGTCGTGGCGGTCGGAGAATGACATGCGGTTCGCCTCCTTTGGCGATTCGGGGGTTTGCCTGTGGTACAACCCAATCGCATTCCCGAGCATCCCCGGAACCCGGAGCGCCACGTGGCCGACTTCTCGCCGTTTGCCGGTGTCCGGTACCAGGGCACTGCCGACACGCTCGCCGCGCTCGTCGCTCCACCCTACGACGTCGTCGACGACGACCTGCGCGCCACCCTCGAGGCCACCGACGAGCACAACTCCGTCCGGCTGATCCTCCCGCGCGACGAGACGACCGAGGGTGACCGGTACGCCCGGGCCGCGGAGACGTTCGCGGCGTGGCAGGCCGCGGGCGTGCTCGTCCGGGATCCCGCGCCCCGCCTCTACGCGTACCGGATGCAGTTCACGGACCCGCACGGTGTCCGGCGCCATACCCGCGGGGTGCTCGGTGCGCTGACCCTCCCCGAACCCGGCGACGACGACGTCCTCCCGCACGAGCGCACGCTGCCGAAGGCGAAGTCCGATCGCCTCGCGCTGCTGCGGGCGATGCGCGTCAACGTCGACCCGATCTGGGGTCTCACGCTCGGGTCGGGCCTCACCGCGCTCCTCGAGCGGCGCGACCCCGCTGGCCGGATGCGTCGATCCCGACGGTGTCACCCACGAGATCGCGGCGATCGACGACGCCGGGACCATCGCCGCGATCGGCCGGGTCGTCGGCGGCGCGCCGCTCGTCCTGGCCGACGGGCACCACCGGTTCGAGACGGCGCTCAACTACCGCAACGAGCTCCGGGCCGCCGGTACCGAGCCCGGCGGGGCCGACGCGATCCTGACGTTCGTCGTCGAGCTCGTCGACGACGAGCTGTGCATCGAGCCGATCCACCGCCTCATCGAACCGGCGCCCGGCACCGATCTCCGGGCCGCGCTCGCCGACGCGTTCGACGTCCGCGACGCGGGCCCGAACACGCCCGAAGGTGTCGACGCGCTCGAGATCGCGATGCGCGCCGAGCGCGGCCTCGGACTCGTCGACTCCCGCGGCCTCGCGCTCGCGGTGCCGCGGGCGTCCGCCCGGGCCGAGGCGCTCGCGGGCGAGCATCCGGCCGTCGCCGCGACCGACGCGGCCGTCATCGAGGCGCTGGTCGTCCCCCGGCTCCCCGACGCGACGTGGCTCTACTGGCACGACGCGCACGGTGTCGCCGCGCTCGTCGACAAGGCCGCCGCGACCGCCGCGATCCTCTGCTCGCCGGTCTCGGTGGCCCAGACCCGCTCCGCGGCGGTCGACCGCGTGCGCATGCCGCAGAAGACGACGTTCTTCTGGCCGAAGCCGCGCACCGGCATGGTGTTCCGGACGCTCGACTGAGCCCGGGCGCCCCCGGCCGGGGCCGGGGCGGTTCGACGTTCCTCGGTTACTCGACCGTCCAGGTCGGCGCCGACCGCAACAACGCGTGCAGGTCGCCGGGACCCGAGCGCTCGACCGCGTCGGCGAGTTGCTGCTGCATCGACACGCCGTAGGCGTCCCGCTCGACGGCGCGGAACACGCCGACCGGGGTCGGCGTCTCCGGGTGCTCGGCCAGCCGCGACAACGCGAACGCGAGCGACGGGTCGGGCCGCGTCTCGTCGTGCACGACGAGCTTGTCGACCCCGACTTCGGCGACGTCGACGATCTTCGCCTCACCGAACTCGTTGATCACGACGCCGTGCTCACCGTCGTTGCCGAACCGGACCGGCTCGCCGTGCTTCAGGTCGATGAGCATGTCGGGCCGCGCGTCCTTGTTGAGGATCGTGTCGAACGCACCGTCGTTGAAGACGTTGCAGTTCTGGTACACCTCGACGAAGGCGGAGCCCTTGTGCTCGTGGGCCCGCCGGAACGTCTCGGTCATGTGCTTGCGGTCCATGTCGTGGGTGCGCGCGACGAAGCTCGCCTCCGCGCCCAACGCGATCGAGACCGGGTTGAACGGGATGGTCGAGCGAACCGAACGGCGTCGACTTCGTGATCTTGCCGACCTCGCTCGTCGGCGAGTACTGACCCTTCGTGAGGCCGTAGATCTGGTTGTTGAACATCAGGATCTTCAGGTTCACGTTGCGCCGCAGCGCGTGGATCAGGTGGTTGCCACCGATCGACAGCATGTCGCCGTCGCCGCCGATGACCCAGACGTCGAGGTCGGGGCGGGCGAGCGCGACGCCGGTCGCGACCGCCGGCGCGCGGCCGTGGATGCTGTGCACGCCGTACGTGTTCATGTAGTACGGCAGCCGGGCCGCGCAGCCGATGCCCGGACACGAACACGAGGTTCTCGGGCTTGACACCCGTCTCGGGGAGCAGGAGCTGGATCGCGGTGAGGATGCCGTAGTCGCCGCAACCCGGGCACCAGCGGACCTCCTGGTCCGACTGGAAGTCCTTGCGGGCGAGCTTCACGCCCACGCCGTCGCCGTTCGTGCCGTTGCCGTCGCTCACGACTGCATCATCTCCAGGATCTTGTGCTCGATCTCGGCGGCGTGGAAGGGCACGCCCGCCACCCGCGTGTAGCTCTGCGCGTCGACGAGGTACTCGGCCCGGACGAGCTTCGAGAGCTGGCCGAGGTTCAGCTCGGGGACGAGCACCTTCGAGTACCGGTGCAGCACCTCTCCGAGATCGCGCGGGAACGGGTTCATGTGCCGCAGGTGCGCGTGGGCGATCTTCTTGCCCCGGGCCCGGATCCGGCGGGTCGCCTCCGTCGTCGCGCCCCACGTGCCGCCCCACGACAACACGAGGAGGTCGGCGCCGTCGGGATCGTCGAGATCGGTGAGCGGGATGTCGTTGGCGATGCCCGCGATCTTCGCGGCCCGCAGCCGCGTCATCTTGTCGTGGTTCTCCGGGCTCGTAGCTGATGTTGCCGGTGCCGTCTTCCTTCTCGATGCCGCCGACGCGGTGCATCAGGCCGGGCGTGCCGGGAATGGCCCACGGGCGCGCCAGCGTCTCCGGGTCGCGCAGGTAGGGCCAGAACTCGTCGCCGTGGTTCGGCTCGGTCGCGAACGGCGACCGAGATGTCGGGGAGCGCGTCGACGTCGGGGAGGACCCACGGCTCGGCGCCGTTGGCGAGGTAGCCGTCGGTGAGGACCATCACCGGCGTGCGGTACTTGAGCGCGATCCGGACCGCCTCGAACGCGGCCGCGAAGCAGTCGCTCGGCGAGCTCGCGGCGACGATCGGCATCGGCGCCTCGCCGTGGCGGCCGTACATCGCGAGCATCAGGTCGGCCTGTTCGGTCTTCGTCGGCAGACCCGTCGACGGGCCGCCGCGCTGCACGTCGACGATGATCATCGGCAGCTCGAGGCTCACCGCGAGCCCGAGCGCCTCCGACTTCAGGTCGACGCCAGGACCGCTCGTGCCGGTGATCGCGAGGTTGCCGGCGAACGCGGCGCCGATCGCGATGCCGGCGGCCGAGATCTCGTCCTCGGCCTGCAACGTCTTCACGCCGAAGTTCTTCAACTTCGACAGCTCGTGCAGGATGTCGGAAGCGGGCGTGATCGGGTACGACGCGTAGAAGAGCGGGAGCTTCGCCGCCTGCGCGGCCGCGACCAGCCCGTACGACAGCGCGACGTTGCCGGTGATCTGGCGGTACTCGCCCGGCGCCAGCGGCGCGGGCTTGACCTGGAAGGCGTGGTCGAACAGCTCGGCGGTCTCGCCGAAGTTGTAGCCGGCCCGGAACGCCGCCACGTTCGCCTCGAAGACCTCGGGCGGTTCGAGAAGCGCTTCTTGATCCAGTCGATCAGCGGCTCGGTCGGGCGGGTGTACATCCAGCAGATGAGCCCGAGGGCGAAGAAGTTCTTCGAGCGCTCGGCGTCGCGCGGCTTCACGCCGAGCGGCTTCGTCGCCTCGACGGTGATCGACGTCATCGGGACTTCGTAGACGCGGTACGCGGCGAGCGAGTCGTCGTGCAGCGGGTTCTGCGCGTAGCCCGGCCTTGTCGAGGTTGCGTTGCTCGAACGTGTCGACGTTGATCAACAACGTCGAGCCCGGCGCCATGTCGCGCAGGTTCGCCTTCGAGCGCGGCCGGGTTCATCGCGACCAGCACGTTCGGCGTGTCGCCGGGCGTCACGATGTCGTGGTCGGAGATGTGCACCTGGAACGCCGACACGCCGGCGATCGTTCCGGCAGGGGCGCGGATCTCGGCGGGGAAGTCGGGCTGGGTCGCGAGGTCGTTGCCGAACACCGCCGACAGCTCGGTGAATCGGTCGCCGACGAGCTGCATGCCGTCGCCCGAGTCCCCCGCGAACCTGATCACGACCTCGTCGAGCGTCTCCACTCCACGGGCCGGGGTCGCCTCTACGGTCACCGTTGACCACCAGCTTTCTCGGTACCTGTGCGTCACGGGCGGCACCACGCCATCGGAGTGACACCCACGCGTGTTCATCGGCCGCGCGCGCCGCCACTGTACCGGTCGCGACTGGCGAGCACCGGGCTTGGGCGGTCGATTCCCGGCGTCATCGCGCCGCGGCACGCGTTCACGGGCGCGAGGTCGCTCGAGGAGCGTCTCGACCCGACGCCGCAGGCCGCGGGACCGCCGCCGGTCCCGCGCCCGGCAGACCACCTCGGCCTCGATCTCGACGCGCGACGCGGTTGCGCCGCCGGCGCGGAAGAAGCGCCGGCGCACCGCGCCCAGGACGACGATCTCGTCGCCGGCGTCGAGCTCCTCGACCCACGCGGGCGGGTCGAGCACCGAGACCGGCACCGACATGGCGCGGCCGTCGACGCGGGTCGTGACCTGGAGCTGCGCCAGCCGTTGCTTCGACGGCAGCACCCGCACCTCGGGCGGGCTCGAACAGACCCCCGCACGACGGCGACGTTGAACGATTCGGCATCCATCGAAGCACTCCCCGGTTCGCGGCGCCCGAGCGTCATCGACGCGGCGCCGGATCGACTCGCAGGAGGAAGTGCGGGGAAGCGTTGTCGACGCTTACGGCGAGGGGTGTGACGGCGAACGATCGCGACCGCGTGTCGGACTCGAGGTCAGCCGAGCGCGGCGAGCCGCTCGGCGACGTCGGCGAACGCCGCGTCCTGGCGGCGGATCTGCAGGAAGAGCTCGCGCGCCTTCGGGCATGTCGCCCGCGCGCTCGTAGAGGTCGGCGAGCGCGTACCAGACCCGCAGGTGGTGCTCCATGCACGCGGTTCGGCGTGCCGCCGCGCCGGTCGAGCGTGGCGATCGCCTCGGTGAGCCGGCCCTGGTCGGCGAGCGATCGCCGGCGAGCACGATGCGACCCTCGGTCGACGAGCGCGCCCGACGGCGACGCCGCCGCGAGCTCCTCCCACAGCTCCTCGACTCGGCGGTGCTTGCCCGAGCGCACGGGCGCAGTCCATGAGCACCGGGATGCTGCTCGACGGAGTCGGTGAGCTCGACGAACGCCTCGAGCTCCTTCGTCGCGGCCGCGTACTGACCGAGCCGGTACTGGCACAGGCCGAGCAGCTCGCGCACCGCGCCGGCGTCGGGATAGGCGTCGCGCAGCGGGCGCAGCAGCCGCGCCGCGTCGCGCTCGCGTCCGGCCGTGAACGCCTCGGCGGCGCGCGCGAGCTCGGTCTGGGCGTGACGCGCGCCGCGGCCCGCGAGGCGGGCGAGCTCGTCGCCGGCCTCGGTCGTGCGCAGCTTGCGGCGCCGGATCGGCGCCGCCGGCCGGCGCCTTGCGGGCCCGCGTCGGGCCGCGGCGCCGGCGCGGTCGCGGCCGCGGGCCGGCGGACCTTGCGCAACGACGGCCGCGCGCTCGCGGCGCGCCGGCGCCGGCGCTCCTCGTTCTTGCGCCGGAACTTGGGCGTCGGGTAGTCGACGCTGCTGCGCGTCGGGTTGCGTTCGTCGGTGTTGCGCGACGTGCGCTTGCGATCGCCGCCGGCCCGCTTCGCACGCGCCGCGTCGTGCGCCGCTGCGGCCCGTCGCGGCGCAGCTCGCGCCCGCGAGCCGCTTCCCGGCGCGCGCACCGCGCCTCGGCGCGCCGCCGACGCGCCCGCGCCGCGGCCTCGCCGTCCGGCGCGCCGCCGCTCGCGGACGTCGCGCTCGGGCGCCGCCGCGTCGCTCCGGCGCGCCGCGTCGCCGGCGCGCGCCGCGCGACCCGCGGCACGCGGCTCGGGTGCACCGTCGCGCGCTCGGGCCGCGCGTCCCGCGCCGGCTGCCCGTCGCCGCGTCGCGTTCGCTGGCCCGCGGCTCGACGCTCGACGCGTGCCGCCGTGCCCGGATGCCCGCGCTTCGGCGCCGCCGCCCGCCCGGCAGTCGCGCTTCGCGCGGCCCGCGCCGCGCGCGGTCGCGCTTCGCTCCGCCGGCGCCTCTCGCGTCGCCGCGTGCACTGTCGCCGCGTGCCGGACGCCGGGCGCCGTCGCGGCGCGGCCGGTCGCGCTTGGGGCCGTCGTTCGGACGGCGCGGGTTGCGATCGTTCACAGCGGATTCGCTTCCGTGGGGGGACATGCAGCGTACGCGAAGACGCCCGCCACAATGGGCGGGCGTCTTCGTCTTAGCGAAAAAACCCGGCGACGACCTACTCTCCCAGGAGGATTACCTCCAAGTACCATCGGCGCGGGCGGTCTTAACTGCCGTGTTCGGAATGGGAACGGGTGTGTCCCCGCCGCCATGGTCACCGGGTTCAAATGTCAGCTCTCGGGCGAACCCCGAAAACTCCATAGCGAGCACGAACGTTTGAGAAAGAGTGCGATCAAGCCCTCGGCCGATTAGTACCGGTCGGCTGAACACGTTGCCGTGCGTACACCTCCGGCCTATCAACCTGGTCGTCTACCAGGGGCCTTACCTGCTTATGCAGTGAGAGACCTCATCTCGAAGCGAGTTTCGCGCTTAGATGCTTTCAGCGCTTATCTCTTCCGCAGGTCGCAAACCAGCCATGCTTCTGGCGAAACAACTGGCACACGAGAGCTGCGTCCGTCCCGGTCCTCTCGTACTAGGGACAGCTCTCCTCAAGTCTCTTACGCCCACGGAGGATAGGGACCGAACTGTCTCGCGACGTTCTAAACCCAGCTCGCGTACCGCTTTAATGGGCGAACAGCCCAACCCTTGGGACCTGCTTCAGCCCCAGGATGCGACGAGCCGACATCGAGGTGCCAAACCTTGCCGTCGATGTGGACTCTTGGGCAAGATAAGCCTGTTATCCCCGGGGTACCTTTTATCCGTTGATCGACCACGCTTCCACATGCCATGGCCGGGTCACTAAGCCCTGCTTTCGCACCTGCTCGACTTGTTGGTCTCGCAGTCAAGCTCCCTTGTGTCTTTGCACTCGACGCCTGATGGCCAACCAGGCTGAGGGAACCTTTGGGCGCCTCCGTTACACTTTAGGAGGCGACCGCCCCAGTCAAACTACCCACCTGTCACTGTCCTCGATCCGGATAACGGACCTAAGTTAGAGCTCCAATATCTGCAGGGTGGTATTTCAACGTTGTCTCCACCGAGGCTGACGCCCCAGCTTCCCAGACTCCCACCTATCCTACACAACAAATACCGAAACCCAATACCAAGTTGTAGTAAAGGTCCACGGGGTCTTTCCGTCCTTCCGCGGGAAACGAGCATCTTTACTCGTCGTGCAATTTCGCCGGGTCTCTGGTTGAGACAGTAGCCAAGTCGTTACGCCATTCGTGCAGGTCGGAACTTACCCGACAAGGAATTTCGCTACCTTAGGACCGTTATAGTTACGGCCGCCGTTTACCGGGGCTTAGGTTCAGAGCTTCGCTCCCGAAGGAACTAACCCTTCCCCGTAACCTTCCGGCACCGGGCAGGCGTCAGTGCGTATACATCGTCTTACGACTTCGCACGCACCTGTGTTTTTAGTAAACAGTCGCTTGGCCCTGGTCTCTGCGGCCTCCTCGAGCTCCGGACGCGAAGTCCTTCACCCTACTGAGGCCCCCCTTCTTCCGAAGTTACGGGGGCAGTTTGCCGAGTTCCTTAACCAGAGTTCTCCCGATCGCCTTAGTATTCTCTACTTGCCCACCTGCGTCGGTTTGGGGTACGGGCACCATGTCAACTCGCTAGAGGTTTTTCTCGACAGCGTAGGATCACTCACTTCGCCTAAAACGGCTCGGCATCGCATCTCGGAGTTGATGCCCGACGGATTTGCCTATCGGACCCCCTACATGCTTACCCCGGGACAACCAACGCCCGGGTTGAGCTACCTTCCTGCGTCACCCC
>CAWHHS010000004.1:65000-244485 GCA_963829195.1 uncultured Actinomycetes bacterium
CATCGCGGTGAAGTCGCCGATGATCAGCACGGCCTTGTGCCCGCAGTCCTGGAACATGCGCAGCCGGCGCAGGACGACCGCGAAGCCGAGATGGATGTCGGAGGCGGTCGGGTCGATGCCGAGCTTCACCCGCAGCGGCGCGCCGCGCTCGATCTTGGTGCGCAGCTCGGGCTCGGAGATGACGTCGACCGCGTTGGCGGTCAGGAGGCGCAGCTGGCGGTCGACGTCCACGGCCGGACGGTAACAAACGAGGTGCCGGCGACCGTGCTGCAGCGCGGTCAGTCGCCCGGGACCTCGTCGGCCGGCTCGACCGTGTCCTGCGAGCGGCGATGCTCCACGGACTCGCCCGGTGGTTGGGCCCGGTGGGCGGAGCGGGCGTCGGAGTCGGCGAGGATCTGCTCGGCCTGCGCGGCCGGGTCGTCGCTGCCGACCTCCTGCTCCTCGGGGAGCAGCGCGTCGGCGCGATTCTGCACACGTTCGGGATCGGGCTTGTCTGCCATCCGTTCCATGTACCCCGGCCCGTCGCCGGCGAAGCGCCCTACCCGAACTTGCAGGAGAGGCCGCCGTCGACGGGGATGACCGCGCCGTTGACGAACGAGGCGGCCGGGAGCGCGAGGTTGAGCACCATGTGCGCGACCTCCTCGGGGTCGCCGTAGCGCCGCAACGGGACGCGCCGGCGGGCGAACCGCTCCTTCGCGTCGTCGGGGATCGGCGCCGTCATGCCCGTGCGGATCGGCCCCGGACACACGCAGTTGACGGTGATCCCCTGCGGTCCGAGCTCGCACGCCAGCGAACGCGTGAGGCCGACGACACCGTGCTTGCTCACGGTGTACGGGCTGATGAACGGCGTCGCGCCGAGGCCTTCGGTCGACGCGATGTTCACGACGCGGCCCGCGCGGTCGCGGGCGAGGATGCGGAACGCACGCTCGGATCAAGCGCGCCTGCGCGGTCAGGTTGACCGCGAGCGTCGTCGCCCAGGCGCTGCTCGAAATCGTCGCCGGTGATCTCGACCGGGATGCTGACCCCGGCGTCGTTGACCAGGATGTCGACCGGTCCGAGGCTGCCGCGACGACCTCGTCGACAACGCTGCGCGATCGCGTCGGCATCGGTGACGTCGAGGGTCCAGCCGGCCGCGTCGCCGGCCGCGGCCGCGATCTCGGCCGACGACCGGCTCGACACCCCGAGCTTCGGTCGGTGACGGCGACGCGCGCGCCCTCGTCGGCGAAGAGGTGCGCGATCGCACGGCCCATGCCGCTCGCGGCGCCGGTGACGAGCACGACCTTGCCGTCGACGCTGCGGCTCCGACTCGTCAAACGCGCCACGGTGCGCCAACCTATCCGCTCATGAGCGACCCCTTCCGGGGAGACCCGCGCCCGGCGGGGCTCGGCTTCTGGCCCCTCGCCGAGGACGATCCCCGCGTCGACATCCCGCGTGAGCCCGTCCGTATCGTCACCGACGACGGCGCGCTCGTGCGCGGGTTGTTCTGGACTCCGCCCGCGGGCCGCGCGTGGCACACCGCGGTCGTGCTCACCCATCCCCGGGCCGACTTCTCGGTGCACTACGCGTGCCCGCTGCTCGCGGCCGCCGGTTACGCCGTCCTCGGGTTCGCGACGCGCTACCTCAACAACGACACCGACTGCCTGCCACGAGCTGGCCGCCCGCGACGTCGCCGCGGCGGTCGACATGGGTGAAGGGACGCGGCGCGGACGCGGTCGTGCTCTTCGGGAACAGCGGCGGCGGCTCGCTGATCGGCGCTCGCGCACACCGAGCACGGCTGCGGCGACGCGTGGATCGGCGTTGCCGCCCACCCCGGCGAGGGCGAGTTCATGCTGCAGTCGATCGACCCGTCGGTCGCGGACGAGAACGATCCGACCTCGGTGATCCCCGAGCTCGACATGTACGACCCCGCGAACGGTTGGCGGCCGTGGCCCGAACCGTGTTCGTACGATCCGGACTGGCTCGACGCGGTACTGCGCCGGGCAGCGGGCACGGGTCGACGCGCATCGACGCGTGGGCGCGCGAACAGCTCGACGCGTCGACCGTCGCCCGCGCGCGGTTGCGGCACGTCGACCGCGGCGGCGACGACTGGCGGCGGCTGCGCAAGCGGGCCGTCCACCTCGACTACTTCACGATCTACCGCACCCTCGCCAACCCCGCGTACCTCGACCTCGCGCATCGAGCCCGACGACCGTCCGCTCGGATCGCTGTTCGCCTTCCCCGATCCGTTCGACGCGAACTACGGGTGGGGCGGTCTCGCCCGCACGATGACGACGCGGGGTTGGCTGTCGACGTGGTCGGCGTCGTCGAAGGCGCGGCTCGCGACCACGATGCCCGACGTGCACGTGCCGGTGCTCGTCGTCCATCGCCACCGCGGACACCGAGATCCGGATCCGCCAGGCCCGGGAGATCGCCGACGCGGCCGGCTCCGACGACGTCACGTACGTCGAGATGAAGGGCGCGCCGCACTACCTCGAGGGTCATCGGCCCGAGGCGATGCAGATCGTCGCCGACTGGATCGGCGCCCGCTTCCCCTGAGCCCGGAAACTCCGAGGGCTGTTGGTGGAAACCGCCGCGGTTCTGCGCGTCCGCTGGATTTTGGGCGCGTGGCGCCCATTTCCCAGCGAACAGTTGGCAGGGTTCTGGGGGCGGGTCAGCGTGGGGGGCGGCTGATGTTGGGGTCGCCGGGCACGTAGAAGCGGTACGGCAGGTCCTCGCCCTTGCCGGCCGCGAGGCCGATGCGCGCCGACACGCCCGGACGTGCCGGCGGCGGGGTGCCGTCGTCGACGATGCGCAGCGGGCCGCGGAGCAGGCTCGTGCCGTCGAGCGCGCGGTCGGCGGCGAACGCCTGGCCGAGCCGTCCGGGACCCGCGGTCAGGTCGCGATCCCGTGCCGCCTTCGGCGCGACGGGCGCGCATCACGTCGAGGCCGGCGAGCGGGGCGGCCGCGCGCGGAGCAGCACCGCGTGCGCCTGCTCCCCCGGTCCGCACACCGCATTCATGCACCAGTGGTTGCCGTAGCTGAAGTACACGTAGAGCGTCCCGGGCTCGGCGAACATCGACGCGTTGCGGGGCGTGCGCCCGCGGTACGCGTGGCTGCCCGGGATCGAGGTCGGCGCGGTACGCCTCGACCTCGACGAGCCGCGCCGCGACACCGTTGCCCCGACAGGACCTTGTTGAGCAGCTCGGGCGCGACCGTCGAGCGCGTCGCGGTCGAAGAAGCGCCGCGTCAGCGTGCGTGCGCGAGCCACGTCTGTTGGCGGTCGATCCGTTCCCGGGCCAGCACCAGCTCGCGCGCCGACGGGCTCGGGACCGGCGCCGCCCGGCGTCGTCCGGCGGCGCACCGCGCTCCCGGGTTCGAGGAACGACGAGGTAGTCCGGACCGAGCCGGGGATCGTTCGACACGAGCTCCTCGAGCGGGACGCCGCGCTCGACCGACTGGCGGACCACCGCGCCCACGATCGCGTGCGCGTCGCGGAACGGGACGCCGCCGCGCACGAGGTGCTCGGCGATGTCGGTCGCGGCGTTGAACGGGCTGTCGGCGCCCGCGGTCATCGCGGTGTCGACGAAGGTCGCGCGTCGACATCAGGCCCGCGAGCGCGCTCAGCGAGAGCGCGCACGTGTCGAGCGCGTCGAAGAGCGGCTCCTTGTCCTCTTGGAGATCGCGGTTGTACGCGAGCGGCAGCGACTTGAGCGTGGCGAGGAAGCCGGTGAGGTCGCCGATGAGCCGGCCCGCCTTGCCGCGCGCCAGCTCGGCGATGTCGGGGTTCTTCTTCTGCGGCAGCATCGAAGACCCGGTCGCGTACGCGTCGGCGAGACGCATGAACCCGAACTCGTCCGTCGACCAGAGCACGATCTCCTCGCCCGAGGCGCGAGAGGTGCACCTGGGTGAGCGCGGCGACGAACAGCGCCTCCGCGACGAAGTCGCGGTCGGAGACCGCGTCGAGCGAGTTCTCGAACGCCTGCGCCGAACTCGAGCGCGCTCGCGACCGACGCAGGATCGAGGGGCAGGCTCGATCCGGCGAGCGCGCCCGCGCCGAGCGGCGACACGTCGGCGCGTTCGAGGCAGTCGCGCCAGCGGTCGACGTCACGCGCCAGCGCCCAGAAGTGCGCGAGCAGATGGTGCGCGAGCAGCACGGGCTGGGCCCGCTGTAGGTGCGTGTAGCCGGGGAGCGCGATCTCGGTCGACTCCCCCGCCCGCCGCAGGAGCACCTGCTGGAGCTCGTGGATCCGCGCCGCGACCGCGCGGCCTTCGCGCCGCAGGTAGAGGCGCAGGTCGAGCGCGACCTGGTCGTTGCGGCTCCGGCCCGTGTGCAGCTTCGCCCCGGCCGCGCCCGCGATCTCGGTGACGCGTCGTTCGATCGCGGTGTGGATGTCCTCGTCGGTCGGCACGAACACGAACGTGCCGTCAGCGAGCTCATCCTCGACGCGGTCGAGCGCGGCGATGACCACCCCGCGTTCGTCGTCGGTCAGCAGACCGACCCGGGCGAGCATCTGCACGTGCGCGCGCGAACCGGTCAGGTCGTCGCCCGCGAGACGCCGGTCGAAGGGCAGGCTGACGGTGAACGCCAGGAGCTCGTCGGCCGGGCCCTCGCCGAACCGGCCGTGCCAGAGCGGACGTCCGGTCGCCGGTTCGTTCTGGCTCACGACGCGCCCGGACCCTGGCGGCGCGACCAGGTCTCGGCCGAGAGTCCCCACAGGCGAACGAAGCCCTCGGAGTCCTGGTGGCGGAACGCGTCGCTCGGCGTCGTAGGTCGCGAGGTCGTGGTCGTACAGGCCGCGGGGCGCGCGCCGGCCCACCGCGTCGCACCGGCCGGGCTCGAGCCGGAGCCGCACCTCGCCGGTGACGTGCTCCTGGGTCGAGTCGACGAACGCGCCCGAGCGCGCGCATGAGCGGCGTGTGCCACATGCCGTCGTAGATCGAGCTCGGCGACGCGGATCTCGACCCGCTGCTTCTCGCGCGCGAGGTCGCGCTCGAGCGTGATGCCCTCGAGGTCCTTGTGGGCGAGGATCAGGGCGAGCGACGCGGGGCACTCGTAGACCTCGCGGCTCTTGATGCCGACCCGCCGGTTCTCGACCATGTCGATGCGGCCCCAGCCGTAGTCGCCGACCGTGCGGCCGAGGCGCTCGATCAGCTCGACCAGCCCCATCGACGTGCCGTCGAGCGCAACGGGGACGCCCTTGTCGAAGGCCACCACGATCTCGGACCGTTCCGTGGGCGCGTCCTTGGTCGCTGCGGGTGAGCGTGAACGGGTCCTCGGGCGCGGCCGACCACGGGTTCTCGAGCACCCCGCACTCGATCGCGCGGCCCCACATGTTCTCGTCGATCGAATACAGCTTCTCCTTCGACGCCGAGATCGGGATCTCCCACTTCTCGGCGAGCTCGATGCAGTCGGCCCGGGTGAGGCCCCAGACCGCGCACGGGCGCCATGACGTCGAGGTCGGGGGCGAGGACACGCGACGACACCTCGAAGCGCACCTGGTCGTTGCCCTTGCCGGTGCAGCCGTGACCGATCGCGTGGGCGCCGTGGCGGCGCGCCGACGCGACCAGGTGCTCGACGATCACCGGGCGCGACAGCGCGGAGACGAGCGGGTACTTGCCCTCGTAGAGCGCGTTCGCCTGCAGTGCCGGAACGAGGAAGTCGCGCGCGAACTGGTCGCGGGCGTCGATGATCTCGGTCTCGACCGCACCCGCGGCCGCGGCCCGCTCGCGGATCATGTCCTCTTCGCCCGGGTTCATCTGGCCGACGTCGACGGCGCACGCGATGACCTCGACGCCCCACTCCTCGCGCATCCAGCGCACGGCGATGGAGGTGTCGAGCCCTCCCGAGTATGCGAGCACGACCCGCTTGGCCACGATGATCTCCCTTGTCAGAGTCCGGCGAGGCCGGCGAGCTCGGCGGCGACCGCGGCGCCACCGACGGATTCGTTGCACACCACGAGCACGGTGTCGTCGCCCGCGACCGTACCGAGCGTCGCCGCGAGCGAGGCCCGGTCGAGCGCCGACGCAACCACGTGCGCGCTCCCGGGAGGGGTGCGCAGGACGACGAGATTGGCGCTGTGCGCGACCTCTACCACGAACTCGCTCATCAGCCGTTTCAGGTGGTCGTCCGACGGCGCGCGTTCGCGCGTGTACTCGGGGATCGCGTACGCCATCGCGCCGCCCGGGATTCGGACCTTCACCGCCCCGAGGTCCTCGAGGTCGCGGCTCACCGTCGCCTGGGTCGCGACGATGCCGTCGGCCTCGAGGAGCTGCACGAGCTGGGCCTGGCTCGAGATCGGCTGGTCCTCCAGCATCCGCAGGATGCGGTGCTGGCGTTGCGGTTTGCCGAGTTGCGACATCAGCCCTGCTCCAGGAGGTCGACGAGCAGCGCGCGCGCCGAGTGCATCCGGTTGCCGGCCTGCTGCCAGACGACCGACTGCGGGCCTTCGATGACCGCTTCGGACACCTCTTCGCCCCGGTGCGCGGGGAGGCAATGCATGAAGACGGCGTCGGCGTGCGCGGCTTGCATGAGCGCGGCGTCGACCGTCCAGCCCGCGAACGCCCGGAGCCGTTCCTCACGCTCGTCTTCTTGACCCATCGACGTCCAGACGTCGGTGTAGATCGCGTCGGCACCGCGCACGGCCTCGTAGGGGTCGTTGGAGAGCTCGACCGCGCCGCCGAGATTCCGGGCGCGATCGACGACGTGCGCCTCGAGCTCGTAGCCCTCCGGCGACGCGACCGCGAGCTCGACACCCGACAGCGCCGCCGCGTAGGCGAGCGAGGCGGCGACGTTGTTCCCGTCACCGACGAACGCGATCCGCCGGCCCTCGACCGTTCCGAAGTGCTCACGCAACGTCAGGAGGTCGGCAAGGGCCTGGCACGGGTGCGCGGCGTCGGAGAGCAGGTTGACCACCGGAACGTCGACGACCGCGACCATCCGTTCGAGGGTGTGGTGGTCGAAGACGCGCGGCCGCGATGACGGCGCACATCGACGCCATCGTGCGGGCGACGTCCTCCACCGACTCGCGGACGTCGAGATTCACCTCTTCGTTGCGAATGTAGATGGGATGGCCGCCGAGCGTCGCGGCGGCCATCTCGATGGACACGCGGGTGCGGGCCGACGGCTTCTGGAAGATCGCGGCGACGCCCTTCCCGGCGAGCACCGCCGGGATGGCCGCGGTATCGGACTTCCAGGCGATCGCGTCGTCGAGGATCCGCCCGAAGCGGACGGGGTCGAGGTCGTCGACTTCGAGGAGGTGCGCGGTCATCGCAGCGCCTCCGCGACCCGCGCGACCGCGTCGTCGATCTCCGCGTCCGAGACGAGCAGTGGTGGCGCGAGCCGCAACGCGCTCGGCGTCACCGCGTTGACGACCAGGCCGAGATCGAGGCACTTCTGCGCGACCTCGCGCGCGTCGGTGGGCGCGAGCTCGGCCGCGATCAGCAATCCGGCGCCGCGCACCTCCGCCACGCCGTCGAGCTTGGCGAGCGCCTCGACGAGCCGGGCGCCGGCACACGCCGCCGCGCTCGGGCACACGTTCGCGTTCCATCACCTCGAGCACCGCCGAGCGCGGCCCGGGCCGCGAGCGGCTGGCCGCCGAACGTCGTGGCGTGGTCGCCGGGCGCGAACGCGGCCGCGACGTCGGCGCGCGCCCAGCACGCGCCGATCGGGACGCCGTTGCCGAGCGCTTTCGCCATCGTCACCACGTCGGGCCGCGATGCCGGAGTGCTCGAAGCCGAACCAGCGACCGGTGCGGCCGAGCCCGGTCTGCACCTCGTCGATGATGAGCAGCGCCTCGCGTTCGTCGCACAGCTCGCGTACGCCGTGGAGGTATTCGGTCGAGGCCGGGTTCACGCCCCCTTCGCCCTGCACGGGCTCGAGCAGCACCGCCGCGACCCGCTCGTCCAAGGCGATCGCGAGCGCGTCGAGGTCGTCGAACGCGACCTGCCGGAACCCTTCGGGGAGCGGTTGGAAGGTCTCCTGTTTCTGCGGCTGACCAGTCGCGGCGAGCGTCGTGAGCGTGCGACCGTGGAACGACCCGTACGCACTCAGCACGTGGAACCGTTCCGGTCCGCCGTTGCGCTGGCCGTAACGGCGGGCGAGCTTGATCGCGCACTCGTTCGCCTCCGCACCCGAGTTGCAGAAGAACACGCGACCGTCGCCACCGAGCAGCGCGTTCAGGCGCGCCGCGACCTTGGGTTGGAGGTCGTTGTAGTACAGGTTCGAGACGTGAAGCAGCGTCGCGGCCTGGTCGGCGATCGCCGCCGCGACCTCGGGGTGCGCGTGGCCGAGCGACGTCACCGCCAGCCCTGTCAGGAAGTCGAGGTACTCCTTGCCCTCGCTGTCCCACAGCTTGGTGCCGGCGCCGCGTACGAACGCGACCGGCAGGCGGCCGTAGGTCTGCATCACGTTGGCGGCGTCGAGCGCCTGCAACTCCGCGAGCGTGCTCATGTGTGCACCATGGTTCCGACGCCTTCCCGGGTGAAGAATTCGAGCAGCAGACGCGTGCGGCAGCCGCCCGTCGAGGATGTGCGCGCGCCGCACACCGTTGCGCAGCGCCGACACGCACGATTCGAGCTTCGGGATCATGCCCTCCGAAGCCTTGCCGTCGGCGATCAGCTTTTCGAGGCCGTCGACGTCGACCCGCGAGATCAGGGTCGACTCGTCGGGCCAGTCGGCGTACACGCCCGCGACATCGGTGAGATAGACGAGCTTCTCGGCGTCGAGCGCCTCGGCGATCGCGCCGGCGACGGTGTCGGCGTTGATGTTGTACGCCTGGCCTGCGTCGTCGACACCGATCGTCGCGATGACGGGGATCAGCTCTTCGCGCAGCAGGCGGTGCACCATCGTCGGGTCGATCGCGCGCACGTCGCCGACGAACCCGAGGCGCGGGTCGCGCTGGTCGACCCGGATGAGCCCCGCGTCCTCGCCCGACAGCCCGACCGCGTACGAACCGAGGCGGTTGACCATCGCGACGATCTCGCGGTTCACCTTGCCGACCAGCGCCATGCGCACGATGTCGATCGTCTCGGCGTCGGTGACGCGCCGGCCGTCGACGAACTCGGGTTCCTTGCCCAACCGGCGCATGAGGTCGGTGATCTGCGGGCCGCCACCGTGGACGACCACGGGGTTCATGCCGACGAGACGCATCAACACCACGTCGGTGGCGAACAACTCGGCGAGCTCCTCGTTCTCCATCGCGTGGCCGCCGTACTTGATGACGACGGTCCGGCCCGAGAACTCCCGGATGTACGGCAGGGCCTCGGCGAGAATGTGCGCCTTCTCGCCCGCGTCCTCTGACGCGCGCTGCGAAATCGCCGATCTCGGTCACGACGTGCGCCGGTTCTCGTCGATGTACGCGTGGGAGAGGTCCGTGGTGAGGACCGTCGCCTCGCCGTGGGCCTGGCGGAGGTCGCAGAGGATCTCGACGTCGTGCTCGGCGAGCGCGGCCGTGATCGCGGCCGCGTCGTGCGCGCACGCGATGCCGTCGCGACACACGGTGACACCGTTGTAGGAGATGTCGACCAGCTCGGGATCGAGGTACGCGCCGCTGGCGCCGAGCTCCGACAGCACCCGGCCCCAGTAGGGGTCGTTGCCGTTGAGCGAGCACTGGACGAGCTGGCTGTTCGCGACGGCGCGCGCCGCGACGTGTGCCTCCGCGATCGAGCGGGCGCCGACCACGCGGACCCGCACGAACTTGGTCGCCCCTTCCGCGTCGCGCGCCATCTGTTCGGCCAGCGAGGCGCACACTTCGGTCAACGCCTCGGTGAACGCGTGCTCGTCGACCCTGCCGGCGCGCCCGTTCGCGAGGACGAGGACCGTGTCGTTCGTCGAGCGGCAGCCGTCGACCGACAGGCAGTCGAAGCTCTCCCTCACCGCGTGGGCCAGTGCGTGTTGCAACGGGAAATGGTCGACGGCGGCGTCGGTCGTCACCACCGCGAGCATCGTCGCCATCGCGGGCGAGAGCATCGCCGCGCCCTTCGCCATGCCCCCGATCGTGGCCGCGCCGGCGCGGGCGACGGCTTCCTTCATCTGCGTATCGGTCGTCATCATCGCCCGGGCCGCGCGCCCGCCGCCGTCGGCGGTGAGCTCACCGCACAGCTTCGGGATACCGACCTCGAGCGCGTCCATCGGCATCGGGATGCCGATGAGCCCGGTCGAGCAGACGAGGACGTCGGCGCTGTCCGTGGCGAGACCCGCGGCGGTGAGGTCGCACATGCGCTGCGCGTCGCGCCGTCCGGCGGCGCCCGTCGCCGCGTTGGCGTTCCCGGAGCTCAACACGACCGCGGCCGCGCGGCCGTTCGCCAGGTGCTGCCTCGAGATCTGGACGGGCGCGGCCTGGGCCAGGTTGGTCGTGAACACGCCCGCGGCCGCGACCGGTTGTGCGTCGACGGTCGCGACCATTGCGAGATCGGGATCGCCCGACGGCTTGATGCCGCAGGCGAGACCGCCCGCGACGAAGCCGGGGACGGCGGTGACGCCCGACGTCACGGCAGGATCCCGAGGAGCGGCAGGCCCGTCGTCTCGGGCAGGCCGAGCAGGAGGTTCGCGGCTTGGATCATCTGTCCCGAAGCGCCTTTCACCAGGTTGTCCTCCGCCGCGATCGCGATCACCGTGTCGGTGCGCTCGTCGAAGCGGACGGTCACGTGCGCAACGTTCGCGCCGTAGGTCGCCTTCGTTCCCGACGGTTCGTCGACGACGACGACGCACGGATCGCCCGCGTAGAAATCGCGGTAGTGCTCGAGCAGGCGCGCGGTCGAGAGACCCCGGTCCTGCGGGCACGCGTAACAGGTCGCGAGGATGCCCCGGGTCGTCGGCACGAGGTGCGGGGTGAACAGCACGGAGACCGGCCGGCGCGCGACCTTCGACAGCGCCTGTTCCATCTCCGCGGTGTGGCGATGCGTGAGAAGCCCGTAGGCGGAGACGTTCTCGTTCGCCTCCGAGAACAGGCTCGTGGTCTTGAGCCCACGCCCGGCGCCGGAGACACCGGAGACCGCGTCCGCGATGACGCGCGGCTCGACGAGCCCGAGCGCGAGCAGCGGTGCGGACGCGAGGCTGACCGCGGTCGGGATAGCAGCCGGGCGCGGCGACGTGCGCGTGCGTCGCGAGGTCGTCGCGGTAGAGCTCGACGAGGCCGTACGCGAACCGGCGGACGACGTCGGGGGCGCGGTGGGTCTCGCCGTACCAACGGGCGTACGCGTCGGCCGGAAGGCGGAAGTCGGCGCCGAGGTCGATGACGTGGGTGACGTCGTCGAGGATCCCGGGGAGGAGGTCCTGGCTCGCGCCGTGCGGCAGCATGCAGAACACGAGGTCGAGCCCGCGCAGGTCACCGACGGCGAGCGGCGCGAGAACGGCGTCGCCGTACTCGGGCGTGAGCGACGGGTACAGGTCGGCGATGCGCGCGCCCGCGTTCGAGGCGGCCGTGACGTGCACGACCTCGATCTCCGGGTGGCCGGCCAGCAGCCGGAGCGCCTCGGCCCCCGTATACCCTGACGCGCCGACGACGGCAGCCCGATACGCCATGACGCATACAATACACACCAGTGCATAGCGAGGCGATCGATTTCCGTGATCTCGTCGCGGGAACGGTCCTCGGGCCGCTCGTCCTGACGGTCTCGCCCGGCGCCAACGAGCGCTACTGGAAGGCCGCGGGGGTCGATCACCCGGCCCTCGCGCAGGGCGCGCTGTACCCGCCGATCGCGGCGAACCTGACCGTGCTCTGCTTCGCCCGGGTGTGCCCGGACCCGATGATCCAGACCCGCCAGTACCTGCGCTGCCACCGTCGCGTCGAAGCCGGCGTCGAGCTCGTCACCACGGGCCGGATCACCGCGCGCTACGAGAAGCGCGGCCGCACCTATGTCGACGTGGAGACGGCGGTCGCGGTGGCGGACGCGCCCGACGATCCCGTCTGGTCCGCAGTGGTCACCTTCACCCCGGTCGCGACCCTCGGGACGCCGGAATGAGCGACACGGTCGAACGCTCGCTCACGATCACCGACGATCTGGTGCGCGCGTACTCTCGGCGCGGCAACTTCCACTCCGACCCGGCGATCTCGGCCGACCTCCGGTTGCCCGGGCTGGTCGCGCAGGGCGTGCAGGCCGCCGGTCCCGCCTACGGCGCGCTGCTCGACGCATGGGGCGAGGAGTTCCTCGCCCACGGCGAGATCGACATGCGCTTCGTCGGCCTCGTGCTCGGCGGGCACACGGTCGCGGCCCGCGTCGAGATCGACGGCGACGACGCGACGTTCGAGGTCGTCAACCGCACGGCCGGGCGAACCGCGGTCGTCGGCGACGCGCGCCGCTCGACCCGGTCGTGAGCTCCGGGTTCACGTCCGGGGCGGCGGCGTCACCAGTCGGCGTTCGAGCTCGACGCGCACGCGCTCGGGAATCGCGATCGACGTGTTCGCGCCCGGGAGGACCGCGACGTAGGTGATCGTCGCCGCGCACGCGGGCCGACCGTCCACCGTGGCGTGGTACTCGAGGTCGAACGACTTCGTCCCGAGCCGCACGGGCGCAACCGCGATGTCGATCCACTGGTCGAAGCGGGCGGACCCCTTCCAATCGAGCACGGCGCGCACCAGCATCACGTCGAACTCGATCGTCCAGAACTCCGGCCCGAAGCCGAGCGACTCCATGAACCGCGTGCAGGTGTCGTCGAAATAGGTGAGCCAGTGCGCGTTGAACACGACACCCTGCCCGTCGATCTCCGCGTACCGGACGCGGATCCGATTCGAGAACATTCCTAGCTGCGGAGCTCGGCGCCGTGCGCGGACACGACCGCGTCGATGCACTGCCGGCGCAGCGCGCCGACCTCGTCATCGGTGAGCGTGCGATCGAGGGCGCGGAAGCGCAGCGCGAACGCGAGGCTCACCTGCCCCGCGCCGAGCGCCTCCGAACGGAACACGTCG
Organism: uncultured Actinomycetes bacterium; assembly: GCA_963829195.1. Classification (GTDB taxonomy): domain Bacteria; phylum Actinomycetota; class Acidimicrobiia; order IMCC26256; family PALSA-610; genus PALSA-610. The sequence continues at coordinate 77,885 of CAWHHS010000004.1, forward strand.
AACAGCGCGACCTGTTCGAGGAGGTCGCCGCCCGCACCGGCCAGCGTGGTCCGGATCGAGGCCGCGGGCACCGCGTCGGAAACGACGAACGCGAGGTCGATCGACGACGCCGGGAAACGCGACACGGGCTGGGCGACCCGCTCGGCGCGGTGGGCGGACAGGAATGCGTCGACGTCGAGCTCGCACGCGACGACCGGGCCGACCAGTGCGAGTGCGTCGACGACCGAGGCCGCGATCTCACCGATATGCCCGACGGTACGACCGTCGACGAGCACCCGCGCCGCGCGGGTCGGATGGAATCCGTCGATGGTCGCCGCTTCGAGCTGCACGCCCTCGACCCGCAGCTCCGCCGCGAGAGCCGTCAAGCACGGCGGTCGCGTCGTAGACGTCGACCGGGCGGTTGGGCTCGTGCGGCGCTCGCCGCGCGTGGTGGGCGCGGGCGAACGCCAGTGAACGATGCTCCGCCGGAAGCGGCTCGCCCGCCCGCGGCGGCTCGAACACCGTGCCGCTCTCGAACAGCGCGACGTCGGGCTCTCCGTAGCGCGGCGTTGTGGGCGACCGAGCGGAGCAGGCCCGGCAGGAGCGCGGGCCGCAGGATCGACTCCTCCGCCCGCAGCGGGTTCTCGACCTCGATGACGGAATCGACGTTGACGCCCGCGCCGGCGAGATCGGCCGGCGCGAGCAGCGGCAGCGTGTAGACCTCGTCGTACCCCGCGCCGACGAGCACGTCCGCGACGGTGCGGCGGTCGCGTTGGCGTGCGCTCAGCCCGCCGATCTTCTCGGGATTCGACGGCACGGTGCGCGAGATGTGCTGCAGCCCGCGGGCGCGCGCCACTTCCTCGATCAGATCGATCTCCCGGGTGATGTCGGGCCGGAACGTCGGGCACCGTCGCCTCGCCCGCGCCGGTCTCGATTCCGAAGCGGCGTGAGGTGGTCGGCAATCTCGTCGGCCGTCAACTCGACGCCGAGCACCGCGTTGACCCGCTCGGTGCGCACGCGTGATGCGCGCGGGCTCGGATCGGTTCCGGGTACACGTCGATCGCGCCCGGCACGGGCATCGCGCCCGCGACCTGCGGTCGAACAGTTCCATCGCCCGCACCGCGCCGCTGCCCGCGTTGTTGGGATCGACGCCGCGCTCGAAGCGGGCACTGGCCTCCGACCGCAGACCCAGCCGCTTGGACGACTGCGGCGATCCCACTCGCCTCGAAGTGCGCCGACTCCAGCAGGATCTCGGTGGTGGTCGTCGGACACCTCGGCCGCGGCGCCGCCCATGATCCCGGCGATGCCCTGCGGCACGCGTTCGCCGTCGCAGATGAGCAGGTCCGCGCTCGTCAGCGTCGCGCTCGACGCCGTCGAGCGTCGTCAGCTTCTCGCCCTCGTGCGCGAGCCGGACGACGAGACCGCGGCCCGCGAGCCGCCCGAGGTCGTACGCGTGGAGCGGGCGGCAGCGCTCGAGCATGACGTAGTTGGTCACGTCGACGACGTTGCTGATCGGTCGCATGCCCGCGAGCGTCAGCCGCCGCTGCATCCATTCGGGCGACGAGCCCATCGTGACCGTGGCGGCGAGCGCGACGAACCGCGGACAACGATCGGGCGCCTCGACGATCACGCGCGCGCCCGCCACCTCGTCGAGGATCGGCGCGGGCTCGTGCTCGTCGAGTGTGAACGGCAACCCGAAATGCGCCGCCAGGTCGCGCGCCACACCGACGATCCCCATCGCGTCGGGCCGGTTCGGCGTGATCGACAGGTCGAACACGACGTCGTCGAGACCGAGCACCTCGCGTACGTCGGTGCCGAGCGGGGCGTCGGCCGGGCAGCTCGAGGATGCCGGCGTGGTCGTCGCCGAGGCCGAGCTCGCGCGCCGAGCACAACATGCCCTCGGAGACGATGCCGCGAATCTTGCGGCGTTCGATCGTGAAGTCGCCGGGCAGCACCGCGCCGACGCGCGCGAACGGGACGACCATGCCGGGCGCGATGTTGGGCGCGCCGCACACGACGCGGAGTTGACCGTCGCCGAAGTCGACGTCGGCGAGCCGGATCCGGTCGGCGTCGGGGTGCGGGACGACGTCGAGGATCTGTCGCGACGACCACGCCGTTGACGTCACGGCCGGGTTCGTCGATCGCCTCGACCTCGAGGCCGAGCTGGTTCAACGCGTCGGCGATGTCCGCGACCGTGCTCGGGTCGACGGGCGTGAACTCACGAATCCAGGAGAGCGGAGCGCGCAAGACCGGTCCTCAGAACTGGCGGGCGAAGCGCACGTCGCCGTCCCACAGGTTCTTGATGTGGTCGACGCCGTACAGGAGCTGGACGAGGCGGTCGATGCCGAAGCCGAACGCGAATCCCGTGTAGCCCTCGGGATCGATGCCGACGGCGGTGAACACGTTCGGGTCGACCATGCCCGGCGCCGCCGAGCTCGACCCAGCCGGTGCGCGAGCACACCGTGCAGCCCGCGCCGCGACAGAACACGCACGACATCGCGAACTCGACCGACGGCTCGGTGAACGGGAAGAACGACGGCAGGAAGCGTGCCTGGATGTCGGAGCCGAACAGCGCGTGGATGAAGGCCTCGATCGTGCCGAGGAGGTCGCCGAGCGTGATGCCCTCGTCGACCGCGAGCCCTTCGATCTGGTGGAACACGGGCGAGTGCCGCGCGTCGAGCGTGTCGCGCCGGAACGCGCGGCCCGGGGCGACGACGTAGATCGGCGGCGGTTGGGCTTCCATCGTGCGCACCTGCACCGGTGACGTGTGCGTGCGCAGCATCACACTCTCGCGCTCGCCGAGGCGCACGTAGAGCGTGTCCTGCATCGCGCGCGCCGGATGGCCGGGCGGGAAGTTGAGCGCTTCGAAGTTGTACCAGTCGAGCTCGACCTCGGGACCTTCGGCGACCTTGTAGCCGAGGCCGACGAAGACGTCCTCGAGCTCGCGCCAGATCCGCGTGACCGGGTGCAGGTGACCGCGCACGTATTCGTGCCCGCCGAGGGTGAGATCGAGACGATCACGGGTGGCCGACACGGAAGCGGCTTCGCGCGTCGAGCACCGCGCGTCGAGCCGTCGTGCGCCGCTTCGAGATCGGCGCGGGCGCCCGACAGCGGCCTTGCCGACGAGCGCGCGCTCGGATCCGTCGACGCTCTTGATCGCCTCCCGGATCTCGTTCAGCGGCGACGACTTCCCGAGGAAGCGGCGCTCGGCCTCGGCGAGATCGTCGAGCGATGCTGCGCGCCGCGAACGCGTCCACGCCGTCGGCGACGATGGCCTCGGCCCGCGCGACGAGGTCGGTCGCGGCGGTCATCGTGCGACCCGGCGCTGGCGCGCCGCCTCGAAGAGCAGCGCCGTGCCGGCCATCGCGACGTTGAGCGACTCCCCCGCCGGCCATCGGGATCGTGACCGCGGCGTCGAGCGCGAGCGCCGGATCGAGGCCCTGCGTCTCGTGACCGAGCACGAACGCGGTCGGCGCCCGGAGGTCGAACGACTCGGGCGGCGCGCCGCCGGTCGCGGCGGCGCCGAGGCAGGCCACACCCCTTGCGCCGAGCGCCTCGAGGATCTCCACTGCCGTCATGCCCTCCACGATGCGGACCGCGAAACACGCGCCGGCCGAGGCGCGTACGACCTTGGGATTGTAGGCATCGACCGATCCCCGCCCGAGGACGATTACCTGGGCGCCGGCGGCGGCCGCGCTGCGCACGAGCGTGCCCGCGTTGCCGGGATCACCGAGCTTCGGCGCGACCAGCGCGAGGTCCGCGCCGTCGAGGCCCTCGACCCCGAGGCGGTGCATGGCGGCGAGCGCGAACACCGGTTGCGGGTTGACGGTGTCGCCCACCCGCGCGCCGGCGTAGGTGTCGAGCACGCGCAGCGGGACGCCGGTCGCCGCGACCCGCTGCGCGACCGCCTCCATCTCGGCCGTGGCGTCGACGCCGAGGTAGCACTCCGAAAGGGTCACGCCGTGGTCGAGCGCGGCCGCGATGACGCGCGGGCCCTCGCACACGAAGACACCTTCGTCGTCGCGGGCGCGGCGCTCGCGCAGGAGCGCCTTCAGCCGCTTGATCTCGGCTTTGGTCGCGATCGCGCTCAGGCGGCGTCGAGGGCACCGCGTGCGGTCTCGACGAGCGCGGAGAACGTCGCCGGTTCGCGCACCGCGAGATCGGCGAGCATCTTGCGATCGACGTCGATCTGCGCCGCCTTCAGGCCCGCCATGAACCGCGAGTACGACATGTCGTGCTCGCGGCAGGCCGCGTTGATGCGAACGATCCAGAGCCGCCGGAACTCGCCCTTGCGCGCGCGCCGGTCGCGGTAGGCGTAACGGAGCGAGTGCATGACCTGCTCGTTCGCCTTGCGAAAGTGGCGACTGCGTGCACCGGTGTAGCCCTGCGCCTCTTCGAGGATCGCACGACGATGCTTCTTTCCGCTGACGGAACGCTTGACCCGCGCCATCTCCCTACCTCCCCAGCATGCGCTTGACGCGCTTGGCTGTCGCCGCCGGTGACCTCGGCCTCGCGGCCCAGGCGCCGGGTGCGACTCGACGGCTTGTGCTCGAGCAGGTGGTCCCGGTACGCCTTGCGACGCAGGATCTTGCCGGTCCCGGTGATCTTGAAGCGCTTGGCCGCGCCGCGGTGCGTCTTCATCTTCGGCATCGTGGGATTTTCCAGTCAATCGGTCAGACGTTCGCGGCCTGAGCGGCCGGTTTGGTCTTCGGCTTGCGAATCGGATTGAGCACCATCACCATGTTGCGACCGTCCTGCTTGGGGGCAGATTCGACGATCGCGATCTCGGCGACGCGTTCGGCAACCTTCTCGAGAATCCGTCGTCCGAGCTCCGGGTGGGCCATCTCACGGCCCCGGAACATGATCGTCAGCTTGACCTTCGACCCCTCTTCGAGGAAGCGCTCGACGTGCTTCATCTTGGTGTCGTAGTCGTGCGCGTCGATCTTCGGCCGGAACTTCATCTCTTTGATGACGACGTTCGACGCCCGTTTTCGCGATTCCTTGCGCCGCTGGTCCTGCTCGTACTTGTACTTGCCGAAGTCCATGATCTTGCAGACCGGAGGATCGGCGTTGGCGGCGACCTCGACGAGGTCGAGACCGGACTCTCGGGCGATGGCGAGCGCGTCCGGAAGTGTCCTCACTCCCAGCTGCGCGCCGTCGGCTCCGATGAGTCGAACCTGGCGAGCGCGAATGCGATCGTTGATGCGGGCGTCGTCTGTGGCCAGTGCGGCATCACCTCGTGTCGTAGGGCCGCCCTCGCGCAGCGACGGCGGAGCTTCGGGAAGCGTCCACCGTCGCGCCGAACGGCGTTCGGCTCCTCACAACGGACCCGACGTGGCTCGGAAGACCGGCCAGCCGGGCGGGGACACCGCTTTTTGGGTAGCGTCCCACTTCCCTCGATTGTCGACGCGGGAGGATAGTCGAGCGTGAGCGGACTTTGGACACCTGGGAGCGGCGAACCTACCGGACCGCCGTCGGCGCCGGACGCGCCGAGCGGCGAACCGGCCCCCTCGGCCGAGGAGATCGCGGCCGTCCGTGAGCTGCACGAACGCCTTTCGGCGACGCCGGTGGCCGACGTGATCGTCAACCACGCCATCGGGATCTGGCAGCTCGCCCTCGTCCATCTCGGGGTCGTCACCCCGCCCGACGACCAGGGCCGCGTGCCCGAACCGGATCTCGCCTCCGCCGGGCTGGCGATCGACGCCCTCGCCGCGCTCGTCGACGGGCTCACCGACCGCCTCGGCGAGGGCGAGGAGATGTTGCGCGAGGCGTTGCAGCAGGCCCAGATGCTCTACGTCGAGGTCGCCGACGCCCAGGGCGCGAGGTGAGCCGCGTCGTTGTAGCGGACGAGTCGCCATCCGCCGTCCAACGCCACTCGGTGATCGAGGTGTCGCGGCCTCGTGCGTAGCGCATCGTCCGAACCGAGATGCCCAGCGCACGAAGATGGGCCGAGTCCGTTGTGCAACGGACGAGACCGGCGTGCGGAGGCGACCACGCGCGCCGCGCGGCGTAGAACTCCGCCCAGGTCTCGCCGCCCGGGCCGCGCCGGCGAAACGGATCTCCGGGCTCGCCGTCGTCGGGGAACTTCTCGTACAACTCGCCGAACGAGAGGCCCTCGGCCCGCCCCGGATGAATCTCGCACCAGTCGCATTCGGCTCGCGGCGGCGCGCCGCCGAGCGCGGGGCCGATGATCTCCGCGGCTCTCGATCGACCGGGCGAGAATGCTCGGGTAGACCGCGTCGACCGTCCCGAGGTCGCCCACCTCGCGCACCCGCCAGTCAGCCCCGTGCACGTGTCGTGGCCCGAGAAGACGCGGGCGACCTGCGCGCGGGATTCCCCGTGCCGGATGAGCACGACGCGGGTCTCGTGCGTGGTGCCGGTCACGACGACGAGACGGCGGCGGCTTCCCAGCGCCCGAGATGGCCGGGGACGACGACGAACTCGACCTCGGTCCCGACCGCGATGCTGCGGGTGCCGTCGGCGATGACCGTCGAGTGGAACGGATATGTCCTCCCGTCGGCGCCGACGATGTCGCCCAGGCCGGTGGCCGCGTCGAACTGCTCGACCACGCCGTGCACGGCTATTGGACGATCTTGCCGATCGGCAGCTCGAGGATGCCGGTCGCGCCGTGCTCCTTCAGCGCCGGGATCAAGATGTTGATGTCGCTCTTGGCGACGACGGTCTCGACCGCGTACCCGTCCTCGCCGTAGAGCTTCGAGACGGTCGGCGACTTCAGCGCGGGCAGGAGCCCGATGACCGCCCCCAGGTTCGCCTCGTCGACGTTCAGCTTCACGAGCACGCGGCCCCGCGCTTCGAGCGCGCCGAGCAGGAGCGTCTGCAGCTGTTCCATCGCCCGCCGCTTCTCGTCGTCCGCGTGCGAGACGGGGTTCGCGATCAGCTCGGTGTAGGAGACGAGGATCGTGTCGAGGACCCGCAGGCCCGCCGCCCGCAGCGCGCGGCCCGTCTCGGTGATCTCGACGACCGCGTCGGCGATCTCGGGGATCTTGGCCTCGGTCGCGCCGTAGGAGAGCGTGACCTTGGCGTCGACGCCGTGCTTCTCGAGGAAGCGCCGCGTCAGCTCCGGGTACTCGGTGTGCACGCGCACGTCGCGCGGGAGGTCGGAGACCGTACGCCACGGCGAGTCGCCGCCGACCGCGAGCACCATCCGGATCGGGCGCGCCGTCGCCTTCGAGTAGTGGAGCTCGGTGAGGGTGACGACCTCGGCGCTCGTCTCCTCGATCCAGTCCCGGCCGGTGACGCCGACGTCGAACAACCCGTCGGCCACGTAGCGCGGGATCTCCTGCGGGCGCAGGATCGTGACGTCGATGACGCGCGGGTCGTCGATCGTGGCCTTGTAGTCGACGTCCGAGGCGCGGGTCAGCGCGAGATCGGCGTCCTCGAACAGTTGCAGGGTCGCCTTCTCGAGCGAGCCCTTCGGGAGAACGAGGCGCAGCACGGGTTCAGGATACGTGTCCGGCGACCGCCAGCCGGTAGCCGATGTCGATCTCGGACATCGTGCGCAGTTCGCCGTGCCGTTCGTCCCACGCGCCCGACTCGAGGTCGCGCCGGAGCCGTTCCAGACCGGAGCGCAGCGTTGCCGGATCGAGCTGGGCGAACGAAGAGCTGCCCGCCTGCACCACGGGATCGAGGTACGCCTCGGGCCGGTTCCAGTACGCGCCGGTGAAGCCGTCGACGCAGTCGGCCGGCACGGGAACCGGCTCGACGTGAGCGACGGCGAGGGTGGCGGCGAGGCGGTCGAGGCCCGGGGCCCGACGCTCGGAGCCGAGGTCGAGGATCTCCGGGAGGTAGTCGCGCACGATCCACCCCGACTTGGTCCACGACGGCTCGAAGAAGAACACGACCTGGCGGGCCGCGACCCGGACCATCTCCCGCAGGCCGGCTTCGATATCGGTCCAGTGGTGCACGGTGAGGCATCGCGAGCGCGGCGTCGAAGGTGGCGTCCGCGAACGGGAGCGCCTCGGCCCGGGCCAGCACCGCGGGCGCGGCGTGCGCGCCGCGTTGGCGCAGCATCGTCACGGACGGGTCGACCGCGACGACTCGCCGATCGTCGGGTTCGTAACTGCCGGTGCCCGCGCCGACGTTCAACACCTTCGCCGCGGGGCCGAGCGCGGCGGCGATGCGGGCCGCGATGCGCGGGTCGGTGCGACGCGCCGAGGAGTACGTCCGGCCGATCGTGTCGTACCGGGCGCAAGCCGCGGTCACGGCAGGCCGCGGAGGAGCGAGGCCATCTCGATCGCGGTCAATGCGGCCTCCTCGCCCTTGTGTCCCTCCTTGCCGCCGAGCCGGTCCCGGGCCTGCTCGCGGTCGTCGACCGTCAATACCCCGAAGATGACGGGCACGCCGGTGTCGAGCGCCGCGCGCGTGATGCCGGCCGCGGTCTCGCCCGCGACGTATTCGAAGTGCGCGGTCTCGCCCCGGATGACCGCGCCCAGGCAGATCACCGCGTCCACGGTGCCCGATGCCGCGAGCCGCTTGGCGACGAGCGGCGCCTCGAACGCGCCCGGGACCCACACGACTGTGACGTCGGCCGCGGCGTGCTTCTCCAAGATGCGCTCCGCGCCTTCGAGCAACGCCTCGGTGATGTCTCGGTTGAAGCGCGCGACGACGATCGCGAAGCGCATGCCCCGCGCGTCGAGATCGCCTTCGGTCTGCCGCGTACTCCCCCATTACGAACGCTCCCCCGTCGTCACGATCCCCCGAGCTCCTCGTCGACCTCGGAAACGGGCGCGATGCCGAGCAGGTGGCCGAGCTTGTCCTGCTTCGCCCGCAGGTAGGCGATGTTCTCGTCCGTCGGCACCGTCTGCACCGGCACGCGCTCGGTGATCTCGAGACCGTAACCCTCGATGCCGCCGTACTTCTTCGGATTGTTGGTCATCAACCGCATGGTGGTGACGCCGAGATCGACCAGGATCTGGGCGCCGATGCCGTACTCGCGCGAATCGACGGGGAAGCCGAGCTCGAGGTTCGCCTCGACCGTGTCGCGGCCCTGGTCCTGCAACGAGTAGGCACGCAGCTTGTGACCGAGGCCGATGCCCCGCCCCTCGTGCCCGCGCAGGTAGACGACCACACCCTGGCCCTCGGCCGCGACCTTCTCGAGCGCGCGGTCGAGCTGGACACCGCAGTCGCAGCGCAGCGATCCGAACACGTCGCCGGTGAGGCACTCACTGTGCACGCGCACGAGCACGTTCTCCTGCCCGGCCACGACGCCCCGCACGAACGCGAGGTGCTCCGTGTTGTCGAGCAACGACTCGAACACGTGGGCGGTGAAGTCGCCGTACTGCGTCGGGATGCGCGCTTCGGAGACGCGGCGCACCAGCTTCTCGTGGTGGCGGCGGAAGCGGATGAGGTCGGCGATCGTGACCAGCACGAGGTCGTGCTCGGCCGCGAAGGCCTCGAGCTCGGGGCGCCGCTGCATGGTGCCGTCGTCGTTCACGATCTCGGCGAGCACTCCCGCGGGATACGCGCCCGCGAGCCGGGCGAGGTCGACGGCCGCCTCGGTGTGGCCCGCGCGCTTCAGCACGCCGCCCTCGCGGTAGCGCAGCGGGAAGATGTGGCCGGGCCGGGCGAGGTCCGCTTTGGTGGTCGCGCCGTCGATCAGCGCGTGCACCGTCGCGCAGCGGTCGGCGGCGGAGATGCCCGTGGTCGTGCCGGCACGGGCGTCGACCGAGACGGTGAACGCGGTGCGCTGGCCCTCGGTGTTCTCGGTGCCCGACACCATCAACGGCAGCTCGAGCTCGTCGAGCCGGTCACCTTCGAGCGGGAGGCAGATCACGCCGCTCGTGTAGCGGATCATGAACGCCATCTTCTCGGGCGTCATGCGCTCCGCCGCGATGATGAGATCGCCCTCGTTCTCGCGGTCCTCGTCGTCGACGACGACGACGAACTCACCGCGCTTCACCGCGTCGATCGCGCGTTCCACTGCTGTGAACGTCATGGTGCACTCCGATCGGGAACGACGAGTCGTTCCACGTACTTGGCGATGAGATCGACTTCGAGATTGACGCGCGACCCGACGGCGCGTGCGCCGAGGGTCGTGACGGCGAGCGTGTGCGGGATGACCGCGACGGTGAAGCCGCCTTCGTCGACGGCGGCGACCGTGAGGCTGATCCCGTCGACGGTGATCGATCCCTTGTGCACGACGTAGCGCAGGACGTCGTGACCTGCCTCGAACCGGAAACGCTCGGAGCCGTCGGGCTGCGACTCGCGGGCGCGCACGGTACCCGTCGCGTCGACGTGGCCTTGCACGAGATGACCACCCAACCGGTCGGCGAGCCGCACCGGCCGTTCGAGGTTGACCGGGTCGCCGGCCTCCAGCGCGCCGAGGTTCGTGCGATCCAACGTCTCGACGACCGCGTCGGCCGCGAACGCGTCGGCCGCGAGCTCGACGACGGTGAGGCAACACCCGTTGACCGCGATCGAGGCGCCGATCGTCGCGTCTTCGAGCACGGTCGTCGCGCCGATCTCGAGGCGCGCGCCGCCGGCGTTCGGGACGACCGCCCGCACCCGGCCGAGCTCCTCAACGATCCCGGTGAACATCAGCGCACCCCGCCCGTGCGTTCGAGCTCCAGCCGTACGTCGGAACCGACGCGCGTCACGTCGACGAGCTCGAAGCGGGGCGCGTCGCCGATCGTCCGCGGGCCCGCGAACCCGAACCCCGGCATCCCGTCGGAACCGAGCAGTATCGGCGCGACGTACGCGACGAGCCGGTCGGCCCGGTCCTCGCGAACGAGCGCGCCGAGGAGTCGGCTCCCGCCCTCGACGAGCGCCGAGAGCACGCCTTCGCGGCCGAGGACGGCGAGCATCGCGTCGAGGTCGACGCCCGGCCCCGAGGCCGCCGGGCCGACGACTTCGACCTTCGCGCCGGCCGCGCGCCACGCGTCGACGGCACCGGCACGCGCCGCCTCGCTCGTCACGACGAGCGTCGACCCGAGCGTGGGATCGAAGAGCGGGCCCTTCGGTTCGACGCGGCCGCGCGCGTCGAGCACCACCCGCAGCGGCGGGCGTGCCGGCGGGACCGGCACGCCGCGCACGGTGAGCGCGGGGCGGTCGGCGAGCGCGGTCGCCGGAACCGACGACGATCGCCTGCGCGTCGGCCCGCAACTCGTGCACGTCGGCGCGGGCCGCGTCGGAGGTGATCCACTGCGACGTCCCGTCGGCCGCGGCGACCCGCCCGTCGAGACTGAGGGCCACCTTCGCCACGACGAACGCGCGCCCGGTACGGCGGTGGTGCAAATACGGCGCGAGCTCGCGTTCCGCGGCCGCGGATCCCACGCCCGTGTCGACCTCGACGCGTGCGGCGCGCAGTCGCTCGATCCCCCGGCCCGCGACGCGCACGTCGGGGTCGACGACCGCGACCACGACGCGCGCGACGCCGGCTGCGATCAACGCCTCGGTGCACGGCGGCGTGTTGGCGTGGTGATTGCAGGGCTCGAGGGTGCAGTACGCGGTCGCGCCGCGCGCGCCGGTCGCCCGCGGCGCGCAAGGCCACGACCTCGGCGTGCGGGCCCGTCGGGAACGGCCCGGTCGCCCCCGACCCGACGACCTCGCCGGCGCGGGTGAGCACGCATCCGACCGCGGGCCAGGGCGCGGTGTGACGGCGCGCGGCGCGGGCGAGCGAGATCGCCTCCCGCATCACCTCGTCGTCACGCCGCTCCCGCACGTCGGGCACGCTCCGCTTCCCGGTTTCCGGGCCCACGGGGTGTGGCTCCGTCGTGGAGACGGCGAACGGCAACGCCGAACGAAACGCGCGAGCGCGTACGTCGTCGTGACCGACCCTCTCCCATCCGGACTCTCACCGTCGGCCCAGGGATTCCACCTGGTCGGCGCCCCGCCGGCTGCGGGGCGTTCGCGGGCTCTCACCGCCGGTCGGGAATTGCACCCAACCCCGAGGGCATCAGTTGTCAGTTGCCCCCCGAGGTTACCGCCGGTGCGACGGAATTGCAACGCGTTCTATTTTCGCCCGGACCGGATCCTGCGGGTCCCGCGGCGTCAGTGGGGATGGCCCCCGGCCAGGAGGTCCAGGGCATGGGCGGCCACCGTCAGGACGACGTCGAGGCCCTCGACGGCCCCGCTCGCGGAGCCGGGCAGATTGCAGATGAGCGCCGCACCCCGGGTGCCCGCGACCGCCCGGGAGAGCATCCCGAAGCCCCGCCCGGCGCCGTCGCTCGCGCGCCGGATCGCCTCGGCGATGCCGGGCGCCTCCCGCTCGATCACCCGGCGGGTGCCCTCCGGGGTGAGATCGCGCGGCCCGAAGCCCGTCCCGCCCGTCGTGACGATCAATCCCGCGAAGCCGTCGGCGAGGTCCACCAATGCGTCCGCGACCTCCGCGGTGCCATCACCGGTCACCCGATGCGTGACGACCTCGTAGCCCGCCGCGGTGAGGCGATCGACACAGGCGCGGCCGCTCCCGTCGTCGCGGGTGCCGCCCGCGACGCCGTCCGAGACGGTCAGCACCTTCGCCGCGGGCATCAGTGGGCGGCCGAGTCGCGGATGGCGCCGCGCGGCGGCCGCGGGATCGTCGGCGCCGAAGATGCCCGTCCCGGACACGAGGATGTCGACCCCGGCGGCGGCCGCGAGATGCGCGTTGTCGATCTTGATGCCGCCGTCGATCTCGATCTCGACGGGCAGCCCGCCCGCGTCGATCGCGGCACGGGCGGCGCGGACCTTGTCGAGCACCTCGGGGATGAACGGCTGGCCGCCGAACCCCGTGTGCACGCTCATCACGAGGAGGAGGTCGATCTCGCGGAGGTACGGCTCGACCGCGGCGAACGGCGTCTGCGGCTCGAACGAAAGGCCGACCCGCATCCCCAGCGCGCGGATCTCGTCGAACAGGAGGCGCGGGTCGCCGAGCTCGACATGGACGGTGCAGCCGTCGGCCCCGGCATCGGCGAAGCCCGCGAGCAGTACCCCGGGATTGTCGACCATGAGGTGGCAGTCGAGGAAGAGGTCGGTGTGCTTGCGCAACGACTTCACGACCGGCGGGCCGATCGAGAGGTTCGGGACGTAGTGCCCGTCCATGCAGTCGACGTGGAGGAGGTCGGCGACCTCCGCGACCCGCGCCACGTCGGCGGCGAGGTTCGCGAAGTCGGCGGCGAGGATCGAGGGCGCGACTTTCATGCGCGGGAGGCTACGTCGCCCGCCCCTCGGGCGGAGCAATCACTCCGTCGGTCGAGCGGCACGCGCGGAACGCCGCCGCAGGCTCAGCACGAACATGCCGTCGGAATGCGCGTCGGGCGGCAGGAGGATCGCGCCGCGGCCGTGCGGGCGCCACGGCGGCGCGGGCGGCGGTTCGGCCTCGAGCTCGGGGAGCTCGGACCGGGCCCAGGCGTCGACCCCGAGGGTTTCCTCGTTCGACAAGGTGCACACCGCGTACACGAGGCGGCCACCGGGCTTCACGGCGCGCGCCGCCGCCGCGAGCAGCACCCGCTGCAGATCCGCGAGATCGCGCACGTCGGAGGGTTGGACGCGCCAGCGCGCGTCGGGGCGCCGGCGCAAGACGCCGAGGCCGCTGCACGGCGCGTCGAGCAACACCCGGTCGAACGCGCCTTCGCGTACCGGCGGGTGGCGCCCGTCGGCGACGAGCGTCACGACCATCGGCCGGAGACCGATCCGGTCCGCGGCCCGCTGCACCGTCCGCACGCGCCCCGCGTGCAGGTCGGCCGCGACGACGAGACCCTCGCCGCCCATGCGCTCCGCGGCGGCCGTCGCCTTGCCGCCCGGCGCGGCGGCGACGTCGAGGATCCGCTCGCCCGGCTGCGGGTCGAGGACCGCGACGATCGCCTGGCTGGCCTGGTCCTGCGGGGTGGCACGACCGTCGGCGATCGCGGGCAACACCGACAGGTCGCCCGCGTGGCGCACCAACAGCGCACCGGGGACGAGCACTCCCGGCGCGACGTCGGCGCCGGCCGCGGTGAGCTCGGCGGTGAGATCCGCGGTCGAGACGCGCTCGGGGTCCACCCGCAGGGTCACGGGCGGCGGCTCGTTGTCGAGCTCGAGGGTCGCGACCGCGTCGGCCGGGCCGAACGCGTCGACGAAGGCCTGGACGATCCAATCGGGATGCGAGGTGCGGATCGCGATCGATGCGACGTCGGTGCCCGCCGGCAAGGCGAACGGCGGGCCCTTCCGGGCCAGCGCGCGCAGGACGCCGTTCGCGAACCCTCGGGCGCGCTCGTCGACGACGCCGACCGTTTCCCCGACCGCGGCGTGGGCAGGGATGCCGATCATCAGCTGGTAGGCGCCGAGCCGCAGCGCCGCGCGCACCGGCGGGTCGAGTGACGCGACGGCCCGGCTCGATACGGACGACAGCAGGAAGTCGAGCGCGCGCTGCATCCGGACCGTGCCGTACACGAGGTCGGTGACGAGCGCCCGATCGCGCGGCGCCAACCCCGAGCTCCGGAGCGTCTGCGGCAACAGGATGTGCGCGAAGGCACCGTCCTCGACGCGCAGCAACGTTTCGATCGCGATCCGGCGCGTCGAGATCGCGGGCGGCGGCGGGATGGGCCGGCGGCCCGGCGCCCGGCGGTTCATGCGGGCTCGACGCGCACGTCGTCGAGTCGGGCGCCGCCGCGGATTCCGGCCCGCCAGGCCGACGCGGGCATCGCGCGCTTCCCTTCCGGCTGCACCTCGTCGAGGACGAGGACGCCGCGCGCCGTTTCCACGGCGCCGTCGGCGCGCACCACACCCGGGCCCGCGGGCACGTCGCTTCCGTCGCCCGGATCCGGCTCCTCGTGCGCGCGCCACACCTTCACCCGCCGCCCGCCGAGCACGAACCACGCACCCGGCCGCGGGTTGCCCGCGCGCACCACCCGCGCCAGGTCCGCCGCGGGGCGAGTCGGGTCGAGGCGGAACTCGTCGACGCCCAGCTTGTCGGCGTACGTCGGCTCGCCGACCTGCGGCTCCGCGTGCGCGCCCGCGAGGGCGGGCAGGCGTTCGCGCAACAGCGCGGTCCCGGCCTCGACCAGACGCGCGTGCAGCTCACCGGCAGTTTCGTCGGGCCCGATCGGGACCATGGCGCGCGCGTACACCGGGCCCGTGTCGAGACCGGCCTCGATCTGCATCAGATCGACGCCCGTCTGCGCGTCGCCGGCGAGGATCGCGCGCTCGACCGGCGCGGCGCCCCGCCAGCGCGGGAGCAGTGAGAAATGCAGGTTGACGAAACCGTGCGGCAACGCCTCGAGCAACGCGACCGGGAGCAGCTGGCCGAACGCGACCACGACGCCGAGCTCGGCGCCGCTCGCCTGCACCTCGGGGACGATCTCACGGGCCTTCTCCGGTGTGAGCACCGGCAGGCCGAGCGCGAGCGCGGCCTGCTTCACCGGCGACGCGTCGACACCGGCACCCCGGGAACGGCGGCGGTCGGGTTGGGTCACGACGAACGCCACGTCGTGACCGTCCTCGACGAGCGCGCGCAGCGGCGGCACCGCGTCGGCCGGAGTGCCGAGATAGACGATGCGCACGGCGGCCGTTGTCGCGTCAGAGCGCGTGCGTGCGGCCGCCGGGCGTCCGCACACCCATGCCCTGCTCGCGCAACTCGCGCATCGCGAACTTACGCTGATCGGCGTCGAGCCGGTCGAGCATGAGGATGCCGTCGACGTGGTCGGTCTCGTGCAGGAACAACCGGCCCAGCAGCTCGTCGCCCTGCACGACGACCTCGTTGCCGTCGAGGTCGATGCCCTTCACGGTCACGAGCTTCGGGCGCACGATCTCGAACGAGAGACCCGGCAGCGAGAGGCAACCCTCCTCGTAGAGCCACTCCCCCGTCGCCTCGACGATCTGCGGGTTGAGGATCGCGTGCGGGCCGGTGTCGTCGGGGATCTCGTAGACGAAGAACCGCTTCTGGACGCCGACCTGCGGCGCCGCGAGCCCCACACCGTTCGCCTCGTGCATCGTCTCGTACATGGCGTCGACCAGCTTCACGAGGCTGCCGTCGATGTCGGTGACCTCGGAGGTCGGCCGCTTGAGGACCGGGTCGCCGAAGAAGCGGATGGTGTGAGTCGCCACGGCGGGCATGGTAGCGGCGCGTCCCGGGACCCGGATCCTGCCCCGGCCCGGACTACACGCGGGGCGGATCGACGACGCAGCGGACCCGGCCGACGGCGCGGCCGGCGGGAAGCGCCCGGGCGAGCGCGCCCGCGAGCGCGTCCCAGCTCGCGGCGTGCACGAGCGCCCGCCCGTCGGTCGGCCCGAACACCTGCACCGCGGTGTCGATTGTGGGCGTGGTGCGCAACGCGTCCGCGGTCGCGGCGAGCGCGTCGTCGGGCCCCGCGAGCTCCGCGAGCGCGCCGAACGGCGGATAGGCCAACGTCGCGCGGTAGTCGATCTCGGCCTCGGCGACGACGGCGGGTTCGCCGCGCGCGAGCGACCGGACGACGACGTGATCGGGGATGCGGGTCTGCACCAACAGCAGCGTCTCGCGGCGCGGATGACCGGCCAGCAACTGCGCGCCGCGGGTCAACAGCCACTGTGCCTCGGTCGCGGCCCGGTAACGCGGGGCGAGCAGCTCCTGGTCGAGATCCAGGTAGGCGACGAGCACCGGCCGGCGGCGGCGGACCGACGACCGGTGCAGCACCGCCTCGGTACCGACGAGGATGTCGGCTTCGGGCACGGCCTCGGTCGCGGCGTCGACGTCGACGACCCGCGCGCCGGGAACCAACGCCTCGAGCTCCTCGCGCACACGGGCCACCCCCGCGCGCAGCACGCGCAGCTTGGTTGCCCCGCACTCCGGGCACACGAGCGGGCGCTCGTCGGCGCGCTCCCAGCGCAGGAGGTGCCGGCAGGTCGCGCACGCGAGCAGGCGGAAGCGGCCCCGGCGATTGAGGACGCACACCGCGAGACCGGACGCGTTGCGCAGTGCCGTCGCGAGCGCCTCCGACAACAGCCCCGCGCCCGGCGGCTCGGTCCGGCGGTCGGCGATCTGCACCCGGGGCCAGTTCCCCGCCTCGACGTCGGCGGGCGGCGCGTCGACGGCATCGGCCCCGCCGGCCGCGACGATCGCCTCGACGGTCGGGACCGGCGAGCAGACGGTGAACGGCACGCCGGCGCGCAACGCTCGCTCCGCCAGGACGTCGCGCGCATGCCAGGTGGGGGAACGCTCCTCCTGGAGCGCTTCGTCGGCATCGTCGACGACGATCGCGGCGCGCAGGTCGGGGACGGGCGCCAGCGCCGCGATCCGGCCGCCGACGACGATGCAGCCGCCGCGCGCGGCCCGCCGCCACCCCGCGGTGCGGTGCGCGTCCGACTCGAAGGAGTGCAGGAGCGCGACGTCGTGACCCTCGGCGGTGAGGTACGACGCGAGCGCGCGGGAACGCCCGGCGTCGGCGATGCAGACGATGGTCGACCCGGATCGTGCGCACAGCGCCTCGACCTGGGCGCGGCGATCGAGCAACGGTGGTTGGCGCACGACGTGCACCGCGGCCGCGCCGTCCCGAGGAATCCTCGGGGGATTCTCCGGGAGATTCCTCGGGTCGGTCACCGAGGCCGGGACGTTGTTCGGGGCCGACGCCGACCGCAGGACCGCGACGCGCGGGCCCACCCACCGGCGCGCGACCCATTCGCTCAACGCGACCACCCCGGGCGGTGGTCCCGCCGACACGACGGCAAGGACGTCGAGCAGCGTCCCGCTCCCCGACTCCGGCGCGATGTCGTCTTCGACGACCCAACCGCGCACGCGCCGACCGTGCAGCGGGACGCGGACGATTGCGCCGACGCGCACCGACGCGCCGAGCGCGTCCGGTACGGAATAGTCGAAGGCGCGGTCTACCGCGGTGAGGTCCGGCAGGACGCGGCAGGACCTCGCCAAGGAGTCGGTTTCGGGCGTGTCAGCCGGCCACGCGCCGCAACTCGTCGGCGTACGGCGTCGTGTTCTCCCACGTGAAGCCGTCGCCTTCGGTGCGACCGAAGTGGCCGTACGCCGCGGTGCGGCGGAAGATCGGGCGCCGCAGGTCGAGGCGCTCGATGATCGCGGCGGGGCGCAGGTCGAAGACCTCGCGCACCATCGCTTCGAGCTTCTCGGGCGCGATCTCCGACGTACCGAACGTGTCGACCATGATCGAGACCGGGTGCGCGACACCGATCGCGTACGCGACCTGCGCCTCGCACCGCTTGGCGAGCCCCGCGGCCACGACCGACTTCGCGATCTGGCGAACCGCGTAGGCGGCCGAACGGTCGACCTTGGTCGGGTCCTTGCCCGAGAAGGCGCCGCCGCCGTGGCGGGCCATGCCGCCGTAGGTGTCGACGATGATCTTGCGGCCGGTGAGCCCGCAGTCGGCGTGCGGGCCGCCGAGCTCGAAGCTCCCGGTCGGGTTCACGAACACCTCGAAGTCGTCGTCCGCGAACTGCGGCGGGAGCGACGGCCGGATGACGTGCTCGATGAGCTCCGGCTTCATCTTCTTCTCGATGTCGATGTTCGGCGCGTGCTGGGTGGAGATCAACACCGTCTCGAGCCGCACGGGCACGCCGTCCTCGTACTCGACGGAGACCTGGGTCTTGCCGTCGGGACGGAGGTAGTCGACGACGCGTTCCTTGCGCACCTGCGTGAGCCGGCGCGCCAGCTTGTGCGCGAGCCAGATCGGGACCGGCATGAAGTCGTCGTTGTCGTCGCAGGCGTAACCGAACATCATTCCCTGGTCGCCCGCACCGACCTCGTCGTACGGGTCGCCGGTGCCGACGCGCTGTTCGTACGCCTTGTCGACACCCATCGCGATGTCGGGCGACTGCTCGTCGATCGACACGATGACACCGCAGGTCTTGCCGTCGATGCCGTACGCGGCGTCGGTGTAGCCGATCTCGCAGATCGTGTCGCGCGCGAGACGCGAGAAGTCGATGTGCGCCTTGGTGCTGATCTCGCCCGCGACGACGCACAGACCGGTGGTGACCAACGTCTCGCACGCCACCCGGCCGAAGGGGTCCTCGGTCAGCACCGCGTCGAGCACGCTGTCGCTGATCTGGTCCGACATCTTGTCGGGATGACCCTCGGTCACCGACTCGGACGTGAACGTATGCCTACTCACGAACTTCGCTCCTCCGCCACAGTTGGGCGCATGCTAGATGGACGGACCGCCGGCGGGTCCACCCAGCAACGCAACGATCCGGTCGAGCACCACGCCCGCCAGCTTTTCCTTCGTCAACAACGCAGTCTCCTCGACGCCACCGTCCGCGTCGAGCAGCAGCGCCCGGTTGGTGTCGACCTCGAATCCGGCGTCGGGCGCGCTGACGTCGTTCGCGACCATCAGGTCGACGCGCTTGGCCGCCAGCTTCGCGGCCGCGTGCTCCGCGAGCCGTTCGGTCTCGGCCGCGAATCCGACGACGACCTGGCCCGGCTGCTTCGCCCGGCCGAGCGCGGCGAGGATGTCGGTGGTGGGCTCGAGCACGATGTCGGGCACACCGTTCGCCTTCTTGATCTTCTGGTCCGCCGGCGCCTTGGGCCGGAAGTCGGCGACGGCCGCGGCCATGATCACGGCGTCGGCGTGCGGGCACCGGGCCATGACCGCATCGTGCATCTCCTGCGCGCTCTCGACCCGCACCACCTCGACGCCTTCGGCGGCCGGCAACGCCGCGGTCGTCACGAGGACGACGTGGGCGCCGAGGCGGGCGGCGACGTTGGCGAGCGCGTGGCCCATCTTCCCCGACGACCGGTTCCCGATGAAGCGGACGGGGTCGAGCGCCTCGCGGGTACCCCCGGCGGTGACGACGACGGTCCGGCCGGTGAGCGGATGACCGCCCGCGAGCAGATCGAGCGCCGCCTGGGCGATGCGGGCCGGATCGGCCAGCCGTCCCGCGCCGAGGTCGCCCCCGGCGAGGCGGCCCGTCTCGGGTTCGAGCACGTGGACGCCGCGCCGGCGCAACGTGGCCAGGTTCTCCCGGACCGCGGGGTGTTCCCACATCTCGGTGTGCATCGCGGGGCAGACGAGCACCGGGGCCCGCGGTCGCGAGCAGCGTTGCCGTGAGCAGGTCGTCGGAGATGCCGGCCGCGAACTTGCCGAGGAGCTTCGCGGTCGCGGGCGCCACGACGATCAGGTCGGCGCTCTGGCCGAGCACCGTGTGCGGGATCGGTTCGGGGCCGCCGAACAGCGATGTCCGGGCCGGCTCGGATGCCAGCGCGGAGAACGTCAACGCGCCGACGAACTGCTGGGCGCCGTCGGTGAGGACCGGCGCGACGTGGACGCCCGCGTCGACGAGTCGCCGGCAAACCTCGACGGCCTTGTACGCGGCGATGCCGCCGCAGACTCCGAGTACGACCCGGGGCACCGGACGGTCCGACCTACTCGTCGCTCGCGAGGCTCGACCGCGCCCGCGCCCGGTCAGGCCGACGCGTCGGGAGCCGACTCGGCGATCTCGGCGACGGCCGCGTCCTCGGCGCCCGGCTCGGGCTCCTCGACGCGCTCGTAGACGATCTTGGAGGCGGCGATCTCCTCCAGCGCGATCGACAGCGGCTTGCGCGAGACGGAGGTGACCTGCGGCGGCACGATGCGCCCGAGACCCTCGCCGAGCTGGTTGTAGTAGTCGTTGATCTCGCGGGCCCGCATCGCGGCGAGCGTGACGAGCGTGAACTTCGAATCGACCTTGTTCATGAGCGTCTCGATGCGAGGCTGCATGAGCGAGGGGCGGCGTTCAGCCATCAGGCTCCTTGTGGTCCGTTCGACCGCGATGGTGCTCCCGGAGGAAGCTCGCGGCGGGTGCTCAGGATAGCAGCGACCTCCGCGACGGCCCGGTCCACGTCGTCGTTGACGATCACGACGTCGAATTGCTCGTCCCCGATCCGCTCCTCGGCCTCGGCTCGGGCCATCCGGCGCTCGATCGACTCCGCCGTCTCGCTCCCCCGGGACTCCAGGCGGCGCCGCTGCTCGGCCCGGCTCGGCGCCCGCACGAAGACCAGAAGCGCCTCGGGCAGCGTTCGCTTGACCGCGAGCGCGCCGTGGACGTCGATCTCCAACATGACGTCGTGACCGGCGTCGAGCTCGTCGACGACGTACTGGAGCGGGGTCCCCTTCAGATCGCCGTAGACCTCGAACCACTCGAGGAAGCCGCCCGCGTCCCGGAGCCGCTCGAAGTCGGCCCGGCTGACGAAGTGATAGTCGTCGCCGTCGCGTTCGCCGGCCCGCATCGGTCGGGTCGTCCACGACACCGACCAGTGCAACTCGGGGTCGGCCTCACGCAGGCGGGCGCCGATCGTCCCCTTCCCCGCCCCTGAGGTACCGGCCAGGACGAGGAGGACGCCTCGCCGCCGGGAACCGGCCGCGGGCCGATCGCCCTCAGCCGACAAACTTCTCGAGCAGCGCCCGTCGCTGGTTCGTGCCCAGCCCGCGCAGGCGCCGGCTCTCGGAGATCTCGAGCTCCGACATGATGTGACGCGCCCGAACCTTGCCGACGCCCGGCAGCGACTCGAGCACGCTCACGACCTTCAGCTTGGCAAGCATGTCACCCGACTCGTCACCGCGGTCGGCGGCGTCGAACAGCTCGCGCAAGGTGAGCGAGCCGATCTTCAGCTTGTCCTTCACCTCGGCGCGCTGACGGCGAGCAACGGCCGCCTTCTCGAGCGCGAGTTGACGCTGCTCCGGTGTGAGCGTGGGCGGGTTCGCCATGTTGTTCCTCCGCGCGGACGACGTGTTGCGAATGTCGATTCGGTAGGTCCGAGACCTCTGCCGATCAGCAGCGGTGCAGCATAGCGAGACTGTGCTCGCCCGCAAGGAGCGAACGGCTTGCGCGCCGGGCGTTCCCGCGCTAGTCGCCCGAAAGCGCGTTCACAATGGCGTCCGCCGCCCGTTGCGCGGCGGCGCGAATATCGTCGGCGCGGGTCACCGCGCGCCCGACGACGAGCACGTCCCCACCCGCGAGCACGACACGTTCCGGTGTACCGACGCGCGCTTGATCGTGTTCGTCGCCGTCGGCGAAGCGCACACCGGGGACGATCGTCACGAAGTCGGCACGCGCCGCGTGGACGCGTTCGACCTCTTCGACCGAGCACACGACACCGCCGCACCCGGCATCGATCGCGCACGCGAGGCGCGCGTCGAACGCGCTCGTGTCGGCATCGCTCGTGAGCACGGTCACCGCGATCGGAATCGCGGGATCGTGACCGCCGGCGCGTGCACCATCGGCCAGACCCGCGACTCCCGCGCGCAACATCTCTACCCCGCCCGCGGCATGGAAGTTCAGATAGCGGACGCCTTGTCGCCCGAGGACGTGCGCGGCGCGGCCGACCGTCGTGGGGATGTCGTGCAGCTTGATGTCGGCGAACACCGCGAAGTCGAGGGCGCGCATACGGCTGATCGCCTCGGGACCGGCGGCGGAGTAGAGCTCGAGGCCCACCTTCGCCACGCCGAACCAGGGCGAGACCTCCTTCGCGATCTGCTCGGCCCGGTCGAGGTCGGGAACGTCGAGCGCGATCGCGAGCCGGTCACGGACATCGATCACCGCATACCTCCTGTGAGTTCGCGCACGTGCGCGACACCGTTGTGCGCGCACCACGCGTCGAGCTCGGCGACGATCCGCAGCGTCGCGCGGGTTGACGAACGTCGCGGTACCGACCCCGACGGCCGAGGCGCCGGCCAGCAACATCTCCACCGCGTCCTCACCGCTCGTCACTCCCCCGGTACCGATGATCGGTACTCCCGGCAGCGCGCGCGCGACCTCCCAGACCCGCGCGCAGCGCGACCGGCTTGATCGGCGGTCCCGACACACCGCCACCGCCGGCGCCGAGGCGCGGTGCGCGCGTCGCGACGTCGACGACAAGACCCATGACCGTGTTGACCAACGTGAGCCCGTCCGCGCCCACGTCGATCGCCGCGTCCGCGATCTCGACGAGATCGGTCACGTTGGGCGACAGCTTCGCGAAGACGGGCGAGGCACCACCCAACGCGTCGACGACCGCGCCCGTCGCCGCGCGTGTGGTGTCCGGGGCATGCGCGAACACGTCCGCGCGCGCCTCGACGTTCGGGCAGGAGAGATTGACCTCGACCGCGACGACGCGGGACGCGACCGGCTTCAGCGCGCGCGCCGCCGCCTCGAAGTCGTCGACGGTGCGCCCCCAGATCGAGGCGATGACGCGCGCGCCTCGTGCTTCGAGCGCGGGGAGATCGGTCGTGATCCACGCGTCGATGCCGGGCCCGGGCAGCCCGACCGAGTTGATCATGCCGCCGCCGGGTGCTTCTGCGACCCGCAACGGCGGATTGCCCTCGGACGCGAACACCGCGACCGACTTCGTGGTGACCGCGCCGATACCACGCGGATCACACAGCGCCGCGAGCTCGGCGCCGTGTCCGAACGTGCCCGACGCGGCGACGATCGGGTTCGGGAGGCGCACCGGCCCCACGTCGACCGCGAGGTCGGTTCCCGACGGGTGCGGCCGCCGCTTCATCCGGTGCTCACACCTCGAGCCGCAGCTGGCCGTCGGCGTGATACTCCTGCAGGGAGCGCACGTCGGCGTCGCGTTGCGCCTCCTCGTGGATGCCGGCCGCCGCGGCCAGCGCCGCCGCCACCGTCGTGACGCAGGCCACGCCGTGGACGAGTGCCGCCCGCCGGATGTGCATGCCGTCGGCTCGGGGACCGCGGCCCCGGGGCGTGTTCACGACGAGGTCGACCTTGCCCGACGAGATCAGGTCCACCGCGTCGACGCCGACGTCCTCGCCGACCTTGGCGACGATCGTGTCGACGTGCAGGCCGCTGCTCTCGAGCATCCGCGCGGTGCCGGCGGTCGCGGCCACCGAGAATCCGAGGTCGGAGAAACGCTTCGCCGCGACCAGGCCGGCGACTTTGTCGCGGTCGGCCAGCGAGAGGAAGACCGTGCCCGTGCTCGGGAGCTTGTTGCCCGCGGCCGCCTGACTCTTCGCGAACGCCATGCCGAACGTGCGGTCGATGCCCATCACCTCGCCGGTCGAACGCATCTCGGGACCGAGGATCGTGTCGACGTCGGGGAAGCGGTTGAACGGGAGGACCGCCTCCTTCACCGCGACGTGGCGGCCGGCCGCCGGCGGTCGCAACAGCCCTTCGGCCGAGAGCTCGTCGAACGTCGCACCGAGCATCACGCGGGCCGCGACCTTCGCGAGCGGGACACCGGTCGCCTTGCTCACGAACGGGACGGTCCGGCTCGCGCGGGTTCGCCTCGATCATGAACACGCGGCTGCCCTTGACCGCGTACTGGACATTGAGGAGACCGATGACATCGAGCTCCTCCGCCAGCGCGCGCGTGTACTGCTCGATCGTGTGCACGACGTCGGCCGCGAGCGTGGGCGGCGGGATCGCGCACGAGGAGTCGCCGGAGTGCACCCCCGCCTCCTCGGTGTGCTCCATGACGCCGCCGATCACGACCGCGCCGGTCACGTCGCGCAGCGCGTCGACGTCGACCTCGGTCGCGTCCTCGAGGAACCGGTCGACGAGCGCGGGCCGTTCCGCCGACAGTCCGCCTTCGCGCCCGAGCGATCCGGTGTGCGCGAGCTCCGCCATCGCGCGCCGCACGTCGACGTCGTCGTAGACGATCTGCATCGCCCGGCCGCCGAGCACGTACGACGGGCGTACGAGCACCGGGTAGCCGATCCGGTTCGCGACCGCGACGGCTTCCTCGGCGTTCGCGGCCATCGCGCCCTCGGGCTGCGGGATGCCGAGCCGTTCGCACAACGCGTTGAACTGCTCGCGGTCCTCGGCCGCGTCGATCGACGCCGGCGACGTACCGAGCACGCGGATGCCGTGGCTCTCCAGCACGTGCGACAACTTCAACGGCGTCTGGCCACCCAGGCTCACGATGACCCCGCGGACGTCGCCCGCCTCGTGCAGCCGTTCGCAGACGTTGAGCACGTCCTCGGCGGTCAGCGGCTCGAAGAACAGGCGATCGCTCGTGTCGTAGTCGGTCGAGACCGTCTCCGGGTTGCAGTTGACCATGACCGTCTCGTAGCCCGCATCCCGAAGCGCGAACGCGGCGTGGACGCAGCAGTAGTCGAACTCGACCCCCTGCCCGATGCGGTTCGGCCCGCTGCCGAGGATGATCACCGCGGGTTTGGTGAGCGGGGCGATCTCGTCCTCGTCCTCGTAGGTGCTGTAGTGATACGGCGTGAAGGCGGCGAACTCGGCCGCGCAGGTGTCGACCGTCTTGTAGGTGACCCGTATCCCGGCCTCGAGGCGCCGGGCCCGCACGTCGGCCTCGGCCGCGTGCCAGAGGTAGGCGAGCTGGGCGTCGGAGAATCCGAGCCGCTTCGCCCGGCGCCAGTCGGCGCGGGTGAGGCCGTCGATCCCGAGTTGGGCGAGACGGTCGCGCTCCTCGACGATCTGCAGGATCTGGTCGAGGAACCAGGGGTCGATCCCGGTGGCCTCGTGCAGGCGCTCGACCGACACGAAGCGGCGCAACGCGACCTCGAGCTGGAAGATCCGGTCCGGGGTCGGCACGGCGGTGGCGAGCACGAGCTCGTCGTCGGAGAGCGCGTCGAGCTCGCGTTCGGCCGGATCGCAGTTGAGGCCGAGCCGGCCGGTCTCGAGCGATCGCACCGCCTTCTGCAGCGACTCGCAGAACGTGCGGCCGATGGCCATGACCTCGCCGACCGACTGCATCTGCGTCCCGAGCACCGGATTCGATCCCGGGAGCTTCTCGAACGCCCAGCGCGGGAACTTGGTGACCACGTAGTCGATCGACGGTTCGAAGCTGGCCGGCGTCTCGCGCGTGATGTCGTTCTGCACCTCGTCGAGGCGATATCCGACCGCGAGCTTCGCCGCGATCTTCGCGATCGGGAAGCCCGTCGCCTTGCTCGCGAGCGCGGAGCTGCGCGAGACGCGCGGGTTCATCTCGATGACGACCATCTCGCCCGTCTGCGGGTGCACCGCGAACTGCACGTTCGAGCCACCGGTCTCCACGCCGATGCGCCGGATGCAGGCGAACACGGCGTCGCGCATGAGCTGGTACTCGACGTCGGTCAGCGTCTGCGCGGGCGCGACCGTGATCGACTCGCCGGTGTGCACACCCATCGGGTCGAGGTTCTCGATCGAGCAGATGACGACCACGTTGTCGGCGTGGTCGCGCATGACCTCGAGCTCGTACTCCTTCCAGCCCGTGATGCTGCGCTCGATCAGGATCTCCGAGATGGGGCTGGCGGCGAGGCCCCGTTCGGCGAGGCGCTTCATCTCCTCGTGGTCGTACACGATGCCGGTACCGCCGCCGCCCAGGATGTACGCCGGCCTGATCATCACGGGGTAGCCGACCTCGTCGGCGACGCGCAGCGCCTCGTCGAGGGTGTACGCGATACCCGAAGGCGGCACCATCAGCCCGATCTCGGTCATTGCCACCTTGAAGCGCTGGCGGTCCTCGGCGGTGCGGATCGCCTCGACGTTCGCGCCGATCATCTCCACGCCGTAGGTGTCGAGCACACCCGCCTCGTGCAGCACGATCGCGAGGTTGAGGCCGGTCTGGCCGCCGAGCGTCGGCAACAACGCGTCGGGCCGTTCCTTCTCGATGATACGGGTCAGCGTGGGGACGTCGAGCGGCTCGACGTAGGTCGCGTCCGCGAACTCCGGATCGGTCATGATCGTCGCCGGGTTGGAGTTGACGAGCACCACCCGGTAGCCCTCTTCACGCAGCACGCGGCACGCCTGCGTTCCCGAGTAGTCGAACTCGCACGCCTGACCGATGACGATCGGGCCGCTGCCGATCAGCAGGATCGTTCGGATGTCGTCTCTACGCGGCATGCTGTGCTCGCATCGGTCAGCTCGCCCTCATGAGTTGCATGAAATCCTCGAACAGATAGCGCGGCGTCGTGCGGTCCGGGACCCGCTTCGGGGTGGTATTGCACGCTGAACGCGCGGAGCGCCTCGGAACGCACCCCCTCGACGTCGCCGTCGTTGAGATTCAGGTGACTGACGACGCTGCCCTCGGGGAGTGATGCGGCATCGACCGCGTAGTTGTGGTTCTGGCTCGTGATCTCGACCCGTCCCGTCGGCAGGTGACGGACGGGATGGTTGCCGCCGTGATGTCCGAAGCGGAGCTTGAACGTCTGCGCGCCGAGCGCCAGGCTCATGATCTGGTGCCCGAGGCAGATGCCGAACACCGGCAGCCGGCCGAGCAGGTCCTGCACGCTCTCGCGGGCCGACGCGACCGCGGCCGGGTCTCCGGGCCCGTTCGACAAGAAGACACCGTCCGGGCGCGCGCCAGCACTTCTGCTCCGCTCGTCCCGGCCGGGACGACCTCGACCTGACAGCCCGCGCCGACGAGTTGGTCGAGGATGGAGCGCTTGATCCCGAAGTCGTACGCGACGACGTAGAGGCTCGCGTCGTCGGGCCCGATCGTGTACGGCTCGGGGGTCGTGACGAGCGACGCGAGGTCGCAACCGTCGGTGCCGCCGTCGGCCTGCGCCGCGGCGAGGAGGGTGTCGCGATCCGCAGTCCCGAACGCGCCCGGAATCGCGCCCGCGCGCCGGATGTGACGCGTCAGCCGGCGGGTGTCGATGCCGGCGATGCCCGCGACTTCGTGCCGGTTGAGGAACCCGTCGAGATCGTCCGTCGCCCGCCAGTTCGACGGGCGCCGCGTGAGGTCACGCACGATCACCCCGCGACAGCGCGGCGCCCGCGCTTCGTCGTCGCGCTCGTTCACGCCGTAGTTGCCGATGTGCGGGTAGGTGAACGTGATGATCTGCCCCGCGTACGACGGGTCGGTCAGGATCTCCTGGTACCCGGCGAGCGACGTGTTGAACACGACCTCGCCGGTCGCGACCCCGTCGCTCGGTTGGAACCCGACGGCGACCCCTTCGAAGGTCTCCCCGTCGGCCAGCACCAACAACGCCTCGGTCATCTCCCCCACTTCCTCATCGAACCGGCTCGTAGTCGCGGACGGTCGGTACGCCGCCGTAGACGGTGTGACGAACCTTGCCTGTCAGCTTCCAGCCCTCCCAGGGCGAGTTGCGGGACTTGCTCGCGAGCCGCGTGCTCTCGACCGCCCACGTGTGCGCGGGGTCGACGACGCAGAGGTGCGCCGGACGGCCGGCCGCGACCGGACCGCCGTGCCCGTCGTGGTCCAGACCGACGACGCGGGCGGGTTGCCAGGACAGCGCCCCCAGCGCCTGCGCGAGCGTGAGCACGCCCGGCTCGACGAGGGTGGTGAGGACGACCGCGAGCGCGGTCTCGACCCCGAGCATGCCGGGCGGGGCCTCCTCGAACGGGACGTCCTTGCTCTCGGGCGTGTGCGGCGCGTGGTCGGTCGCGATCGCGTCGATCGTGCCGTCGAGCAGCGCGGCGCGCAACGCGTCGACGTCGGACTGCTCGCGCAAGGGCGGGTTCATCTTGAACCGCGGGTCGAACTCCGCGCACATCTCGTCGGTGAGCACGAGATGTTGCGGCGTGCACTCCGCGGTGACCCGCACCCCGTCGGCCTTCGCGGCGCGCACGAGCGCGGCGGATGCGGCGCACGAGAGGTGCAGGACGTGGTAGCGGCCGCCCGTGCGCTTCGCGAGCTGCAGGTCGCGGGCGACGATCGTCGACTCCGCCTCGGACGGTCGGCCCGGGATGCCGAGGCGCGCCGACCACGCGCCTTCGTGCATGTGCCCACCCCGCACGAGGGCGGGATCTTCGGCGTGTTGCGCGAGCACCGCGCCCGGGAGCGCGGCTGCGTACTCGAACGCGTGCCGCATCACGAGCGCGTCGGCGACACAGTCGCCGTCGTCGGTGAAGACCCGGACCCCCAGGTCGTACAGCTCGCCCAACGGCGCGAGCTCCTCGCCGCCGCGGCCCCTCGTGATGCAGCCGGCCGGGCGCACGTCGCAGAGCCCGACCGCGCGGGCCCGGTCGAGGATCGACTGCACCACCGCGGCATCGTCGATCGGCGGATCGGTGTTGGGCATGCACACGACCGCCGTGCATCCGCCGAGGGCGGCGGCCCGGGAGCCCGTCTCGATCGTCTCGGCGTCTTCGCGGCCGGGTTCACGGAAGTGCACCTGGATGTCGACCAGGCCGGGCGCGACGACGCACCCTTCGGCATCGAGCACGGTCGCGCCGGTCGAGGGCGCGAGGGCGGTACCGACCTCGGTGACGATCCCGTCGACGCAGCGAACGTCGCCGGTACGTTCGCCCGTCGCGTCGATGATCCGCCCGCCGCGGACGAGCACTTCGCCGCTAGACAATGGGGCCTCCGGAGCCGAGGAGCGACCAGAGCACGGCCATGCGGACGGCGACCCCGTTCGCGACCTGCTCGGTGACGAGCGAACGGGGCGAATCGGCGACGACACCGGCGATCTCGATCCCGCGGTTCATCGGGCCGGGATGCATCACGAGCGTGTCGGGTTTGCAGCGCGCCGCCCGCTCCGCGCTGAGGCCCCACCGCTGCGCGTACTCGCGCAGCGTCGGGAACAACGCCTGGCCGATGCGTTCGCGCTGGATGCGGAGCAGGTAGACGACGTCGACCTCGGGCAGGACCTCGTCGAGGTCGCTCGTCACCGCGACGGGCCAGCCGTCGAGCCGCTCGGGCATCAGCGTCGGCGGGCCGACGAGCGTCACCTCGCAACCCAACGCGTGGAACGCGAGCACGTTGCTGCGGGCGACGCGCGAATGGCGGATGTCGCCGACGATCGCGATCCGGCAACCGTCGAGCGACGGGCCGCGGTGCCGGCGCAGCGTGAAGGCGTCCAGCAACGCCTGCGTGGGATGCTCGTGGCAGCCGTCGCCGGCGTTGACGACCCGCGCCGAGCTCCACGCCGCGACCCGATTCGGCGCCCCCGCCGCGGAGTGACGCACCACGATCGCGTCGACGCCCATCGCGTCGATCGTCTGCACGGTGTCGAGGAGGCTCTCGCCCTTCTTCACCGACGACGTGGAGACCGAGAACGTCATCGTGTCGGCCGACAGGCGCTTCGCCGCGGTCTCGAACGAGAGCCGCGTGCGGGTGGAGTCCTCGTAGAACAGGGAGACGACGGTCTTGCCCCGCAGCGCGGGGATCTTCGGGATATCGCGTTGGGTGACCTCGAGGAACGAGTCCGTGAGATCCAGCATCGATTCGATACCGGCCCGGCCACCCAGGTCCTCGACGGAGAGCAGGTGCTTCACTGCCCCTCCTCTCGTTCGGATTGCGACGGCGCGCCCCAGAGATCGACACCGTCGTCCCCGTCGACCTCGGCGAGGCGTACCCGCACGTCCTCGGTCGACCGGGTGGGAAGGTTCTTGCCGACGTAGTCGGCGCGCAACGGCAACTCGCGGTGGCCGCGGTCGACGAGCACCGCGAGCTGCACGGCGCGGGGCCGGCCGAGCTCGTGCAGGGCGTCGAGCGCGGCGCGGACGGTCCGGCCGGTGAACAGCACGTCGTCGACGAGCACCACGACCTTGCCCGAGATGTCGGGCACCTCGGTCGGGACCGACGGGGGCGACGGGCCGCAGGCCGATGTCGTCGCGGTAGAACGCGACGTCGAGGGTGCCGAGGCTCGGCTCGACCGCCTCGAACGACGCGATCGCCGCCGCGATCCGGTGCGCGAGCGCGACCCCTCGCGTGTAGAGGCCGACGAGGACGACGTCGTCCGCGCCGTGGTTGCGCTCGACGATCTCGTGCGCGATACGGGTCAGCGCGCGGCGGAGGTCGGCGGCGTCGAAGACGTGGGTCCGCAGGACCGCGGCGGCGCCCGCTTCGGCAACGGCGGGACCACGATCGACGGCACCGGGATCAATGGCACTGGGCTCGTCGCCGGCGTCTCGTTCGCCGGCCGGTTGGGGCGACATCACCTGCTCCTCCGTAGGGACCTCACAGGATCCCCTTCACGGTCAGAGCGAGGTTAGCACCGCGTCGACGTCCGCTCGATCCGTCTCGGGCGCGCCGTCGGCCGAGAACAGGGCCGGCGTCGAGCGTGTCGCCGACGCCGAGCAGGCGTTCGTCGCCGAGTCGCTCGGCCAGGACCCGCGCGTACTCGCGCGGGGTCTCGGCCGGCGCGCGGACCCGGCCCGCCTTGCGCCCGACCCGCTCGAGCCGGTGCAGCGCGCGGGCGCTCCACGACGCGCGGCGCAGGCGCCGGCGCCGCAGCGCTCCGACGACACCCGGCGTCGCGACCGCGATCAGCACGAGGAAGGCGGCCGCGGCCGCGAACGGCACCAGCGTTGTTGCGGGCGTCGGTCAACCACGAACCGCCGGGCTTGGCGTCGCCCGCGAGCGGCACCGACGCGGTGGGGTCGAAACCCTGCCAGCCGATGCCGGGAAAGTAGATCTCGGCCCAGGCGTGGGCGTCGCTCTCGCGTACGACGAAACGGCCGGTGAGCGCGTCGCGGGTGCCCGGCACGAAGCCGGTCACGAGCCGGGCCGGGATCCCGACACTGCGGGCCAGCACGACGAGGCTGCTCGCGATCTGCTCGCACCAGCCGAGACGGGTATGGAAGAGGAAGTCGTCGACGACGTCGACCCCGGACGGCGACAGGGGCGCGTTCAACGAGTACTTCGTGTTGGCGCCGAGCCAGCTCTCGAGTGCTCGCACCTTGTCGTACGTCGGTCGGCGACCCCGCGGTGATCTGGCGGGCGAGCGCGTGCACGCGGCTCGTCGTCTCGGGGAGCTGCGCGTACTGCGCGGCGATCGCGTCGGGGACGCGCGTGCGCGTCGGCGGCACGGAGGTTCGCCTCGGTGACCGGGAGACTCCGGCTGTAGACCGTGTAGACGGCGCCCTTGCCGAACCCGGAGCCGTTCCCGCCGGCGACGCGGACCGTTCCGTCCGGCTCCTCCTTCAAGAGCTTGTCGGTCTGCACGATCCGCGCGCTGGGCGCGGCGAAGACGACGTCGGAGAAACCGGCCTGCACGTAGAACGTCTGGCGCGACTCGCGGCCGTTGCGCGCACCGTTGTCGTAGAGCTCGGGCGCGATCTGCACGTTGGCGTTGTCGTCGGGCACCAGGATCCGGGCGTGGCCGGGATCGTTCTGGTCGAAGCTGCTCGTCCAGCTCGACGAGCCGTTGCCGTCATTCGGCTGGTAGGTGTCGAAGGTCTCCCCCCGCCAGAAGCGATTCGTCGGCCGCGTCGACGGTGAAGACGACGGTGTTCGAGAGCCGGGGCCGGGTGGTCAGGTCGAGGGTGTCGGACGACTTCAACGACGACGCCGCGCCGTCGAAGTCGGAGGCACTCGGCTGCAGTCCCGGCCAGACGTGGCGCCCGAGATGCGCCGTCACCGTCGGGACGAGCGCGACCGCGGCGACCGCGACCGCGACCGCGATCACCGCGCCGGTGCGCGCCGTCTCGCCGAGCCGGTTCGGCAGCGGCGTCCCGCCGACGAGCGCGGGGACGGCCTCGGCGTCGGCGCGGTCGACGAGCACGAGCGTGAACATCGTCGCGACCGCCCAGAGCACGAGCAGCCAACTGCGATCGGCGCCGGCGAACGACGCGTGCCGGAGCGCGGCGAGCCCGCCGAGGCCGAGCAGGACGACGGTGACGCGGCGCGTCGGGATCGACGGCAGGGCGAGGACGCCGAGCACGGCCGCGACCCCGCCCGCGAGGGCCCCGACGATCCAGGGGTAGCCGGCGTGCTCGGCCGCGATCGCGCCCACCGAGCCGAGGGCCAACGCGGCCGGGAACGCGACGATCCGGTAGGCCGGAGCGACCCGCCGGGCGTCGGCGGCGGCCGCGGCGAACGAACGGCGAACGTTCACGCGCGCACCACTTCCAGCGGCCACCCGTCGCGGCGGCTCGGGCAGCGCGCCGGCGTCGGCGCGGGCGAGTCGCCGGCCGAGATCCCGGGCGTCGGAGACCATCTCGCCCACCGGCACGCCGTTCTCGCACGTGCCGCACCAGACGACGCCGCCCGCCGCGAGTGTGGCCGTTCCGATCCCCGCGGCGCGGCTCGCCGCGGCTTCGGGAGCCGGTCCGCGCAGGTCGACCACGATCGCGATGCCCAACGCGGGCGGTGGTTCGTGTTCGCGCACCACGATCTCGCCTCGCCGGGCGCTCGTGGGCCAGTGGACGAGGCGCGCGGGGTCGCCCGGGGCGTACGGGCGCACCGATCGGACCGTGTCGCCCACGCCGTGCACGAGCAGCGCCGCGCCCGCGGGGACGTGTTCGTCGGGGACGGGATGCAGCACCGCGGGCGCGACACTCGGCCGCGGCGCGACGACGATCGCGGCCGGCAACGTGACCCGGACGGTGCGCGTGCGCACGAACACGCCGAGCGGAGCCGACGACCGTAGCTGCAGCCGGACCGAGCGGAACACGCCGCGACGCACCGCGGAGTGCGGGAGCCGTCCGTCGGCGGGCGCGGCCGTTCGCGACCCAATTGCCGGGAGGATCCAGGGCCCGCACGTCGACCCTCGACGCCCGGCCGGCGACGGTCACACGCAGCTCGACCGCGTCGCCGACCGTCGCGTCGGTCGGCGCGACCGCCGAGACCTGCAGCCGCGACACCGTCCAGATGGGTGCGACGATCCCGATGACGAACAGCGTGAAGGCGAACACGCCGACGGCGACGACCGCCTCCTCGCTCGTCGCCGCGCCGGCGGCGACGCCGTAGGCGCCGAGCGTGAAGAGCACGATCGACGTGAGGGTCAGGTCGCCCGGGCCCTGGTGGACGGTGCCCGCGCCACGCAACGCGGACCCCGGACCCCGACCCCGGGACGGCGCCGGGTCGGACGACCTCAGCGGCGGCACAGGACGATCACCCGTGCGGGGCGGCGACGCGTTCGACGATCTCGGTGATCACGCGCTCGCCCGCGGCGACGTCGACGCCGCTCGCGAGCACGATGCGGTGCGCGAGCGACGCGGCGGCGATCGCCTTCACGTCGTCGGGCGAGACGAAGTCGCGGCCCATGACGGTCGCGTGCGCCTGCGCGGCGTGCAGCACGCTGAGACTCGCGCGCGGCGACGCGCCCAGCGCGACGCCGGGGTGGTTGCGGGTCGCGTCGGCGACGTCGAGGACGTAGTCGAGCACCGAGTGCGCGCAGTGCACACGCCGCACCGCGGCCATCGCGATCGCGAGCTCGGCCGGCGTCGTGACCGGCGTGATGTCGGCGAGCGCCTCCACGCCGCCACCCCCGCTCAGGATCTGCCGTTCGGCCTCACGCCCGGGGCGCCCGATCGTGCACACCATCGCGAACCGGTCGAGCTGGCTGTCGGGCAACGGGAACGTGCCCGCGTGCCCGAACGGGTTCTCGGTCGCGACGAGGAAGAACGGCACCGGCAGCGGGTGCGTCACCCCGTCGACGGTCACCTGGTGCTCCTCCATCGGCTCGAGCAGCGCGGCCTGGGTCCGGGGCGACGCCCGGTTGACCTCGTCGACGAGGAGGACGTTCGCGAACACGGGTCCGGGCCGGAACTCCCAGTTGCCGGTCGCCGGGCTGTACACCGATGTTCCCGTGACGTCGGCCGGCAGCAGGTCGGGCGTGCACTGGACCCGCCCGAAGTGCCCGCCGATCGCGTTGGCGAGCGACTTCGCGAGGAGGGTCTTGCCGGTGCCGGGGACGCCCTCGACGAGGAGGTGGCCGCCCGAGAGCAGCGCGACGACCGCGAGCCCGACGACGTCGTCGGCGCCGCGCATCGAGCGCGAAACGGCGTGGAACACGTCGACGGCGACCGTACGCGGATCGCGCGGGTCGGGGTTCTCGTCGACGGGCGAGGTCGGCAACTGCATATCTCCGACCAGGGTAGGTCACTCCGGAGGGCCCGCCGGACGGCGGCGCCGAAACAGGCCCCGTCAGAGGTCCAGGAGTCGTCGTCGGAGCCCGCCTCGCCGATCTCCTCGGAGAGGAGCTGGACCAGCTCGAACTGCAGGTGGGTCAGCCAGTGGTAGAGCACGCCGTACTCGAAGCGCGGGTCGTCACGGGCGTAGTCGGTGTCGTCCTCCTCGGTGACGCCGAGCGCGGTGCCAACGACGAGCCGGGCGTCGTTGAGCGCCGTCAGCCACTGCAACTCCTCGTCCGGCGCGAGCTCGATCTCGACGACGTCGCGCCGGCCCGGCACCGCCGCGCCGAGACCGTCGATGACGACGTCGAGGGCGGAGCGGCGCGCGTCCACGAGGTCGTCGTGTACGAGCGCGTCGAATTCGCTCTGCGCGGTCTCCTCCGTCGGGTCGAGGTAGGCGCGCGGGTACAGCCGGTCCCGCACGTCGCCGTCGGGCGGATCCTCGACGATCGACTTCATGTCGCGCGCCGTCATGACGAGCAGCTCGACCTCTTGCGAGGAGAGCGTCACCCGGAGCGTCCCGCGCGCGGTCGCGCGCGAACGGCCGGCGCGCCATTCAGTCGTCCTTCTGCATCGTCGCCCACAGCCCGTACGAATGCAGGCGCGCCACGTATCCTTCACACTGCTCGCCGCGAGCCGTTGGCCACGACCGCCTTGCCTTCGAAGTGCACCTGGTTCGTCAGGCGGCTCGCCTTCGCCCGCGAGTACCCGAAGAGCTTCTGGAACACGAAGATGACGTAGGCGAACGTGTTGACCGGGTCGTTCCACACGATGACGACCCAAGGGACGTCGGGCCGGGTCTCGACCGCCGAGCAGCTCCTCGACGGTGTCGGGGATCGTGATCTCCTCGACGTCCGGAGGGTGCCATCAATCCTCCGTGCGGACGTCCTCGGCGATACGCGCGAGCAGGCCGTTGACGAATCGGCCGGAGTCCTTGGTCGAGTACTGCTTCGCGAGCTCGACGGCCTCGGTGATGATCGCACCGGTCGGGGTCTCGGGCACCCACGCGAGCTCGTAGGTGCCGAGGCGCAGCAACGCGCGGTCGACGACCGGCATCCGTTCGAGCGACCAGTGCTCCGAGTACTTGCGGATGAGCGCGTCGATCTCGTCGCGGTGCTCGTCGGCGCCGAGGACGATGCGGCAGCGCGTACTCGTCGGGCGCGACCGGCTGCTCGGCGATGCAGATCGGCCGCGCGCAAGCCGCGCAGCTCGCTCTCGTACGCGAGACCGAGCGCCCGTTCCCGCGCGGCTCGGCGCGTCGCCACCGGCGTCCCCTTTGTTCGCTCAGGAACGGGACAGGTACTCGCCGGAGCGCGTGTCGACCTTGACGCGGTCGCCGACGTTCACGAACAGCGGCACCTGCACGACGAAACCGGTCTCGAGCGTCGCGGCCTTGCGCGCGCCCGACACCCGGTCGCCCTGCATGCCCGGCTCGGTCTCGGTCACGACCAGCTCGACCGACGCGGGCAGGTCGACGCCGATCACCTCGTCCTCGTAGGTGGGCAGCACCGCGGTGTCGCCCTCCTTCAGGTAGTTCGACCGCGTTGCCGACGCTCGCGGCCGGCACCTGCAACTGGTCGTAGGTCTCGTTGTCCATGAAGACGTAGTCGCTGCCCTCGCGGTAGAGGAACTGCATCTCGCGCTTGTCGATCGTGGCGATCTTGACCTTCTCGTCGGCGCGGAAGGTGCGGTCGAGCACGGCGCCGTTGCGCACGTTCTTCAGCTTCGTGCGCACGAACGCGCCGCCCTTGCCCGGCTTCACGTGCTGGAACTCGACGACGGTCACCAGCCCCTCGGGCAGATCGAGGGCCATGCCGTTCTTCAGGTCGTTCGTCGAGATGCTCACAACACGAGATCCTTGGGGGTCAGGGTGAGGGGTTCGGCGCCGGTCGCGCCGACGACGAGCGTGTCCTCGATGCGGACGCCGCCGATGCCGGGGAGGTAGACGCCGGGCTCGACGGTGACGACGTCGTTCGACGAGCAAGGTATCACCGGCCGTGGACGCCACCCGCGGGGCCTCGTGGATCTCGAGCCCGACGCCGTGCCCGGTCGAGTGCGAGAACGCGTCGGCCCAGCCCGCGTCGGCGATGACGTCGCGCGACGCCCGGTCGACGTCGGCACACGCGACGTCGACGGCCACCGCGGCGCGGCCCGGCCTGCTGGCTCTCGAGCACGACGTCGTAGAGGTGCCGCGCGTCGGGGCCGGGATCGCCGACCGAGACCGTGCCGGGTCATGTCGGAGCAGTACCCGTCGACGATGCAGCCGAAGTCGCAGACGATCAGCTCGTTGCGCTCGATCACGCGGTCGCTCGGCATGTGGTGCGGCTTCGAGCCGTTCGGGCCCGACGCGATGATCGGATCGAAGCTGTTGCCGCTCGCGCCGCGCTCGCGCATCGCGAACTCGAGCGCGAGTGCGAACTCGCGCTCGGTGGGCCGTTCGCCGAGCATCGGCAGCAACGACTGGAACGCGTCGTCGGCGATCGCGCACGCGCGCCGGATGCGGTCGATCTCGCCCGCGTCCTTCACCCGGCGCAGGCCCTCGACGAGCTCGCCCGCGGGCACGAGCTCGACACCGGCGAACGCGGCCGCGTACTCGATCTGCTGCGCCCAGGTGACGCTGTGGTCCTCGAGGCCGAGCGCGCGAACCCGGCGCGACCGCGAGCGCACGAGGAGGTCGCGCTGCGCGCGCGCCGGTGAGGCCGATCTCGATCGTCGGCGTCGGCGCCGGCCGCATCCGAGCTCCTCGTGCGCGCGCTGCGTGTAGCGACCGTCGGTGACGAACGGCGCGCCGTCGGCGCGTGACGAGCAGGAGCGCGGCCGATCCGGTGAAGCCGGTGAGGTAGCGCACGTTCGCGAGCTTCGGTGACGAGCAGCGCGTCGATCGACGCGTCGGCGAGGCACGCGCTGCAGCCGCCCGAGCCGCGAGCCGACGTCGAGCGCGGCGAGCGGCGCGGTCGAGACGCGTCATGATCGTTCCTCCAACAAGGTCGCGGCGGCGTCGATCGCGAGGCGGTAACCCGCGGCCCGCAGTCCCGGTGATGGTCCCGTCGACGACCGGCGAGATCGACCGAGTGGCGGCGCCAATCTTCGCGTGCGTACGGGTTCGAGAGGTGCACCTCGATCTTGACGCCGTCGAACATCGCGAGCGCGTCGGTCGAGCGCGTACGCGTAGTGCGAGAACGCGCCCGGGTTGAACACGATCGCCGCGCACCGCCCCCGCGCGGCGTGGATCGCGTCGACGAGCGCGCCTTCGTGGTTCGACTGCAGGTGCTCGACGTCGTGCCCGC
This sequence comes from uncultured Actinomycetes bacterium, assembly GCA_963829195.1. GTDB lineage: Bacteria > Actinomycetota > Acidimicrobiia > IMCC26256 > PALSA-610 > PALSA-610. Next base: position 115,759 of record CAWHHS010000004.1, read on the forward strand.
GCTTGGCGGCGGCCTCCGTCGCGATCGCGACGAGCTCGTCGAGCGTCGTCGTGCCGTAGTGCTCCGGCTCGCGCTCGCCGAGCAGGTTCAGGTTCGGTCCCGAGAGCAACAGCAGGATCGTGCGCCATACGCCTATCCCTCTATCCCTATCGCGGCGAGCGCCTTGCGCACCGCGGCCGGGTCGGGATCGTCGACCCGTTCGATTCCGCTCGGCCCCGCGAGCACGAACGTGAGACCGCCGCCCGACTTCTTGTCGCGGGCCATGATCGGCAGCACGTCGTCGGCCCGCAGGCCGGGCGGCGCCTGGCGTCGGAAGGCCGAGCGACGGCGACCAGCTGTTCGTGGTGCGCGACCGCGTGCGGGTCGATGCGCTCGAGCGTTCCCGCGAGCTGCGCGGCGAAGACGAGGCCGACCGCGACCGCCTCGCCGTGCAGGAGCGCGTGGCCCGACGCCGTCTCGAGCGCGTGCGCGAGCGTGTGCCCGTAGTTCAGCACCGCCCGCGTGCCCGTCGTCTCGAGCTCGTCCGCGGCGACGTAGCGCCGCCTTGATCGCGGCCGCAGCGCGCGATCACCTCCGCCAGCAGCTCCGGGTCGCGCGCGGCGAGGGCGGCGGCCCGCGCGGACACGAAGTCGTCGCCCATCAGCGCGTACTTCGCGATCTCGCCGAGCCCGCAGCGGTACTCGCGGTCGGGCAGCGTCGCCAGCGCGGCGGGATCGGCGAGCACGGCGAGCGGCTGGTGGAACGCGCCGACGAGGTTCTTGCCCTCGGGCAGGTTGACGCCGGTCTTGCCGCCGATCGCGGAGTCGACCATCGCGAGCAGCGTCGTCGGCACCTGCACGACGTCGACGCCGCGGTAGTGGACCGCGGCCGCGAAGCCGGCGGTGTCGCCGACCACCCCGCCGCCGAGCGCGACGACGGCGTCGCCGCGCAGCAGCCCGACACTGCGTGAACCGCCGGCAGAGGTCCTCGACGGTGGCGAGCGTCTTGTGGTCTTCGCCGTCGCCCATCAGGAAGGTCTGCGTGCGCGATCCCCGGCGCGGTCGAGCGCGGCGCCGTGCGCCGTCGACCAGCGCCGGCGGGGATCGCCGCCTGGGTGACGACCGCGGCCCGACGGCGACCGGCGAGCACCGGCGCCGAGCTCGGCGATCGCGCCGGCGCCGACGACGACGTCGTAGCCGCGCTCGGCCAGATCGACGCGGATGCGCGTGGTCACGCGGCGGCCTGCTCGAACGCGGCGAGCACCGCGGTCGGCGACCGCGTCGACGTCGAGGCCGTCGGTGTCGACGGTCGCGTGCGCGGCGGCTTCGTACGTGGGCTCCCGCAGCCGTTCGAGCCGGGTCGAGCGCACCGGCCGGGTCGTCGCGGAGCAACGGTCGCGACGATCCGTCGCCGACCCGCGCCAGCAGCGTCGATGCCGGTGCCCGCAACCAGATCACGACGCCCGCCGGCGCGCAGCGCGCGCCGGTTCTCGGGGTCGAGCACGGCTCCCGCCACCGCACGCGATCACGAGCGGCTCCGGCGACGCGCACACGTCGGCGACGACGTCGCCGCTCGAGCTCGCGGAAGCCGGCTTCGCCGCGCGTCGGCGAAGATCTCCTCGACCGACATGCTGCGCGGTGGTGGTGACGAGGTCGTCGGTGTCGACGAACGCGCGGCCGAGCCGGCGCGCGCACTCGAGGCCGACGGTCGTCTTGCCGGCGCCCATCAGACCGATCAGGACCAGGTGCCCGTGCCTCATCGCGAACGACGCGCGGGTACGCGTCGTGGTTGCGCACGAACTCCTCGAGCGAGTCGCCGCCGAACTTGCGCAGCGCCTCGGACGCGAGCACGAGCGCGATCATCGTCTCGGCGACGACACCGGCGGCGGGGACCGCGGTGACGTCGGTGCGCTCCTTGAACGAGACGGTCGCTTCCTTGGTCTCGACGTCGACGGTCTTGAGCACGGGACGGTTCAGCGTCGCGAGCGGCTTCATCGCGACGCGGGCGACGAGCAGGTCGCCGGTCGTCATCCCGCCTTCGATGCCGCCCGCGCGCGCCGACTCCCGCCGGTACTCACGCGCCTCGCGCGTCCCAGGTGATCGCGTCGTGCGCCACGCTGCCCGGCACGCCGGCGACGGTGAAGCCCTCGCCGATCTCGACGGCCTTCATCGCCTGGATGCTCATGAGCGCCTGCGCGAGCAGCCCGTCGATGCGGCGGTCCCAGTGCACGTGCGAACCGAGGCCCGGGCGGCACGCCGTACCCGAGGACCTCGACCACGCCGCCGAGCGAGTCGCCGGCCTTCGCGGCCTCCTTGATCTCGCGGATCATGTCGGCTTCGGAGTCGGGATCGAAGCAGCGCACCTCCGACGTGTCGACCTGCGCGAGGTCGTCGGGCGGTCGGGCGGTGCGCGATCGACGCGTGCGCGGCGCCGAGCTGGATGACGTGGCTGAGCACCGAGATGCCGGAGATGCGCGAGCAGCGCCTTGGCGACCGCGCCGGCCGCGACCCGCGCCGCGGTCTCCCGGGCCGACGCCCGTTCGAGCACGTCGCGCGCGTCGTCGAAGCCGTACTTCTGCATACCCGCGAGGTCGGCGTGGCCGGGACGGGGCTGGGTCAGCGGCGTGGCGGTGCGGCCGGGCGCGGACGACATCTCCTCGGCCCACTTGCCGGTCGCCCACTCGCTGTTGCGGATGAGGATCGCGAGCGGGCTGCCGAGGGTGCGGCCGTGGCGGACGCCGCCGAGGAACTCGACCTCGTCCTTCTCGAAGCGCATCCGCGGCCCGCGGCCGTAGCCGAGGCGCCGGCGCGCGAGCTCGTCGGCGACGTCGTCGATGAGGATCGGCAGTCCGGCGGGCAGGCCCTCGACGGTGACCACCAACGCCGGTCCGTGGGACTCGCCCGCCGTCAGGAACCGCAACACGGTGCCTCCTGGGGCGACGACGCCAACGGCACCGCCGTCACGTCGGTCGGGTCCCGGGATTCTACGGCAGGGCCCCGCCGGAGACGCGCTAGTTGTTCTGCACACCGTTCGGCGAGGTCTGGCCCGACTTCACGGGCGGGCGTCGTGGCCGGGGTGGTGCCCGTACCGGTGACGGTCGAACCGGCGGCGTCGCGATCGCGCTCGGCTGGCTGAAGATCCGGCCCGCGATCTGCATCTGCAACAGGTGGTCGAGCCGGCGCTGAAGACCGCGACCCGCGGGCGGCGGGATCAGGTTGCCGGCCGGATCCGTGTTCTTGGCGCCGGTGATCGTGATGTTGTCGACCAGGAACAGGCGCTTGAGTGCGGCGAGACCGGCGACGTAGCGCGCCACCTGGTCCTCGGTGCCCTGCACGGTGATCGCGACGTTGATCGTCGCGACGTTGCCCGACGACCGTGGGTGCCGTCGGCGTGATCGTGCTGCCAGTCCGCGCCGGAGCTGATCCGCAGCGCGTCGATCGCTGCGCAGGAACGACGCCTCTTCGGTGTCGACCGGAACCGCACCGAGCATCACGTCGGTCGCGACATCGGTGTTCTTCGTCTTCTTCTTCGTGTTGCTCGTGCCGCTGATCGCCTGAGCGCAGGTTTCCGCGCTCGGGTCGGCGTCGTGCGCGGCGGTCTTCGCCTTCGCCGCCTTGCCTCCATCGGCGAGTACACGACGCGGTACCACAGCACGCCGACCAGGAGGACGATCAGCGCGCCGACGATCATGTTCTTCGTCTTTACTTGCACGTCGCCCCCTTGAAGAAGTTCTCCAGCCGGTGACCCCGCGCGGTCGAGCCGAGCGTTGCCGTGATCGATGAACGTCGACGCCGGTGTCGGCCTTGCGCGGTCGACATCCACAGCACCGCTGAGGTCGCTTGTCGTCGCTGCAGCGAGTCGAGGAGCGCGGCGACCGACGGCAGGGTCGGCGCGACGCCGGTGATCGAGACGGTGCCGGCCGGCGGTGTCAGACCCGCGCAGATGTTGTTGGGGTCGACCGGCGCCGCGGCCGGACGACCGGTCGCGCCGGCGGCCGCACCGGTCGCGCCGGCGGCCCGCTGCTGGTCGCGCCGTCGGCGCGCCGCCGTCGGCGCCGCGGTCGTGGGCGTCGTCGGCGCGGCGGGCGGCGCCGGGCGGCGTGATCGTGTGCGTACCCTGGAAGTCGTGAGGAACACGCCCGGGGGCAGGCGTCACGCCGAGGTTGGAGACGATCGTCGGCCACGCCACGTCCTGGCCGAGCACCGTCTCGATCTCGGCCTTGACGTCGCCGCCGAGCCCGAAGCCGACACTCGACGACGTCGCCGGCCCTGCTGCTCGTAGTAGAGCTGCGAGCGCAGCTTCTTCACCGCGGCCTGCGCGGTCGCGTTCTTCGACTTCGCGCTCGACTCGTCGCTGTGCGCCATGTACGTGCCGCCGAGCGAGCAGCGACGACCGCGGCCGCGGCCGCGATGATCGCCTTCTGGTCGATCCCGCCGGCGCAGCTTCGACGGACGTTGCCGTTGCGCCGCGGCAAGAGGTCGATGACCGTGCCGACGTCCGCGCCGCCGAGCGCGAGGCCGACCGGCGCGGGCAGGTACGGCTCGAGGCGCGGGAGCTCGTCGGGCGCGAACCCGATGTCGCCGATGCGCAACAGGTCGTGCATGTACGCGGGCTCGACCGGGACGCCGACGAGCGCGGACAGCCGCTCGGGCAGCCCGGGCAGTTGCGCCGAACCGCCGGTGACGACCACGCGGCGCAGCTGCGCGGAGCCGGGCTGGTTGCGGTAGTAGTCGATCGAGCTGCGGACCTCGTCGAGCAGCACCGACAGCGGGCGGTCGACCGACGTGCGGGCCCGGGCGACCATCTCGTCGGCGTGCCGGGTTGGCGAGCGCGCGCTTCAACGCCTCCGCGGTCTCGGGCGGAGACACCGAGGTCGGTCGCGATCGCGTCGGTGAGCTCGCGGCCACCGCTGCCGAGCACGCGCACGAACTGCGGGATGCCGTCTTCGTGCACGGCGATCGCGGTGACGCCGCCGCCGAACGACACGATGCCTTCGGCGCCGACGCGCGTCTTCGACCGCGACGCCGCCGCCCTCCGCGTGCGCCGATCACGCGGCCGCCGGACGCGCGAGCGCGCGGGTCAGCGCGAGCGGGATCAGGTCGACGGCGCCGACCTCGAGGCCGCCGGCCTCGACCGCGCGAGACGAGCTGGACGACCGTCGCCTCGTACGCGGCGACGAGCAGCACCTGCATCGTCGGCTCGCCGCCCGAGTCGGCGGCGGGGGTGGACGTCCCGAGGATCGCGAAGTCGAGGACCGCGTCCTCGATCGGGATCGGGATGAGGTCGCCCGCCTGGAACTGCAACGCGCTCATCAACTCGTCGCGCGTCATCACGCGGCATCTCGACCTGGCGGACGACGACCCGCGGGCTCGCGATGCCGACGCGCACCGGCACCTTCTTCAGGCCGACTTCGGTGCGCAGACGGGCGACCGCGTCGGTGACCGCGGCTTCGTCGGCGACCTCGCCCTCGCGCATCGCGTCGCGCGGCAACGCGACCTGCGCGAACATGTCGAGGCGCGGCGGCGTGCCGGCGGTGACCTCGGCGATCGTCACCGCGTTGGTGCCGATGTCGAGGCCGATCAGGCGGCGGGCCATGCGTCCCCTCCTCCAAAGGTTTGCGCCTCGAGGTACTCGTCGAGGTCGCGTGCGCGGATGCGGAAGTGCTTGCCGACGCGGATTGCGGGCAATGCGCCGGCGCGGATGAGGCGGTACACGGTCATGGTCGACACGCGCATCGCATCGGCGACCTCGCGCACCGTGAGCAGTTCGTGTTGCGTTCGCTCACGGTCGTCACCCCCCACGTCCGGCCGAACCCACGTCACGGACAACAATCGACAACAACCCCATCGCGCTGTAATCGGAATGCGCGCATCCCGGCCGCGAATGTGGCGAAGCGTGCGTCGCGGAGGACCGCTTTGGGCGGAGCGGCCGATTTGTGACTCTCGGCCGAGGCCCTTACCGACCGAGGCCCCTATCGACCGAGACCGTGGTACCAGTCGACGATGGGCGCACCGAACAGCACGAAGGTCATCGCGCCGGCCGCGAGGAACGGGCCGAACGGGATCTGCTGCTTGCGCCCGCGGACCTTCACGACGATGAGCACCACGCCGATGACGGCGCCGTAGAGGAAGCCCGCGAACAGCCCGCCCGCGACCTCGCCCCAGCCGAGCCAGCCGAGACAGAGCCCGAGCAGGAACGAGAGCCGCACGTCGCCGAAGCCCATGCCCGCGTGGCGACACGAAGTGGATGACGAAGAAGACCGCGAACGCGACCGCGCCGCCCATGAGCGCCCGCGCCGAACGCGCCCCAGTCGTGCTCGACGGCCGACGCGACGGCGAGCAACACGAGGGCCGCGCCGTCGACCGGGTAGATGATGCGGTTCGGCAGGATGTAGTGCTCGAGGTCGATCGCCGAGAGCGCGACGAGCGCGCCGGTGAGCACGAGGTACGCCGGCAGCGCCCAGGAGTGCGCGAACCGGGCGCCGACCGCGGCGAACAGCACGCCGGTGAGCAGCTCGATCGAACGGGTAGCGCGCCGAGATCGCGCGTCGCCGCAGTTCCGGCACCGGCCGCGGAGCAGCAGCCACGAGACGAGCGGGATGTTGTCGCGGTTCGTGATCTTGACGTCGCATCCCGGGCAGTGCGACGGCGGCTTCACGATCGACTCGTGCCGCGGCACGCGCCAGATGACGACGTTCAGGAACGAACCGATGACGAGTCCGTAGATGCCGCTGATCGCGGCGACCAGCGCGGTCATCGTTTCGGAGGCTAGACCGGCAGCGTGCGCCGGGACGTGTCTCACACGCGACTGCGCACGTGAGACACGAACCAGTCGCTACCAAGTCGTCAACCAGGCCGGGTCGCCGGGCAGCGGCGCACCGTTCGCGGCACAGCCGCCCGCGCCGGGCAACTTGGCGTACACGGTGCTGCCGCTCGCTTCGTTGTCGAGCACGTAGAAGCACGTCCCCGACTTCGACTGTCCGGCGAGCACGATCTACGTCACGCTCACCGGCAGCACGGAGACGGAGTTCACGCCGCGAGGGTGCGGTGGCACCCGCCACGAACGTCAGGCCGCCGGTCTCGGCGGTCAGCGCCGCCGCGTTCGCCGCCGTGTAGTCGGGCTTGCTCAGGTACAAGCTCTTCGCGCCCGTCGTGGCGTTGGTCAGGCTCGATTGCATCGCGCGGTCCTTGGCCCGAGTGGTGGCTCCGAGGAAGGTGGGCGTCAGGACGGCGATCAATATGCCAATGATCAGGATCACCATCATGAGCTCCAACAACGTGAAGCCGTCTTCGTCGGGCTGGGCAGCGCGAGCATCGAGATGCTCACGTCGCATGTCTCATGGATCCTTTCACTACCCCCAAGTCAGTCGGAGCGGGTCCGGGCGAACATCCCCCGGACCCGCCGCCGAATGTCGTGCTGCCGGCTCTACCAGCCGGTGTTCCATGCGCCGGCGAGCGTTGCACCGGCCACGCGTGCACGCAGCACCCTTGCTGAAGTAGGTCCCGGCGTTCGTACCCGAACCGACGTCACCGATGCTGAACACCGTGCCCGACTTCGAGGTCTCGGTCAGGCACACCGTGTCGTTCGCCGTCGTGGTCGTACCGACCGTGACGGTCAACGCCGGCTTCGACGTGTTCGCACCGTTCCAGTTCAGCGACGACTCGACGGTCTGCATGTTCGCAGTCGTGGCGTCGTAGGTCTGGTTGTCGGTGTAGACCGTCTTCTCGGCCGTGAGACCGTTCCGAAGGTCGGACTGCGCCGCACGGTCCTGCGCACGCGAACGCGCACCCAGGAACGTCGGAATGGCAATCGCGATCAAGATGGCAATGATCAACACGACCACCATCAACTCGATCAGGGTGAAGCCCTCTTCCTGATCGCGACTCCGCGCGATGAGGCTCCGGGTGAAGCTCATATCGATGCCCCTTTCTGCATCTCCGGCGGCGCCGATGCGATCTCCGCCTGAACCAGATATCGGCGGTCACGCGGAGTGACTTGAGTCTGCTGCACTCAGCACAGAACATGCCGCGAAACCAGCACGGGCCCGGGGTGAACCCCGGGCCCGTGAGGACATACGTGTTGTTGTGAAGATGGCGGCTTACCAGCCGGTGTTCCATGCGCCGGCGAGCGTTGCACCGGCCACGCTGCACGCAGCACCCTTGTTGAAGTAGGTCCCGGCGTTCGTACCCGAACCGACGTCAGCCGATGCTGAAGACCGTGCCCGACTTCGAGGTCTCGGTCAGGCACACCGTGTCGTTCGCCGTCGTGGTCGTACCGACCGTGACGGTCAACGCCGGCTTCGACGTGTTCGCACCGTTCCAGTTCAGCGACGACTCCACCTTCTGCAGGTTCGCAGTCGTGGCGTCGTAGGTCTGGTTGTCGGTGTAGATCGTCTTCTCGGCCGTGAGACCGTTCCGAAGGTCGGACTGCGCCGCACGGTCCTGCGCACGCGAACGCGCACCCAGGAACGTCGGAATGGCGATCGCGATCAAGATGGCAATGATCAACACGACCACCATCAACTCAATGAGGGTGAACCCTTGCTCCTCGTCCCGACGACGAGTGGCAAGCGTGTGGAGGAACTTCACTGGGCATTACCCCTTTCGTGCGCCGGGGGATTCTTGCGCCCCGCGATTCGACGCAACGCAGTCATCGGTCCACTCCTCACCGGGCTTGAACGCATTGCGTGAGAAGTGCGGATCACTCGGGACGAATCGGTACGAAGCTTTCACTCCGGACGGACGGAGGGTGCGCGGACCGCGACCCGCACCAACGCCGCAGTGAGTGCGTACACGGCGATCCACCAGATCCACCGGGCCGGGTGGAACGGGAACGCGAGCAGGAGCGCCGCGCCGAGCATGACTTCCGTCACCACTCTGCGCCCGGGACCCGACGTCGCCCACTCCGCCAGCAGCAGCAACGCGATCCCGGGCCCGAGGTAATAGGAATGGACGACCGACTCGAACAGGAACCGCACGAACAAGACGCAGCCGAGCGCGCCGAGCACCACCTCCGGATCCCGCCGGCTCCGGGCCACCCACACGGCGACACCCGCGGCGACCACGAACGCGCCGATCCGGGACGGAACGCTGCCGATGTAGTCGGTGCCCGCCGCGACCCACAGCGCCGAGTGCCCGAGCGACGCGTACGTCCCGGGGTGGAGGAGGGCGGCGCTCGCGTACCGGTAGTCGGCGGCGAGAAATGCGCCGAAGAACAGCGCCGGCAGCCCGACCGCGCGCACCACCGCCCGGCGCCGGAGCTCGGGCGGGCACGCGGCGACGAAGACCGGCACGGCCAGCAGTGACCATTGCTTGAACGCGATCGCGGCGGCGACGAGCAGTGCGCCGCGCAGCCCGCGCCCGGCGAAGAGATCCCGGAACGCGAGCATGAGCAGCGTCAGCGCGAGCACGTCCTCGTAGTGGCCGTACACGAACGCGATCGGCACGAACGCCAGCACCAGCACGAGCACCTGCAGGACGACCCGTCCCGTCCTGATGCGCAGCTCGGTCGCCAGCGCCCGGGTCGCGTACAGGAGCGGGATCGAGGACGCGAGCGCGTACGGGCCGAACACGAGCCACATGTCGGGATACGCGCGCGGCAGCGGGTAGCTCTCCTGGAGATGCAGGAGATCGCCGATCGCCGCGACGGGCGCGAGCACGAGCGGGAGCAGCGGGCCGGAGTCGAAGACGTCGCGTCCGGTGCCGGCCTCGTAGATCAGCGGGTACGTCCCCTGCGGCACGTAGTGCGGCGGCGCGCAGCGAGAGCCACGCATCACCGGGCGTCCACCACGCCGTGTGCCCGAGCAGCGACTGCAGCAGGGTCGACGCGAACATCCCGGCCACGACCGCGAACACTCCGAGCGCCACCGCGGCCCGCCACGGATGCGGATCACGGGTGTCCACTGCGGCCGCGCGCACGAGCGCTACTTGATGAGCTTGATGATGTTGAACATCGGCAGGTAGAGCGAGATGATCATGCCGCCGACGCACACACCCATCACCATGATCAACAGCGGCTCGATGAGTGACGTGAGCGCGTCGACCGTCGCCTCGACCTCCTGGTCGTAGAAGTCGGCGATCTTGTCGAGCATCTCGTCGAGCGCGCCGGTCTCCTCACCGACGGCCATCATCTGCACGACCATCGGCGGGAACACCGGGTGCTCCTCGAGCTTCTTCGACAGCGGGTCGCCCCGCTTCACCGCGGCCTGCGTCTCCCGCACCGCCTTCGACACGACCCAGTTGCCGGCGGTCTCGGCGACGATGTCGAGCGACTCGAGGATCGGGACACCGGAGCGGACGAGCGCGGACAACGTGCGGGAGAAACGCGCGAGGGCCGTCTTGCGGACGAGCTTGCCGAAGATCGGCACCTTCAGCTTGATCGCGTCCCACTGCTTGCGGCCCTCTTCCGAGTTGATCCACTTGCGGAAGCCGAACGCGCCACCGCCGCCCACGAGCGGGATCATGAACCAGAGCTTGCGGACGAAGTTCGAGATGTCGATCAGGATCTGCGTCGGCGCCGGCAGCTTGCCGCCCAACTGTCCGTAGATGCCCTGGAACATCGGGATGACGAACAGGAGCATCGCGGCCACGATGACGAACACGAGGCACGCGACGACGACCGGATAGGTCATCGCCGACTTCACCTTGCGCCGCAACTCGACCTGCTTCTCGATCGTGTCGGCGAGCCGCAGGAGCACACTGTCGAGCGCGCCACCGACCTCACCGGCGCGCACCATCGACACGTAGAGACGGCCGAACGCCTTCGGGTGCTTCGTCATCGCCTGCGAGAGCGACGAACCCTTCTCCACGTCCATCCGGACCTGGTTGACGATCTCGGCCAGAGGCTTGCTCTCGGTCTGCTCCGCGAGGATGTTCAGCGAGCGCAGCAGCGAGAGACCCGAGTTGATCATCGTCGCGAACTGGCGCGAGAAGACCGCGACATCCTTCAGCTTGACGTGGTCGGACAGTCCGGGAATCTTCAGCTCGCGCTGCAGGTTCGCGCCGCCGCCCTGCTGTTGGATCTCGATGGGCACGTAGCCCATCGACCGCAGCTTGCTGACGACGAGTTGCGCGTTCTCGGCCTCGAGCGAGCCCTCGACGAGCTTGCCGTTCTTGTCCTTGACCTTGTACTGGAACGTATCGGGCATGTTCGATCAGCCGTTCAAGAGTCGACGGAGGTCGTCTTCGTTGGCGCAGCGCTCGAGCGCGATGTCGAGCGAGATCTTGTGGCTGCGGACGAGTTGCGCGAGCGACATGTCCATCGTGACCATGCCGTAGCGACCACCGGCCTGCAGCATCGAATAGATCTGGTGCGACTTGCCCTCACGGATGAGGTTGCGGATTGCAGGCGTCGCGACCAGCACCTCGGTCGCAACCGCGCGGCCCTGGCCGTCGATGGTCGGCAGGAGCTGCTGCGTGCAGATGCCCTGCAGGGCCGACGCGATCTGCACGCGCACCTGCTGTTGCTGGTGCGCGGGGAACACGTCGATCACACGGTCGATCGACTGCGGCGCGTCCTGGGTGTGCAGCGTCGCGAACACGAGGTGGCCGGTTTCCGCCGCGGTCAGCGCGGTCGAGATCGTCTCGAGGTCACGCATCTCGCCGACCAAGATGACGTCGGGGTCCTGGCGCAGCACGTGCTTCAACGCGTTGGCGAACGAGTGCGTGTCCTCGCCGACCTCACGCTGGTTGATCAGCGAACGCTTGTGCGAGTGCAGGAACTCGATCGGGTCCTCGACCGTCATGATGTGCACCGAGCGGTCACGGTTCACGATGTCGATGAGCGAGGCGAGGGTCGTCGACTTGCCCGATCCGGTCGGACCGGTGACGAGCACGAGGCCGCGGGGAAGGTGCGCCCACGACTGCACGGCCGGCGAGATGCCGAGGCGCTCGAAGTCGACGATGTCGTACGGGATCGCCCGCATGACGCAACCGACCGAGTCGCGCTGGAGGAACACGTTGACACGGAAGCGGCCCCGACCCGGCAGCGCGTACGACGTGTCGAGCTCCAGCTCGTTCTCGAACTTCTCCCGCTGCTTCTGCGTGAGGATCGAGAACACCATCTGGCGGATCTGCGACCCGTTGAAGATCGGGAGCTCGGTGACCGGACGCAGGTCGCCGTGCACGCGGATGACGGGCGGCGAACCCGACGCGAGATGGAGGTCGGAACCGCCCCACTGGATGACGAGGTCGAGGAGGTCGTTGATGTGCAGCTCGTCCTCGAACGCCTCTTCGCCGACGACGACGTTCGAGTTGAACTCGGGCGCGTCGCCTTCGCCGCTGCCGTAGATCATCGCGATCGCGCGCATGAGCTCGCTGCGGTCGGCGACGGCGGGGATGACCTCGAAACTCGTCGCCTGGCCGACGCCGGTCAGCGCGGCCTCCGACGGCGGTTCGGCGAACGCGACGACGAGCTTCTGGCCCTCGAAGTCGACGGGCACCGCGACGAACTGGCGGGCGAGCTCGGCCGACAGCGTCTCGGGCGCGTCCTGGTGGATCGGCGTGTCGAGGAAGTCGATGAACCGCACGCCCATCTGCTCGGCGAGCGCGGCCGTGAGGTCCTTGCTCCCGACGAGCCCGAGCTTCAGGAGCACGGACGGCAGCGGCTGCTTGGAGCGTTCCGCCTGCTCGATCGCCTGTTCGAGATCGTCTCTCGAGAGCACGTGCCGGTCGACGAGGGTCTCGCCGAATCGTCGCGCCTGGTTGGCCAGCATGGGTGCAGTCCCCCTCAGTAGCCGTCGGACTGACGGAGGTATCGGCGCCCCGCCGGTCGCCCTGAAGAGCGGCTCAGGCGACGACCCGGAAGATCTCCTCGAGCGACGTCATGCCCTTCGCGCACTTGCGCAGGCCGTCGGATCGCATCGACACCATGCCCTGCATCAATGCGACCTTTTGGAGGTCTTCGGACGAACGGCGCTCGATGACGAGGCGCTTCAGCTCCTCCGACATCGTCATCACCTCGTGGATCCCGAAGCGACCGCGGTAGCCGGTCCGCCCGCACGAGCCGCACCCGACGGCGCGGTGCAGCGTCGGCCACTCCCCCGCCTCGAGCTCCTCCGCGGGCCAGCCCGCTTCCCGCAACTCCGCCTCGGTCGGCTGGTAGGCCTCTTTGCACTTGTCGCAGAGCTTGCGGGCGAGGCGTTGCGCGACCACGCAACTCAATGCGCTCGTGACGAGGAACGGCTCGACACCCATCTCGACGAGACGCATGGGAGTCGAGGCGGCGTCGTTGGTGTGCAGCGTCGAGAGCACGAGGTGACCGGTGAGGGCCGCCTCGATACCGATGACCGCGGTCTCCTTGTCCCGGATCTCACCGACGAGGACGATGTCGGGGTCGGCGCGCAGGATCGAACGCAACGCGCCCGCGAACGTGAGCCCGGCCTTCGGGTGGATCTGCACCTGGTTGATCCCGGGCAGCCGGTACTCGACCGGATCCTCGACCGTGATGATGTTGCGGTCGGGCGTGTTCAGCTGGTTGAGCGTCGCGTACAACGTCGTCGACTTGCCCGAACCGGTCGGCCCCGTCACGAGGATCGTGCCGTAGGGCTTCGTGTACGACGCCTCGAACCGGTCGTGCGATTCGGACAGGAACCCCAGGTCCTCGAGCTTGAGGACCGCCTGGGTCTTGTCCAGGATGCGCATCACGACCTTCTCGCCGTACACCGTCGGAAGGGTCGCGACGCGCAGGTCGATGCTGCGCCCGCTGACCTTCATCGTGATGCGGCCGTCCTGCGGAATGCGGCGCTCGGCGATGTTGATGTCGGCCATGACCTTCAGGCGCGAGATGACGCCGGCCTGGATGCTGCGCGGCGACCGCATGACCTCGTGGAGCACACCGTCGATGCGGAAGCGGATCCGCAGGTCGCTCTCGTTCGGCTCGATGTGGATGTCGGAGGCGCGGTCGCCGACCGCCTGGTTGACGAGCAGGTTGACGAACTTGACGATCGGCGCGTCCTCGACGACCTCCGACAGTCCGGCGAGGTCGGTCTCCTCGTCGGCCTCGTCGGTCGCGGCCTGCATGACCTCGTCGACCTCGCCGTCGACGCGGAAGAAGCGCTCGATGGTCTCGATGATCTGGCTCGCGGTCGCGACGACCGTGCGGACCTCGGCGCCGGCCAGGGCCCGGATGTCGTCGACCGCGAAGACGTTCGACGGGTCGGCCATCGCGACGACGAGCTTGCCGTCCTCCCAGCCGACGGGGATGGCCTGGTACCTCCGGGCGAGCGACTCGGTGACGAGGGCCGCGACCGACCCGTCGATCGTCCGGTCGTTCAGGTCGACGAACTCGAGCCCGACCTGGCGGGCCAGGGTGCGGACGAGCTCGGCCTCGGAGATGGTGCCCTGCTCGATGAGCAACCGGCCGAGCGGCTTGCCCGTCCGGGTCTGCTCCGCGACCGCCGCGTCGAGCTGGGCATCCGTGAGGAGCCCTTCGTCGATCAGTAACGAGCCGAGTGGCGTTCCATCAGACACAACCGCACCGCCTCCCCTCCGCGCGAACGAAGGAGGTATCGGCACTGAGCGTGGTCGCCTGTATCAGGATCTCACTCTCCGCGCGAGACCGGAGCTCCACACCGCAACAACCCTGCCAACTGTTTGCCGGAAAAAGGGCGCGTGGAGCCCATTTCCCAGCGAACTGTTGGCAGGGTTTCGGGGGGTCTTGGCCGGGAGCGGGGGTTCAGCCGTCGCGGAGGCCGGAGAAGGCGCGGAGGTAGCGGCCCTTCTCGGCGGGGTCGATCTCGCGCTCGACCTCGGCCGCGCCACCCATCGGGCCCGGATGCGGCGACTCGACGCCCGGCCCGTACGGCGCTTCCGGCTCGACCGCGAGGTCGGCGGCCGACTTGCGCGACCCGTTGGTCCGCCCGGCGACGCGGTGCGGCCGGCGGCGGACCGACGTTGACCGCGCCCGCGTCGACGAGCGACAGGATCGCGTGGCACACGTCGAGCACCGGCCGGTTCGTCTTGCGGACGAGATCGCGCACGCTGCGGCGGCCGTCGAGAGAGACGATCAGCTGCCAACGGTCGCGATCGACGGTCAGCTCGTCGACACCCAGCTCGTCGGCCAGGCGGATACGGCAGTCGAGCGACGGGATCACGGCCTGGATGTCACGCCACTCCGCGACCAGGCGGGCGAGCTCGTCGCATCGCGACCTCGAGGTCGACGGTCTCCGAACACGCCCACGACGGTTCCTCCGGACCGAACCGGAAGGTCCCGTCGTCGGCCCGCTCGACCGCGAAGCACACGTCGATGACCCGCGAGAGCAGCGCGGCCTCGTCGTCGAGCTGGTCCCCCGCCTCGCTCGATTCGGCCGCGCAACAGCGGCCCTCGACGATGTAGAGGACGGCCGACGAGTTGGCCGCGTCGAGCCAGAGCGCACCCGTCTTGCGGGACTGGGCGAGCAGGCCCAGCAGCTCCGGCAGTGCCAGTGTTTCGAGCGTTCCTTGCAGCACGAGATCCCCCCGACGACTCGGTTCTCCTCCGTGCATCGACTTCCGGGGCCGCGCGTCTTCGAATTCGCGTACTCGAACCGCGGCCGCGATCAGGACGGCTGGTCCGGGCGCAGCGCCCGCTCGGCCGCCGCCCGCATCGCCGCGACCGGCGCGGCACGGCCGCTCCAGCGCTCGATCTGGAGCGCGGCCTGGTGCACGAGCATGCCGAGACCGTCGACGACCGCGGCGCCCCGTTCCCGGGCGCCCCGCACCAGGGGGGTCTCCCGCGGGTGGTACACGAGGTCGGCCACGCACCTGGCCGGCGTGCAGCACCTCGAGCGTCGACGGGCAGCGCCGGCGGCGTCCGCCGATCCGGCCATGCCGACGGGCGTCGCGTTCACGACGAGCCCGGCGGCGGCGGCCACCGCCGAACGCTCCGCCCACGGCCCGGACGGTCCCGCCCGCGAGCACCGCCGCGGCTTCGGCCGCCTCGGGCCGGCGGGCGCAGACACGACCACGTGCGCACCGGCGCGTCCCGAGCGCGAGCGCCACCGCCCGGGCCGCGCCGCCGCCCCCGAGCAGCGCGCGCGGACGCGCCGGCGGGATCGTGACCCGCGTCGCGCAACGAGCGGACGAAACCCTCGCCGTCGGTCGAGTCTCCGACCAGACGACCGTCGCCGTCGACCGAGACGGTGTTGACGCTGTGCAGCGCGGCCGCATCGGCCGAGAGCGCGTCGCAGAGGCCGGCCGCCGCGGTCTTGTGCGGCATCGTGACCGAGAGCCCGACGAACCCGAGGACCCGCATCGCCGCCGAGCGCGTCCGCGGCCGCCGCCGGCCGGGACCTCGAACGCGGCGAACACCCAGTCGAGGCCGAGGTCGGCGTAGCGCGGCGTTGTGCAGCACCGGCGACAGCGAGTGCCGGACGGGATCACCGATCACGCCCGCGACCCGCGTCGCTGCCGGTGATCCGTCAAAACGCGCCGTTCTTCTTCGCGATCGCGATGTTCGCGTTCTGTTGCTCCAACGTGGTCGCGAACGCGGTGTCGCCCTTCTTGTCGATCACGACGTAGTAGAGGTACGGCGACGTCGCCGGCGCGAGCGCGGCCTTGAGCGACGCCGCGCTGACCGCAGTCGATCGGGGTCGGCGGCAGGCCCGTGTGCGCGTAGGTGTTGTACGGCGACACGATCAGCTTGTCCTTGTCGGACAGCGACCGGTTGCGGGGATCGCCGCGCGCGTAGATGAGCGTGGCGTCGATGTCGAGCGGCATCCCGCGTGCGAGCCGGTTGTAGATCACCGACGCGATCAGCGGGCGGTCGGCGTCGACCTTGGCCTCGGCCTCGATCAGCGACGCGACCTTGACGATGTCGTACGCGGTGTGACCCTGCACGTTCGCGTTGGCCAGGCCCAGCGTGACCGCCTTCTTGTCGAACGTCGTCACGAGCGTCGACAGCACCTGGATCTCGTCCTCGTCGGCCGCGATGTTGTACGTGTCGGGCCACAGCAGCCCTTCGAGGTTGTTCGAGCCCGGCGGGTTCGAACGCGGACCGCACCGCGTTGTTCTGCGTCGCCTGCGACGAACGGCGCGACTGTCGAGGCCCGGGCAACTCGCCGACGCGTGCCGCGATCTGTTTCAGCCAGAAGCCCGGGCGGGATCGTGAGGCGCACGTACGCGATGTGCGGGCCGGCCTTCATCGACTTGACCGCCGAGTTCACGCCCATGTTCTTGCGCAGCTCGTACGTTCCCGCCTTGAAGTTCGTGTCACCGTTCAGCCGCGAGTACACGTTGAAGACCCACGACGGACCGATGACACCGTGGTGCGACGAGCGCGTCGCCGATGCACGGGACACCGCAGCCGCGCGGGATCTGCAGCTCGACCTTCGCACCCGCCCCGCCCGGCGGATCGAGCTGCCACCAGAACCAGGCGACGCCGATGGCCAGCACGACCAGCGGGACGACGACGAGGCCGAACAGGACGACGGCGGTACGACGGCGGCGGCTCATCGCCCCGCCCGCTCCAGCCACGACTGCAGCATCACCGCGGCCGCGACCTTGTCGACGACCCGCCGGCGCGCGTCCCGGCGCATGCGCGCCTCCATCGAGCGCGCGCTCGGCCGTCACGGTGGTGAGCCGCTCGTCGTGCACGACGATCTCGATGTCGCCCGCCACGGCGCGCAACGCCTCGACCTCGGCGAGCGCGGCCTGCGCCGCCGGCCCGGCCCGGCCCGAGAGCGACAACGGAAGACCGACGACGATGACGTTCGCCCCCGCTCGCGCGCGCCGCGTCGACGATCGCCCGCCGGTCGGCGACCGGGTCACCGCTGCGCCGCAACACCTCGTACGGCGACGCGACGACGCGGGACGGGTCCGAGAGCGCGAGCCCGATCCGCCGTTCCCCGAGGTCGACGCCGAGCGCGCGGGTGCCGCTCGTCGTGATCACGACCCCCACGGCGCCGCCAACTCGCGGGCCACCGCGAGCGCGTCGTCGATGCCGGCCGTGTTCTGGCCCCCGCCGACCACGGCCTCGGCGCCCCGACCGACGCCGCCGCCGAGCTTGGCCGCGGCCGGTTTGGCGATGGCATCGGCGGACGCGCCGCGGGCGACGACGTCCTTGCTCACCGCGACGGCGATCGCGGCCTTGCCGTCGGCCGCGCCCACGAGCGCCACGATGCCGCAGCCCAACACCCGCACCGTCTCCTGCGCGAGCTGTTTGAGATCGCCCGAACCGCGGCCGTCGACCCGGGCCACGACCAGGCCGCCCTCGGCCCGGCCCGCGAGGTCGGCCGCCGCGCTCGCCGCTTCCTTCGCCTGCAGGCGCCCCAACTCGTCCTTCAACGACCGGACCTCGGCCGAGAGGCGCTCGATGCGGTCTGGTACCTCCTTGGGCGTGGCGCGCAGCAGGTCGCCGGCCCGGCGGAGCAACTGTTCCTCGAACTCGATGTACTCGAACGCGCCATCGCCCGTCATCGCCTCGATCCGGCGCAGGTTCGAACCGATCGAGCTCTCGCTCACCACCTTGATCGGGCCGATGAACCCGAGCGCGTGCACGTGGGTGCCGCCGCAGAGCTCCGTCGACGGTCCCGCCTCGAGCACGCGCACGACGTCGCCGTACTTCTCGCCGAAGAACGCGATCGCGCCGATGCGTTCGGCTTCGGCCTTCGTGGTCTCGTAGTGACGCACGGGCGCGTCGGAGATCACCTGCGCGTTCGCGAGCCGTTCGACCTGGGCGAGCTCGTCGGTGCTGACCGGCTCGTGATGCGAGAAGTCGAAGCGCAGGCGGTCGGGGCCGACGAACGAGCCGGCCTGTTGCACGTGGGTTCCGAGCACCTCGCGCAGCGCCCAGTGCAAAACGTGGGTCGCGGTGTGGTTGCGGCGGATCCGGTCGCGGCGGACGCCGTCGATCTCGCGCGACGACCTCGTCGGCCTCGGCCACGACGCCGACGCGCACGGTGCCCCGGTGCATGGTGACCTGGCCGGGCAGCCCGTACTGCGTATCGGTGACGTCGACGATCGCGCCGGGCGCGGTGGTGAGCGTGCCCGTGTCGCCGACCTGGCCGCCCGACTCCGCGTAGAACGGCGTGCGGTCGAGGACGATGTCGACCTCGGTGCCCGGTTCGACCTGGCCGATCCGCTCGCCCGCGACGAGCAGCGCGAGCACCTTCGAGTGGGAGGTGTACTCCTGGCGACCCGTGAACTCGGTCGGCCCGTGCGTGTCGACGAGATCGCGGAACACCTCGAGCGGGGCGGACGGCGCGGCACCGGCCTCGGCCGCGTCGGCCCGGGCGCGGACGCGCTGCTCCTGCATGCGTTCCTCGAACCCGGCGAGGTCGACCGCGCGCCCGCGCTCCCCCGCGATCTCGCGGGTCAGGTCGATCGGGAAGCCGAGCGTGTCGTGCAGGAAGAACGCATCGTCGCCCGACACGTCCTTCGCCTCGACGATCTCCGAGAGCATGTCGACGCCGCGCTGCAGCGTGGCCCGGAACGACTCTTCTTCGCGCTCGACGATCTTGCGGACGACGTCGTGCGAGGCCGCGATCTCGGGGTACGCGGTGCTCGTCGTCGCCACCACCGCGTCGACCATGACCGGCAGCACGATGTCGCGCGCGCCGAGCAGGTACGCGTGACGGACCGCGCGGCGGATGATGCGGCGCAACACGTAGCCGCGCTCCTGGTTCGACGGCCGGACGCCGTCGCTCACCATGAACGTCATCGAGCGCGCGTGCTCGGCGATGATGCGCAGCGACACGTCGGACGCCTCGCTCTCGCCGTAACGCGCGCCGGTGATGCGCTCGGCTTCGGCCCGCAACGGCGTGAACACGTCGATGTCCCAGATCGACGTCTTTGCCTGCACGACCATGAGGTTGCGCTCGAGCCCGGCGCCGGTGTCGATGCTCGGCTTCGGCAACGGGCGCCGCGTGCCGTCGGCCTGCTGGTCGAACTGCATGAACACGAGGTTCCAGATCTCGATGTAGCGGTCGGCCTCGGTGGCCGGACCGCCGTCGGGACCGAACTCGGGACCGAGGTCCCAGAAGATCTCGGACGACGGCCCGCACGGACCCGTGTCGCCCATGCGCCAGAAGTTGTCCTCGCCGAGCCGCTGGATCCGGTCCGCGGCGACGCCGACGCGTTCGCGCCAGATCTGCTCGGCCTCGTCGTCGTCCTCGTGAACCGTCACCCAGAGCCGGTCCGGGTCGAGCTTCAGGACACCCGTGTAGAACTCCCACGCCCACGGGATCGCGTCGGCCTTGAAGTAGTCGCCGAAGCTGAAGTTGCCGAGCATCTCGAAGAACGAGAAGTGCCGGTTGGTGCGCCCGATGTCGTCGAGGTCGTTGTGCTTGCCTCCGGCCCGCACGCACTTCTGGACCGACACCGCCCGCTTGTACGGCGCCGTCTCCTCGCCCGTGAAGAACGACTTGAAGGGCACCATCCCGGCCACCGTGAACAGCAGCGACTTGTCGACGGGGATGACGCTCGCCGACGGAACGTGCACGTGCGCACGCTCCGTGAAGAACTCCACGAAGGCGCGGCGCAGCTCGTCGGCGGTGGTCGGAACGTCGGGCATAGCCGCGCCAGGTTACTTGGCGCCGCGCCGCGCGGAGCCGGCTTTGAAGGCCGACTCGCGGGCGCGCATGGCGTCCCGGCCCTCGTTGACCGCGGCCCGAACGTTCTCGCTCCAGCGGTCGACCACATCGGCCGGCGCGAGCCGGACCGCGACCCGCCGTACCCGGCGCATGACCGTCCACGACGAACCGATCCCGAGCAGGAAACCGATCACCAGCCAGAGCAGCCGCTTGATCACGACGCCGATCTCCTGCGCTTCGGCGGCGCCGGCTCCCGGACCCGCACCGGAGTTCGCGGCGACTCGCCCTCACGCAACCGGCGCGCCGCGCGCGACACGCCTGTCCCGAACGCCATCGCCTTCACGACCGGCGTCGCGATCGCGCGCTTCGTCTCGTCGAGGCGCTCGCCGGACGTGACGAGACGCTCGACGCGGTCGATCTCGACGGCCGCCTCGTCGACCGACGCGCCGCGCGTCGGCGAGCAACGCGAGCGCCTCGTCCTCGAGGACCGCGAGCGACGTCCGCAACGCGCGCAGCGTGCGCGTGAGCGAGACGAGGACGAAACCGAGCGCGACGACGATCACGGTCACGAGGGTCGCGGCGACGACCGCCAGCACGTCACTCGTCGACATCGTGCTCCCGGTCCTCTCCTCGCCGGCTCCGCCACTGCTCGGTCAGCTGCAACTCACTCCCGTGGCCGGACGGACGGTAGAACCGCTCCCCCGCCACCTCGACGGGAAGGTGTTGCTGCGGCACCCAGCCGGACGGATCGTCGTGAGGATATAGGTAGCCCTGGCCGTGGCCGAGCATCTGGGCGCCGCGGTAGTGGGCATCCCTCAGGTGCATCGGGACCGCACCGGGCCGGCGGTCCCGTACGGCGGCGGTCGCCGCGCCGAGCGCCGCGACCACGCTGTTGCTCTTCGGCGCGAGGCACAGATGGATGACGGCGTGCGCGAGGTTGATCGCGGCTTCGGGCAGGCCCACGTACTCGACCGCACGCGCGGCCGCGTCGGCGGTGAGGAGCGACTGCGGATCGGCGAGGCCGATGTCCTCGCTCGCGAGGACGACGAGCCGGCGCGCGATGAACCGCGGGTCCTCGCCGGCCTCGAGCATGCGGGCGAGCCAGTAGAGCCCGGCGTCGGGATCGGAACCGCGGATCGACTTGATGAACGCGGAGATGATGTCGTAGTGCTCGTCGTCGCCGTAACGCACGCTGCGCAGCGCGAGCGCGGCTTCCGCGTCGGGGAGCGTGATCGTCGCCCGGTCGTCCTGGACGGTCAGCGCGTGCGCGACCTCGAGCACGGTGAGCAGGTGACGCGCGTCGCCTTCGCTCTTGTCGACCAGATGGCCGAGCGCGTCGTGGTCGATCGTCGTGGGTTCGGCGCCGAGCCCCCGTTCGGCGTCGACGAGGGCGCGGCGCGCGAGCTCCTCGAGCGCGGCGTCGTCGAGCGGCTCCAGACGGAACAGCGTGCTGCGCGAGAGGAGCGGTCCGGTGAGCGAGAAGAAGGGGTTCTCGGTGGTCGCGCCGACGAGCACGAGGAGACCCTCTTCGACGAACGGGAGCAGCACGTCCTGCTGCGCGCGCGAGAAACGGTGGACCTCGTCGAGGAACAGGATCGTGCCCTGGCCCCGCTCACCGAGGCGGGCCCGGGCCCGCTCGGCGACCTCCCGCACGTCCTTCACGCCCGCGCTCACCGCGCTGAGTGTCTCGAAAGCCTTCTCGCTGACGCCGGCGACGAGGCGCGCGATCGTGGTCTTGCCGGTTCCCGGCGGACCCCAGATGACGACCGACGACAGCCGGTCGGATTCGATGAGGACCCGGAGAGGTTTGCCCGCCCCGAGCAGGTGCTTCTGGCCGACGACCTCGTCGAGCGTGCGCGGGCGCAGGCGCGCCGCGAGCGGCGCCTTGTGCGCCAGGCGCTCTTCGAGCGCCGATGTGAACAGATCCGCTCCCCGAGCCACATCCGCCAGGCTACGCCCCACAACCCTGCCAACTGTTTGCTGGAAAAAGGGCGTCACGCGCCCATTTCCCAGCGAACTCCGCGCTGATCGAGTGCCGCCACCGTGCGCTCGACGATCTCCTTGTCGGTCGAGGCATGGGTGAACACGAGCGGTAACCAACCGGCCGCCGACAAGGCGGTGAGTCGCTCACTGTCGGCAACGACGGCGGCGGCGCCGATATGGAACGCGAGGCCGTAGTACTCGGCGAAGATGCGCGGCTGCGGCCAGGCGTAGTCCGGCCGGTATTCCCGCGCGCCGACCCTCACGCGGTGCTGTTGTACGGGCAGCGGGAGTCGCAGCGCGGCGCAACACGTCGAGGACGCGCAGCTCGGAGGCGCTGCCACCCGGGTCGAAGCCGATGCCGCGTTCGGCCAGCAGCGCACGAACGATCGTCATACGGCGGCCGGGCGCCGACTCGAGGCGCTCCGCGCATCGTTCCAAGCGGCGAAGCGTGCCGACGCGACGACGAAGGCCGTCGTCGAGTACCCGTCCGAGCGGACGCTCGCCGAGGAGCGTCGTGCAATCGCACAAGGTCCGCTCGAACGACGTCGTCGGGATCCCGTCCCGGTGCGTGAGGTCCTCGTCGGCGATCGTGCCGGACCGGTGCATGGAGACACCTGGGCGCTCGAGGAAGGTGTCTCGGCGAACCGTGACCTCGTACCCGCCCTCGGGGCGCGGATCGAACGCCCACAGCCGCGCCGCCGAGGAATGCGAGGCAACCGAATCGTCGATCGACAACACGGCGGCCAGGAGTCCACGCTCCCACGTGTCCTTGGCGCCGACCAGGCCGTAGACGCCGGGCCGAATCCGGCGCAGCGACTTGTTCTCGACCAGGCGCCGACGGACGTTGACGTCGACGTCGCCGGCAAGTAACTGGTCGAGCGTCACCAAACCGTGTTGCGACGCGAGGTCCGTCTCGAAACGCGCGAGGTGTGCATCCATGCCGTCGAACCGTACGAGCAGGGTGCGACAGCGGGTTCGGATACGAGTGCGGGTTTGCTGGAAATTGGGCGCCACGCGCCCATTTCCCAGCGAACTGTTGGCAGGGTTCTGGGGGGGGTGTTCAGGGGGTGTTCGGGGCGGGTTTCTGGTCGAGGAGGCGCAGGCCGAGGTCGCGGAGTTGGCGGGCGTCGATCGGGCTCGGCGCGTTCGTGAGCGGATCGACCCCCGACTGCGTCTTCGGGAACGCGATCACCTCGCGGATGTTCTCCTCGCCCGCGAGGATTGCAGTGAAGCGGTCGATGCCGACGGCGAACCCCGCGTGCGGCGGCGCGCCGAACCGGAACGCGTCGAGCAGGAACCCGAACCGGTTCTGCGCCTCTTCGGCGTCGATGCCCATCACCGAGAAGACGCGTTGTTGGATGTCGTTGCGGTGGATACGCACGGAGCCCGAGCCGAGCTCCCAACCGTTGAGGACGAGGTCGTAGGCCCGCGCGCGCACCGACAGCGGGTCGGTCTCCAGCCGCGCGATGTCGTCGGGGTGCGGCATGGTGAACGGGTGGTGCATCGGCGTCGGCTCGCCCGCGTCGTCGGCTTCGAACAACGGGAAGTCGACGACCCACAGGAACTGCAGGCCGCCTTCGGTGACCCCGGGCCGACCGAGGTCGAGGCGCAACGCGCCGAGCACGTTGCAGACCATCGCGCGCGCGCCGGCGACCAGCAACAACAGATCGCCGGCGACGGCTCCGGTCGCGTCGACGAGCGCGAGCTGCTCCGCCTCGGATAGGAACTTCACGACCGGCGACTCGAGCGCGCCGCCGTCGCGCACCCGCATCCAGACGAGGCCCTTGGCGCCGAGCGACTTGGCCCGGTCGGTCAACGCGTCGAGACGCGAGCGGGGCGCGTCGCCGAGACCCTCGACCCGGATCCCCTTCACCGCGTCGGCTCCTCCGAAGGCCTGGAACTCGGTGGCGCCGAAGATGTCGGTGAGCTCGACGAGCTCCATGCCGAAGCGCACGTCGGGCTTGTCGGAGCCGAAGCGTTCCATCGCCTCGTGCCAGCTCAGGCGCGGAATCGTCGCGGGCGCCTCGCCCGGTCGCGCCACCGCGGCCGCGGCGAGCACCGCGACCGAGACCGCGTCGAGCACGTCCTCCTGGTCGGCGAACGTCATCTCGACGTCGAGCTGCATGAACTCGAACTGCCGGTCGGCGCGCAGATCCTCGTCGCGCAGGCACCGCGCGACCTGGAAGTAGCGGTCGAACCCGCCGACCATCAACAGCTGCTTGAACAGCTGCGGGCTCTGCGGCAGCGCGTAGAAGTCGCCGGGGCGAAGGCGCGACGGCACCACGAAGTCGCGCGCACCCTCGGGCGTCGACGCGATGAGCATCGGCGTCTCGATCTCGACGAAGTCCTGGCCGGCCATCGCCTCGCGGATGACGCGGTTGATCGCGGCGCGCAGACGGAGGTTGCGCTGCATCGGCGTGCGGCGCAGGTCGAGGTAGCGGTAGCGGAGGCGCAACACCTCGTCGACGTCGACCCGGTCGTCGAGGGGGAACGGCGGCGGTTCGGCCTCGTTCAACACTTCGATCGAGCTCGCGATCACCTCGACCGCGCCAGTCGGCAGCTCGTCGTTGACCGTGCCCTCGGGACGGGCCGCGACCGTTCCGTCGACCTGCACGACCCACTCACTGCGCAGGCGGTGCGCGACCTCGAGCCCGGCCACCTGCGGATCGACCACGACCTGCAGGATCCCCGCCGCGTCGCGCACGTCGAGGAACACCTTCCCGCCGTGGTCGCGCCGGCTGGCCACCCACCCACAGATTCGCACGGCCGCGCCGATGTCTCCGGCGCGGATGTCGCCCGCTCGATGCGTCCGCATCATGACGTTGCTTCGTCCTTCCTCGTGCGCAGCCAGGCCGCGATCTCTTCCCGCCGCACTTCCGGTTGCGGACCGGCCACCTCGGCGCGCAGATCCTTCACCGCGACCATGCCGCGCTGCATTTCGTCGGCGCCGAGGATGACGGCCCACCGCGCGCCCGACTTGTCGGCGGCCGCGAATTGCTTCTTGGGCGAGCGGCCGCCGTACGCGCGATCGGCCGAGAGGCCCGACGCCCGCAGCTCGGCGAGCAGCCGGGCGGTGTCGGGGAGCCCGACGAGGTCGACGACGAACGCGTCGACCCGGGCGCCCGGCACGGGCAGCACGCCTTCGGCATCACACGCGAGCAGAAGCCGTTCGATGCCCGAGCCGAAGCCGATCGACGGCGCGTTCGGCCCGCCCATCTCCTCGGCGAGACGGTCGTAGCGCCCGCCGCCTCCGATCGCGTTCTGCGCCGCGTCGAGCGCGGTGCTCGCGAGCTCGAACACGGTGCTCGTGTAGTAGTCGAAGCCGCGCACCAACCGGGGCGCGATCTCGAACGGGATCCCGAGGGCCTGCAGCCCCTCCTGCACGCGTGCAAAGTGCGCGGCCGACGCGTCGCTCAGGTACTCGCCGAGCTGCGGCGCGCGCTCGAGCATGTCGGCCCAGTCGTCGCGCTTCGAGTCGAGGATCCGGAGCGGGTTCGCCTCCGCGCGTTCCATCTCGGCGCCGATCAGGCCGGCGTGCGCGTGCCAGTACTCGAGCAGCACCGCCCGATACCGATCCCGGGTATCGGCGTCACCCATCGAGTTGATCAGGAGGTTGACGTCGCGCAGCCCCAGCTCGCGGCAGAACCCCCACAGCAGCTCGATGATCTCGACGTCGACATCGGGGTCGTCGATCCCGATCACCTCCGCGCCGAGTTGCCAGTGCTGGCGGTAACGGCCGGCCTGCGGCTGCTCGGCCCGGAAGTTCGGCGCGAGATACCAGACCTTCCACGGTGTCGGCGGCCGGTGCTGCACGAACGCGCGGACGACGGGCGCGGTCCCTTCGGGCCGGAGCGCGAGCCGGCGGCCACCGCGGTCGACGAAGTCGTACATCTCCTTGCGGACGACATCGGTCGTCGCGCCGACCCGGGCGAACACGCCGTAGTGCTCGACGATCGGCGTGACCAGGAGCCCGTAACCGAAACGCTGCGCGCGCGCCGCGAACTGCGCGACGACGTCGATCCACCTGGACGACTCCGGCGGAAGGACGTCGAGCATGCCCTTGGGCACGCGTATGACGTCTCGATCCGCGGCCATGCGCGGCATGCTAGCCAGCACGACCCCCGGCGCCGACGACCATTCCGACGGGCATTCCGACCGGCATTCCGACCGGCATTCCGGCCCGGCCCGGGCCCTCGAGCGCGCCGAGCGCCGCGCTCGATCCGTCGACGACTACGGCGCGGGGTTGGGCTGGATCTCCGCGTACGAGATGCGCTGCCAGGCCGACTGCGTCGGGCTGAGGAAGAACGGCGGGCTCAGGTACTTGAGGCGCGAGTCGTAGTTGTAGTCCTTGTTGTACCCGCTCTGGAGCACCGGCGGCGAGCCCGAGAAGGTACCGACCGGCCCGCGGAACTCCTGGGTGATGACGCCGTTGACGATCAGGCTGTGCACACCGGGAACGGTGCACGGGTGCGCGCCCGTGCACGCCGCGTTGGTGCCGGTCGACCAGTTCTGGACGTAGAACGAGTGGTTGAGCGACATGATCGCGGCGTCGATCGTGAGGTCGTCCTGCACGGTCGCGTTCGCGGCGTGCACGACCGCGACGTCGTTGTCGGCGACGAGACCGAGCACGTCGTTTCCGCCCGGATACTGGTGATAGGTCAGGTTCCCGGTGATGTTGATGTCGTCCATCGACGCGATGGTGAGCTGCCCGTTGAGCGTGCCGCTCACGTTGACGTCACCGAAGCAGGCGTTGCCCGAGCAGGCCGAGTGGTTCGGGTCGGCGCCGGCAGGAACGTTCTGCACGTAGATCACGCCGTTGCTCGGCAGGTGCATGCCCGTCGTCACCGGCATGCAGTTGCTGCTCTTCGTCGCCGGGCTCGTGACGTCCATCGTGCCGTCGGCGTTGAGCTTGATCGTCGTCGGCCCGGTGAAGAGGCAACCTGCGCCTCCGAGCACGCTGTCGGCCTGGTTGCGGATCGACGTGTTCGCGGGCGGGAACGGGAGCAACGCGCCCGCCGCCGGCTGCGCGGGTTGCGACACGCCGTAGATCGGCGAGTTCGCACAGTTCAACGGATTGAGAACGGTGCCGCCGCCGCCGAACTTCAACGCGTTCGGCTGGTTGTTACTCGTCGGCGAGTTGTAATACGTGTCGGTGTTGCCGAGGAAGCTCGGGCTGCCGCAGACGTACAGACCGTCGTTCGAGTGCACCGGCCCGTTCAACGACGCCAGCGACGTCCAGTAGACGATGCTGCAGTCCGGACTCGCGCTCAGGTCGGGTCCGTATCTACCGGTCGTCGAGTTGTACTGCCAGGCGTGGACCTTGCATCTGCTCGTGCTCGCACCGGTGAGCGCGGGATCGGTGATCTCGTAGTCGGTCAGCCAGAGGTAGTCGAGGAAGCCTTGACGGCGCAGACCCAGCGTCACCGTGCGCATCACGCCGGCCGAGGTGCAGCCGAGCGCCGAGTTCGTCAGGCGCTTGCCCGACGACGTGAGGTACACGATGCCCGTCGATGCCGTCGTCGAGGTGTCGACGTCGTAACGGAAGCACTCACCGTTCGTGCTCGGACCGGACAACTTGATCCACGAGCCGAACGCGAGGTTGCCGTCGGGCGGCGGGTTGCCGGGGTTGTACGTCCAGTAGTTGCTGTTCTGGGCGAGGTGGTTGAGGTAGTCGTCGACGCCCGCTTCCGCGGCGGCCAGCGCGGACTCGTGGTCCTGGTCGTGACGCGCGAGCGGAAGTTGCTCGACGGCCTGCGAGAAGATCGCGAGCGGGATCAGGGTCATGAGCAACACGACCATGACCACGATGATCATCGCCAAGCCGGCCTCGTCGGCTTCGCCGTCCTTGCCTCGGAAATGACGCGAGAAGAATTGGATCATGTCGTCACGTGTTCGGGTTGTAGTCGACGTTGCGGACGTGGATGCAGGAGCTGATCACGACGACCGGCGCGTTCGGACGCACACGGACGCGCAGGTTCACGCAGACCTCGTCGATGCTGCGCAGACCGGCGGTCGTGGTGATGGGTGTCGCGATCTGGTTGGGAACCGGGAAATGGGAGTCGTAGTACGAGAAGATCGGCTGGCTGGTGTCGAGGTACTGGCCGTCGAGGCGGTTGACGGGCGTCCCGGTGTATGTGTAGTTCCCCTGCGTCGAGGTCGAGTCGGCCGGCGTGTAGTCCTCGTGGAACACGTACACGTTCGTGGACGGCACGAGCGAGATGTAGGCGTGCAGCCGGGTCGGGCCGTGGCCGTTGTTGAGGTTCGCGAGGTTGGCGTAGAAGACGACGTCGTTGGTGTCCGCCGACGCGAACGCGGCGGTCGTGCTCGACGGCGCGACCGCGGTACGGAGGTCCTTGGTGATGCGGTCGGCGATCGTCTGCCCTTCGCCCTCGGCCGTGAACCGGTCGGTGGTCTTGACGGCCTCGTTCTGCATCACGATGACGACGTTGAACGCCGCGGCCACGACGACCGAGAGCAGGCTCGTCGCGATCATCATCTCGATGAGCGTGTAGCCCCGCTCCGACGCGGGCGACCTCAGGGCTCGAGCCGCCCGGCGAACGAACCTCACGAGACCGTCACCGGGATCGCGCCGGGGAAGAGGGTGGTCGCGGCGCCCGTCGCCGGGTTCACGCCGTACACGCCGCCCGGTTGCACCCAGACGTTGACGGTGCCGGTCTTGTTGGAGGTCGGGCACGCCGCCGCGCCGCGCAGGCACTGGGCCGTGATCGTCCAGTGGCCGAGCGGCAGGTCGGTGACGCTGTTCCCCGCCGCGTCCGTCGTGACGAGGCCGAGCGTCGGTGCGCTCGCGCTGGTGGTGCCGTTGGTGCACACCGCGCCGTACGGCGCGGGGTAGCTCGTCGACTCGGTGGCACTCGTCGGGCCGCCCACCACCGCGACCGCGGTCGAGTTCTGCACGTGCAACGAGACCGGGTAGAGCGGCACCGTCGTGTTGGCGGTCCCGCCCGGCGTGACGCTGAGCGGTACCGGTGCCGCGGTCGGGTAGAAGAGGGTGCGGTTCGTGTCCTTGCCGAGCGGGTTGTTGTCGGTGCAGTTCCCGGCGAACACGGTGTACCCGCTCGCGTACGGGAACAGCGGCGTCAGCGACGTGGTGCCGGCTGGGAACGAGTACTGGCTCGAAGGCTGCAGACCGGTGTTCGCCACCGAGATCGAGATGCCCGTCGCCGCGGGCGGCGTCGCGGGACTCCAGCCGGTGACGTTGATCGTTCCGGCCGTGTCGTAGGAGAACGGCAGTGAGGTCGTCTGGCCGACGGTCACCGACGCGGTCTGGGCCGGCGCGACGACCTCCTGGTCGCCGACCCCGGTGCCCTCGATCACGGTCACCGTGTAGGTGCCGACCGGGAGGTACGCGAAGAACGCGCAACCCTCGCTCGTGGTCTGCTGCGTCTGGGTGGTCGGGCCCGCGACCCGCACGTTGATGTTCTGCGCGGGGGCGCCGGTGGAGTCGGTGACCTTCGCCGCGATCGATCCCGACGACGCGGAGTACGCGCCGACCGGCGGCGCGAGCATCGTTACTTCACTGACCGTCTTGGTGCCGCCCATCGCCGGCCAGGTCACGAGCTCTTCGACCTGCATGATCTGACCGGTGTTGGAACCGGGGCTGTCGCACGAGCTCTGGGTCGAGTTCTGCCCGACGAACTGCACGTTCTGGGTGACCGTGTACTGGATGCCGTTCACGAGCTGCGGCGCACCCGCGAACACGGTCTGGCCCTGCGGGATGTTCACGAACTTCGTCGGATCTGCGGCCCAACCCCGGACCTGTTCCATCGACTCGGTCGCCAGGTTGGTCGCCACGACCCGGTTGCGGGTGTTGCCCGAGATGATGATGGAGTTCTCGAACAGCAGCGCGGCGCCCATCAACGAGACCATCAGGATCGTGATCGCGACGACGACCTCGATGATGGTGAATCCCTCAGCGGAGCGTGAGCGCGGATCCACGTTGCATTCCCCTCCGACGGCGCGGTACGTCGACCGGTCCGTTTGGTCGGCTCTGGCCCTCGCAGGGAATCGGTCGATTCCGGGAGGGCCTTGAGCCCGAACCACTGCGTCCCGTACCCGGGCAGCCCCGATCGGGGTTGACGCGCGCTGAGGTCTTGTTGCCGGGGAGCACGCGTGAAGCGTCGTATACCGAATCGACCCGTTTGACCGCGGCGAGAATCGAGTCGAGGTGGCCGGGATCGGCCAGCTCGAAATCGAAACGCAAACGGGCAATCCGATCGGATTGCGTCTGCGACGTGCACGAGAGGATGTTGACGTGGTGCTCGGAGAGCACGTCGGCGACGTCACGCAGGAGCTTGGATCGGTCGAGCGCCTCGACCTCGACCGACACCGTGTAGTTGCCCGGCGCGTCGTTGTCCCACTCGACCTCGATGACCCGGTCGGCCTGGCTGCGCAGGCTCACCGCGTTGGCACAGTCGGTCCGGTGCACCGAGACACCGCGGCCGCGCGTCACGAAACCCATGATCTCGTCGCCCGGCACCGGCGTGCAGCAACGCGAGAGCCGCACCATGACGTCGTCGAGGCCTTCGACGTGCACGCCCGCGCCCGTGCGCCGGTTGCCCCGCATACGCGGCGGCCGGCCGACCGTCGTCGGGAGCTGTTCCTCTCCCCCGCGCAGCTCCCGCTGGATCCGCTGCACGACGGCCTTCGCGGACACGTGGCCCTCGCCGATCCCGACGTACATCCCGTCGAGGTCGACGTAGTGCAGCTGTTCGGCCACCTTCGCGAGCACCGGTGACCCGAAGAGCTTCTGGGCCGGGAGCGCTTCGCGCCGCATCGCCTTGACCAGGTCGTCGCGGCCCTGGTCGATCGCGTCGACGCGCCGTTCCCGTGAGAACCACTGGCGGATCTTCGAGCTCGCCCGCGGCGTCTGGACGAACTGGGTCCAGTCGCGGCTCGGCCCTGCACCCTCGACCTTGCTCGTGAAGATCTCGCACGTGTCCCCGGACTGCAACACCGAGTCGAGCGGAACCAGCCGGGCGTTCACCCGCGCGCCGATGCAGCGGTGGCCGACCTCGGTGTGGATCGCGTACGCGAAGTCGACGGGCGTCGCGCCGGTCGGCAGCGTTACCACCCGGCCCTTGGGCGTGAAGATGAACACCTCGTCCTGTTCGAGGTCGATCTTCAGGCTCTGCATGAACTCGGTCGGGTCGGTCGTCTCCTTCTGCCAGTCGACGATCCGCTGCAACCAGACGAGGTCCTCGGCCGGGTTCCGCTGCTCCTTGTAACCCCAGTGGGCGGCCACCCCGTACTCCGACCGGCGGTGCATCTCCGAGGTACGGATCTGGAACTCGACCGCCCGGCCCTGCGGACCCACGACCGTCGTGTGCAACGACTGGTACAGGTTGAACTTGGGCATCGCGATGTAGTCCTTGAAACGGCCCTGCACCGGCCGCCAGAGCGCGTGGATCGAGCCGAGCGCTCCGTAACAGTCCTTCACCGAGTCGACGATCACGCGCACGCCGACGAGGTCGTTGATCTCCGCGAACTCCTTGCCGCGCACGACCATCTTCTCGTAGATCGACCAGTAGTGCTTCGGTCGACCGGTCACCTCCGCGTTGATGTGCAGCTGTTCGAGCCGCACCCGCACCGCGCCCACGACCTCTTCGAGATAACGCTCCCGCTCGCCGGCGTGCTGCAGCACCATCGTCTCGATCTCGGCGTAGCGCTTCGGATGCAGCACCGCGAACGCGAGGTCCTCGAGCTGCCATTTCACGTCCTGCACCCCGAGACGGTGCGCGAGCGGTGCGTAGATGTCGAGCGTCTCCTGGGCGATGCGCTTCTGCTTCGCCTCCGGGAGCGAGGCGATCGTCCGCATGTTGTGGAGACGGTCCGCGAGCTTGATCAGCAGGACGCGCACGTCCTTCGCCATCGCGACGAGCATCTTGCGCATCGTCGCGGCCTGCTGTTCCTCCCGCGAGTCGAACTCGAGCCGGTCGAGCTTGGTGACCCCGTCGACGATCGCGGTCACGTCGGGACCGAACCGGGCCGCCAGGTCGTCGAGCGTGACCGAGGTGTCCTCGACCGCGTCGTGCAGGAGCGCGCCGGCCAGCGTGATGTCGTCGAGCCCCAGATCCGCGAGGATCATCGCGACCCCGACCGGATGGGCGATGTAGGGGTCACCCGAGCGGCGGACCTGGTCGCGGTGCGCGTCGCGGGCGACTTCGTATGCGTCCTCGATCAGCGCGGTGTCCCGCTCGTCGTCGCCGGTGCGCACCTTCTCCAGCAACGGCCGCAGCGCGCTGTCGACGTTGGGGCCGGCCGGACGCCGGGTCGGCGCGCTAGTCATACGAGACCAACGTATGGACGTCGTACCCGGCGAGCTGATCGCGGCCGTGCAGGAAGCCCAGCTCGAGCACGAACGCGAATCCCGCCACGACCCCGCCCAGCCGTTCCACCAACCGGGCCGTCGCCACCGCCGTACCGCCCGTCGCGATCACGTCGTCGACGACCAGCACCTCCTCGCCCGGCGCGATCGCGTCGCGGTGGATCTCGAGGAGATCGGTCCCGTACTCGAGCACGTACTCCTCGCGCTCGATCTCGAACGGCAGCTTCCCGGGCTTGCGGACCGGGACGAACCCCGCCTGCAGGCCGTAGCTCACGGGCGCCGCGAACACGAAGCCGCGCGCCTCGATCCCGATGACCTTGTCGATCCGCTCCGCCGCGAACGGCTCCGCCAACGCGTCGACCGACGCCCGGAACGCGTCGGCGTCACCGAGCAACGGCGTGATGTCCTTGAAGACGATCCCCGGCTTCGGGTAATCGACGACGTCACGCACGTGCGCCCGGAGCCAATCGGAATCCATCACCCCAAGGGTACCGATGGATCTCGCTTCCTATTTGCGCTTCTTGCCGCGCTGCTGGCGGGGGCGGGCCTGGATGGTCTGGCGGGGGACGGCAGGCGGGCCGGGGACGCCGAGGGTGGTTCGCTCCCCCGGTTCGGCCGGCAGGTCGGGGGCGACGACCGGTACGCCCAGCGAAGCCGACGCGGCGGCGGCCGGGACGCGGCTGCGGCGCTCCGTCAACGCCCGGTAGCGCGGCTCGCGCTCCTTCCACCACGCGAGGAGGGGCGCGGCCACGAAGATCGACGAGTACGAACCGATGAACAGACCGGCCGCCAACGCGAGGGCGAAGTCCTCGAGCGCGGTGGCGCCGAGGATCCCGGCCCCGACGATCAACAACGAGATCACGGGCAACAGCGCGACCAGCGACGTCGACACGGAACGCATCAACACCGCGTTCAACGAACGGTTGACCATCTCGCCGTACGTCGAGCGGCCGGTCGCGGTGAGGGTGCGTTGGAACTCGCCGACCTTGTCGAACACGACGACGGTGTCGTACAGGGAGAAACCGAGGATCGTCAGGAAGGCGGTGACGGTCGCGGGCGAGACCTGGAAATGGAACAGCGCGTAGACGCCGACGGTGAAGATGATGTCGTGGATGACGGCCACGATCGCCGCGGCCGACATCTTCCATTCGAACCGGATCGCGAGGTACGCGGCCAGCACGAAGAAGAAGATGATGAGCGCCTTCAACGCCTTCTGGCTGACCTGATGACCCCAGGTCGGCCCGACGGTC
Source organism: uncultured Actinomycetes bacterium (assembly GCA_963829195.1). Classification (GTDB taxonomy): domain Bacteria; phylum Actinomycetota; class Acidimicrobiia; order IMCC26256; family PALSA-610; genus PALSA-610. Next base: position 149,822 of record CAWHHS010000004.1, read on the forward strand.
GTGATACTGACGTCGTTGACCGTGCCGCCCGCGTACTTCGCCAACGCGGCCGCGACGGACTGCACCTGGCTGGCCGGCAGCGTCTTGACGTTGATCGTCACCGCCTGACCCTTGACGGTGACCGTCGGGTTCGTGAGCTTCGTGCCCGCGAGCACGCCCTTCACGCCGGCGACCGTCGGGGTCACGCCCGTCTTCGCGGTGAACGTGAACGCGCCGGGCGTCGTCTGCGGCACCTGCACGTCGGCGACGTTGACACCGCCGTACTTCGCCAGCGCCGTCTGCACGTCGACGACCGGGTCGGTGGAGGCGACCCGCGCCTGCACCCGGACCGTCTGGCCGCCGCCGCCGGGAGGCGTGAGCACGCTGACGGTCGCGTTGCCGAACCCGAGCGTCGACAAGAGGCTGCGGACGTCGGCGACCTTGGCGGCCTTGCCGCCCTTCATCGGAATCTGCCACGAGGTTCCACCCTCGAAGTCGATGCCGAGGTTGAGCCCCCGCACGAAGAGCAGCAGCAGGCTGAGCACGATCAACGTCGTCGACAGGATCAGCCAGCGCCGGCTGTGCTTGATGAACTGGAAGTTGGTCCGCTCGTGGTAGAGGTCGGACGGGCGGTGCCGGCGGGTGACGCCGGGGACGTCGACGACTTCCGGCGGGGGCGCGGTCATGGTCATGCCGTCACCTCGGGAACGTCGAGTCCGGCGCCGATGCCGACCCCGGGCATCCGCACGAGCGCGGGCCGGCGGGCCAGCACCGAGACGAACGGCCACATGAAGCAGTACGCCAGGATCAGGTCGAGCGCGGTCGACAGGCCGAGGAAGTATGCGAAGCCCCGGACCGACGACGTCGCGAACAGGTAGAGGACGACGGCGCCGATCATCGACACGAGGTCGGCGGCGATGATGGTGCGGAACGCCCGCCGGAACCCGGAGTCGAGCGAAGACCGCACCGTCTTCCCGGTACGCACCTCGTCCTTCAGCCGCTCGAAATAGACCACGTAACTGTCGACGGTGACGCCGACGGACACGATGATGCCGGTGACACCTGCGAGCGTCAGGGTCAGGCCCTGGTGCGACGACAGCCACGAGACCAGCGCGAAGAACGTCAGCGCGGTGAGGCCGATGCCGGTCCACACGACGAGGCCCAGCAGCCGGTAAAAGAAGATCATGTAGATCGCGACGAGGATCAGACCGATGAGGCCGGACAGGATGCCGGCCTTCAGCTGGTCCTTGCCGAGCGTGGGCGAGACCGACTCCGCCGTCTGCGACTTGAGCTGCACCGGCAGCGAGCCGTAGCGCAGCACGAGCGCGAGCTGGTGGGCCTGCTTGCTCGTGAAGTTTCCGCTGATCGTGACGTCCTGACCGGTGATGCCCTGGTCGATCGTCGGCGCGGACTGCACGACGCCGTCGAGCTCGATGGCCACGTTCTTGCCGACGTACGGCGTCGCGATCTTGGTCACGAAGTCGTTGTTCTTGAAGTGGACGTCGACCTGCCACGCCGCGGTCGTCTGGTTGACGACGGCCGTGGCCGAGCCGACGTTGCGGCCGGTCATGATCGTCGGGCCGAGCGCGTAGCACGTCGTCTTGTTGAGGTCGGCAAGGATGACCTGGTTGGCGGAGACGTCGGGGGTGACGGCCTTGCCGTCCTGGCACGTCTGTTGCGCGGCCGGCACCGTCGTGGGGGTCGTGCCCTTCACCGTCGTCGCGGTCGTGCCCTTCACGGTCGTGCTGGTCGGTTTCGTCGTGGTCGGCGTGGCCGTCGCCGCGGGGACGGTCGTCGCCGCTTCGGGATGCACGGCCACGATCGGGACCGCGTTGATCGGAACCGGGCGGCCCGACGCGTGGCCGAGCGAAGTGCTGGTCGCCGCGCCCGTCGAGACTTTCGCCGTCGTGGTCGTGGTCGCGCCCTTGGCCGTGGTGGTCGTGGCGCCCTTGATCGTGGTGGTCGTCGCGCCCTTGATCGTCGTGGTCGTGGGCGCGAGCTGCGTCGCCGAGTACGGGATCTGGCCGAGGACTTCACGGAAGCGCAGCTCGGCCGTCTTGCCGACGAGCTGGTCGGCCTCGGCGGCATTCTTCACGCCCGGGAGGTCGATGACGATGTTGTCGCCCTGGCGGCTCACGTTGGGCTCGGCGATGCCGAGGCCGTCGACGCGGTTGCGGATGATCTGCACCGCGGTGTCGAGCGTCGACAGATCGGAGCCCTTGAGCGGCGCGAGCACGATCGACGTGCCGCCCTGCAGATCCAGCCCCAGCACCGGGCGACTGCTCCCGAGGATGGTGGCGAGGAACGAGCCCACGATGATGAAGACGGTGACGAGAAGCAGGATGACCTTGCGCCGCACGGTTCAGTCCGCCCCTGTCTCTCCGTCGTGCGGCTCCCCGGCTTGCGGGGCCGGCTCCTCGGGCGCGATCCGCTGTCCGATGGCGCCGCGCGCGATGTGGATCACGGTGCCCATGGCGATCTCCAGATCGGCATCGGCCTCGCCGAGACGAGTGATCCGCCCGTAGATGCCACTGGTCGTCAGCACTTCGTCGCCTTCTTGGATCTCGTTCTGCAGCCGGCGCACCGAGGCGATCCGCTTCTGCTGGGGACGCCATAACAGCAGGTAGATGGCGCCCACCATGAGAACGGGGAATATCGCCACACCCACTGTTGCCCTTACGCCGGAGAAACGGGAACCGACGCTACCACCGACCCCCGCCGGGCCCGCGTCACGATCCGGGAACCTCGAACGAGCGGCCGCGGTCGGCGGCGATGGCGTCGGCGAGGCGCCCGAGCCGGTCGCCCCGGCACATCCGCACCTGACCGCGGTAGGCGTCGCGCGGCAGGGAGGCCCAACGTTGCGCCTCCTCCTCGGCGGCCGCCGGCCAGCGCCTCGGGGGCGACGACGGTGTCGAGGAAGCCGGCGTCGGCGGCACCGCAGGGGTCGTAGATGCGGGCGCCGACCGTCGCGTCCTGGAAATGCCGCTTCGACAGGCGCTCGTGGGCGAGCTCGACCGCCCAGCGCGGCAGCACCATGCCCAGTTGCGTCTCGATGAGCCCGATCCGGAACTCCCCCGCCGCGCCGATCCGGGCGTCCGCGCTCAGCAGGAGCAGCGCCCCGGCGGCGATCGCGTGCCCCGTGCACGCCACCACGACCGGCACCGCCGAGCCGTACATGCGCGTGAACAGCTCGCCGCCGTCGGTCACGAGCTTGCCCGCGGCCTCGGGGGCGCTGCGCATGACCTTCAGGTCGAAGCCGCCGGTGAGCATCCCGGGCGCGCCCGCGACGAGCACGGCGCCGACGTCGTCGGGGCCCGCGTCCTCGGCGCGGGTCGAGCGCCTCGCCGAGCCCGGCGATGACCTCCGGCGACAGCGCGTTGGCCTTGCCGTTCGAGATGGTGACGTGCGCGATCCGGTCGCGGACTTCGTACTGGACGAGGTCCACGGGCATCCCCTTAGAACAACTCGGGAGCCTCGCCGGGGCGGGCGGGCGCGTGCAAACCCGCGCGCCGCGACCCGGAAGTGCGAGGCCCGGGACTTCGAGGCCGATGTGCGCGAACCCCGCCGGGGTCGCGATCCGGCCCCTCGGGGTGCGCTCGATCAGGCCGCAGAGCAACAGGAACGGCTCGTACACGTCCTCGACCGTCTCCGGGCGCCTCGCTCACTGCGATCGCCAACGTCGACAGACCGACCGCGCGTCCGACGAAGGTGCGGCACAGCGCGTCGAGGATGGCCCGGTCGACCTTGTCGAGGCCGAGCTCGTCGACCTCGAACAGCGCGAGCGCGTCGCGCGCGATGGCGCGCGGTGACCGACCCGTCGGCGCGCACCTCGGCGTAGTCGCGGACGCGTTTCAACAGACGGTTCGCGATGCGGGGCGTACCGCGCGAACGGCTCGCGATCTCGTCCGCGCCGTCGGATTCGAGCTCGACGCCGAGGATCGACGCGACCCGGCGCAGGATCGCGGCGAGCTCGTCGTCCGCGTAGTAGTCGAGCCGGGCGACGAACCCGAACCGGTCGCGCAAGGGGTCCGCTGATGAGGCCGGTGCGCGTCGTCGCCGCGACCAGCGTGAAACGCGGGAGGTCGAGCCGGATGGTGCGCACGCTCGGGCCCTTGCCGATGACGACGTCGAAGCGGAAGTCCTCCATCGCGGGATAGAGGCTCTCCTCGACGACCCGCGGGAGGCGGTGCACCTCGTCGATGAAGAGGACGTCGCCGTCGTCGAGGTTCGTGAGGATGGCGGCGAGATCGCCGGCCCGTTCGAGCGCGGGACCGCTGGTGGGGTTCAGCCGCGCGCCCATCTCGTTGGCGATGATCCCGGCCAGGCTCGTCTTGCCGAGGCCGGGCGGACCGGCGAGCAGGACGTGGTCGACGGCCTGCCCGCGCTGCTTGGCCGCGGTGAGCATGATCTCGAGGTGCTCGCGCAGACGGGGCTGGCCGACGAATTCGCCGAGATGGCGCGGCCGGAGTGTCGTCTCCTCCGCGACCTCGGCTTCGTCGGCCTCGGGACTCAGCAGCTCTTCCCTCATCTTGCGGCCCGCCAGGAGCCGCAGCGCGTCGCGCAGGAGCTCTTCGACCGTCCCGTCCTCACCGAGCTGACCGAACACCTCGCGCACCTCGTCGTTGCCGTAGCCGAGGCCGACGAGCGCGTCGCGCACCTCGGCGCGCGCGTTCGGCGCGGCCGAGCCCGGCACCGCGGTGAGATCGAGATCGGGCATGTCGAGCCGGGCCTTCAGGTCGACGAGCAGCCGCTGGGCGGTGCGCTTGCCGACGCCGGGCACGGCGACGAGGGAGTCGAGGTCGTCTTCGGCGAGACAGCGGCGGAGGCTCGGTCGGCGAGTGCACCGACAGGATCGCGAGCGCGAGCTTCGGGCCGACGCCGCTCGCGGTGATGAGCGCCTCGAACGTGTCGCGCTCGTCGCGCGTGAGGAAGCCGAACAGCACCAGCACGTCGTCGCGCACGTGTTGGTGCGTGAAGAGGAAGACGTTCGCGCCCGGGTCGAGCATCGGGATCGTCTTGACCGGCACGAGCACGCGGTAGCCGACGCCCGCGACCTCGACGAGCACTTCGCCGCCCAGCGTCCGCTCGGCGACCGCGCCGCGCAGCGATCCGATCACGACGGGATCCGATCGAGCATGCGGACACGACCGTGATGGCAGCACGCGAGCGCGAGCGCGTCGGCCGCGTCGGCCGGCTTCGGGATCTCGCGCAGCGCGAGCAGCCGCGTGACCATCGTCTGCACCGCGAGCTTGTCGGCGCGGCCGTCGCCCGTCACCGCGAGCTTCACCTCGTTCGGGCTGTACTGGGTCACCGGGACACCGGCGCGCGGCGGCGACGACGAGCGCGAGACCGCTCGCCTGGCCGACCGACATCGCGGTGCGCGACGTTGGCCTGGAACAGCACCCGTTCGACCGAGAGCGCGTCGGCCGGAGTTGGCGCGACGAGCGCGTCGAGCTCGTCGTGCGAGCGCGAGCAGCCGTTCGGGGAGCGGTTCTGCGGGCGAGGTGCGGATCACGCCGCACGCGGTGGCGCGCAGCCGGCCGTGCTCGCGCACGACTGCGCCGTAGCCGCAGCGCGAGACGCCGGGGTCGATGCCCAGAGACGGGCCCCGCAGGGTCGAACACAGGTTCGATCCTAGGGGTTCGGGTCCGGGTCCGCGAGGATCCTCAGCTCGGCCGCCGCGCAGGATCCGCCACAAGATGAAGAGGACGAGCGCGCCGATCCCGACGGGCACGAGCCGCTTGGTCACCGAGCCGCCGGCGACGTCGAAGAGGTCGACGGGCTTCGCCTCGGGCGAATCGATCCGGCGGGGCCCGGCCGGCACGTGCGGCGCCGCGGCTCGGGGCGGGCGCCGGCCGCGTGAGCCGAAGCCGTCGCGACGCTGCCGAGCGCCTGCTCGTACGCACCGCCGGCGTGCGACGTGTCGCCGCCGCCCGCGGTGCTCAGCACGTCGCGCTCGACGTTCTCGACGAACTGGCCCATGAGCTTGGACGAGACGTCGACGAGCACTCCCCGACCGAACTCCGCGACCTTGCCGGTGATCGCGAGATCGGTCGCGACGTCGACCTTCGTGCCCGCGCCCTCGGGCGTCATCGTCACGACGATCGTGGCCTTCGCGTTGCCCTGCCCCGCGTGTCGCGCCCGGACGCGTCGATCACGATCCGGCGGTTCTCCTCGTCGACCTCGGCGAGGCGCGCCGAGCCCTTGTACTGCGCGGTGATCGGGCCGACCTTCACCTTGACGACCCCGCGGTACTCGTCGCCTTCGACCTCTTGCAGCTGCGCGCCCGGCATGCACGGTGCGATGCCCTCGATGTCGAGCATCACCTTCCAGGTGGCGTCGATCGGCGTGCTCACTCGGAAGCTGTCGTTGATCTCCATCACTTCTCCAAGTCGGGGACCGTGACTCCAACTCGGCGAGGTCTGCGGGCGTGTCGACGTCGGCGGCCGTGCCCGTGTCGTCGCACGGTACCGCGACCGCCGGGTGCCGGCGGAAGAGCACCCGCGCCCCCTCGTCGCCGGTCAACTCCATCGCCTCGGCCCAGTACCGCCGGGCGATCAGGACCGGATTTCCCCGCTCACCGTCGTAGGTCGCGTACGCGAGGCCGGCGCCGTCGTCGATGGGCGAGCGCGACCCGGCGGTAGGCCTCCGCGCCGACGAGCGGTTGGTCGGCGAGCCCGACGACGACCGCCGGGACCGATCTCGTCGGCCCCGAGTCGCTCGAGCGCGCATTGCAGGCTCGACGCGATCCCGCGCTCCGGCGCGGCGTTGCGGACGATCTCGACACCCGCCCCCGCCTCGGCCGCGACCCGGTCGTCGGAGACGACGAGGAGCACCGGCGAGCACCCACTCGCACGCGCGGCGTCGAGCGCGTACGAGAGCAGGGTCCGGCCGCCGAGTCGCGTCAGCGACTTGGGGATCGCGCCGCCGAAGCGCACGCCGCGCCCGCGGCGAGCACGACCGCGGGAAGCGTCGTGCTCAGATCGCCTCGAGCGCGCGCCGGACGAGCACCTCCGCGAGGTGCGCGCGGTATTCGGGCGACGCGTTCAGGTCGCCGGGCGGTTCCGTGCCGACCGCGGCTTCGCGGGCGGCGTCGGCCGCGGACGCGCCTTGCGCGAGCGCGGTCTCGACCGCCGTCGCCCGCAGCGGCGTGGAGCCCATGTTGACGAGCGCGACGTTGGTCCCGCCGTTGACACGGGCCGCGACCGCACCGACGATCGCCCAGTCCTGCGCACGGCGGTTGAACTTCTCGAACGCGAAGCCCGCGCCGCCGTTCTTGCGCACCTGGATCTCGGTCAGCAGCTCGTCGGGCGCGAGCGCGGTCTCGAGGAACCCCTGGAAGAACTCGGTGGCCGGCACCGTGCGGTTCCCGCCCGGGCCGGTGAGCACGAAGTTCGCGTCGAGCGCCGAGCAGCGCGGCGGGCAGGTCGCTGGCGGGATCGCCGTGCGCGACCGAACCGCCGACGGTGCCGCGGTGGCGCACCTGGTTGTCGCCGACCTGGGCCGCGACCGCGCGCAGCACGCCGCATTCCTTCGCGAGGAGATCGTTCGTCTCGAGATCGCGGTGACGCGTCGAGCGCGCCGATCGCGAGGTGGTCGCCCGCGTCGCGCACGTAGGAGAGGTCGCGCACCCGGCCGACGTCGATCAGCACCGACGGGGTCGCGAGGCGCAGCTTCATGAGCGGCAGCAACGACATGCCGCCCGCGAGGAACTTCGCGTCTTCGCCGTGCTCGCCGATGCAGCGAGATGGCCTCGGCCGCGGAACCGGCCCGCACGTAGTCGAACGCGGCGGGGATCACTTCGCCGCCTTCATCGTCTCGGCCGCGGCCAGCACCGACTTCACGATGTTGTGGTAGCCGGTGCAGCGGCAGAGGTTGCCCTCGAGCCCGAGCCGGACGTCCTGCTCGGTCGGGTTCGGGATCTCGTCGAGCAACGAGACCGCCGCGAGCACCATGCCCGCCGTGCAGTAGCCGCACTGCAGCCCGTGGTTCTCGTGGAACGCCGTCTGCACGGGATGCCACTGGTCGCCGTCGGCGAGGCCTTCGATGGTCGTGATCGACGCGCCGTCGGCCTGCGCCGCGAGCATCGTGCACGACTTCACCGACTCGCCGTCGACGAGCACCGTGCACGCGCCGCAACTCGAGGTGTCGCACCCGATCTTGGTGCCGGTGAGTCCGCACGCCTCGCGCAGGTACTGCACGAGCAGGGTGCGAGGCTCGACGTCGTGGTCCTGCGCCGATGCGTTGACGCTCATCCCGATCCGCATGGCCGGGGACCTTAGCGCCCGCCGTGGCCGGTTACAGATCCCTCTCGAGGACCGGGACGAGCTTGTCGATCGGGACGAAGGTGGCGCCGATGAGCTTGCGGTCGGCGAACGCGACCTTGCCCGCGGCGTCGACGACGAACACCGAGCGGCGCACGCCGAGCACCGGCGCACCCACGCCGTAGGCCTCGATCACCTTCTTGTCGACGTCGGCGAGCAGCGGGAAGCTGAAGCCCTTCTTCGCGGCCCACGCCTCGTGGCTCGCGACGTCCTGGGGCGAGATGCCGAGCAGGACCGCGCCGGTGGCCTCGAGATCGCCGAGGTTGTCGCGGTACGAGCACATCTGGCGTGTGCAGCCCGGGCGTGTTGTCGCCCGGATAGAAGGCGAGCACGACCTTGCGGCCGCGGTACTCCGAGAGCGTGTAGTCGCGCTTGGCGCCGTTCTCGATGCCCGGGCAACGTGAAGTCCGGCGCCGCCTGTCCGACCTCGATCATGAGGAACCTCCCGGCCCGCATACGGACCAGACGCCCATTCGGTTCGATGACCCTAGGCCCGTCGAGGCCGGTCCGCGTCGGTCCGTCAGGCGGTGACGGCCTCGAGCACCGCGTCGGGGATGTCGAAGTTGGCGTACACGGCCTCGGTGTCGTCGTGGTCCTCGAGCACGTCCATCAGCCGCAGCACCGTCTTCGCCTGGCTCTCCTGGGTGAGCTCGACGACCGTGCGTCGGGATCATCGTGAGGTCGCCGGACTTGACCTTGTAGCCGGCCTCCTCGATCGCGGTGCGCACCGCGTGCAGGTCGGTGGGCGGCGTCGTGACCTGCCACGTGTCGCCGCGCGTCCTGCACGTCCTCGGCGCCGGCGTCGGCCGCGACGAGCATGAGCTCGTCCTCGTCGACCGACCGGTCGACGTCGATGATGCCCTTGCGCTCGAACTGCCACGAGACGGCACCCGGCTCGGCGAACGAGCCGCCGTTGCGGCTGAACAGGTTCTTGATCTCGGCCGACGTGCGGTTGCGGTTGTCGGTGAGCGCCTGCACGATGACCGCCACCCCGCCGGGCGCGTAGCCCTCGTAGGTGACCGACTCGTAGGTGACGCCCTCTTCCTCGCCGGTCCCCCGGCGGATGGCGCGCTGGATCGTGTCGACGGGCAACGAGCTGTCGCGCGCCTTCTGCACCATCGTGCGCAGCGTCGCGTTGGTCGCCGGATCACCGCCGCCGGTGCGCGCCGCGACCTCGATCTGGCGGATCAGACCGCGAAGAGCTTGCCGCGCGCGGCGTCGGCCGCGCCCTTCTTGTGCTTGATCGAATGCCATTTGGAGTGACCGGACATCAGCGCACCTCATTCACGAAGAGAGTTGGTTGACGAAGGACTGGTGGAGACGGAGATCGCCGGAGAGCTCCGGATGGAACGACGCGAACCAGATGTTGCGCGGCCCGCCCGAGCACCGGCACGCCGTCGTAGCTCCGCGAGCACCTCGACCGCCGCGCCCGACGCGTTCGACGACGGGCGCGCGGATGAACACGCCCGGGAAGTCGCCGTCGGCGAGGCCGCGCACGGCGAGCGGCGCCTCGAACGACTCGCGTTGGCGGCCGTAGCCGTTGCGACGGACGGTGACGTCGAGAACCGCGAGCTGCGCCTGGTCGGGGCGCCCGCCCGATGATCTCGGTGGCGCACAGGATCAGCCCCGCGCAGGTTGCGAACGCGGGCAAGCCGTCGCGCAGACTCCGTGTCAGCGGTGCGCGCAGCTCCGACGAGTCGAGCAGCTTGTCGATCGTCGTCGACTCTCCGCCCGGAAGGAAGATCGCGTCGACACTGTCGAGATGCTCGGGTCGTTTGACCAGCGCGACGTCGGCACCGAGCGCGGTGAGCGCCTCAGCGTGCTCGCGGAACGCGCCTTGCAGCGCGAGGACCCCGATCTTCACCTGGCGGCCTCCGCATCACGCGCGGTCACCAGCCGCGCTCGGCGAGCTTCACGTCGAGCGTGCCGATCTCCTCGCCGCGCATCGCCTCGCCGAGACCGCGCGAGACCTTGGCGACGATGTCGGCGTCGTCGAAGTGGGTGGTCGCCTCGACGATCGCGCGGGCGCGCTTGGACGGGTCTTCCGACTTGAAGATCCCGCTGCCGACGAAGACCGCCTGCGCGCCGAGCTGCATCACGAGCGCGGCATCGGCCGGGGTGGCGATACCGCCCGCGCAGAACAGCGGGACCGGGAGCTCGCCGCGCTCGGCGAGCTCCTCGACGAGGTCGACCGGCGCCGCGCAGCTCCTTGGCCCACGCGTAACGCTCCTCGGGTCGACCGGCCTTGATGCGGTCGATGTCGCCGAGGATCGAGCGCAGGTGGCGGACGGCCTCGACGATGTTGCCCGTCCCCGCCTCGCCCTTGCTACGGATCAGGCACGCGCCCTCGGCGATGCGACGCAGCGCCTCGCCGAGGTTCGTCGCGCCGCACACGAACGGGCACGGTGAAGCGCCACTTGTCGACGTGGTGCGCTTCGTCGGCCGGGGTGAGCACCTCGGACTCGTCGACGTAGTCGACGCCGAGCGCCTGGAGCACCTGCGCCTCGGCGAAGTGCCCGATGCGGCACTTGGCCATCACCGGAACCGTGACCGCCTTCTGGATGCCTTCGATCATCGACGGGTCGCTCATCCGCGCGACGCCGCCGTCGCGGCGGATGTCGGAGGGCACGCGCTCGAGCGCCATCACTGCGACCGCGCCCGCGTCCTCGGCGATCTTCGCCTGCTGGGCGTCGACGACGTCCATGATCACGCCGCCCCGGAGCATCTCCGCGAGCCCGCGCTTCACGCGGGCGGTACCAGTCGTGCGCTCGTCGGCCATGAACCCGAGTCTAGAACGCTGGCGTTCGCGGGCCCGGCTACGGAGTTTTCGTCACCGAATAGCCCTCGTCGGGCAGCTCGACCCACGTCTGGCCGGGGGTGAGCGGGATCACCTTCCCGGCCGCGTCGAGGAGCTGGGCGGGGTGGCTCTTGTCGGGCCGCGACCACGTTCCGGTGATCTCCTTGCCCGCGGTGAACACGAGCGCGGGCCGGTTCCGGTGATGACGGCCTCCGCGCCCTCGTTGCCGTGGTTCGGATCGCCGCCGACGTACGAGACGAACATCACGACGACGTTCTTCGGCGCGAACTGCACACCCGACGCCGACCAGCTCGGGACTCCCGAAGATCGACCGCTTCCACGATCCGCTCGCCGCGTCCCAGTTCCACGTGACCGCGAAGCCTCCCGAGGAACCCGACCCGCACCGACGTCGTCGGCACGCCCGCGACCGCCGCGTGGGCCGCTCGATACGTGAACAGCGGCGGGGGCGGGATCGAACGGACCGCACTTGCTGTACATGAAGTCGACGTGCGCGTAGAGGTTCCACGGCGCGATGCCGTGAATGGTCACGGAACATCAACGGTCCGGCGCGGGTCTCGTCGAGCCGCACGACCGGCGCGGTGTTGATCGACACGATCGCGTACGGGCGCGCCGCCCGAGTAGGCGAAGACGCCGCCGATCGGCCACACGAGGCTCTGGTCGGTCTTGCGCACCGAGCGCACCGGCCCGACCCGGTCGGGCGCCTGCGAGTTGAAGATGGCGGCGAGGCGGGTGATGCCGCCCTCGACGACCTCTTCGTAGACGACGTCGGCCTGGTCGACGCCGTACTTCGGGTGGCCCTCGATGGCGTGTTGTCGATCTTCACGGTGATCGCGCACCGCTTCCGCGCCGCGCCGGTGGGGTCGGGCAGGCCGGTGAGCGGCGCGACCGGTACCGGCGCGGCTTCGGGCTTCGTCTTCGCCGCGGCTTGGCGCGGCGGCCGCCTTCGTGGCGGCGTGCTTCGACCCGCCGCATGCCGCGAGCACGACGGTCACTGCGACCGCGAGCGCGACGACACCGTTCCGACGAACCGACCGAGTGCGCGAATGCATTGCCCTAGCTTCGCGTCACATCTGCTCGAGGGCGTGGATACGGTCGTCGATCGGCGGGTGCGTGTCGAACAGGTGGTTCCACTTCGTGTCGCCCTTGTTCGACTGCTTGTCGAGCGGCTCCTCGATCCAGAGGTGCGCGGTCGCCTTCGACGCGAAGTGCGTCGACGTGTGGTCGCCCTTCAGCTTCTCGAGCGCGGAGATCAGCCCGGGCGGATAACGCGTGAGCTGGACGCCCGGACGCGTCGGCGAGGTACTCCCGCTTGCGGCTGACCGCCATCTGCATGAGCGCGGCGATGATCGGGGCGAAGATCAAGCAACACGAAGCCGAGGATCGCGAACACGATGCCCAGCGGATTGTTGTTGTTGTCGTCGCGCGCCGCCGCGGCCGCCCGTCCAGAACATCATGCGCAAGAAGAAGTCGGAGATCAACGCGATGATCCCGACCATCGTCACCGCGAGCGTCATGACCAGGACGTCGTAGTTGCGGATGTGGCTGAGCTCGTGGGCGAGCACGCCTTCGAGCTCGACGCGGTTCATCTTCTCGAGCAGCCCGGTGGTGACCGCGACCGCCGCGTGCTTGGGGTTGCGGCCGGTCGAGAACGCGTTCGGCGCGGGATCGTCGACGATGTAGAGCCGCGGCTTCGGCAGCCCGCTCGCGATGCACAGGCCCTCGACGAGGTTGTGGAACCGCGCGTACTCCGCGGGTCGGCGGGCACCGCGTGCGCCATCTGCAGCGCGACCTTGTCGCTGTTGAAGTAGGAGACGAACGACGACACGATCACGATGACCGCGACGATCGACGATGCCGACGACGCCGCCGCGCAGGAAGAAGTCGACCGCGAGCCCGACCGCCGACAACAGCAACGACGAACAAGAAGACGAGCAAGACCGTCTTGCGTTTGTTCGCAGAAATCTGTTCGTACACCAAGAGCCTCGAGACCGGGAGTAGCCGAGCGGGACGAGCGCGGAGGCAGGATGCCTCAGCGGGACCGCAGGATCAGAACTGAACCTTGGGCACCTCGGTCGAACCCTGCTCGGCCTCGAAGAACTCGCGCTTGTTGGAAGCCGAACATCCCGGCGATGATCACCGTCGGGAACGTCTGGATCTTGGTGTTGTACTTCTGCACGCTGTCGTTGTAGAACTGCCACGCGTAGGAGATGCGGTCCTCGGTCGAGGTGAGCTCCTCCTGCAGGCTCAGGAAGTTCTGGTTCGCCTTGAGGTCCGGGTAGCTCTCCGACAACGCGAACAGCTGGCGCAGCGCGCCGGTCAGGACGTTCTCGGCCTGGGCCTGCTGCGCGGGACCGGCCTGCTGGGCTGCGACCGCGCCCGTGCGGGCGGCGGTGACGGCTTCGAGCGTCTGGCTCTCGTGGGCCGCGTAGCCCTTCACCGTCTCGACCAGGTTCGGGATGAGGTCGTGGCGGCGCTGCAGCTGCACGCTGATCTGCGACCACGCGGAATCGACCCGGTTGCGCAGGCGGACGGCGCCGTTGAACGCGAAGACGAAGAACAGGACCGCCAGGACGATGACGACCAGGATGATGATGATTGCGGCCAACGGGAAAACCTCCCAAAAGGGGTAGGCCGCCAGTCTACGGAGGGGCCGCCGCGGGATTGGGTCACTGCCCGTCCGAGCCCCTGCCGGTCGGGACGAGCGCCCGGGCGTAGAGCTCCAGGTAGCGCTCGGCCAGGCGGCGCATGGAGAACATGCTCGGCCCGCTCGCGCCCGGAGGCGACGAGGCGCGCCCGGAGCGCGGAGTCGTCGAGCACCCGCCGCAACGCGACGCGCAGGGCGTCGACGTCGCCCGGCGGGACGAGCAGGGCGTCCCGATCCGCCCGCGCCACGTTCCGGTAACCCTCGATCGCGGAGGCGACGAGCGGTGTCCCCGCGGCCATCGCCTCGAGCAGCACGACGCCGAACGACTCGCCGCGCAGCGACGGCGCGCAGAACGCGGTCGCGCCGCGCAGCAGCGCGTCGCGCGGCGCGTCGGTGACGGTGCCGAACCACTCGACGTCGCCCGACGGCGCGCCGGCGGAGCTCGTCGGTCTGCGGGCCGACGCCGACGATCTGCAGCGTGGCGTCGCGGTCGATGCCCGCCCACGCGTCGAGCAAGACCTCGAGACCCTTGCGGGGTTCGTGCCGGCCGATGAACAACACCGTCGGTCGTCGGAGCGCGCCGGGCGCGGCCGACGCGATGCGGTCGATCTCGATCCCGTTCCACAGCACCGTGTACTCGGCGCCCGTCCAGTTGCCCGACGCGGTCTCGCGCGCCGACTCCGAGACCGCGACGCGGAACGTGAGCCGCATCATCAGCGAACGCAGCGCGGGCCGCAGCCACTGGTACGGGACCTCGCCCGCGGCGTGGAACGTGCCGACCATCGGGCCCGTTGAAGCCGATCAACGCGCTGACCGTGGGGCCGGGAACGACCGGCTCGTGGAGGTGCACGACATCGGGTTCGAGACTCCGCAGCGCCTCGGCGGTGCGGCGCGCCGTCGCCCGTCCCGGCGCGATCGGGGCGATCGAGCCGTTCGACTCCCATTCGACCGTCGGGCCGACGCTCACGATCGTCGCGTCGGGCGGCGGCCCGTCGCAGGGCGCGACGATGCGCACGTCGACGTCGAGGCGCCGGAGCTCCCGCGCGAGCCCGAGCACCTGGCCCTGCACGCCGCCGGGCCGGGACATCGAGTAGGGGCAGATCATCGCGACCTTCATCGCCCGCCGGACCTCATGCGCGCCCAGGCTTCCTCAATCACGGTCGCTCGGCCAGTTGGCCTGCAGGAGATGCCACTGTTCGGGCGCGGCGCGGATCAGGCCCTCGAACTCGTACGCGAGGCACTGGGTGATGCGGGCGATGTCGTCGCGCAGGTTCCCGGCCCGGCTCGTGTCGAGCGGAGGGTGCACCACCCCGTGGTGCCCGCGACCGGGATCGAAGTAGACCGCGACCGGCAGGAGCGCCGCGCCCGTGCGCAGCGCGAGCGTCGCCGGACCGGCGGGCAGCGTCGTGCGCTCGCCGAAGAACTCGACGTCGACCCCGTCGCCGGTGAGGTCGCGGTCGCTGAGCAGGCACACGATGCGGTTGTCGCGCAGCGCCCGCAGCACGAGGCGGGAGACGTCGGGACCGATCGGGACGACCTCGAGACCGATCGCCTCGCGCTGTTGCGGCGAACCACTCGAGCAGCTCCGGCGGCTGCAGCGGCTCGACCACCGCGAGCATGTGGTGGCCCTGGGCCGCCATCCAGGCCGCGGCCCACTCCCAGCCGCCGAGGTGCGGCAACGCGAGGATCGCACCCTTGCCCGCGGGCGAGCGCGTCGGTGACGTGCTCGTAGCCCGTCGATCGCTGAAGTTCGGCAGCACCGCGCCGTGGCGGACCTCGGCCGGCAGCCGGAAGATCTCCAGCCAGTAGCGGCCGTACCACTCGAAGACCTCGTCGACGACCCGACGGATCGGTGCGCCCGGTGACGCGCTGCTGGTGGCGCGCGCGACATCCGGCGGTTCCCCGTCTGCGGCCAGCCGCCGATGCGGCCGGCGACGCGGCCCAGGCCGGGGACGAGCGGCGTCGGGCACCAGTTGCGCGGCCCGCGCCGCGCCCCGGTAGGCGTAGGTCGTCAGCTGCTCTCGGATACTCGCCACGAACGCGCTACGGCCGGGCGCCGCGCCGTTCGGAACGGGGACGGGCGCGCGGCCGTTGGCCTTCGACGCGTCGCGCCGTCCACCACGACCGCAACGGCGTCTCCGGACGCTCGACGCGACGCGGGCGCGCCGCGGGCGGCACGGGTTGCGGCGGGCGGGCCGCCAGCCGGTACACGCGCACGAACCGCTGGACCGCGGTGAAGGCGGTCAGCGCGAGCATCAGCCAGAGCATCGGGACGAGGATCGGGAACGCGAGCGCGATGCCGAGCAGCACGAAGCGCTCGGCGCGCTCCATGAGGCCGCCGCGGGCGTCGAGGCCGAGCGATTCGGCCCGCGCCCGCTCGTAGGAGATCAGCATCGAGCACGCCGCGACCGCGAACGCGAGGATCGGGAGGTACGACGAGCGGGACGCGAGGTGCCAGGCGACGCCGCCGAACAGCAGCGCGTCGGACGCGCGGTCGGTGACGGAGTCGAAGAACGCGCCCCGGGGGCTCGCCTGGCCGCTCCCCCGCGCGATCGACCCGTCGAGCAGGTCGCTCACACCCGCGACGCACAAGCCGACGACCGCCCAGACGAAGTGACCGGACGCGATGAGGACCGCCGTCGCGACCGAGCAGACGAGCCCGAAGACCGTGAGCGCGTCGGCGGTGATGCCGAGGCGGCGCAGCCGGTCGCCGATCGGGCCGAGGCCCTGCTCGACGCCTTTGCGCCAGCGCCGGTCGAGCATGCGTGCTCCTCAGGATTCTCCGGAATGATCCGTCCGCAGGAATACCGGGAAGGATCGCGTGCTCGCGTTCGCGAGCAGTCGGACCACGGTACCAAACCCACAGCCGGTCCCGGGTTCCTCGACACCGGCACACTCCTGGTGTTCCCCGGCCCGGCGTTCGTACAATCGCCCGACAAGGGAACCCAGCCGGGGGGTCATCGGTGAAGACGTTTCCGACCGCGAAGATCCGCAACGTCGCGCTCGTCGGCCACGGCGGCGCCGGCAAGACGTCGCTGGCCGAGGCCCTGCTGTTCAACGCCGGGGCGATCGTCCGCCTGGGCCGGGTCGAGGACGGCTCGACCGTCTGCGACTTCGACCCCGAGGAGCAGCGCCGCAACATCTCGGTCTCGCTCGCGCTCGCCCCGTTCGAGCTCGACGACCACAAGGTCAACGTGCTCGACGCGCCCGGGTACGCCGACTTCGTCGGCGACGTCGCCGCCGCGATCCAGGCCGCCGACCTCGCGTTGTTCGTCGTGTCCGCGGTCGAAGGCGTCGAGGTGCAGACCGAGATCGCGTGGCGGCTCGCCGAGCAGCGCGGCCTGCCGCGCGCGATCTTCGTGAACAAGCTCGACCGCGAGCGCGCGTCGTTCTCGCGCACGCTCGACGAGCTGAAGGCGAAGTTCGGCGCCGGCGTCGCGCCGTTGCAGCTGCCGATCGGCGAAGAGGCCGAGCTTCGCGGCGTCGTCGACCTGCTTGAACGACGTCGCGGTCACGCTACACGGGCGGCAGCGCCGAAGGGCACCGAGGGCCCGGTGCCCGACGAGATGGAGACCGAGGAGCACGCGGTGCACGACGCGCTCGTCGAGGGCATCGTCGTCGGCGACGACGACCTCATGGAGCGCTACCTCGGCGACGAGAAGATCGAGATCGCCGAGCTCGCGCGCGCGCTCGCGGCCGGCGTCGCGTCGGGCACCGTGTTCCCGGTGCTGTGCGGGAGCGCGACGAAGCTCGTCGGCATCGACCGGCTGGCGAAGTTCCTCGTCGAGGAGGCGCCCGCGCCCGGCGCTCGACGGCGGGCAGCCCGGCGCGCTCGTGTTCAAGACGATCGTCGACCCGTACGTCGGGCACGTGAACCTGTTCAAGGTGCTGCAGGGCACCGTCAAGCACGACGACGTGCTGACGAACGCGCGCTCGAAGGCCGACGAACGCATGCACCAGCTCTTCTCGATGCGCGGCAAGGAACAGGACACGGTCGACGAGGTCGCGGCGGGCGACATCGCCGCGGTCGCCAAGCTCACCCACACCGCCACCGGCGACGTGCTCGCGGCGAAGGGCGCGACCGTCGAGCGTCGACGTGCTCCCCGCGCCCGAGCCGCTGCTCGCGGTCGCGATCCACGCCAAGAGCAAGGGCGACGAGGACAAGCTCGCCAACGCGCTGCACCGCCTGCAGGAAGAGGACCCGGTGCTGCGCATCGAGCGCAACGCGGAGACGCACCAGACGGTGCTGCGCGGCATGGGCGAGACGCACCTGTCGATCGCGACCGAGAAGCTGTCGCGCAAGTTCGGCGTCGAGGTCGAGACCGACGACGTGCACGTCGCGTACCGCGAGACGATCAGCGGCACGGCCGAAGCCGAGGGCCGGCTCAAGAAGCAGAGCGGCGGGCACGGGCAGTTCGCGGTCGCGTGGCTGCGGGTCGAGCCGAAGGAGCGCGGCGCGGGCAACGAGTTCGTCGACGCGATCGTCGGCGGCGTCATCCCCCGCAACTTCATCCCCGCGGTCGAAAAGGGCGTGGTCGAGACCGAGGAGCACGGCGGCGCGCTCGGCTTCCCCGTCGTCGACGTGAAGGTCACGTGCTTCGACGGCAAGCACCACCCCGTCGACAGCTCGGAGATGGCGTTCAAGACCGCGGCCGCGATGGGGCTGCGCGACGCGCTCGCGAAGGCCGGCCCGGTGCTGCTCGAACCGGTGAGCGAGCTCGTCGTCGTGGTGCCCGAGGCGAGCCAGGGCGACATCATGGGCGACCTCAACGGCAAGCGCGGCCGCATCCAGGGCTCGGCGTCGCTCGGCGGCGGCGAGGTCGAGATCACCGCGCACGTGCCGACGTCGGAGGTGCTGCGGTACGCGATCGACCTGCGCTCGATGACCGGCGGGCGCGGCCGGTTCACCATCGCGCACTCGCACTACGACCCGGTGCCCGCGCACCTCGTCGACAAGATCGTCGCCGGCCGCAAGGAGCCGGTGCGGGCCTCGTGACCTGACGGACCGCGGCGATCAGGTGCCGACGTAGGCGGCGAGATGCTCGCCGGTCAGGGTCGAACGGGCGGCGACGAGGTCGGCGGGTGTGCCCTCGAAGACGATCCGCCCACCGTCGTGGCCCGCGCCGGGGCCGAGGTCGATGATCCAGTCGGCGTGCGCCATGACCGCCTGATGGTGCGCGATGACGATGACCGACTTGCCGGAGTCGACGAGCCGGTCGAGCAGGCCGATGAGCTGTTCGACATCGGCGAGATGGAGGCCGGTGGTCGGCTCGTCGAGGACGTAGACCTCGCCTTTCTCGCCCATGTGGGTGGCGAGCTTGAGTCGTTGGCGCTCGCCGCCGGACAGTGTCGTGAGCGGCTGCCCGAGGCCGAGGTAGCCGAGGCCGACGTCGGCGAGCCGTTCGAGGACCGCATGCGCGGCCGGAATGCGCGCGTCGCCGGCCCCGAAGAACTGCGCGGCCTCCGTCACCGACATCGCGAGCACCTCCGCGATGTCGCGGCCGCCGAGGTGGTGGTCCAGCACCGACGTCTCGAACCGCTTCCCCTCGCACACCTCGCAGACGGTCGCGACGCCGGCCATCATCACCAGGTCGGTGTAGACGACGCCCGTGCCGTTGCAGTTCGGGCAGGCGCCCTCGGAGTTCGCACTGAACAGGGCCGGTTTCACGCCGTTGGCCTGCGCGAACGCCTTGCGGATCGGGTCGAGCAGGCCGGTGTACGTCGCCGGATTGCTCCGCCGCGAGCCCCGGATCGGGGCCTGGTCGATCACCACCACACCCGCGCCCGCGGGAATCGACCCGTGCACGAGCGAGCTCTTGCCGGAGCCCGCGACGCCGGTGACGACGACGAGTACCCCGAGGGGGATGTCGACGTCGACGGCGCGGCAGGTTGTGCGTCGTCGCGCCGTGGATCGGAAGTGTGCCGGTCGGCTCGCGCACCGTCTCCTTGAGGGCGGCGCGGTCGCCGAGGTGTCGGCCGGTGAGCGTGCCGGCGGCCACCAACCCGTCGACGGTGCCCTCGAAGCAGATCGTGCCGCCCGCGGAACCGGCGCCGGGACCGAGGTCGACGACGTGGTCGGCGATCGCGATCGTCTCCGGCTTGTGCTCGACGACCAGCACGGTGTTGCCCTTGTCCCGCAGGCGCAGCAGCAGATCGTTCATCCGCTCGATGTCGTGTGGGTGCAGCCCGACCGTCGGCTCGTCGAACACGTAGGTGACGTCGGTGAGCGACGACCCGAGGTGGCCGATCATCTTGACGCGCTGCGCCTCGCCGCCCGACAGCGTGCCCGACGACCGGTCGAGCGACAGGTAGCCGAGCCCGATCTCCACGAACGAGTCGAGGGTCTGCAGCAGTTTGGCGAGCAGTGGCGCGACCGACGGTTCGTCGAGGCCGCGCACCGAATCGGCCAAGTCGCTGATCTGCCGCGCACAGGCCTGCGCGATGTTGATCCCGTTGATCTTCGATGCGCGGGCCGCATCGTTGAGCCGGCTCCCGCCGCAGTCGGGACAGGTGGTGAACGTCACCGCCCGCTCGACGAAGGCGCGGACGTGGGGCTGCATCGAGTCGACGTCCTTCGCCAGGAACGACGACTGGATCTTCGGGATCAGACCCTCGTACGTCAGGTTGACGTTGTCGACCTTGATCTTCGTCGGCTCCTTGTAGAGCAGATCGTTGAGCTCCTTCTTCGGTGTACTTCCGGATCGGCTTGTCCGGATCGAAGAAGCCACAGCCCTTGAAGATGCGGCCGAACCAACCGTCCATGCTGTAGCCGGGGATCGTCAGCGCACCCTCGTTCAGCGACTTCCTGTCGTCGTACAGCTGCGACCGGTCGAAGTCGGTGACCGATCCCACGCCCTCGCACCGCGTGCACATGCCACCGGCCCGCGTGAACGAGCGCTTCTCCCTGACCTTCTTTCCGCCCTTCTCGAAGGTGACCGCCCCGGCCCCGCTGATCGTCGCGGTGTTGAACGAGAACGCGTTCGGCGAGCCGACGTACGGTTGGCCGAGCCGGCTGAACAGGATCCGGAGCATCGCGTTGGCGTCGGTGGCGGTGCCGACGGTGGAGCGGACGTTGGCGCCCATCCGCTGCTGGTCGACGATGATCGCGGTCGTCAGGCCGTCGAGCACGTCCACGTCGGGCCGCGCCGTCGTCGGCATGAAGCCCTGCACGAAGGTGCTGTAGGTCTCGTTGATCAGCCGCTGCGACTCCGCGGCGATGGTGCCGAACACGAGCGAGCTCTTGCCGGAACCGGAGACGCCGGTGAACACCGTCAGCCGGCGCTTCGGGAGCTCGACGCTGACGTTCTGGAGGTTGTTCACGCGCGCGCCGTGCACGCGGATCACGTCGTGGCGGTCGGCCATCACCATGTGCATCACGCTATGGGCGGCTCGGAGCCCGCGTTCTCGATTCCTGATCGGTCTATTTGTACTGCGACCAGTCTTCGGGGTTCTGCTCGGTGTACTCGCCGAGCACGTGGCCGTCGACCGCGTCGAGCTCGACGAGCCCGCGCATGCTCGGCGGCTCGTCGGCGCTGTACACGAGGATCCGCCACGCGGGACGCGAGCGCAGCCCGCGCCACGCGAGCTGGGCCGACGCGTGCCCGACCGGGAAGCCGACGGTGCGGCTCGCGACCGCGAGCGCCTCGGTCTGGTCGATGTGCAGCGGCCAGCCCGCGACGAAGTGGTAGGCGGCGATGACCGCGAGGAGGACGGCGCCGAAGACCAGGCCACCGTTCGGCGTCGCGAGCCCGGCCCAGAGGACGAGCGCGCCGAGCACGAGGTAGATCGTGCCCGCGATGCGCCGGCGCTTGATGTCGGGGAAGACGTACGGACCGACGTACGCGGTGACGTCGAGGTCCTCGGGGAGCGCGTCGCCCGCCGGCGCGTCGTCCCGGTCGTCGGCGCGGGGTTCCTCGTCGGTCACGGCGCGGACGCTACCGGGGCCACGCCGCTTTCAGCTTGTCGTAGCCGGCCCGCAGGCTCTCCGGCAGCACCCGCACCTCGGCGACCGTCGTCATGAAGTTCGTGTCGCCGATCCAGCGGGGCAGCAGGTGGACGTGGAGATGGCCGGGGACGCCGGCGCCCGCGGCGCGGCCGAGGTTGGCGCCCACGTTCACACCGTCGGGCCAGTACGCGGCCCGGATCGCCCGCAGCGCCCGCACCTGGGCCCGCGCGATCGCGACGTTCTCGTCGTCGTCGAGGTCGTCGAACGCGGCGGCGTGCCGGACCGGCGCGACCATCAGGTGCCCGGAGCCGTACGGGTAGAGGTTCATGACCGTGATCGTCTCCGGGCCGCGTTCGAGCACGAGCGCCTCGGCGTCGTCGGTCGCGGCGACCAGGTTGCACATGACACAGCCGTTGTCGTCGCGGCCCGCCTCGGTGGAGACGTACGTCGAACGCCAGTCGGCCCAGAGCCGCTCGAGCCCCACCCGCCTACCGGTGCTCGAGCACTTCGGCGGCGAGCCGCTCGACGAAGTCGTCGACACCGACGTCGCGTTCGGGATCGTTCGTGCCCCGCTTGTTCACGCCGACCGTGCCGTTCTCCGCGTCGCTGTCGCCGACCACGAGGATGTACGGCACCTTGTCGGTCTTCGCCTTGCGGATGCGCGCGCCGAGGCTGCCCGCGGAACCGTCGATCATCTCCGCGCGGAACCCCTCGGCCTTCAGCCGGTCGACGATGCGGAACCCGTACGCGTCGTTGCGATCGCTGACGGGCAGCACCGTCGCCTGCACCGGCGCGAGCCAGGCCGGGAACGCGCCCGCGTAGTGCTCGAGCAGCACCGCGAAGAACCGTTCGATCGTGCCGAACAGCGCGCGGTGGATCATGATCGGCTGGTGGCGTTCGTTGTCGGCGCCGGTGTACTCCATGCCGAACCGCTGCGGCAGCTGGAAGTCGACCTGGATCGTCGACATCTGCCACGTGCGCCCGATCGCGTCCTTCGCCTGCACGCTGATCTTCGGTCCGTAGAACGCGCCGCCGCCCTCGTCGAGCACGAGGTCGAGGTTCTTGGTCGACGCGGCCACGCGCAGCGCCTCGGTCGCCTCTTCCCATTCGTCGTCGCGGCCCACCGCCTTGCCCTCGGGCTTGGTCGACAGCTCCAGGTAGAAGTCGGTGAGCCCGTAGTCGCGCAAGCACGTCGAGGACGAAGTCGAGCAGCGACGACAACTCCCCCGCCATCTGCTCCTTGGTGCAGAAGATGTGCGCGTCGTCCTGGGTCATGCCCCGCACGCGCGTGAGGCCGTGGACGACGCCCGACTTCTCGTAGCGGTACACCGTGCCGAACTCGAACATCCGCAGCGGCAGCTCGCGGTACGAGCGCGTCCGGTGCTTGAAGATCAGGATGTGGAACGGGCAGTTCATGGGCTTCAGGTAGTAGTTCGTGCCCTCGTTGTTCTGCCCGCCCTCGTCGAGATGCAGCGGCGGGAACATCGCCTCCGCGAACCAGTCGAGGTGCCCGGAGATCTCGAACAGCTTCGACTTGGTGATGTGCGGCGAGTTCACGAACTCGTAGCCCGCCGCCTCGTGCCGCTCGCGCGAGTACTCCTCCATGATGCGCCGCACGCGGGCACCCTTGGGATGGAACACCGCGAGCCCGGAGCCGATCTCCTCCGGGAACGAGAAGAGGTCGAGCTCGACGCCGAGCTTGCGGTGGTCGCGGCGCTCCGCCTCTTCCAACCGATGCAGGTACTCGGCGAGCGCGGCCTTCGACTCCCACGCGGTGCCGTAGATGCGCTGCAGCATCGGGCCCTTCTCGTTGCCGCGCCAGTACGCGCCGGCGACCTTCTGCAGCTTGAACACGCCGAGCTTGCCCGTCGACGGAACGTGCGGGCCGCGGCACAGGTCGGTGAACTCGACCTCGCCGACGGTTCCGTCGCCGTTGCCGCTCGACACGTTGCGGTACACCGACACGCCCGCGCCGTCGCCGCCGGCCTCGCCCGCGTCCTCGTCGTCGGCCGCGCCGCTGCGCACCTTCTCGATGATCTCGCGCTTGTACGGCTGGTCGGCGAAGAGCGCGAGCGCGTCGTCGTAGGAGAGCTCCGTGCGTTCGAAGCGTTGGTTCGCCTTGACGATCGCGCGCATCTCGGACTCGATGCGGCCGAGGTCGTCGTCGCTGAACGTCTGCCCGTTCGGCAGGTCGAAGTCGTAGTAGAAGCCGTCGGCGATCGCGGGACCGATCGCGACCTTGGCCCCCGGGAACAGGCGCGTGACCGCCTCGGCCATGACGTGCGCGGTCGAGTGCCGCAACACCTCGCGGCCGTCGTCGCTGTCGGGGACGACGATCTGCAGCGCCACGTCGTGGTCGAGCGGACGGTCGAGGTCGATCCACTCGCCGTCGGCCTTGGCCGCGATGGCGGCCTTGGCGAGCCCCTTGCCGATCGACGCGGCGACCTCGGCCGCCGTCGTGCCCGACGCGTACTCCCGGCTCGATCCATCGGGCAGCTTGACCGTGATCTGCGCGCTCATGGTGTCTCTATCGTCGGCGTCGGCGGATGCGGAACGCATCGAGGCTACCAACGCACGCCTCGGCACCCGGGCCGATTTGCGATGCTCAGGCGGAACCCACGGCGACCGGCCGCTCGAGGTCGACACCGAGCAGCCGGCCCAGCTCGCACAGCACCGTGTGCGCGGACGGATCGTCGCCGCCGGAGAGGATCGCGCTCGCGAGGTCGTCGAGCGCGTCGAGCGCACGCGGCGTGTCGAGGTCGTCGTCGATCGCGGCGCGCACGCGTTCCGCGAACGGGCGCGGGTCGGGACCCGTCGTGCGCTCGGCCGCGGCCAGCAGGCGGTGCAGGAGCGCGGTGCCCTCTTCGAGATCGGTGTGGTACCACTCGAAGCCGTGGCGGTAGTGGTGCCGCATGAGCGCGAGACGGATCGACCGCGCGTCGGCGACCTTCAACAGCTCGTCGACGAACACGAGGTTGCCGAGCGACTTCGACATCTTCTCGCCCTCGTAGTTCACCATCGCCGAGTGCAACCAGTGCGTGACGAACGGCTTGCCGGTGAGGCTCTCGCTCTGCGCGATCTCGCACTCGTGGTGCGGGAAGATCAGGTCGGTGCCGCCGCCGTGCAGGTCGATGGTCGGCCCGTGCTCGTGCATCGCCATCGCCGAGCACTCGATGTGCCAACCGGGCCGGCCGACGCCGAACGGCGCGCGCCACGCGGGCTCGTCCGCGAGCGACGGCTGCCAGAGCACGAAGTCGAGCGGCTGGCGCCGGTGCGGATCGTCGGGATTGCCGCCGCGCGCCCGCGCCAGGCGGACCATCTGGTCCTCGGCGTAGTGCGAGAGCTCGCCGTAGCGCGGGAAGCGTCGAGACGTCGAAGTACACGGTGCCGTGCGTGAGGTACGCGTGGCCCGACTCGAGCAGCTGCCCGACGAGCTCGATGATCTGGTCGATCGACTCCGTCGCGCGCGGCTCGGCCGCGGGCGGGCGCATCTCGAGCGCGTCCATGTCGCTGTGGAAGCGCGCCATCTCCGATTCGGCGAGCTCGAGGTACGGGACACCCAGCTCGCGCGCCTTCGGCAGGATCGAGTCGTCGACGTCGGTGATGTTGCGGACGTAGTGGACCTCGTGCCCGAGCTCCTCGAGGCGGCGGATGAGGAGGTCGTAGGTGAGGTACGTCGCCGCGTGGCCGAGGTGCGTCGAGTCGTACGGGGTGATCCCGCAGACGTACATGCGCACGGTCGGCGGCGGCTCGAACGGCACGACCGCGCGGCGGGCGGTGTCGTAGAGGCGCATGGTCACCGGCGAACCCTACTGCCCGGTCCGCGCCACCCAGATCCCGCGCTCGGGGTCTCGGCGACGCCCCGGGATCAAACGGACGTGAGCCGCAGGCTCGCCCGCATCTTGTGCCGGATGTTCACGGTCAGCAGCACCGCCGCGAACGTCTCCATGCCGACCGCGTTGCGCAGCGATCCGCCGTCGAGCGGGCGCAGCTTCGGGATGCTGCTCGTGATCTCCATCACGGTGCTCTTGGCTTCGTCGTCGTCGCCGAGCACGATCACGTCGCTCGACATCTCGTGGTCGATCTCGCCGAACTCGGCCGCGGGGACGAGATGGAACGCGGTGCAGACGCGCGAGCGCCAGAGCAGCGCCTGGATCTCGGCCGCGACCGAACCGTGCGGCGGGAGCACCGCGTTGAACTCGTTGCCGTGCTTGACGAGGTTGTTCGCCATCGACACGACGATCTTGCCCGCGAGCCGGTCGGCGTGCTCCTGCACGGTCGGGATGGCCGACTCGGCGTGCACCGCGAGGATCACGACCGGCGCGTCGCACGCCCACGCGTTGTCGCACGCGATCAACCGTCCCGCGACCCGGTCGCCCCACTCCTTCTCGAGCTCACCGACCGCGGCGCGCGCCTTGTCGACCGCCCGCGACCCGAACAACACCTCGTGCCCGACACTCGCGAGCCGGGCCGCAAGACCCCCGCCCGCGGGCCCGGTCGCCCCCAGGATTCCGATGCGCATCCGGAGAGACTAGTTCGGGGCGCAATGGGCCCCTCGCTCGGATACGACCCCAAACCCCCGGTGTCGGGCGGTCGATCCTTATGGGTCGCTCGCGCGGCGCCGCCCGAAGTACGGCTCCTTCGTCGCGGCAGAGTTCGGGCGGCTCCGCTGCCGCTCCTGTCTCCTGGTCGCTCGCGCTGCACCGCCCGAAGAGACGGCTCCTTCGTCGCGGGGAGTTCGGGCGGCTCCGCTGCCGCTCCTTGCTCATGGGTCGCTCGCGCTGCACCGCCCGAAGAAACGGCTCCTTCGTCGCGGAGAGTTCGGGCGGCTCCGCTGCCGCTCCTTGCTCATGGGTCGCTCGCGCTGCACCGCCCGAAGAGACGGCTCCTTCGTCGCGGAGAGTTCGGGCGGCTCCGCTGCCGCTCCTAACCGATGCAGTCGGCGCCGAAGAGGATGCGCAGCTCGGCGAAGAGGCCGTTGCGGGCGTCGCAGCGGAACTCGTCGCCGAGGCGGAGATCGGTCTCCTTGTCGGGGCCGATCAACGTGAGGAACACGGGCTGTCGCCGGGGTTCGCGGCGAGGATCTCGCGCAGCTGCTGGACCGCGTTCGTCGGTCAGCGCCGGCGGCCTTGACCCGCAGCTTCACCGGCGGCGCCGACGTCGGATGGATCTCGGGGCGGGTGATCTCCATCGCCATGAGCTTCGGCGTGTCGTCGCGGCCGTCGACGCGCCCCTTCACCGTGACGATCGCGTCGGACGCGAGCAGCTCGCCGTAGGTGAGCATCGTCTTCGGGAACACCATCACCTCGATCGACGCCGCGAGGTCTTCGAGCACGAACGTGGCCATGAGGTCGCCGCGCTTGGTGTACTTGCGCTGGTACGCGGTGACGACGCCCGCGACGGTGCGCATCGACGCCGTCGTCGAGCTCGTTCAGGTCGGCGATCGAGCACTCGACCAGCCGGCGCAGCGCGTGCTCGACGCCCATCAGCGGGTGGTCGCTCACGTAGAGGCCGAGCATGTCCTTCTCGGCGCGCAGGCGCTCCGCCTTGTCGAACTCGACGTCGGGGATGGCGAGGCGGTCGTCGAACACCGGCGAGTCGTCGGCTCGCGCCGCCGAGGTCGAACAGGCTCATCGTGCCCGCGTCGCGCTCGCGGCGCCGGCGCAAGGCCGCGTCGACGACGGCCTCGAACACGTTGAGCAGGCCCTTGCGCGGGTGGCCGAGCGAGTCGAAGCCGCCGCCGTTGATCAGCGACTCGATCGTGCGCTTGTTGAGCACGCTCGGGTCGACGCGATCGCAGAAGTCGTGGAAGTCGGTGAACGGTCCGCCCGCGCTCGCGCTCCTCGATGAGCAGCGCCGACACGCCCTCGCCGACGTTGCGCACCGCCGACAGCCCGAACCGGATCGCGTGCGCCCTCGCAGCGAGAAGTCGCTGTCCGACGCGTTCACGTCGGGGACGAGCACCGGGATCTCGAGCTGGCGGCACTCGCCGAGGTACACCGCCGCCTTGTCGAGGTTCGTCTTCACGCTCGTGAGCAGCGCGGCGAAGTACTGCGACCGGGTAGTTCGCCTTCAACCACGCGGTCTGGTACGTGACGAAGCCGTAGCCGACGCTGTGCGACTTGTTGAACGAGTAGTCGGCGAACGGCTCGATCGTCGTCGAAGTAGTTCTCCGCGAACTTCTCGGTGTGCCCGTTGCGGACGCAGCCCTCGACGAACTTGGAGCGCTCCTTCGCGATGAGCTCGCGGATCTTCTTGCCGGTCGCCTTGCGCAGGTTGTCGGCCTCTTCGAGCGAGTAGCCCGCGAGCTTCTGCGACACGCGCATCAGCTGCTCTTGGTAGATCATCAGCCCGAACGTGGGGCCGAGGATCTCCTCGAGGTCGGGGTGGTCGAAGGTGACCGGCTTGCGGCCGTTCTTGCGGTCGGCGTACTCGTTGTGCCAGTTCTGCGCCATCGGGCCCGGCCGGTACAGCGCGATGACGGCGGCGACGTCTTCGAACGTGGTCGGCGCGAGCCGGAGCAGCAGCGAGCGCATCGGGCCGCCTTCGAGCTGGAACACGCCGATCGTGTCGGCCCGGCGCAACAGCTCGAAGGTCTTCTCGTCGTCGAGCGGCACGTTGTCGATGTCGGGCCGGGTGCCGGTGGTCGTGCTCGATCAGGTCGAGCGCGATCTCGATGACGTCGAGGTTGCGCAGGCCGAGGAAGTCCATCTTCAACAGGCCGAGCTCTTCGACGCCGTGCATCTCGTACTGCGTGACCATCGGCGCGTCTTCGAGCGCGGTGCCCGGCTCGGGCTTGCGCTGGATCGGCAGGTACTCGGTGAGCGGCTCGCGCGTGATCACCACCGCGGCCGCGTGGATGCCGTCCTGGCGGCGCAGGCCTTCGAGCCCGCGGGCGACGTCGACGACGCGCTTGGCGTCGGGATCGATCGTCGTACAGCTAGCGCAGATCGGCGGCCATCTTGTAGCCGTCGGCGTAGCGCTCGTTCGGCGTCGAGGCACGCGTGCAGCGGCGTGTCGCGGCCCATGATGAGCGGCGGCATCAGCTTCGCGATCTTGTCGCCGACCGCGTACGGGTAGCCGAGCACCCGCGCGGCGTCGCGCACCGCGGCCCGGGCCTTGATCGTGGAGAACGTGATGATCTGCGCGACGTGGTCGTGGCCGTACTTCTGCGCGGCGTACCGGATCATCTCGCCGCGGTAGCGCGAGTCGAAGTCCATGTCGATGTCGGGCATCTGCTTGCGGCCGGGGTTGAGGAACCGCTCGAACAGCAGGTCGTACTTGATCGGGTCGATGTCGACGATGCGCAGGCAGTACGCGACGCACGAACCGGCCGCGCTCCCCCGCCCGGGACCGACCCGGATGCCGCGCGACTTCGCGTAGCGCACGAGGTCCCAGACGACGAGGAAGTACGCCGGGAACCCCATCGACTTGATGACGTCGAGCTCGAACTCGATGCGCTCGATGACGTGCAGCGCCGGCGTCGCGCCGTAGCGCTCCTTCGCACCCTGCATCGTGAGCTCGCGCAGGTACGAGTTCTCGTCGTGGCCCTTCGGGGACCGGGAACGCGGGCAGGATCGCCTGGCCGAACTCGATCTCGACGTCGGCGCGCTCCGCGATCAGCAACGTGTTGTCGCACGCGTCGGGAACTTCCGCGAACAGCGCGCGCATCTCGGCCGCGCTCTTGATGTAGAAGTCGTTGCCGTCGAACTTGAAGCGCTTCGGGTCGCTCTGCAGCGCGCCCGTCTGCACGCAGAGCAACGCGTCGTGCGCCTCGGCGTCCTCCTTGTGCGTGTAGTGGCTGTCGTTCGTGGCGAGCAGCGGCGCGCGGAGCTTGCGGGCGATGTCGAGCAGCGGCCGGATGACCCGGGCGTCGTCGTCGATGCCGTGGTCCTGCAGCTCGACGAAGAAGTGCTCGCGCCCGAAGATGTCCTGGAAGCGCGCCGGCGGCCTCGAGCGCGGCGTCGAGCTCGTCCTTCAGGATCAGCTGCGAGACGAGACCGCCGAGGCAGCCCGTCGTGGCGGTGATGCCCTCGTGGTGGCGCTCGAGCAGCTCCCAGTCGCTGCGGGGCTTGTAGTAGTAGCCGTCGAGGTACGCCGCGCTCGTGACCTTGATGAGGTTGCGGTAGCCCTCGTTCGTCTCGGCGAGCATCGTGAGGTGGAAGATCTCGTGCTCGGAACGCTTCGGGCGGTCGAAGCGCGACGTGTTGGTGAAGTAGCCCTCCATGCCGAGGACGGGCTTGATGTTCGCCGCCCGCGCCGCCTCGTAGAGCGGGAGCACGCCGTACATGTTGCCGTGGTCGGTGATGCCGACCGCGGGCTGGCCGTCGGCCGCGCCGCGGCCCGACGACCTCGCCGATCCGCGACGCACCGTCGAGCATCGAGTACTCGGTGTGCAGGTGCAGATGGACGAACGAATCGGTCAGGACTCCGCCCTCGGTGACGCGCTCGGTCGGCTGTCCACAGGGGCTGTGGACAGCCCTGTGGACAATAGTTACATGTATGTGATTCTACGCGAGCGCGCACCGGCGGACGCCAGGGCCGGCGGAGCCTCAGTCCGTCGGCCCGGCCCGCGCCGGCGACGAGCGGCACGAGCATCTCGTCGGGCGTGAGCGAACCGTGCCCCGACCGCAGCTTCGCCTCGTTCGGGAGCGCCGGATCGACGAACGCGACGTCGTCGCGCGCGGCGAGCACGACGTCGCCGATGCGGCCCGGGCACGCTGCCCGTCGCACCGGTCCCGAGCAGCTCCTCGTCGAGCAGCTCCGCGCGCGACCACACCCACGCGCTGCGCGCCGACGAGCTCGCGCGCCGCGGCCGAGCAGCTCGCGCGCCGCGCCCTTGCGCGCGTGGAGGTAGCGGAACCGGCCGTCGCCGGCCATCGCGGTCGGTGAGCGCGCCGAGCTCCGGCACCGCGATCCACGACTCCGGTTCGAGATGGACCTGGCCGTGGTCGGCGGTGACGAGCAACGCCGCGCGTTCCGGCAACGCGTCGAGCAGCGCGCCGACGAGCGCGTCGGCGGCCGCGAGCTCGCGGCGGTAGACGCGGGCGTGCAGGCCGAACTCGTGCGCGACCGAATCGACGCCCGGGTAGTACGCGTACACGAACCGCTCCCCCGCCTCGACCGCGCGCAGGCAGTGCTCGACGAGCGCCGACGTCGTGTGCCAGCCCGACGAAGTGACCGCCGCGCAGGTGCGCCTGCGGTGAAACCCGACGTCGCGGAACTCCGAGCGGGTGACGACCGGCACCGGCCGGCCGAGGAACGCGGTGTGGCGCTGCACGTCGAACGGGTCGGGGGCGCGGCCGCCGCCGGACACCGTCCAGCGCAGCACGTTGAGCACCTCGCCGCCGACGAGCATGCGGTACCCGAGGATCCCGTGCTGCGCGGGCGCGAGCCCGGTCGCGATCGACGTGAGCGCCGACGCCGTGGTGGCGGGGACGACGGTGGTGATCGGGCCGCCCTCCATGGCCGCGAGCTCCGGCATCTCGGCCGCGGTGCTCGCACAGCGCGTTCCAGCCCAGGCCGTCGAGCACCAGCAGCACCACCGCGTCGGCCCGCGCGCGCCGGCTCCGGCAGCCAGGAGTCGTCGCGGACGCCCATCAGGGCCGGGACCAGCCCCGCGACCGAGGCGCCGTCGAGCGCGGGGCGCACCGCGCCGGCGAGGGAGGAGGTCATCGCCGGCAGCGTACGACCTGGCCGAGGCGTCGCCCCGCCCGCCGTCCGCGCGACGATGGGGGCATGAGGATGTCGACGCGCGGCGACTACGCCGCCCGAGCGCTGCTGTCGCTCGCGCTGCACGGGACCGAGCGGCCGACCTCGGTGAAGGAGATCGCCGAGCGCACCCACCTGCCGCAGCCGTACCTCGAGCAGATCCTGCTGTCGGTGAAGGGCGCCGGGCTCGTGCGCTCGAAGCGCGGGCGTCGGCGGCGGCTACGTGCTCGCCCGGCCGACCGCGGAGATCACCCTGGCCGACATCGTGGCCGCGGTCGAAGGCCCGCAGATCATGCTGGCCGAGCATCCCGACCACTGCGAGGGCCACTGCATCCTGCAGGAGGTGTGGGTCGGCGTCGACGACGAGTCGCGCCGCATCCTCGAGCGGGTCACGCTCGCCGAGCTCGTCGAGCGCACCCGGGTCGGCCATCCCGACGCGGTCCCCGAACCGGCTCCCTGACCGCGCCCGGCGCGGGTACCGAGCTGCTAGTGCCGGCTCGCGGCGAGCGTCTCGAGCACCTCGCGCGAGCTCGGCCGGCAACGGTTCCTCGAACCGGAGCCGCTCGCCGGTCGCCGGGTGGTCGAACGCCGAGCGTGCCGGCGTGCAGGAACGGGCGCTCGAGCGGGATCGAGTCGCGCGGACCGCCGTAGGTGCCGTCGCCGACGACGGGATGGCCGATCGCGGCGAGGTGCACGCGGATCTGATGCGTGCGCCCGGTCTCGAGGCGGCACTCGAGCAGGCTGCACAACGGCGCGGTCGAACGCCGTCGACGAACTTGGTACTCGGTCCGCGCCGGCTTGCCCGCGTCGCGCACCGCCATGCGCGTGCGGCGCGCCGCGGAACGGCCGATCGGCGCGTCGATCATGCCCGCGCGGCGACGACAGGCCGCCCCCACACGAGCGCGACGTACACGCGCTCGACGGTGCGCGCCGCGAGCTGCGCGACGAGCGAGGTCGTAAGCGCGACGCCGAACGCGCGACGACGAGCAGCCCGCTCGTGTCGCGGTCGAGGCGGTGCACGATGCCCGGGTCGCATCGGATCGCCGACGGTCGCGATCTCGGGAAATCGGGCGAGCAGACCGTTGACGAGCGTGCCGGTCGCGTTGCCCGCGCCGGGATGCACGACGAGGCCGGCCGGCTTGGCGACGACCACGACGTCGTCGTCGGCGAAGCGCACGTCGACCGCGACCGCGGCGTCGGGCTCCGGGCGCATGTCGGCGTCGAGCGCGCGGCTCGGCGAGCACCTCGAGCACGTCGCCTTCGTGCAGCCGGTGGCTCTTCGCGACGGCGTGGCCGTCGACGAGCACTGCGCCGTCGTCGATCAGCTCCTGCACCGCGGCGCGCGGCCAGCCGGTCAGGAACGACAACGCCCGGTCGACGCGATCGCCGTCGAGCGCGGCGGGCACCGACGATCGGCCCGTCGATCATCGACGACGATGCCGGCGGTGGCGAGCCGGGCGCGAACAGCGTGCGGCACGATCAGCACGATCGCACCGATCGTGATGCACGAGTCGGCGACGTTGAACACGCGGCCACCAGCCGACCGCGACGAAGTCGACGACGTGGCCGCGCAGGAAGCCCGGCGAACGCGCGAAACGGTCGGCGAGGTTGCCGAGCGCGCCGCCGAGCACGAGCACGAGCCCGACGAGCGTCCACGCGGTCGGTCGCCTCGCGCACCGACCGGGCGACGAACACGGCGATGACGATCGCGAACACCGCGAGCACCGGCGTGTAGCCCTGGAAGCGACTGAACGCGCTCCCGCAGTTGCGCGTCAGCTCGAACACCAGGAAGTCGCCGATGACGTGCTTCGGGCCGTCGGCGAGCGCCGCGACCGCCCACGCCTTGGTCAGCTGGTCGACGGCGACGATGACGACGAGCGCCGCGACCACCCAAGCGGTGCGCGACCGGGAAGGAGTGAGCCCTCGCGTCTCAGCGACGCCGTTCGCCACGGGCCTTGCACTTCACGCACTGCTCGGCCCACGGGATGACCTCGAGCCGCGCGACCGGGATGCGATCGAGGCAGGTCACGCACACGCCGTACATGCCGGTCGGTATCCGCTGCGAGCGCGCGGTCGATGTCGTCGACCGTCTGGCGGGCGGTCGCCGAGAGCGAGAGATCGCGCTCGCGCTCGACGCTGACGGTGTCGCCCTCGCCCGACTCCTCGTCGAACTGCGTGTCGCCCTGCTCGCGTTCCGACGCGAGCTGCTCGGCCGACGCCTCGAGCTCCTCGGCCTGGCGCGGCGTGGCTGGCACGCGCCTCGTCGAGCAGCTCGCGCAGCTTCTCGAGCGTGCTCGGCCGCGAGCGGCGGCGGCAGCTTCTTCGGCGGCGGTTCCTTCTTGACGGGCGGCGGCTTCGGGGCGGCTTTCGGCGCGGGCTTGGGCTTGCTGCGCGACCTTCATCGGGGCCTTTGTCGGCTCGGCAGCGCTTTTCTTGACCGCCGTCTTCACGGGTGCGGCCTTCTTCGCGGGCGCGGCCTTCTTGGCCGACGACCTTCTTCACGACGTTGGCCGCCTTCTTGGCCACGGGCTTCTTCGGCGCGACCACCTTCTTCGCGGCGGGCTTCTTCGCCGCAGGCTTCTTGGCGGCCGTCTTCGTCGCGCTCGTCTTCTTGGCGCTCGCGGCGGCGGCGCGCGGCGCGGTCTTGGTGACCTTCTTCTGCGCGATCTTCGTCGCCGTCTTCTTGGCCGAGGTCTTGGCCCCTCCGGCCTTGCCCGCCGCAGCCTTCTTGGTCGCGGCCCGGCGGCGGAAGCCGCGGGCTTCGCCGCCTTGACGCGTCGGTGACCTTGGACGCCATGCTGACCTACTCGTTTCGGGCTCGGGATCCGAGGCCCGGAGCCGTTGGGATCGGCCGAGGGCCCCGGAAGGCGCCGGAGTGTAGCGGCCCCGGGCGACCTTCTTCGGTCACCCCGACGGTAGCGCCGATCCACGGCCGCGAGCCGGCGCTCGACCTCGGCTCGCTTCCAGGCCGTCGACCCGCAACCGCTTGAGCCGCGACCGCTCGCCCGACACGACCGACACCGAGCCGGACGCGACGCCGAGCGCCTCGGCGAGCGCGGCGCGGGCGGCCTCGGTCGCCCGGCCGTCGACCGGCGGTGCCGCGACCCTGATCTTCAACGCGTCGCCGTGCCGTCCGACGATCTCGGTCCGGCCGCTGCGGGGCAGCACGTGGACGTGCACGATCGACGCCCCCGTCGACCGCCTCGACGACACGGCTCAGGGCTTCACGCCCGGAAGCGGTTCAGACGTAGACCCAGACCGTCGCGCCGATGGGCATGATGTTGGCGGCCCAGATGAAGTTGATCGCCGCGTTCGAGACCCGTGTGCAGCCGTGCGACGCCGGGTACGGCGGCACCTCGGTGTAGCCGTGGACCGCGATGCCCGACCAGGTGAAGTACTTCGGCCGGAACAGCGACGCCGAGCGGGCCGTGGTCGGGGCCGTCGACCTGGCGGATCACCGAGAACACGCCTTCGGGCGTGTGCGCGCGTGTAGCCGACCCCGTCGAGCACGTACGGGTGGTCGGAACCGGTCGAGGCGTTGAACGTCAGCTGCGCCGACGCCGTTCGACCACGACATCAGGATCTGGCGGGTCTTGTCGATCTCGATCATCGTACCCGCTGGTCGACCGGGCGCGCGGGCGGGTCGCGGTGCGGAACTTCGCCTGCGTCGCGCCGTCGACCACGCCCGTGCGCGGCAGGCCGTTCGCCTTCTGGAACGCGTAGACCGCCTGCTGCATGTTGGCGTCGAACACGCCGTTGGCGCTCGGCAGCCAGTAGCCCAGCGAGAGAGCCGGTTCTGGACGTCGGTGACCGCCGCGCCGGTGGCACCGGGCCCGATGAGGCCGACGTCGGAGATGCAGCGGGAGGGCGAGCATGCGGTAGCCGTTGCCGTCGGGCATGCCGACGAGCTGGACGACTCGGCGGTCGGCGGGAACGAGCCCCGACGCGCTGCCCTGGAAGTGCGCGTTGCCGAAGGTGAAGACGCCGCCGTCGGCGCCGGCGAGCCAGTAGCCGCCGCCGGTGCCGTCGCGGGCCATGCCGACGACCGGCGCGTTCAGGTGCATCGC
The DNA here is from genome assembly GCA_963829195.1 of uncultured Actinomycetes bacterium. GTDB lineage: Bacteria > Actinomycetota > Acidimicrobiia > IMCC26256 > PALSA-610 > PALSA-610. The sequence goes on from CAWHHS010000004.1 coordinate 185,310, forward strand.
TCCGGTCGAGCCGAAGAAGTGCGCGTCGCCGAAGGAGAAGATGCCGCCGTCGCTCGCGACGAGCCAGTAGCCGTTGCCGGTCGGCGTCGACGCCATGCCGACGACGGGCGCGTTGAGGCGCATCGCCGCCGGTCGAGCCGTGGAAGCGCGCGGAGCCGAACGAGAACACGCCGCCGTCGGTCGCGTAGAGCCAGTAGCCCTTGCCGCCGGGCCCGGGGATGAGCGCCTTGATCGGCGAGTTCAGGTGCATGCCCGCGAGTGATGCCGTACGACGTGCGCGTCGCCGAACGGGAACACCGCACCGTCGGCACCGTGACGATCCAGTAGCCGTGGCCGGTCGGCGTCGCGGTCATCCCGACGATCGGCTGCGCGAGCGGCCAGCCCGCGAGCGCGCCGTAGAACGGGGCGTTGAACGAGAAGATGCCGCCGTCGGACGCGACGAGCCAGTAGCCCTCGCCGTTCGGCGGTCGAGGCCATCGCGACGATCGGGCGCGAGAGCGTCATCGACTGCGTCGAGCCGTGGAAGCTCGCGCTCCCGAACGCGTAGACCTCGTTGTCGTGGGCGGACGTGACGGCAGCCGCAGCCGCGGGACGCGCCGAGGCCACCGACGCGACGGCTCCCGACGCGACGACCAGCACGCTGCACGCCACGGTGCGAATCCAAAGTGAGCACCGGCGCATTCGCGCGGAGGCTAGCGGCCCGCTTACGCAATCTCCGAGCGGGCCACCGGTAACGTTGCCGCCATGTTCCGCCCGGTCGACCCGTCCCTCGACCTCGTCGCGCTCGAGGAGGCGATGCTCACCCGCTGGCGCGACGAGGACGTGTTCGGCGAGTCGCTCCGGCAGCGGTCCGGCGCCCCGGAGTGGGTGTTCTACGAAGGCCCGCCGACCGCGAACGGCCGGCCCGGCATCCACCACGTGTGGGCCCGGCTCTTCAAGGACCTCTACCCGCGGTTCCACACCATGCGGGGCAAGCACGTCGCCCGCAAGGGCGGCTGGGACTGCCACGGCCTCCCGGTCGAGGTCGAGGTCGAAAAGGAGCTCGGCTTCTCGGCCAAGTTCGAGATCGAGGACTACGGCATCGAGCGCTTCAACGCGAAGTGCCGAGCGTCGGTGCAGCGCTACGTCGAGGACTGGCAGTCGCTCACCTCGCGCATCGGCATGTGGCTCGACACCGCCGGCGCCTACTGGACGCTCTCGAACGAGTACATCGAGAGCGTCTGGTGGCTGTTCCCCCGGATGTGGGACGCGGGCGCGATCTACGAGGGCTACAAGGTCGTGCCCTACTGCGGCCGGTGCGGCACCGCGCTGTCGAGCCACGAGCTCGGCCAGCCCGGCGCGTACCGCGACGTCACCGAGCCGTCGGTCTACGTCCGCTTCCCGCTCGTCGGCCGCGACGTCGACCTCCTCGTGTGGACGACCACGCCGTGGACCCTGCCGTCGAACGTCGGCGCCGCGGTCGGTCCGGACATCGACTACGTGCGCGTCCGCCCGCCGGAGGGCGGACGCGACCTCGTGATGGCGCGCGCCCGGGTCGACGACGGTGCTCGGCGAGGACGCGGAGATCGTCGGCGACGTCGAAGCCGCGGACGCTCGTCGGCGCGCGCTACGAGCCGCCGTTCACGCTGCTCGCGGTCGAGGGCGAGAACGCGTTCACCGTCGTCGCCGACGACTTCGTCACGGTCGAGGACGGTTCGGGCATCGTGCACCTCGCGCCCGCGTTCGGCGAGATCGACCGCGAGGTCGGCGAACGCGAAGGCCTCCCGATCGTCAACCCGGTCAACGACGCGGCGCGCTTCGACGCCCGCGGTCGGCGAGCCGTACGCGGGCAGGTTCGTGAAGGACGCCGATCCCGACCTCATCGACGATCTCACCGCGCGCGGGCAGGCTCGTCGCGCGTCGTCGACTACACGCACTCGTATCCGCACTGCTGGCGCTGCGACACGCCGCTCATCTACTGGGCGAAGCCCACGTGGTTCGCGCGCACGTCCGCGTACAAGCCGCAGCTGCTCGCGCGAGAACGAGACGATCAACTGGTATCCCGAGCACATCAAGCACGGCCGCTTCGGCGACTGGCTCGAGAACAACGTCGACTGGGCGCTCTCCCGCGACCGCTACTGGGGCACGCCGATCCCGGTGTGGCGTTGCCACGACTGCGGGCACGACACGTGCATCGGCTCGGTCGCCGAGCTCGCGGAGCTCTCCGGCCGCGATCTCACCGGCATGGATCTGCACCGGCCGTACGTCGACGACGTCACGATCCCCTGCCCCGAGTGCGAAGGCGGCACCGCGTACCGCATCGAACCCGTGCTCGACGCCTGGTTCGACTCGGGCTCGATGCCGGCCGCGCAGTTCCACTACCCGTTCGAGAACGCCGACGAGTTCGAACACCGCTTCCCCGCCGACTTCATCTGCGAGGCGATCGACCAGACCCGCGGCTGGTTCTACTCGCTGCTCGCGGTGAACACGCTCGTGTTCGGCCACACGCCGTACCGCAACGTCGTGTGCCTCGCGCACATCGTCGACAAGGACGGCGTGAAGATGTCGAAGTCGCGCGGCAACGTCATCGACCCGGTGCCGGTGCTCGCCGAGCGCGGCGCCGACGCGCTGCGCTGGTACATGTTCTCGTCGGGCTCGCCGTGGACGCCCAAGCGCGTCTACGTCGAAGGCATCGACGAAGCGACCCGCCAGTTCCTGCTGACGCTGTGGAACACGTATTCGTTCTTCGTCACCTACGCGAACATCGACGGCTGGACGCCGCGGCGCCGCGCCGGCACCGGACCACGTCCTCGACCGGTGGATCACGCTCGCGCCTGCACCGCACGGTGCGCACCGTGACCGACGCGCTCGAGCAGTTCGACGCGTTGGCGGCCACGCAGGCGTTGACCGAGCTCGTCGACGACCTGTCGAACTGGTACGTGCGCCGCTCCCGGCCGCGCTTTTGGAAGTCGTCCGATCCGGCCGCGCACGCGACGCTGCACCGGACGCTGCTCACGATCGCGCAGCTGCTCGCGCCGTTCTGCCCGTTCGTCACCGACGAGCTGTACCGCAACCTCGCCGGCTCCGACGACTCGGTGCACCTCGACCGACTGGCCCGCCTTCGACGAGGCCGCGATCGACGACGCGCTCGAAGCCGAGATGGCGCTCGCCCGCACGCTCGTCTCGCTCGGACGCGCCGCTCGCGCCGACGCCAAGATCGGCGTGCGCCAGCCGCTCCCCCGCGCGATCGCGCTGCTCGCCGCGGGCGAGACGCTGCGCGACGACGTCGTGCAGGAGATCGAGGACGAGCTGAACGTCAAGCAGCTCGAGGTCGTCGACGTCACTCGAGGGCCTGCTCTCCTACCGCGTCGTGCCGAACTTCCAGGCGCTCGGCCCGCGGCTCGGCAAGGTCGCGCCGCGTGTCAAGGCGCTGCTGGCGGACGTCGACGGCGGCGAGGTGCGCCGCGCGTTCGACGAGCACGGGCGTCTTCACGCTCGACGTCGACGGCGAAGAGGTGAAGCTCGAGCCCGACGACGTCGAGATCCGCGCCGAGCAGCACGAGGACCTCACGCTCGCGCAGGACGGCCCGCACGCGGTCGCGCTCGACCTCACCCTCGACGACGACCTGCGCGCCGAAGGCATCGCCCGCGAGATCATCCGCGCGGTCAACGACCGCCGCAAGGCGGACGGCTTCGCCCTCGCCGACCGCATCGCCGTCGAGCTCCGCTCGACCACACGTATCGTCGACGCCGCGAGCCGCCACGAGGACTGGATCCTGGCCGAGGTGCTCGCGACGGCGTCGAGCGCCACCGACGAACTGTTCGACCAGCGCGCCCGACGCCACGATCGACGGCGAGCCGGTCTGGCTCGACCTCCGCCCCGCCTGACCGAAACGGGAGCCGCGAACGGGCCGCGGGATCAGTGCGGTCGGGTCAGCGGCGGCGGCGGAAGACGTCGCGGAACGACCCGCGATCGGCGTCCTGGTCGAAGAACTGGTTCTCGCCGGTGAGGTCGTCGTCGTCGCGCGGACCGAGGGGCTTCTCGTCGTGGACCGCGTCGCGCAACGTCGCGAAGAACGCGTCGTCGTCGAGGATGTCGGCGTCGGCGTCGGAGGTCGGCGAGATCGATCGGCCGCAGGCCCGCGGCGCGTGCCGTACCGGGCGCGGCGGTGTCGCTCTCGACTCGCCCCGCGCCCTGCTCGGCGGCACGCGGGGCGTGCGAACCCTGCTCGAACAAGGTGCGGACGTCGACCTCGCTCGTCGCGTTGGCGGGCGACGTCGTCGCCGGGCGCGGCAGACGTCTCGGCCCGCGGCCGCGGCCGTGTCGCCGGGTTCCACATCGGTCTCCGGACCCGCCTCGTCGTCGGCGTCCGTCGGGATGGCGTCGACGGGAACGTCGGCGGCAACCGGCGCGGCGCTCGACCGCCGGCTCGGGTTCGGGTGCCGGCGCGGGGATCTCGACGTCGCTCGGCTCGGGCACCGACGCGGGCGCGGTCGTGGGCCGGGTCCGCAGCGCGGTGAGGTCGGACTCGAGCGCGCGCACCATCCGCTCGCGGTACTCGGCCTCGAAGCGCGTCAACGCCTCGACGTCGGCGAGCAGCGCGTCGCGCCGGCCCGCCAGCTCGAGGATCTCCTGTTCGAGGCGGCGGCGCTCGGCTTCGCCCTTGCGGCGCGCCTCGGCCTCGGCGTCGGCGACCAGGCGGCGCGACGACATCTCGGCCTCGTCGAGCATCTGGCGCGACTTGGCGGTCGCCTCGGCGACCGCTTCGTCGGCGGCGCGCTGCGCGAGCAGCAGCGTGCGGTGCAGGATGTCCTCGGTCTCGCGGGTGCGGCCCGCCTCGCTCTGCGCCGACGCCAGCCGGTCCTGCAGCTGCGTCACGCGCTGGTTCGACGCCTCGATCGCGGCCGCCGCCCGCTCGAGCAGGTCGTTGACCTCGTCGCGGCTGTAGCCGCGAATCTCGGAGTGAATCTCGACGTCGCGGAGCTCTCGCGGTGTGATCTCCATGTCCGCTCATCGTAGACCCGCCCCGGAGGGATCTGTTGCACCTCCGGACAGCGGGCGTTCAGAACAACGTGCCGGTGCACCCGATCAAACCGTGGAAGATCTCGATCGCGATGAGCACGACGATGAACGAGAGATCGAACATGCCGGCGGGCGGGATGACGCGCCGCACCGGCGCGAGCACCGGCTCGGTCAGCTGCATCAGGACGTGTTGAAGCTCGACGAGACCCGTGCCCGGCCGGACCGGAAACCACGACATGACGGCGCGCGCCGAACGAGGATCACCAGGTAGACGTTGAGGAGCGCGCAGAAGATCTGCTTCACGAGCGCACGGTGCGATACAGGCCGCGGGCCTGCAGGCGCTCCTTCTCCTCCTCGGAGACCTCGACGTTCGACGGCGTGAGCAGGAAGACCTGGTCGGCCGCCTTCGACATCGTGCCGTTCAGCGCGTACGCGAGCCCGCTCGAGAAGTCGATCAGCCGGCGCTGGAGATCGCGGTCGACGCCCTGCAGGTTGAGGATGACGGGCTGGCCGTTCTTCAACCGGTCGCCGACCTCCTGCGCGTCGTTGAATCCCTTCGGATCCATCACGTGCACGCGGGTGGCGGGCATCGGGATCGGCTTGACCGCGGACGACCGCGGCGCCACCGGTGCCGGTGCGATCGCGCCGTCGTCGGTCGCGCGTTCACGCCGGCTGCGGATGACCGTGAGCGGGCTCGGCTCGGTCGCGGGCGGCACGGTCGCGGTCGCGGTCGCGGTCCGCGGGGGCCGTACCGGCGCGCTGATCGGCTCGCCGTACTCGTCGGCGTAGTACTCGTCGTCCTCGCCGTAGTACTCGTCGTCGTCGACGAGGCCCAACCAGACCATCGTCTTGTGAAAGACCGACATGCGGCGTCCCTTCTCTTCCGTGCCCCGTCCGTGTTGACAAGTGCGTACCGACTCGCTCGGGCCGTCTCGTCCGAGGCGCATGGCGCACGGAGGTCGACCACTCGCAGAAATGCAAGGCTATCGTCGCGCACCGAGACTCCCCGGCCGCGGACCGAAGATCGCGCTGCCCACCCGCACCATCGTGGCGCCCTCGGCGATGGCCAGCTTCGTAGTCGCCGCTCATCCCCATCGAGCAGACGCCGAGGCCCAGATCGTCCGTCATCCGGCGTAACCGGGCGAATGCGGGCCGCGGATCGCCGGCTGCGGCCGGCACCGTCATCAGTCCCTCGACTCGGCATCCGTTCGCCCGGCACGTCTCGACGAGCGCAGGGACGGACTCCGGCGTACAACCGCCCTTTTGGACCTCACCCGTCACGTTGACCTGCACGAGCACCACGGCGCCGGGCGCACGTTCGCCGATCTCGACCGCGAGCTCCGGGCGGTCGACCGACTGCCAGAGCGCGACGTGCGCGGCGACCGCCCGCACCTTGTTGCGCTGCAGCCGGCCGATGAAGTGCCAGCGGATCGCCGACGCCGGCGGCGCCGCGGCCGGATCCGCTTCGAGCGCGGCGGCCTTCGCCGCGAGCTCCTGCGCGCGGTTCTCGCCGAGGTCGCGCGCGCCGGCCGCGATCGCGTCGCGTACGGCGTCGAGCTCGACCTCCTTCGTCACGACGACGAGCGTCACCGCGTCGGGACTCGCGGCCCGCCGCGCGCGCGGCGGCGGTGACGCGTTCTCGAACCTCGCGCGAGTCGTTCCGAGATCGTCACGGCCGCACCGCGATCGTCGCCTGGCGGCCGGTGTCGCCGTCGCGACGGAACGAGAAGTACTCGGGCGAATCCGCGGTGCAGACGTCGCTGTCGACGAACGCGTCGACGCCCGCGCGCTCGAGCACGATGCGTATCGCGGCGGGGATGTCGAGCGCGGGCCGCCCGGCCCGGGTCCGGCCTTCGACCGTGTGGACCGAAGCGGTCGACGAACGGCGCGAGATCGGCGGCTCCGAACTCGTAGCTCGGCGCATGGATACAGGGCCCGAGGAACGCGTGCACCGCGCCGGTGCCGATCTCCCGCAGCGTCGCGACCGCCGCCTCGACGACGCCCGCCGCGATGCCCCGGTAGCCGGCGTGGATCACACCGACCGCGTCGTCGCAGGCGACGACGACGGGCGCGCAGTCGGCGGTGACGACCGCCAGGACGAGGCCGGGGACGCGGGTCACGACGGCGTCGGCCTCCGGTGCGGACGCGCCGGCCGGGGAGGGTCCGCTCGCGACGTGCACCGCCGCGCCGTGGACCTGACGCAACCACACCCATTCGGGTGAGCCGGCGGTGCCGGTCTGCTCGCGCAGGGCCGCCCGGTTGCGCGCGACAGCGACGGGGTCGTCGCCGACGTGGTCACCGACGTTTCCGTGCGCGCGGCCGGAACACCACGCGCGGGCCGTGCCGACCCGGGTGGCGAGCAACGGCGGGGCCGTCCGGGCCCGGTCGCTCACCGCAGGAATTCGGGTACGTCGAAGTCGTCGTCGCCGAGGTCGAGCGCTTCCTCACCGGCGAGCGAGTCCTCGTCGTTGAGCTCGAGCGAGTATCCGGCGGCCCGGCCCGCACCGCGCGCCTCGCCTTCGTAGCGGTCGAATCCGGCGGCGATCACGGTGATGCGGACCTCGTCGCCGAGCGCGTCGTCGATGACCGCCCCGAAGATGATGTTCGCGTCGGGGTGCGCGGCCTGCATGATGATCTCGGCCGCCTCGTTCAGCTCGAACAGACCGAGGTCGGACGGGCCGCTCACGTTGAGCAGGATGCCGCGCGCGCCTTCGATGCTCGACTCGAGCAGCGGGCTCGAGATCGCGGCCCGGGCCGCGGTCACCGAACGACCGTCGCCCGACGCGTACCCGACACCCATGAGCGCGGACCCGGCGTTGGTGAGGATCATCTTCACGTCGGCGAAGTCGGTGTTGATGAGACCGGGCGTGGTGATGAGATCGGTGATGCCCTGCACACCTTGCAGGAGAACCTCGTCGGCCATCTTGAACGCGTTCAGCATCGACGTGCGTTCGTCGCTCACCTGCAACAGACGCTCGTTCGGGATGATGATGATCGTGTCGACCTTTTCCTTCAGCTTCGCGATGCCGCTCTCGGCCTGCACCGAACGGCGGCGACCTTCGAACCCGAACGGACGGGTCACGACACCGATCGTCAGCGCACCGATCTCCTTGGCGATCTCCGCGACGACGGGCGCGCCGCCCGTTCCGGTGCCACCGCCCTTGCCCGCGGTGATGAACACCATGTCGGCGCCCTTCAGCACCTCTTCGATCTCCTGGCGGTGCTCTTCGGCGGCCTGCTGACCGATCTCGGGATCGGATCCGGCGCCGAGCCCGCGCGTCAGTGTGCGGCCGATGTCGAGCTTCACGTCGGCGTCGGAGAGCAACAGCGACTGCGCGTCGGTGTTGATGGCGATGAACTCCACGCCCTTCAGTCCCGCGTCGATCATGCGGTTGACCGCGTTACAGCCGCCTCCGCCGACACCGACGACCTTGATCACCGCGAGGTAGTGCTGCGGAGCGCCGAGCATGGTGTGACCTTCTTCCTTTTCCCCAGTAGACCGAGGGCCAGTGGCCGAGAGCGCCCGAGCATGAGGTGCTCGCCAGTCCGCGACCGGCATCCGTGCCGAACAGAACCTGAACCCTGAAGCTCAACATGAGGTTGACATTTATGTCAACCTGTGCTTCGCGTCGAGACTGTACCGGAGCGTGGTCTCCGAATCAATCACTGCGACGCGCCGCGTCAGGCGTTTCGGGCATGCGGCTCACGCGTGCGAGACGGGACGATCGGGTGTCGACACGTCGACGTAGGTGAAGTGCGCGGTCCCGAGATGCGCCAGCACCGCCACCGCCGACGCGACTTTCGCGACGAGGTCGGTCGAGTCGCCGAGACGGATCTCGCCGCCGCCGGCGAGCTCGAGTGCGAGACCGCTGCCACCGACGTTGACCGCGGCGACCCGGCAGCGCGAGCGCGGCGGGCAGCCGCGCGACCACGCCCGCGGCGTCGGCCGGCGCGAGGACGTCGCCGGGCGCGGGAGCGCTGCGGACGCCGAGCACCTCGACCGTGTGCGGCGGCACCGCGGTGGCGCGCGTGATGACGTGACCGTTCGCGGCGACGAGCATCACTCCGCCCGCGACGCGCACGTACGCGGCCGGCGTGTACTCGTCGACGGTGATCCTCAGCGTGTTGGGCAACGACCGCTTCACCGACGCGCGCTCGACCCAGGGAAGCTCCTCGACGCGTCGAGCGGCCGCGCCCGCGTCGACGAACAACATGTGGTCGTGGTAGTGGACACCGGACGCGGCGACGACCTGCGCGGCGGTGACGTGTTGCGCGCCCTCGACCCGGATGTGATCGACCGCGACGATCGGTGACGTCACGCCGAGGAAGACGAGCCCCACCACGCTGAGGACGCTCGACACGACGAGCAGCACGCGCAGCCGGCGCCGGCCGGCCTCGCGTTGCACCTCGATGCGGCGTTCGCGGATGCGCGGGTTGATCCGCGCCGGGGTGGTGTTCATCCTTCGTCGTCCCCTGCCTCGTCGTCGAGTGCGCCGGCCGCGAACCCGACCAGCTGTACCTCCGGCTCCAAGCGGATTCCCGTCGCGGCGCGCACGCGCGACCGCACCATCCGGATCAACGCGAGGACGTCGTCGGCGCGCGCTCCGGGCTCCGCGACGAAGAAGTTCGCGTGCTTCTCCGAGACGACCACTCCCCCGGACCGGAGTCCCTTCAGGCCGAGCGCGTCGATGAGCCGGCCCGCGGTGTCGCCGGCGGGATTCGTGAACACCGATCCCGCGTTCTGACCGCCGGGTTGGTGCTCGCGGCGCCAGCGGACGATCTCGTCGATCCGGCGCTCGCAGCGGTCCGGGTCGTCGGGGTGGCCGGCGAACGCCGCCGACGTCACGAAGTCGGCCGGCCCGAGCCCCGAGGTGCGGTAGCCGAGGTCGAGGTCGGCCGCACCGAGCACCCGGGCGGTCCCGGCCCGCAGGTCGACGACCCGCGCCGAGACGATCACGTCCCGGGTCTGGGCGCCGTGCCCGCCCGCATTCATCCGGATCGCACCACCGACGCTGCCGGGGATCCCCACGTAGAACTCGAGCCCGGCGATACCCGCCTTGGCGGCCTGGCGGGCGAGCACCGGCAGCGCGGCGGCGCTGCCCGCGTCGACGCGAGCGGTCTCGGCATCGATCCCGACCCGCTCGAACCCGCCACCGGGCACGATCGCGACCCCCGCGAAGCCCGCGTCGGCCACGAGCAGGTTGGAGCCGCGGCCGATCACGAGCGTCTCGACGTCGGGGTGGCCGGCGAGCACACCGGCGAGCGTCTCGACGTCGTCGTCGTTTCCGACCCGCACGACCACCGCGAGGGGACCACCACAGCGGTACGTGGTCAGCGGGCCCGACGGCGCGTCACGCTCCACCCGACCGGCGAGGCGCGCCTCCAGCTCGACCGCGACCGCTTCGATCGCCGTCACGTGCCCGCTCCGAGCCAGACGTCGGGCAGCGTCGTGAGATCACCGGCGCCGAGCGTCAAGACGAGGTCGCCCGCCCGCGCGTACCGGTTCGGGACGGCGACGAGATCCGCCGCGCCGCGGGAGGTACGCGACCGCGAGCGCAGGATGGTGGTCGAGCACCGCCTCGAGGATGACCCGCCCCGAGACCCCGGGGATCGGCTGCTCCCCCGCCGCGAACACGTCGGTGAGCACCAACTGGTCGGCGCCCGTGAACGAATCCGCGAATTGGGGACCGATCGACGCGGTACGCGTGTAGCGGTGCGGTTGGAAAACCACGACCACCCGCTTCCACGGCCCTTGACGTGCCGCCTGCGATCGCGGCCGCGACCTCGGTCGGCAGGTGCGCGTAGTCGTCGACGAAGGTGACGTTGTCGCGCTCGCCCCGGTACTGGAACCGCCGGGCGACACCCCCGAAGCTCGCGAGGGCCTGCACGGCCGCCCGCACGTCGACACCCAATTCCAGCGCGACGGCAGTGGCCCCGGCCGCGTTGGTGGACACCTTCACGCCGGCCGGCACCGCGAACTCCGTCCGTGCCCGCCCGTCGACGACCAGGGTGAACCGGCAATCACCGCGGTCGACGACCTCGTCGACGATGCGGTAGTCGCGCGGTGGGCGCCCTTCCGTACGTGCGGACGTTCGGGCGGGCCGCGGCGAGGCGCGCGGCGACGGCGTCGTCGGCGCAACACACGACCGGCCCGTCGACCGAGTCGACGAACTGCTCGAAGGCGGCGACCAGTCCCGCGAAGTCGCCGTAGTGGTCGAGGTGGTCGGGTTCGATGTTGGTGACCAGCGCGGCCTGCGGCGAGAGGTGCAAGAAGGTGCCGTCGCTCTCGTCGGCCTCGACCACGAGCCATTCGCCTTCGCCGAACGCGGCATTGCTCCCGACCTCGTTCACCTCGCCGCCGATGACGAAGCTCGGTGACCACTCGGCGCCGCGCAGGACGAGCGCGAGCATCGATGCGCTCGTCGTCTTCCCGTGCGAGCCCGCGACCGCGATGGTCTTCCGCGTCGCGGCGAGGGCGGCGAGGGCCGCAGCGCGGTGGAGCACCGGGATGCCGCGTTCGGCTGCGGCGACGAGCTCCACGTTCCGCAGCGGGACGGCGGTGGAGTACACGACCGCGTCGGCGTCGGCGGGGACGTGCTCGGCACGGTTCCCGACGTGCACGTCGACCCCCGCGGCGGCGAGCCGTTCCAGCACCGCCGCGCTCTTGATGTCGGAGCCGCTGACGGTGTGACCCATGCGGGCGAGTACGAGCGCGATCGCGCTCATCCCCGCGCCCGCGATCCCGACGATGTGGACGCGACAAGGCTGCGAGAGGTCGAGGAGCGGCGCGGCGGCCGTCGCGTCACTCATCGGGCGTGCGCCTCCACGAGATCGGCGAGGCGTTCGGCCGCGTCCGGCCGTCCGAGACCGCGGGCGGCGCGCCCATCTCCTCGAGCCGGTCGGGCGCGCCGAGGAGCTCCGACACGACCGCGTCGAGGCGCGGCGGGTCGCAGTCCGTCGTCGCGGACCATCACCGCGGCACCGACCCGTTCGAGCGTCTGCGCGTTGCGGGTCTGATGGTCGCTCGGCGCGCCCGGGAGCGGGACGAGCACCGCGGGCAGGCCGACCGCGGTGAGCTCGGCGATCGTCCCCGCACCCGACCGGCACACCGCGAGCGAGGCCCGCGCGAACAGGTCGTCCATGTGCTCCTCGTAGCCGACGAGCTCGTACCGCAACGCGTCGCCGTCTCGGCGCGCCCCGGCCAGCTCGGTCGTGCACGCGTCGAGGTTGCGCGGTCCGCACACGTGGCGCACCGCCAGATCCGTACGCGCACGCCACGCGTCGTAACAGCCGAGCGCGGCCCGGTTGATCGTGCGCGCGCCCTGGGCACCACCGAACACCGCGACGAGCGCGGGATCACGTTCCGGCGCGCGCTGCAGGTGCGCGAACGCGGCCCGGACCGGATTGCCGGTCAACGTCGCGTCCGGCAACGGCGTGTCCGGCAGCGAGACCGCCGGGCGCGCACCGAGCCGGACGCCGAGCCGGTTCGCGAGGCCCGGCGCCGCGTCCTGCTCGTGGACGACGACCGGGACCCGCAACAGCCGCGCCGCCAGCACACACGGGAACGACGCGTAACCGCCGAACCCGACGACCACGCGTGGCCGGACGCGCCGGACGATCGCGACGGCGCGCACGACCGCCCACGCCGCGCCGAGGATCGCCGCGACGTTGGCCGGCGTGAGCCGGCGTTGGAGCCCGCGTCCCGCGAGCAGGTCGATCTCGAATCCCGCGGCGGGCACGACGCGGCCTTCGATCCCGCGCCTGGCGCCGACGAAGCGCACCGCGTGACCACGCCGCTGGAGCTCCTGGGCCACGGCGATGGCCGGGTAGGTGTGACCACCGGTACCGCCGCCCGCCAAGAGCGCGAAGACCGGTTCCGTCACGACGCGCGGGCGCGCACCCGGCGGGTCGGGGTCCGCGTACGCCCGCGGGCGGGAAGCGGGACCGTCTGGCGCGCGATGTTCGCGACCACGCCGACGCCGAACATCGTGATGACGAGCGACGTGCCGCCGACCGAGAGGAACGGCAGCGGGACGCCCGACACGGGGAGCAGCCCGACGACCGCGCCGAGGTTGATCGCGGCCTGCCCGACGATCCACGCGGTGACGCCCGTCGCAAGGAGCATGCCGAAACGATCGGGCGCGCGGCGCGCGATCCGGAGGCCGACGAGACCGAGACCGACGAACAGTCCGAGCACGAGGAGGCAGCCGATGAAGCCGAGCTCCTCGCCGATGATCGCGAAGATGAAGTCGGTGTGCGCGTTGGGGAGGAAGAACCACTTCGCGCGGCCGGCACCGAGGCCCACACCGTTCAGTCCCCCGCTGCCGATCGCGATGAGCGACCGCCAGAGCTGGTACCCGGTGTTGCCGACGTCGTGCCCCGGGTGCAGGAACGAGAACATGCGCGCGCGGCGGTAGCCCGCGAGCAGGGAGAGCACCCCGGCGCCCACGACACCACCTGCGATCATCTGGGCGAGGTGGCGGGCCCGCACGCCCCCGACGATCAGGAGCGCGCCCATGACGATGCCGAGGACGATCGTCGACGCGAGGTCGGGTTCTTTCATGATGAGCGCGGCGAACACGACGAAGATCGCGAGCACCGGTCGCCACGCGCGCGGGATCGTCGAGGCGGTCGGCCCGCTTGGTGAGGATCTCGGCGCCGCACACGAGCAGCGCCAGCTTGGCGATCTCGCTCGGCTGCACTTGGAGCGGTCCGAGCACGAGCCAGCGCTGCGAGCCGGAGACGGCCTTGCCGCCCACGAGGACGAAGAGCAAGACGCCGAGGGCGACGGCGAGCAGGAAGGGCGCGGTGCGGCGCCAGCGCCGGTAGTCGACCCGGGAGGCGATGAGGAAGGTGGCGAGCCCGACGACGGCCCAGACCAACTGGCGGTTGAAGAAGTACCACGACGATCCGTAGTCGGAGAGCGCGGCGACCGACGACGCGGACAGGATCATCACGAGCCCGACGACGTTGAGGACGGTGACCGTCGCGCACAACACGATGTACGCGGGCGGGCTCGGCAACTGCTCGCGGCGCTCGAGCCGGGCGAGCACCGTCCGGCCCACCCGGGCGAACGGATTGCCCTTCGCGTGGAGGCGCTCGAGCTGGATCCGGGGTGAGACCGCGGTCATCGGGCGGTTGCCTCCTGCATCACCTGTCGCCGCACCTCGTCGGCGAAGTCGTCGCCGCGGGCCGCGTAGCTCGTGTACGCGTCGAAGGACGCACACGCCGGCGAGAGCAGCACGACGTCGCCGGCGCGGGCGAGGACGCGCGCGGCGCGCACGGCCTGTTCCATGTCGTCCACCGATTCCACGTGGGTCCCGGTTCCCGCGAACGCGGCCGCCACTTCGGGCCCGGCCTCGCCGAACGCGACGACGCCGCGCAGGCGCGCCGCCTCCGACGCCAGCACCGACAGGTCGAGACCCTTGTTCCGGCCACCGGCCAGGAGCACGACCGAGTCGAACGAGGTGATCGCGCGCCGGGCCGCGTCCGGGTTCGTCGCCTTGGAATCGTCGTACCACCGCACCCCATTAGCTTCGCCGACGAGAGCGACGCGGTGGGGCATGGTCGCGTAGGACGCGAGCGCGGCGACGATGCCATCGGTGGTCGCCCCGACCTCCCGCGCGGCCGCGGCGGCCGCGAGCGCGTTCGTGCGGTCGTGGGCGAGTGAGCGCGACATCGCGGCGACGGGAGCGAACGGGCGGCCGTCCGGTCCGACGAGATCCTCGCCGACCACCCGGTAGCAGCCGACGGCTCCCGGCGAAGCCGAGACCCCGACCCGGCGCGCCCCGGGCGCGCCGGCCGCGATCGCGGCCGCGCCCGGGTCGTCGGCGTCGAAGACCACGAGATCCCCGCGCCGCTGGTGCGCGACGATCTGCGCCTTCGCGGACGCGTACTCGGCGAACGAACCGTGCCAGTCGAGATGGTCGGGGGTGACGGCGAGGACCACCGCGACACGCGGCCGGAACGACGCACCCACGAACGCGAGCTGGAACGACGACACCTCGGCGACGATGACGTCGACGTCTCCGTTCGACGCTTCGTCGTCCGGGCGCCGATCGGCGACGGCGTCGATGAGCGGGCGCCCGATGTTCCCCGCCGCGATCGCGCGCACACCGGACTCGAGGAGCATCGCGACGATCATCGTCGTCACGGTCGTCTTGCCGTTCGTGCCCGTGACCGCGACGAACGGGGCGCGGGCCCGTTCCGCGGCGACGTCGATCTCGCTCCGCACGGCCACCCCGAGCGCCCGGGCCTCGGCGATCGCGGGATGGTCGGGCCGGACGAGGGGGCTCGGCACGACGAGGTCGACCGTCGCCACGATCTCGCGCACGCGCGCCGCGCCGGGCGCCTCCACCAGCTCCACACCCAGGGCCTCGACGGCGGCGCGCCGGTCGGTGTATTTCGCACCGGCACCCGGTGCATCCTCCACGATCACGACGTCCCAGCCTTCCGAGCCGAGCACCGCGCGCGACCGCGACGCCCGGTCTCGGCCAACCCGATCACGAGCACGCGCCGCCGATCCGCACCCGGTCTCGCGCTCATCCGAGGTTCACCCCGTGGCGCAGGAAGTCGGCGTAGAAGATGCCGACGCCGAGCGAGACACAGATCCCGGCGAACAGCCAGAACCGGACGATGACGGTGAACTCCGACCAGCCACCGACCTCGAAGTGGTGGTGGATCGGCGCCATGCGCAGCACGCGGCGCCGGAAGCCCCGGTACGAGACGACCTGCGCGATGACCGAAAGCGTCTCGATCGCCGGGAGCCCCGCGAGCAGGGGCAGCAGCAGGTGGGTGCGGGAGAGCAAAGCGAGACCGGCCATCGCGCCGCCGATCGCGAGCGAGCCGGTGTCGCCCATGAAGATGCGCGCGGGCGCGGCGTTCCACCACAGGAAGCCCGCGCACGCGCCGAACATCGCCGCCGCGACGACCGCCTGGTCGAGGGCCTGGGCCGGCAGCACGCCGTAGATGAGCGGGTGGCGGAACTCCGTGAACGCGATGATCATGAACGCCGCGAAGGTGAACGCCGACGATCCCGTCGCGAGCCCGTCGAGCCCGTCGGTGAGGTTCACGGCGTTCGCGGTGGCGTAGACGACGAGGATCGTCCAGATGAAGAGCCCGACCTTGCCGAGGTCGATGTCGAGCGGTTGCGTGAACGACAGGTGCGTGTCGGTGTGGACGAAGTGCACGGCGAGCCATGCGAACGCGGCCGCGATCACCACGATGCCGAACGTCTTGCCGCGTTTGCGCAGACCCGAGGTTCCGGTGCGCGCGGACGCCGAGGTAGTCGTCGATCCAGCCGACGAAGCCGAGCCCGACGATCAGCGCGATGAGGGCCCAGCCCGGGGTCGCGAACGCGATGCTCTTGCGCCGGATGTGCGCGAAGAGATACCCGATCACGGTCGCGAGGACGATGGCGATACCACCCATCGTCGGCGTTCCGGCCTTGGCGACGTGGGGGTGCTCGATCGGACCGTCGTCGCGGATCTGCTGGCCGATGCCGCGGTTGCGCAACGAGCGGATGAGCAGTGGCGTGAAGAACACGGTGAAGACGAAGGCCGCGCCCGCGGCCATGAGCATGGCGATCACGGCCGCGCGCCTCCGGAGATCCGGTTCGCCGCGTCGGCGTCCGGGACGGCGGCGTCGACCAGCGCCCGCGCCACTCGTTCGAGACCGAGGGCCCGGCTGGCCTTCACGAGGACGGCGTCGCCGGCGCGCACCGTCGACGATCACGATCTCGGTCGCCTGCCGATGCGTCGGCCGCCGTGTGCGCGTCGATGCCGGCCGCGCCGGCGGCCGCGGCGATCGCCGCGCCGCCCTCTCCGACGCCGACGAGCAGATCGAGGCCGAGCCGGGACGCCTGCTCCCCCGCCGCCCGGTGCGACGCATCGTGGTGGGCACCCAGCTCGCGCATGTCGCCGAGCACCGCGATCCGCCGGGCGCCGGGCGCGAGCGGAAGGTGCGCGAACGCGACGGAGCGCGGCCTCGACCGACGCCGGGTTCGCGTTGTAGGAGTCGTTCACCACCGTGACGCCCGCGGCCGCTCTCGAGCAGCTCCATGCGACCGCGGCCGGGCCGCGCGGTCTCGAGCTCGATCGCGAGCTCGTCGAGCGGCAACGAGAACACGGCGTTGCCGACCGCGATCGCCATCGCGGCGTTCGACGCGTGGTGGCGGCCGTGCAGGGGCACACGGAAGCGTTGGCCGCCGAGCACGAACGACGGCCGGAGCCGGTCGTCGAGCGAGACCTCGGTGACCCGGTAGTCGGCGCCGGCGGACTCGCCGACGGTGACGACTGCGGCGCGCGCGGCCGCGGCGAGGCGCGGGGTCGCGGGGTCGTCGGCGTTCAGCACCGCGGTCCCTGCCGCGGGGAGCGCGTCGACGAGCTCCGCAAGGACGGCGACGACACCTTCGGGACCACCGAGGTGCTCGGCGTGGGCGAGGCCCGACGTTCGTCACGACTCCGGTGTCGGGTCGGGCGATGTCGCACAGCGCCTCCAGATCG
Source organism: uncultured Actinomycetes bacterium (assembly GCA_963829195.1). Classification (GTDB taxonomy): domain Bacteria; phylum Actinomycetota; class Acidimicrobiia; order IMCC26256; family PALSA-610; genus PALSA-610. Next base: position 202,815 of record CAWHHS010000004.1, read on the forward strand.
CCGGCGAACCGCTCTCCCATCTCCGCGACGACCACACGGGCGGATTCGGGCGTGTTGCACAGCGTGATCGGGAGACCGAACTCGTTGTTGAACGACTCCGCGTTCGCGTGACAGCCCCGCGACGCGAGCGCGGCCGCGAGAAGGTCCTTGGTCGAGGTCTTGCCGCTCGACCCCGCGACCGCGACCACGTGCAGATCGGCCCGGTCGCGGCGCATCGTGCGGGCGAGGTTCTGGAGGGCGCGCAGCGTGTCGTCGACCCGCACGAGCGCCCGACCGGGACCGAGCTCCGGCGGCCCGGTATATCCCCGCTCGACGAGCGCAACGCTCGCGCCGGCGTCGAATGCGGCCGCGACGAAGTCGTGCCCGTCGCGGTCGCCGCGCAGTGCGACGAAGCACGCGCCGGCGCCGAGCGTGCGCGAGTCGAACGCCGAACGACGGTGACCGGCGCGGACGCGTCGCCGACGACGCGCGCCGCCGGTCCGCGCCGCGATGTCACGCGCCGTCAGCCGGGTCACGAGCACGACTCCAGCTCTTCGACGACGACGGTGCGGTCGTCGAACGGCGTGGTCACACCGGCGGCGGTCTGCCCGGTCTCGTGGCCCTTTCCCGCGATCACGACGACGTCGCCCGGACCCGCGGCGCGCACGGCCGCCCGGATCGCGGCGCGCCGGTCGAGCTCGACGACCGGGGCGTTTCGGCCGTCCGGGGACGCCCGCCAGCACGTCGGCCGCGATCGCGCCGGGCGCCTCCGAGCGCGGGTTGTCGGAGGTGAGGATCGCGGCATCGGCGAGCCGCGTGGCGACCTCCCCCATCAGGGGCCGCTTGGTGCGGTCGCGGTCGCCGCCGCATCCGAACACGACGATGAGCCGGCCGCCGTCGACCAGCGTCCGGGCCGCGTCGAGCACCGAAGTCAACGCGTCGGGGGTGTGCGCGTAGTCGACCACGACGACAGCGTCGCGAATCGTGGCGACCCGCTCGAACCGGCCCGGCACCCGCACCGGGGCGCTGAGGCCGGCGAGTACCGCCTCGAAGGAGAACCCGACCTCGAGCGCGGTGGCGGCCGCCGCGAGCGCGTTCGCGACGTTGAACCGGCCGATCAGCGGGCTGTGCACCACACCGTGGTGTTCGCCGCGCACGTCGACGAGGTCGAATAGCGTCTCGTCCCGTCGTAGCAGCAGATCGCGTGCACAGACGTCGGCGGACGAGTCGTCGATCGCGTAGGTGCGCACCTGCAACCCGCGCGCGCGTGCTCGTTCGCAGAGCGCGACACCGTGGGGATCGTCGATGTTGATCGCGGCCCGCGCCGAGAACCGCGGATCGAAGAGCATCGCCTTGGCCTCGAAGTACGCCTCGACGCTCAGGTGGTAATCGAGGTGCTCGTGGGTGAGGTTGGTGAACGTCACGGCCGCGAAGCGCGTGCCGTCGACGCGGTGTTGGTCGAGCGAGTGCGACGAGACCTCCATCGCGACGGTGTCGACCCCCTGCGCGCGCATGCGAGCGAGGAGGGCCTGGAGGTCGGTGGCCTCCGGTGTCGTGTGCTGCAGGGGCACGACGGCGCCGTCGATGCGCGCTTCGATCGTGCCGATGACACCGGCCCGGTCGTTGTTCGCGCGGGCGATCGCCTCGAGCAGATACGTGATGCTCGTCTTGCCGTTCGTCCCCGTGACGCCGACGACCTTCATCGAACGCGACGGGTGCCCGTGAAAGCGCGCACACAACGGGCCCAGCACCCGGCGCACCGAATCGACGCGGGCCTGCGTCGCGTCGACGGCGAGCATCCGTTCGACGAGCAGCGCCGCGGCGCCCGAACGCAACGCCTCGGGCGCGTGGTCGTGCCCATCGCTGTGCGCGCCCGGAATGCAACAGAACAGCGCGCCGGGGGTCACCTGCCGGCTGTCGTGCACGATCGAGCCGAGATCGATATCGGTGTCGCCTCGAACCTCGACGACGTGGTCGCGTAGCTCGGGGTCGTCGAGGAGGTCGTGCAGCAGCACGGTCCTCCTAGGTGTGCTTGGACGGGTCGGGAGGCAGGCTACTGGTGGTGGTTCCGCCGGCGGTCGCTGCTCCGGAAGGGCCTTGCCCGCCACCCGACTGTCCCGACTGTCCCGACTGCGTCCGCTGGGCCTGCGCCTGCTGGGCCTGGAGGCGCGCCAACGCGGCGGCGAGATCCGAGCCGTGCGGCACCGAGCAGTTGGTCCCCGCCGCCCTCGCGGTCGCCTGGGCGGCCGTGTACTGCACGTCGGCGAGGTCGGTGCGCGCGACGCCGTACTGCTGCAGCGCGAACTGGGTGATCTCGGAGAACACGGGCGCCGAAACGGCACCGCCGTAGCTCAGGTTGTTCTCGTCGAGCACGACGAGCGTCGCGAAACGCGGGTTCTCGGCGGGCGCATACCCGATGAACGAGGCCATGGTCGACGCGCTCGTGTAGCCGCCCGTGGGGAGCGCTTTCTTCGCGGTACCCGTCTTGCCCGCGACGACGTAACCCGGGATCGCCGCGCACGCGCCCGTGCCGTTCGCGACGACGCCTTCCATCATGTGCGTCATCTCGCTCGCCGTGTACGAAGACACGACCCGCGTCCCCGGCTCCGCGGCCTCGGGATGGCGTGTGCCCTTCGCGTCGATCGTCGCGTCGACGAGGGTCGGCGGGCGGGTCACGCCGCCGTTGGCGATGGTCGCGAACGCGTCGAGCATCTGCATGCCGGTCACGGCGACGCCGTAGCCGATCGCGGTCGAGTACTTGCCCGTCGCGTAGTAGTTCGACGGGTTGAGCAAGAGCCCCGCCGGTTGGTACGGCCACACGATCGCCGTCGGGGTGCCCAAGCCGAACGCGCGCATGCCGTCGGCGAGTCTCCTGGTTCTTCATCCTCTGCGCGATCTCGATGGTGCCGACGTTCGACGACTCGCGCAGGATGTCGGCGGTGGTCCAGTGCTCGATGCCGCCCGCGACGCCGACGTGCGGATCGGCGTCGACGTACTGTTTGAGGCTCGGGATGCTCGGATCGACATTGATCGAGAACGGGACGTTGAACTTGGTGGTGGGCGTCACGTGCCCGTGTTCGAGCGCCCACGACATCGTGATGAGCTTGTTCGTCGAGCCCGGTTCGAAGAGGTCGGTCAGCGGGGCGTTGTTGTCGCCGGGACCGGCGACGTGCGCCGGAGTGGTCGGCGTCGCGCCGAGCACCGTCGCCATCGCGAGCACGTCGCCGTTCGTGACGTCCACGGTGACCGCCATGCCGCTGTTCGCCCCGGTCGCCTTGACCTGGTCGAGCAACGAGTACTCCGACTGCCACTGCAGGTCCTCGTCGATCGAGAGCACCACGTCGGTCCCGCGCTGGGCCGCGATGCGCGTCTCCTGCGTGTCGGGGATGTCGTGGCCGAGTGGGTCCTGCTCGACGACGAGCTTGCCGGGCTTGCCGGCGAGCAGCGCGTCGTACTGCTTCTCGACGCCCGACAGGCCGGGCCCGTCGGACCGGACCTGACCGATCACCGCGGCCGCGACCGTGCCGGCCGGGTAGCTGCGGGCCGATTCCGGAACGAAGCCGATGCCCGGGAGCTTCATGGCCTGGACGGTCTTGGCGACGTTGTCGTCGACCGCGTGCGCGACGTAGGCGAAGTGGCGCGGCGAGGTCGGGCTGCCCTTGTCGGAAAGGGCCTGCAACAGCCCGGCCTGCGGGAGGTGGAGCACGGGCGCGAGCCGCGCCGCTTCGCCGATGGCGTCGGTGACGAGCGTGGGATCGGCGTAGACGGTCGTCTTCTCGATCGACATCGCGAGGTCGCGGCCGTTGCGGTCGAAGATGCTGCCGCGCTGCGCGCTCAGGGGGATGGTGTGCAACGCGAGGTCGACGGACAGCTGCTTGTACTTGGCGCCGCTGACGAGCTGGAGTTGGCCGACGCGCGCCGCGAGCGCGCCGAACGCGAGGACCAGCAACGCGCTGCACACTCCGAGCCGGAGCGCGGGGCGAGGCGGTCGCACGGTCGGCGCGGGAACGGGCCGGGCCGGGCGGGCCCCGGGCCGGCCGGCGCGTACGGGGGGTCGGGTCGGCGGTCGGCGGGCCGTCACGTCAGAGGACCATCACGCTCATGGGGTCGGGCCGAGGGCGGGCTTCGTCTTCGAGTAGGCCTCGTTCGTGGCCTGGCCGGGAACCGTAACCGAGGTGACGGCCGCAGCTTGACCATTCGGCACCGTCAGCACGACCGGTGACGGGCCCTGCACCATCCCGAGCTTGTTCGACGCCGCTATGACCGCGTCGGCCGACGACAACGTCGCGACCTGGTTGCGCAGACGCTCGTAGCGGAGCTGCTCGTTCGTCTGTTCCTTCGACAGCTTCTCGAGCGTGAACGCCGACTGCGCCGCGAACACGTGGAACGCGACGAGCGTGAACAGCGACGCGACCGTGACGAGGGCCACGGCCCACATCAGCAGGCGCGCCCGCAGCCGCCGCCGGGCGACCTCGGGCGCGACGGTGAGCCGGACACGCGCACCGTCCCCGCGGAGAGGGGACCCCGGGCGCGGCGTTGCGCGAGGGGTCTGGGGGCGAGGCCGCGGGGACGGTTGCGCGCTCATGGGCCGGCTCAGGCCACGATGTCGGGGAGATCGGCGAGGCGCTCGGCCACACGCAGGCGCGCGCTCTCGGCCCGCGGGTTCGCGGCGATCTCGTCGGCGGAGGGCCGCAACGGCCGCCGCGTGAGAACGCGGGCGAGCGGATGCGGGCGGGGCGGCGGGACGGGAAGCTTGGCGGGGACGTCACGGTCGGCGTCGTCACCGGCCCAGCGGGAGAACGTCTCCTTCACGAGACGGTCCTCGAGCGAGTGATACGCGAGCACGAGGACCCGACCCTGAGGGCCGATCACGTGCACCGACTCGTCGAGGCCGTCCGCGAGGTTCGGCAACTCGCGGTTCACTTCCATGCGGATCGCCTGGAACGTGCGGCGCGCCGGGTGCGGACCACGCCGCCGCGTCGCGGCGGGGATCGCGTCGCGGACGATGTCGGCGAGCTGGCGCGTGGTGTCGACGGGGCGCGCCTCGACGATCGCGCGCGCGACCCGTCGGGCAAAGCGCTCCTCGCCGTACCGAGCGATGACCGCGGCGAGTTGTGATTCCTCGTAGCCGTTCACGACGTCGGCGGCGGTCAACGACTGCTTCGCATCCATGCGCATGTCGAGCGGCGCGTCGAATCGGTAGGAGAACCCGCGCTCTGGACGATCGAGCTGCACGCTGCTCACTCCGAGATCCATGAGGATTCCCATGACCTTGTCTCCCTCGCCGTACTGCTCGACGACACTTCGGATCCGTTCGAAACCCGTGTGCACCACCTGCACCCGATCGCCGAAGCGAGCGAGCCGCGACCTCGCGGCGTCCACGGCGTCGGCGTCACGGTCGAGACCGAGCACACGGACGTCGGGGCGCGCGTCCAACAGCACCGCCGAGTGGCCTCCGCCACCGACCGTGCAGTCGACGATCACTCCTGCGGGCACCGGCAGGAAGAGCTCCACCACCTCCCGGGCCATCACCGGGAGATGCGAGAACTCCTCCTCCACCCCGTTGCTCCTTGCTGCTTTCGCTCGTTGTCCTCGCCGTGTTCGCCGGAACCGTGTTGCCGCCGATCCCGTCTTCAGCTCCCCGGTCGACAGGCACCGCCCGGGATTTCTCCCCGAGTCGGTTACGGCTGAAAGCGGGCGGAGTAGGGGCCAACAACCGCGCCGGCCGGGGAGCTGAAGACGAGCCCGGGACCCGGACCCGTCGATTGTCAAGAGCCCGCACACGACTTCGTGCGGGGAAGGGATGGGGATCGGTCAGAGGAAGTCGTTGATGCCTTCGCCTTCGACGATGGACGCGATGCCGGCGGCGTCGCGCTCGGCGAACATCGGCGCGTCCCAGATCTCGATGTGGTCGAAGCTGCCCGCGACCACGACCTCGCGGTCGAGGTGCGCGTAATCACGAAGTTGCGGCGGTACCGCCACCCGGCCCTGCTTGTCGGGCGTGAACTCGACTGCGCCGGCGAAGAACGAACGGGCGGCCTGACGCTCCCGGGAGCCGCGCTCGCGGGCTTCGCCGAGCTTGTCGGCGAGCTGTGCGAACTTCTCGGCCGGATACACGGCGAGACATCCGTCCAGCGCTTTGGCCATCACCGCACCCCCCTCGAGCTGCTCACGGAACTTGACCGGGAGGATGACCCGGCCCTTCGTGTCGAGGGAGTGCTGAAACTCCCCCAGGAACATTCCGATGAACCTCACGTGTCCGTTGGGCGGGGACGACTCCCCTTCCCTCCACTGGGCGCCACCTTATGCCACAATCCTCCACTACGTCAACACTCTCCTCCCCTACAGACCCCAAGAACCCCACATCCCACGCCGCAACCCTTTTCGTTCGGAGGCCAACATGACGATCCGGTTCGGCTGGACCCGGCCTCAGGACGGTCCCGAAAGGACCGATGAAGACCAAGTGGACGATGTGTCATCCCCTGTGTCGGACCATGCCGCGCAGGCCGCACCCGCTCCCGCGGGTGGCTTCGGCGCGCCGGGACGACTTTCCGGATTCGATGGACCGGGCTTCAATGGGCCGGGCTTCAATAGGCTCGGAGTCGATGCGTCGGCTCCCGATGCCGTGGTCCCCGACGCCTCGAATCGCGCACCGATGAACCAACCCTCGCCCGAAGCGCTCGAGGCCATCTGGAACCTGCACGCGCGGGTCGTCGAGACCGAACGCCGTACACATCGACGTATGGGCGCCGCCGCGGCGCGCCGCACATATCACGAAGCGCTCGTCGAAGAGGCGAACGCCCTCGCCGACCTGGGCTTCGAGAGCTTCGGCGCGTTCGAGGAACGCTTCGGCGCCGACGCCGGCGCCTTCGCCGCGATCGATGCGGGCACGCCCGACCCGCCCGCCCCCGCCTTCGCCGGACCCGAGGCGTCGGCCGCGCCCGCGCCCACACCCACGCCGGCCGACGACGAACCCGAGACCGCGGGCGAGACGATCGGGCGCATCCGGGTGCTGCTCAGCGAGCTCGGCATCGAGCCGGGCGCCGACCCGCTGAACGCGGCCAAGCAGTTCCTCGACGTCGTCGAGACCGAGACGCCCGAGAGCGAGACCGAGGCCCGGCCCGAGACGGAGGCCCTCGCACCGCCGACGCCCCCGACGAACCTTCCCCTGACCGACATCGCCGCGCCGTCCGACACCCTGATCCCGGGCGCCGGCATCCCGAGCACCGGCTTCCCGGTTGCGGGCGTGCCCCGGCCCGAGCCGTCCGACGCGGCCGAGGCCGTCGAGACGCTCCACGAACCCGCGCCGGGCGAACCCAAGCCCGAGGTCGAGGAGCCCGAGGTCGAGGAACCCGAGGTCGACGAGCCCGCCGCGACCGCCCCCGAGGCCGAGCAGCCCGCGGCCGAGGAACCCGCCGGTGGGACCGACGATTCGGCCCACACCGAGGAACCGGCCGCCGGCCCTCCGGTCGAAGCGCCCGCCGCCGCGGCCGTCGCCGCGCCGGCCCCCGTGGTCGACGAAGAAGCACTCGAGCTCGCGCACGCGCGCGCCGAGCGCTGGCACGCCGAGCTCGAGCAGGTCCGCACGGAGCTCGCCGCAGCGAGCATCGCCCACGGCACCGCCGAGCTCGACGCGGGCCGGGCCCGCGGAGAGCTCGCGAGCATCCGCAACGACCTCGAGCTCGCGCAGGTCGCCGCGCGCACCGCCGACGCGGAGATCGCGCAGCGCGTGTTCGAGCGCGACGACGCGATCGCCCGGTCCGAGGAGCTCGTACAGCAGATGGCGCAGCTGCGCGACGAAGCCGACGGGCTGCGCTCGAGCACCGAGCTGCAACAGCGAGAACGGGACGAGATCACCCGACGCCTCGATACCGCACAGGAACAGATCCACGAGCTCGAAGCGCGGGTTGCCGCCGCCGACGAGGCGCGCGCCGCGATCGAAGTCGAGCTCGAGTCCGCCCGCCGCGGGCGACGGAGTTGGACACGACCCGCGCCGAGCTCACGGACCGGATCGCACAACTGGAGCAGGTGGTCGCCGATCGGGCCGCGGGCGAGACCGAGCAGGAAGCGCGCGTCCGCGACCTGCGCGCTCGTATCGAGGAGCTCGAGTCGAGCGTCGCCCAGCGCGACGCGGCGCTGCAGGCACACGAAGAGCACCTCGCGGGCGCGACCGGCCGGGCCGGGGAGCTCGAATCAACCCTCGCGGAACGGGACGCCGCGTTGCACGAACGCGACGCCGTCCTGGCGGATCGCGAACGAGACCTCGCGGGCGTGACCAGCCGGGCCCGGGAGCTCGAATCGACCCTCGCCCAACGCGACGCCGCGCTCCGGGACCGCGAGCACGACCTGGAGAACGCCACCGCCCGCGTGGAGGAGCTCGAAGCGACGATCACGGGCCGCGAAGACGCGCTGCGCGACCGCGAGGAAGCGCTGGCCGAGAGCGCGCAACGCGTCGCCGGCCTCGAGTCCGCGATTACCGAACGCGACGCGGCATTGATCGAACGTGAGCAGCACCTCGCCGACGCGACGGCGCGGGTCGGCGAGCTCGAGCACACCGTCGCGGAACGGGTCGCGCAGCACGACGCCGTTGCCGCGGAGCTCGACGCCGCCCGCACCCGGGCCGACGAGCTCGAGGCCGGCCTCGCCCACCAACAGGCGGAATGGGAACGCCTCGGCGTCGATCGCCAAGGCGTGCTGCAGGAGTTGGAGTCGGTGCACGCCCGCGTCGCCGAGCTCGAAGCGCAGGCCGCGCAGAACGGTGAAGCCCACGACCAGCTGAACGAAGAGCTGCGACAGGCGCGCGAGCATGCCTCCCGCCTCGAACAGCAGGCGGCCGACCAGCTCGCGCTGATCACGGCGTTGCACGACGAGCGCGACGCCGCGCGCGCCGAGCTGGAGCCGGCGCTCGCGAAGGTTGCGGCCCTTGAAGCCGAACGCGACGAGGCCCGGCGGGAGCAAGCGGCGGCTGTTGTCGAACGGGACGAGGCGCGACGCGAACAGGAAGGCGCGATCGCCGAACGCGACGAGTCGCGCAATCTGCGGCTGTCGGCGCTCGACGAGCGCGACGCCGCCATCGATCAGCGCGACGCGATGGCTCGCGAGCGCGACGAGATCGTCCGCCGAGCGCGACGCCGCGTTCGCCGCCCGGGATACCGCGCTCGCCGAGCGCGACGCCGCCGTGCAGGAACGGGCGTTCGCGCTCGACGCCCGCGACGAGGCCGTCGCCGCACGCGACGCGGCCCGCGCCGCGCTCGCGGACCGCACCGCCGAACGCGACGAGGCCCGCACGACACTCGCCCGCCGGACGGGAGAGCGCGACGACGCCCGCGAGGCCATCGCGCAGCAGACGCGAGCGCGCGAGAACGCCGAGGCCCTCCTCGAGCTCGCGGAAGCCGAGACGGCCCGCATCGAGGCGATCGTCGCCGCGCAGGTGGCCGAGCACGACGAGACGCGCGCCGACCTCGACGCGGCACGCGCGCGGATCGACCAACTCGACGAAGCGATCGACGCCCAGGGCGCCGAACGCGACGCCGCCCTTTCGGCCCTCGACAACGCCCGCGAGGAGATCGGTCGCCTCGAAGCAGTCCTCGTGACGCGCACGGCCGACCGCGAAGACGCGCTCGCGCAGCTCGTACAGTCCAAGGCGGAGACCGCCCGGCTCGAGGCCGCGGTGGCCGCGCAGATCTCGGAGCGCGCGGGCGACCGCGACGACGCGCTGGCCCAGCTCGACGACGCCAACGCCGAGATCGCCGGCCTGGAAGCCGCGTTCGCACAGGAAGTCGCCGCGCACGAGGCCGCGCAGGCGCACCTCCAATCGGCGCGGGCACGCGTGAACCAGCTCGAGATCGCGATCGTCGAGCTGTCGAGAGCACGCGACGAAGCCGTCGCCGGTCTCGACGAGGCCTCCACCCGGATCGCCCGCCTCGAAGACGAAGTGCTCGGCTACATCGCCGAGCACGACGAGCTGCGGGTCGCGGTTGCGACCGCGTTCGCCCGGACGGAGGAGCTCGCCGAACAGCTCGAAGGGACGCAGGGCACGCTCGACGCGATGGCGGCCCACGCCGAGGAGCTCGAGCTCGACCTGTCCCGCGCCGAGGCCGCGATCCCGTCGCAGGAGGCGCGCCTGGAAGCCGAGGCGATCCTCGCGCAGGGTCGAGCCGACGCGGAGGAGCTGCGCCGCCAGGCGATGCGGGAAGCGGAGGGGATCCGCCGCGACGCGTTGACGACCGCCGAAGGCATCCGCCACATCGCCCAGGAGGACGCCCGCGAAGTTGCGGGAGCACGCGGTCGAAGCCGCGGTCGGCGACTCGCAGCGCGCCGAGCTCATCTCCGACCTGCTCGGCAAGGTCGCCAAGCTCGAGGCGCGACTCGCGAAACAGCGCAAGCGCATCGAGCGCGCGGCGGACCGCATGGAGCGCACCGAGCGCGCCGAGTACGCGGGGATGGAAGCCGACGAGATCCTGGAAGAGGCCGAGCGGGACGCGGCCCGCCAGCGCGAGTCGGCCGACAAGTACGCACTGGCCCAGCGAGGCGACGCCGACGAGTACGCGACCGACGTCCGCGCCAAGGCCGCGCAACAGGCCACCGAGCTGCGTGCCGCGGCCGAACGGGACGCGGCCGCGATGCGCGAGACGCGCAGCGCGACGCCACGACCTTGCGGGAGAACGCGCAGCGCGACGCCAACCGGATCGTCGAGAAGGCCGAGAACGACGCCACGCACGCCCGCCAGGCCGCGGAACGCGAGTCGGAGCAGCAGCGCCGGGCGGCCGAGCAGGACGCCGTGAAGATCCGCGAGACCGCCCGCCGCGAACGCCAGCGGGCCCGGGACGAGCTCGCGGTGCTGCTCGACCGGTTGGCCGCGACGAATCCCCGCGACGACCTCTGATCGGGACCTCTGATCGGGATCTCTGATCGGACCGGCGCCGCCCGGCGTGCGGGTCGCTCAGGCGGAAACGGCCTCCGCGGCGCCGAGGTACTTCGCCCAGACCGGGTCGATCGGGCCCGCCGACGCGATGAGCGAGGTCGTCGCGTGCGGTGCCACCGGCACCCGGCGCAGCACCATCCCGCACTCGTTCGGGAGCCGCGCCTCTTTGCGGGCGTTGCACGCCCGGCACGACGCGACGACGTTCTCCCACGTATGCGGTCCGCCGCGCGAACGCGGGAGCACGTGGTCGAGGTTCTCGGCCGCGGTGCCGCAGTACTGGCACCGGTGCCCGTCACGTGCGAAGACCGCCCGGCGCGAGAGCGGGGCGGTCGCCCGGAACGGCACCCGCACGAAATGCACGAGCCGGATGACGGTCGGGACGGGGACGATCCGGTGCTCGGAACGGAACTCCGCGCCGTTCCGGTGGACGATCTCGGCCTTCTCCTTCAACACGAGGACGACCACGCGCCGCGAGGACACGACACAGAGCGGCTCGAAGCTGGCGTTGAGCAGAAGCGCCCGGGCCACGGCGGATCACCTCCCGTGCGGCGAGATTGTAGCTACGCCCCGGTGCGGCACCATTCGAGATAGCGCACCACATCGGAGGCGACAGGGGCCGTCGCCGTCCCGTAGGCCGTCTCGAGCCGGAAGCGCACGTAGGTTCGATCGGGTACCGGCAGGAACGGCGGTCGTGACCACCACCGAGACGGGACCGAGCGCAGCAGCTGGCGGAGCGCGGTGAACCAGAGGTGCGGCCGGCGCAGGACCGCCCAACCGCATTGGAACCAAAATCCCACGCCGTGCGTCATGCCTGAGTCGCCGCGGGTTGGGCCCACGCCCGGCACGGTAGCGTGGCGACGGTGGCCGGCGTCTCCCGGGGAGGGCGGCGGCTCGCCGTGGCCCATGCCGCCCCCGACGGAGGTCGACAACGGTGCAAGCCGCGCCCCGCCCTGAGCAGTCGTTCAAGGATCTGTTCGATGCCCTCGCCGCGCAGATCGAGCGCGTCCTGCGCGGGAAGCGACGGGCGGTTCACCTGTCGCTCGTGTGTCTGTTCTCCGAGGGCCACCTGCTCATCGAGGACGTGCCCGGGGTCGGCAAGACGTCGCTCGCCAAGGCGATCGCCCGGTCGACGGGCGGATCCTGGCGGCGCGTGCAGTTCACCCCCGACCTCCTGCCGTCCGACATCACGGGCGTCTCGGTCTGGGATCGCGCCCGCAGCGATTTCGAGTTCCGGCCCGGCGGCGTGTTCGCGAACGTCGTGCTCGCCGACGAGATCAACCACGCGTCGCCGAAGACGCAATCGGCGCTCCTCGAATCGATGGAAGAGCGCCAGGTGAGTGTCGACGCGCAGACGTACAAGCTCCCCCGCCCGTTCATGGTGATCGCGACCCAGAACCCGGTGGAGCTCGAGGGCACCTACCCGCTGCCCGAAGCGCAGCTCGACCGCTTCCTCCTGCGCCTGCGGATCGGTTACCCCGATCGTGACGCCGAGATCGCGATCCTCGACGCGCAGGGTGTCGACCCCATGGATCCCGACGAGCTCGAACCGGTCACCGACGCCGAGACGGTCGCGGCGTGGATCCACGAGCTCGGGCGCATCCACGTTTCGCCCGAGCTGCAGGGGTACATCGTCGACCTCGTCGAAGCGACACGCCATCACCGCGACCTCATGCTCGGTGTGAGCCCGCGCGGCGCGCTGCGCACTGCAACGCGCGTCGCGCGCGCTCGCCGCGAGCATCGGCCGCGCGTACGTCGTCGCCGACGACGTGAAGGTGCTCGCCACCGCCGTCCTCGAGCACCGGCTCCTCCTGTCGTCGGAGGCCTTGATCCGCGGTGTCAATCCGGGCGACGTGCTCTCGGCGATCCTCGACAGCGTGCCCGTCCCCGCGAACCGCGCAGACTGAGCGCGACCGGCCGATGCTGACCCGACGCGGATGGTCGTTCGTCGGTGCGACCGTCGGGCTCTACGTCGGCGGCCGGTTGCTCGGGCTCGTCCAGCTCGCGGTGCTGGCCGCGGCAAGTGCGCTGTTGCTGATCGGCGCGTATGTGTGGGTTCGGGTGAGGACGCCCGCCCTCGTCGCCCGCCGGGCCCTCAAGGAACTGCTCCAAGTGGGTGTGGAGGGCCGGGTCGATCTCGTCGTCACCGCGACGGGCCGCTGCCCGACCGTCGCGATCGCCGACGCATTCGACCAGGGCCGCCGCGCGGCCCGGTTCCTGCTCGCGCCCCTCGGTCCGGGCGAGCACGCCCGCGCCGCGTACCGGTTCCCCACCGACCGGCGCGGCCGTTTCGAGATCGGGCCGTTGCGGGCGACGCTCACCGATCCGTTCGGTCTCGTCTCCGCGAGCCGCCGGCTCCTCGGGACGGAACAGGTGATCGTGTACCCGCCGCGTGCACGAGATCGCGCCGCCGCCCGACATCGGCGGCCTCGACCTCGACCGCGACCACCCGGCGGTCAGGGCCCGGGTCGAGACGAGCGGCGACTTCATGACGCTGCGCGAGTACGCGCCCGGCGACGACCTGCGCCACGTGCACTGGCGATCGACGGCACGGCGCGGTCACCTGATGATGCGCCAGAACGAGACCCGGCGCCGCGCACCGGTGCTGTTGATGCTCGACGTGCGTCCCGTCGCCCACGACCGCGCCTCGTTCGAACGTGCGGTGGAGGCGGTCGCGTCGATCGCGACCGCGCTCGACCGCGCCGGCCGGCCCTTCGAGGTCGCGTGGAGCACCGGCATGACGATCGGCGCGCCCGGCCGCCGGCATCTCGCGCACGTCATGGACGAGCTCGCGATCGTCGAGCCGCACGGCGCCGACCGGCTCCTGATCGCGTCGACGCGGCGCCGGTCGAGCGCGCTCGTCGCGGTGACGGGCGAGCTCCTCGGTCCCGACCTCGCCAGCCTCGGGCTGCTCGTACGCGACGGTGGGCTCCTCGTCTCCGTCCCGACCGCCGATCACTCGGCGCCGAGCGTGCCGCGCACGCGGCGATTCCGAACGCTCGTCGTCCCCCACGACGAACGTCCCTTCCCCAACTCCTGGAACGAGGCGGTGCTGCGGTGGCAGCGCGCCGGCAGTCTTCCTCCGTCACCGTCGCCCGCGCGGTCCTGACCGGCGGGGCGACGCTCGCCCTCGCCCGGGTCTTCGCCGGAGGGACGTGGATCGCGCCGTTGCTGCTCGCGGCCGCGCTGCCGGCCGCGATCCTCACGTTCGGCGAGGTCCGGCGCTGGAACCCGTACGCGGTGATCGCGGGCTCGCTGTTCGTCGGTGCGTGGCTCGCAATCCTGGTCGACGACCCCTCCGAGACGATCGCGGGGATCCCCACGCCGGGGGCGATCACGGCCGCGCTGCACGACCTCGCCCGCGCCCCGCACATCCTGCGCTCCGCGGTGGTCCCGGTCGATCCGGCCGGAGCCGCACTGATGCTCGCGGTCATCGCGACGTTCCTCGTCGCTCTCGCCACCGAGTTCACCGCGCGCCGATTGGAGGCCCCCGTCGGCGCGATCGGCCCGAGCATCGCGTTGTTCGTCGCGATCTGCGCGCTCGGCTCGGGCCGGTGGGCGCCGACGACCGCCGTCTACGCGCTGGTCGTCATCGAGTACCTGGTCGCGCTGCAGCAGGCCGACATGGAGACGCGCCGCACGTGGTTCCAGAGCTCGCGCAACCGCCGCTCGCAACTCGTCACGGGCGGCGCGGCAGTCGGCGCGCTCGTCGTTGCCGCGGCGATCGTGCTCGGACCGGGTCTCCCCGGCGCGCGTGGAGCGGCGGTGATCCAGTACCGGTCGCTCGGGAGCGGCCGCGGTTCGAGCGTGCTGAACGTGCTCTCACCGCTCGTGTCGGTGGGCGCGAAGCTCACGGGGAAGGAATCCACCCAGGAGGTCTTCACCGTCCGCACGACGGAGAAGAACGGCAACTACTGGCGCGTCATCGCGCTCGACCAGTTCCAGGACGACGGTTGGGGCCTCAACTCCGACCAGAAGTCGGCGTCGAAGCTTCCGGGGCCCACCCACAACCCCGGCACGACGATCGTGACGCAGACCTTCCAGCTCGCCAACATCGACGCCCGCTGGCTCCCCGCCGCGTACCGGCCCGTGGAAATCGACGTGCCCGGCTCACAGGTGCTGCCGGGCTCGACGTCGCTGTTCCTCGACAACCCGTTGGCGGGACTCACCTACAACGTCCAGTCGGAAGTCGCCGATCCCGACCAGTCGGTGCTCGAAGCGGTGACCTTCGACGACCTCGGTGCGATGGCGGCCGATCTCGCACTGCCGGACAACTTCTCGCGCCGGGCCCGGGCCTTCGCCGAGTCGGTGACCACGTCGGCGACGACGCCGTACGACAAGGCGATCGCGCTGATGAAGATCTTCCAGCACGCGCCGTTCGCCTACGACACGAGCGTCAACCTCGGCACGAACGCGGGCGCGCTCGACAAGTTCCTCTTCGACACGCACCGCGGCTTCTGCGAGCAGTACGCGTCCGCGTTCGCCGAGCTCGCGCGCGCGGTCGGTCTTCCGACGCGAGTCGCGGTCGGCTACCAGCGCGGCACGCTCGGTCCGGACGGTCTCTGGCACGTCGAACAGAAGGACGCGCACGCCTGGCCCGAGGTGTGGCTCGGACCGACCGTCGGCTGGTTCCGTTTCGAACCGACTCCCGGTCGGGTCGACCCGGTGACCGGCTTCGGCAGCTCCGGACCGGGGGGCGGGTCGGGCGCGACGACCACCACGACCCCCACTTCGGTGGCGTCGCCGACTCCCACATCGGTCGCGCTCATCCCGAACCCGACGCCGAAGAAGATCAACGTGGACCCGCCGTCGACCGCGCCGAAGCAGTCGCACACGCGCGACCACGTCGTCACCGCGCTGCTCGTCGCACTCGCCGTGATCGTGGGCCTCGTCGTCCTCGCGCTCGCCGCGCTCGGGTTCGGGGCCTGGCGCCGGACCCGCGGCCGGCGCCACGATCCGGACGCCCGGCGCCGAGTGCTCGGGGCGTGGAACGAGGCCTTGGAACGCCTGGCGGCCGCGGGGATCGAACGCAAGCCGTCGACGACCTCGCTCGAGTTCGCGCTGCGTCAGGCACCCGCGCTCGGCGCGGGCGCGGCCGGGCCCCCGCTCATGGGACTCGCCCGCCTACACACCGCGGCGATGTATTCGCCCGAATCGCCGTCGTCGAGCGAGGCCGACGAGGCCTGGGCGGAGGTCGACGCGATCGCGGTCGCGTTGCGGTCGAGTGTCCCCCGGACGCGCCGCTGGCGGACGCGGGCCGCGTCGGTGTTGCGCCGCGCGCCCGCGGCCGTTCCCGAACCGGAGCCGGAGTCGGTCAGCCTCGAGCGGTGAGACGGTCGACGAACTCGGCGCGCTCGAGACTGAACGCACGGACATCGGAGTCGACGTCGGCGGCGACCTGATCGACCGCGACGAACAGCGCGAGCTGGCCGGCGCGCAACGCGTCGAGGATCTCGCCGTCGTCGTGGCACGCCCACACGTTGCGGCCGTCGGTGATCAGCCGGAGGCTCGACAGGTCGTGGCCCGCGTCGCGGACGGCCGCGACCGCGACGCGGATACGCGCGGACGAGAGGCCGGTGTCGAGCATCGACCGTACGACGCGCAACGCGACGAGGTCACGGAAGCCGTAGGTGCCGTCCTCCCCCTCCGCTTCGGGCTCGACGAGCCCCGACCGGGACCAGTGCCGAAGCTGCGCGACCGTGCAGCCGGAAAGACGGGCCGCTTGCGCCGGCGAGAATCCCACGTTCCGGGACTTCAGGAGTCGTCGCGCCGGAAGCGATCGCGCCACTGCCGGCCGCGATCGCCGAACATCCCGCGCAGACCGCCCTGGGCGCGCAGGCCGCCGGTGAGCGTCTCGAGCCCGGCCCGGCCGAGCTTGCGGACGTGACGCTCGATCACGAGCGAGCAGCCGAGCATCACCGCGAATCCGATCGCCCCCACCCAGACCTCCGACGCGAAGGTGAAGACGAGCAAGACCAACCCGCCGAGGAGACCGAGCGCGGCCCAGCGGATCATGCGGGCCGAATGGCGGTACAGGGTGGTGCGCGAAACCCGTTCGCCGAGGGCGGGATCGGTCGCGTTGAGGTTCGCTTCGATCTCGCGGAGGATCTTCTGCTCTTCGTCGGAGAGCGGCATGGAAGCCATTCTCGCGCAGCGGGAAGGGGCCAACAACGCGTGGGGCGCCGGAAGGGCCCGCGACGGCGCTCAGCCGACCGATTTGGGCAGTCCGGAATCGGCCGCGGAGCGGTAGGCGAGGTCGACGAGCCGGTGCGCGGCGAGCGCGTCCGCGGCGCGGGGGCGACCGACCGCCCACGGTTCCGCGCCGACCGGGCCGGCGTCCGGGGCGGCGACCGGCGAGCGGAAACGCGCGAGCGCGTCGAGAAACGCCTTCGACGGCTCCGCGTACTGCGCCAGCGCCTTCGCGTAGACGTCGGGCAGGGTGAAGCGGCTGCTCCAGGCGGGTGGCTGCGCCTCCACGACCCGGTCACCGTCGTCGGTCTCGACGTGCAGTGGGCCCAGGTAGTCGTCGTCGGTCCAGAGCATCGCCTTCTCGCAGAACACCTCGAGCCGGCGGCTCGATTCGCGGCTGAGCACCTGGTGCCAGATGCTCGTCAGCTGGGCGACGGACCCGTCGGCGTAGGTGAAGGTGATCGCCGCGGTGTCCTCGATCCCCGGATAGCCGAACCGCGACGCGGTGCGCGCGGCGACCTCCACCGGATCACCCAGCGTGAACCGCAGGACGTCCACGTCGTGGATCGAGTGCTCGATGAGCGTGCCGCCGCCCGCGTGCGCGACGTCGCCGCGCCACGTCGACCCGTACAGGCCCTGCACCGGGAAGTACTGGTCGTCACGCATGACCGCCGCGAGCACGCGCCCGTGCTCCCCGGACGCGACCGCGGCCGCCAGGTTGCGGAACACGGGCGCCCACCGGAGCACGAGCCCGACCTGGTGCGGGACCCGTTCGAGCGCGGCCGCAACCCGGGTCGCGGTCGCGACATCGGGCGCGAGCGGCTTCTCGCAGAAGATCGCGAGGCCACGGTCGGCCGCGGCTTCCACCGCGGCGAGGTGCGCGGCGGTCCAGGTGCACACCCAGACCGCGTCGACCGCGTCGAGCAGACCCCCGATCGTCGCGTGCGGTTCGCCGCCGTGGTGGCGGGCGACCTTCGCCGCGCGCTGCGGATCGTCGTCGAAGGTCGCGGTGAGGCGCGCGTCGATCAGGTCGGCGTCGGCGAGCTGCTGCAGTGCCACCGCGTGCACGGTGCCGATGTGCCCGCAGCCGACGAGACCGATGCGGATCATCGGGCCGCTCGCCGTTCGTCGTTCGTCTCGACGAGTGCCGCCGGACCGACGGAGCGCAGGCCGAAGCGATCGCGTACCTCGTCGACGGCCCGTTCGACCGCGGCGCGGCGCTCGGTGCGGAGCTGCCCTTCGCTCTGCGCGTCGCCCCCCAGATCGAGCGTCGGCTGCGTGACCGGGGCTGCGTCGAGCTGCGACAGCGACACCCCCAGCAGGCGCACTCCCCGACCGACGTCGAATTCCGCGAGCAGTGCGCGCGCCACGTCGAGGACGGTGATGCTCACGTCGGTCGCCTGCGGGAGGGTCCGGGCGCGGGTTCGGGTCTCGAAGTCGCCGAAACGGATCTTGAGGTTCACCGTGCGTGCGCTCAGGCCCGAGGTCCGAAGGCGCGCGCAGGCGCGGTCGGCGAGCCGCACGATCTCACGCTCGCACTGCGCGACGGTGTGCAGATCGGCGGCGAAGGTCTCCTCCGCGCCGATCGATTTCGTGTCGCGTTCGGGCACCACTGCGCGTTCGTCGTCGTTGCGGGCGAGTGCGTGGAGGTGACGCCCGAGTCCTGCACCGAGCGCCTGCACCAACAGCTGCTCGTCGACCGCGGCCACGTCGCCGATCGTGCGCAGGCCCATGCGTTCGAGCTTGGTCATCGTCGCCGGGCCGACACCCCACAGGCGCGACACCGGCAAGGGCGCGAGGAAGTCCAGCTCGGTCCCGACCTCCACGACGAGCACTCCGTCGGGCTTGGCGAGATCGCTCGCGAGCTTGGCGAGGAACTTGGTCGACGCGACGCCGACGGAGATCGGCAGGCCGACCTCGTCGAGCACGCGTTGCCTGATCGTGTGCGCGACCTGCGCCGGGCACCCGAGCATCCGCCGGGCCCCGGCGACGTCGACGAAGGCCTCGTCGATCGAGAGTTGCTCGACGAGCGGCGAGGTCGACGCGAGGATCGCCATGACCTCCTTGCTCTTCTCCGCGTACCGGGTCATGCGCGGCGAGACGAAGGTCGCCTGCGGGCACGCGGCCCGGGCGCGCGCCATGGGCATCGCCGAGCGAACGCCGAATACCCGCGCTTCGTAGCTCGCGGTGCTCACCACGCCGCGGTTGCCGAGACCTCCCACGATCACGGGCCGCCCGCGGAGCATCGGGTCGTCGAGCTGTTCGACCGCGGCGAAGAACGCGTCGAGATCGACGTGCAGGATCGTCGCCTCGCCGCGCACCGTCACTCGGTCACGCCGGTGCGGTCATTCGGCGGCGCGGACGACGCGCATGTCGGCGCGGCTCGTACCGAACACGTCGTAGCTGAAGTCGACCCCGCTGCCCGGCTCCCATCGATCACGGAGCCACGCGGCCAACGGCTCGCCGACCCACGGTGCGCACGACGAGAGCAACGCCTCGCACTCCGCCGCGGGGACGAACAGCGCCTCCACGACGATGCCGTCGGGATCGTCGACGTTGACGTCGCCCTCGAAGCCGACCGCGAGGTGCACCTCGCATCGCATCCGCCAACCCATGTCGGGCGCGTGGGCACGGACCTCGTAGAGCGGCCCGGTCCATTCCTTCACGCGCAGGCCGGTCTCCTCCTCGACCTCGCGGGACAGGCCCGCGAGCAGGTCGGCGTCGTCGGCGTCGATCACGCCACCCGGCGTGCTCCAGTCCTCGACGCCACCGCGCCGCAGGTTCCGGACGAGGAGCACACCGTCGGGCGTCTCGAGCAATCCTCCGGCGACCGTCCACTCCTGCACCGCGACATTCTCGCGCTCGCACGCCGATCCCGCGCGCCCGCTTCACCCGCCCGCGCGGCCCGCCGGTACGATCGGCCCGTGCCTGTCGACATCACGCCGGAGCACCCCAACCTGCCCCGCCGCGGACCGCTCGGCACGATGTTCGCGGCCATCGCGATCTCCGGCTCGCTCGGCGGCCTGATCGGCTACAGCCTCGTGGCGTCGACGTGCCCGAACACACCCACGCGGGCCGAACAGCTCCTCGAGCAGATCCGCGGGTTCCAGGCCCACGTGCCCTCGTGCGCCGTGAAGGAGCTGTTCGCGGCGCTCGGCGGAACGATCTTCGCCGCGGTCGGCGCCGCGACGATCGCGATCCTCGTCCTGCGGGCGCAGTCCGAATGGCGCGGACACGCACCGAAGCCGAGTCCCTGACCTCGGCGGTTCACGGCGCCGGCGCGGAGATGCCGCCCCATTCCTCGGGCGCGACGTCGGCGAGCGTCTCGGAGAAGGTCCACTGGTGCCCGGCGGGATCGACGGCCGTGTACTGCCGTTCGCCGTACTCGAACGTCGTGGGTGCCATGAGGATGCGCCGCGCCGTTGGCCGACGCGTGTTCGCAGTGGGCGTCGACGTCGTCGACGCGGACCATCACCGAATGGGTCACCTCGTCGGGTCGCGGCGGCCGGCGTTCACCCCGCACGTCGCCGAGAATGACCGCGCCGTCCCCGACCGCGAGTTGGGAACGGTGGTCCTCACCGATCCGGACCCGCTCGACGAATCCGAACGCCGCGCCGAGCCACGCGACGGCCGCGCGCACGTCGGGATAGATCAGGACGGGCACCACGGTGGCCGCCGGAATCGAACGATTGCTCTTCATGCCTCTGCCTTTCCGTTTCGCGCTCGTGCGGTCACCACGTGTCCGAACGGCGATGCGCGTCCGGAGCCATCGTGCCTGGCCGCGGAGGGTACGTGCCATCGGCACTCGCCCCGCCTTGACAGACGACGCCGCGCCCGCGTAGCAATCGCCGGTCGGGCCGACATTTTCGGGCCCTCGGGCGGAAGGGCCTCGTACATGGATGTCGCGATTCGCACGTCGATCCGCAAGCTGCTCGTCGCCGCGCTGGTCGTCGCCGCGCTGGGCGTCGGCTTTGCCGTCGGTGGCAGGAGCAGCGCCGCGTCCCGGCATAGCGCGACCGCGCCGGCTGCGACGAAGAAGTACTCGGTGTCGGATCTGCTGCTGGCCGCCTCGACGGCGCAGGGCATCCACCTGCACTACGCCGGCATCACGACCGGCGCCGTCACCGCGGATCACGCGAACGACGTGCCGATCAGCTCGTTCCAGTTCGGTGTGAGCCGGGCGTTCTCGAACCCCCTGGGCGGCACCCGCACCGGCGGGCAGCCGAGCGTCAGCGAGATCACCCTCACGCACCAGACCGACAAGTTCAGCCTGCCGCTGCTGAACCAGTCGTTGCGCGGGAACACCGGCGCGAACGCTTCGTTGTTCTTCACCGATCTCAGCGGAGCCGGCGGAACTCCGTTCGACTTCCTCCAGATCGACCTCACGCAGACGCTCCTCTCGTCGTTCTCGATGAGCAGCGGCGGTGACACGCCGTCGGAGTCGTTCTCGCTGAACTTCATCACGATGGCGTTCCGCTATCGCATCTCGGGCGGCGCCACCCAGACCGTGGCGTACAACCTCGCGACCGGTTCGTAGCGGCAATCGCGTCGGCGAACCGCGAGCGGCCTACACGAAGGCGTGGACCGCGGGCCGGGTAGTGCACCAAAGCGGGTTCCCCCCGCCCGACTCGCAGCCTTGACGACCCGCTCGATCCGGTTGGGGATGCGGCCACGCGGGCGGGCCCTTGACCGTTTCGACGCGTGAGAATCCCGCGGCGAGCGCAAGGCCGTGGAGCGCCACGATCGTGGGCGTGTACCAGTTGCCGAAGTCGCGGTTGAGGTCGCCGGCCGCGAAGAACTCGAGCAGACCGTGCTCCGGCAATGCCGGGACGTGCAGCGCCACGGTCTCGATGACCGCGACCTCACGGGTCACCTGCCGCAGCCGTTGCAGACAGGTCAGCGGCTCCATCATGTGGTACAGCACCCCGAGATAGAGCACGACGTCGAAGGTGCCGAGCGGTTCGAGATCCGTCGTCGCGAAGTCGGCGACGACCGGTTCGACCTTGCTTTCGAGCAGACGGTGCGCGAAATCGAAGCCGCGGCGACCCGGGGAGATCCGGTCGGAAGAATTCGTCCGCGTCGCGGGCTGTGGTCGGGCAGGACGCCCTCGTCCCGGCACTCCTGCCAGTAGCGCTCACGGGCCGGGATGTCGACGCCCCACACGTAATGGTCGAGCGCGGTCGACGTGCCTCGCACCGCGGCGCTCCGCGAGGAACGCGTAGTACCCGTCCCAGGTGCCGATGTCGAGCACGGTGCGCCCGGTGAAGTCGGGAAGCTGGTCGTCGGTGAGCCGGACCGACGGCGTCGACGTGCCGTGCGTGACGACGCCCTGGCCGAGATCGATGGAGTGATACCAGGCGATCGCGTCGGCGCCTGCCCGTAGCTCCTCGGCGTTCACGTCCTACCCCGGGCCGGAACCCGAGCAACGCGTCGCGACAGTTCGTCATGCGCCGCATACTGCCCGACGGAGCATCGATCGGCGAGGACCGGCTCATGCCAACGCGATGCGGCGGAACGCCTCCGCGAAACTGCACCCCGGCGACACGTCCCGCGGCGATCGCGCCTTCCCGCAGGAACTCGCGGAACCAGTCGCCGGTCTCGACGAGCTGGCTCGCGTGACAGAAGAGCGCCTCGATCTTGCGTTCCAGGGTCGAACCGATGTCGATCCACACGTTGGGCTCGAAGGTGCCCGGAGACGTACAACGGCGCGCACCTGATGCGTGTCGAGACCAACGGCGGTGAGCTCGGGGAAGTAGTGCGGGTTTCCCGCCGCGGGCGCGACCGCGTCGAGCGTGGCCCAACCGGTGATGCGGTGGTCACGATGGTTGACGTAGCGCGTCGCCGAAGAAGACGGCGGTCGGGTCGGGACAGCACACGACGTCGGGCCGGACCGTGCGGATCAGGCGCACGAGCTCGAGCCGCAGTGCCCGGTCGTCGACGATCTCACCGTCGGGATGGTCGAGGTGGTGGTGCTCCGTGACCCCGAGCACGCGTCGCCGCGGCCGCGGTCTCCTCGATCCGCAACCGCACGAGCGCGTCGAGGTCGGCCGTCGGGATCGTTCGTGCCCTTGTCGCCGCGCGTCGTGACGACGACGTGCACCTCGGCGCCCGCGTCGGCCCAGCGCGCGAGCGTGCCGCCCGCCGAGATCTCGGGGTCGTCGGGATGGGCATAGACCGCGAGCACGCGCTCGGGAATCTCGTCGTGCAGCAACGTCAGCCGGTCCCGCATCGCGTCGAAGGCGCCGAGCGTCGCGCGCGACGGCGTCGTCGTCGACGTCCTTGTGGGTGACGAAGCGGACGGTGCGCGGGTCGATGGTCCCGACGCGCACTCCCCGCTCGCCGAGCCGTTCGACGAAGCGGGCGGGCAGGCGCGCGAGGTCGGCGCACACGATGTTGGTGCGCACGGCCGCCGGGTCGACGCTGCCCGGCCACCGCTCGCGCGAGCGCGTCGGCGAGCCGGCGGGCCCGCGGCGTGGTCGTCGGCGAGCCGTTCGACCATCGTCTCCAGCGCGACGATGCCCGCGGCCGCGATCACACCCGCCTGCCGCATGCCGCCGCCCCAGCCGCGACGCGGAACGCGCGCGCTTCGGCGATGACGGCCGCGGGTCCGCACAGCAACGAGCCGACCGGCGCGCGCGAGACCCTTCGAGAGGCAGAACATGACCGTGTCGGCGCGGCGCGACGAGCTCGCGCGGCGACGGTGCCCGAGCGCGATCGCCGCGTTCCAGATCCGCGCGCCGTCGACATGGACGCGCAAGCCGCCGTCGTGCGCGAGCCGGCACGAGCGTCGCCATCTCGTCGGCGCGCGATGGGCGCGCCCGACAACGCCATGTACGTGTTCTCGAGCACGAGCATGACTCGGCGCGGCAGATGATGCGCGATGCCTTCGACCGCGGCGCCGATGCCGTCGGGAAGGTCCCACAACGGGTGCATCTGCACGCCGCTGTTCAGCGGCGCGGCCGCGGCCTCGTAGCGGTAGACGTGCGGCGCGGTCGGGGCACAGCACCTCGGTGCCCGGCGTCGGCGAGCACGCGGATGGCGAGCTGGTTCGCCATCGTCCCCGACGGAACGTAGAGCGCGGCCTCCTTGCCGAGCAGCGCCGCCGCGAGCGACTGCAACCGGTTGACCGTCGGGTCCTCGCCGTAGACGTCGTCGCCGACCTCGGCGTCGGCCATCGCCCGCCGCATCTCCGGGGTCGGTGTCGTGACCGTGTCGGAGCGGAGGTCGACCGCGGCTCACGTTTCCTGCCAACCGGGCTTCACCGGCCGCATCAGACCTTCCTGGATCACCGTGGTCGCGAGCGCGCCGTCGTGGCGGTAGATGAACCCTTCGGCGAGGCCCCGCGCGCCCTGCGCCGACGGGCTCTTCTGGTGGTAGAGGAGCCACTCGTCGGCGCGGAGCGGCCGGTGGAACCACATCGCGTGGTCGAGGCTCGCGATCATGAACCGGTCGTCGTCCCACGAACGGGCGTGCGACATCACCGCGGTGTCGAGCAGCGTGAGGTCGGACGCGTACGCGACCACGCACGCGTGCAGCAGCGGGTCGTCGGGAGCTTGCCGTCGGCGCGGAACCACACGAGCTGTTCCGGCTCGCGCGTGGCTCGGGTCGGGGTCGAGCCAGCGCGGCAGCCGTGCGGAACGCGTGTCGATCGGTCGCTCGCGCCGGATCCACTCGAGGAAGTCGGGCGGGAACCGATCGGCGTACGGCTCGAGGCGCTCGCGGATCGTCGGCAGCGTTTCGGGATCGGGCGCGTCGGGCATCGGGTACTGGTGCTCGGGCCCGGGCTCGTCGATGTGGAACGAGGCCGAGAGGTTGAAGATCGGCGCGGCCGTGCTGGATCGCGACGACACGCCGGGTCGTGAAGCTGCGGCCGTCGCGGATGCGGTCGACGTCGTAGACGATCGGGAATCCGGGGATCGCCGGGCCGCAGGAAATAGGCGTGGAGCGAGTGCACCCGCCGGTCCGAGTCGACGGTCCGGCCGGCGGCGACGAGCGCCTGGCCCGCGACCTGCCCGCCGAACACGCGCTGGCGGTCCTCGTCGGGGCTCACGCCCCGGAACAGGTTGACCTCGAGCTGCTCGAGCTCGAGCAGGTCGATGAGATCGTCGAGCGCGCGCCCCATAACCGGGCCGATGCTACCGGCGCGGGCGCTCAGCCGAAGAACACCGCCGCGGTCTCGAACAGCTTCGGGTCGACGGTCTTGAGCTCGGCGACGCCCTCCTCGATCGGGACCCGCACGATGTCGGTGCCGTGCAGCGCGACCATCGTCGCCGAAGTCGCCTTCGTGCACCGCGTCGATCGCCTCGATCCCGAAGCGGGTCGCGATCACGCGGTCGTACGCGGTCGGGCTGCCGCCGCGGAGCAGGTGCCCGAGCGACGGTCATGCGCGCCTCGAAGCCGGTGCGCTGCTCGATCTCCGTGGCGAGCCGCTGCGCGATGCCGCCGAGGCGGACGTGACCGAACTCGTCGATCTCGCCGGTCTGCAGCTCCATCGTGCCTTCGATCGGACGTCGCGCCCTCCGCGGCCACGACGATCGAGTAGTTCGCGCCCTGCTGGTGGCGGTGCACGAGGCGGCGGCAGACCTCTTCGATGTCGAACGGCTCCTCGGGCACGAGGATGACGTCGGCGCCGCCGGCCATCCCCGCGTACATCGCGATCCATCCCGCGTGGCGGCCCATCACCTCGACGACCATCACGCGGTCGTGACTCTCCGCGGTCGTGTGCAGGCGGTCGATGGCGTCGGTCGCGGTCTGCACCGCGGTGTGGAAGCCGAAGGTGAAGTCGGTCGCCGAGAGGTCGTTGTCGATCGTTTTCGGTACGCCGACGACGTTCACGCCCTCGCCCGCGAGCTTCGAGCGCGACGCCCAGCGTGTCCTCGCCGCCGATCACGACGAGCGCGTCGATGCGGTCGCGGCTCCAGCGTCGCGAGCACCTGCGTCGGCCCGTCGTCCGACTTGTACGGGTTCGTGCGCGAGGTTCCGAGGATCGTGCCGCCACGCGGGAGGAGCCCCTGCACGGACGGGAGCGAGAGGTCGATCGACTCGTCCTGCGATCAGGCCCCGCCAGCCGTGCCGGTACCCGATGATCGAGTGCCCGTATTCGCCGACGCCCTTGCGCACGACCGCCCTGATCACCGCATTGAGCCCGGGGCAGTCACCGCCACCCGTCAGCATGCCGATCCGCATCGCTGCCTCCTCTGGTTTGCCCTATCCTGCCGCGAGTCCGTGCGGCGGGCGTCACTCGATGGACCAGACACCGGAAGATTCAGTTGCGCCCGACGAGGCGGTGACGCCGCGTGACGCACGACGTCGAGCCTCGTCTGCGGGCAGTCGTCGAGACCCGGGAGCCCTTCGTGGCCTGGGCCCGCGGCTGGGCATCCCGCGAGACTCGGCTGCACCGACTGTTCGGGGCGCGCACGTTCGACTTCGCCGTCCTGACGGAAACGTCGCTGCTCCTCGTGACGACGGGTTTCTTCAGCCGCCGCCCGCGCCGATGCGTCTACTCGGTCCGGCTCGCCGACATCACCGTGACGCGCGAGGTCACGCCGCGCGGCCGGTGCCTGCGGATCGTCGACCGTCACGGACCGGCACTCCTGATCGAGATGCGCCGCGACGGACCGCGGCGCGCTACTTCGCCGCCGCGGTCGTCGCCCGGACACCCCCGGGGAACCGGACGACGACGGCGAACCGGACGATGGCGAACCGGGCGACGGCGAACCGGCGCAGGCCCGTGCCGACGAGGACGCTTGACCGGCGGGATGCCATGCGCAGCGTGATCGCGATCGACGCCGGCACCACCGGCGTGCGTGCGTTCGTCGTCGGTGAGGACGGCCGGCCGCGCGCCCGCTCCTACCGCGAGTTCCCGCAGCACTTCCCGCGCCCCGGATGGGTCGAGCACGACGCCGACGACATCTGGAACGTCACGACCGAGACGCTCGGCGACGTCGTGCGCGAGGTCCGCGACCGGGGCGACACGATCGCGGCGATCGGCATCACGAACCAGCGCGAGACCGTCGTCCTCTGGGACCGCCGCACCGGCCGGCCGCGCGCCCGCGCCGTCGTCTGGCAGGACCGGCGCACCGCGGAACGCTGCGACGAGCTGCGCGCCGCCGGGCACGAGCCGATGATCCGCCGCGCGACCGGGCTCGTCCTCGATCCCTACTTCTCCGCGTCGAAGCTCTCGTGGCTCCTCCACGACGGCGGCGTCACCGTCGATGACGACCTCATGTTCGGCACGGTCGACACGTGGCTGTTGTGGAAGCTGACGGGTGGGCCCGCCGGCGGTGTGCACGCGACCGACCCTTCGAACGCGAGCCGGACGATGCTCTACGACATCGGCACGCGTGCGTGGTCCGACGAGCTCTGCCGCGCTGTTCGACGTGCCGCGCCCGTGCCTTCCCGCGGTGACGCCTTCGAGCGGGCGGTTCGGCACGACCGCGCCCGAGCACGCGGCAGGCCTCGCGCGTTCCGGTGAGTGGCATCGCGGGCGATCAGCAGGCCGCCCTGTTCGGCCAGGCCTGCGTCGTTCCGGGCATGACGAAGAACACGTACGGCACCGGGTCCTTCGTCCTCACGAACGTCGGCAACACCCTCCCGGAGCCGGTCGACGGTCTGCTGACGACCGTCGCGTGGTCGCTCGCCCCCGACGCCGTCACCTACGCGATGGAAGGCGCGATCTTCGTGACCGGCGCCGCGATCCAATGGCTGCGCGACGGGCTCGGTGTCATCGCCGACGCGTCCGAGATCGGCCCGCTCGCCGCGTCCGTCCCCGACACCGGCGGCGTCTACGTCGTTCCCGCGTTCACCGGTCTCGGCTCGCCGTGGTGGGACCCCTACGCGCGCGGGACGATCGTCGGCATCACGCGGGGCACGACGCGCGCGCATCTGGCCCGCGCCGTCGTCGAGGCGATGGCGTTCCAGACCGCGGACGTGGTCGACGCGATCACCGACGCGAGCGGCACCGCGCCGGCGGAGATGCGCGTCGACGGCGGCGCATCGGTCATGGACTTGTTGTGCCAGTTCCAGGCCGACGTGCTCGGGGTCCCGGTCCGGCGGGCCGAGATCCAGGAGACCACCGCGCTGGGCGCGGCGTTCCTCGCCGGTCTCGCCGAAGACGTCTGGGACTCGCCGGAGTCGGTGAACGCGCGGTGGCGGGCGGACGCGTCGTTCGACCCGAGCGCCGTCGACGATCCGCAAGCGGCGGCACGCCGCGATGCATGGTGCCGCGCCGTGGAGCGCTCCCGGAACTGGTCGCACGAGTAGCGATTTCTTCAGCCGCGCTTGAACCATCGCCGGCGCGCGTCCGTACGTCTCGCCGTAGTCAACGAGTGCCAAGGGATGGGGGGCGCCGGTATTGACGCGTCGGAAGATGTCTACGGTCACGGCCGCGGTCGCGCTCGGGGCCGCGTTGTTCTTCGCGGCATCGGGCGCCTTGTCCGCCGCCGGATCCACGCCCGCCACGGCCGCGGTGACGAGGGTGAAACCGATCACGATCACGTCGACGTGCACCGGAACCATCTTCTGCTTCTCGCCGATGGACCGGTCGGTCGCGAGTGGCGTGCAGGTCGTGTGGACGAACACGACGTTCGCGCCGCACATCCTGGCACTGTGCACGACGCTTGCGTGCGGGGTGACGAGTGGAACGGGGACCGACACCGGTTTCGGCAGCGGAACGATCAACTCCGGCCAGACCTACGCGTTCACGTTCCACGGGCTCGGCACCTACACCTACTACTGCGCGATCCACGGCTACTTGACGATGCACGGCACCATCACCGTCGACCCGCTGCCAACGATCACGACGGCCTCGCCGGCAAGCGCGGCCCGTGGTGCGAGCAACGTGGTCGTCTCCGTCACCGGTACCGGCTTCCGCACCGGCATCAAGGCGAAGTACTCGGGTACGGGCGTCGCCGTTGCGTCGACCGTTCGCGTGAGCGCAACGCACCTGAACGTGACGATCAGTGTCTCGCCCGGCGCCGCGACCGGGCACCGGCGTCTCACACTCACGAACACCGACGGTGGCGTCGTGGCAAAGGCGAACGCGCTCAATGTCACGTGATCTCGCCGTGCGGCTCGGTTTCGTCGCCGCGCTCGTCGTCGGTGTGCTCGCGCTGAGCACACCGGCGTACGCAACCACCCACACCGTCTCGATGGCGGGCTTCACCTTCGCCCCGGCCCAGCTGACTGTGCACGTCGGTGACACGGTCATCTGGGTCCATGACGGCAGCGCGACCCCGCACAGCGTGACCGCCGACCGGGGTTCGTTCGACTCGAGCCCGAACTGCCCGCCGACGTGCATGGGTGCCGGTGCGACGTTCCAACACACGTTCACCCAGGCGGGCACGTTCGCGTATCACTGCAAGATCCACGGCGCCGCGGGCGGGATCGGGATGTCGGGGACGATCGTCGTGGAGCCGGTCGCGGCGACGACGACCACCCCCGCGACAACGCCGGCGACCGCGCCACCGACGACGGCTGCCGCCGGGTCGGGGACGACGCAACCGATCGGTGCAGCGACCGGCCCGACGCCGCCGCCGTCCGCGGCCGGCGCCACCTCGGCCGGTGGGACCACGACCCCGACGACGATCGCGCCCACGCTCGCGTTCACCGGTACGAGCTCGGGTCGAGGGGCGATGGTCGGCGTCGCCTGCGTGACATTCGGGCTCGGACTGGTCGCCCTGCGCTCCCGGCGGTCGCGCCCGAAGCGCTGAGCTGCCCGTCTGCGACCCTCACGCCGGCCGAGCCCAGTCTGGCGGAGGTCGCCCGCGGACCGCGAGAATGCGGCAGCACCCAGCACCGCGATTCGCGTGCGGCGATCCAGGAGAGGCTTGCACCATGACATCCAACCGGCTCAAGATCGTCTGCCTCGGACTCGTGACACTGGCATCGACGGTCGTGCTCGCCGCGCCGAGCTCGGCGGTGACGACCGACCTGTTGAAGGGGAATGGGAACTTCGAGCGACCCGGGATCACGTCCGAGGCGAGGACGTTCACCGCGGGTAGCAGCTTCGGCGGCTGGCAGGTCAGCGGCGCAAGCGTCGCTCTGTTGCAGGCGTTCGCCGGGCTCGTGACGCCGCCTCAGGGCGCGCAGGCCCTGTCACTCAACCCGGTGGACGGCGTGGGCGGCCCACCCGTCGGCAAGGTCTGCCGGACGATCCCCACGATCGCGGGGCACCGTTACGCCGTGTCGTTCTTCGGTGCGATCGCAACCGCCGGATCGGCGCGCCTCGTCGTACAGATCGGCGCCAACACGAAATCCGTCGCGGGAGGCCCGGGTGCGCTCCCCGTGGTGTGGACGCGATACAGCGTGACCGTGCCCGCGGCGGCCAACAACGCGGCCTTCTGCCTCACCGCGTCGAACGTCAAGGCCGGCGCGTTCCCGCTCCTCGACGGAGTCAAGGTCGTCGACCGCGGCGTCTGATCCCGCGCCGCTTACGACGCGGCGGATTGCGGTGCGCGCGCGTCGGCGTAGGTCGCAATGTCGCGCGGTATCGGTGGGGATGTCCTCGGCCTGCTTCGTGGCGTACGTGTCGACGTACTCGTAGCCCGAGAGCTGGCAGATCTCGTACATGACCTCGTCGGTCAGCTCGCGCAGCGCGAGACGGTCGTGCTCCCGTCCGGAGTAGCGGCCGGGATCGATCTGCTCGCCGAACCGGATCGTCACCCGACGGAACAGCTTCGGCATCCGGGAGTCGATCGGTTGCACGTCGTCGGTGCCGATGAGGCCGATCGGCACGATGGGGACGTCACACCGCAGCGCCAAGCGCGCGACGCCGGTGTGCCCGCGGTGCAACAAGCCGTCGCGTGTGCGCGTTCCCTCCGGGTAGATGCCGAACACCTTGCCCGCGCGCAGGACCTCCGTCGCCGAAGCCAGCGCCCGCTCGCTCGCGCTGCCGCCTTCGCGCCGGATCGGGATCTGCCCGCAGCTACGGAAGAACCACGCCGTCTTGGCGTCGTCGAAGTACTCGGCTTTCGCCACGAACGTCACGCGGCGCCGCACCACCAACGGGATGAAGATCGAGTCGAGGAACGAACGGTGGTTCGACGCGAGGATGACCGCACCTCGGCGCGGCACGTTCTCGCGCCCCTCGACACGCACGCGTACGAACACCCGGACGAACGGCGAGACGAGGAACTTGACGATCCAGTACAAGCGGCGTCAGCGTACGCCGCGACCGCGGCCGGTGTCGGCGATCAGGCCGCCGTGAGCTCCGTGGCCGCCGCCGCGCTCGGGACGGCAGCCGGGGAGACGACGCCGGCGGCGAGCCGGCCGGCGAGCGCGTCGACGATCGCAATCGTGCGGGCGACCTCCGCCTGCTCGCGGCGGGCGTTGTCGAGCGCCCGGCCGGTTCCGAGCTCGTGCACGAGGTTGGCGGGGAGAAGGTTGACGAGCAGGTGGCGCATGGAGTCCTCCTTCGACGACTTCATGGTGCGCCCCCGACATGGCGCGTGGGTTCCCGGGCTGTCACGGGCACGCGAACAACAGTTGACCGGCGCATGACATCGAGCGCGGTCGGTGCCGGCGAGCGCCCGCGAGCGGGCCCGGATATTGACCGAGCGGTCAAGTCCGGCGCTACGCTCGGCTGATGCGGCGCAAGCTCACTCCGAGGGGACGCGAGCGCCGGGACCAACTGATGGAGTGCGGCGCCCGCTTGTTCGCCGAGCGCGGCTACCACCCCACGTCCGTGGCCGACGTCGTCGCCGCCCTCGGTGTCGGCAAGGGCGTCTTCTACTGGTACTTCGCGTCGAAGGAGGAACTCCTCGCGGAGTTGCTCAAGGCGTCGAACCACGACCTGCGCAAGCGCCAACAGCAGGCCATCGGCGACGAAGCCGACCCGATGCGCCGCATCGAGCTCGGCATCCGCGCCTCACTGTCGTGGTTCGCCGAGCACCGCGAGTATTTCGCGATCATCCAGTTCGCGGCGACGGACGAAACGTTCGCGCCCGTCCTCGCCCGCAACCGCGAGATCTCGATCGCCGACACGATCCGCCATCTGAAGGACG
Organism: uncultured Actinomycetes bacterium; assembly: GCA_963829195.1. Taxonomy (GTDB): domain Bacteria; phylum Actinomycetota; class Acidimicrobiia; order IMCC26256; family PALSA-610; genus PALSA-610. The sequence goes on from CAWHHS010000004.1 coordinate 234,906, forward strand.
GCATCGTCGACGGGCGGATCGCGGATCGCGACCCTGCGCTCCTCGCGCACGCGATCCACGGCGTCGTCGCCGAGCTCACGCGCCACGCGTTGATCGACGCGAACCTCCCCGTCGACGAAGTCGCCGATCTCTGCGTCGCGTTCTGTCTCGAAGGACTCTGCGGATAGTCCGCTCCAACCCGTGATCGAGCACACGCGATCGTGATCAGTCCTCTGCACACCGCTCGGTAGCATCCATCTCGGACGGGGGGGCGACGATGGTCGGTGTCCAGCAGCGGCCTCCGCACTGGCGGATTCGACGGACCGCGTTCCGTGTCGTCGTCGTGGCGCTGGTCACCGTCACGATCGTGCTCGTCCTCCGCCGATCAAAGGCTCCCGTACCCGATACGTATCTGCAAAGCCGCGACGCGCGCGTGGCCTCGTGCACGACCGACGGAGAGAACCTCAACGCGACCGTCGACCTCGCGAACAGCCTCGGTCAGAAGGCGAACTTGATTGCGACCGTCGAGTTCGATGTTCCGACACGACATGGGGAAGCGATCGGCACAGTCGTGGTGGAGGCCGACAACGTCCCGTCACGCGCGTCGGCGCGCACGGAGCGCGACCGGGTCGGTCGACGCCCAGTTCTTCGGAGTCTTCGACCTCGACGTCCCGAAGGTGAGCTGCCGCGTCGTTCTTCCGACCCAGGACAGCGGGCCCGCCGCGCGCTGAGAGCTCCGCACGCGGCGCCGCCACAGCCGGCTACTCGACGTGGTACGCGGCGTCCCCTACGCCCGCCGTAGGAAGTACACGATGAGCACGATGAGCAGAATCACTACGAGCGTTCCCACACCGATGTACATCACTGCCTCCCTGTCTTCGGCCGTAGAAGACGCCGCCGCACATTTCGTCTCGGCGGACTACTTCCGATGCAGCGCGCCCTTGGCCTTGTCGACCACGTCTTCGACCTTGCCTTCGACTTCGTCGATCACGTCCTTGACCTTGTCCTTCGCGTGCTCGAGCTTCTCCTTCGCCTCACCCGCGCGGCGATCAGCCTTGCCCTCGGATTCGAGGTCGCTGTCGCCGGTCACGACTCCGGCGACCTCCTTGACTTCGCCTTTCACCTGATCGGATTTTCCGCTCATCGCGCACCACCCTTCCCATAGTCGGCTTCGCCCATGCTTCTCATCGTGCAGCCAACGGCGCGGGCCTCGACAGAGGCGATAGTCCCTCATCACGATGGACCATCGGGGCTGGGAGCGGGACCTACCATTCCAGGCAGCGACGGGAGCGAGGACCCATGGCGCAGTGGATCGGCATCGGGATTTCGGGCATCAATCGGGCACGCCGTGCGCCGGCGCACGTGCACAAGAAGCTGCGGGAGCGCCGGCCGTTCCGTGGCCGCAAGAAATCAACGGAACCACGGCCCAGTCCGCCGCGCGGCGACGACACGACCGGCACGTAGCGGCACCGATCCGGCAGCCAAACCTTGACGAGTCGACGCGAACGCCGCGGTCTTCGGCGACGCGCCGCTAGCCGAGCTTGGTGAGACCCTTGCGGATCTGGCGCGTCGCCTGCTGGATGCGCTTCTCGTTCTCGACGAGCGCGAACCGCACGTAACCCTCGCCACCGGGGCCGAAGCCGTTGCCGGGCGAGAGCGCGACCTTGGCCTCCTGAATGCACATCGTCGTGAACTCGATGCTCGTCATCTCGGTGTACGGCTCGGGAATCTTGGCCCAGACGAACATCGTCCCCTTGGGCTTCTCGATGTGCCAGCCGATGCGGTCGAGACCGTCGATCAACGCGTCGCGCCGGCCGCGGTAGATCTCGTTCTGCGCTTTGGGGAAATCGGGCGCCTCGTTCATGGCGACGGTCGCCGCGATCTGGATCGGCTGGAACGATCCGTAGTCGAGGTACGACTTGAGCTTCGCGAGTGCGGCGACGATCTCGGCGTTGCCGACGAGGAAACCCATCCGCCAGCCGGCCATCGAGAACGACTTCGTCATCGTGTACAGCTCGACGGCGACGTCCTTCGCGCCGGGAACCTGGAGGATCGACGGCGGCTCGTAACCGTCGAAGCCGAGATCGGCATAAGCGAAGTCGTGCACGACGATGATGTCGCGTTCACGCGCGAACTCCACGAGCTGCGCCATGAACTCGAGGTCGACACACGCCGTCGTCGGGTTGTGCGGGAACGACGTGACGATGACCCGCGGGCGCGGCCACGCCTGCTCGTAGGCGCCCCGAAGGTTCTCGAAGAAGTTCTGATCGGGGCCCATGCGCACGTAGTGCACGCCGGCACCCGCGAGGATCGGTCCCCAGATGTGGATCGGGTACGACGGCGACGGAACGAGCGCGGTGTCACCCGGGCCCAGCAGCGCGAGCATGAGGTGCGAGAAACCCTCCTTCGCACCGATGGTCGAGCAGATCTCGGTCTCGAAGTCGAGCGTCACGCCGAACTTGCGCTCGTAGAGCGCGGCCAGGGCCTCGCGCAGCTTCGGGATGCCCTTGCTCGTCGAGTAACGGTGGTTGCGCGGGTTGCGCACTGCTTCGACGAGCTTGTCGACGGCGACGTCGGGCGACGGCAGGTCGGGATTGCCGAACGCGAGGTCGACGACGTCCTCGCCTGCCCGCCGCAGCGACATCTTCAGCGCATCGATCTGCGCGAACGCGTAGGGCGGCAGAGCGTTGATGCGTCTGAACTCCATGATCATCAACGGTACCAGCCGGGTTCGGGCCTCCCGATAGTTTTGGCCCCGTGCCGACAGCCTTTCCCTCACCCCCGAAAGCCGTGCTGCTCGACGTCGGCGGGATCTTCTTCGTCCCCGACCACGACCGCATCCTGGGCGCGTTCGCCCGCGCCGGTCTCACCCCGGCCGCGGAGATCCTCGACCGCGCTCACTACGCGGGCGCCAAGGCGTTCCCGGCCGACGACGTCGAGTTCGACTGGGCGTCACGCTGGCGCGACTATCTCGACGGCTACATGACCGAGTGCGGAACGCCCGACGACCTGCGCGAGGACGTGCACCAGCACCTCGACAGTGAGTTCGCCGACGCGAGCCTGTGGCTGCGCGAGCTCCCGGGTTGCCGGGACGGGCTCCGCGCGCTCGAAGCGACCGGGACGCGCCTGGGCATCATCTCGAACGCCGACGGTCTCATCGGCCAGCGTCTCGCGGAGCTCGAGATCCTGCAGGTCGGCCCGGGCATCGGCGTCGCGGTCGAGTGCGTGATCGACTCGGGCGCGGTCGGTGTGATGAAGCCCGACCCGCGCATCTTCCACCTCGCGCTCGACGCGATGGCGATCGCCGCGGACGACGCGTGGTACGTCGGCGACATGCCCGGCATCGACGTCGTCGGCGCGCGCGCCGCCGGACTCCATCCCGTGTTGATGGATCCGTTCCAACTGCATCTCGACGCCGACTACAACCGGGTGGCGTCGCTGAGCGAGCTCGCGCAGATCCTCAGCGCGTAGCGAGCCGCGCCAGCACCCCGGCAATCTCGTCCGGCCGGCTCAGGAACGGCGAATGACTCGTCGCCATGTCGACGACGTCGTCGGCGCGGGCCGCGGCCGAACGCTGCAAGGCGACGGGAAGCGCACGGTCGTCGGTGCACACGACGTAGGTCGTGGGCTTCTCCCTCCAGGCGGCGCCGCGTGCCGGTCCGGTGAGGGCGGCCATCGACATCGGGACCAACCGCGCGGCCGCAACTTCGGCGACGTCGCGTGCACAGTCGTGAAAGAAGAACTCGACCCGGCGCGCGGGATCGACCGTCACCGCGTCTCCGTCGAAGCGCATCGCCTCGGCGAGCGCGTCGGCGCCGCCCTCCAACGCGTTCCGGCTGACACTCTCCCCCGCGTCGAGCGAGAACGCGCTGACGTACACGAGACGCTCGACACTCGGGTGCGCACCCGCGTCGCTGATCACCGCGCCGCCGTAGGAATGCCCGACGAGCACGACCGGACCGTCGATGGCGTCGAGCGCGGCCCGCAGGTTGTCGCCGTCGGCCGCGAGATCCGCGCCCGGTGTCGTCACCGACGGGTTCTCGACGGCGGCGGTCGCGATCCCCTCGGCGGCGAGGCGTTCGCGCACCGCGTCCCAACACCAGCCGCCGTGCCACACGCCGTGCACGAACACGATCGTGAATCCGTTGTCGCTCATTGCGGCATCTTGCTCCGCCGGCTCCGGCTCAGGCCAACACGGACCGGACCTCGCGCGCGATCTGGAGGTCCTCGCGGGCCGTCACCACGAAGGTTCGGGCGCGCGCGCCCGGCGCGCTGATCTCGCCGTCGCCGGTCGTCGCCGCGTTCGCGTCGGCGTCGATCTCGAGCCCGCACGCGCCGCGAACCGCGGGGGCGTGCTCCCCCACCCCGCCGGTGAACACGTAGGCGTCGACCCCGCCCGGCTCGACCGCGGCTCGCATCGCGCCGAGCTCGCGGCGCAACCGATGCGCGTAGACGTCGAAGGCGAGCACGGCATCCGCGTCGCCACCGGCTCGGCGCTGCACGATCTCGCGGATGTCGGCGGTCCCCGCCAGGCCGGCGAGCCCGCTGTCGTGTTCGAGTCCCTCCGATACTTCGTGCGCGCGTCAGTCCGCCCGTCTCGACCAGCCAGAGCACGAGGCCCGGGTCGACCGACCCGGCCCGGGTGGCCATCACGAGCCCTTCGAGCGGCGTGAACCCCATCGTCGTGTCGACCGACCGGCCCGCGCGCACGGCACACAACGATGCCCCGGCACCGAGATGGCACGAGACGACCCCGAGCTCGCCCACGGGGCGGCCCATGAGCTCGGCCGGCGCGCCGGCTCGCGTACGCGTGCGAGAGGCCGTGGAACCCGAACCGGCGCAGCGGCCACCGCTCCCGCCACGACCGCGGCAACGCGTACTCGTACGCGGCGGGAGCGATCGTCGCGTGGAACGAGGTGTCGAAGCAGGCGACGTGCCGCGCCCCGGGAAGCGCCCGCCGCGCCGCCTCGATCGCGGCGAGCGCGCGGGCTGGTGCAACGGCGCGAGCGGGGTCAACGCACCGACACGATCGATCACGTCGTCGTCGACGAGCACGGGACCCGTGAAGTCGAGACCGCCGTGCACGACGCGGTGTCCGACCGCGTCGATGCCGCCGGGCCCGGAAGCAAACGTGGCGATCGCGCCGTCGTCACCGTCCCACTGCGCGATCTCGTGTTCGGCGACCGTGCGGTCGCCGTCGTCGATCACCGACAGCTTGAGCGAGCTGGAGCCGGCGTTCACCACCAGCAGTCTCACGGGTTCGGGGTCCACTTCCAGTCCCGCACCTCGGGCAGGTCTTCGCCGTGCTCGCGCACGTACTGCTGGTGGCGGGTGCGTTCGTCGACCATGTGCTGGCGCACGTGCGCGGCGCGGATCGCGAGGCCGGGGACGCGGTCGATGACGTCCATCACGAGATGGAACCGGTCCATATCGTTGCGCACGAGCATGTCGAACGGCGTGGTGACCGTGCCTTCCTCTTTGTAACCCCGGACGTGCAGGTTGGCCGCGCCGGCGCGCCGGTACGCGAGCCGGTGGATCAACCACGGGTAGCCGTGGTAGGCGAAGATCACGGGCCGGTCGACGGTGAACAGCGCGTCGTAGTCGTGATCCGACAAGCCGTGCGGGTGCTCGGTGTCGGGTTGGAGCCGCATCAGGTCAACGACGTTGACGACGCGCACCGCGAGATCCGGGAGGTGCGTGCGCAGTAGCGTCACGGCCGCAAGCGTCTCCAAGGTCGGAACATCGCCGGCGCACGCCATGACGACGTCGGGCTCCCCGTTCTCGTCGTTCGACGCCCAGTCCCAGATGCCGATACCGCGGGTGCAGTGCAGCTCCGCGTCCTCGAGCGAGAGCCACGACGGTTCGGGCTGCTTGCCCGCGACGATGACGTTCACGAGGTTCCGGGTGCGCAGGCAGTGGTCGACGGTGGAGAGCAGCGTGTTCGTGTCCGGCGGTAGGTAGACGCGCACCACCTCCGCCTTCTTGTTCACCACGAGATCGATGAAGCCCGGGTCCTGGTGGGTGAACCCGTTGTGATCCTGGCGCCAGACGTGCGAGGTCAGGAGGTAGTTGAGCGACGGGACCGGCCGGCGCCACGGCAGCTCGCGCGCCACCTTCAACCATTTCGCGTGCTGGTTGAACATCGAGTCGACGATGTGCGCGAACGCCTCGTAGCACGAGAAGAGCCCGTGCCGGCCCGTCAGCAGATAGCCCTCGAGCCAGCCCTGGCACGTCGTCTCGCTCAAGATCTCCATGACGCGCCCGTCGGTCGCGAGCGAGACGTCGACGGGGAGGATCTCGGCTTCCCACGTCTTGTTCGTGGCCTCGTACACACGCTCGAGCCGGTTCGACGCGGTCTCGTCGGGCCCGACGAGACGGAAGTCGCGGGTGTCGCGCGTTGAGACGGAAGACGTCGCGCAGGTAGCCGCCGAGGACGCGCGTCGCCTCGGCATTCTGGGCGCCGGGAACCTCGACGGCCACCGCGTGGTCCTGGAGCTCCGGCAGGCGCAGTTCGCGCGTCAGCAGCCCGCCGTTGGCGTGGGGGTTCGCACCCATGCGCCGGTCGCCCGCCGGGAGCCAGTCGACGATGTCCGGACGCGGTCGGCCGTCGTCGTCGAAGAGCTCGCCGATCGCGTAGGACCGCATCCACCGCTCGAGCTCCGCGAGGTGCTCGGGTTTCTCGCGCACTTCCGCGAGCGGCACCTGGTGCGCGCGCCACGTGCCCTCGACGGGGAGGCCGTCGACGACCTTCGGGCCGGTCCAGCCCTTCGGTGTTCGCAACACGATCATCGGCCAACGCGGCCGCCCGCGCTCGCTCCCCGAACGGGCCCGCTCCTGTATCGCGCGGATCGCGACGAGCACGTGATCGAGCGTCGCCGCGAGCTCCTGGTGGACACGCGCGGGGTCGTCGCCGGCGACGAGATACGGCTCCCACCCGCAGCCCTCGAGCAGCGCGGTGAGCTCGGCCTCCGGGATACGCGCGAGCACGGTCGGGTTCGCGATCTTGTAGCCGTTCAGGTGCAGGATCGGCAGGACCGCGCCGTCACCGACCGGGTCGAGGAACTTGTTCGAGTGCCAGCTCGTCGCGAGCGCGCCGGTCTCGGCTTCGCCGTCGCCGACGACACACGCGACGATCAGATCGGGGTTGTCGAACGCGGCGCCGAAGGCGTGGCCGATCGAGTACCCGAGCTCGCCACCTTCGTGGATCGAGCCCGGCGTCTCGGGTGCGACGTGACTGGGAACGCCACCGGGGAACGAGAACTGCTTGAAGAGCCGTTCCATCCCCTCGGCGTCACGCGTGATCGCGGGGTACGTGTCGGTGTAGCTGCCCTCGAGCCACGTGTTGGCGAGGATCGCGGGGCCGCCGTGTCCGGGACCGATCACGTAGATCATGTCGAGGTCGTCGCGCGCGATCACGCGGGAGAGGTGCCCGTACAAGAGGTTCAGGCCCGGGCTCGTGCCCCAGTGGCCGAGCAGGCGCGGTTTCACGTCGGCAATCGTGAGCGGCTCGCGCAGCAACGCGTTGCGCATCAGATAGATCTGGCCGACGGTCAGGTAGTTCGCCGCCCGCCAGTACGCGTCGAGGCGGGCGAGCTCTTGTCCGGACAGGGGTGAGGACTCGATCCGGCGCATGAACGAGATGTCTACCCGCTGCGCGGCCCGCTCAGACGCGCGGGCGGCCTTGTGTTCGGGCGGTCACGGTCCGGTCACGGGCATCTGGTCTGATCGGCCGCATCGACGTCCGTATCCGACGGCGCGGTGTCGGGCCCGCGTTACCGGATCGGCAGGAGGCACAATGACCGACCACGAGCGACTCCTCGTCACGTTGCTCGGTGCGGGCGACGACGATCCCGACGGTCCGCTTACCGGCGCGGCGACGATGGCACTGCTCTACTCTGCCGCCGCGCGCCCGCGGGGCGGCGATGCCCGCTCAGCTCGCGATGCCGACGATCGCGTGGGTGATGTCGAGGGCCTCCACCGAGCCCGCGGAGGGTGCATCGCCGAAGCTGAAGACCGCGTCGTCGGCCGACGTCTGCCAGTACCCGCCGCCGTCGGTAGTGGTCGCGATCCCCACGACGGGCGCGTGTAGCGCACCGGTCGTCACCGCGCCGAACCCGGTTGCGTTGCCGAAGCCGAACAGGTTGCCGTCGGCACCGACGATGCGGTACCCGCGACCGAGTGGCGTCGGGCTGATCTCGACGACGGGAGCGGCGAGCGCACGTGCCGCGGCCGAACCGAGGTAGTGCGCGTCGAATCCGAAGACGCCGCCGTCGCTGCCGACGAGGCGATAGCCCGCGGGCGGCGCTCGGGTGCACGCCGCTCGGTGGCGACGCGACGGGACCGGTCGAGATGTCCGCCGATCGGCAACGTCCCGAAGTCGAGTGCGGTCGGAGTCGATCCGATGGGGCTCGACGGAGCCAGCCCGGTGCCGTCGAGCGGCATGCTCACCGGGCCAAGGCTCGTGTTGACGGTGAGGGTTCCGGTCTGCAGCCCGGTTGCCGCAGGTGTGAACGTCAACGGAACGGTGAGCTCCTGCCCGGCGGAGCCAGCTGATGGTGACCGGGGCCGTAACGGTGAACGTCGCTTCGGCCGAGGTCGTGTCCCACACCGGACGAGCTGTCGGCGTGCACGATCCGCACGACCGCCGATCCGGGCGTGGTGCCGTCGGAGGTCACGACCGGCGAGCTCGACGAGAATCCGAACGCCTCGGCCAGATCGGCGCGCTGGAGCGCGGATCAGGAGCCTTGGCAGAAGCCGCTGGCGTCGGTCTTGGTCGTACCGTTCGCGCACAGCACGTCAGGGTTCTCGTGCGAGAACACGCCGAGCGGGCTCTCCCAGCCCGGCACGACCCACGCGTGCACCATCCACGCGGTCTCGCGCATGAAGTCGCCGTGCTGCGCATTGCACTGATCGAGTGTGACGCTGGAATCGGCCGCGAACGGGACGGTGATCTTGCCGGCCTTGTACACGACGCAGGTGTTCGTGTGACGGTGCCAGTGATCGTTGGGACCGGCGAACCCGGCGGGCGGCAACGTGTTCAGCGAGAGGTACATCACCCCGATGACCTTCGACGTCGGACTGATGCCGTCGTAGATGTACGACGCCGGATTCGCGGGATCGAAGCGCGTCAAACCGTTGAACTTGATGAAGTGCGCGCCGGTCTGCGGTGAGAACTTGCCCGCCTGGACCATCCCGGCCCGCATCGCGTCGGCAACCGTCGGATACTCCAGCGCGGCTTTGCGGGCCTCGACGAGTTGCTCCACGAGCACCGCGCGCGTTCCGGCCGAGAGCGGCTGATCGGGAATCGCCAATTCCCTCGCTTCGTCGATGTTGCAGGAGCCGGGCGCCGCGCCCGGAATGCACTTCGGCGCGACGACCTTGCGGGCCGCGGCGGTGGCGACCGGCACCGTCCGCACGACGGTCCTCGTCGTCGCGTTCGAGGAGCCGACCGCGTAGGCGATCACGCCCGTCGCGACCACGACGACGACCGTCGCGGCGACGAACGCTCGAACCTACCCGGGCCGCCGCGCGGCCGCAACCGTCCCGAGCGTCTGCATCGTCTCCCCCAACGCCGACCGACCGTGGGTAAAGCGTACGCCCA
>CAWHHS010000005.1:0-391058 GCA_963829195.1 uncultured Actinomycetes bacterium
CCTCCCTCGCCACCGACTCGTGGCTGTCGGCCGCCTCCTTCCAAGAGACGACCCGAGTGCTCACCGAGGCGGCGATCGAGGGCCGCTCCGACGGGCTCGAGGGCCTGAAGGAGAACGTGATCATCGGCAAGCTGATCCCGGCCGGGACGGGCATGCCGATGTACCGCAACATCAAGACCGAGGCCCCCGAGTACGAGCCGCTGCCGTTCTACACGTCCGAGGTCGAAGAAGAGATGGACCTCGCGACGTGGCTGCGGGAAGCGAGCTCGAACCGTCAGGCCGACGCCGAGCTCGCGAGCGTTCCCGAGCGCGGCCGAGCGACGCGACCCCGTTCGTGGCCGTCGAGGAGCCCCCCGCGGCGGATCACGGGGGCGACGGCGACCGACCAGGAGATGTCGCAGCCGGCGACTGACGGAAAATGCGCGTCCGGCCACTTGGGCCCCGAAGGCCCTACTGCTAGTCTCATCCGTCGGCTCCGAGCGCCTTCCGCGCGACGGCGCGACCCTTGTTCACTTCAACGGGAAAGTTCCAGAGGGAAGACGCGTGCCCACGATCGCCCAGCTCGTCCGCAAAGGACGGGAGTCGAAGGCCGAAAAGACGAAGACTCCGGCCCTCAAAGGGTCCCCGCAACGGCGGGGCGTGTGCACGCGCGTCTTCACGACGACACCGAAGAAGCCGAACTCCGCGCTGCGCAAGGTCGCTCGTGTGCGGCTCACCTCGGGCATCGAGGTGACGGCGTACATCCCCGGTATCGGCCACAACCTGCAGGAGCACTCGATCGTGCTCGTGCGTGGCGGTCGTGTGAAAGACCTGCCGGGCGTGCGTTACAAGATCATCCGCGGTGCGCTCGACGCGTCGGGCGTCGCGAACCGCAAGCAGGCGCGTAGCCGCTACGGCGCGAAGAGGGAGTCGTCAATGCCGCGCAAGGGCCCCGCGCCCCGAAGAGAGCTCATGCCCGACCCGATCTACCGGTCGGTCGTCGTCACCCAGCTCGTCAACAAGGTGCTCGTCCGCGGGCAGCGCTCGACGGCGGAGCACATCGTGTACGCCGCGCTCGAGGAGATCGGCCGCAAGACCCAGGGCGACCCGGTCGCGGTGCTGAAGCGGGCGGTCGAGAACGTCCGGCCCCAGCTCGAGGTCCGGAGCCGCCGGGTCGGCGGCGCGACCTACCAGGTCCCGGTCGAGGTCCGTCCCCGGCGGGCGACGACGCTCGCGATCCGCTGGATCGTGGGCTACTGCCGCCAGCGCCGGGAGAAGACCATGGCCGAGCGCCTGGCCGGCGAGCTGATGGACGCCAGCAACGGCATCGGCGCGTCGATCAAGCGCCGGGAAGATCTCCAGAAAATGGCGGAGTCGAACAAAGCTTTCGCGCACTACCGCTGGTAGAGCGCCCAAAAGGGACGATCAGATCCATGATGATCCGAGCAGTGACAGGGGAGTTGGCCGAACGCCGCTGACCGCGACGTGACGCCGAGCGGGCCCCCGATCTCCGGGGCCCGCGCTTCCCGACCGGGCCCCGAGCAATCGGGTCGCCCGGTCGACAGCTGTCCGCCCCCGACACCGTCGCCCCCGACACGACGCCCTCGACCCCCGCCCGAACGACACGCCCGAACAGGACACGAAGATGGCACGCGAATTTCCCCTCGAAAAGACCCGCAACATCGGGATCATGGCTCACATCGACGCGGGTAAGACCACGACGACCGAGCGGATCCTCTACTACACCGGTCGCACCTACAAGATCGGCGAGGTGCACGAAGGCGCCGCGGTGATGGACCACATGGTCCAAGAGCAAGAGCGTGGCATCACGATCACCTCGGCCGCCACCACCGCGCAGTGGCACGACTGCCAGATCAACATCATCGACACGCCCGGCCACGTCGACTTCACCGTCGAGGTCGAGCGAGTCCTGCGCGTCCTCGACGGCGCGGTCGCGGTGTTCGACGCGGTCGCCGGCGTCGAGCCGCAGACCGAGACGGTGTGGCGCCAGGCCAACAAGTACGACGTGCCGCGTTTCTGCTTCGTCAACAAGATGGACCGCGTCGGCGCCGACTTCGAGCGTTGCGTCGAGATGATGCGCGACCGCCTCGACGCGGTCCCCGCCGTCCTCCAGCTGCCCATCGGCTCGGAGAGCGATTTCCGCGGCGTCATCGACCTCGTCCAGATGAAGGCCATCGTGTGGCCGCTCGACGACGACACCGAAGGCGCGCAAGTTCGACGTCGTCGACATTCCGGCCGAGTACGCCGACGCGGCCGCGCAGGGTCGGCTCGAGCTGCTCGAGACGATCGCGCACGTCGACGACCACCTGATGGAGAAGTACCTCGAGGGCGAGGAGCTCACCACCGACGAGGTGAAGGCGGCGATCCGTACCGGAACGCTGCAGTTCGAGTTCGTGCCCGTGCTGTGCGGCTCCGCGTTCAAGAACAAGGGCGTGCAGCCCATGCTCGACGCGGTCGTCGACTACCTGCCCGCGCCGATCGACATCAAGCCCACCGAGGGCGTCGACATGAACGGTCAGCCGGTCGAGCGCAAGGCGAGCGAGAACGAGCCGTTCTCGGCGCTCGCGTTCAAGATCGTCGCCGACCCCTACGGCAAGCTCACGTACTTCCGCATCTACTCGGGCAAGCTCGAGAAGGGTTCGGAGATCTACAACTCCACCAAGGATCGCAAGGAGCGCATCGGGCGCATCCTGCGCATGCACGCGAACCAGCGCGAGGACATCGAGGTCGCGTACGCGGGCGACATCGTCGCCGGCCTCGGCTTCAAGCAGACCACCACCGGTGACACGCTCTGCGAGCGCGCGACGCCGATCATCCTCGAGCAGATGATCTTCCCGGAGCCGGTCATCTCGGTCGCGATCGAACCGAAGACCAAGGCCGACCAGGACAAGCTGGGCAAGGCGCTCGGTTCGCTCTCCGACGAGGACCCGACGTTCCGCGTCCACACCGACGACGAGACCGGCCAGACGATCATCCGCGGCATGGGCGAGTTGCACCTCGAGGTGCTCGTCGACCGGATGATGCGCGAGTTCAACGTCGAGGCGCACGTCGGCAAGCCCCAGGTCGCGTACCGCGAGACGATCACCCAGCCCGTCGAGAAGGTCGAGGTCCGCTACGTCCGCCAGACCGGCGGCCGCGGCCAGTACGCGCACGTCGTGCTCGCGCTGGAACCGACCGGCCCCGGCGGCGGGTTCGAGTTCGTCGACGAGATCAAGGGCGGCGTGATCCCGCGCGAGTACATCCCGGCCGTCGACGCCGGTATCCAAGAGGCGATGCAAGGTGGCGTGGTCGCGGGGTATCCCCTCGTCGACCTGCGGGCCAAGCTCACCTTCGGGTCGTACCACGAGGTCGACAGCTCCGAGATGGCGTTCAAGATCGCGGGCTCCATGGCGCTGAAGGAAGCGGCCAAGAAGGCCCGGCCCCAGCTGCTCGAGCCGGTCATGTCGGTCGAGGTCGTGACCGCGGACGAGTACATGGGCGACGTGATCGGCGACCTCAACTCGAGGCGTGGTCAGGTCGAGGGCGTGACCCAGCGCGGCAGCGCGCAGGTCATCACCGCCAAAGTCCCGTTGGCGCAGATGTTCGGGTATGTTGGCGACCTGCGGTCTCGCACCCAAGGGCGCGCGACCTACACGATGCAGTTCGACTCCTATCAAGCGGTGCCGGACTCGATCGCGCAAGAGATCATCGCCCGGGTACGCGGCGAATGACTCGGCCCCAGTCCGTAATCACCTCCTGCAACAACATCTTCCGGATCGAAAGGTAAAGGTCGTCCGATGGCGAAAGAGAAGTTCGAGCGCACGAAGCCGCACTTGAACATTGGGACGATTGGTCATATCGATCATGGGAAGACGACGCTGACGGCGGCGATCACGAAGGTTCTGCATGATCAGAACCCGAAGAACTCGGCGATGGCGTTCGATCAGATCGACAAGGCGCCGGAGGAGAAGGCGCGGGGGATCACGATCTCGATCGCGCACGTCGAGTACGAGACGGAGAACCGTCACTACGCGCATGTCGATTGTCCGGGTCACGCGGACTACATCAAGAACATGATTACGGGTGCCGCGCAGATGGACGGCGCGATCTTCGTGGTCGCCGCGACGGATGGTCCGATGCCGCAGACGCGTGAGCACGTGTTGTTGGCCCGGCAGGTGGGTGTGCCGTCGATCGTCGTGGCGCTGAACAAGAGCGACATGGTCGACGACGAGGAGATCCTCGAGCTCGTCGAGCTCGAAGTCCGCGAGTTGTTGAACGAGTACGAGTTCCCGGGTGACGACACTCCGTGGTGCGCGTGTCGGCGTTGAAGGCGCTCGAGGGTGACGCGGAGTGGACTCCGAAGATCCTCGAGCTGATGGCGGCGGTGGACAGTTTCTTGCCGGAGCCGACCCGTGATGTCGACAAGCCGTTCTTGATGCCGATCGAGGATGTGTTCACGATCACCGGCCGTGGGCACGGTCGTGACCGGTCGGGTGGAGCGCGGGATCGTGAAGGTCGGTGAGGAGATCGAGATCATCGGTCTGCGCGGCGACGACGAAGACGACGTGTACGGGTGTGGAGATGTTCCGCAAGCTGCTCGACGAGGGCCGTGCGGGCGACAACATCGGTGCGCTGTTGCGTGGGACGAAGAAGGAAGATGTGGAGCGCGGTCAGGTCCTGGCCAAGCCGGGCAGCATCACGCCGCACACGAACTTCACCGCGCAGGTGTACATCCTGACCAAGGAGGAGGGTGGGCGGCATACGCCGTTCTTCACGAACTATCACCCGCAGTTCTATTTCCGGACCACGGACGTGACGGGCACGGTCGCGTTGCCGGAGGGGACGGAGATGGTGATGCCGGGCGACAACACCGAGATGACGGTGGAGCTTGGGAAGCCGATCGCGATGGACGAGGGTCTGCGGTTCGCGATCCGTGAGGGTGGCCGTACTGTCGGTTCCGGCCGCGTCGTGAAGATCGAGAAGTAGGGATCAACGCATGGCAGCCAACACGGGTCAGAAGATCCGCATCCGCCTGAAGGCGTACGACCACGAGGTCATCGACCAGTCGACGAAGAAGATCGTCGAGACGGTGATCCGTACGCAGGCGAAGGTGCGCGGCCCGGTGCCGCTGCCGACCGAGATCCGCAAGTACACCGTCGTGCGTTCACCCCACGTCGACAAGGACAGCCGCGAGCACTTCGAGATGCGCATCCACAAGCGCCTCATCGACATCGTCGAGCCGACCGGCAAGACGGTCGAGGCACTGCAACGCCTCGACCTGCCGGCCGGTGTCGACATCGAACTGAAGATGCAGCAGGCCTGACGGCGGTTCCGCCGCGGCCCCGGCGATCTCAGCCCGAGCCGCGTCTCGCGACCAGGACCCCGTTCGACTCGTAGACCGTCTTCAACGCGTCCGGGCCGGTCATCAGCGACGCGAGCAGCTTCTGGTCGTCCGCGCCGAGGTCGCCCTGCAGCACGATCAACCACTGCACCGTCTTCGGGTCGCGTTGCTGCGCGTCGTTGATGCCCCAGTTCCGCGGGTGGAACGGGTTCGGGAACGAGAAGATCAGCTCGCGGTCGGTGAGGTGCGGCACGAGGTGGTACGACGCGCTCACCGACGCATGCGGAGGGATCAGCGAGAGGGCGTGGGTGATCTCGGCCTGGTTCGCGTTGGCGGCGAGCGGCCAGTACCCCGCCCGGTAGTTCGGCGTGTACGGCCCGACGCCCCACGACGCGGCCGTCCCGATGGAAGCGGCGAGCGCGACCCCGACGGCGAAGGTGCGCCAGTTGCCCTTGAGGCGCCGGAGCCCGAGGACGAAGCCGAGCATGCTCGCCATGAGCGGGAGCGCGACGTAGTGGAACCGCAGGCTCCACGTGAAGTTGTTGACGCTCAGCAGGTTCGCGAGCAGTTGCGGGACGGCGAGCAGCAAGGTGACCGGGGCCAGCAGGTTGACGAAGCCGAACGGGGCCCACAGGTCGCGCAGATACCCGAACGAGTGGGCGTTGTGCAGGTGCGTGGCCACGTCGCCGGGATGCTACACGAACGAGAACGCGACGCTCGTGAAGTTGTTGCCGAGGTTGCCGTAGAAGCCCTCGGCGTAGAACGCCTTGCCCGACGGGCTGAAGTGGGGCAACAGGATCTGGGTCGCGATCGCGAACCACACCGCCGCGAAGATCACGGTGAACACGGCGCGCCGGCGTTCGACCCGGGCGTCGGCGCCGCGGGCCTGGATGAAGAGCATCATCCCGAGCCCGAGGATCGCGAGCGCCACGTCCTCCTTCCAGATGATGGCGAACAGGAGGAGGGCCCAGTAGGCGCGGTTCTGGTTGCGCAACGCGAATCCGTACGCCGCGAGCAGCGGGGCGATGGCGAAGACCTCGGGGTGGAAGAGCTCCTGGGCGAGCCACGTCATCGAGAAGTGCGAGAGGCACACGAACGCGGCCGCGCAGGCGATCCAAGGTTCGAGGTCGAGCCGGCGGGCCAGCCAGTAGACGACGAGCGGGACCGCGGCCAGGGCGAGCACCTGGGCGACGTTCATGACCGTCGGCCCGTCGAACCCGAACCAGTAGGCGGGGGCGAACAAGAAGAAGCCGAAGGTGGCGTGGTGGCCGTAGAGCGGCAGGCCGCGGACGGTGTCGAACTGCGAACCGTGCGCCGAGAGCCAGGCCGCCTGGCCGAAGATGCCCGAGTCGAAGTCGAAGCTCGCGAAGCGGTTCTGGCGCAGGATCACCAGGTTCGAGAACCGGTAGGTCCAGACCGCGGCGATGACGACGACCACCGCGAACGGGAGCGTCCCGGGCCGCCGGAGGAACGCCTCGACCCGGTCGGCCCACTCGACCCGGTCGCTTCCCCCGGATCCGATCGCCTCCGAGCTTCTGCGGCCGGTTCGGAATCGACGGCGACGCCTCCGGACTCGGCCGGCGCTGCGCGGGAATCGTCGCCGGTCGGTCGGTCACGCTCGGGCTCCTCGGAGGCGCTGCGAGTCTCGCGGTGCCGAGGGGTGATTTTCGCGCGGGACCGGGACGACGGGCGGTTGTCGGTCCGGATGGCACGCCGGGGGCCGGTGCGCTAGCATCATCGGGCTCTACGGGCCGCATGTTCGCGACCCGCCGTGTTGCGCCCCCGGCCTCGGGTGCGACGCGACATCAACCGAGGCCCGCGTAGGCCCCGTTTCCGGCGGAACCGCGCGGCACAACCGAGATCACGCTCCGCCCGGACCTCCGAGCGGAGCGTTCGCGTGGGCGCGCACACCTCGTGCGCCGACGAGCGAGAAGTCACCGGAGTCGACAATGGCGAACAAAGGGATCCTGGGCCGCAAACTCGGCATGACCCAGGTCTTCGACGAGGGAAACCGGATCATCCCGGTGACCGTCATCGAGGCCGGGCCCTGTCGTGTGGTCCAGATCAAGACTCCCGAGCGCGATGGGTACGCCGCGGTGCAACTCGCTTTCGGCGAGACCAAGTCGCAGCGGCTCACCAAGCCCGAGCTCGGTCACCTGAAGGCGGCGAACGCCGACCCGACGAAGTACCTCGCCGAGTTGCGGGTCGCCGACCTGTCCGGCTTCGAGCTCGGCCAGGTGTTGAAGGCCGATCTCTTCACCGCCGGCGAGCGGGTCGACGTGACCGGCGTCAGCAAGGGTCACGGATTCGCGGGCGTCATGAAGCGCCACAACTTCTCCGGCCAGGGCGCGTCGCACGGTAACCACAAGAAGCACCGGGCGCCGGGCTCGATCGGCGCCTGCGCCACCCCGGCCCGAGTGTTCAAGGGCATGAAGATGGCCGGCCAGTTCGGCAACGTACGCACGACGACGCTCAACCTGCAGGTCGTCGAAGGCGACGCGGAGCGCAACCTGCTCCTCATCCGGGGTGCGGTCCCCGGGCCCGCGGGCGGCATCGTCTTCGTGCGCAACGCCGTGAAGTCAGGAGTGAAAGCGTGAGCTCCCTCACGATGAAGACCGCGACCGGCGCCGACGCGGGCACCGTCGAGCTGCCGGACCACATCTTCGGCATCGAGCCGAACGTCGCGGTGATGCACCAGGTCGTCACGGCCCAGCTCGCGGCGAAGCGGGCGGGAACGCACAGCACCAAGACGCGCTCCGAGGTACGCGGCGGCGGTGCGAAGCCGTGGCGCCAGAAGGGCACCGGCCGGGCCCGCCAGGGTTCGATCCGCGCACCGCAGTGGCGCGGTGGCGGTGTCGCCCACGGCCCGAAGCCCCGTGACTATTCGCAGCGCACCCCCAAGAAGATGGTGCAGCTCGCGTTGCGTTCCGCGCTCTCCGACCGCGCTTCGGAGACAGAAGATCGTCGTCGTCGACGACTGGGCGATCGACGCGCCGAAGACCAAGGACGCGGTCAAGCTGCTCGAGGCGATCGGTTTGCGCACCAAGGGCGAGCGCGAGGCACGAGTGCTCGTCGTGCTCTTCCGCACCGACGAGAACGCGTGGAAGTCGTTGCGCAATCTCGGCGACCGTGTGCAGATCATCCTGCCCGAGGAGCTGAACACCTACGACGTGCTGCTGAACGACTGGCTCGTCTTCTCGCAGCCGGCGCTCGAGACCACCATCGCCCGCCTCGGCGGCACGAAGGTGGGCGCGGCGGTCGAGAGCGGCGTCGGCGTCGGCACGGACGGCGACGACACCGAGGGCGGCGACGATGAGTAAGGACCCGCGCGACATCATCATCCGGCCCGTCGTGTCGGAGAAGTCCTACGCGGGCTACGACCTGAACGTCTACACGTTCATCGTCTCCCAGGACTGCAACAAGATCGAGATCCGCAAAGCGGTCGAGCAGCTGTTCGCCCGCAAGGTCGAGAAGGTCCACACGATCAACCGCAAGGCCAAGCGTTCGCGGAACCGCCAGACCGGCGCGTACAACTCGCCCGCGCGCCAGAAGCGGGCCATCGTCACCCTCGCCGCCGGCGAGGAACGCATCGACATCTTCGGGAGCTGACGAGGTCATGCCGATTCGCAAACGCAAGCCGACGAGCCCGGGACGCCGCTTCCAGTCGTCGTCCGACTTCGCCGAGGTCACCAAGACCAAGCCGGAGAAGTCGCTGACGAAGCCGAAGCCGAAGACCGGCGGACGCAACTCCTACGGTCGCATGACGGCCCGTCACCGTGGTGGCGGACACAAGCAGCGCTACCGCATCGTCGACTTCCGCCGGAACAAGGACGGCGTGCCGGCCAAGGTCGCCGCGATCGAATACGACCCGAACCGCAACGCGCGGCTCGCCCTGCTCCACTACCTCGACGGCGAGAAGCGCTACATCATCGCCCCGCAGGGCCTCGAGGTCGGTGCGATGGTGCAGAGCGGCCAGGGCAGCGAGATCCGGGTCGGCAACGCGTTGCCGCTGCGCTACATCCCGGTCGGTACCACGGTGCACAACGTGGAGTTGAAGCCCGGTGGCGGCGCCAAGATGGGCCGGGGCGCGGGCACCGCGATCCAGCTCATCGCCAAGGAGGGTCTGTTCGCGACCCTGCGTCTGCCCTCGACCGAGATGCGGCGCGTCCCGATCGACTGCCGCGCGACGGTCGGCTCCGTCGGCAACAGCGAGTCGGGCCTGATCTCGATCGGCAAGGCCGGCCGGAACCGTTGGAAGGGCAAGCGCCCGCACACCCGCGGTGTCGCGATGAACCCCGTCGACCACCCGCTCGGCGGCGGCGAGGGCAAGAGCTCCGGCGGACGCCACCCGGTGTCGCCGTGGGGCAAGCCCGAGGGCCGCACCCGCAAGAAGGGCAAGTCGAGCGACCAGCTCATCATCCGCCGGCGGCGTACGCGCGGCGCACGGAGGTAGTTGTGACCGTGCGGATGAGCGAAGCGACGACGCAGGTACGCGTGCACGTGGCGCGTAGCGAAGGAGCCATGTAATGCCCAGGAGTCTGAAGAAGGGTCCGTTCATCGACGACCACCTTCGCGAGAAGGTCGACGCGATGAACGCGGCCGGCGACCGCAAGGTCATCAAGACGTGGTCGCGTCGCAGCACGGTCACGCCCGACATGGTCGGTCACACCCTCGCCGTGCACGACGGTCGCAAGCACGTTCCGGTCTACGTGACCGAAGCGATGGTCGGTCACAAGCTCGGCGAGTTCGCGCCGACCCGGGTGTTCCGCTACCACGCGGGCCAAGAGCGATCGAGCCGGCGCTGATGGCGAACACCACGAACACGACGAACCCCACCGTGCGCGCCACGGTCCGGTACCTGCACACCTCGCCCTACAAGGTGCGCCAGGTGCTGAGTCTCGTGCGCGGCCTGCCCGTCGGCGACGCGGAGCGATTGCTGCAGCTCTGCGAGAAGGACGCGGCCGACGACGTCGCCAAGCTGCTCAACTCGGCCGTCGCGAACGCGGAGCACAACAACTCGATCCCGGCCGACGAGCTGTTCGTCTCGCTCGCCTGGGCCGACGAGGGCCCGACCCGCAAGCACGGGCAACCCCGCGCCCGCGGGCGCTACTTCCGTATCCGCAAGCGCACCTCGCACGTCACGATCGTCCTCGAGCGATTCGCGCTCGACGAGCTCGAGACGCGCCGCCGCCGCGAAGAGGCGACGGGCCGGGGTGCCGCGGTGTCGCAGCGCCGTCGCGCCGAGCGCGTGCGCCGTTCCCGGGCCGCGGAGTCGGAGCCGGAGACCGAGGCCGACGGCGCCGCGTCCGAAGAGGCTGCGGTCGCGGCCGACGACGTCGAGACCCAGTTCACGGCGGCGGCGGACTGGACGACCGACGCCGAAACGAGCGACGAAGCGGCGAACGACACGGTCGACGAGCCCGAAGCATCCGAAGCCGAACCGGAAGCCGAGAAGGAATAGTCATGGGTCAAAAAGTCAACCCGTACGGGTTCCGGCTCGGCGTCACCACCGAGTGGAAGTCACGGTGGATCGCGGGCAAGAAGGAATACCGCGAGTCGTTGATCGAGGACTGGAAGATCCGCGACTACCTGCGCAAGCAGCTCGAGCGCGCGGCCGTCAGCCGCGTCGAGATCGAGCGCACCGGCGACCGTCTGCGCATCGACGTGTACACCGCCCGCCCGGGCATCGTGATCGGTCGTCGCGGCGCCGAGGCCGAGCGCCTCCGCGAAGGTCTGCGCAAGATCAGCGGCAACCCGAAGATCCAGTTCAACATCCAAGAGATCAAGCAGCCCGAGATCGACGCGATGCTCCTCGCCCAGGGCATCGCCGACCAGCTCACCGGTCGGGTTTCGTTCCGGCGCGCGATGAAGCGGGCGGTGCAGACCGCGATGAAGGCCGGCGCGCTCGGCGTGCGGGTGCAGTGCAGCGGCCGCCTCGGTGGCGCCGAGATGAGCCGCAAGGAGTGGTACCGCGAAGGTCGGGTGCCGCTGCACACCTTGCGGGCCGATGTCGACTACGGCCTCGCCGAGGCCAAGACCACGTTCGGCCGCATCGGCGTGAAGGTCTGGATCTACAAGGGCGACATCCTGCCGTACAAGAGCGCGGTCGAGGACAAGATCGCCCGTGAGGCCGCGATGGCGGTCGGCGAGACGGCGGGCCAGCCCGGCGTGCGTCGTGTCATCAGTGCGGGTGGCGGCCGGCGCCGCACCGCGGCCGAGGGCGAGGCCGTCCCCGCGACCGCCGAGGGCGCGCCCGACACCGGCGAGGGTGGCGAAGACGTCCCGGCGAAGCCGTTGCTGGGTGAGGCCGACCCCGAGCTCGAGCGGTTGCTCGCCGAGGAAGAAGAGATCGAGCGCCGCACGCGTGAGCACCACGAGACCCCGCACTTCCGCGGCGGCGAGGAGTAGGTCGACGACATGTTGATGCCCCGCAAGGTCCGTCACCGCAAGGTGCAACGAGGCCGGATGACCGGAATGGCCAAGGGTGGCACGCGCCTCGCCTTCGGCGAGTTCGGGATCCAGGCCCTGGAGCCGGGCTGGTTGACGAACCGTCAGATCGAGGCCGCTCGTATCGCGATGACCCGTCACATCAAGCGCGGCGGCAAGGTCTGGATCAACGTCTTCCCCGACAAGCCGATCACGCAAAAGCCGGCCGAGACCCGCATGGGCTCGGGCAAGGGCAACCCGGAGAAGTGGGTCGCGGTCGTGAAGCCGGGCCGCGTGCTGTTCGAGCTGTCCGGTGTCCCGGAGCCGATCGCGCGCGAGGCGATGCGCCTCGCCATCCACAAGCTTCCGATGCGCGCGCGTTTCATCGTGCGTGAGGAAGAGGTGTAAGCGATGACCAAGGCGAACGAACTGCGGGAGCTGACCGACGAGAGCCTCGTCGACCGGCTGTCGGAAGCGAAGCAGGAGCTGTGGAAGCGCCGTCTCGATCTCGCGACCGGGCAGCTCGACAGCACCACCGAGATCATGAGCTACAAGCGCGAGATCGCGCGCATCCACACGCTGATGCGTGAGCGCGAGATCGAGGCGCACGAAGCCGACCGGCAGGAGGCGTGATGACCGACGACAACGTCACCAACGACGGCGACGCAGGCGAGAAGCGGTCGAACGCCCGCAAGGTCCGGGAGGGCATCGCGGTGTCCACGAAGATGGACAAGACCGTCGTCGTCGCCGTCGTGGACCGCGTGCGGCACCGTCGCTACCAGAAGACGATGCAGCGCACGAAGCGCCTGTACGCGCACGACGAGACGAACGACGTGCGCGAAGGCGACCGTGTGCGGGTGGCCGAGACGCGCCGCCTCTCCAAGAACAAGCGTTGGCGTGTGGTCGAAGTGTTGGAGCGTGCCCGATGATCCAGCAGGAATCCCGGCTCAAGGTCGCCGACAACTCGGGTGCACGCGAGGTGCTGTGCATCAAGGTGCTCGGCGGTACCCGCCGGCGCTACGCGAGCATCGGCGACGTGTTCGTCGCGACGGTGAAGGACGCCGTCCCGGGCGCGTCGGTGAAAAAGGGTGACGTCGTGAAGTGCGTCGTCGTTCGCACGAAGAAGGAGAAGCGCCGTCCCGACGGCAGCTACATCCGCTTCGACGAGAACGCGGCGGTGTTGATCAACGACCAGATGCAGCCGCGAGGCACCCGCATCTTCGGTCCGGTCGGACGCGAGCTGCGCGACCGCCGCTTCATGCGGATCGTGTCGCTCGCCCCGGAGGTGTTGTGATGAAGGTGAAGAAGGGCGACGACGTCGTCGTGCTCGCCGGCAAGGACGTCGGTCGGCGCGGCACGATCACGCGCGTCATCAACGGCAGCGACAAGGTGATCGTCGACGGCGTGAACATGGTCAAGCGGCACACGAAGCCGAAGGGCCAGGTCATGCAGGGCGGCATCATCGACAAGGAGATGCCGATCCACGTCTCCAACGTCGCGTTGTGGTGCAAGGAGTGCGGCGCGACCCGCATCGGCTACCGCTTCGGCGACGACGGCGCGAAGCACCGGATCTGCCGCAAGTGCGGGGGTGAGATCTGATGGCGTCGACCACCACCGCGACCCCCCGGCTGAAGCAGCGCTTCGAGACCGAGTTGAAGCCGCAGTTGCAGGCCGAGCTCGGGCTGACCAACGTCATGCAGGTTCCGCAGCCGGTCAAGATCGTCGTGAACATGGGTGTCGGGCGCGCGACCCAGCAGCGTTCGCTGCTCGACGGCGCCGTCACCGACCTCACGATCATCACCGGTCAGAAGCCGCTCGTGACCAAGGCGAAGAAGTCGATCGCGAACTTCAAGCTCCGCGAGGGCAACGAGATCGGCGCCAAGGTGACGTTGCGCGGCGTGCCGGATGTGGGAGTTCTACGACCGGCTCGTGAGCCTGGCGATCCCGCGCATCCGAGACTTTCGCGGGATGCCGCCCAAGGGTTTCGACGGACACGGCAACTACACGTTCGGCCTGACCGAGCAGCTCGTGTTCCCGGAAATCGACTACGACAAGATCGACAGCGTTCGCGGCATGAACGTAACGATCGTGACCACAGCGGAAACCGACGACCAGGGGCGTGCGCTCCTGCGTGTGCTCGGGTTCCCGTTCCGCCGCGACGGGCAGGGGTGAACCGATGGCCAAGAAGGCACTCGTCAACAAGCAGCAGCGCACACCGAAGTTCAAGGTGCGCGGTTACACGCGCTGCCGGAGGTGTGGCCGGGCGCGCTCGGTGTACAAGGACTTCGGACTGTGCCGGTTGTGTCTGCGCCAGATGGCCCATGCGGGGGAGATTCCCGGTATGACGAAGAGCTCTTGGTGACGGGGAGGGACGCGCAGTGACGATGACCGACCCGATCGCCGACATGTTGACCCGTATCCGGAACGCGAACGTCGCGTTCCACGACGACGTCGCCATGCCGTCTTCGAAGTTGAAAGAAGCCGTCGCCGTGATCCTCGAGCGTGAGGGCTACATCACGGGCTTCGAGGTCGTGGCCGACCCCAGCCGTCCGGGCAAGCGGCTCACGATCAAGATGAAGTACTCGAGTGATCGTCGCCGCACGATCTCCGGGCTGAAGCGCGTCTCGCGTCCGGGCCTGCGCGTGTACTCGAAGGCCGACGGCGTCCCGCGTGTCCTCGGCGGTATGGGGATCGCGATCGTGTCCACCAATCAGGGACTCCTGACCGACCGGGAGGCGCGCGAGCGCCGGGTCGGCGGCGAGATCCTGTGCCAGGTCTGGTAGCGGAGCAGCGCCATGTCTCGTATCGGTAAGCAACCGATCTCGGTCCCGAGCGGCGTCGACGTGACGATCGACGGCGGCGCGGTCCGGGTGAAGGGCCCGAAGGGCCAGCTCGAGTACCGCCTGGTCGGCGACGTCCTCGTCGAACGCGACGGCGACGCGCTCAACGTGACGCGCGCCGACGACACGCGTTCGAACCGTTCGTTGCACGGGCTGCAGCGCACCCTGATCGCGAACATGGTGATCGGTGTCTCCGACGGCTTCTCGAAGGAGCTCGAGATCATCGGCGTCGGTTACCGCGCCGCGGCGCAGGGCCCGAACGCCATCGAGCTGTCGGTCGGCTTCTCGCACACGGTCAAGTTCGACGCTCCCGAAGGCGTGACCTTCGAGGTCCCCCAGCCCACCCGCATCGTCGTACGCGGGCACGACAAGCAGCTCGTCGGCCAGGTCGCGGCCGACATCCGCAAGATTCGCAAGCCCGAGCCCTACAAGGGCAAGGGCATCCGTTACGTCGGCGAGCACGTCCGGCGCAAAGCCGGCAAGTCGGCGAAGTAGCAGAGGGTCCAGTCATGAGCCTCACGAAATCCGATCACCGCGACCGGCGTCACCGCCGGGTCCGCAAGAAGGTCACCGGGACCGCGCAGCGGCCGCGGCTCGCGGTCTTCCGTTCGAGCAAGCACATCTACGTCCAGGCCATCGACGACCTCGCGGGCCGTACGCTCGTGGAGCGCGTCGACGATGGAGACCGATCTGCGCAAGAACGCGACGGCGACCGTCGACGCGGCGAAGCAGGTCGGCAAGCTCGTCGGCGAGCGCGCGCAGGCGGCCGGGATCACGACCGTCGTGTTCGACCGCGGCGGCTTCAAGTACCACGGCCGGGTCGCGGCGGTCGCCGACGGCGCCCGCGAAGCCGGGTTGATTCTCTAAGGGATTGGGTTCACATGGCTGAAGGTCAGTTCGACGAACGAGTGATCTCGATCAATCGTGTCGCCAAGGTCGTCAAGGGTGGCCGGCGCTTCTCGTTCACCGCGCTCGTGGTGGTCGGTGACGGCAACGGCAACGTCGGCCTCGGGTACGGCAAGGCCAAAGAGGTTCCCGCCGCGATCCAAAAGGGCATGGAAGAGGCGCGCAAGAGCTTCTTCGCGGTGCCGCTGGCCGGTTCCACGATCACCCACGTCATCCTCGGCGAGCACGATGCCGCCCGCGTGCTGATGAAGCCGGCGGCGCCCGGTACCGGTGTCATCGCCGGTGGCGCGGCGCGCGCCATCCTCGAGGCGGCCGGCATCCACGACGTGCTGGCCAAGTCGCTCGGTTCGTCGAACGCGATCAACGTGGCCACGCGCGACGATGCAGGGCCTGCACGCGCTGCGCCGCCCCGACGACGTCGCCCACCTGCGGGGCAAGTCCGCCGAAGAGGTCTCGACGACGGGGATGCTCAACGCGTACCGCGATCGTCAGCGCGGCAAGCTCGAAGTCACGGAGGTCCGATGACCGGCACCCGTACGTCCGGCATCAAGGTCACGCTCGTCCGGTCGCAGATCGGCATCAAGCCGAAGCAGCGGGGCACGCTCCGTGCGCTCGGCCTGCACCGCATCGGATCGACGAACACGTTGCCCGATCGGCCCGAAGTGCGCGGCATGATCGCGCGCGTCCCGCACCTGATCAGGGTGGAGGAGCTCCCGTGAAGATCCACGACCTGAAACCCGCCCCCGGCTCACGCAAGCCGAAGCGCCGCGTGGCGCGCGGCATCGGCGGCAAGGGCGGCAAGACCGCCGGCCGCGGCAGCAAGGGCCAGGGCGCACGCAACAACGTCCCCGCCCGGTTCGAAGGTGGCCAGACGCCGTTGCACCGCCGCACCCCGAAGGCCAAGGGGTTCACCAACCCGTTCCGCGTGGAATATCACGTCGTGAACCTCTCGACCCTCGACCGTTTCGACGCGAATGCCGAGGTCACGCCGGACACGCTGCGCGCCAGCGGACTGGTGGCGAAGCGTGGCCTGGTCAAGATCCTGGCCCGCGGCGAATTGACCAAACCGCTCACAGTGCGCGCGCACGGATTCTCCGCGGCCGCCGTCTCGGCCATCGAGGCCGCCGGCGGCTCGGTGGAGGTCCTGGCGTTGCCCTGGCCGACGGGACGCCCGCCTGCTCGCGGGAACACGCTCACGAACCGCTAGCTACACTGCCTCGTCCGGTGTGAGGTGGTCGTCGACCCTATGAGGTCCGGGTGATGTCAGGGCTTTCGCGCCTCCAGAACATGTTCCGGGTCGCTGACCTGCGGAACAAGATCCTGTTCACGATCTTCGTGATCTTCATCTTCCGGATCGGGTCGCACATCCCCGTGCCGTACGTCGACTTCAAGGCCGTCCAGGAGCTGCAGTCGCAGTCGAAGGGTGCGGGCGGCGTCCTCGGCCTGTTCAACCTGTTCTCCGGCGGCGCGCTCACGGCCGTCTCGGTCTTCTTCCTCGGGATCATGCCGTACATCACGGCGTCGATCATCATGCAACTCCTCGGGGTCGTGATCCCGAAGCTGGAGGAGTGGCAGAACGAGGGCCAGACCGGCCAGAAGAAGATCACGCAATGGACGCGCTACCTCACGGTCGCGCTGGCCCTGATGCAGTCGACGGCGTTCGTCTTCGTGTTGAAGAGCGGCAACGGTGGTCTGCTCGGGCAGTCGGGGATCCAACTCCCCGTCGGGACCGTGTTGATCCCGCACTTCACCGTGTGGCGCGCGTTGATGATCATCATCACGTGGACGACGGGCTGCGCGCTCGTCATGTGGCTGAGCGAGCTGATCACCCAGCGCGGGATCGGCAACGGCATGTCGATCCTGATCTTCACGTCGGTCGTGTCGCGCCTGCCGTACCAGGGCTCGCTCGTGTTGAAGCAGTCGAAGTTCGAGTTCGCGGCGGTGGTCGCCCTCGCCGTCGTCCTCGTCTACGCGATCGTGCTCGTCGAGTCCGGGCAGCGCCGAATACCCGTGCAGTTCGCGAAACGTGTCGTGGGCCGCCGCATGTACGGCGGCCAGAGCACCTACATCCCGCTGAAGGTCAACCAGTCGGGCGTGATCCCGGTGATCTTCGCGACGTCGTTGCTGTCGTTCCCGGCGCTCGCGTCCACGATCCTGCCCTCGGGCCCGCGCAAGTGGATCAACGATCACCTCGTCGGCACCGGCACGACCAGCTGGGCGTACATCATCGCCTTCGCCGTGCTGATCATGTTCTTCTCGTACTTCTACACGGCCATCGCGTTCAACCCGCAGCAGCAGGCCGACATCATCCGTAAGCAGGGCGGTTTCATTCCCGGCATCCGGCCCGGACCTCCCACCGAGCGCTATCTCGCCAAGGTCCTCAACCGCATCACGCTTCCGGGCGCGCTCTACCTGACGATCATCGCCACGATCCCGTTCATCGTCTTGAAGGCCTGGAACATCCAGGACCCGTTCGGCGGTGTGACGATCCTCATCGCGGTCGGCGTCATGCTCGAGACGATGAAGCAGCTGGACAGTCAGCTGATGATGCGCAACTACGAGGGCTTCCTCTCCTAGCGACATGAGCTGCTCAGACCCCCGACTCGTGTTGCTCGGGGAGACAGGGTGCCGGCAAGGGCACGCAGTCGACTCGACTCGCGGAGCATTTCGGCGTCATCCACGTCTCGACCGGGGACATGTTCCGGACCCAGGCGTCGCAGGGGACCGCGTTCGGTCTCGAGGCCAAGCGGTACATGGACGCGGGCGAGCTCGTCCCCGACGAGATCGTCGTCGGCGTGATCGAGGAGTGCATGGTGCCGGGCGGTCCGCTCGGCGGTGGGTTCGTGCTCGACGGTTTCCCGCGCACGCTGCACCAGGCCCGCGAGCTCGACCGGGTGATCGCGGGCGCACCGCTGCACCGGGTGATCGATCTCGACGTGCCCCGGGAGATCGTGTTCGACCGCATCGCGGGGCGGCGGGTCTGCGAGGACTGCCAGCGCGTGTACCACGTGAACCTGCCGCCGACGCACGGCTGGACGTGCGACACCTGCGGCGGGAACGTCCGCCAGCGCGACGACGACACCGACGAGGCGGTCGAGCGGCGACTCGAGCTCTACGAGCGCGAGACCGTCCCGATCGTCGAGTACTACCGGGCGCTCGGCCTGCTCACCACGATCGACGGGGTCGGCGAGGGCGACGAGGTGTTCGAGCGTCTCGTCAAGGTCGTCTGCGAACAGTTCTCCTGACCGGCGCCCGATGGTCCTGCGCAAGACGTCGACCCAGATCGCGCTGATGCGGCGGGCCGGTTCCGTCGTCGCGGAGATGCACGAGGCGTGCACCCGTGCCGCGGTGCCCGGCGCGACCACCGACGATCTCGACCGGGCCGCACGCGAGGTGCTCGAACGCCGCCACGCCCGCTCGAACTTCCTCGGCTACCACGGCTTCCCGGCGGTCGCGTGCATCTCCCCGAACGAGGTCGTGGTGCACGGCATCCCCGGCCCCCGGGTGCTCGAGGCGGGCGACATCGTCTCGATCGACTGCGGGGCGATCATCGAGGGCTGGCACGCCGACGCCGCGATCACGGTCGGGGTCGGCGAGGTCGACGCCGAGTCGCAGCGCCTGATGGACGTGACCCGGGCCGCGCTCGAGTCGGCCATCGGCGGCGACCTTCGCCGGCAACCGGCTCGGCGACATCGGCGCCGCCGCCGAGCGGGAGGTCAAGGCCGCAGGCTTCGGCGTCGTGCGCGAGTACGTCGGCCACGGCATCGGCACGGCCATGCACGAGGATCCCGAGGTCCCGAACTACGGACCCGGCGGGAGAGGGATGCGCCTGCGGGCCGGGATCGTGCTGGCCATCGAGCCGATGGTCACCGTCGGCCGCGCCACGCACCCGGGTGCTCGACGACGGCTGGACCGTCGTGACCGCCGACGGCTCCCGGGCCGCCCACTTCGAGCACACCGTCGCCATCACCGACGACGGCCCCCAGATCCTGACGATCCCCTGAATCCCCGCTGCATCCATGGCGTCGGGGGGACCGGCTTGGCAGACGGGGCCTTGATCAGGTAATCTCTTCGGTCGGCTCCTTGCCCGTTCCGCACGCCCAAGGTCCCAAAGAATTTCGAGGTCCGCTGGCGCGCTCCCAGCCTGAAGGTGATGCTCTCTGGCCAAGCCCAAGGATGACACGATCCTGGTCGAAGGTACGGTCGTCGAACCGCTGCCCAATGCCATGTTCCGTGTCGAGCTGGAGAACGGGCACAAGGTTCTCGCGCACATATCCGGGAAGATGCGGATGCACTACATCCGCATCGCGCCCGGCGATCGGGTCCAGGTCGAGCTCACGCCCTACGACCTCAGCCGCGGTCGCATCACGTACCGCTACAAGTAAGAGATGAGGACTCACGACATGAAGGTCCGGCCTTCGGTCAAGAAGATGTGCGACAAGTGCAAGGTGATCCGCCGGCACCGTTCGGTGCGGGTCATCTGCGACGACCCCCGCCACAAGCAGCGGCAGGGTTAGGAAGGACGCGTCCCGATGGCCCGAATCTCCGGTGTCGACATCCCCCGCGAAAAGCGGCTCGAGATCTCGCTGACCTACATCTACGGCATCGGCCGTAACACCGCGCAGCAGGTGTGCGACGCGACGCAGATGTCGCGCGACACCCGCGTGCGCGACCTCACCGACGAGGAAGTCGCGCGGCTGCGCACCTACATCGACCAGAACCTCAAGGTCGAAGGTGACCTGCGCCGCCAGGTGAGCCAGGACATCAAGCGCAAGATGGAGATCGGCTGTTACGAAGGACTGCGCCACCGCAAGGGGCTGCCGGTCCACGGACAGCGCACCCGGACGAACGCACGGACCCGCAAGGGCCCGAAGAAGACGGTCGCCGGCAAGAAGAAAGCCCGTAAGTGACCGCAAGCTCGAACGTTCTTCCAAAACGCGAATCGGAGCCTGAGAAGCAGTGGCGAAACCTGTTGCCGGCGGACGCCGGCCGAAGAAGAAGGAACGCAAGAACGTCACGTACGGGATGGCGCACATCAAGTCGTCGTTCAACAACACGATCATCACGTTCACCGACCTGCAGGGCAACACGTTGTCCTGGGCGAGCTCGGGCAACGTCGGCTTCAAGGGCTCCCGCAAGAGCACGCCGTTCGCGGCGCAGCTCGCGGCCGAGGCCGCGGCGAAGCGGGCGATGGAGCACGGTGTTCGCAAGGTCGACGTCTCCGTGAAGGGTCCGGGCTCGGGCCGGGAGACGGCGATCCGCTCGATCCAGAACGCGGGCATCGAGGTCGTCGGCATCAAAGACGTCACGCCGATCCCGCACAACGGTTGCCGCCAGTCCAAGCGGCGGAGGGTCTGAGTAATGGCGCGTTACACGGGCGCGGTGTGCCGGCTCTGCCGGCGCGAGCGCATGAAGCTGTTCCTCAAAGGCACGAAGTGCGACTCGATGCGCTGCCCGATCGAGCGGCGCCCGTACCCGCCCGGCCAGCACGGCCGCGGTCGCGTCCGCGACAGCGAGTACCTGCTCCAGCTGCGCGAGAAGCAGAAGTGCCGCCGTATCTACGGCCTGCTCGAAAAGCAGTTCCAGCTCATCTACGCGAAGGCGAACAAGCAGCCCGGCATCACCGGTGAGAACCTGCTCCGCCTGCTCGAGCTCCGCCTCGACAACGTGGTGTTCCGCACCGCGTTCGCGTCGAGCCGGAGCCAGGCGCGCCAGTTCGTCCGCCACGGTCACGTGCTCGTGAACGGCAAGCGCGTCACCATCCCGTCGTACGTGGTGCGCAAGGACGACGTCGTCTCGCTCGCGCCGAAGTCGCAGAAGATGATCGTCATCCGCCACAACATCGACACGCTCGATCGCACTGCACCGCAGTGGCTCGACGTCAACGCCGGCGAGTTCAAGGCGACCGTCCGCGACCTGCCGCTGCGTGAGCAGATCGACATCCCCGTTCGGGAGCAGCTCATCGTCGAGCTGTACTCGAAGTAGCAAGCGAGGCTTCCCCATGCTCATCATCCAGCGTCCCGAGATCGAAGCCGTCGAGGCCGAGGGCAACACCCAGAGCTTCATGATTTCCCCGCTCGAGCCCGGTTTCGGGCACACCCTCGGCAACAGCCTGCGGCGCACGTTGCTGTCGTCGATCCCGGGTGCCGCGGTCACGCAGGTGCGTTTCGACGACGCGCTGCACGAGTTCGACGTCATCAAGGGTGTGAAGGAAGACGTCACCGACGTCATCTTGAACCTCAAGGACCTCGTGCTGCACGTGCTCGTCGGACGAGCCCGTCACGCTGCGTCTCGACAAGCGCGGTCCGGCCGAGGTGCGCGCCGGCGACATCCAGACCACGGCCGACGTCGAGATCCTCAACCCCGATCTCTACATCGCGACGGTGAACGCGTCGGGTCGCCTCGCCCTCGACCTCACGGTCGAGCAGGGCCGCGGCTACCTGTCGGCCGAGCGCAACAAGCGCACCACCACGATCGGCGTGATCCCGGTCGACGCGATCTTCTCGCCGGTGCGGCGCGTCTCGTTCTCGATCGACCCGACCCGTGTCGAGCAGTCGACGAACTTCGACCGCCTCACGCTCGAGGTCGAGACCGACGGTTCGATCTCGCCGCGCGACGCGCTCGCGTCGGCGGGCGACACGTTGCGCAAGCTCGTCGACCTCGTCGCCGAGCTCTCCGAGCAGCCCCGCGGGCTCGAGCTCGGTGAGATCGCGTCGCCGACGTCGACGTCGCCCGACCTCGACCTCCCGATCGAGGAGCTCGACCTGTCGGAGCGGCCGCGCAACTGCCTGAAGCGGGCGCGGGTCGACTCGATCGGCCAGCTCGTGCAGAAGTCCGAGGACGATCTGCTCGCCATCACCAACTTCGGCGCCAAGTCGCTCGAAGAGGTCATCCAGAAGCTCGACGAGCGCGGCTTGTCGCTGCGCGTCAAGGAGTAATCGGAAGTCATGCCTGCTCCGAAGAAGGGCAAGCGCTTCGGTGGAAGCGCCGCGCACCAGAAGCTGATGCTCGCGAACCTCGCGTCGCACCTCATCATCTCCGAGGCCGGCGCGATCACGACCACCGAGGCGAAGGCGAAGGCGCTGCGGCCCTACGTCGAGAAGCTGGTGACCAAGGCGAAGCACGGTGGCGTGCACAAGCAGCGCCTCGTCGTCGCCCGCATCCACGACAAGGACGCCGCGCACCGGCTGTTCGACGAGATCGGGCCGCGCTACGCCGACCGCAACGGCGGCTACCTGCGCATCCTGAAGCTCGGACCGCGCCCGGGCGACAACGCCCCGATGGCGCGCGTCGAGTTCGTCTGAGCGTCACCCGGTCGCGGGCGTCGTCAGCTCGAGCACGATCTCGAGCAGCGTGAACAGGCGCGGCAGCGCGCGCATGTAGTCGGAGTGCATCCCGTCGGGGGTGACTTCGTCGCTCACCACGACCGCGCTCGCGACTTCGACGCCGCGCGCGGTGCCGACGGCGAACAACGCGGCCGCTTCCATCTCGACGGTGCGCACGCCCTCGGCGCGGTACGCCGCGATCTCGGCCGCGGTCGCGCGGTTCGGGGTCGGCGACGTCCACGTCGAGCCTTCGACGAACGCCTCGCCCGCGCGCGTGCAGCGCGGCGCGCAGCCGGCCGGTGAGTCCTCGGACGGCGTCGCGTAGCGCTGCGGCTCGAGGTAGTGCTGGCTGAGCCCGTCGTCGCGCAGCGCCGAGGTCAGCAGCACGAGATCGCCGATCCGCAGCGTCGGGTCGAGGGAACCGGCGATGCCGATGCTGACGAAGCGGCGACAGCCGAGGTACTCGAGGTTCTCGAGCTCCATCGTGCACGCCGACGGTCCCACACCGGTGCACGAGAGCCAGACCGGCGTCGTCCGCCGGACCGGTGGCGAAGCTCGACCCGTTGCCGGCGAGGTTGGGCGCGCGGCGGAACCGATCGCCCTGACCGCGCACGTGGGCGGTCAGCGTCGGGTCGTAGGTGAAGATCGTCGCGACGGGCGCCGGGCCGGGATCCCAGCCCATCTGCAGGGCGGGTCCGAGGAACGACTCGGGCCCGGAGACCGACGGGTCGCGCCACTTGCCGGGGCTGAGCGGGTACGTCACGGCGACCAGCTTGGCAGACTGTCGGCGTGACGCTCTTCGACGCGAGCCCGACCGGAGCCGGCGACGCGGCCCCGCCCGGCGCCGGGCCCGCCCAGGTGAAGCTCGTCGTCGCGTACGACGGCACCGACTTCAGCGGCTTCGCCGCACAGCCCGGCCAGCCCGGGCGTGCGCACGGTCGGCGGCGTGCTCGCGCACGCGATCGGCAAGGTGCTGCGCCACGAGGTGCGGCTCGCGTGCGCGGGCCGCACCGACGCGGGCGTGCACGCGTGGGGTCAGGTCGTGAGCTTCCCGTCGGAGCCCGGGCTCGACCCGTGGCGGCTCCAGGCCGCGGTCAGCTCGATGCTCGGGCCCGAGATCGTGATCCGGTCCGCGGAGCTCGTCGACCCGCAGTTCGACGCCCGGCACTCCGCGCAGTGGCGCGCGTACCGCTACACCATCCTCAACCGGCCCGTGCCCGACCCGTTCCGCGACCGCTTCACGTGGTGGGTGCCCGACCGGCTCGACCTGCGCGCGCTGCGGCTCGGCGCGGACCCGTTCGTCGGTGAGCACGACTTCGCGTCGTTCTGCCGCAAGGGTCCGGAGGGATCGTCGACCGACGCGGCGCATCTTCGATTCCCGCTGGGTCGACGAGGGCGACGGCGTGCTGCGCTACGAGATCCGCGGCAACGCGTTCTGCTGGCAGCTGGTGCGCTCGGTCGTCGGGACGCTGGTCGAGGTCGGCCTGGGCAAGCGCCGGCCGGGCGACATCATGGCATCCTGCGCGCGCAGGACCGCGAGGCGGCGGGGCAACTCGCCCCGCCGCGCGGTCTGTGCCTCTGGGAGGTCGGTTTCTGACCGCCGGTCGTCAGGGCGTCGGAATGCTGACCCCGGTCGGGATGCGTCGACGGCGGTGTGACGGGCGGCGACGAAGTCGCTCGCGCTCGACGGACCCGCGGCGGTTGCGAGCAGCACCTGCGACTCCTTGCCGCTCGCGTCGGTGCCGGCGAGCTTCAGGAGGTACGCCGAATCTGCTTGTCGACGCACGACGTGAGCGACGTCGTCGCCGCCGAGCTTGCCTCCGGCGAGGCCGGCGAAACCCGCGTAGTCGGACGCCTTGATCGTCACGCACGTCGCGTCACGTCCGGCGATCGTCTCCGACGACTTGTGCCCGTTGTACACCGAGCGAGTTCAATCCCGCGAGCCCGCTGTAGACGCTCGTGAAGATCGTCATGAGGCCGGTCAGCATCCCGGCGCCGGTCGCGCCGAGATCGGTGCACGTCGCCGACGATGTCGTGCCGTCGCACGAGATCGTCTTGGTGCCGTCGGAGATGATCAGGCTGCCGTCGTTATGAACGCCGTCTTGCCCTTGCCGTCCTGCTCGATGGTCTCGCTCTTGCCGTCCGACGTCGTGTACGTGACCTTGAATCGGCGGTCTTCGCCTTCCCGACGAGCTGCGAGAAGGCGTCGTTGGCCCCGCCGGAGGCGGTCGTGGACGACTTCCCGCCCGAGTTCCCGTTCGAGCTCGAGTTCGACTTGCTGCTGCCGCCGCACGCCGCGAGCACCATGGCCCCGACGACGACACCGATTGCGATGCTTGTTCATGCCCGCTCCCTCGGCTGTGAGGAGCGAAGGTTAAGGCCTGGGGACCCCGAAATAGAGGAATCCGTACGCCTCGTCCCGGGCCTCGACCCCGGCGGCCCGCAGGGCGACGTCCCAGTCGCCCCGGCAGGCGGGATCGTTCTGCTCCATCCCGTGGTCGGCGACCAGCGCGAACGCGCAGTCGTCGAACACCCCCGCGTCCTCGAGCGCGGTCAGGATCGCGCCGATGCGGCCGTCGCTGTCGCGTACCGACGCGGCCGCGATCTCGGAGTACGGGCCGCCTTCGTGCATCGCCGCATCGGTCAGCGTGAAGTTGCACCACAGGAAGCGGGGCAGGGGGTAGCTCGTGTCGCGGTAACTGCCGCCGAGGATGCCGAGCGCCTGGTCGACGCCCATGTGGTCGATCACCGACGACCACGAGTAGTCCTTCGACGGGCGCACGAACCGCTCGGTCGTGTGCGGGAGGCCGAACGGATCCTTCGGGATCGGCGGCACCTCGCCGCGGCGGAAGAAGTCGAACGTCGAGTAGTCGGCGCCGGTGTCGCACGGCTCGTTGACCGACGCGGTGAACGCGTCGGGCCAGGTGCGGTGCACCGCGTGGTGGATCGTCTCGACCCCGGCGAACAGGTGCTGCATGCTCCACGGCCAGGTTGCCGACGAGTTCGTGATCACCTGCTCGCCCGCGGCGCGGTCGTACCACGCGTTGTGCAGGATGCCGTGGTGGCCCGGGTGCGCGCCGGTGATGATCGACGTGTGGTTCGCGAGCGTGACCGTCGGCAGCGAGGCGAGCGCCCCGTGGCCGAGCGCGGCGCCCATCTCGATGAGCCGCGCGACGTTGGGCGCCTCGCCGCGGGCCGCCATGTCGTAGAGCACGTTCGCGTTGGTGCCGTCGAAGAGGAAGCCGATCGACGTGGCTCGGCCGTTCGGTCGGGTCGAGCAGATCGGTGAGGACGTGACCGTCCTGCACGGCGAGGAACCGGCCGGAGTCGTCGCGGGGCGCGCAGCCGAGCAGCGCGCAGAGCGTCGGCGCGACGTCGACGAGGCGAGCGGAGCGCGGCGACGAGTCCCTGCTTGCGCACGCCCTTGCCCGCCGAGGACGAACGGCGCCCGAGACTGCACGAGCCCGAGCGATCCGTGCTCGCCGAGGTGGCCGCCCTGGTCCTCCCAGTTGTGCGCGGCGGAGTGGAGCACGCACAGATCGGGCGCGGCGGGCGCGTCGAAGAGCTGGGCGATCTGGTCGAACGCGTGCGGGTAGGCGTTCTCGGACCGGCTCGGGGTAGGGGTGGGCGCGCTCGTCGGCCAGGGGCGTGAACTTCGCCGTCGACTGGTCGGCGAGCGGATCGTCGCCCTCGACCGCGACGCGCTCGTAGGAGCCGTCGCCGGTGCGGCGGAACGTGACCCGGCCGTCGTGGGCGAGCGCCTCGTACACGCCGTCGCGGGCCGTGCAGACCATGTCGACGATCGGCTCGAGGGTGCTGTCGAGCAGCACCTCCAGCGCGGCCTCGGCCGTCTCGCGCTGCGCGTCCGGGATCTGGTGCGGGGTGCGGGTCGGCGTCGACGGCATGGCGGCGAGGCTAGGCCGCGGGCGGGCGACGGGTCCTCCGGTTGTCGGAATCGGGCCCGGGCGGCTACTGTCTCGGGTTCGGCGCAGCTGTTGGCGCGCGCCCGCTGCCCCTCTTTGACGCCCGTTCTCGACGTGAAGGCCCGCTTGTGCGTACATACACCCCGAAGGCCGCCGACATCACGCGCCAGTGGCACGTGATCGATGCCGAAGGCGCCATCCTGGGCCGGCTCGCCACCGAAATCGCGACGCTGCTGCGCGGCAAGCACAAGCCGACCTGGGCGCCCCACCTCGACACCGGCGACCACGTCGTCATCGTCAACGCCTCGAAGCTGGCGGTCGGGGCCCGCGAAACTCGAGCAGAAGACGTACCACCGCCACAGCGGCTACCCGGGCGGGATCCGCAGCGAGAGCCTCGACCACCTGCTCGGCCGCAACCCCGAGCGCGTCGTGAAGCTCGCCGTGCGCCGGATGCTCCCCAAGGGACCGTTGGGTCGCCAGCAGCTGAAGAAGCTGAAGGTGTACTCGGGCCCGACCCATCCGCACCAGGCTCAGAAGCCCGTCGTGCGCCCGCTGCCCGAGCGCAGCAAGGCCCGCACCGCGTGACCACGAAGGACTGCCAGACCGTGAAGGACCCCGCGTGAGCAAGCCCCTCATCCAGACGACCGGCCGCCGCAAGGAAGCGGTGGCGCGCGTCCGGCTGCGGCCGGGGACGGGCAAGATCGTGGTCAACGGCCGCGAGTTCGCGTCCTACTTCCCGATCCTCACCCACCAGGTCATCGCGAAGGAGCCCCTGCGGCTCACCCAGACCGAAGAGGTCTACGACGTCGACGCCACCCTCGGCGGCGGCGGCGTGAGCGGCCAGGCCGGCGCGATCCGTCTCGGCATCGCCCGCGCGCTCGTGGCGCTCGACCCCGAGTCGCGTGGCGTGCTCAAGAAGGCCGGACTCCTGCGCCGCGACGCGCGCGAGAAGGAACGGCGCAAGTACGGCCTCAAGAAGGCCCGCAAGGCTCCGCAGTACTCCAAGCGGTAGTCCGCCGGCGCAGACGCGTGTTGCGCTTCGGTACCGATGGCGTACGCGGAGACGCCGAACTCGAGCTGACTACCCCGTTCGTCGTCGCGTTGGGTCGCGCCGTCGCGCGGGTGCTCCGGCCCGAGCGGGTCGTGGTCGGGCGCGACACCCGCGCGTCGGGTCCGCGGCATCGAGCACGCGCTCGCAATCGGGCTGCAGTCGGAGGTCGTCCGGGCGGAGTTGCTCGGCGTGCTGCCGACGCCGGCGATCGCGTTCGTCGCGGCCGCGCAGGGCGTGCCCGCGGCGATCGTCTCCGCGAGCCACAACCCGTGGAGCGACAACGGGGTGAAGGTGATCGGCGCCGACGGCCGCAAGCTCGCCGACGGCGCCGAGGCCGCGATCGAAGCCGAGCTCGAGCTGGAGCTCGCGTCGACCTGGGACCGCCGCACGTACACGTATGGCCCGGACGATCGACTGCCCGACGACTCGACGTTCGATGCCGACGCGGCGAGTGCCGACGCGTACGTCGACGCATCTCCGCTCCACCATCGAGGGCCACACGCTCGCCGGGCTCGACATCGTGCTCGACTGCGCGAACGGCGCCGGGTTCCGGACCGGGCCGCGCGTCTTCGAGGCGGCGGGCGCACGCGTGCACGTGCTGCACGCTGTCACCCGACGGGCACAACATCAACGACGGCTGCGGATCGACGCACCCGGAGGTCCTGCGCCGCACGGTCGTCGAGCGCGGTGCCGCGCTGGGTCTCGCGCTCGACGGCGACGGCGATCGCGTCATCGCGGTCGACGAGCACGGCGAGCTCGTCGACGGCGACCAGATCATGACGATGACCGCGATCGACCTGCACGGGCGCGGCGCGCTGCGCAACGACGCGATCGCGGTGACGGTCATGTCGAACCTCGGCCTCCACCGCGCGCTGGGCGCCGCGGGGGTGCGGGTGGTCGAGACCCCGGTCGGCGACCGTCACGTCGTCGCGGCGATGGAGCACGACGGCCTCGCGCTCGGGGGCGAGCAGTCGGGTCACATCGTCTACGCGCAGCTACGCCACGACCGGCGACGGGCTCCTGACCGGCCTCCTGGTCGCCGAGCTCGTACACCGGACCGGATAGCCCCTGTCGGCGCTCGCGGGGCAGATGACGCGGGTGCCCCAGGTGCTCGTCAACGTGCGGGTGGCCAGCCGCGTCGACCTGGGCGGTTCCGGCGCCGTTGCGGCCGCGGTGCGCAGCGTCGAGGAGGACCTCGGCGCGACGGGCCGGGTCCTGGTGCGGGCCTCGGGGACGGAGCCGCTCGTGCGGGTCATGGTCGAGGCCGACGCGCAGTCGGTGGCCGAGGCCGCCGCCGAACGGCTGCGGAGTGTGGTGGTCACGGAATTCGGCCCGGGCGCCGCGCCGTGAATTCCGACGATGTGCGGCATTGTGGGCGTGGTCCGTCGGCGCGGCGATCGTGGCCGACCCGATCTCGAGGTGCTGCACCGGGCGCTGGCCGAGGCGGAAGCCGGGCTCGCCGGCGGTCGGCGAGCCGTCCGTCGCCGAGCTCGCCCGGTATCGCGGATCTGCTCGGCGACGTCGACCGCCGGTTGCTGGAGGGCGACGGCATCGCCGCGCTCGTCGACGACCCGATCGCCCGCGCCGGCCTCGCGCACACGGGTGACCGCGCCGCGCAACTCCTCGCCGCGATCGAGGCCCGGCTGGACGCCGGCGCCGTGCAGGGCGACGACATCGAGGCGCTGAACGCGGCGCTGATCAGCTGCAAGGACGCGCTCTGGTCGATCCGCAAGGACCGGATCGACGTCGCGACCGCGGTCGAGGACCTCATGGGGGGAACCTCGGGTACGGCCGCGCTGGAAGCGTTCCACGCGGTCGAGATCACGTTGTCGGCGATCGACCGCCTCGAGGTGCGCGGTCGCGACTCGGCCGGCCTGCACATCCTCGTGACCGGGCACGACCTCGACCTCACCGACCCGACGATCGCCCGCCTCGTCTCGGCGCGCAGCTCGGATCCGCTGTTTACGAGCGGCTCCGTCCGCACGCCCGACGGCCATCTCGCCTTCGTCTACAAGACCGCGGTCGAGATCGGGGAGCTCGGCGACAACACCGCCCGTCTGCGCGCGCAGATGCGCGGACGACGAGCTGCTGCATCTCGCGCTGCGTTCCGAGCACGCGCAGGCGTTGGTGCTGGCCCATACGCGTTGGGCGAGCATCGGCATCATCTCCGAGGCGAACGCGCACCCGTTGAACGACGAGGAGCTCGGCGGCGACGGCGAGTCCGGGGCCGGTCGCGCCTACACGATCGCCGAGCTGAACGGCGACGTCGACAACTACGCCGACCTGAAGGCGCTCGACGGGCTGCACTTCCCGGCCGAGATCACGACCGACGCCAAGGTCATCCCCGCGCTCGTCGCCCGCCGCGTCGGCACGGGCGTCGACCTGGTCGAGGCCTTCCGCTCGACGGTCGCCTCCTTCGAAGGGTCGGTCGCGATCGCGCTCCAGTCGGCCGCCGATCCCGACGCGCTGTTGCTCGCCCAACGAGGCAGCGGGCAGGCGCTGTACGTCGGCCTGGCCCCCGACGCGTTCGTCGTCGCGAGCGAGCCGTACGGTCTCGTCGCCGAATGCGACACGTACGTCCGCATCGACGGCGAGACGATGATCGAACCCGGCAATCCCGCGAGCCAGGGGCAGGTCGTCGCGCTCGACCGGCGCCGCGCGGGCACGCTCGCCGGTATCCGCCGCCTCTCGTACGACGGCCGCGAGCTCCCGCTCGACGAGGGCGACCTGCACGTCCCGCAGATCACGACGCGCGACGTCGACCGCGGCGCCGCGCCGCACTATCTCCTGAAGGAGATCACCGAGGCCCCCGCATCGTTCCGCAAGACGTTGCGCGCCAAGATCACAGGTCGCGACGGGCTGCTCGAAGTTCGGCTCCCGACCGAGGCACTTCCCCCGGTGATCGTCGACGCGCTGCGGGCCGGCCGGATCCGGCGCGTGCTCGTGATCGGGCAGGGCACCGCCGCGATCGCGGGGCAGACGCTCGTGCAGGCGCTGCACGGCGCGATCGCGGGCAGCCCGATCACGATGCAGGCGACACTCGCGACCGAGCTGTCGGGTTTCGGGCTCTCTTCCGACATGAGCGACACGCTCGTCGTCGCCACGTCACAGTCGGGGACCACGACCGACACCAACCGCACCGTCGACCTCGTGCGGGCCCGCGGCGCGCTCGTGATCGCGATCGTGAACCGGCGCCAGAGCGACCTGGTCGACAAGTCCGACGGTGTGCTCTTCACCTCCGACGGGCGCGACGTCGAGATGAGTGTCGCCTCCACCAAGGCGTTCTACTCGCAGGTCGCAGCCTGCTTCCTCCTCGCGTTCGCGATCGCGGCGGAGCTCGCCGACGACAATCCCGAGCGGCGCCGTTACCGGCACGAGCGGCTCGGGGCGTTGCGTGAGCTCCCCGACGCGATGTTCGAGCTGATCGGCCGGCGCGCGGTGATCGGGGCGACCGCGCAACGCAACGCCTTGAGTCGTCGTTCGTGGGCCGTCGTCGGCAACGGCGCGAATCGGGTCGCGGCCCACGAGGTCCGGATCAAGCTCTCGGAGCTCTGTTACAAGTCGATCGCCTGCGACGTCACCGAGGACAAGAAGCACATCGACCTCTCGGCCGAACCCATGGTGCTCGTCTGCGCGGCCGGGCTGCACGGCTCGAACGCCGACGACGTGGCCAAGGAGATCGCGATCTACCGCGCGCACAAGGCCGCGCCGATCGCGATCGTCGACGACGGCGGAATCACGCTTCTCTGCCGCGGTCGACACGATCTCGGTTCCGGTGGTGCATCCCGACCTCGCGTTCGTGCTCTGCACGATGGCCGGGCACCTCTTCGGCTACGAGGCCGCGCTGGCGATCGACGCGACGCGCCCGTCCGCTGCGCGCGGCCCGCGGGCTGCATCGAGACCGCGTTCGCCGCGGTCCGCAACGGCGAGGACCCGCTCGGTGCGCTGGCTGTCGCGCTGGCAGCCGCACGCGGCGCGGTTCTTCGACGTGCTCCGTACCCGCGACTACGACGGTTGCCTGGAGGCGGCCACGGCCGTGCGCGTCGCGTCGGTCCTCCGCTACGCGACCGGTCTGCAGCCGCTCGACACCTACCAGATCGAGTTCGGCAAGGTCGGGTACGCCGAGCACCGTGGTCGAGGACCTCAACGCCGCGCTGACGAAGGCCATCGACGAGCTGACGCGCCCGATCGACGCGATCAAGCACCAGGCGAAGACGGTGACCGTCGGGATCTCGCGTTCCGACGAGACGCTGTTGCTCGTGCCGATCGTGCAGGAGGTGCTCGCGCGCGGGTGCGCCCCGCGACAGCCTCACCTACCGCGCGCTGCGCACGCTGGTCGCGCTCGACGCGTCGGTCGCGCAGGTCCGGGGTTGGACCCGCTACAACATCGAGGGCGAGACGATCAACGTCGTCGACCGGGGCGGCATCGCGCGCGACATCCCGTCGCGCACCGAGGCCAATCCCGTGCTGCGGGGGAGCAAGCACCGCGCCGCCGCCGAACGCGAGGTGACGGTGGTGCGCGGTCGCGGCGACGGCCGGACGATGATCTTCGTCCCGGAGGTGAAGGGCAACCACACCACCGGCCTCACCTTGTTGCACGTCCGGTTCCACGACCGCCTGCCCGGTGACGCCGTGCGGCGGATCCTCGAGGGCTACCGCGACCGCTACCAGGCCATCGCCGACCAGGTGACCGAGACCGAGCCCGTCATGCGCGACGACGTGCTCGGGACCATCGACCTCGTCGACCTGCTCACCGAACCGGTCGTGCGTCTCGCCGACTACTGGAGAGCCTGAACCCCGCGTGCGGCCCGTCGTCACCCCCGCGCAGATGGGCGAGGCCGATCGGCGCACGATCTCGGCCGGCGTCCCCGAAGCGGTGCTCGTGGAACGGGCCGGCGGCGCGGTCGCGCCGCCACGCGCTGCGCATGCTCGGCGGCCGTACGGCCGGCGGGTCGTCGTCGTCCGCGGCCGGGGCAACAACGGCGCCGACGGTGCGGTCGCGGCGCGGCTCCTGCGCGCCCGCGGTGTGGGCGTCGACGAGTTCGCGCTCGCCGACGGGATCGCCGAACCGGCATTGCGGCGCGCGTTGGCGCGCGCTCGATCTCGCGATCGACGCGATGTTCGGGACCGGCTTCCGCGGTGCGCTCGAGGGCGACGCCGCGCCTCGTGGCCCAGCTGTTCGCGCAAAGCGGTGTGCCGACGTTCGCGGTCGACATCCCGTCGGGCGTCGACGGCACGACCGGCGAGGTGCGCGGTGACGCGGTGCGCGCGCACGAGACGCTGACGTTCGCCGCGCTCGAAACCGGGCCTGCTGTTCGAGCCCGGTCGTACGCACGCCGGGCGCGTGCGCGTCGCCGACATCGGCATCGACGCCGCCGGCCCCGACGGCTCCGGGCTGAACGTGCTCGACGGCGGCGGACCTGGTCCTGCCGAGCCGTTCGGCCGCGGGCCACAAGTGGTCGGCCGGCGTGCTCGTCGTCGGCGGCTCGACCGGGATGTCGGGCGCGCCGCTGATGGCGGCGCACGCCGCGGCCGCGGTCCGGTGGGGGCATGGTCGTGTGCGGCGTGCCGGGTGCCGACGCGGCCGAGCGGGCGAGCGGCAGCGAGTTGGTCGTCCGGGCGCTGCCCGCGACCGCGGACGGCAGCCTCGACGCGGGCGCGGCGGAGGCCGTGCTCGCCGGCATCGAGCGGTTCCGCTCGGTCGCGCTCGGGCCGGGCCTCGGCCGCGCGGACGGGACCGTCGCCGCCGTCCGGCGCCTGGTCGCCGAGTGCCCGCGCGCGATCGTCGTCGACGCCGACGCGCTGAACGCGCTCGCGGCCGAGCCCGAGGCGTTGCTCGCCCGCCGCGCCGCGGGCTTCCCGCCCGCGATCCTCACGCCGCACGCGGGCGAGTACGCGCGTCTGGCCGGCGCCGACCTCGGCCCCGACCGCGTGGCCGCGGCGCGCGATCTCGCGGCGCGCCTGCAATCGGTCGTGCTGTTGAAGGGTCCGGGCACGGTCGTCGCCGGCTCCCG
Organism: uncultured Actinomycetes bacterium; assembly: GCA_963829195.1. Lineage (GTDB taxonomy): Bacteria > Actinomycetota > Acidimicrobiia > IMCC26256 > PALSA-610 > PALSA-610. The sequence goes on from CAWHHS010000005.1 coordinate 33,806, forward strand.
ACGGCAACGCGGTGGTGAACCGCACCGACGGACCGGCGCTGGCCGCGGCGGGTACCGGCGACGTGCTCACCGGGATCATCGCCGGGCTGCTGGCGGCCGGGGCCTCGCCCTTCGCCGCCGCCGCGACGGGCGCCTACGTGCACGGCCGGGCGGCCGATGGCCGCCGGAACCGGCGACGAGCTCGTCGCAACCGACCTGATCGCCGCGCTGCCCCGTACGCTGGCGACGCTGCGCTCCGGACGCGATCCCTGGGAGGAATGAATGCCCGGCTCCACGCTCGTGCGGGACGTGATGACGACCCCCGTGTCGACCCTGCGCCCCGACGAGAAGGTCGAGCACGCCGCCGACGTGCTCGCCGAGAAGAACGTCGGGTCGCTGCCCGTCGTCGACGCGCGAGGGCAAGCTGCTCGGCGTGCTGCGCGACGACGACCTGATCGCGTCCGAGGCGCGGGTCCACGTTCCGACCTTCATCAACTTCCTCGGGCTGGGCATGGCGTTCCCGGGAGAGATGAGGCACCTCGAGCGCGAGCTGAAGAAGATCGCGGGCGCGACGGCGCAGGACGTCATGCAGACCGACGCGCCGACGGTCACGCCCGGACGCGACGCTCGAGGACGTCGCCACGATCATGCACGACCGCGGGGTCAACAGCCTGCCGGTCGTCGATGCCGAGCGGCGACGTCGTCGGCATCGTCGCGCGCGCCGACATCGTCCGGTTCATCGCGCGGACCACCTGACGTGGACGCGTTCCGGCCCGTCTGGGCCGAGGTCGACCTCGCGGCGATCCGCGCGAACGTCGGCGTCGTTGCGCGCGCTGGTCGCGCCCGCAGCGCGTTGTGCGCGGTGGTGAAGGCCGACGGCTACGGCCACGGCGCGGTCGCGGTGAGCCGGGCCGCGCTGGAGGCCGGCGCCGACTGCCTCGCGGTCGCGCTGGTCGAGGAGGGTGTGCAGCTGCGCGAGGCCGGCATCGACGCGCCGATCCTCGTGTTGTCGGAGCCGGTGCCCGCCGCGGCCGAGACCGTGGTCGCGCACCGCCTCACGCCGCTCGTGTACACCGCGGCCGGCATCGACGCGCTCGCGAAGGCGGTGCGCACGCACGGCGCCCACGATCCGCTCGGCGTGCACCTGAAGGTCGACACGGGCATGCACCGCGTCGGGTGCGCGCCCGACGACGCGGTCGCGCTGGCCGCGCTCGTCGCCGATCACGTGGAGCTGCGCCTCGCGGGCGTGTGCACGCATTTCGCGGTCGCCGACGAACCGGGCAACGACTACACCGCCGAGCAGGAGCGCGTCTTCGAACGCGTCCTCGCCGCGCATCCGGGCCCGCGGCCTGCCGACGGGTGTGGTGCACGCGTGCAACACCGCCGGCGCGATCGCGCGGCCGGGCACGCGCTACGACATGGTGCGCGTCGGCATCGGCATCTACGGCCTCGCGCCGTCGCCCGCGCTGGCCGGCGTGCTCGACCTCGTCCCCGCGCTCTCGGTGAAGGCCCGCGTCTCGCACGTGCAGACCCTGCCCGCGGGTGCGCGCCTGTCGTACGGCCTGCGCTACGAGACCGCGCGCCCGGCACGCGTCGCGACGGTCCCGATCGGATACGCCGACGGCGTGCCGCGCGAGCTCGCCCATCACGGCGGCGAGGTGCTGATCGGTGGCCGCCGTCACCCGATCGCCGGAACCGTGACGATGGACCAGTTCATGGTCGACGTCGGCGACGACGCGGTCGAGGTCGGCGACGAGGTCGTGCTCATCGGGCGCCAGGGCGACGAGCAGATCACGCGCCGACGAGTGGGCCGAGCTGATGCACACGATCGCGTACACGATCGTGTGCGGTGTCGGCCCGCGTGTTCCGCGGAGATACCACTGAGCCTCGTCAAACGAGCCGGGATCGCGGCCGGCACGCTGACCGGTGCCGCCGGTCTCGCGTACGGCGCCCAGCGGGCCGTTGCGCGCCGGATGCGCCGCGTCCCCGACGGCGACGCGCAACGCGCGCTCGACGCCCCGACCTACGTCGACCACCGGCTCGAGACGCACGACCGCGGGACGATCTACGTCGTCGAACGCGGCGACGAGCTCGACCCGCCGATCGTGCTCTCGCACGGCGTCACGCTGTCGGTGCGCACGTGGTTCCACCAGCTCGAAGACCTCCCGAAGGAGGGCTTCCGCACGATCGCGTTCGACCACCGCGGTCACGGTCGTTCGGTGCTCGGCACCGAGGGCCACTCCCTCGACAACCTGGGCCGCGACTTCAAGACGGTGTTGGAGCAGCTCGACCTGCGCGGCGCGGTCCTCGTCGGTCACTCGATGGGCGGCGTCGCGGTGCAGTCCTTCGTGACCCAGTTCCCCGAGGTCGCGGCCGAACGCGTCGCGGGCATCGTGTTGCTGTCGACGCTCGCGTACACGCCGTTCGGGTCGCGCTCGACCCGCACGAAGGCGCGGCTCGAGAAGATCCTGAAGCACAGTCCCGACGCGCAGTGGATCTGGGACTCGCCCAACCTCGGCTTCCTCGCGGCGCGTGTCGGATTCGGCGAGCACCCGCGCCCGAGTCACGTCGAGCTCGTGCGCAAGATGATGGGCGAGTGCCCGCCCGAGACCCGACGCGACGCGCCCGCGCGTCCTCGTCGGTCTCGACCTGACCCCCGACGCTGCCGAAGGTCCGGATCCCGACGCTCGTGATCGGCGGCACCACCGACGTGCTCACGCCGCCGTTCGAGGCGCGCCGGATGGCCGCGCTGATCCCGGGCGCGCGCCTGGAGTTGATGCCGGGCGGCGGCCACATGCTGATGCTCGAACGCACCGACGCGCTCGACCGCATGATCGTCGACTTCGCCCGGTCCGTGCGCGGCGCGCCGACGGTGACATCGTCCGCGGCACGCGCCGGTTGACGATGACGAGCTTCCCCGTCGACGGGGTGCGCGTCGGGCATCTCACCGGCTCGGGGACCGGCGTCACCGTGATGCTGCTTCCTTCCGGATCGGTCGGGTCGGGCGAGGTGCGCGGCGGCGCGCCCGCGTCGCGCGAGATGGACCTGCTCGATCCGACGCGCAGCGTCGCGCGCGTCGACGCGATCGTGTTCTCCGGCGGCTCCGCGTTCGGGCTCGCGGCGGCCGACGGCGTCATGCGCTACCTCGCCGAGCGCGGCCAGGGCTTCGCGACCGCGGCGGGCCCGGTGCCGATCGTGCCGACCGCGTGCATCTTCGATCTCGTCGAGGCGAACGGTGCGCCGCCGGGCGCCGCCGAGGGCTACGAAGCCGCGGTCGTCGCCGCGCGCGACGGCGAGAGCGGGACGGGCCGCATCGGCGCGGGAACCGGCGCCACCGTGGGCAAGTGGCGGGGCCGCGACGGCGCGGTTCCCGGTGGCGTCGGCGTCGCGTCCACGACGGTCGACGGCCTGACGGTCGCGGCCCTCGCCGTCGTCAACGCACTCGGCGACGTCGTCGCGGCCGACGGCACGATCCGCGCCGGGTCGACGGCGCCGCCGGGCGCGCCGGGCTTTCCGACGCCGGTGCCGTTCGAGGAGGCGGGCGCCAACACCACGCTCGCGGTCGTGGTCACCGACGCGACCCTCGACAAGACCGCGTGCTTCCTCATGGCGCAGAGCGCGCACGACGGCTTCGCGCGGTCGCTCCGTCCCGCGCACACCCGCTACGACGGGGATCTCGCGTTCGCCGTCGCGACCGCGACCGCCGCCGCTCCGCCCGAGACCGGACCGAATCTCGACCGGCTGCGCGTCGCGGCCGCCGACGTCGTCGCCGACGCGATCAGGGCCGCGGTCACCGCGCCACCGCCGCCGGTCGCTCGGTAGCATGCGCGTCTCGTCCCCGGGAGCGCCGTGACCTCCGAGCCGTCCACCGCCGTACCTGCCGGCGCGCCCCATCCGGCCGAGCGCGCCGGAACAACGCTCGAACAGGTCGCGCAGGCGGCGTCGACGTGCACGCTCTGCAAGCTCGCCGGCGGCCGCACGCAGGTCGTGTTCGGCGTCGGCCGCGCCGACGCCGCGCTGATGTTCGTCGGCGAGGGTCCGGGCGAGCAGGAGGACCTGCGCGGCGAGCCCTTCGTCGGTCGTGCCGGCCAGCTGCTCACCCAGCTGATCGAAGGCATCGGCCTGACCCGCGCCGACGTGTACATCGCGAACGTCGTGAAGTGCCGCCCGCCCGGGAACCGCGATCCGCAGCCCGACGAGATCGAGGCGTGCGCGCCCTGGCTCGACCGGCAGCTCGCGCTCGTCCGCCACGCGTGATCGTCACGCTCGGCAACTTCGCGACGAAGTTGCTGCTGCAGACGAAGGACGGCATCACGAAGCTGCGCGGGACGGAGTTCGCGTTCACGCGCGCGGGCCACGAGGCGGTACTGATCCCGACGCTGCACCCGTCGGCGGTGTTGCGCTCCGGCGGGCGTTCGCTCGCGGAGTCCCGCGCCGACTTCGTGCACGTGAAGCGCGCGCTCGGCCGGGGCACGTGACGATGCGGTCGCTCACGACCAAGAATGCCGAGGAGACGCAGGCGGTCGGCGCGGCCATCGGTGCGCATCTGCGCGTCGGCGATCTCGTCGTGCTCAGCGGCGATCTCGGTGCGGGCAAGACGACCTTCACCAAAGGTCTCGCGCGCGCACTCGGCGTCACCGAGCCCGTCACCAGCCCGACGTTCACGATCGTCTCCGAGTACGACGGCCGGCTCCCGCTGGCCCACGTCGACGTGTACCGACTCGACCGGATCCAGGAGCTGCACGATCTCGGGTTCGAGGAGCTGATCGAAGGGCACGTGACGGTGATCGAGTGGGGCGAGGCGATCGCGCGGGTCCTTCCCCGCGACCGCATCGAGGTGCGCCTGGCGCTCGGCGACGACGACGAGCAGCGTCTCGTCGAGGTCGTGGTGCTGGGCCCCGCCTTCGACGACCGCCGCCTGCTGCTGGACGCCGCGCTGGCCCCGTTGGGATCGTCCTGATGCTGCTCCTCGGCCTCGACACCGCGACCCGGCGCGTCGGGGTCGTCCTCGCGAACGAGCACGGGATGCTCGGTCGCGTCGAGCTCGGCGGCACCGCCGACACCGGCCCGCCCCGGCACGCGGAGACGCTCGCGCCCGCGATCCAATGGTGCTGCGAGCGGTGCGGGGTCGACGTCACCCAGATCTCCGTCGTCGCGGTGGGCATCGGGCCGGGCATGTTCACGGGGCTGCGGGTCGGGGTGACGACGGCGAAGGTGCTCGCGCAGTCGTTGCGGATCCCCGTGATCCCGATCCCGAGCCTCGACCTCCTCGCGTACCCGCTGCGCCACTCCCGCCGGTTGGTGGTCGCGACGATCGACGCGCGCCGCCACGAGGTGTACTGGTCGATCTACCGCCAGGTGCCGGGCGGCGTGCAGCGCGTCTCCGAGTACGAGCTCGGCAGCCCGGAAGACCTCGCGGCGGAGCTCGAGGCACGGGGCGAGGACGCGCTCGTGTGCGGCGACGGATCGTTGCGCTTCCCGGAGGCGTTCGCGTCGCTCGGGCGGCGTGTCGAGCTCGCGGGTCCTGCGCACGCGTCGCCGAGTCTCACCGCCCTCTCCGAGCTCGCGTCGGCGCGCTTCGAACGCGAAGACTTCTGCACGCCGGCGGACGTGCTCCCGATGTACCTCCGCCAGAGCGACGCCGAGCTGGCGTGGGACCGCAAGGGCTCGTGATGGCGGCGGAACGCGGATCCGTCGACGTCGCGGTGCACATCGCACCGATGCGCCGCCGCCACCTCCGTGGTGTGGTGCGCATCGAGGCGCAGGTGTATCCGAGACCGTGGTCGCACTCGTTGTTCGTGAGCGAGATCGCGTTGCGGGCGTCGCGTTCGTACGTCGTCGCGCGAGTCGGGCGCGAGGTGGTCGGCTACGCGGGGCTGATGATGTCGCTCACCGACGGGCACGTCACCACGATCGCCGTCGATCCGCAGTGGCACCGGCACGGCATCGGGACGCGGCTGCTGCTCACGCTCGCGTACGAGGCGATCGACCGGGGTGCGCTCGCGATGACGCTCGAGGTCCGTCTGTCGAACCAGGGCGCGCAGGAGATGTACAAGCGGTTCGGGTTCACCGCGGTCGGCGTGCGCAAGGGCTACTACGCCGACACGGGCGAGGACGCGCTGATCATGTGGGCGTACGAGGTCGACGCCCCGCCGTACCGCCGCCTGCTCGAGGGCATCGCGCGCGGCATTCCCGGACCGACGGTCATCGAACGTCTCCGCGGCTGGTCCTGAGCGTGCGCATCCTCGGCATCGAGACGTCGTGTGACGAGACCGCGGCCGCGGTCGTCGACGACGGCCGCCGGGTCCGTTCGTCGGTCGTGGCGAGCCAGGCCGATCTGCACGCGCGCTACGGCGGTGTGGTTCCCGAGATCGCGAGCCGGGCGCACGTCGAGTTGATCTGCGACGTCATCGAACAGGCATTGGTGGAGGCGGGGGTCTCGCTGCGAGAGCTCGACGCGGTCGCGGCGGTACGCGGGCCCGGGCTCGCGGGCGCGCTGCTCGTCGGCGTGAGCGCGGCGAAGGCGATCAGCATCGCCGCCCCTCTCCCGTACGTGGGAGTGCATCACCACGAGGCGCATCTCTACGCGGCGATGATCGAGGACCCGGAGCTCGAACCGCCGCTCGTCACGCTCATCGTCTCGGGCGGGCACACGCTGCTCGTCGCGATGGAGGGTCACGGCCGTTACCGCGTGCTCGGGCAGACGGTCGACGACGCGGCCGGCGAGGCGTTCGACAAGGTCGCCCGGCTGCTCGGTCTCGGTTACCCGGGCGGCCCGGCCATCGACCGCATCGCCCGCGACGGCGACCCGGAGGCGATCCGGTTCCCGCGCCCGATGCGCACCGACGGCCACGACTTCTCCTTCTCGGGCCTCAAGACCGCGGTCGTGCAGTACGTGCGCAAGAACCCCGACGCGGAGGTCGCCGACGTCGCGGCGTCGTTCCAGGCCGCGATCGTCGACGTGCTCGTCGACAAGCTCGTCGCCGCGGCGCGCGAGACCGGGATCGGCACGATCGTCGCCGGGGGCGGCGTGGCCGCGAACTCGTCGCTGCGCGGAGCGGCTCGGCGACGTCGCGGTCGCGGGCGAGCTGCGAGTCGTGCTGCCGAGCCTCGCGCTGTGCACCGACAACGCGGCGATGGTCGCCGCGGTGGCGGCCTACCGCCTGGCCGCCGACGGCCCGACCCCCCTCGAGGCGCCGGTGGTGCCGAACCTTCGGCTTGTCTGAGGCACGCCGCCTTGGTACGGTTAGCACTCGAACCCGGCGAGTGCTAACCACCGCGCCTGCCCGGACCTGCTCGAACGTCAGCTCACTCAACTCAGCTCAAATGCCCAGTCATATGGAGGCGCACCGATGAACCTGCAGCCGTTGGAGGACCGAATCGTCGTCCGGCCCGCAGAGGCCGAGGAGACGACCCACAGCGGCCTCGTCATTCCCGACACCGCGAAGGAGAAGCCCCAGCAGGGCGAAGTCCTCGCGATCGGTCCCGGCCGCCGGGCCGAGAACAGTGGCGAGCTCATCCCGATCGACCTGACGGTCGGCGACACCGTCGTCTACTCGAAGTACGGCGGCACCGAGATCACCGTCGACGGCGAGGACCTCTTGATCCTCAGCTCGCGCGACGTGCTCGCGAAGCAGAAGAGCGCCAAGAAGAAGTAACGACCCGCACCGGGTCGTACACGGTTTCGCAGACGGCGTGGGCCTCCGGGCTCACGCCGTTTCGCGTTTCGCCGGACTACTTGGCCGCCTCCGACTTGGCCCACTTGTAGTCGGCCTTGCCGTTCGGGCCGCGTACGACCTCGTCGACCACGACGAAGCGGCGCGGCCGCTTGAAGCGGGCGAGGGGCTCGAGCGCGGCGACGAGATCGTCGGTCGTCGCCGTCACCCCGGGCCGCAGCGACACGACCGCGACCACGGCCTCGCCGAAGCGCTCGTCGGGAACGCCGACGACGAGACAGTCGGCGACGCCGGGATGGACCTTCACGGCCTCTTCGACCTCTTCGGGGAAGATCTTCTCGCCGCCGGAGTTGATGACGACCGAGCCCCGCCCGAGCAGGGTGATGGTGCCGTCGGCCTCGACGCTCGCGAAGTCGCCCGGCACCGACCAGCGCTTGCCGTCGATGACGAGGAACGTCGACTCCGACTTCGCCGGGTCCTTGTAGTAGCCGACGGGGATATGCCCGCCGACCGCGAGACGACCGACCTCTCCCGAGCCGGGGACGACCTCGACGCCCCGGTCGTTGAACACCTTCGCCCAGGCGCCGATCGAGAACTTCGCGGTCTTCTGCTCGGCTCCCGACGCGCTGACCGAGCCCGCGAACCCCACGCCCTCGCTCGACCCGAGCGAGTCGTAACAGATGAAGTTCCCGCGCTCCATGAGGCCGTGCTTCACCTCGGCCGACCACATCACGCCCGAGCTGATGATGATCTGGAGCGACGACACGTCGTACGGAGTGCCCTTCGCCTCGGCCTCTTCGAGCGCGCGCAACATCGGCTTCGCGAACGCGTCGCCGACGATCGCCATCTGCGTGACGCGCTCGCGCTGCACGGTGCTCCACAGTTCGTGCGGGTCGAAGTGCCGGCCCACGAGCGTGACGATGGACGAACCGAGGAAGAGCGACTGGAAGGTGGTGAACGCGCCGGTGCCGTGCATGAGCGGTGACGCGGGCAGGTGCACGCGGTTGTGGCCGGCGTCGATCTGCGCCTTCGCGATCGGTCCGACCTCCGCCATCGTGTCGGGCCGGCTCAGCCCCGCGAGCGGGTAGCCGCCGTCGCCGAGCACACCGAACAGGTCCTCGCTGCGCCACATGACGCCCTTCGGCATGCCGGTCGTGCCGCCGGTGTAGAGCAGGTAGAGGTCGTCGCCGCTGCGCTCGATGCGCTCCATCGGCTCGTGCCCGGCGACCAGGTCCTCGTACTGCGCCGCGAACTCCTGGCGGGGGGAGCCGTCGTCGACCTGGACCCAGAGCTTCACCTTCGGCGCGCGGTCGCGCACCTTCGCGACATGGTCGCCGAGCGAACCGTGGAACAGCAGCACCTCCGCGTCCGAGTTGTCGAGCAGGTAGACGAGCTCGTCCTCGAGGTAGCGGTAGTTCACGTTGACGGGGACGCCGCGCATCTTGAACGTGGCGAACAGCGCCTCGGTGTACTCGTTGCAGTTGTAGAGGTACGACGCGACCTTCGCGTCGGGCCGCAGACCGGCGGCGGTGAACGCGGCGGCCATCCGGGCGGCGCGCTCGTCGAACGATCGAAACGAGATCCGCCGTTCGCCCTGGATCAACGCGACCCGGTCGGGGATCGCGTCGCAGACCGACTCGAATGCGGTGGCAAGGTTCCAGTCCATAGGGATGGGAGTCTCGCACGGCGTCGGTACGATCGTCGCCGTGGTGACGCGACGCGGGGGCAGCCAGCGCATTCCCCGCCCGCAGTCGTACCGGGAGGGTGAGCCCCCCGTCTGGGCAACGCTCGATCCGGCCAAGCGCCGGTTCACGCTCGCCGAGGTCCGGGCGCGGCTCGCCGATCTCCCGCCCGCGGTGGAGCGGGGCCCGAACGTCGAGGGCAGCCGGGCGTCGGCGGTGCTGCTCCCGCTGTTCGAGTCCGACCGCGACACCCGCGTCGTGTTGATCAAGCGGCCGGAGACGATGTCGTCGCACCGGGGTGAGATCGCGTTTCCCGGCGGCAAGTTCGACGAGGGTGTCGACGCCGACCTCCGTGCGACGGCCCTGCGCGAGGCCCACGAGGAGATCGGCCTCACCCCCGACGACGTCGAGATCGTCTCGCGCCTCGACAGCATCGGGACGGTCGCAACGCGGTTCACGATCACGCCGTTCGTCGGCTTCCTCCGCGGCCGGCCCGCGTTGACCCGCAACGTCGACGAGGTCGTGCGCATCCTCGAGGTGCGCTTGTCCGACCTGCTCGATCCCGACGCGTACCGCTGCGAGCACTGGGACACCGAGAACGCCGACTTCGACGTGCACTTCTACGACCTCGACGACGAGACGGTGTGGGGTGCGACCGCGCGCATCCTGACGAGCTTCCTGACCCACCTGGTCGAGGGACGCTGACGCGCCCGACCGGGTGCGCGGGTCCGGTTGCAGGCCGTCAGGAAGGCGTTAGGCTCGCGGCCTGATGCGGTACCAGGCTCGTCCGGCGCACGCCCTCGCCGTCGCCGCGGTCGGCGCGGCGCTCGCCCTCGCCGGTGCGTGCTCGTCGTCGGCCGGCCACCCGGCGGCCACCGCCAAAGTGTCGACCGCGGCGGCGCGGCCGGCCGTGACCACGACGACCCAACCCACGGCGATCGGCCTGCGCACCAACGCCGACGAGCAGGCCGAGTTCGGGCCCGACAAGCCGCTCACTCCCGCGCAACGCCGCGAGCTCGCGCTGCAGCTCGTCGTCGCCCGCGCGACCGCGATGCAATACCCGACGGTGGCCGATGCGACGAAGGCCGGTTACATCCTGGCCGGCAAGTTCACGCCCGGCGCGGGCGCGCATTACGTCTCGCTCAGCGGGAGCGCGGCGTCGTATCTCGGGAAGACCACGACGATCGATCCCGCGCACCCGCTCGCGCTCATCTACGAAGGCACCGCCCCCACGTCGCGCGTCGTGGGGCTGATGTACGGGTCGTTCAACGTGAACCCGCCCGACGGCTTCGCGGGCCCGAACGACCACTGGCACCGGCACACGAACCTTTGCATCACCTTCGACAAGGGCAGTATCGGGATCCCGTTCCCGCCCGACTCCGACGTGCAGAAGTCGTCGTGCGACGCGCGGCACGGTCAGTTCATGCGCGAGACGCTCTGGATGGTGCACGCGTGGGTCGTGCCGGGCTGGGAGAGCCCGCAGGGCGTCTTCTCGCACGCCAACGTCGACCTGCACTGCGCGGACGGGACCGACCACACCGACAAGGTCGGATTCTGCACCGGCGCGAGCGCCTGACCGCGACGCCGGACGCAGCGGCGGCCGTCGCGCTCAGGTCGTCCGGAAGCTGACGTCGGCCGTCTGGGCCAGGCCCCCGAGGTCGAGACCGACGCCGTCCACGGAGATCGTCATCGCCGGCGTGTAGCCGAGCCGCACGACGATCGGCCCCGAACCGGGGATCTGCTGACGGTCACCCGAGTGCAACGTGGCGGTGAACAGCGTGTTCCCGGCCGAGTCGCGGATCTCGACCCAGCACGTCCCGTTGGCTTCCAGCGTGAGCTGGAACGGACTGTGCACCGACACCGTCGCGCCCGTGGGGGAACGGTCGACGACGGCGGCGACCTGGGTCACGACCGTCGTCGGGGTCGAGGCGGTGGTCGAGGGCGCGGTGGCCGGGAGCAGCGCGGGGCGCGGGTGGCTGGGCGTCGCCGCCGCTCTGTGGGGTCCGCCCCCGCCGAGCCCGGCGGCGACGACCACGATCGCCACGAGCACGGTCGCGGTGACGCCCGCGGCCGCGTAGACGCGCGCGGGCCGGTCGGCGAGGCGTGCGAGATCGACGCGCGGGCGGCCGGGCGGCCGGGCGGGTTCGAGCGCCGACCAGGCGTCGACGGGCGCCGGTTCCGGGAACGCCGGTGGCGGCTCCGCCGGCGGCCCGGTGAACGGCCGCGCGCCCTCGGTGCAGGCGTCCGGAGTCAGGCTCGGGACGCGTCCGGTCGGTGGCCGGATCTGGATCGTGGGTCGATCGGTCTCCGCCCGGGCGGCGGCGCGCGTCTTCGCCGGGCGACGACTCCGGGTGGTGCGCGCCGCGGGGCGTTTCGACGTCCGCCGTAACGGACGGGGGTCCGTGGGCGCGCCTTCGAGGATGCGAACGTGGTCGGTCGAGAAGTCGTCGGACGGCGGGACGGTCTCGATCGCCGTCGGGTGCTCCGAGAGCTCGCGCAGCGCTTCGAGCGCCCGGAGATGACGTTCCATCGGAGGGACGTTGTCGCGGACGGCGAGAGAGCGCGCCACCGCCCCGATCGCCACGGCTGCTCCCAACACCCCGAGTGCCCACATCCGGATCACCTCGCGATCTGCGTTCCCCAATTGATGGCGCGGCGGCGAGCCGAAAGGACATCGCCCCTCCGGACGTACCCCGGACGCGGTCACGGGTTTCGTCGAGGACATGGATATCCTGGGAAATTCCGCACTGGGACGACAGGGTCGGAGGCACTGTGGAAGTCGAGATCGGGATCGGGAAGTCGGGTCGCCGGGCGTACGGGTTCGACGACATCGCAATCGTGCCGAGCCGCCGTACGCGAGATCCCGAGGATGTCGACATCACGTGGGAGGTCGACGCGTACAAGTTCGAGCTGCCGATGATGGCGGCCGCGATGGACGGGGTCGTCTCCCCGTCGACCGCGATCGAGATCGGACGGCTCGGCGGTCTCGCCTGCCTCAATCTCGAGGGCATCTGGACGCGTTACGAAGATCCGGACGCGATCTTCGAGGAGATCGCTGCGCTGCCGCCGGAGAAGGCGACGCGGCGCATGCAGGAGCTGTACGACGAGCCGATCAAGGCCGAGCTCATCCCGCAGCGCATCCGCGAGATGAAAGCGGGCGGCATCATCGCCGCCGCTTCGCTCACGCCGCAGCGCGTCGAGGAGTACGCCAAGCACGTTCTCGACGCCGAGCTCGACGTCCTCGTCATCCAGGGAACGGTCGTGTCCGCGGAGCACGTCTCGCACGACCCGGCGCGCCAGCCGCTCAACTTGAAGAAGTTCATCCGCGAGTTCGAGTTGCCGGTGTTCGTCGGCGGCTGCGCGTCGTACTCGACGGCGCTGCACCTCATGCGCACCGGCGCGGTCGGCGTGCTCGTCGGCGTCGGCCCCGGCCACGCGTGCACGAGCCGCGGTGTGCTCGGCATCGGCGTCCCGCAGGCGACCGCCATCGCCGATGCAGCGGGCGCGCGGATCCGTCACCTCGACGAGACCGGCGTGTACGTCCACGTCATCGCCGACGGCGGCATGTCGACCGGCGGCGACATCGCGAAGGCGATCGCGTGCGGTGCCGACGCGGTGATGATCGGTTCGCCGCTCGCCACCGCGTACGAGGCACCCGGTCGCGGCTACCACTGGGGCATGGCCACGTTCCACCCCACGTTGCCGCGCGGCGCGCGCGTGTTCGCCGGTCAGAAGGCGTCGCTCGCGGAGATCCTCACCGGTCCCGCGCACGAGAACGACGGAACCCTGAACCTCTTCGGTGCGTTGCGGACCTCGATGGCCACCACCGGCTACGAGACCGTCAAGGAATTCCAGAAGGCCGAGGTCATGGTCGCGCCCGCGTTGAAGACGGAGGGCAAGTCACTCCAGCGCGCGCAGGGCATCGGGATGGCCTGACGGAGTGAACGACTCGCCCGACCTCGTCCTCGTCGTCGACTTCGGGGCGCAGTACGCCCAACTGATCGCGCGCCGCGTACGCGAGCTGCACGTGTACAGCGAGATCGTCCCGCGCTCGACGTCGGTCGCCGACATGCTCGCCAAGAATCCGAAGGCGATCATCTTCTCCGGCGGTCCCGCGTCGGTGCACGTTCCCGGCGCGCCGGGCATCGATCCCGCGGTCTACGACGCCGACGTCCCGCTCCTCGGGATCTGTTACGGCGCGCAGCTCGTCGCCCGCGACCTCGGCGGCACCGTCGCCAAGACCGGCCAGGGCGAGTACGGGCGTACGGAGCTGCACGTCGAGGGATCGTCGCTGTTGTTCGCCGACCTTCCGGTCGACGAGACGGTGTGGATGAGTCACGGCGACTCGATCACCGCCGCGCCCGCCGGGTTCACCGTGACGGCCCGCACCGACGCGGTGCCGGTCGCCGGGCTCGAAGACCGCGACCGCGGGATCTACGCGGTGCAGTTCCACCCCGAGGTCGCGCACACCGAGCACGGCATGGAGATCCTGAAGGCGTTCCTGTTCGACGCGGCCGGATGCCGGCCGACGTGGACGAACGTCTCGATCATCGAGCACGCGGTCGCCGAGATCCGCGCGCAGGTCGGTAGCGAGCGCGTGATCTGCGGACTGTCCGGCGGTGTCGACTCCGCGGTCGCGGCCGCGCTGGTGCACAAGGCGATCGGCGACCAGCTCGTGTGCGTCTTCGTCGACACCGGCTTGTTGCGGCTCGGCGAAGCGGAGCAGGTCGAGCAGACGTTCCGCGACCAGTTCGAGGTCGAGCTCGTCCACGTGAAGGCGCAGGACCGGTTCCTCGACGCGCTCGACGACGTCATCGACCCGGAACGCAAGCGCAAGACGATCGGCGAGCTCTTCATCCGCGTGTTCGAGGAGGCCGCGCTCGATCTCGGCAACGCGCGCTTCCTGGTGCAGGGCACGCTCTATCCCGACATCGTCGAGTCCGGCGGCGCCGACAACGCGAACATCAAGAGCCACCACAACGTCGGCGGACTGCCCGAGGACATGGACTTCGAGCTCGTCGAGCCGTTGCGCGCGCTGTTCAAGGACGAGGTCCGCGCGGTCGGCGAGGAGCTCGGTCTCCCCGAGGAGATCGTGTGGCGCCAGCCGTTCCCGGGCCCGGGCCTCGCGGTCCGCATCATCGGCACCATCACCCGTGAACGCGTCGAGATCCTCCAGCACGCCGACGCGGTCGTCGTCGAGGAGATCCGCCGGGCCGGCCTCTACCGGGAGATCTGGCAGAGCTTCGCGGTGCTGCCGGCGGTCAAGACCGTCGGGGTCATGGGCGACGACCGCACCTACGCGTACCCGATCGTGTTGCGGGCCGTGACCTCCGACGACGCCATGACCGCCGACTGGGCCCGCATCCCGTACGACGTCCTGGAGCGGATCTCGTCGAGGATCATCAACGAGGTCCCGGGCGTGAACCGGGTGGCCTACGACATCACGTCGAAGCCGCCCGGCACGATCGAGTGGGAGTGAGCCCTCGGGGCGAACGAGAACGACCCATGAGGATCGAGTGGGAATGAGCCCTCCGGGCGAGTGAGAATGGTGGATCACGGTTTGAGACGAGGGGACACGACATGGACGCGGCACTGAACGCAACGGCCCGGGCGCTGGTTGCACCCGGCAAGGGAATCCTGGCCGCGGACGAGAGCAGCGGGACGATCAAGAAGCGCTTCGACTCGATCGGCTGCGAGTCGACCGAGGACCGCCGCCGCGCCTACCGGGAGATGCTCTTCACGACGGCCGGCGCGGCCGAGCACGTGAGCGGCGTGATCCTGTTCGACGAGACGATCCGCCAGAACGCCTCCGACGGGCGCCCGCTCCCGAAGATCCTCGAGTCCGAAGGCGTGATCCCCGGCATCAAGGTCGACAAGGGCACGACGAAGCTCTCGAAGTCGCCCGAGGAGCTCGTCACCGACGGGCTCGACGGGCTGCGTGCCCGCCTCGTCGAGTACCGCGACCTCGGTGCGCGTTTCGCGAAGTGGCGGGCGGTCATCACGATCGGTGCGCACATCCCGTCGCGGCTGTGCCTCGACGTGAACGCGCACACGCTCGCGCGGTACGCGGCGCTGTGCCAGGACGAGGGCATCGTCCCGATCGTCGAGCCCGAAGTGCTGATGGACGGCGACCACTCGATCGAGCGTTGCCACCAGGTCACCACCGAGACGCTGCACGCGGTGTTCGACGCGCTCTACGCGCAGCGCGTTGCGCTCGAAGGCATGTTGTTGAAGCCGAACATGGTCATCCCGGGCAAGGGTCACGCGAGCTACCCGGTCTCGCCCGACACGGTCGCCGACGCGACGATCGCGTGCTTCCTCGAAACGGTGCCCGCCGCGGTGCCCGGCATCGTGTTCCTCTCGGGCGGCCAGGGCGACGAGGAGGCCACCGCCAACCTCAACGCGATGAACGCCAAGGGCCCGCACCCGTGGCAGCTCTCGTTCTCGTACGGGCGCGCGCTGCAGCACGCCTCACTGAACGCGTGGAAGGGCCAGGACTCGAACGCGAGCGCGGGCCAGGCCGCGTACCTGCACCGCGCCCACATGAACGGCCTGGCCCGCTCCGGCTCGTACACGGCCGCCGCGGAGAAGGCTGCCTCCTAGCCGATTCGTGCGGGCGCTGGTTCAGAGGGTCACCGAGGCGCGGGTCACCGTCGCGGGCGAGGTCGTCGGCGAGATCGGCGCCGGCCTGTGCGTGCTGGTCGGTGTGACCCACGACGACACCGCGGCCGACGCCCGGAAGCTCGCGGCGAAGGTCGCGCACCTCCGGGTCTTCGACGACGACGCGGGCCTCATGAACCGGTCGGTGCTCGACACGGCGGGCGCGGCGCTCGTCGTCAGCCAGTTCACGCTCTACGGCGACACCGCGCGCGGCCGCCGCCCGAGTTGGGTCGCGGCCGCCCGCCCGGAACAGGCCGAGCCGCTCGTCGCCGCGTTCGTCGCGGACCTCGTGACCCTCGGCGTCCCGGTCGAGACGGGACGCTTCCGGGCCGACATGCAGGTCGCACTCGTGAACGACGGGCCGGTCACGGTGCTCCTCGAAGTTCCCGAGGTCGCACTGACACGCGTGTAATTCGCCCCGGTACCATGCAGGGAGTCATGGTCGACACGGAGCCCGCCGTCCCCGCGCCCGTTACGCGGGGGCATGCCCGGAACTTGGATCTCTCGGGGCTCAACCCCGCGCAGTACGAGGCCGTGACGTTGCCGGCCGGGCCGGTTCTCGTGATCGCGGGTGCGGGCTCGGGCAAGACGCGGGTGCTCACGCACCGCCTCGCCTACCTGGTCGCCGAGCTCGGCGCGTCGCCGTTCGAGATCCTGGCGATCACCTTCACGAACAAGGCCGCGGGCGAGATGCGGGACCGGGTCGCCCAGCTCGTCGGCCCGGTCGGGCACCGCATGTGGGTGTCGACGTTCCACGCCGCCTGCTCGCGCATCCTGCGCCGGGAGGCGTCGTTGCTCGGCTACCGGTCGAGCTTCACGATCTACGACCAGGCCGACGCCACCCGGCTCACCGACTGGGTGCGGCGCGACCTCAACCTCGACCCGAAGCGGTTCCCGGCCCGCCAGCTCCACGGCCAGATCAGCGCGTTGAAGAACGAGCTCATCCTGCCGGCCGAGTACGCGGCGCAGGCGACCGGGCCCGCGGAGCGCCGCGTGGCCGAGATCTACACCGAGTACCAGCGCCGGCTCGCGGAGGCTTCGGCCGTCGACTTCGACGACCTCCTCGTGTTGACCGTCCGGTTGTTCCGGGAGCACCCGGAGGCGTTGTACCGGTACCAGCAACGGTTCCGGCACGTGCTCGTCGACGAGTTCCAGGACACGAACGCCGCGCAGTGGGAGCTCGTCCGGCTGCTCGCGATCGAGCACCGCAGCATCATGGTGGTCGGCGACGACGCGCAGAGCGTGTACAAGTTCCGGGCGCGGACTTTCGCAACCTGTTGAACTTCGAGGACGCGTTCCCCGACGCGACGATCGTCGTGCTCGACCAGAACTACCGCTCGACGCAGCGCATCCTCGAAGCCGCCAACGCGGTGATCGCCAACAACGCGTCGACGCGCAAGAAGCACCTCTGGACCGACAAGGGCCTCGGCGAGCACATCGTCCGGTTCCAGGGCGACGACGAGCACGACGAGGCCGCGTTCGTCGTCCGCGAGATCCACCGCCTGGTCGACGCGGCCGAGCACCGCTACGGCGACATCGCCGTCTTCTACCGGACGAACGCGCAGAGCCGCGTGCTCGAGGAATCCCTCGTCCGGTCCGGCGTGCCCTACCGGGTGTTCGGCGGCGTCAAGTTCTACGACCGGCGCGAGATCAAGGACGCGCTCGCGTACCTGCGCGCGCTCGTGAATCCCGACGACGAGGTCTCGTGGAAGCGCATCGTCAACACGCCGCGGCGCGGCGTGGGGGACACGTCGATCGCGAAGATCGACGCGTACGCGCACGGCGCGGGCGTCACGTTCCGCGCCGCGGCGAGCGAGGCGGCGACGGCCGGGGTCACGGGGAAGGCGCTCGGAGGACTGCGCGACCTGCTCGACCTGATGGCCGAGGTCGAAGAGGAGGCGCCGCGTGGCGTCGGAGCGACGCTCGAAGCGGTGCTGACCCGCAGCGGGTACCTCGCCGAGCTCGAAGCCGAACGATCGGTGGAGTCGCACGGTCGCATCGAGAACCTGCAGGAGCTCGTCGGTTCGGCGCGCGCGTTCGACGAGCAGGTCGAGCGCGGTGAGGTCGGGGGTCTTGCGGCGATCGGCGGTGTCGGTGTGGGCGACGGGGGCATCGAGATCGGTGGCCCCGAAGGGCTCGCCCGCGTGCAGGCGTTCCTCGAGGCGATCTCCCTCGTCACCGACCTCGACGAGAACGATCCCGAAGCGAGCTCGGTCACGTTGATGACGTTGCACTCGGCGAAGGGGCTCGAGTACCCGGTCGTCTTCCTCATCGGTATGGAGGACGGGGTCTTCCCGCACGTGCGCAGTCTCGGCGATCCCGACGAGCTCGAAGAGGAACGGCGGCTGTGTTACGTCGGCCTCACGCGTGCGGAGGAGCGGCTGTACCTCTGCCACGCGTGGAGTCGCATGATGTTCGGCACCACCGATTACCGGCCGCCGAGCCGTTTCCTCGACGAGATCCCCGCCGAGCTGATCGCGCCGAACGCGGGCGACGAGCGCAGCGGGCGCGGGCGCCGTGGGAGTGGCGGTGCCGGCTCGAGTGGCGGGCGTGGGGGCGGGCTGGGCGCGCACCGGGAAGCCGTCGTGGCGGCCGCGATGCGGCGCGACAACGAGGCGCCCGCGGGGGCGCGGGGCGCCGAGCAGCTCGGGCTCCGGGTCGGCGACGACGTGCGTCACGACAAGTTCGGCGACGGGGTCATCGTCGACATCACCGGCAGCGGCGACAAGGCCGAGGCCCGAGTACGGTTCCGCGACGTCGGCGAGAAGACACTGCTGTTGTCGTGGGCGCCGCTGGCGCGCGTCTGACTAGTGACCTGAGTCGGAGATTCGTTGGCAGTAGGCGGCGAGGCTGTCGAGGATCTCATCGGCGGTCTTGTGCCAGACGAAGGGCTTGGGTTCGTCGTTCCAGAGTTGGATCCAGGTGCGTATTGACGCGACGAGTTCTCGGGTCGAGTGGTGCGTTCCTCGCTTGAGCCATTTCTGGGTGAGTTCCGCGAACCAGCGTTCGACAAGATTCAGCCAGGAGCTGTAGGTCGGCGTGAAATGCATCGTGAACCGAGGATGGCGCACGAGCCACCGTTGAATCGATGGTGTCTTGTGCGTTGAGGAGTTATCCACGACGACATGCACGTCGAGATCAGCCGGGACGTTGCGGTCGATGAGGTTCAAGAACCGTCGGAACTCCTCCGCCCGATGACGTGACGTCAGGTCCGCGATCACGTTGCCCGATGCGATGTCCAACGCCGCGTACAAGTTCGTCGTCCCGTTGCGTACGTAGTCGTGGGTCCGGCGCTCCGGCGTGCCCGGCAACAACGGGAACACCGGAGCGGTGCGATCCAACGCTTGGATCTGGGTCTTCTCGTCGACGCAGAACACGACCGCGGCGTCGGGAGGGTTGAGATACAACCCAACGATGTCGCGGACCTTGTCGATGAACTGCGGATCGGGCGACAACTTGAACGACTCCGCCTGATGCGGCTTCAACGCGAAACGCCCGCCAGATCCGACTCACCGCCGACTGCGACATGCCCGTCGCAGTCGCAAGCGACCGTGTCGACCAATGCGTCGCGTTGGGAGGTGTCTCCTCAAGTGTCTTGACGATCACCCGTTCGACATCATCGTCAGTGACCGTGCGCGGCGCGCCGGGACGCGGCTCATCGTGCAGTCCATCGAGCCGACTATCAATGAAACGTCGACGCCACTTTCCGACCGTGCCGCGACTGATCCCCAACCGCTGCGCGACCGCGACATCCGTGCCGCCTTCCGCGCACGCCAACACGATCCGACATCGCAACGCCAACGCTTGCGCGCTCTTCGGTCGGCGCGCCCAACGTTCGAGCGTCTCGCGCTCATCGTTGGTCAACACCACCGCCACCGCTTGAGTCCCTGGATGCGCCATCGCTGCCTCCCATCGTCGCTGACGATGAGAAGAACGCGCACCACAGAACCCAAAATTCCTAACTGATCAAGAAATATCGACTCAGGTCACTAGCCGCTCGTGACCGTCGTCGAGGTCGACGGCGAGGCGCCGGGCGGGACCAGGTCGATGACGACGGAGTCGGTCTGGGCGACGGTCTGGATGCTCACGGGGTACTGCGCGAGGTCGGCGGGCGCGACCGTCTGCGAGCCGCACTCCCAGTGGTCGCGCTTGAGTTTCAGCGCACACTTCTGGGGTTGGGAGACCTTGTAGGCGACGATGTTGCCGTCGGCGAGTGCGAGCCAGAACCCGCAGCCCGCCCCGCCCGTCTGGAAGTAGGGACCGCCGCTCTCGAGGGTGTTGCGCACGTCGGTGGCGCTGCCGATGTTGAGCTGGCCGCACACGACGCTGCCCTTGCTCCGGGTGGCGACGAACGCGCCGCCCGCGATGAGGAAACCGGCCAGGAGCACGCCGACGGTCGCGCCGACGATGAGCTTGATGTCCGCGCTGCGGGCACGAGAGGAGGCCACTGCTGGTCCTTGGCTATGGTGAGCCGATGCTGCGACGCTACCGCGTCGTCATCGCCAAGCCCGGGCTGGACGGACACGATCGGGGGGCCAAAGTGATCGCACGGGCCCTGCGCGACGCGGGGTTCGAGGTCGTTTACACCGGCCTCTTCCAGACGGCCGAGCTGGTGGCGGAGGCGGCCCTGCAAGAGGACGCCGATGCGGTCGGGCTCTCGGTGCTCTCGGGTGCGCACATGACCCTCGTGCCGAGGATCATCGACGAGCTGCACGCCCGCGACCTCGACGACGTCCTCGTCTTCGCGGGCGGCATCATCCCCGACGACGACCGGCCCGCGCTCGCCGCGGCCGGAGTCGCGGCGGTCTTCACGCCCGGCGCGCCGCTGGCGGAGATCGTCGATTGGCTCGAGACCACTCTCGATTCGCAGAATTCGCTCGAACCCACCCAGGAGTAGTTCGTGGATCTCTTCGAGTACCAAGGTAAGCAGCTGTTCGCGCGCTACGGCATCCCGGTCTCGGCCGGCGATGTCGCGGAGACGGTCGACGAGGCGGTGCGCGCGGCCGACGCGGCCGGCTATCCCGTCGTCGTCAAGGCGCAGGTGCAGGTCGGCGGTCGGGGCAAGGCGGGCGGAATCCAGCTCGCGGCGAACGCCGACGAGGTCCGCACGCATGCGGGGAACATCCTCGGCATGGACATCAAGGGGCACGTCGTGCACCGGGTGTGGGTCGAGCACGCGTCCGACATCTCCGAGGAGTACTACGCGTCGTTCACGCTCGATCGCAGCGCGAAGAAGTACCTCGGCATGTTGAGCGCGCAGGGTGGCGTCGAGATCGAGACGGTCGCCGACGAGAACCCCGACGCCATCGCACGCATCACGATCGACCCGGTCGCCGGGTTGACCGAGGCGGCGTGCCGCGAGTGGGTCGCGCGGGCGGCGCTCAACCCGGCTGCGACCGAAGGTGCGGTCGACATCCTGTTGAAGCTGTTCACGGCATACGTCGACGGCGACGCCGACCTCGTCGAGATCAACCCGCTGATCCTCACGCCGGAGGGCAAGGTCCACGCACTCGACGCGAAGGTTTCGCTCGACGAGAACGCGCGGTTCCGTCATCCCGAATGGGACGAGCTCGTCGGGCTCGAGAAGACGGATGCGCGCGAGTTCGAGGCGGCCGAGAAGGGCCTGCAGTACGTGGGCCTCGACGGCACGGTCGGCGTCATCGCGAACGGCGCCGGCCTCGCGATGGCGACGTGCGACATCGTGCACGAGGTCGGTGGCCGTCCCGCGAACTTCCTCGACATCGGCGGCGGCGCGAGCGCGCAGGTGATGGCGAACGCGCTCGAGGTGATCAACAACGACCCGTCGGTGCGTTCGATCTTCATCAACATCTTCGGTGGGATCACCAAGGGCGAAGAGGTGGCGAACGGCATCGTGCAGGCGCTCGAGCAGGTCTCGATCGCGTCGCCGATCGTGATCCGTCTCGACGGCACGAACGCCGAGCAGGGACGCGAGATCCTGGCCGGCTACGAGTCGGACCGGCTCGTGAGCAGACCGACGATGGTGGAGGCCGCACGTACGGCCGTGGAGATGGCGGAGGCGCGGTCGTGAGCATCTTGGTGAACGCCGACACGAAAGTGATCGTGCAGGGCATTACCGGGGGGCAGGGCCGCTTCTACGCGTTGCGCAACCGCGACTACGGGACGAAGGTCGTCGGCGGCGTCTCGCCGAAGAAAGCCGGTACCGACGTCGACGGGATCCCAGTGTTCGCGTCGGTGGCCGACGCGGTGCGCGAGACGGGCGCGACGGCCACGATGGTGATCGTGCCCGCGGCCGGGGCCGCGAGCGCGGTGCTCGAGGCAGCCGAAGCGGGGCTCGAGTTGATCGTTGCCGTCACCGAAGGCATTCCCGTCCACGACGAGGCGCGCTTCTACAACCAGGTGGCCCGCGATTTCCCGTCGTCGCGGATCCTCGGGCCGAACTGCCCGGGGCTGCTGACCGTCGGCGAGTGCAACATCGGTTTCATCCCGGCCGAGGTCGCCAAGCCGGGCGGACCGGTCGGCATCGTGTCCCGTTCCGGCACGCTCACGTACCAGGCCCTGAACGAGTTGGCGCAAAAGGGAATCGGCGTGACGACGTGTGTCGGCATCGGCGGCGACCCCGTGCCCGGCACGAGCTTCATCGACTGCCTGTCGTTGTTCGAGGCCGATCCCGCGACCAAGGCGGTCATCATGTTCGGTGAGATCGGTGGTTCCGCGGAGGAAGAGGCGGCCGACTTCATCCGCACGAAGATGTCGAAGCCGGTCGTCAGCTACATCGCGGGGGTGACGGCGCCGCCCGGCAAGAAGATGGGTCACGCGGGCGCGATCGTCTCCGGTTCGAAGGGCACCGCCCAGGCCAAGATGGAGGCCCTCGAAGCGGCCGGTGTGCGGGTCGCGACGAACCCCACCGCGGCCGGCGAGTTGATGGCCGAGGTCGTGCGCGGGCTGTAACGGGATCCGCCCGATGCGCCGCCGCGTGCCCGGGCTGAGCTGGTCGAGCGCGTACACGCCGCGCTCGGTACGCCGCGCCCGACCGAGCGCGGTCTCGTAGCCGAGCGCGTCGGCGAGCCGCTTGACCGGGTGGCGTGACGCGATCGCGTAGCCGTTCAGGTGCAGCTCCCGATGGATCTCGACGAGCGTCATCGGACGCTGGTTGCGAGCGAGGACGGCGAGCGCGGTCGAGCGCAGGTGCTTGCCGCGCAGGGGATGTGCCGTTCGGTGCGGCGGGCGGGATCGGCGGCGGACCGCCGCGGCGGGTGACGCGGAAGCCGTGGACGATGTCGCGGGGTTCGACGCGCGGCCACATGACGACGCGCATCTCCGCCAGCTTGGTGCGGACGTTGCCGAGTGCGACCGCGATCTCCCGCTGCTGCGCGTCGAGCTCGGTCGCGTGGGCGAAGAGCGCGCTGCATTCGGCGTGGAATGCGGCGAACTCCTGCGGGCCGTGCGGCATGGTGCGGTAGCGGGTGGGATAGCGAATGGCGGGCACGACGAGCTCCCCGAGGTGATCGAAGCGATGGGGGAAGCAGTCGGGCGTGGTACGGCGGCCGGCCGGGCGGGCGGAAGGCGATGCCGACGAGCGGACATCACCGATGATTCCGACGCGCCCCGAACCGTACAACCCCCCTGCGCCACTCACACCTCGCCAACCCGTGTTGGCGATTCTCGCGACGAATCGCCAACACGGTGCTGTGGTCGGGGGTCTCGACAGGGAAGTGCGGACGACGTGTCCGTACGTGCGAGGTGGGCCTGTCACGCCGTGACGAGGCGATCCCGGCGATTCTCGCGACGAATCGTCGACACGGGTTGGCGGGGCGTGAGTGGAGCCCGGCGGAGGCTCAGGCTCCGCTCGGTGACTCCCGCGTCCGCAGCACCGCCCCGACCAGCAGCGCGATCGCGGCGATCAGCATCAGGATCAGCCCGAAGCCCTTGTCGAGGCCGGTGTCTTGGACCAGGAACGCCAGCATCATGATCGTCGCCTGGAACGCCAGCACCAGATGGATCTGGTCCCAGGTGAAGCCCAGCACCTTCTCCGGCAGGTGGACCGTCGGCGCGAACGCGGCGACCGCGACCTGCGCGGCCATCGCGATCCCCAAGAGCACCGGGATGGTGGCAATCAGCAGGTAGTGCGTGCTCCAGGCCGTGTACGTCACCGATCCACCGATGCGTACGTTGCCCACCAGAACCGACGCGTGCGAGTACTTGTTGAACGCGAGGAACGAACCGATCAGCATGGCCAGCCCGGCGATCGCGATCACGAGGTTCGCCGGCGAGAGCTTCACCTTGTCCATCCCACCGTCCTCTCAGCCGAACGCGCCGGTGTGGCGCTCGTGTTGGAGCATGACGGCGCCGACCACGAGCGCGATCCCGCCGAGGATCTCGAACCACTCACCGATCTGCTTGTTGCCGTAGTCCGTGAGGAGCCAGCCGAACGCCATGAGGCCGGCCATCAACCCGAGCGCGAGGTGGATCTGCTCCCACGTGAAGTCGAGGACCGACTCGGGGAGCTTCACGCTCGCGAAACGGGTGAGTGCGATCTGGAGTCCCATCACCAGGCCGTACAGCGGCAGCAGCGTCGCGATCGGGAACAGGGGCGACTGCCAGGTACTGCGACCGGAGGAGCCGGCCCCGGCGAAGTGCAGGAACGAGAAGAGGAGCATCACCCCGCCGGCCGCCATGATGACGATCTCCGCGGGCGTGGGTTGTTGCCGTTCGGCCATTCGACGCATCTCCCCTCGTGTAGAGGGAAGTGAAACACCTTTCGGCTCGCGACCAGGGGATTTCCCTGCTCGAGGATGCCCTCGACGACGCGGGATAGGGTGCCCGGCATGCGGGTCGGCGTCCTGGCATCGGGCAGCGGAACCATCCTCGGAGCCCTGCTCGCCCGCCATCTGCCGATCGTCGCCGTCGTCGCCGACCGACCGTGCGGAGCCCTCGACATCGCCCGCGAGCACGACGTCGCCGCCGAGCTGGTCGAGCGCACCGACTTCGGCCCGGGCTTCGATCGCGTCGCGTACACGCACGACGTCGTCGACGTCCTGCAGCGCCACGACGTCGACCTCGTCGCGATCGCCGGCTTCGGGACGATCCTGTCGAAGCCGTTCGTCGACGCGTACGGCGGCCGGGCCGTCAACACCCATCCCGCGTTGCTGCCGTCGTTCAAGGGCTGGCACGCGGTTCGGGACGCGCTCGAGTTCGGTGTCAAGGTGACGGGCCCGACCGTGCACCTCGTCACCGAAGACGTCGACTCCGGCCCGATCCTCGCCCAGGAGGCGGTCCCCGTCCTCGACGACGACACCGAGGAAACCCTGCACGAACGCATCAAGGAAGTGGAGCGCCGCTTGTATCCGGACGTGATCGAGAAGCTCGTGAAAGCCGCCGCCACCACATGAGTACGACGCGGACGAAGATCAAGCGCGCGCTGCTGTCGGTCTACGACAAGGCCGGACTCGATCGAGCTCGCGCAGGGCCTGCACGAGCTCGGCGTCGAGATCGTCTCGTCGGGCAACACGTCCGCGACGCTCGAGGCCGCCGGCATCCCCGTCACGCGCGTCGAGGACGTCACCGGTTCGCCGGAGATGCTCGACGGCCGCGTCAAGACCTTGCACCCGAAGATCCACGGCGGCCTGCTCGCCGATCTCGGCAACGAGGGTCACCGCCGCGATCTCGACCTCCACGGCATCCGCCCGTTCGAGCTCGTCGTGTCGAACCTCTACCCGTTCGAGGCGCGGCCCGACATCGAGACGATCGACATCGGCGGCCCCGCGATGACGCGCGCCGCGGCGAAGAACCACGCGTGGGTCACGATCGTCACGAGCCCCGATCAGTACGGCCCGCTGCTGACCGAGCTGCACGCCAACGACGGCACGGTCGGCGGCGACGACCCGCCGGTCGTTCGCTCTCGCGGCCTTCGCCCGCACCGCCGCGTACGACGCCGCGATCGTCCAGTGGCTCCAGGCCGACGAGGACCTGCCCGAGCACCTCGTCGTCGCGCTCGAACGGACCGACGAGACGCTGCGCTACGGCGAGAACCCGCACCAGCACGGCGCGCGCTACCGGCGCATGGGCGTCACGAGCTGGTGGGACGACGTCCGCCAGCACGGCGGCGTCGCGCTCTCGTACCTCAACTTCTACGACACCGACGCGGCGTGGAAGCTCGTGCACGATCTCGGCGACGGCCCGGTGTGCGCGATCATCAAGCACGCGAACCCGTGCGGCGTCGCGCTCGACGACGACGCTCGACGCCGCGTACCGCCGCGCGCTCGAGTGCGACGAGCGTTCCGCGTTCGGCGGGATCGTCGCGCTCAACCGGCCGATCGACACCGCGACCGTCGAGCTCATGGTGCAGGGCCCGCAGGCCGACGTCGTGATCGCGCCGGGCTACGACGCCGGGCACGATCGAAGCGCTGGCGGCCAAGCGCAAGAACACGCGGCTCCTCGAGGCCCCGGAGCCAGGTAAAGACCCCCTGGACTTCCGCCAGATCTCCGGCGGCTTCCTCGTCCAGGACGCCCACCACTTCGCGTCGGGCCGCAACGACTGGCGGGTCGTCACCAAGGTCGCGCCGACGCCCGAGCAGTGGCGCGACCTCGAGCTCGCGTGGCGCATCTGCGGCCACGTGAAGTCGAACGCGATCGTGCTCGTGAAGGACCGCCAGGCGGTCGGCATCGGCGCCGGCCAGCAGAACCGCGTCGAGTCGGGCGAGATCGCGGCGAAGAAGGCCGCGGGCCGGGCCCGGGGCGGCGCGGCCGCCAGCGACGCCTTCTACCCGTTCGCCGACGGCGTCGAAGCCGCCGCCGACGCGGGCGTCGCGGCCGTGATCCAACCCGGAGGTTCGATCGCGACGAGAAGGTGATCGAACGCGCCGACGAGCTCGGGCTCGCGATGGTGTTCACCGGCGAACGGCACTTCCTCCACTGATGGCCGCCACGATCCTCGACGGCAACGCACTGCTCGAGACGGTCAAGGACGACCTGCGCACCCGGGTCCAACGGCTCGGCCGCGCGGGCGTCACGCCCGGGCTCGGCACGATCCTCGTCGGCGACGATCCGCCGAGCCACGCGTACGTGCGGCTGAAGCGCGAGGACTCCGCCGAGATCGGCGTGCGGTCGATCCACACCGAGCTTCCCGCCGACGTCAGCCAGGCGGAGCTGCACGCGGTGATCGACGGCTACAACCGCGATCCCGACGTCGACGCCTACATCCTCCAGGTCCCGCTGCCGGACCACCTCGACGCCGAGGCCGCGCTGCTCGCGATCGACCCCGACAAGGACGCCGACGGTTTGCATCCGGTGAATCTGGGCAAGCTCGTCATGGGCGTGCCGGACGCGCCGCGCCCGTGCACACCGCTCGGCATCCAGGCGCTGCTCGTGATGTACAAGGTGCCGATCGAGGGCCAGCACGTCGTCATCATCGGGCGGGGCCTCACCATCGGCCGCCCGCTCGCGAACCTGCTCTCGCTCAAGGAGCCGAACGCGAACGCGACCGTCACCGTGTGCCACACCGGCACGAACTTCCTGCCCGAGTACACGAAGCAGGCCGACATCATCGTCGCGGCCGCCGGGCGGCCGTCGATCCTCACCCCCGACATGGTCCGGCCCGGCGCCGCGGTCGTCGGGCCGGGCGCGACGATGGAGGGCCGCCGGGTCGTGCCCGACGTCGACGAAGGCGTGCGCGGAGGTCGCGGGGTGGATCACGCCCCGGCTCGGCGGGGTCGGCCCGACCACCCGGGCGATGCTGCTCCGCCAGACCGTGGAGACCGCCGAGCGCAGACGCCGGCGCTCGGGGGACGACGGATGACCGCGGCCCCGCAGGCGACGCCGCACTGCGCCGTGTGCGGTGCCCCCGTCTCCCCGGACGCCGACCGGTGCCCGTCGTGCGGCCTGTCCCGCCCCGCGGCCACCGGCGGCAGCGTGCTCGGCCGGCAGCGGCCTCTGGTTGATCGCCGCGGCCCTGCTGGCCGTATACGTGGTGGTGCTGTTGATCGTCGCCGCCGCCCGCTGAATTCGTCCGGCGGTCGCATCGGGACCGAAGATCAGGGCGGAGGGTTTCCCGTGTTGCTGGCCGAGCTGAACGTGCGCCACACCCGCCGGCACATGCCGACGCGCCGGGTCGCGCTCGACGGCGCGTACCTGCCCGTCTCGGGACCGGCGCACGGCGTCGCGCTGCTCGCCGCCGTCGTCGCGACGAACCTCTCGGCCGTCGAGCCCGAAGAGCGCGAGCTGCTGCCCCGCCTCCTGCACGACGCCCGGCGCGGTCTCGCCATCCCACGGATCGCGCTGCGCCACCGGCTGCAGTACGACGTGCACGGCCTCGACCGGTCGCGCCACCGGATGCTCGGCGAGGACGGCCGGCTCGTCGTCGAGCTCGACGTCCACGGCGCGCCGATCGCCGCAGGTGCTCGGCGCGGTCATGGGTGCGGCGGCGCTGCACTCGAGCGGCCGGGAGGTCGCGCTCGACGCGATCGGGCGGGTCGTCGACGGCCGTTGGGGCGGCCTCGCGGCCGACGTCGAGCTGCGCATCGTCGCCGAGGCGATGTGGAACGGGATCCGCCCGCCGCTCGCGTCCGCGGACGAGTGGCAGCCCGGCGGCCCGCCCGAGGAGCTGCTCTGGAGCGGCGTCGGCCCCGACCAGCGCTGGGCGATGGAGGTGCTCGGGCTGCGCGCGGGCATGGACGTCGAGCGCGACGACGTCAACCGGCGCTTCCGGCGCCTGCTGCGCGACGCCCATCCCGACAGCGGCGGCGCGAGCGCGGGCGCGGCGTCGCGCATCGCCGAGCTCACCGAGGCCCGCGACGATCCTGATGGCCGTCGCGACCGACGCGGTAGCAGCCGAAGGGTAGGACGCGACTAGCTTCGCAGCCGTGAAAAACCCCGTTCGAGTCGCAGTGACCGGCGCCGCCGGTCAGATCGGTTACAGCCTCGTCTTCCGCATCGCCCGCGGCGATCTGCTCGGCCCCGACCAGCCCGTCGTGCTGTCGATGCTCGAGATCACGCCCGCGCTCGGCGCGCTGAACGGCCTCGTCATGGAGCTCATGGACTGCGCGTTCCCGCTGCTGCACGGCATCGAGACGAGCGACGACGCGTCCAAGGCGTTCGAGGGCGTGAACTACGCGCTGCTCGTCGGCTCGCGCCCGCGCACCAAGGGCATGGAGCGCAAGGAGCTGCTCGAGGCGAACGGCGCGATCTTCACCGTGCAGGGCAAGGCGCTCGCCGCGAGC
The DNA here is from genome assembly GCA_963829195.1 of uncultured Actinomycetes bacterium. Taxonomy (GTDB): domain Bacteria; phylum Actinomycetota; class Acidimicrobiia; order IMCC26256; family PALSA-610; genus PALSA-610. Next base: position 62,999 of record CAWHHS010000005.1, read on the forward strand.
GCGGCCGACGACATCCGCGTGCTCGTCGTCGGCAACCCGGCGAACACCAACTGCCTGATCGCGATGAACAACGCGGGCTCGATCCCGCGCGAGCGCTTCACCGCGATGACCCGCCTCGACCACAACCGGGCGAAGGCGCAGCTCGCGGCGAAGACCGGCAACGCCGGTCGCGTCGGTCACGAACATGACGATCTGGGGCAACCACTCCGCCACGCAGTACCCCGACGTCTTCAACGCCAAGGTCGACGGCAAGGCCGCGAGCGACCTCGTCGACCAGGCGTGGATCGAGAACGACTTCATCCCGACCGTGCAGCAGCGCGGCGCGGCCGTGATCGAGGCCCGGGGCGCGTCGTCGGCGGCGTCGGCCGCGTCGGCCGCGCTCGACCACATGCGCGAGTGGGCGCTCGGTACCGCGAGCGGCGACTGGGCGAGCATGGCCGTGTGCTCCGACGGTTCGTACGGCGTCCCCGAGGGCTTGATCTCGGGCTTCCCGTGCACGACGGAGAACGGCGTGTGGAAGATCGTCCAGGGGCTCGACGTCAACGAGTTCTCGCGCGGCCGCATCGACGCGAGCGTCGGCGAGCTGGGCGAGGAGCGCGACGCCGTCGCCGAGCTCGGCCTGATCTGAGGCCCGATCCGGTGAAGGCCTGGCGCCAGCCGAGCCCGTACGGCGAGCTGACCGTCGTCGTCACCGCCGGCGGCGTGCACGAGATCAGCCTGCCCGGCGACGACCAGCCCGAGATCACGCTGACGAAGCCCGACCGCGCGGTCGCCCGCCAGCTCGACGACTGGTTCGCGGGACGCCGCCACGCGTTCGACCTCACCGTCGACCTCGGCGACATCGACGGCTTCCGGCGCAAGGTGCTGGAGACGCTCGCCCGCGAGGTGCCGTGGGGCGAGGTCGGTCACCTACGGCGAGCTGGCGGCGCATGGCCGGCCGGCCCCGCGCGGCCCGGGCCGCCGGGAGCGCGATGCGCAACAACCCGATCCCGTTCGTGATCCCGTGCCACCGCGTGGTCGCGGCCGGCAACAAGATCGGCGGTTACGGCGGCGGGCCGCAACGCGGTCGCGCTCAAGCGCGAGCTGTTGGCGCGCGAAGGGGTTTCGACACTTCGCTGAAGAAGTCGTTGCCCTTGTCGTCGACGATGACGAACGCGGGGAAGTCGTGGACCTCGATCTTCCACACCGCTTCCATGCCGAGCTCGGGGTACTCGAGCACCTCGACCTTGGTGATGCAGTCCTGCGCGAGCACCGCCGCGGGACCGCCGATCGAACCGAGGTAGAAGCCGCCGTGCTCCTTGCACGCGTCGGTGACGGCCTTCGAGCGGTTGCCCTTGGCGAGCATCACGAGTGAGCCGCCGTTGGCTCTGGAACAGGTCGACGTAGGAGTCCATGCGCCCCGCGGTGGTCGGGCCGAACGAGCCCGACGCGTAACCCGTCCGGGGTCTTCGCCGGGCCCGCGTAGTACACGCAGTAGTCGCGCAGGTACTGCGGCATGCCCTCGCCCGCGTCGAGGCGTTCCTTGATCTTGGCGTGCGCGATGTCGCGCGCGACGACCATCGGGCCGTTCAACATCACGCGCGTCTTCACCGGGTAGTGCGACAACGTCTCGCGGATCTCCGCCATCGGCCGGGTGAGGTCGATCGACACGACGGGCGCGGCTTCGAGGTCGTCGTGCGTGACCTCGGGGAGGTACTGCGCCGGGTCGGTCTCGAGCTGCTCGAGGAAGACCCCCTCCGCCGTGATCTTGCCGAGCGCCTGACGGTCGGCCGAGCACGACACCGCCAGCGCGACCGGGCACGACGCGCCGTGGCGCGGCAGGCGGATGACGCGCACGTCGTGACAGAAGTACTTGCCGCCGAACTGCGCGCCGATCCCGAACGCCTGCGTCAGCCCGAGCACCTGTTGCTCGAGCTCGCGGTCGCGAAAGCCGCGGCCGAGCTCGTTGCCGGTCTCGGGGAGCGAGTCGAGGTAGCGCGCCGACGCGAGCTTCGCGGTCTTCAACGCGTACTCGGCCGACGTGCCGCCGATGACGAGCGCGAGGTGGTACGGCGGGCACGCGGCGGTGCCGAGCGTGCGCAGCTTCTCGTCGAGCCAGCGTCATCAACGACGACGGGTTCAGCAGCGCCTTCGTCTCCTGGAACAGCAGGCTCTTGTTCGCCGAGCCGCCGCCCTTCGCCATGAACAGCAACTTGTACGCGTCGCCGTCGACGGATTCGATCTCGATCTCGGCGGGAAGGTTCGTTCCGGTGTTCTTCTCTTCGTAGGCGGTGAGCGGCGCGAGCTGCGAGTAGCGCAGGTTGTCCTCGTTGTAGGTGCGGAAGATCCCGCGCGAGATCGCCTCGCGGTCGCCGCCGCCGGTCACGACGAGCTCGCCCTTCTTGCCCTTGACGATCGCGGTGCCGGTGTCCTGGCACGACGGCAGGATCCCGCCCGCGGCGATGCACGCGTTCTTCAACAGCTCGAGCGCGACGAAGCGGTCGTTGGGCGAGGCTTCGGGGTCGTCGAGGATCGCGCGGAGCTGGGCGAGGTGGCCGGGCCGCAACAGGTGCGCGATGTCGAACATCGCCCGGCTCGTGAGCAGCGTCAGCGCTTCGGGCTCGACCTGCACGAACGTGCGGCCGCCGGCCGAGAAGGTGGAGACGTGGTCGGCGGTGAGCAGCTGGTACGGCGTCTCGTCGGCGCCGATCGGCAGGAGCTCCTGATACGCGAACTCGGGCATGGCCAGAAAGTACCGTGCAAAGAGGAGGATCCCATGACCGAGTCCGGCTACCGCGTCGAGCACGACTCGATGGGCGAGGTGCGTGTGCCCGCCGAGGCCCTCTGGGGCGCGCAGACCCAGCGCGCGATCGAGAACTTCCCGATCTCCGGGCGCCCGATCGCGCCCGCGCTCGTGCACGCGCTCGCGATGATCAAGGCCGAGGCGGCGCGCGTCAACCGGCTCGACCGGCCGATGCAGGAAGCGATCGCGGCCGCGGCCGACGAGGTCGCGGGCGGCGCGTACGACGACCAGTTCCCGATCGACGTGTTCCAGACCGGCTCGGGAACGTCGTCGAACATGAACGCGAACGAGGTCATCGCGCCGGCTCGCGTCCGACGCGGCTCGGCGCGCCCGTGCACCCGAACGACGACGTCAACATGTCGCAGTCGTCGAACGACGTGTTCCCGTCCGCGGTGCATCTCGCGGCCGCGCTCGCGATCGCCGAGCGGCTCGTGCCCGCGCTGGAGCAGCTTGACGAAGGCGCTGCGCAAGAAGCAGCGCGAGTTCGCGCACGAGGTGAAGAGCGGGCGCACGCACCTCATGGACGCGACGCCCGTGACGCTCGGCCAGGAGTTCGGCGGCTACGCCGCGCAGGTCGAAGACGGCATCGCGCGGCTCACCGACACGCTGGCGCGCGGTCTGCGCGCTGCCGCTCGGCGGGACCGCGGTCGGCACGGGCATCAACGCGCCCAAGGGCTTCGCCCGCAAGGTGATCGCACGGCTCGCGGCGCGCACCGGCCTCCCGCTCACCGAGGCGAAGGACCATTTCGCCGCGCAGGGCGCGCGCGACGCGCTCGTCGAGACGAGCGGCCAGCTCCGCGTGCTCGCGGTGTCGCTCGTGAAGATCGCGAACGACCTGCGCTGGATGGGGAGCGGGCCGCGCACCGGCCTCGGCGAGATCCGCCTGCCCGACCTCCAACCCGGCTCGTCGATCATGCCCGGCAAGGTCAACCCGGTGATCCCCGAAGTCGTGACGCAGGTCGGGGCGCAGGTGATCGGCAACGACGCCGCGGTCGCGTTCGGCGGGTCGCAGGGCAACTTCGAGCTGAACGTGTTCGTGCCGGTGATCGCGCGCAACCTGCTCGAGTCGATCGACCTGCTCGCGAACGTGTGCGCCGTGTTCGCCGACAAGTGCATCCGCGGGATCGAGGCGAACACCGCGACGCTCGAGCGTTACGCGGAGGCGTCGCCCGCGGTCGCGACCGCGCTCAACCCGTACCTCGGCTACGAGACCACCGCCGAGATCATCAAGGAGTCGAAGCGCGACCGGGAAGTCGGTGCGCGAGATCGTGCGCGCCCGCAAGCTGATGACCGACGCGGAGCTCGACCGCGCGCTCGACGTCGAGGCGATGACCCGGGGCGGGATCATCGAGTAATGGCGTCCGAAGAGCAGCACGATTCGAAGCGCGCGATCGTCGCCGCGTTCCTCGCGAACCTCGGGATCGCGTTGATGAAGTTCGTCGCGTTCGTGGTCACGCATTCGAGCTCGATGCTGTCGGAGTCGATCCACTCGCTCGCCGACACCGGCAACCAGGGTCTGCTGTTGCTCGGCCGGGCGCGCGCCCGCCGGCCCGCCGACGAGCAGCACCCGTTCGGCTACGGCTCGGTGCGCTACTTCTACGCGTTCATCGTCGCGTTCGTGCTGTTCAGCCTGGGCGGCGTGTTCTCGGTCTTCGAGGGCGTCGACAAGCTGCGCCATCCGCACGCGCGTCGACAGCGCGGGGTGGGCGATCGGCGTGCTGCTCGGGTCGATGGTGATGGAGGGCGCTCTCGTTCCGCACCGGCATCCGCGAGGCGAACGAGGTCCGGCCGCCCGGGCGAGTCGTGGTGGGGCTTCATCCGCCACACCAAGAGCCCCGATCTCCCGGTCGTGCTGCTCGAGGACGCGGCCGCGCTCGTCGGCCTCGTGTTCGCGCTCGTCGGCGTCGTGCTCGCCGACGTGACCGGCAACGGGCGCTGGGACGGGGTCGGCAGCCTCGGCGATCGGGCTCGTGCTGATCGGTGGTCGCGGTCGTGCTCGTGATCGAGATGGGCAGCCTGCTCGTCGGCGAGGCGCGCCCGGCCCGAGGTCGTCGCGCGCATCCGCGGCGCGATCGAGGCGTTCCCGGCGGTGCGGCGCTGCATCCATCTGCGCACCGAGCACCTCGGTCCCGACGAGATCGTCGTCGCGACCAAGGTCGAGTTCGACCCGACTCGCTGACGGTCGCGCGAGCTCGCGGCGACGATCGACGAGCTCGAGGTCGACGATCCGCGCCGCCGAGCCGCGGGCGACGCTGATCTTCGTCGAGCCCGACGTCTACCGGGAGCCCGGCGGAGTCTAGAAGCTCGCGAGCGCGCGGGCGAGCACGTCGGCGATGTGACGCGGTCACCGGCACGTCGTAGTTCCACGCGTTCGTCGCCTGCGCGATCTTGCGCAGCGTCGCGAGTCGGCCTGCCCGCTGTACCCGATCGTGAAACGCGGACGTCCGGTGCGGCGCCGAGGTGCGCGAGCAACGCGGCGAGGGTGTTGTCGTGGTCGTCCTCGTTGTACCCGTCGGTCAGCACGACGACGCCGTCGATGCGGTGCGGGTCGGCGTGCTGCGCGACGGTGTCGAACGCGGCGCGCGTCGCCGCGTACAGCGGCGAACCCTGCTGCGGCGTGAGTGCGGCGATCGCCGCCTGCAGTGCGGGACGCCGGGTCGCGAGCGGGCCGATCGGGACGACGTCGAGCCAGTCGGGACTGACCGGGTTCGGGAGCTTCGTGGTGAAGATGCGCAGGCCGATCTCGTCGTCGGGCGCGAGCTGCCCGAGCGCGCCGGTGAGCGCGGTACGGGCGAGCGCGAGCTTCGTCGGGCTGTTCTGCACGATGCTCGCCGGCATCGCCCATCGAGTCGGAGACGTCGAAGAGCACGAGCACGCGCCCGGGGCGGCGATCGCCTGCCACCGTCGACAGCGCCCGTGCGATCGCGGCGGGAGCGGCCGGCGCGACCGAATCGGTGCCGGCGTGGAGGTCGACGCCTTCGGCCGGGTTGAGCAGCGCGCGGTCGACCGTGCCGCGCACCGGTCGGAAGCCCGCGGCCGCGACCTTCGCCTGCGTCGCGGGGTGCAACGCGAACCGGGTGAAGCGCGTGGCGCCGGCACGGGCCGCCGCCGACGACCACGGCGCGTCAAGGCGATGATCGGGTTGTCGCTCTCGATCACGCCGTCGTCGGGATAGATCACGACGAGCGGCAACGGCGGTGCGCCCGAGCTCGGGGCGATGGTCGTGTCGACCTGCGCGTGCCCGGTGTTGTAGGCGACGACGGAACGCTCGTCGGTGATCGCGGCCGAGAGATAGGTGAGGGCACGCGCCGTCGAATGCGTCGCGAGGCGCCGCCAGTTGTCGAAGTACGGGTCGGTCGAGTCGGCGTAGTAGACGACCGACTGTTCGAGCACGCGGGCGTCGGCCGCGGCGGGCGACGCGTCGAGCGCGACCGTCTGGTCGAGCCCGGTCGTCGACCAGTTGGGGTTGCCCTTGCCGAGGCGGAACGGTCCCCACTCCCGGTGCCCGTACGCGCCCCAGCCGCGCGGATCGGCGGCGAGCTGCGCGAGATCGTGCCAGCCGATCCGGCGGCGCGGGTAGCCGAGCGCGTGCGCCATCGGCGCCGGCATCGCGACGACGAGCGGCGTGCGGGCGAACGGTGTGCCGTCGGGCGCCATCGGGCGGCGGTGCTGTTCGGCCAGGCGCGCGTTCAACAGCTCGCCCCACATCGTCGAACCCGGGACCCAGGCGTCGGGGACCGGCTCGGGGGCGGCGGCCGCGACCGGTCCCGGCGCGAGGAGCTCGCGCAGGACCCGGGGGGAGTCGACCGGTTGCACGCGCACGAACGCGCAGCTGCCGCCGGGCAGTCGCGCCGCGGCCGAGCCGTTGAATTGCGACGCGGCCTCGGTCAGCAGCGGCGCGGTCTCGGGCGCGGCCGCGATGTCGACCGGCACGCAGTGGCCGGGATCGGCGAGCGTGACCCGCGCCGAGTCCTGGTGGAACGAGCAGGCCGTGCCCAGGAGTGTCATTCCGGCGAGGAGCCCGCACGACGCCGCGCTTGCGTCTCCCGGTCGTCATGTCGCGGTCGGCTCGCTCGAACGATCGCCGCCGATCGCGAGCAGGAGATCCTCGTGCATCTGCATCCAGACCGTGTGGTACGAGTCGATCCGCGGCGACGTGAGCCAGTCGGTTTCGCCTTCGTCGACGCGCTCCAACGCGGCGCGCAGCCGCGGGCGGTATGCCGCGAACCGTTCGACCGCGCGTCCCAGACGGGAGACGATCGGCGCGACGCGCTCGTCGAGCGCGCGGGCGCGGTCGATCACCGCCCAGTCGTAGCGCGGGTCGGCGTGGTCGTTCGGAACGCCGCCCGGCCGCACCTGCCAGTCGCTGCAGATGCGCAACAGCTCGCGGTTCAGCGGCAGGAACCGCTCGTAGGAACGGCGCGCGATCTGCTCCGCCTCTCCGCCCGCGGCGAGCCGGGCCCACGCCGTGTGGTGCTCGCGGCCCTCGGCGGTGATGCGCATGCCGCGCGCGCTGTGGGCGACGAATCCGGCCTCGACGAGGGTCACGACGTCGTCGGTCTCGTGGATCTCGACGACGCCCCGCAGCCGGACCTCGTGCAGCAGGAGGAACGTCGTGTCGTCGGCCGCGGCCACGGCGAGATCGTAACGGTGCGCATCCGGCTACATTCGGTCGCCGTGACCGACATCGGGACGGGGACCCGCGTGTTCGAGGCCGGGCCGGTGCGCGGGACGTGGCGGCGGCTGACCTCGCCCGACGACGTGCTCGAGCTCATGGACACGACCGCCGAGGGCGTCGTCGCGTGCGTCGCCGACGCGGGCGCCACGTTCCTCGCGCCGATCTTCGACGAGCTGACGGCGGTCGTCTGCCTGTCCGGTACGCCGCTGTCGCACATCGGCATCGTCAGCCGCGAGTACCAGGTGCCGTGCGTGATGGCCGCGACGTTGACGAGCGAACCCGCCGACGGCGACGCGGTGGAGGTCGACTGCTCGACCGAGCCCGGCGTCGTCCGGCAGGTGCCGTGACGCCTGTCGCCGCGCCGAGCTCGATCGCTGGATCCGCTACCACAGCGAGATCTCGTACGCGCTGACGACCGAACGCACCGCGCTCGAGTCGGCGTTGATCCCGGTGAGCGCGTACATCCTGATCGCGTGCGTCGAGTGCTACCGGCGGTACCCCGAGATCATCGAGGAGATCACGCGGGCGATGCCGCCCGAGGAGCTCGGCCGCGCCGGTCACCGGCTCGCGACCCAGATCGATCCCGTGCACCTGTGGGCCGTGCCGAACTTCCCGCTGGTCGGGCGCAAGGTGCTCATGGCGGCCGGGATGGTCGACCCGGCCGACGACGCGCAACGGCTCGGGACGATCTTCGAGTTCTGGTCGCGGGCCGCGGGTGCGTACCGCTTCGGCGACGGCACGCACCAGGCCGCCGACGCGGACGGCACGGCCACGCCGTACCGCGCGTTCGTCGACGAGATCGCCGCCGCGTGCGAGCCCGTCGTCGACGCGGCGCAGCGCACCGCGATCAGCCGCCTCAACGCGCTGCTGACGTCGTACCTGTTCCTCTTGTGGTTCGACACGCGCTCCGGGTACCAGGACACCGGTCCGTATCCGCTCCCCGACGGTCGGACGCTCCTGTTGCGCGCGTACAACCGGCTCGGCGTGTCGCACTTCCCGTGGAGCGCCGAGGTCTCCGGCGCGATGCCGTACAGCGAGGTGCTCGGCGCGTTCGTGCTGCGCGACACGAAACTGCGCGTCACCGACTTCGGTACGTCGCTGACGCAGCCCGACGACTACTGGCCGAACGTCGACGCGTTCGCGTTCTTCGACGTCTCGTCGGGGGCGCTCGTCGCGATCGACGGCGACGGGCGGCAGCGGCTCGCGGCCGCGGCGAAGGCCGCGCAGAAGCAGCTCTACCGCAAGATCGCGGGGATGGAACGGCGCGCCAAGATCGATGCGGGTGCGTACGTGTACTTCACGTTCCTGCGCCCGTTCGCGGAGCTGGCCGGCGTCGACGTCGACTGGACCGTGCCGCGCGACAGCACCGACCTCTACCCGTTCCTCGAGCTCGTCGACGGCGCCATCGCGCCACCGCCCGACGCGCCGGTCGAGACCCCCGAGAGCTACTACCTGCCGCTGCTCACCGCCCCGTGAGCCGGTGGTTGCTCGACTTCTCGACGCCCGGAGGTTGCGCCGGGTTTCTCCGCCTCGAAGTGCGCGACGACGAACGGATCGCGTGGTTCTGGACCTACCTGGTCGGCGTCCCCGGCGTCGACGGCGTGCTCGTCGTGCGCGACCACGAGGTGCCGCCGCCGCGCCAGGGTCTCGAGATCCGCGCCGACGGGCTGTGGGCGGAGCTCTGGTGCGAGACGCCGCGTGAGCACTGGACGTTCGGCCTCGAGTCGTTCGGCGTCCGCCTCGACGACGCCCGCGACGGGTTGCGGCCCGGGCGGCGAGATCGGCGAGCGGATCGCGGTGGGGCTCGACATCGAGTGGGAGGTCGGCGCGGCGGGTCCGCCCGCGGGCATCGTGCACGGCGACGTCCTCGTCGGCCGCGACCGCTTCGCGGTCGACGGTCCCGGCCGTTTCTTCGACGACGGCGACCCGGATCCGCCTGCCGTCGACGGCGAGACCGTCGCGACGGTGTACGTCCCGGTCGGCGGGCCCGGGGAGCACGTCGAGGCGAGGCTCGTGCGTCCCGACGGCGCGCCGTCCGGTGACCGGGGCTGGGTGTTCGACCGGAACCCGAAATCCCGTGATCGCGGCGCCGTGCCGTCGTAGGGTTCGGCCGTGTTCACGGGCCGGCTCGTCGGGATCTACACCACGACCGAACCGGCGAAGCCGCTCGAGCCCAGCTCGCGAGCGGCGGGCCATCGAGGGTGTCGGCCTGGAAGGCGACCGGTACGCGACGGCGACCGGCACCTACTCGAACCGTCCCGGCCCGCACCGGCAGGTGACGCTCGTCGAGCGCGAGGTGATCGCGAACGTCAACGACGAGTCGGGCGTCGAGCTCGCCGAGAACGAGACGCGCCGCAACCTCGTCACCGAGGGCGTCCCGCTGCTGCATCTGATCGGCCGGACCTTCCGGGTCGGCGACGTCGTGCTCCGGGGGATCAAGTCGTGCCCGCCGTGCGCCCATCTCGAACGGCTCACCCGCCCGGGCGTGCGCGCCGCGCTCGAGAACCGCGGCGGCCTCCGTGCGGAGATCGTGCAGGGTGGCACGCTCCGGATCGGCGACGAGATCACCGCCGTGCCAGGATGACCGTATGGACTTCGACCACCGGCGGTTCGCGCTCGATCCTCGCGCGCGGCCGCGCGGTCAACGGCCTCGCGCTGCTCGTCGTCCCGGGCGTCGTCGGGTGGGCCGTGTTCGGTCCCGCGGCGAAGCAGCCGTCGACCCGGGCGCTGCTGCGTCTCGTCGGCGTCCGCGACCTCGTCCTCGGCATCGGTGCGATCACGACGCTGAAGGAACAGACGATGGACGCGGAATGGGTCGGCATGGGCGCCGTCGCCGACGCGGTCGACGGGGTCGTCAGCCTCGTCACGCCGGGGCTCGGCGTCCGCGCCCGTTTCGTCTCCCTGGTCGGTGGCGGCGCGGCCGCGGTCGGCCTGCTCGCGTCGCGGGCGCTGGCCGACGCCCGCACCGCGCCGTCGTCAGAAATCGATTCCTGACAGCTCCGGGATCCAGCCGCGCGCGCGGCTGACCGCGTCGCGCCAGCGGTCACGGTCGAGCACGCGTGCGCGGTTCGACCCGGACGCGCGGCTTCCACGTCTGCGCGAGGTCGTCGACCGAGTCGTGGTGGCCGGCGGCGAGCCCGGCCATCAACGCCGCGCCGCGCGAGGTCGCCTCGCGCATCGGCGAGATCTCGACCGGCCGTTGCGCCGCATCGGCGAGCGCCTGCACGAAGGTGCCGTTGTCGGTCATGCCGCCGTCGACCCGGATCGCGGGGATGGAGATCCCGCTGTCGGTCTCGGCCGACTCGACGAGGTCGGCGCCGCGGTGCGCGATGCCTTCGAGGACCGCGCGCACGATCTCCGCGCGTCCGGTGCCACGCGTGAGCCCGAACAGGGCGCCCGCGCGCGCCGTAGTCCCACGCCGGCGTGCCGAGGCCGAGCAGCGCGGGCACGTAGACGACGCCGCCGGTGTCGTCGCAGCCCGCCGCGACCGCGTCGGACTCGTCGGCGCTCGCGATCAGGCCGAGGTCGTCGCGCAGCCACTGCACGTTCGTGCCCGCCGCGAGCATGACGGCTTCGATGCCCCACGTGACCCGGCCCCCGGTCCGCCACGCGACGATCGGGAACGTGCCCGCGGGCCCGCGCTGGTCGAACGGCGGCGGCGTGGCGCCGAGCACGAGATCGAGCATCCCGCCGGTCCCGAACGTGATCTTGGCGTCGCCGGGCCGGACGCAACCCTGACCGACGAGCGAAGCCTGCTGGTCGCCGAGCAGCGCGGTGATCGGCGGCGCGCCGGGGAGCGCGGTGGCGTTGCCGACGGCGCCTCCCGAGTCGACGATCGCGGGCAACATCTCGGCCGGGATGCCGAGCGCGGCGAGCACGCGCGTGTCCCACGTGGACGGTTCGCGTGTCACCTGGAGGCCGGTCACGGCCGCGTTGGTCGCGTCGGTGACGTGGACCGCGCCGCGCGAGAGCGTCCACGCGACCCACGTGTCGACCGTTCCGAAGCACAGCTCGGTGGCGCGGCGGCGATCGGGGAGCTGGTCGAGGATCCACTGCAGCTTCGTTGCCGATTGGTTCGGGCTCGAGCGCACGCCCTGGGACCGCAGGCTCAGGCACGCGCCGATCGTGCGCAGGTCCTGCCAGCCGATCCCGGGGCCGACGGGCTCGCCCGTGGCCCGGTCCCAGACGACGGTCGAGCCGCGCTGGTTGGAGATCCCGACCGCGTCGACCGGGCCGCTCCGGCCGAGCGCGTCCGTCGCGAGCTCGACGCACGTGGCGGCCATCGCGCGCGCGTCGAACTGCACGATCCCGTCGGCGGGGGAGTCGGGCAGCAACTCGCGTTCGAGGCCGACGAGCGCGGTCCCGGCGGCGTCGAACACACCGACGCGGACGCTGCTGGTCCCGACGTCGACGACGAGCACGCGACCCTTCGTCATGGCCAGGCGAGCTCGCCGAACGGGTTGCGCAGACCGAGCTTCCCCGGGTTGAGGATCCCGTTCGGATCGAGCGCGTCCTTCACCGACTGGAGCACGCCGAAGCCGGTTCCCAACGCCTCGGCGACGAAGCGGGCCCGGTTCAGGCCGACGCCGTGGTGGTGCGAGAGCGCGCCGCCCGCGGCCAGCACCGCGCGCTGGCCCGCGTCCCACACGGCGCGGTAGTACTGCTCGCGTTCGTCGGCGGGCGGGCGCCCCGCGAACGTGAAGTAGAGGCATCCGCCGTCGAGATACGAGTGGCTCTGGTGGGCGGACACCGCCGCGGTGCCCGCGACCGCGCCGATCGCCTCGAGCGTGCGGGCGTAGATCTCGGGGAGCGCCCGCCACGGGCCTGCGATCTCCATCGTGTCGACCACCAGCCCGCGCGAGATGAGGGCCTCGAGCGCGGAGACGTCGTTGCGGTGCCCGAGCCATTGTTCGACGAATCCCACGTCGGCGGCCGCGCGCGCCCGCGGCCGTGCACGCTTCGTCGACGATCCGGCGCGTCGCCTCGGTCACGTGCGCGTCGCCTTCGTCCAGCATGAGCAGGAGATGGACCGCGCCCGTGTGGTAGCTGCGGTCGGCCTCGACCGCGTCGTAGAGCCGCAACACCGCCGGAGTCGCGCCCCGCTGGACGACGGCGCGCATCGCGTCGAGTCCCGCCGCGAACGACGTGAACGCGTACGCGGCGCGCACCTCCGACGTCGGGAGGCGGTGCGCCCGCAGGCGGGCGCCGACCACGATGCCGAGCGTGCCCTCCGACCCGAGGAAGACCTGCGTGAGATCGGGACCCACCGCGGCACGGGGCGCGCCGCCCGTCTCGACGAGCGTGCCGTCGGCGAGCACGACGTCGAGACCCTCGACGATGTCCTCGATCTTCCCGTAGCGCGTCGACATCTGGCCCGCACCGCGGCACGCCACCCAACCGCCGACCGTCGACAGCGCCATCGACTGCGGCCAGTGCCCGCACGTGACGCCGTGCTGCTCGCGCAACTCGTCCTCGAAGACGTCGCCGAACGTTCCCGCGCGCACGTCGACGAGCATCGAGGTCGTGTCGACGCCGACGATCCCGCTCAGGCCGGTGAGGTCGAGGAGCACACCGCCGAAGACGGGCACGCTGGCGCCGCACACACCGCTGCGGCCCGCGGCCGCGGTGACCGGCATGCGCGCTTCGTTGCACAGCCGGAGCACGGCCTGCACCTGCGCGACGTCGTGCGGCTCGACGACGAGCGACGCCCGCACCGCGACCTGCGCGTCGAGCGCCCAGATCATCGCGAGCGGCCACCAGTCGCGGCTCGCGGCCGCGACCGCCTCGGGTGCGTCGACGACGCCGGCGCCCGTCGCCTGCAGGCGCGCGCGTAACGCGTCGTCGACTTCGACGCGCGCGGTGTGGAGGTGATCGCGGATGGCGCCCACGCCGAAGGCGATGGGTGGGGTATGGGCTCCCCGGTTGGTCTGCACGCGGGGAGACTACGGACTCAGGCGGGCGGGTGCGACAGTGCGTCGAGGGCGGTCTCGGGCAGCCCGCCCGCGAGGCGCTCCTCGGTGACCAGGGCCCGGAAGTGCTCGACCTGCCGGGCGCGTTCGTCGTCCGACCAACCGAGCTCGTTCGCCATCAGCGCAGCTACGTCGTCGGCGACCTCGGCCGAGGCGTCGCGGGCCAACAGGCGAGCCCGCGTGCGCCGCGACAACACGTCGTCGACCGTGCGGGCCATCTCGGCGCGGGCCGCGTACACGACCTCGGCGCGCGAGTACGGGAGCTGTTCGATCAAGGGCTTCGCGAGCTGCGGGTCGGAACGTTCGAGCGCCGCGACCTCGCGGCCGTCGCGGCCGTACCGTTCGGCCAGGTGCTTCGGGATGTCGGGCGCGTCCCAGCCGTCGGCGCCCGCCAGCGTGACCCGTTTCGTGCGGCTGCGACCCCCGCGGCCGACGACCTTGACGATCTCGTCGACGGCGTCCGCCGCCATGCGCCGGTACGTCGTGAGCTTGCCGCCGGTCACGGTGACGACGCCCGCGGGTGAGGTGTGGACCGAGTGGCGGCGCGACAGGTCGGCGGTCCGTTCGCTCTTGGCCGCGGCCACGAGCGGGCGCAGCCCCGCCCACGTGCCGAGGATGTCGGCTTCGGTGATCTTGGTGGTCGAGGCGCCGTTGATGGCCCGGAGGAGGTATTCGACGTCGGCCGCGGTGATCTGCGGGTCGTCGGTAGGGCCGTCGTAGTCGGTGTCGGTCGTGCCGATGTACGTGAACCGGTGCGGACCGCCGTCGCCACCCCAGGGGACGACGAACACCGAACGCCGGTCCTTCGGGACCGGGATGACGACCGCGATCTCGTTGCGCACCAGCGACCACGGCACCGTGATGTGGATGCCTTTGGCCGGGCGGATCGTCGTCGTGTGGGTGGTGTCGTCGAGCGCGCGGATCTCGTCGGACCACACCCCGGTCGCGTTGACGACCGTGCGCGCGCGGACGTCGATCTCGTCGCCGTCGACGCGCACCTGCGCACCGCTGACGTTCCCCGCCGCGTCCTTCGCCAGCCCGACGAGCGTCGCGTAGTTGACGACGACCGCGCCGTGCGCGGCCGCGGTCTTCGCGACGGTGAGGGTGAGGCGCGCGTCGTCGGCCTGGGCGTCGTAGTAGATGTACGAAGCCGCGATGTTGCCGGCGGGCAGCGTCGGCATGTACCGCAGCGCTTCTTCCTTGCTGACCCGTTTGTGCAGCTTCCCGATGCGCAGACCGCCGGTGAGGTCGTACGCCCACATCGTGGTGCCGAGGAGGCGGGCGAGCCGGCGCGGCAGGAGCCCGTCCTTGGTGAACACGGGCAGCAGGAACGGGAGCACGCGCACGAGATGGGGCGCGGTCTTGCGCAGGATCTGGCGTTCCGCGAGCGCCTCGTAGACGAGTCCGATCTCTTTCTGCTGCAGGTAGCGGATGCCGCCGTGCACGAGCTTCGACGATTTCGACGAGGTGCCCGAGGCGAGGTCGCCCTTGTCGACGAGCGCGACGCGCAGCCCGCGGGTGGCCGCGTCGAGCGCGACGCCGGCGCCCGTGATCCCACCGCCGACGACGAGCACGTCGAAGGTGTCGTCGGCGAGCCGGCGGAGGCCCTCAGCGCGGTCGAACGTCACCGGGTCAGGCTAGTGGCGCCCCGGTCAGAGTTCCCGGCCGAGAGACACCATCTCGAAGGGGTATTCGTGGTCGGGTTCGGTCTCCGCGAAGCCGAGACTGCGGTAGAGCGAGATCGCGTGCACACGTCCGGGCACGACGTCGAGGGTCATGCGGCGGAACCCGAGGTCGCGGGCGGTGTCCATCGCGGCTGCGCACAACGTCCGGCCGAGCCCGGCCCGCCGGAACGCCGGCCGGGTCCAGAGCCGGTTCATCTCGCAACGCGTGCCGGGCGCGGGCGTCACCCCGACCGCGCCGGCCACCTCCCCTTCGGTCTCGGCGACGAGGAACGCGCCGCCGCGCAGGTACCGGCCCACGAAGTCGCGCAGGTCCGGGACGATGCCGAGGATGACGTCGACGTCCTGACCGGTCTCCTCCGCCGTCGCGACCACGTATTCGTGGACGAGCTCCAGGCCGAGCGCGATGTCGACGGCGTCGTCGCGCAGATGGCGGATCGCGACGATCATGGCGTCGCCGGCGTCAGATGACGGTGCCGAGCGAGTTGTCGTCGCGGACGACGGGCAGCCCCTGCGCGGCCCATGCCTTCATGCCGCCCGCCATGTTCACCGCGTCGAATCCCCACTGCACGAGCTGGCCCGTCGCCTTGGCCGACCGCGCCCCCGACCGGCACACGCAGACGATTCGGCGGTTGATCGGGATCTGGAAGCGGGCCGACTCGAGCTGGCCGAGCGGTACCCATTGCGCGCCCGGCGCGTGCCCGGCTTCCCACTCGTCGGGTTCGCGCACGTCGAGGAGCACGGTGTGCTCGCCGCCCGCGCTGGCGTCGGTGACGTCGACCTCCTGGATCCGCTGTCCCTGCCACATGCTCACGAGATGGCCTCCTCCGCGACGTTCTTCAGCAACTTGTAGTCGGCCTTGCCCGCCGGCGAGCGCTGCAACGAATCGACGCTCACGAAGTGTTTCGGCACCTTGTAACCGGCGAGCGTGGCGCGGCAGTGCGCGGCGAGCGTGTCCGCGTCGAGCGTCGGTGTCGCCGGCTGCACGAGTGCGACGACCATCTCGCCCCAGCGCGCGTCGGGCACGCCGACGACGACACAGTCGAAGACGTCGGGGTGCGAGCGGATCGCAAGCTCGACCTCTTCCGGGTACACCTTCTCGCCGCCGGTGTTGATGCACGCCGACCCGCGCCCGAGGAGCCGGATCGTCCCGTCGGGGTCGACCGTCGCGTAGTCGCCGGGAATCGAATAGCGGCGACCCTCGACGGTACGGAACGTGGCCGCCGTCTTCTCCGGGTCCTTGTAGTAGCCGAGCGGGATCGGACCGCCGACACCGAGCATGCCGACGCGCTCGTCGCCCGGATGCACGACGTCGCCGTCGTCGGTGACGACCACGATGCGGTCACCGGCCTTGAAACGCGCCGGCGCGATGTCGTCGTCGGCGCGGGTCTCGGTGCGGGTCATGATCCCCTCCGACGCGCCGAGCGAGTCGATCAGTGTGACGGCCGGGAGGTGCGCGAGCAGGCCGCGCTTGGTCTCGGGACTCCAGGTGACGCCCGACGACGTGATCGCACGGAGCTCCGACAGGTCCCAACGGTCCGGCTCCGCTTCCGAGCGCGCCGAGCAACGGCCGCGCGAACGCGTCGCCGACGATCGTGCAGACCTTGACGTGCTCACGCTCGATCGCGCTCCAGACCCTCTCCGGGTCGAGCCGCGGTGTGTCGAGCAACACCACGGTCCCGCCGCCCGCGAGCGTCGACAGCGTGATGAACAGGCCGGTGCCGTGCATGAGCGGGCAGGCCGGGAGGAGCGTCGCCGCCTGCTTGCCCGCGCCGATCGACGTCGCGACGTCCGGCGGTTCGGAACCGGGCCGCGCCATCTGCCACAACGACACGTAGAGGTCGTCGCTGCGCCACATGACGGCCTTCGGGTAACCCGTCGTGCCGCCCGTGTAGAGGAAGACGAGGTCGTCGCCGGAAGGTGCGCGTGTGGTCGCCGGCGCCGTGATGTCGACCGCCGCGAGCGCGTCCTCGTACCCGCGGGCGTCGTCGACGAGGTCGACGTCGCCCGCGTGCGCGACCTGGAGGAGGACGCGGGGCCGGCGCTCGGGTACGAGCTCGGCGAGCGCCTCGGTGACGGTCGGCGCGAAGTCGTCGTGATAGACGAGCGCGACGGCATCCGAGTTGTCGAGCAGGAACGCGAGCTCCGCGCCGACGTAGCGGTAGTTGACGTTCACCGGGACGCAGCCGAGCTTCTGGGCCCCGAAGAAGGTCTCCAGGTACTCGGGCGCGTTCACGCACATGATCGCGACCTTGTCGTCGGGCCCGAGGCCCGCCGCCCGCAGCACGTGGGCGACCCGATCGGCCCGCTCGTCGAATTCGCCGAAGGTCAGGCGCCGGTCGTTGCAGACGAGCGCCGTGCGCTCCGGTGCGAGCGCGGCGACCGTCTGCCACGCTCGGGCGAAGGAGTGATCGGTCACGCCGGGCAGGCTAGGTGCCGCGCCCCGTACCCGCCGCCTCCGAGGACCCTCGCCCGGCCGTCCGGTCGTCCGCCGTATGTCGCCCGCGCCGTGTCGGCGATTCTTCCGACGAATCCTCGCTCGGCTCCGGCGGACGAATCCTCCGGCGAGTCTCTGCTCGGGTTCCGGCCGAGGAATCCCCGAGGAATCTCTCGGCGAATCGCCGGAGTGCGCAGCCGGGGAATCTCCCGACGAATCGTCGGCAGGGGCAGCGGCGGAATCTTCCGGCGAATCGCCGGGATCAGTTCATGCCGGGGATCATGCCGGCGAAGTCGAAGTCGCGGCCGGCCGCGTTGTCGAAGACGTTGGTGCCGTACGCGTGGCCGCGGGCTTCGATCGTGTGCACGCCGTCGCCGAGGCTGATGGCGACGTGACCGTCGGCCGGGATGTCGCCCAAGTTCTTCGGCTCGTGCGAGAAGTGGAACAGCAGGGCGCCCGGCGTGTGCAGCGCCTGCTGGACCGTCATCGTGCCGCCGTGGTCGCGGATGTACAGGTACTGCGCGGTCGCGCCGTCCGGGATGGGGTCGCCGGCGCGGGCCGCGGCCCACTTCGTCAGCTCCGAGCAGTCGAACGCGGGCGGGTTCGGGTCGTTGATCTGCGCGGTTGCGCCGTACACGTACGGCTTGCCCTGTTGCGACAGCGCGTTCGTGAGGAACGCCTGCGTGGTGGCATTCGGGGTCGACGACGCGGACGTCGTGCCGGTGAGCCCCGCCGTCCCGGTGAGCCCCGCGAGCCCCGCCGTCCCGGTCAGTCCAGTGAGCCCGGCGAGTCCGGTGGTCCCGCTCGTCGATCCGCCCAGGGCGGCGAGCGTCGGGTCGCTCCCGGCCAGCGCGGCGAGGGTCGAGGAACTCCCGGAGCCCGAGCCGAGCTGCGACAGTTGCAGCAACTGCGACAGCATCGAGGAGCCGCCCGCGCCCGCGTCGCTGCTGCTCGACGACGCGTCCGAGAGCGGATCCGATGTCGAGGTCCCGTTGGCCATCGCGTCGGCGAGCAGCGACGCGAACTGGGCGGTGCTCGGCGAGGTCGTGCTCTCGGCGGGCGCGGCCGCGCCCGCGCCTGGTGACCCGGCCACCGTCGCGGTGACGAGTTGTTGGATCTGCGCGATGCGCGCCTGTGCGGCGCTCACGCCGTCGAAGGTCACGGTTCCTCATCGGCCGCGCGACCGACGAGTTTCGACCTCCGTGGCGAAGGCCGCCGGCCCTCGGATCAGGGGTTCCAGCGACCGTTCGCCACGAACCGGCAGTCGTACAACGAAGCCGTCCACGCGTACGTCTCGGCGTCGAGCCCGGCCCCCGTGCGGATGGCGATTCGTTCGTATTCGTCGCCTTCGTAACGATCGAGCTCGGCGAGCGCGGCCTCGACGCGACCGGGGTGGAGCACGACGGTCGCCCCGTGCACGACGGTCGCCTCGGCGCCCCGTGCGGGCGGGTACACCGCCTCGAACGTCGCGCCCGGGTAGCCGCGGCCGGTGTCGTAGAGGCGCCCGACGGCCGTATCGGCCTGCGGGGTGCCGACGACCCACGGTTCGAGGACGGGCCACGCGACGTCGCCGGGAACGAGCGTGCCGTAGACGAAGAGACGGACGGTCAACGTTCGGTTGCGCTCTCCGCCGCCTCCGCTTCCGCCTCCGCCTCCGCTGCACGCGCCCGGCGCTTGCGGTGCCACTTGAGGCCGCCCTCGAGCGCGGCGAGGATCGTGTCGTTGTCGCGCGAGAGGCTCTCGTGCACCCGCTTCTCGAGCAGCACCCGCATGATCGGGTTGAACGCCTCGTACTCTTCGATGAACGTCACGCGTGTGCGACCGTCACCGAGATCCGTCAGCCGTGTCCATCCGGTCGCACGCGACCACAGCGGCTTGCCGACCGCGTCGTAACGCCACGACTCGAACGGCTTCACCTCGGTCAGCCACTCCCACGACTGCCCGACGCCGCGCGAAAGGAGCCACTTCGGGACGGGGAAGTAGCAGTGCCGCACCAGGCCGTTGCCGTCCGCATCGCCCGGGTGCAGGATCTCGATACGGGTCTTCACGTCCTTCGGCTGCGGCCGGTCGGGCGCGCGATACCAGAACACGTTCCAGACTTCCTCGGGCGGTGCATTCAGCTCGATCGAGTACTCGTGGCGTTGCACCATCGCGTTCCTTCTAGGCGGTTCTCCTGGGCTCCGCAAGTGCAGGGAAGGTCGCGGATTCGTCGGCCGACGCCCGTACCGGGGGTAGCGTCAGGACATGGCCGACGCGCTGCCGCCGATCGACGCGGCCGACTCGATCCTCGACCTCGTCGGCCGGACCCCCCTGGTTCGCCTGCCCCGCGTGACCGGTGCCGAAGGCATCCGCTGCACACTCGTCGCCAAGCTCGAGACGACGAATCCGGGCGGGAGCGTCAAAGACCGCGTCGCGGTCGCGATGATCGACGCGGCCGAACGCGACGGCCTGCTGAAGCCCGGCGGGACGATCGTGGAACCGACTTCGGGGAACACGGGGAGCGGCCTCGCGATCGTCGCCGCCCAACGCGGGTACCGCTGCATCTTCGTGATGAGCGACAAGATGAGCGACGAGAAGATCGCGCTGCTGCGCGCGTACGGCGCCGAGGTGGTCGTGTGCCCGACCGCGGTCCCGCCCGAAGACCCGCGCTCGTACTACTCGCAGGCCGAGCGGCTCGTCCGCGAGACGCCGGGCGCGTTCCGCCCCGACCAGTATTCGAACCAGGCGAACCCACGCGCGCACGAGCAGACGACGGGCCCGGAGATCTGGGAGCAGACGCACGGCCGCGTCACCCATTTCGTCGCCGGGATCGGGACCGGCGGGACGATCACGGGTGTCGGCCGCTTCCTGAAGTCGAAGAACGCGGAGGTGCAGATCGTCGGCGCGGACCCGTCGGGCTCGGTGTATTCGGGCGGGACGGGTCGCCCGTATCTCACCGAAGGCATCGGTGAAGATTTCTGGCCGACCACGTTCGACCCGTCGATCGTCGACCGGGTCGTGGAGGTGAGCGACGCCGACGCGTTCCTCACCGCTCGGCGTGTCACGCGCGACGAAGGGCTGCTGATCGGCGGGTCGGGCGGTACCGCGGTGCACGCGGCGCTGACGGTGGCGCGCGAGTGCGGGCCCGACGACATCGTCGTGGTGCTGATCCCCGACTCCGGGCGCGGCTACCTGTCGAAGATCTACACCGATGCGTGGATGTACCACATGGGTTTCCTGCGGGCCGAGGGTCCCGTGGCCGGCGATGTCCTCGCGGCCAAAGGCGATGTCATGTCGCCGCTCGTGCTCATCACGCCCGACCAGCCGGTGCGCGACGCGATCACGCTGATGCATCAGACCGGCGTCTCCCAGTTGGTGGTGTCGGTCACCACGGAGCTCCCCCTCGCCGCGAAAGAGGTGACGGGGACGTTGCGCGAGCTCGAGCTGATGGATCTCGCGTTCCGTGACCCGGCGGTGCTCGATCGGCCGATCGCGGAGATCATGGATCCGCCGATGCCGATGATCGGGATCGGCGAGCGCGTCGGGCGTGTCGTGGAGTGTCTCGACGCCGGACCGTCGGTGCTCGTCCTGGACGGCGGACACCCGATCGGGGTGCTGACCCGTTCCGACGTGCTCGGGTTCCTCGCGACCCGTTCGCCCTCATGAGCGCGCGGGGATCGCGGCCGTGAGCGCGACCGCCGACGGATTCGAGACCCGGGCCATCCACGCGGGCCAGGAGCCCGACGCGCACACCGGCGCCGTCGTCCCGCCGATCAGCCTGGCCACGACCTTCGCGCAGGACGCCGTCGGCAAGCACCGCGGCTACGAGTACTCGCGCAGCGGCAACCCGACCCGGACCGCGATGGAGACATGCGTCGCGTCGCTCGAGAACGCGCGCCACGGGCTCGCGTTCGCCAGCGGTCTCGCGGCCGAGGACGCGATCCTGCGGACCCTCGATCCCGGCGATCACGTGATCATCCCGACCGACGCCTACGGCGGCACCTTTCGTCTCGTCGCCCGGGTGCACGAACGCCACGGCATCGCCTGGACCGCGTGCGACTTGCGCGACCCGGCCGCGCTCGAGGACGCGTGGCGGCCCGAGACCCGTATGGTCTGGATCGAGACGCCGACGAACCCGCTGTTGTCGGTCGTCGACATCGAGGCCACGACCGAGGTCGCGCACGCCCGCGACGCGCGCGTCGTCGTCGACAACACGTTCGCGACCCCGTACCTCCAGCAGCCGCTGGCCCTGGGTGCGGACGCGTCGGTGCATTCGGCGACGAAGTACCTCGGCGGCCACTCCGATGTCGTCGGTGGTTTCATCGCGGTCGACGACGCGGAGCTCGCCGACGAGCTGCGATTCCTCCAGAACGCCATGGGCGCCGTGCCCTCGCCGTTCGACTGCTATCTCGTGCTCCGCGGGGTGAAGACGCTCGCGGTACGGATGCGCGAGCACTGCGTGAACGCCCAGGCGATCGTGCGGATGCTGCGCGAGCACGACGCGGTCGCCAAGGTGTTGTATCCCGACGAATCCGAGGTCGCCCGCCGCCAGATGCGCGACTTCGGCGGCATGGTGTCGTTCCTCGCGACGGACGAAGACGCCGCGCTCGAGCTCGTCACCCGGACGCGGTTGTTCACGCTGGCCGAGTCGCTCGGCGCGGTCGAGTCGCTGATCGAGCACCCGGCGCGCATGACGCACGCGTCGGCCGCCGGATCCCCGCTCGAGGTCGATCCGCGCCTCGTGCGACTCTCGGTCGGCATCGAGTCGCAGGCCGATCTCGTCGCGGATCTGAAGAACGCGCTCGATTCTCTGGCAAACGGTTGAAGCCGTCATTCTCGGGCACCGATTCGCGCCGTCCGTCTTACTTCGTCCGGGGGTTGTCGGAGTGTGCGTTTACGGGTGACAGGATCGGCGGGTCCGAGGATCCATCCGCTGGATTTGAGGCGGTGGTGGCGGTAGCAGAGCCAGCCGAGATTCGCGAATGACGTCGCTCCGCCGCGCGCGTAGTCGTCGTGGTGGTCTCGTTCGAGGTAGCCGCGGTGGTTGCAGCCTTCGACGTCGCATTCGCGCCCGCTGACGAGCAGTGCGGTTTGCACTTCGGCGGGGATGTGCCGACCGAGGTGGGCGACCGTGACGATGTTCTTGCCCTTCTTGATGATCGCGGTGACGAACGCGGAACCGAGAAGCTCCTTCACCCAGTTGACGTCGACCGGGCCGACGCCGGGGATCTCGCAGACTTCACCGTCGGCGGTGCCGCCGCGCATCATCACGCCGTGGTCGATCATGACGTTCAGACGGATGTCGATGCCTTTCGGCAGACGCGGATCTTGCGACGTGTTCGACTCGGCCGGTTCGTCGTTTGCGGTCTGCGTTCCCTTCGCGCCGCCCAGGACGAAGCCGGCGAACGCGTCGGCCGCGTACGCGCAGTTCGGTTCGTGATCCGTCCCGGCTGTGCGGGACCGGAAGATGCGTTGCACCCCGGCTTCGATCGCTTTGGTCACCGCGCCGCCGACCTCGGGGGTGAGCCGGTAGCGGCCCGCGATCATCCCGTCGCTATCGGTCCAGGAGTGGAACTCCCGCAGGCGGTGTTGCCGTGCGCGGCGCGCGGTCGGGTCTTCGACCGCGGCGCGGGCTTTGATGCACGCGTCCTTCAACGGCACGAGTCCGTCCGCCGCGACGCGCAACAGGTTGTCCTCGGCACCCGGGTTCGCGGTTGCCGCGATCGCGATCATCTCCGCCGCCGAAGCGGACAGGCGCCCTTCTCGCACCGCCGCGTCCGTCGCCGGTAACGCTTCGAGCCGCGCCGCGGTCTCGAGCGCGGCTCGCACCTCTCCGGTGCGCACACCGAGCGTGCGCGCCACCAACGCGGCACCGTCACGCTCGACGAGATCCGACTCCGTGACACGCTTCGCGGTCTTGGCGAGCATGCCGTCGACGACACGGCGGATCGCGCCGAACTCGTCGACCATCCGCAACGCGACCTCTGGTGCCAACGCGGACGCGTCGAGCGACTGAGCGATCTCGTCCAACGATCGGCGGGCGGCAACGAGCGAGGCGAACATGTGTTCGTATCGTAAACGGCGGGTGTGACAGCTACGCCGCTAGCGTTCGGCGAATGTCCGGTGCGACGCGCGGAGCGATCGAATGACCTACGTCCTCATCCACGGTGGCGGCTCGACGGCGCGCTTCTGGGACCGTCTGCTGCCGTATCTCGATCAACCCGCGCTCGCGGTCGACATGCCCGGACGCAATGGGAAGCCCGCCGACTTCGGCACGCTGACCGTCGACGAGGAGACCGCGTCGATCGTCGCCGACGTGAACGCGGCCGCGCTGACCGATCCGCTCGTCGTCGTGGCCCACTCGTCGGGCGGTCTCGTCGTGCCCGGCGTCGTCGCCGCGCTCGGCGGACGGGTCGCGCACATCGTGCTCAGCGCCGCGCTCGATCCCGACCGAGGGCGGCTGCGGGATCGAATGCATGAAGCCCCGCCACCGCGAGGGCCTCGTCGCCTCGTACGAACAGGCCCAGCGCGACGGCACGGTGATCACGTTGCCCGGCGCGCCCGCGGATCCCGAACCGTTCCGCACGACGTACGGCGGCGACCCGCTCGACGACGACACGCTCGCCTTCATGGTCGACCCGGTCCGGTGTGTGCCCGACACGGTGAACCACTACTTCCAACCGGTCTACTGGTCGACGATCGCAGACGTTCCGGTCACCTATCTGCTGAACACGCGCGACCGGCCGATCCCGTCGGCCACGCAGGAGCAGATGGTCACGCACCTGCCCCAAACGCCGCGCATCGTGCGGCTCGACACCGGTCACATCCCGGCCGTCACCGATCCCGAAGGCTTCGCGACCCTCCTGCAATCAGCGCGCTGACCCCGTCCGGAGCGCCCGTCTACGGGAAGGACTGGCCGACCAGGCGCCGCTGCTTGAGCTGAGCCTTGGCGTAGTCCTTGTTCATCAGCGCGATGAAGTCGATCGAGATGGACTTCGGACACGCGGCCTCGCACTCACGGTGGTTCGTGCACGAACCGAAGTACGTCTCCATGGTCTCGACCATGTTGATCGTGCGGTCCCAGCGCTCGGCCTGACCCTGCGGCAACAGGTTCAGGTGCTGCATCTTCGCGGACGTGAAGAGTTGCGCGGCACCGTTGGGGCACGCGGCGACACACGCGCCGCACCCGATGCACGCGGCCGCGTCCATCGCCGCGTCGGCGACGGGTTTCGGGATCGGGATGAGGTTGCCGTCGGGCGCGCCGCCGGTACCGACACCGACGTAGCCGCCGGACTCGATGATCCGGTCGAAGGTCGAGCGGTCGACGATGAGGTCCTTCACCAGCGGGAATCCGGCACTCCGCCACGGCTCGATCGTGATGTGGTCGCCGTCCTTGAACTTGCGCATGTGCAGCTGGCAGGTCGCGGTCGAACGCTCGGGCCCGTGCGCCTGACCGTCGATCATGAAACCGCACGAACCACAGATGCCTTCGCGGCAGTCGTGGTCGAACGCGATCGGCTCCTTGCCGTCGTGCATGAGCCGTTCGTTGACGACGTCGAGCATCTCGAGGAACGACATGTCGGGGCTCACCCCGGGCACGTCGTACGTCTCGAACTTTCCGCTCGCGTCGGGGCCGGGCTGGCGCCACACGGTCAGCGTGATGTGCATCGCTGTGTTGCTCATCTCAAGCCTCTACTTGTAGGAACGCGTCGACGGGTGCACGAACTCGAAGTCGAGCGGTTCTTTGTGCAGCTCGGGTTCTTTGTCGACGCCTTTGAACTCCCACGCCGCGACATAGGCGTAGTTCTCGTCGTCGCGCAGCGCTTCTCCGTCCTCGGTCTGGTATTCCTCGCGGAAGTGACCGCCGCAGCTCTCGTTGCGCTTGAGCGCGTCGAGCACGAGGAGCTCCCCGAACTCGAGGAAGTCGGCGACGCGGCCCGCCTTTTCGAGCGCCTGGTTGCGGCTCTCGTTCTCGCCGAGCACGCACACGTTCTTCCAGAACTCTTCGCGGATCGCGGGAATCTCCGCGAGCGCCTTCGAGAGACTCTGTTCACTGCGCGCCATGCCGCAGTTGTCCCAGAGCACATGGCCCAACTCGCGGTGCAGCTCGTCGACCGTCTTCGAACCCTTGATCGACAGCAGCCGGTGGACCTGGTCGTCGACGGCCTTCTCCGACTCGGCGAAGGCCGGGTCGTCGATCGGGACGGGCTTGGTCCCGAGCAGCGGCGCGAGGTAGTCGCCGATCGTGTACGGCAGCACGAAGTAGCCGTCGGCCAGCCCCTGCATGAGCGCGGAAGCACCGAGCCGGTTCGCACCGTGGTCGGAGAAGTTGGCCTCGCCGAGCACGAACAGCCCGGGCAGGTTGCTCATCAGGTTGTAGTCGACCCAAAGCCCGCCCATCGTGTAGTGCACGGCGGGATAGATGCGCATCGGCAGCTTGTACGGGTCTTCGCCGGTGATGCGGTCGTACATCTCGAAGAGGTTCCCGTAACGCTCCTCGATCACCGCGTGACCGAGCCGTTCCGTCGACTCCGAGAAGTCGAGGTAGGCGCCGTTCTTGAGCGGCCCGACCCCGCGGCCGGCGTCGACCTCGTGCTTGATCGCGCGGGACGCGACGTCGCGCGGGACGAGGTTGCCGAACGCCGGGTAGCGCCGTTCGAGGAAGTAGTCGCGGTCGGCTTCGGGGATCTGGTCGGCCGAGCGCGTGTCGTCGGACTTCTTCGGGACCCAGACCCGGCCGTCGTTTCGCAACGACTCCGACATCAGCGTCAGCTTGCTCTGGAACTCGTCGCTCGCGGGGATGCACGTGGGGTGGATCTGTGTGTAGCAGGGGTTGGCGAAGAAGGCACCCTTCTTCGCGGCCCGCCATGTGGCGCTGACGTTGGAGTTCTTGGCATTGGTCGAGAGATAGAAGGCGTTGCCGTAACCGCCGGTGGCGAGCACGACCGCATGGCCCGACATCGAGAACACCTCGCCGGTGTTCAGGTCGCGGCACACGATGCCCGCGGTGCGCCCGTCCTTGACGACGATGTCGAGCATCTCCGTGCGCGGGTACAGCTGCACGCCGTACGAGTGCACGGCGCGCATCAACGCCTGGTACGCACCGAGCAGGAGCTGCTGTCCGGTCTGGCCCCGCGCATAGAACGTGCGCGACACCTGCGCGCCGCCGAACGAACGATTGTCGAGCAGTCCGCCGTACTCGCGGGCGAACGGGACGCCCTGCGCGACGCACTGGTCGATGATGTCGACCGACACCTGCGCGAGGCGGTAGACGTTCGCCTCCCGGGCGCGGTAGTCGCCGCCCTTGATCGTGTCGTAGAAGAGCCGGTAGACGCTGTCGCCGTCGTTCTTGTAGTTCTTGGCGGCGTTAATGCCACCTTGCGCGGCGATCGAGTGCGCGCGGCGCGGTGAGTCGTGGAAGGTGACGACCTTCACGTTGTATCCGAGCTCGGCGAGGCTGGCCGCGGCGCTCGCTCCCGCGAGCCCGCTGCCGACGACGATCACGTCGAAGCGACGCTTGTTCGATGGGTTGACGAGCTTGATCTCGAACTTGTGGTTGTCCCACTTCTCTTCGAGCGGGCCGGCGGGGATTTTCGAGTCGAGGGTCATCGTCACGCCCCCTTGCACGGCGCGGTCGCCGGTTCGGTGTGGGGACACTTGAGCTTCATGACGTGGGCCTGCACCAGGATCGGGAAGCTGAGGTTGCCGACCAGGATCAAGCCCGCGAACGCGGTCGCGAAGGTGCGACGCAGCTTGTTGATGCGCGGGTTGTTGACGCCCATGCTCTGGAACATCGACCAGGCGCCGTGGTACAGGTGGAACGCGAGTGCGATGTTCGCGACGACATACACGATCGCGACCGCCGGTCGCTGCAGGCTGTACACGAGGTTGTTGTACGGGTCGCCGCGCACGAACTGCGCGTTGGCGTTGCCCCACGTGAGATCCATCAGGTGGAACACGAGGTAGAGCAGCACGATGATGCCGGTCCACCGCATCGTGCGGGACGCGAAGTCGGCGGCGACGTAGTCCCGCTTCGACTGGTAGCCCTGCGGGCGCGCCTTCTTGTTGATGACGGTGAGGCTGTACGCGGAGTGCAGGTGCAGGACGAAGGCGACGAAGAGGACCGATCGGATCGTCCATAACAAGAACGTGCGCGGCAGCAGGTGGCCCGGCATGTCGCGCAGCGCCTCGCCGTAGAGGTTGATCTCCTCTTTCGAGAGATAGAACTTCAGGTTGCCGATCAGGTGGGTGACGATGAAGCCCATCAGGATCACGCCGGTGACGGCCATGACCCACTTCTTGCCGACCGCGCTCCGGTAGAACTTCACCACCGGCGGCGCGGAGGGAAGGAGCTTGCGGATCGGCCGGGCCGGCCCGACCGGAGGCTTTCGTGGTGCCTTCGTCGGCGGAGTTGCAGTGGTCGCCATTGTCTCCAACTCGGACTCGTGAGCTTGTGAAATCGGACTCTACGCTGCACCGCGGAAACCGCGACGAATCGTGCGGGGATTCACATGCGTCGGTTGTGCCGGCCGCTCGCTACGGGGTTCGGCCGGCCTCGAGGATGACGAGCGGGTAGCGGTTCGCGACGCGCCCGAGGTCGGCGTGGGTCAGCACGACCTCGACGTCGATCGCGTCCTCGAGCCCGGCCGATCCGACGAACACGACGCCGTCGGCTGCGATGTCGCCGCGCCAGTGGTGGACACGGCCGTCGACCGCGAGCTCCACCTCGGCGCCGGCGAGCGGCGTGCGGGTGTCGTTCACGACGTGCACGTTGCCCGTCCGGGGGTCGACGGTCGCGAGGACCGGGCGGCACGCGTCCCGGACCGCGGCGTACGCGCGCTTCGGGACCCGTGCGTGGTCGAGCAGGCCGAAGCCGACGGCGGGTGACGGGTCGGCGAGACAGAAGACGGCGAAGCCTCCGGTGGGATTGCCCTTGCACCGCCGGAGGTCTTCGATCTGGAGCTGGAGCAGCGCGGCCTGGTACGCCTGCGTCGCGTCGCGCCACTCGTCGAATGTCTTGGCGTCGCCGGGCGGGACGTGCGCGTCGAACGCGGTCCGCTCCATGCCGTGGTGTTCGGCGAGCTCGTCCCAGGCGAGGCTCGGCCATAGCTCCGGCGCCATCCACGCCGCGGTGTCGGGGACCGACTGCGCGCCGAACGCCGACACGAACCGGCCGATCCGGGGCAGTGCGCGGATCGCGGGCGCGAGACCGCCGAGCGAACCGTGCCTCCATCCGAACCACAGGTGCGAGTCGTCGCCGGCACCCGAGCTGCGCACGATCGGCCGGGTGCCGTCGGCGCGGGCGATCGCGCGGGCGGTGGACCGGTCGAGCACCTCCTTGCCCCAGGTCGGCAACGTCGCGTTCGCGATCGCGCGCGCCGGCGCGTCGTCGCCGAGCGGCGCGTCGTGCGCGCACCACACCGCGATCGACGGGTGGTGGCCGAGGAGCTCGACCATCGCGCGCGCCTGCCGGGCGGCTTCGCGGCGCACACCGCGCGCGTAACCGCCCTCCATCGGGAGGTCCTGCCAGACGAGGAGCCCGGCGTCGTCCGCGGCGTCGTAGAACGCGCCCGGCGCGACATGGGTGTGGACGCGTAACAGGTCGAGGTTGGCGTCGACGGCGTGCTGCACGTCGGCGCGCAGGAGGCGGTCGTCGGCCTGGCCGAGCAGCGCCCGCGCCGGCGCGTAGCTCGCGCCCTTGAGGAAGACGCGTTCTCCGTTCACCAGGATCGCGGAGCCGTGGCGGCGTACGTCGCGGAACACGATGGTGCGCGAGAAGCCGTCGCTGGTCGCGCCGTCGACCTCCACCTCGACCGTGACGGTGCACATCGTCTGCGGCCCGAGCGTCGCGCGGCCACCAACGCGGCGCGTCGTCGACGGTGAGCGTCCACGCGAGCTCGTTGGTTCCTGTCGCGAGGGTTGCGGCCCGCCACGCGTCGAGCAGCACGACACCGTCCGGGCCGGAAACGACCGCGTGCAGGCTCGTCTCGCGGGGCTCGCTCGCCGCGTCGAGCGTGATGTTGCACGCGAGTCGGCCGCGCTCGACCGACGCGTCGACGCACAGCACGCGCGCCGCGTGATCCGGACGGCGCCGGACGACACGATGCGCACGGGGAGCCAGATGCCACCGGGATTGAGCGAGCGGTCGAACACCGGCGACTGCCAGTAGCCGCCGGTGATCGATCGCTGCGCGGACCGGTCGCGTTGTGGGGGGCACGCGACCTCGATCGCGACGACGTGTTCCGTCCCGGCGCGCAACGGCTCCGTCACCTCGAACGCGCGCCGGCGCGAAATACCCCTCGGTCGCGCCGAGGTACTCGCCGTCGAACCAGACGTCGCCGTAATAGAAGATGCCATCGAGCTCGAGGAATCGGCGCGCGTCGCCGGGCGCGTCGTCCGCCTGCCGCGTGAAACGTCGGCGGTAGAGGACTGGTCCGTCGGCGTCGGCGAAGGCCGGGACCGCTCGCCAGTGGTGCGGAACGGTGACCCGCTCCCACGCGCCGTCGTCGTGGTCGACCTCGGCGAACGTCTTCGAGAGATCCGGTTCGGAGAGGTGCGCGTACCACTCACCCGAGAGGTCCATCACCTGGGAGGCGCGCGACTGACGGCTCACCGGGCCCCAGCGTATGCTCGCCGCATGAGCCGTCCCGCAACGCTTGGAGACCTCCGCGCAAGTGGTTGGGAGTCGCGTCCCGTCAAGGAAGAGATCCGCGCGAACGCGGTGAAGGCGCTCGCGGAGAAGCGACCGCTCGTCGAGGGCGTCGTCGGGTACGACGACACCGTCCTCCCGCAGCTCGCCAATGCGCTGCTCGCGGGCCACGACATGATCTTCCTCGGCGAACGGGGCCAGGCGAAGACGCGGATGATCCGCGAGCTCGTCAACCTGCTCGACGAGTGGATGCCGATCGTCGCGGGCAGCGAGATCAACGACGATCCGTACGCGCCGGCGTCGACACACGGTCGTCATCTCGTCGCCGATCGGGGCGACGACACGCCGATCGAATGGGTGCACCGCGACCGCCGCTACGGCGAGAAGCTCGCGACCCCCGACACCTCGATCGCGGATCTCATCGGCGAGGTCGACCCGATCAAGGTCGCCGAAGGTCGATACCTCTCCGACGAGCTCACCATCCACTACGGGCTCGTGCCGCGTACCAACCGCGGCATCTTCGCGATCAACGAGCTCCCGGACCTCGCCGAGCGCATCCAGGTCGGTCTTCTGAACGTGCTCGAAGAGCGAGACGTGCAGATCCGCGGCTACAAGATCCGCCTGCCGCTCGACGTCCTGCTCGTCGCGTCCGCGAACCCCGAGGACTATACGAACCGGGGCCGCATCATCACGCCGTTGAAGGACCGTTTCGGTTCGCAGATCCGCACGCACTACCCGCTCGAGACCGAGCTCGAGATGGCGATCATCGACCAGGAGGCGCGCCCGCTCGCGGGGACGGGCCTGCAGGTCTCGGTGCCCGATTTCATGACCGAGATCGTCGCCGAGGTCTCGCAGCTCGCCCGCCGTTCGCCGCACGTCAACCAGCGGTCGGGGGTGTCGGCCCGCCTCTCGATCTCGAACTACGAGACGCTGGTCGCGAACGCGGCCCGGCGCGCGCTCGCGAACGGTGAGCGCGAGGTCGTGCCCCGTGTCTCCGACCTCGCCGCGCTCGCGGCGTCGACGTCCGGCAAGATCGAGATCGAGACCCTCGACGACGGGCGGGAGGGTCAGGTGCTCGACCGCATCGTGAAGGCCGCGACGCTCGAGGTCTTCCGGGCCCGCGTCCGGCCCGAGCGGCTGGGGACGATCGTCTCCTCGTTCGAGGAGGGTGCGGTCGTGCACACCGGCGAGGACGTTCCCGCGGCCGACTACCGGGATCTCCTGGCGAAGCTCGAAGGCATGCCCGCCGTCCTCGCCGACCTCGGGGTCGGCGAGTCGCCGGCGGGGATCGCGAGCGGCATCGAGTTCGTGCTCGAGGGCCTGCACCTGACCAAGCGCCTGAACAAGGACGCGGTCGGGACGAAGGCCACGTACCGCTCGCGCGGGCTGACGGGGCGGCGGCCGGCCCGAAACCCGACTTGATCGGTCAGATTTTAGCGGTATCCTCGGTGCGTGGCATCGCGGCTGTTCTCCTTCCCGAACCCGGTCAACGAGATTTCGGCCCGCTGCGTCGCGGGCGGCGTCACCGTGCTCGCGATCGTCGAGCTCGCGACCGGTCAGCGGTGGCTGCTCGTCCCGCTCGTGTACGGCTTCCTCGCCCGCGTGCTGACGGGCCCCACGCTCAGCCCCCTCGGCCAGCTCGTGACCCGGGTGGTCGTGCCGAGGCTGCCGTTCGAGGCCCGACCGGTACCGGGACCGCCGAAGCGGTTCGCCCAGGGCATCGGCCTGACCGTGACCGCGCTCGCGGCCGTCGCCTGGCTCACGCGGCGCGCTCGGCCTCTCCGACATCCTCGTCGGGTTGCTTGTCGTCGCAGCCACGCTGGAGTCGGTGTTCGCCATCTGCCTGGGTTGCATCGCGTTCGGGGCGCTGATGCGGGCCGGGATCGTCCCCGAGCACGTCTGTGTGGAATGCGCCGACATCTCGCAGCGCATCGGGCTGCGTTCTTAGACCCGTCGCGCCGGGTGCGCGAACGCGGAATGAACACGCGGCGCACCGTCGTCGACGATCTCAGGCCTTGTCGAGCACGGGCACGGCGACGGGCACCGCGGCGAGCGGAGCCGGCGGGACGACCGCGTACGCGCCTCGGCCCCGGAGCTCGTTCTGACGCATGCGGAGGAACACGGCGACCAGGATCACGACCGCTGCGACCGCCGACGTCAGCAGCCATCCGTTGGTCACGTCGAGCAGCCCGAGCGCCGAGATGCCGAGCACGGCGACGAGCACCGGGCGGATGTACCGGTCGGCGCCCTTCGACGAGAAGTGCGCGCCGAGCATGACGGCGGGGACGGCGCCGATGAGCACGCTCGTGATGATCGAGACGTTGAGGCTCCCGAACAGGATGTGGCCGAGCGCGGCGGCACCGACGAGCGGGATCGCCTGGACGAGGTCGGTGCCGACCATCTCCTTCGACGAGAGCGTCGGGTACATCACCATCAGCGTGACGATGATGAGCGACCCGGAGCCGACCGACGTCATGCCCACGATGAGACCGCCGATCGCCCCGACGAGCAGCGTCGGGATCGGGCGGATCAGCGACTGGTCCATCATCTCGGTCGGCGCGGCCGTCCTGCGGCGGGCCTGGAGGAGCAGCTTGGCGAGGATGGCACCGGCGGCGACGATGAGGACCCAACCGAGGATGCGTTTGATGGCGTTCTGGTGGCTCGTGCCGATGATGTCGTCGAGCAGGTAGCTCCCCAAGAACGCACTCGGGATCGAGCCGATCATGAGCCAGCGCACCAAACGCCAGTTCACGGTGCCGCGCCGGACGTGGACGCTGCCGCCGAACGGCTTCAGGACGAGCGAGGTCACGATGTCGGCGGACACCGCGGTACCCGGGTTGACCCCGAACAAGAGGACGAGCACCGGCGTCATCAACGCGCCGCCGCCCATGCCGGTGAGCCCGATGACGAATCCGACGATCAATCCGGCGAGCGTCTTGTAAAGGTCGAGGTGCATCCCTGACTTCCTCACTCCCGCGCCGCCCCACGGGCGCTTCCGTCCGGCCAGTAAACCGGCTCGTCCGGGCCTTTGTCAACCCTGACGGTCGACAAAGTGACGAACGGCGTTCACGACCCCGCCGAGGCGGTCATTCCGGGCAAGCCGATGTCGACGCCGGTGAGGGTGCGGGGTCGGTCGGAGTCAGCCGCGGGCGTAGGTCGCGAGGAGATCGGCACTCCCGCGCGGCTCGCGGTCGCGGGTGAAGCAGCCGAACTGCACCTCGAAGCCGCGGTCCCATTCGTAGTTGTCGACCCCGGTCCAGTGGAAGAAGCCCCGGACGTCGATGCCGTCGGCCCTCGCCCGCTCGACGAGCCCGAGCGACTCGCGCAGGACGTCGCAGCGCCAATCGTCGTCGTCGGTGCCGACGCCGTGCTCGCAGATGAGCAACGGGCGGCCGGGAAGCTCGTCGTGCAGGCGGTGCAGCACGATCGCGAGTCCTTCGCTCCAGGGCGCGTACCCCATGGCCCCACTCGCGCGGACGGCGGGTACGGCACGATCCGCCCGTCGGCGTCGATCCCGGTCGCGCTGTAGTACGAGAAGCCGACGATGTCGCACGCCTCGCGCAGGTCGGGAACCTCGACGGACGGGCGACCGGGGAGCTCGAGGACGCCGTCGCGATCGGCGCGCATCCACACGTCCCAGGTCATCGCGTCGACGCGCGCCTGCATTGCGTCCGCGGGGATCGTGTCGGCGACCGTGAACACGGGCGAGAGGTTGTGAATCGTCGCGACCGGACGGCCGCCGCCGCGCAGCTCGCGCCACGCGTCGCGCTGGGCGAGGAGCACCGCGCCGAGCATGTCGAACCGTTTCTGTCCGTGCGGGTAGATGCCGGCGAACGCGCCCGGTTCGTTGATCGGCTTCCAACCGAAGACGAGGTCGCCGAAGGTCTCCGCGCAGAACGCGACATGACGGGCCCAGTAGTACGAGCGGGCGCGGTCGTCGACGAAGCCGCCGCCCATCTCGGTGAACCAGCCCGGGAGCGTGAAGTGGTGCAGGCAGACCCACGGCGAGACGCCGGCCGAACGGGCCACGGTGAGGATCTCGGCGTAGTGCTCCACCGCGCCGTTGTCGCGCCGGCCCTCCTCGGGCTCGATGCGCGCCCATTCGATCGACAGACGGTGGTGCGTCAGGCCGTAGCGCGCGTACAGCTCGAAGTCTTCCGCGAACCGATCACCGAACCCGTTCCCGTTCCCGCTCGGCGGCATCTTCCCGGCCCGCTCCAACGCGAACCAGTCGGAAGCGGGTGCGGCGCCCTCCGCCTGGGTCGACGACGCGCCGGTTCCCCACCAGAACTCCGTCGCCCCGAAGTTCGTCGCCCCGGAGCCCGCCTCGCCGAAAGTCGCGCTGTTCGTCACGGGGGTACGGTAACGGCATGTCGAACCGGGCCCGCTATTCCCGTTGGGACGGCACGCAGGTCGGTTTCGATCTCGACGCCGACGCGCTGCTCGAGGAGATGACCGACGATCTCCTCTACCACGGTGATCTCAACGCGGCCCTGCGGCGGATGATGCAGCAGGGGTTCAAGGATCGCCAGGGTCGCGACGTCCAGGGGATGCGGGAGATGCTCGAGAAGCTGCGCGAGCAGCGTCGCGAACAACTCGACCGCTACGACCTCGGCGGCGTGTACGAGGACATCGCGAACCGGCTCGACGAGATCGTCGACGAGGAGCGCGCCGGCATCGAGCGGCGGGTCGACGAGGCACAACAGTCGGGCGACAAACGTCGCGAGGAGCTGCTCGACGAGCTCGCGCGTCAACGGCGCGAGCAGCTCGAGCAGCTGCC
The DNA here is from genome assembly GCA_963829195.1 of uncultured Actinomycetes bacterium. Taxonomy (GTDB): domain Bacteria; phylum Actinomycetota; class Acidimicrobiia; order IMCC26256; family PALSA-610; genus PALSA-610. Next base: position 97,955 of record CAWHHS010000005.1, read on the forward strand.
GCCGGATCTCGCGGGCCGCGTGAGCGACCTCCAGGAATACGACTGGATGGACGACGCCGCGCGCCAACACTTCGAAGAGCTGATGGAGGAGCTGAAGAAGCAGCTCCTCGACTCGATGTTCAAGCAGCTGAACGAAGGCATGTCGCAGATGTCACCGGAGCAGCTCGCCCGGATGAAGGACATGCTCGCCGAGCTGAACCACATGCTCGAGCAGCGCGAGGCGGGCGAGGAACCCGACTTCCCGGGCTTCATGGAACGGTTCGGCGACTTCTTCCCCGACAACCCGCAGACGCTCGACGAGCTGCTCGAGCAGATGGCGCAGCAGATGGCGCAGATGCAGCAGCTGCTCAATTCGATGACCCCCGAGCAGCGCGCGCAGCTGCAGGAGATGGCGAACGCGCTGCTCGACGACATGGACCTGCGCTGGCAGGTCGACCAACTCGGCCAGAACCTCCGCAACGCGTTCCCGCAGGCGGGTTGGGGCCAGAGCATGCGCTTCCGCGGCGACGAACCGCTTCCGCTCGACGGCATGAGCGGCCTGCTCGACCAGCTCGGCGACATCGACGCGCTCGAGAACCTGCTGCGCAACGCGACGAGCCCCGGCCCGCTCGCGGAGGTCGACCTCGACAAGGTGCGCGATCTGCTCGGTGACGACGCCGCCCGCTCGCTCCAACAACTCGCGAAGCTCGCGAAGGAGCTCGAGGAGGCGGGCCTGATCGAGCAGCGCGAGGGTCGCATGGAGCTGACCCCGAAGGGCATTCGCCGCATCGGCCAGCGCGCGTTGGGCGACCTGTTCAAACGTCTGCTCAACGACCGTGCCGGCCGGCACGAGATCGAGCGCGCCGGGTTCGGCCACGAGCGTTCCGACGAGCACAAGCCGTACGAGTACGGCGACCCGTTCCACCTCGACGTCGGGCGCACGCTGAAGAACGCGATCACGCGCCAGGGTTCGGGAACGCCCGTGCGGATGCTCCCCGAGGACTTCGAGATCGAGCGCACCGAGCAGTTGTCGCGCAGCGCCACCGTCTTGATGCTCGACGTCTCGCTGTCGATGGAGATGCGCGGGCGGTTCCTCGCGGCGAAGAAGGTCGCGATGGCGTTGCACACGCTCATCAGCTCGCAGTTCCCGCGCGACTACCTGGGGATGGTCAGCTTCGGTCGCGTCGCCGCGAGGTGAAGCCGGCCCGTTTGCCCGAGGCGACGTGGGACTTCGAGTGGGGCACGAACATGCAGCACGCGCTGCTGTTGGCCCGCCAGCTGCTCGCCCGCCAGACCGGGCGCAAGCAGATCATCATGATCACCGACGGCGAGCCGACCGCCCACATCATGGAGAACGGCGAGCCGTTCTTCGACTACCCGCCCGACCCGCGCACGATCGAGATGACGTTGCGGGAGGTGCAGCGCTGCACCAAGGACGGGATCCGCATCAACACGTTCATGCTCGAGGACAACTTCTACCTCCGCGAATTCGTCGAGCGCATGATGAAGATGAACCAGGGCCACGCGTTCTACACGACCCCCGAGACGCTCGGCGATTACGTGCTCGTCGACTTCCTCGACCAGAAGCGCACCCAGCGCCGGGCCGGCTGATCACCCGGCGAACACTCCGGCTCCGGGCAGAAACGAATCGGCCCGGAGCCGAGGCTCCGGGCCGATCCCGTGTCGCTACGACAGCCTGCTCTCGTCGAGCTAGCTGTTCGTGTTGTTGTCGGTGGTGAAGGTCAGGCGGTAGCCCGCGGATGCGGACGCAGTCTGGCCGACCGTGTCGACGGAAGCGATCTCACCGTTGAGGCCGGCGTCGCCGGTGTGCGGGTGCAAGATGCTGTACGCCGAGTGCGGCAGGCTGCCTTCGTTGGCCTGGAACGGGATGGTCAGGAAGCCCTGGCCCGTGATCACCTTCGCGATCTCCGAACGGTAGGTCGCCCCGGTGTTCGGGTCGGTGATGGCCGGTCCCGCCGCCGTGCCGTCAGTGGTGTTCGGCTTGCAGATGAAGCCGAGCTCACTGACGTAGTTGAGCGTGTTGAAGCTCGCCTGCGGGATGTTGGCGTTGGAGCCGTTCGCGTAGAAGTTGTACACGAAGCGGGTCGGAGCGAAGAAGGCCGTCCCGCACGACGTCGTCTGGAGACCCGATCCACACAGGATCGACTTCGTCGACGCCGCAACGTTCGCCGTCCTTGCCCAAGAGCTCCTTGGTCACCCCGGTGTGTCCCGTGATCTGGCCGCAAAGGGCCTTCTTGCACGTGACGTTGAACTTGCCGTAGGAGAAGTAGAAGAGCGCGTTGGCCTCGTCGCCGACGGTGATGATCTCGCGGTCCTCGTTCTCCAGGATGACGTGGTCGTTGGAGTTGTAGGTCTCCGTGCCCGTCGTGCCGTCGCTCTTTTGGATGCTGAACGACTGACCGTTGAGCGTGCTCAGGTAGGTCGAGCTGCTCGTTCCGACGTACGAGTCCCACGTGTTCCGAGTTCCCGAACCGGCTTGCGCTGTGTACAGGACGATCGGCTTGCAGCCGGAGGTCGAGTACGTGAAGGTCGGCGTGCCGGAGCCGGCTGCGACGACGGGGTCGTTCCAGCACTGCAACGTGCCGGCGTACGCGTCGGCCAGCAGGGCCTGACTCATCTTCGTCACCGCGGCCGAGGGCGTGGCGTGCCCGTTGACCTCGGTGTAGTGGAACCACGGGACACCGTCGACCGCGTAGGCCACCACGTTGAGGCCCTTGCAGTCACCGCTCCCGATCGCCCGTGACGACCGTGCGTAGTCGACCGGGATGGTCTGGTTCGGCGACGTGCATGCCGACGTGCCGCTCGCCGTCTCCAGCTGCTTGATCCCGTTGCTCGATCCCAACGGCGCCTGCTGGTACGGACGCGTCGTTGTTGGGATTCTCCGTGTACCCGGGCGACGTCGCGAAATCCGGGTACGGCGTGTACGCGCCGCTCGGGGTGGGGGGCGGTGTCGTGTTCGCGGCCGAAGGGCAGCCGAGATCGAGCTCCTGCGGTACCGACGCGATGTCGATCAGGTTGCAGCCCGGCGAGTCGTTGTAGAGCGTGTCCATCGCTTGCATCATGTTGTACGTCGTGGCCGAACCACTCCCGACCAGCGTGGCGTTCCCTGCCGTCGTCGTGCCTCCTGCGACGGCGGTACCCGTCATCATCAACGAAGCCGCGGCGAGCGCAACGAACCCCGTTCCAAAGCGCGTCAATATCTTCAAAGCATTCCCCTTGTGGTCGTTGGAGAAGCTGCCGGTGGTCCGAAGTGACCTGCCCCGCTTCCGCAGCGACGGTACGACGCCGACTCGACGACGCGATTGCCGCGACGTAGCAGTGCGGTGAACATCGCCCGAAGGGATGAATGCACGTATCAAAGAACGTACACACACGTGCACAAAACAAAACGAAGGTCGGCCCGGAGCGGGTGCTCCGGGCCGACACCCGAGTTCCTACGATTGTTGTTTGTCGCTCAGCTGTTCGTGTTGTTGTCCGTCGTGAAGGCGAGGCAGTAGCCACCGGACTTCGCGCCGGTCTGGCCGACGGTGTCGACCGAAGCGACTTCACCCTTGTAGCCGCCGTCATTGACGTGCGGGTGCAGGATGCTGAACGCCGAGTGCGGGAGCGATCCCTCGTTCTTCTGGAACGGAATCGTGAGGAACCCCTGCGCCGTGATCACTGCCGCGACCTCGGAGCGGTAGCTCGCACCGGTATTCGGGTCGGTGATCGCCGGTCCCGTCGAGGTGCCGTTCGTCGTGTTCGGCTTGCAGATGAAGCCGAGCTCACTGACGTAGTTGAGCGTGTTGAAGCTCGCCTGCGGGATGTTGGCGTTGGAGCCGTTCGAGTACACGTTGTAGACGAACCGGGTGGGCGAGAAGAAACCGTCCGTGCAGTTCGTCGTCTTCAGGCCCGCGCCGCAGAGGATGCTCTTCGTCGTAGCCGTGATGCCGTTGATCTGCGGGAGGGCCGCCGTCGTCGTGCCGGTGGCACCCGGGACCTTGCCGCAGAGGCCCTTCTTGCAGGTGACGTTGAACTTGCCGTACGAGAAGTAGAACGAGCGCGTTGGCCTCGTCGCCGACGGTGATGATCTCGCGGTCTTCGTTCTCCAGGATGACGTGGTCGTTGGAGTTGTAGGTCTCCGTGCCCGTCGTGCCGTCGCTCTTTTGGATGCTGAACGACTGACCGTTGATCGTGGTCAGGTACGTCGAGCCGCTCACACCGGTGAACGCGTCCCACGTGTTGCGGGTACCCGAGCCGGCCTGGGCGCTGTAGAGGATGATCGGCTTGCAACCCGAGGTCGAGTACGTGAACGTCGGGGTGCCGGAGCCGGCTGCAACGACCGGGTCGTTCCAGCACTGCAAGGTGCCGTTGTACGCATCGGTCAGCAGGGCCTGGCTGAGGTTCGACACCGCCGCCGAGGGTGTGGCGTGCCCGTTGACCTGGGTGTAGTGGAACCAGCTCACCCCGTCGACCGCGTAGGCCACGAAGTTGAGGCCCTTGCAGTCGCTGCTCCCGAGCGCGCGCGACGACCGGGCGAAGTCGACCGGGGCGGTCGGGGCCGTCGACGTGCAGGTCGAGGTGCCGCTCGACGTCTCCAGCTGCTTGATGCCGATGCTCGAGCCGTACGGGGGCTCCTGCGCGGAGACGTCGTTGGCCGGGTTCTCCGTGTAGCCCGCGCGAGGTCGCGAAGTCCGGGGTAGGGCGCGTGCGTCGCGCTCACGTTCGGCGGCGGCGTCGTGTTCGCGCCCGAGGGGCAGCCGTAGTCGAGTTGCTGGGTCACGCTGCCGATGTCGATGAGGTTGCAGCCCGGAGCGTCGTTGTAGAGCGTGTCCATGGCTTGCATCATGTTGTACGTCGTGGCGGAACCACTGCCGATAAGCAGCGAGTTCGCGGCGGTCGTCCCGCCTCCCGATGCGCTGGCGGTGCCAGTCAGCATCGCGGAGGCCAATGCGAATGCAATGACCCCCGAGCGAATGCGCGTCACCGTTCTCAATGCTCTCCCTTTCGTCGGCCGGGAAGCTTCATCCGTGGTCGAGTGACCGCACTGCTCCCGTTCGTGGCGACGGTAGAGAGCCGACCCGGACACGCGGTGGCCACGACGTAGCGGTTAGGTGAACATCGGTAGAAGCGCTTTCCCGGGCTGACGGCCTCCTGGTTTCATGAGCGGGTCGACGTCCGGGAAAGGCACTCGTGGAGCGTTTCGAGCAGGGAATCACCCGCCGTGGCTCGGTGCGACGCGCCCGTACGGCGAGAGAACCGGCGAATGGTTGAGCCGCGCTTGGCGTTCGACGTGGGCGGCGACGGTCCGCCGCCTCCCCGAACGCTGGTAACGGAACGAAGCCGCGCCGATCGGGCCTACCGTGGCGTCGCGACTGCATCGGGCGTCAGCACCTTCCTCGTGCTGTTCCTGATCGGGCTCTTCCTGTTCCTGAAGGGCCTGCCCGCGCTGCACAAGATGGGGTTCGCGTTCTTCACGACGTCGACGTGGGACCTCTCGTCCGCGCACCCCCATTTCGGCATCCTTGCGATCCTCTACTGGACGGTCGTGATCGCGATCATCGCCCTCGTCACCGCCGTCCCGATCAGCATCGCGACCGCCCTGTGCATCACGGAGTGCGCTCCGCCGAAGCTGGCCCGGGTGCTCGTCTCGGTCATCGACCTGCTCGCGGCCATCCCGAGCGTGATCTTCGGTGTGTGGGGCCTGTTCTTCTTCCAGAACGACGTGGCCGGCGTGGCGCGCTGGATGTCGAACGCACCTTGCGTTCATCCCGTTCTTTTCGTCGAACGTGAAGATCTACACGTCCTCGGCGTTCGTCGCGGGGCTCGTCGTGGGGATCATGGTCCTTCCGATCGTCACGTCGATCACGCGTCAGGTCTTCGCGCTCGCGCCACCGAGCGAACGTGAAGGCGCGCTCGCGCTGGGCGCGAGCCGCTGGGACGTCATCCGCACCGTCGTGCTCCCGTTCGGCCGCGGCGGAATGGTCGGCGCGATCTTCCTCGGGCTCGGACGCGCGCTCGGAGAGACCATTGCGATCACGATGATCGTCAGTCCGACGTTCGCCGTCTGCCGCCACGTTCTGCAGGCGGGAGCCAACTCGATCGCCGCGCACATCACGCTCCGGTTCGGGACGGGCGGCAGCCTCGGCCTCTCGGCGCTTCTGGCCGCCGGCTTCACGCTCTTCGTCGTCACGCTGGCGGCCAACCTTGCGGGCGCCGCGGTCGGTGCGCCGGTCGCGGAGCGGGAAAGGCGTCGAGCTGTGACGCTCGTCGCGACCGACCGACCCGAGCTCCTGCCGGCGGGACCACCGCCCCAGCCGAATCGTCCGAACCGGTTCACCCGCGCGGACGCCGGTCTGCTCGCCGGCTCGGCGCTGGCCGGCATCTGCCTCGTCTGGTTGGTCTTCGACCAGCTGACACTGCTGAGCGGCGCCGAGGGCTTCGTGCTCTGCGCCTATATCGCCGCCCTCGTCTTCTACGGCGTGACGAGCACGATGCTCGAAGGCTGGTCGGCCGCCAAGGACCGATCTGGTGACGGTCGTCCTGTGGACTGCGGCGGTCGTGATGCTGACACCGCTGGTGTTGATCATCGGCTACGTCGTGCAGAAGGGCTACCACTACCTCGGCTGGCACTACTTCGTGAAGGACGACAAGGGCGTCGGTCCGCTCACCCCCCGACGGCTGCGGGCGGGTTGCACGCCATCATCGGCACGTTGGAGCAGAACGGTCTCGCGGTGCTCATCGGCGGCCCGCTCGCGATCATGACCGCGGTCTTCCTCAACGAGGTCGGCGGCCGCCTCACCCACACGGTCCGGACCGTCGTCACGGCGATGAGCGGCATCCCTTCGATCGTCGCGGGCCTCTTCATCTACACGGTGTGGGTGCAGCACGGTGGACACCGTGGCGACTACTCGGGCTTCGCCGCCGCGCTCGCGCTGACGGTCATCCTCCTGCCGACGGTCACTCGCACCACCGAGGAGGTTCTCCGCCTCGTTCCCGGAGGGCTGCGGGAAGCGTCGATGGCCTTGGGTGCGTCCGAGGGACGTACGGCCTGGTCGGTCGTTCTGCCCAGCGCCCGCAGCGGCGTCGTCACCGCGGTGCTCCTGGGTGTCGCGTTCGACGGTTGGCGAGACCGCCCCGGTGTTCTTCACCGCGTTCGGCGCGACCGCGACCAACACGAACCCGTTTCACGGGCGCGCAGGCCAGCTTGCCGCTCGTGGTGTTCCAGTTGATCCAGGAGCCGAGCAAGACGCAGGTCGCGCTCGCGTACACCACCGCGCTGGTCCTGCTCCTTCTCGTCCTCGTGTTGTTCGTCGCCGCGCGCATCGTCGGTGGATCCGGGCCGGGGCGGCGCCAACGTCGTTCCGATCGCAGAGACGTGCCCGCACCCGTCGAGCCGGGCTCGCCGTTCGTCGACGAGATCGACCTTTCTCGTGAGGAGTACACATGATGGATCTCACCGACACGGCCGTGGCGACGACCGCGACGCGAGCCGCGGCCGGAGCGCGACCCCGCGTCGAAGGCCGGCGAGCTGGTCGCGCAGGGCGTGTGCGCGTGGTTCGACAAGCGCCTCGTTCTCGATCGGGTGTCGCTGCGCATGGAACGTTCGCAGGTCACCGCGCTCATCGGCCCGTCCGGCTGCGGGAAGTCGACCTTCCTCCGCATCCTCAACCGCATGCACGAGGTCGTTCCGCGCGCCCAGCTCGCGGGCACGGTCGAGCTCGACGGCGCCGACATCTATTCGGCGGGGCAGCGCGCCACGTCGGTCCGCCGCGACATCGGGATGGTCTTCCAGAAGCCGAATCCCTTCCCGGCCATGTCGATCTACGACAACGTGTTGTCGGGTCTGAAGTTCGTCCGCACCAAGGTGGACGACCGCGACGGCCTCGTCGAGGAGTCGTTGCAGCGCGCCGGCCTGTGGAACGAGGTCCGGAACCGGCTCAAGGAAGCAGGTGGTGCGCTGTCGGGCGGACAGCAGCAGCGGCTGTGCATCGCGCGGGCGCTCGCGGTGAAGCCGTCGGTGTTGCTGATGGACGAGCCGTGCTCGGCACTCGACCCGACTTCGACCCGTCGCATCGAGCAGACGATCGCGGAGATCTCGGCCGACGTGACCGTCGTGATCGTGACGCACAACATGCAGCAGGCATACCGAGTGTCGCAGAACTGCGCGTTCTTCCTCGCGGCGGAGAACGAGCCCGGCCGGATCGTGGAGAGCGGCCCGACCGATCGTATTTTCGACGACCCCGACGATCCGAGGACTGCCGACTATGTCCACGGCCGGTTCGGATAGTTCGCGCATGCTTTTCCGACGATCGGGAGACACCTTTCGGCGAGTTGCGAGTTTGTGCTGCGTGCTCCTGCTTTGCACCGTGGCCTCGATCGCAACGCAGGCCACGCCGGCAGTCGCGGGCACGCAGATCACCGGCACCGGTTCGAGTTTCGCCGCGGCTCGCGATCCTGCAGTGGGCGGCCGACCTGAACAGTTACGGACTCAACGTCAACTACGCGACACAGAGCTCGGTCATCGGGCTCAACCAGTTTGCGGCGCACAGCGTCGACTTCGGCGCGAGCGAGATCGGGTACTCGACCAACCAGGCGAACCCGCCCGGCTTCGCGTATCAATACCTGCCCGACGTCGCGGGTGGTATCGCGTTCGCGTACAACCTGACCGACAACAACGGGCAAAAGCTCACGAATCTGCGCCTCAGCACGAGCACCCTGGCCGGGATCTGGACGGACAAGATCCTCAAGTGGGACGACCCGGCGGTCAAGGCCGACAATCCGGGTGTCGCGCTGCCGGACACGCCGATCAAGGTGATCTATCGCGCCGACGGTGCGGGCGAGAGCTACATCCTCACGTACTACTTCGACTTTCTGTTCCACGCGCAATGGGCTGCGTACCTGGCCGCGATCCACGCTTCGGGCGCGCCGCTGACCGCGTACTACCCGGTGTGGCAACCGGGGACGCCCTTGCCGCCGGGCTACGACTTCAACAACTGGTTGGGTCAGAGCGGTTCCGACGCGGCGGCGCACTATGTGTCGCAAGGCGGCAGCGACGGCGCGATCACCTATGTCGAGACGTCGTGGGCGCTCTACTACCACATTCCCGTCGCGTACGTGAAGAACCCCAGCGGCAACTGGGTGCAACCGACGTCGTTGAACGTCGCGACCGCGCTCGAAAAGGCGTCGCTCTATCCCGACCTCGAGCAAGACCTCCGCGGCGTCTACACGAACGCGCTCCCGAACTCGTACCCGCTTTCGTCGTACAGCTACATCCTCACGCAGACGGCCGAGTCCGACGCGGCGAAGGGGGCGGCGCTCAGTCAGTTCATCTACTTCCTGGCCTGCGCCGGTCAGTCGCAGATGATCCAGCTCGGTTACTCGCCGCTCCCGCCGAACCTCGTCGCGACCGACTTCGCCGCGGCACAACGCATCAACGGACATCTCGCGCCGCCACCGATCGATGCCGCGGATTGTAAGAATCCGTACGTCGACGGCGACGTGCCATTGCCGGGAGAGCCGATCGTTCAGGGTGGCGGTGGCGGCACGGGTCCCACGACGACGGTGCCGCACTCGGCCGGCGGGGGAGTCACACCGGGCTCGACCGTCGCGAGCGCGCCGGTGGGTGGGATCTCACCCACGTCGAGCCGTGGCTCCGGATCGAAATCCAAGCCGAGCTCCGCGGGCGCGGTGACGTCGAACACGTTGCCGTCGTCCCTCGGTTCGTCCGGCGCGAGCGGTGGTTCGGGTCCAGGGTCCGGGGCCGCTTCCGGCGGCGCCACCCAGGTCGCGTCCGGGCCGCTGAGTACCGAGCTCGCCGCTTCCGCACGATCGTTGGCACATTCGCCGGGACCCGCGCGGACGATGCTGTGGTGGGTGCTCGGAGTGCTGCTCGTCTGTCTCGCGCCGCTCACGGTCGCACCGTTGCGGCGCGCACGTCGTCTCGTTCACCGGAGGTCGAACCCGTGACCCGTGCGAATCCGCCCGCTTTCCCGTCGCGCCGCCGGCGAGTGGGCGGTGGCCTCGTCCTCGTCGCGGCGGTGCTGGTGGCGTTGTCGGCGATGAGTGGCGTCCCGGCGGCGAACGCGGCGGCACCTGCCGCGGCTCCCGCGTGCCCGATCGCCGCGACGTGCGTCACGATCCCGGCGGTGTGCCCTACGGGCCAGACCTGTCCCGAGGTGATCGCGGCCAATCCCGCGGACCTTGCGGACGGCCAGGCGTTGCGTTTGAGCCTGGTGAACTTTCCCGCGGGCAAGTCGGTTGCGTACGTGAAGTACTGCGCGAACCCGACGCCCGTGACCTATCCGCCGGCCTGTTCGAGCGACAACGTGTTCGGACCGCTCAACCTGCCGTCGACGGAAGTCGTCGCGCCGGACAACGGACGCGCGCAGGTCGCCTTCGAGGTGCAGTCGGATCCGCCGGGCGGGTCCAATCAGCCGTTCAACGCGCAAGCGGGCTCGACGCCGACGGATCCGTTCTTCTGCGACAACGCGAGCCACCCGTGCTCGGTGGACGTCGTCATCGGGTCGTTGGGCAATCCCGCGCCGACGATGAGCGCGGCGACGACGGCGATCATTCCCGTCACGTACGCCGTGCCCGGTGAGGGCTGCTCGCCGTCGACGCCGACGCTCACCTCGGAGCAGTCCTGGACCGTCGAACGCCTGCTTCCCGCGGTCAACCGTGTTGCGTGCAACGCCTCGCCGCCGGTGCTGGCCTTCGGCGTCACGAACGACAGCGAGTCGGTCGCGGCCGACGTCGGTCGCGGTTCGGCCCAGATCGGCTTCACGGACGACCCCGAGGATCCGGCGACGCAGGCGCTGCTCGCCCACGGCCATTTCGCACTCGTCCCGGTCGCGGTGTCGGCGACGGTGATGGGCGTGCGGGGCGCGACGGCGTCGATCCCGAGCCCGATCGAGCCGAACAGCCGGCCGCTCGTCACGAACTGGAACCTGACCGCGAACGATCTGGCCGGCGTGCTGACCGGGCTCTACAACCACATCACCGCGGGGGACGTCACGTCGGCCGACCCGGTCACGCCGGCGCAGGCGTCGTGGTGCACTAGCTCGACCTGTTCCGTCATGGCCCAGCTCAATCGGCAGCCCGCCCCGTTCAACCTTCTCACCGGCACCCGCATCGGCGCGTACTTCTACGCGAATGCGTCCGGTACCTCCGCCCAGGTCACGAACTGGTTGTGCAACGCCCCGAACACCGCGCTGACCGTCAACGGCTCGGCGTGGACGAATCCCGCCACGGCCGCGAAGACCTTCACGACGAACAGCGGCGAGGCTCCGGGTGTGACGTGGCCCATCACGTCCTGCAAGACGTTCCATGCGCTCGGACCCGAGATCCTGACGCCGAGGATCCCGCCCATCATCCCGCAGCTCCTCACGGCCAACTCTCCGGCCGACCTGTCGACGTCGATGAACAAGTGGACCGCGAACAACGAGGCTTCGGGAGGCACGCAGTTCGGCTCGAACATCGCGTTCGGACTGATGGACTCGTCCGAGGCTGCGTTCTTCGGGTACCTCCCCGCGAGTCTGCAGAACAACGCGGGAGCCTTCGTCTCGCCGACGGCCGATGCGGTCGCCGCGGCATTGGCCGATGCGACGGTGCAGTCCGATGGCGCGATCGCGCTGAGTTACGCGACGCAGCCCGGCGCGGCGAGTGCCTATCCGATGCCGATGGTCACCTACGCGATCGTGCCGACAACTCCGCAGCCTGCGGAGCAGGCGAGCGAAATGAAGTCTCTGCTGTTGTCCATGCTCTCGGTCACGGGCGCCGGAGGGCCCCACGCCGCGGATCTCCCCGACGGCTACTTCCCTTTGCCGGCGGACACCGCCGTCAAGGCGGCGGCGCAGGTTGTGGCGGACATCCACGTCGGCTCCCCGACGTCGTCGACGATCTCTTCGACGACGTCGACAACGGTGGCCGCGGGGGACACCGGGACGACGACGCCGACGACGGCGCCGACTCTGGGTGGTGAGGGACTCGGGAGCCCGCCCGGAGGCTTGGAGGGCGCGCCCGGTCAGGTTTCACCTCCGTCCGGATCGCCGTCGGCGCCTCTCGGCGGACCGAGCGCGACGGTCGTGACGACGAACACCACCGGGCCGCGCGAGCTGTCAGCGGTGCCGGCGGCCGCGCATCTCGCGGCACCGGCCGGTTCACCCCTCGGGAGCGCGGGCGCGCGCTGGATCCTCGTGCTGATGCTGATCGCGGCGGGCGTCGCGCTCCTGCTCGGGCCGGCGCTCCTCCTGGGTCCGTCGATCAAGCCGTCGGCGCGGCTCGCACGGGCGCGTCGCGTCGCGTCGCGTTTCCGGATGCTCATTCCGCTGCGGGGTCGCGCCAATGGTTGATCTCGGGGTCGTCGTGGCCGACGGGAACGGTTCCCGGGCGGCGCCGGTCGTCGCGGCGCGGCCCGAAGCGTCGACGGCCGCGCCCACGGCCGTGTCACCCTCGGCGCAGGCGCGCGTCACCGGACCGCGGGCGGCACGCGCGGCGGGATTCGTGCTGACCGCGAGCGGGATCCTCCTCGTGCTCTTCGTCGCGTACCTGTTCGGGTTCTCGACACTGCAAGGTGCCCGCGCGCAGCGCCGCCTGATCACGCAGTTCCACCGAGGCGCTCCGGCCTTGCAGGGTGTGGTGCCGAAGGCGGGCCGGGCGGTCGCGGTCCTCCGCATCCCTGCGCTCGGTGTGAACGAAGCGGTCGTGGAAGGGACGAGCGCCCGCCAGCTGCAGGGCGGTCCCGGTCTCCTCGCCGGCTCGGCGTACCCGGGTACCGCAGGCAACACCGTGATCGCGGCCCGGCGCACGACGTTCGACCATCCGTTTCGACATCTCGACCGGCTCCGTGTCGGCGACCGGATCCAGGTCGTCGGCGCGTACGGCCCGGTCTCGTACGAGGTGACCGGATCGCATTCGGTGCAGCCCGGTGAGAAGAGTCCCGCGAGCCCGACGACGACGGGCCGGCTCACGCTCGTCACGGCGAACCGTTCGTTGTTCCCCGACGGGTTGCTCGCGGTGACCGCCAGACTCGTCGGCAAACCGTTGCCCGCGAACGCCGCGCTCGACACGCGTCCGCCACTGGGCGCGCTCGGTCTCGCGGGAGACTCCGCCGCGACCGCGCCGGCGCTGCTGTGGACCGAACTGCTCCTCGTCGCGATCGTGGCGTCGGTGTTCTTGTACCGGCGGGTCCGGCCGCGCAAGGTGGTCTATCTGTTGACGACGCCGGTGCTGCTCACACTGGCGGTGCTGTCGTTCGAACACGTCGCCCGGTTGCTGCCGGCGACATTGTGAGGTCTTGCGTGTCCGTCGTTCCTCGTTCAGTTGGTCGTGTCGCGCTCGTCGCGATGACCGCGCTGGCCTTCGCCGCCTGCAGCACCGGAGGCAGCAGCCGTCCGACGGTCGCCGAGGCCACCACCACGACGCTGGGGCCGACACCGACGACGCGGCTCATGCCGACGAAGCCGGGTGGTGCCCCCGGGCCGGTCGTCACCGTGCCGACGGAATCCGGAGTGCGGCCGATCTCGGAGGTCGTCGATTCCGGCCAACAGATTCTCATCGAGCCCGACAGCTTCTTCCCGCGCATCCTCATCGCGAACGTGAAGGTCCCGATCACGTGGACGAACCTCACGAATTCGCCGCAGCAGATCAGCTTCTTGAGCAGCACGATCCGGTCGCCGAGCATCCCACCCGGCGGGAAGTGGTCGTACACGCCGCCCACGGCGCTCAACATCCACTACGTCGACCGCACCCTCGGGCTGCAGGCAACGGTCGACTTCAACCCCGCCCCCTGATCACAGGACAGCACCGAGCCCCCGAGACGTTGCCGCGCTGGTTCGTATCTCATAAGGCGTCTCCTACCCTCTTTCCCCTTTGTCTATAGGGTGTCTTCTGCTATGGTACGAACAGATGTTCGTGTCTACGGCTTCGCTCGGAAAGCAACGTAAGGAAGTCGACGCGCTCGAAGCGCAATGGCTTGCCGACGTTGCGGAGTACGACCGATCGGGCGACTGGGCGATCGACGGATTCCTCTCGGCCGCGGCTGCGATCGCCGAGACGTGCCACATGGATACCGGCGTCGCCCGCCACTACGTCGAGCTCGCCCGCACGCTGACCCGGCTCCCGCACGTTGCGGAGGCGCACGCGGCCGCTGACATCGGACTCCGTCACGTGAAGGTCTTCGCCGCCACCTACTCGAAAGAGCGCGCCGGCGCACTGACGGAAGCGGAGCCTCTGCTCGTCGACGCGGCGTTGGAGCAGACGCCGAAGGAGTTCGCGGCGACCATGCAGTACGTCACCGACGCGATCGACGGTGACGGTGGCGCGGGCGCCGACGCCGACGACTTCGACGACCGGCAGCTGTTCCTCTCGAAGACCTACGCGGGACGCGGCGACCTGCGCGGAAATTGCGACCCGGTGAGCCTCGACATCATCGAAACCGCGCTCGCAGCCGAGATGACGCGCGACCGCCAAGCCTCCGACGAGCGCAGCACCCGCGCCCGCCGCATGGATGCCCTCACCAACATCTGCCGGCAGGCCCTCGACCGCGGCGAGCTCGGCGAGCAACACGGCGTGCAGCCCCACGTGAGCGCGGTCGTGCATCTCGAGGAGAACGGCGCGTCGGTCGAACCGGCCCGCGCCGAGTTCGCTCGCGGTGGGCACCTCTCCGCCAACCTGCTCGAGATGCTGCTCTGCGACTGCACGCTCAGTCGCGTCATCGTCGCCGGCCGGTCCGAGATATTGGATGTCGGTCGCAGCACCTCGACTGCGACGCCGGCGCAATGGAAAGCGCTCGTCGTGCGGGACGAGCACTGCCAGGCCCCCGGATGCAGGCGTCCCCTCGCAGACTGTCAGGCCCACCACAAGTGGCACTGGACCAGCGGCGGACCAACCGAGCTCGAAAATCTCGAGCTCCTGTGCTGGTACCACCACCGCCAACGCCACACCGAAGAACGAAGAGCCCGCGCCCAGAGTCGCGAACCAACGTTCGACGAACGGATCGTGCCGCAACCACCGCGGGACCGAGAACGAATGCGCGGCCGGCCAACGTCGGTCACTTGAACGCGCTCGCATAACCGCCCGCGATCGGGGCAATCGGTGCGGCCGTGATGCCATTGACCGTGATGCTCCAGTTGCCGCGTTCAGGGCGGCGCAGTTCGTGACATGCCGAGCGAGGAAGCTTTCAGCCCGGCGCTCCGGCGCCGATGGATGAGGAGCGGGCACGGACGCCCGCCGCATTCACTCATGGAGGAGGTGCGCGGTGGCGCCGCGCGTGCTCATGGTCCAACGCGGACCCGATCTGGAAGACGTCGAGCCGGTCATCGCCGGCGACGGCGACGCGGCGCTGGGGCTGTTGCGCCGGGAGCGCTTCGACGCCCTCATCGTCGACCTCGGCCTCGAGCCCATCGACAGCTGGTGCGTGCTCGCGACGGTCGGCAACTGGGTCGACCGTCCGCGTCTGGTCGCGATCGTCACGGACGCCGACCACGTCGGCCGGGCCCTCGTCCTCGGTGCGGATTTGTGCGTTATGGCGGGAACGCAACTCCACGCGCGAGCGTTGTCACGCTCGACAAAGGAGATGGAATGCCCGCAATCCCCAACGAGGAACTCCCGAAGACCGACGACGAGTGGCGTGCGCGCCTGACGCCCACCCAGTTCGAAGTGGCCCGCAAGGCCGGTACGGAACGGGCGTTCACCGGTGAGTACTGGGACTGCCACGACGACGGCACCTATGTCTGCGTCTGTTGCGGCGAGCCCCTGTTCTCGTCCGAGACGAAGTTCGAGTCCGGTACCGGCTGGCCGAGCTTCTTCCGGCCGGTCGCGACCGGCGCGGTCGAAGAGGACGTCGACACGACGCACGGCATGGTCCGGACGGAGGCCCGCTGTTCGAACTGCGGCGCCCACCTGGGTCACGTCTTCCCCGACGGGCCCCGGCCGACCGGCCTGCGCTACTGCATGAACTCCGCCTCGCTGCGCCTCGAGAAGGACGCGCAAGGTTGATCCGGCCCGTTCCGCGGGCCCCGTGGGCCCGGGGGGCGGGTGACATCCATCACAGCGGGCGCAAGCCGCTCTGGACCTGTGGTCAGGGCGCCGTTATCCCTACCGTGACGACTCTCACCGTGGGTGTGACCACGGCCCGCAATCCAGCGTGCAAGCGGGGTCTGGCGGTCAACATCGCCGCGAGCCTGGCCCGACACAGCGCCGTGTCGGACCGGGTCTGCGTGGTGGACGCCGATCCGCTTGCCCTGGACGTCACCACCCGTCTCGCCGTCGCCGGGCCGGTCGTCGAGGACTTCGCCCGCCCGAAGCCACCCGCGGCCGCGAAGCTGGCCCGCGTCGAGTTCCCGGCGATGGCCGTCCTGCCGTGCGGCGGCGGTCCCGTCGCCCGCGTCCGGCTCGCGGCGGAACCGGCGTTGCGGGAGCTCCGGGACGCGTTCGACGTGGTGGTGTGCGACGTTCCGGGCGGAGCGTCCGGTCCCGGGCTCGTGCTCGGCAACCGGCTGGAGCTGCTCGACTGGTTGGTGCTCGCCGTCACGCCGGAGCCGGGCGCGGTCGCCGCGACTAGCCATTTCCTCGAGCTCTTCGAGACCGCCCGGAGCCGCGGCGACGTCGGCGGTGTCCGGCTCGCCGTCGTGTGCACCGGCGACGAGAGCTCGACGATGTTCACCTGCTCCGACGTCGAGCGCCGCCTCGAGACGCCGGTCGCGGGGCGGGTTCCCCAGCTCTGGGGCCGCGCGGAGCCCAACCGGGGCTTCGGCGCCGCGCTCGCCATTCCCGAGCTCGACGACGCGGTCTCCGACCTCTTCGAGACGTTCCGGACCGGCGCGACGCCGTCGCGCCGGTTGCTCAGCCGCTAACGGCGCCCGGCCTCGCCGGCCCCGGCTCGAGGCCTCGCACACGTCCGCGCGCACGCGGCGGACGCCCGTTCCCGCCCGGGTTCCGGCCGGGCGGCGGACCCGCGCCCGAGCTCCCGAAAACTCCCCCTTGCGTCCCGGGGACCGGGTTGACAGAATGACGCCGTTGTAATTCCATCGGCGGCATTTACGGCCCGCCCGCCCCGGATGCCCAGCCGGGGAGGGTCCCATCAGAGCGAGCGAGGGGGCAGCCGGTGAGAGAAATGTTGATCCACCTCGATGTCGATGCCGGTGACCGGCGTTGGCAGGAGCGAGCCAACTGTCTCGGCGTCGACCCCGACCTCTTCTTCCCCGAGCGGGGCGCCTCCACGAAGGAGGCGAAGGGCGTGTGCAACGGGTGCGAGGTGCGCATGGAATGCCTCGAGTACGCCCTGCGGCACGGCGAGAAGTTCGGGATCTGGGGCGGGATGTCGGAGCGGGAACGCCGCCGGATCCGGCGCCAGCGCGCCTTGCAGCGCCGCGGTCTCGCCAGCGCCTGATCGGCTTCGCTCAAACGGGTGACGGCACGGGGTCGCCCGGCCACCAGCGCGGGCCTTTGCCGACGCGGGCTTCGATCGTCGACTCCGCGTCGAGCCGGCTCCACTGCAAGAAGTCGTCGGTGCAGCGGTCGAGGTCGCGGCGCGGGATGAGACCGACGAGCTCGACGCTCGCGACGTCGGTGCCCTGACGCTGCGCGAGCGCCCGTACGTGCAGGCACGCGTCCTGCACGCCGGTGTAGTCGAGCTCCACGAGGTTCATCGAGACCTGGGCGCGTTTGGCCTCCGGGAGGTAGAAGCCCAGCGCACGGACGCCGCGCAGGCCCCCCGACCGTTCCCGCATGTCGCGGGCGATCCGGCGGGCAACGCTGATGTCGCGGCTGACGAGCACGCAGTTGCACGCGACGAGCGGCCGGCGCGCGCCGACGGCCGTGGCGCCGAGCCGCGGGTGCGCAGCGTCGGGTCCGTAGTCGGGCGCGCGGCTGCGGAAGCTCGTCGAGCGCGCGTTCGGGAGGTCACGGCCTTCCGGGTCGGCGTCGTCGTAGAGGAAGACGGGCACCGCGAAGGTGCGCGCCCACCACTCGCCGAAGGCCCGGGCCTCGTCGGCCGCCTGCGCGCGTTCGACCTTGGTGCCGCCGAGCGACACGAAGGGAACGACGTCGAGTGCTCCGAACCGGGGGTGTTCGCCTTCGTGGGCGACGATCGAGCACTGTTCGGCGACCGCGGCCGCGAGCGATCGCGCGCCGCGCACGGTGTCGGGCCCCGCGAGCGTGAACACCGAGCGGTGATGGTCGGCGTCGGCGTGGACGTCGACGAGCGCAGGGCCGCACGCGCGCGCGATGGTGCGCAGCCGATCCATGTCGCGTCCCTCGGACACGTTGACGACGCACTCCAGCACGCCGCCAGCGTAGAGCCGGCGCGGTCGCCCGACGGGTCTGGGTAGCCTCGCCCGATGGTGTCGCGGCGAATGCGGTTCGGTCTCGCCCTCCCGCAATACGACTATTCGGTCGCAGGGGAGCGGCCGTTGCAGTTCCCGACGATCGTCGAATACGCACGTCTCGCCGAGCGGTGCGGTGCCGATTCGGTCTGGCTCTCCGACCACCTCTTCCTCGATCTCGCGAAGTACGGCGGTGCGGACCGGCGGGAAGGCTGTTACGACCCGATCGTGACGCTGTCGGCCCTCGCGCGCGGTGCCCCGCGTCCGGTTGGGGACGTTGGTGGCGCTCGAGGCGTTGCGGCCGGCGGCGGTGCTCGCCAAGGCGCTCGCGACCGTCGACTGCATCAGCGGCGGCCGTCTCGACGTCGGCCTCGGCGCGGGCTGGTACGAGCCGGAGTACGCCGCGCTCGGGCGGGAGATGCCCCGGCCCGGCGAACGGCTCGACCGCCTCGTCGACGCGGTGGAGGTCGTGAAGGGGCTGGTCGGTGGCGGGCCGTTCAGCTACGAGGGTGCGTACCACCGCGCGCGCGACGCCCGGAACCGGCCCGGGGCGATGCAAGAGCCGCGGCCGCGGGTGTTCGTCGGCGGGAAGGGCGACCGTCTCCTGCGGCTCGCGGCGCGCCACGCCGACGGCTGGAACACGTGCTGGGTGTGGACCCCGGACGCGTACCGGGAACGGCTGCAGGTGTTGAACGCCGCGTGCGCGGCCGAAGGTCGCGATCCGGCGACCGTGTGGCGCACGCTCGGCCTCTACGCGCTGTGCGGCGAGGACGAGCACGACCTCGAGCGCCGCTTCGAGCGCCTGCGTGCACAGTCACCGCCCGGCGTGCTCGACGGGGTCGACCTCGCGTCGTTCCGCAAGGGCCGGCTCGTCGGCACCGTGGACCAGGTGCGCGACCAGGTGCGGGAGTGGGAGGCGCTGGGCGTCGACACGCTCGTGCTCGGCGCCGGCGTGGTGCCGTTCCAGGTCTCGACGCCCGATGACGTCGAGTTGTTGCTGCACGCCTGCACGACCGGCTGATCCGCGCGCCGGCGCGTTCTCGGGCTCAGGTCGGGGGCGCGGGGATCAACTCGCGGCGGCGCCGGAGGATGCGCCTGCGTTCACGTTCCGACGCACCGCCCCACACACCGTGCTCGATGCGGTTCTCCAAGGCGTACTCGAGGCACTCGGACCGGACCGCGCATTCCTTGCAGACGTGTTGGGCCGACTCGACACCGAGACCGTCGGACGGGAAGAACTCGGTCGGGCTCGCGCCCCGGCAACGCGCCTGGAGCATCCAGGCGTATTCCTCGGGAGTCTCGTCCACGATCACCTCCCCTTCTCGGGAGCCTTACGGCTCGTTACGGCCATTGGTTCGACCGGACCCTGGATTCACCGGCGCCGCTGTGCACCTGCCCGGATCGGAAGCGCCGCAAACAGTTCAGACGTCTGGCGGCCCCGGAAGGCTCCATCTTTCTTCTCGTTTTCTTCGGAAGTTCGTTCCGTGCACATTCGGCGCCGCCCGGTCTCGGCGGACGGAAGATGCGTCGAATGCCGCCTCGACCGGAGGCGCGCGGGCCTCGCGCTACCCTGATCCGTCGCCGGACGAGGAGTGCGTTGATGGCAATCGACCCCGAAGAGCTCGAGGAGATCCCGCCGCAAGGTCATGTGCGGGTCCTGTACACGGGTCCGGTCGCGCCGCACTGGGAGATCCACCGCGTCTTCGGCGACCAGCGGGCGATCGACGAGTTCCGCCAGCGCGCGATGGCGCGCCTGCAGTTGCTCCCGGTCTACGACCCCCAGTTCCGCCGCAACCGCGAACGGGTCGCGCGCGACGCCGAACGCGAGCACCTCATCCTCGAGTGGGACCTGGGCGACGAGCCCGAGTGACCCGGCCGGGCGCGGCTAACGCTTGACCGTCGCGAACCGCGACGACACGAGTCGCGCGATCACCGTCAGCACGAACACGATGACGATGAGGGTCAGCGCCGCGCCCCAGGCCCGGTCCTGGGCGGCTGCGAAGGGCGTCTGGGCGTTGAACCAGATCTCCTGCGACAACGTCGTGTTGGTGCCGTGGAAGACGTTCGGTTGGATCTTGCTCGTGACGCCGATCGTGAACAGCAGCGGTGCGGTCTCGCCCGCAGCGCGCGGCGACGGCGAGCATCGCGCCGCTCACGATCCCGGGCAGCGCGGTGGGGATGACGACGGACGCGACCGTCCGCCACCGGCGCGCCCCGAGCGCGTCGCTCGCCTGACGCAGGTCGGCGGGGACGAGCTTCAGCATCTCCTCACACGAACGGATGACGATGGGGAGCATCAGCGCGGCGAGCGCGAGCGAGCCGGCAAAACCCGAGTACCCGAAGTGCAACCCGGCGCTGACCCAGATGGTCGCGACGAACAGGCCCATGACGATCGAGGGGACGCCGGTCATCACGTCGGCCATGAAGCGGATGACCTTGGCGATCCGCTGCCGGCGCCCGTACTCGTTCAGGTAGACCGCAGCGAGGACCCCGAGCGGGATCGCCATCAGCGCGGCCACGCCGGTGATCACGAGCGTGCCGACGATCGCGGGGGCGATGCCGCCGCCCGGGAACTCGGTGACGACCGGCAGGTTCTTGGTGAGGAAGCCGAAGTTGATCTGGCCCGCGCCCTTGCTCGCGACGTAGACCGCGATGAGCGAGACGGGCACGAGCGCAACGAGCAACGACCCGATCATCCACGCGCTCGCGCACGCGTTGAAGAAACGACGCCGGGGCGACACGGCGCGCTGGAGGATCCAGGCGGCCGGGTCGCCGCCGTCCGGGGGGGCCGGGGTCTCCACGAGCGTCATGCCGTCCCCGATGTCGCGAGCGAGCGGTTGGCGACGCTGCGGGCGATCATGTTGACGGCGATCGTGATCGCGAACAACACGACGCCGAGGCCGATGAGCGCGGCGTGCTGCAGGCCCGTCGCCTCCGGGTAGTTGTGCGCGATCACCGACGCCATCGTGTCACCCGAGCGGAACAGGTGCGACGTGATCTTGTGGCTGCTCCCGATCACCAGCGCGACCGCGATCGTCTCACCCATCGCCCGCCCGAGCCCGAGCATCGCCGCGCCGATGAGACCACTGCGCACGCGGGGAACACCGTGACGCGCAGCATCTCCCAGCGGGTCGCGCCCATCGCGATGGCGCCGTTCTTGTCGTCCTGCGAGACGGTGACGAGCGTCTCGCGGGAGAGCGAGGTGATGATCGGCGTGATCATGACGGCGAGGATCACGCCCGCGGTCATGAACGACGCGCCGCGCGCCGGGCCGCCGAGAAACGTGCTGAGGATCGGGACGCGGCCGAGCGAGTTCGCGATGTTCGTGTAGAAGCGCGCCGCGGGCGATTCGAGCACCGCGATGCCCCAGAAGCCGTAGACGACCGACGGGATCGCGGCGAGCAGGTCGACGACGTACGTCACCGCAGTGCGCCACGCCTTCGGCGCGATCTCGGTGATGAACAGCGCGATGCCGAGGCTGGCCGGCACCGCGAGGACGAGGGCGATGACCGCGGTGAGGAGCGTGCCGTAGATGAAGTCGAGGGCGCCGAAGTGATCGACGTTCGGATCCCAGTTACGACCGGTGACGAAGCTCAGGCCCTGATGCGCGAATGCCGGCCACGCGTTGCGTCGTCGTCGTGTAGGCGATGAGCGCCAGGATGGCGAGGACGAGCATCCCCGCGCCGAAGGCGATCGAGCGGAACCCGCGGTCGACGACCGCGCCCGGCGCGGCCGCTCGCGGACCGCCTCCGGCGAGATCCGAAGGCGGTGCGGATGCGGTCATCGAAGCAAGCTGCGAGGTGTCGTCGCCGGAGGCGGAGTTACGACGGCCAGGTGACGGTGTCGCCGGTGCCGAGCGTCCAGTCACTGCCGCCCGCCAACACGAGGTAGTGGGTGAAGTTGTTGGTCGTCCCGGATGCGTCGGAGCGGTGCACGACCGTGATGCCGGTGCTCGGAAGCGTTGCGCCCGGGTTGTCGGCCTTGATCGCCGGGTCGTTCCATGCCGTGATCTTGCCGCTGAAGATCTTGGCGAGCGTCGCCGGGCTCAGCTGCAGCGAGTTGACCCCGCTCAGGTTGAACGAGACCGTGATCGGCGCGGCCACGGTCGGGAAGTAGAGGATCTGACCACCCTGGTACTTCGACAGGTCGGCCGCCTTTACGAGGCTGTCCGTTCCTGCGAAGTCGACAGTCTTGGTCTGCAGGTCGGTCTTGCCCTTGCCCGATCCGCCGCCCGCGTAGTTCACGGTGACGCCGGAGCTCTTCTGCTGGAACGCCTGGATGACGACCTGGTCGAAGGTCTTCTGAAAGGTGGACCCGGAGCCGTTCAGGGTCGCACTCGAGCCGCCCCCCGCGGGGATGTCGAGCTTGGCCAGTTGCGCGACGGCCTGCTGGCGAACCGTGTCCGGCAGCTTGGCGAAGTTCGCGCTCTCGGCGAGGCCCTGCCCGTCGTTGAGCGCGAACGTGAGGAAGTTCTTGAGCGCCAGGCCCTTGGTCGCGTCGGTCTGCTTGGCGTAGACGATGATCCACGTCGGCGACGTGATCGGGTACGCGTCGGCGCCCGGCTCGTTCAGGGGGCTGTAGGTCAGGTCGGCACCGATCTTCGCCGAGGCGATGGCCGCGGATGCGCCGGCGAGTGACGGCGCCACGAACGAACCGGCCGCGTTCTTGATCGAGGCGAACTTGAGGTTCGCGGCCTTGGCGTCACTGAAGTCGACGTAGCCAATGGCTCCGTCGGTGCTCGAGATGGCCTGGGCGACGCCGGCGTTGCCCTGACCGGCCTGGAAGTTGGCCTTGCCGGAGCCTGCGCCCGACGAGCTCTTGGAGCTACTCCCGCACGCCGCGAGGAAGAGGGCGGGCACGACGAGCGCGATGAGGGCGCGCCGGCCACGTGACGATCGCATCGTTGCAATCAAGATGGGTCCCTTCGGATCGTTCTGTGTCGATGGCGAGATTAAGAACGGATGGTGGATCAGGGGCCACATCAAGGTGTACGAAAGATGAATCGCGACGGAACAACGAGCGACGACGGCTACGCGGGCTCCGCGTCGCCGGGGAGCTGGCCGGTCACCATGAAGGAAACCCAGCGCCCGACCATCACCGCGTGGTCGGCGGCGCGCTCGTAGTCACGACCCACGAACGCGAGCTGCACGGCCATCTGGAGCGCGGCTTCGTCGGTGGATTCGCCCGAGAAGCCGGCGAAGATGGCGCGGAAGAGCTCCTTTTGCAGGTCGTCCATGACGTCGTCCATGTCGGGGAGCGCCGACGCGATCGCGTCGTCGCCGTCGGCGAACGCGTCGACGGCGAGGTGGGTCTGCACGCTCGCCTGGGCGCCCATGCGCTCGATGATGCCGCGGATGCGTGGCGGGAGCTCGCGGGGGTAGATCCGGCGGGTGGCCCGGGCCACGTTGCGCATGAGGCCGCCTGTCAGCTCGATCTCGTGCAGGATCCGCAGCACGGCGAGCATCGCTCGCAGGTCGGAGGCCATGGGCTGTTGCAGCGCGAAGAGCTGGTAGACGCGGTGCTCGATCTGCAGGACCCGGTCCTTGATCTCGCGGTGGGCCTCGTAGATCTGGTCGACGACGGTGAGATCCGCGTCGAGGAGGGCCTGGGTGGCGGCACCGATCTGCTCGCAGCTCTGCACCGCGAGCTTCACGACCTCGGCCCGGACCTCCTGCAGCTGTTCGTCGAACGTGCGCCGGGTCTCGACCACGATTTCCTCCGAATTTCGTCCTGGACGATTCGAGTCTGCCCCGGCCGGGCGGCCGGGCGCGGGCGGCACCGACCTGCTCGCCTGCTGTTCATTCGTGGTTCATCTCCGCGCCATCCGTACCATACGGTCCGGCCAGCCGGCGTCCCTACCATGGCCATGTCGCGGGCGCTTGGCGAGTCGATGTTCCAGCCGCGATGCTGGACGAGCTGATCCCTCCGCGGAAGGCCGAATGTGTCCTCAGCCGAACAGGGTGAATCCATGGCGATGCCGACGGTGAGCGTCCGGCCGAGATCACGCGACGACGATGAACCCGTCGTCGAGTTCTCGAAGTCGGAGGTCGTCTTCGCGGTAAAGGACCTGAGCGTCAGCTACTTCGACGTCGTGGCCGTCGCCGGTGTCACCTTCGACATCCACCGTCACGGCATCACCGCGCTGATCGGCCCGTCGGGCTGCGGCAAGAGCACGCTGCTGCGGTCGTTCAACCGGATGAACGACCTCATCGCCGGCGCGAGCGTGACGGGCCGGATCTCGTATCACGGCCACGACCTCTACGGCTCCGACGTCGACCCGGTCGAGGTGCGCCGCCGCATCGGGATGGTCTTCCAGCGCCCGAACCCGTTCCCGAAGTCGATCTACGACAACGTCGCGTTCGGTCCCCGCATCAACGGCCGGCGCAAGAACCTCGACGAGGTCGTCGAGGAGGCGCTCGTCAACGCCGCGCTCTGGGACGAGGTCAAGGGCAAGCTCAAGGAGTCGGCGTTCGCGCTGTCCGGCGGGCAACAGCAGCGGTTGTGCATCGCGCGCTGCCTGGCCGTGCAGCCGGACGTGATCCTGATGGACGAGCCGTGCTCCGCGCTCGATCCGATCGCGACGTCGCGCATCGAGGACCTCATGGCCGACCTGAAGCGCGACTACACGATCGTGATCGTCACCCACAACATGCAGCAGGCGGCGCGGGTCTCCGACATGACCGCGTTCCTCACCGCCGAGGTCGACGAGCACGACCATCGCGTCGGCCGGCTCGTGGAGTACGACGCCACCGACCGCATCTTCACGAATCCCTCCGACACGCGCACCGAGGGCTACATCACCGGTCGATTCGGATGAGTCGACGTGCCCGGCCGGCATCGTGACGGTACTTCTCGCCGTCGTCGGTCTGGTCGGGTGGATCGGCGTCGTACTCGTCGCGCGCGAGCTGCTCGTCGCGCGGCGTGACCTGGCGAAGGTGCGGCGCGCCGTCGACGTTCCCGACGATCTCTCGTTGGTCGACGCGATCGCCGAGGAACAGCGGGAGGCCGAAGACCGGGTGTTGCAGTCCGAAGCAGTGCAGCACTGGCTGCTCGCGGCGCTCGACGAGTCGAGCGACGCGATCGTCGTCGTCGACCGCATCGGCCGCGAGGTCGTGCGCAACTCGGTGGCGCGGCGGTTCGCCGGAGCGCGTACGGGCGAAGTGCTGGCCGAGGAAGCGATCGCCGAGCTCGTGCACGAAGCCCTCACGGGACATAGCTCCGAACGCGAGCTGCCCCTCTACGGTCCACCCCGCCAGGTGCTGCAGCTGCGCGCGTTCCCGCTGCGCCGCGACGGGGAGATCGTCGGCGCGGTCGCGTTCACGCGCGACATCTCCGAGGCGCGACGCGTCGAGAGCGTCCGGCGCGACTTCGTCGCGAACGTGAGTCACGAGTTGAAGACGCCGATCGGCGCGCTCGGGCTCCTCGCGGAGACCATGGTCGGCAGCGACGATCTCGCGGTCGTGCAGCGCTTGGCCGATCGGGTCGTCCGCGAGGCCGACCGTCTGGCGCGCATCGTCGACGATCTCCTCGACCTGAGCACGATCGAGGCGCAGGAGGCGCCCTCGCGCGCACCCATGCCGATCCGGCTCCTGCTCTCCGATTGCATCGACACGGTGCAGGCGGCAGCGGACGCGGCCGGGGTGCCGTTGCTCCTCGGACCGGAACCGCCCGATCTCGAGATCTTCTGTGACACGCGCCAGATGACCAGCGCGCTCGTGAACCTGGTCGACAACGCGATCAAGTACTCGAGCCGCGGCGATCCGGTCGAGATCGGCGCGTGCGCGGTCGACGACCGGGTTGCGTTCGTGGTCCGCGACCATGGCATCGGGATCCCGAAGCGCGACCTCGAGCGCATCTGGGAGCGGTTCTACCGCGTCGACAAGGCGCGCGGCCGCGACACCGGCGGGACCGGTCTCGGACTCGCGATCGTCCGCCATGTCGCGCAGGCGCACGGCGGCGAGGTCACCGTCGACTCGAGCGAGGGCGAAGGCTCGACGTTCACGCTCTACATACCGCTCGCCAACGGCTCGGCGCGCGGCCTGACCGAAATACCGAACCCGGAGGACTGATGGCCGATCCGCCCCTGATTCTCGTGGTCGACGACGAACAGTCGTACCGCGACGCGCTCGCGGTCGCGCTCCAACGCGAGGGCTTCCTCGTCGAGACCGCGGCCGACGGGCCCGAGGCGATCGAACGTTTCGACGCGACCCGTCCCGCGCTCGTGCTGCTCGACGTGATGCTGCCGAAGATCTCCGGTATCGACGTGTGCCGCGAGCTGCGGTCGCGGTCGCGGGTCCCGATCATCATGGTGACGGCCCGCAACGCCGAGATCGACGCGGTGGTGGGTCTCGAGGTGGGCGCCGACGACTACGTGACGAAGCCGTTCCGCCTGCGCGAGCTCATCGCCCGGGTGCGCGCGTCGCTCCGCCGGGTTCCCGCGGGCGAAGAAGAGGTCGAGACACCCGACGTCCTCGAGATCGGCGAGGTCAAGCTCGACGCCGGCCGCCACGAGGTCTACGTGCGGGGGGAAGCGGTCGCGCTTCCGCTCAAGGAGTTCGAGCTCCTCGAGATCCTCATGACCAACGCCGGCCGCGTGCTCACGCGCGACGTGTTGATCGACCGCGTCTGGGGACCCAACTACTTCGGTGACACGAAGACGCTCGACGTCCACATCAAGCGGTTGCGCTCGAAGATCGAGTCCGATCCGACCAACCCGACCCGCATCATCACCGTGCGCGGGGTCGGGTACCGCTACGAGCGCGCGGCGCCCTCGGCCCGTACGGCGTAGGCGGGGTTTCCGCCCGAGTCAGAGCTTGGCCAGCGCCGCTTCGTACGCGGCCTTGTCGCGCGGCGTGCCGAGGTTCGGTGACGCGAAGACGTCGACGATGACGCCGTTCTTGTCGATGACGAACGTGGCGCGGTTGGCGCAGCCGAGCTGTTCGTTGAACACGTCGTAGGCGCGCGCGACCTGGCCGTGGGGCCAGAAGTCGCTCAGCACCGGGAAGGTGAAGCCCTGCTGCTCCGCCCAGATCTTCTGCGAGTGCCTCGAGTCGCACGAGATCGCGAGGACCTGCGCCTGTGCGCTCTCGTACTCGGAGAGGTCGTCGCGCAGCGAGCACAGCTCGCCCTGGCACACGCCGGTGAAGGTGAACGGATAGAAGACGATCACGACGTTCTGGGAGCCGCGGAACGACGAGAGCGTCACGTCGTTTCCGTCCTGGTCCTTCAGGGTGAAGTCGGGGGCCTCGCGGCCGGTCTCGAGGGTCATCGGGAACGTTCCTTTCGTGGGGGAGCAAGCAGTCTACGAATCGTCACCGGTTCGCTACTCGAAGCACACGTCGACGACATACGCGATCGTTACGGTCTCCGGGCGAGACGTTCCCGGCTCGGACGACGAATCCAGGGGCCGCAGTTCGGGCCGGGAACCTCCGCCAACCCGGCGTCAGTCGGGCGGGGGTGGGAGGTACCGGGCGGAGATCACCTCGCCGGTCGCGTCCGTGTCGAGCGCCCACGTCGATCCCTTCGGCCATTGTGGCGCGACGCCGATGTCGACGCCGTGGCGGCCGTAGTAGTCGAGGAGCATCGGAATGACGTCGCCGTGCGTGCAGAACACGGCGCCGCCGGCGGCGTGTTTGCGCACGAGCGCGAGCGCGTCGTCGAGTTGCGCGCCCTCGGCGAGCGCGTCGACCGGTTCGATCGCGATCCCGCGCCGGCCCGACAGTGGCACGACCGTCTCCATGCAGCGCACGTAGGGACTCGAGAGCAACCGGTCGAACTCGGCGTCCTCGAGCACGTCCAGGAGCCCGCGCGTCTGGAGGTGACCGCGTCCCGACAACGGGCGCAGCTCGTCGTCGCCTTCCCACACGTTGCGTTCGCCGGCCTTGGCATGGCGTACGAGATAGACCGTCACGACTGCCCTCCGCGCGACATTCCGTCGACCACCGCGACCAGGGTACGGTCGTGGTCGTAAGTCAGCAGTGTCGCGGCTTCCCGGGCCGTAATCCAACGCGCCTCGTCGACCTCGTCGTTCGGTACGAAGCGCGTTTCGCCGACGGGTGTCATCCACCAGTAATGCACGACCTTGGGCCGGCCGTGACGGTCGGTGTATTCGCTGGTCGGGAGCACCGCGCCCAGCTCGACCCGCAGGCCGGTCTCCTCCTCGACCTCGCGGCGGGCCGCGTCCTCGAGCGACTCGCCGGGTTCGAGCTTGCCTTTGGGCAGGCTCCAGTCGTCGTAGCGCGGCCGGTGGACGACGAGGAATTCGAGTGGGCCGTCACCCGTGCGGTTGGGCGGGTCGCGCGTGATCACCCCGCCCGCCGCCCGCACCGTCTCGTCGCTTCGGCTCACAGCCAGCCGCGGACGCGTTCGGTGTCGACCCGCCGCCACACGGCCGGAAATGCGCCGCGGGCCACGCCCGCGGCCTCGTGCTCGATCTGTGCGAGCATCCCGACCGCGTAGGCCTCGGCCGGTGAGCACTCGTGCGCGGTCTTGGCGAGCCACTCACCCGCGACGACGGCGTCGTGGTGTTCGCCGAGCACGTTCTGTACCGCAGCCGCCGCGTGCGAGAGCCGGCGGGAGCGCTTCCCGAACACGGGCTCGGTCGCATCCGCCGCGTAACGGCACTGCTTGGCGCGTACGCGCACGACGTGGAGCCGGGCGTCGGGCGGGTTCTCACCGAGGTCGCGGACCGACCGGCGGAGCTTCTTCCAGCGCGCCGCGCACGACGGCGACGAGTGGCGCGGTACCCGGCGCGTACGCCGCCTCGGTGAGCCGCGGGTACGCGGCCGACGCCGCGAGCTTCGCCCGCAGCTCCGAGTAGCGCGGCTGCATGAGCGTGAGCACCAGATCGGGTCGTGCCGCGGCCCGGTCGGCATCGAGGCGCCGGACGACGCGTTGCGCGGCGTCGGCCTCCGTGGGAGGAAGCGCCCGCGCGTGCACCCGCAATCGGTCGCGCAACACCTCGATGTCGCGTACCGCGCCGAGCTCGGAGCCGAGCCAGCGCAGCTCGGCGCGCAGCTCGGATGCCCAGTGCGCGTCGACGAACGGTTCGAAGGTCTTGAGGTCGCTGCGCAGCCGGCGCGTCGCGACCCGCGCCTGGTGAACCGATTCGGGGTCGTCGGCGATGCGAAGGTCGTGCTCCTGCGCCACGAGCCGCTCGTAGGCCTGCGTGATCGCGCGCTGCACGACGGCGGCGGCGGTCATCTCGCTCGAGCTCATTCCGCCGACCTCCGCGCGTCAGACGTCGGGAGTGCGGACTTTGGCTCGCGCCACGGCGAGCTCTTGGAACCGGACCTGTGACTCGATCCCCGAGACGCCGTCGACCTTGTGCCAGGTCCCGTCCCGTTCGAGGGTCCACGCGAGCATGTCGTCCTCGAAGTTGATGGCGAGGATCTCGTCGAGCCGGCCGCGCATCCGCGGGTCGGTGATCCGCAGCATCGCCTCGACCCGCCGGTCGAGGTTCCGGGGCATGAGGTCGGCCGATCCGATGACGTACTCGGCGTCGGGATCACCGGGCCTTCCGAAGCGGATGATCCGCGAGTGCTCGAGATAACGACCGACGATCGAGCGCACGGTGATGTTCTCCGAGAGGCCCGGGCACACCGGCCCGCAGGCAGCAGATGCTGCGGACGATGAGGTCGACCTTCGCCCCTGCATCGGAGGCGGCGTAGAGCTCGTCGATCATCTCGTCATCGACGAGCGCGTTGATCTTCATCGCAATCGCGCCTTCGGGATGGGCCTGGCCGCGGATGAGCGCGCGCGCAGCTCGTCCCGGAGGTGCATCGGCGCGACGAGCAGGCGCCGGTATTCGCCCGGACGGCTGTATCCGGTGAGGTGGTTGAACAGCTCCGAGAGGTCGGAACCGAGGTCCGGGTCGCTCGAGAGCACCCCGAGGTCTTCGTAGGTGGTCGCCGTCTTCGGGTTGTAGTTCCCGGTGCCGAAATGGCAGTACCGGCGGATTCCGTCGGCCTCCTGGCGCACGACCAGCAGCACCTTCGCGTGCGTCTTCAACCCGACGAGGCCGTACACGACGTGGGCGCCCGCCTGTTCGAGCATCCGGGCCCGCTCGATGTTGGCCTGCTCGTCGAAGCGCGCTTTCAGCTCGACGAGTGCGACGACCTGCTTGCCCGCCTCCGCCGCCTTGACGAGTGACGCGACGATTCCCGCCTCGTCACCGCCCGTGCGGTACAGCGCCTGCTTGATCGCGAGCACCGCGTCGTCGCTCGCGGCCTGCTCGACGAAGGCCTCGACGGAGTTGGCGAACGAGTCGTACGGGTGGTGCAGCAGCACGTCGCCGTTGACGCATGGCCCAGAAGACGTCGCTGTCCTTCCCGCCCGCGAGCGGGGGCGGGTTCTGGGGCGTGAACGTCGGGTATTTCAACTCCGGGCGCCGCAGGCTGTACAGATCCCAGAGCCCGTTCAGGTCGAGCGGCGCGTCGACCTGGTACACGTCGTTCGGCGCCGAGCTCGAGCTCCCGGCACAGCAGCGCGAGCACCTCGGGGGTGATGTTCGTGTCGACCTCGAGCCGGACCGCGAGCCCGAACTTCGTGCGTTGCCGCAGCGACATCTCCATCGCGGCGAGGAGGTCCTCGGATTCGTCGCTCAGCTCGATGTCGGCGTCGCGGGTGACGCGGAACGGGTACTGCGCGAGCACCTCCATGCCCGGGGAACAGCGCGTCGAGGTGCGCGGCGATGACCTGTTCGAGCGGCACGTAGCGCGAGCTGTCGGGCACGCTCACGAACCGGGGGAGCAGCGGCGGGACCTTGACCCGGGCGAAGCGTTCCTCACCGCTCGACCGGTCGCGTACGACGACCGCGAGGTTGAGCGAGAGGTTCGAGATGTACGGGAACGGGTGCGCGGGGTCGACCGCGAGGGGCGTGAGCACCGGGAAGATGCGATCGTCGAACACCCGCGTCGAGCTGCGCCTGCTCGTTGTCGTCGAGCTCGCCCCACGCCGTGAACGCGACGCCCGCCTCCTGGAGGGCCGGCGCGATCTCCTTCGTGAACGCGGTCGCCTGGCGCGTGACCAGCTCTTCGACGCGGGCGCGGATCGCGCGGAGTTGCTCGACCTGGTCGAGACCGTCGGGCGAGGTGGAACGGACGCCGACCGCGAGCTGCTCCTTCAGTCCGGCCACGCGGACCTGGAAGAACTCGTCGACGTTGCCGCTGAAGATCGCGAGGAACTTGGCCCGCTCGAGCAGGGGCAGCGACGGGTCCTCGGCGAGCGCGAGCACGCGCGCCTGGAACTCGAGCATCGACAGTTCCCGGTTGAGGTACCGGCCTGTCTCCGACGGCGTGTTCGTCTCCGGCGGATTCATGGGTCAATCGTAGGGTCTCGGGCGGCGTTGTGCTCCGGCCGCCGAGCGCGCGACCGGACGCGGCGCGTGACCGGACGCCAGGAGATCGCCGCCGGACCGGCGTCCTACGATGGCGGCACGGACACTCGCAAACACCTCGAGTCGACGACGTTCACGCCGTTCGCCCGGCTCGCGGTCGCCCATGCCGTGGGAATGGCGGGCGACGTCTTCGTGACGGTCTCGCTGGCCGGCTCCCTCTTCTTCGACGTCGGCGTCGGCGCGGCCCGGCCCAAGGTCCTGCTGTACCTCCTCCTGACGATGGCGCCGTTCGCGGTCGTGGCGCCCGTGCTCGGGCCGTTCCTCGACCGCACCCGGGGCGGGCGCCGGCTGATGGTCGCGGCCTCGATGGCCGGGCGCGCGGTCCTGTGCATGTTGATGGCGAACAAGATCAACAGTCCGTTGCTCTACCCGCTGGCGTTCGGCGCACTCGTCTTGTCGAAGGGCCAGTCGATCGCGAAGAGCTCGCTCGTTCCGGCGGTCGTCGACTCCCACGACGAGCTCGTGCTCGCGAACTCGCGGCTGACGATCATCTCGGTGCTCGGCGCGACGGTCGCGGCGCCGATCGCGGCGACGATCCTGAAGACGGTCGGCGCGCCGTGGGTGCTGCGCGTCGGTTCGCTCGTCTTCGTGCTCGGCATGCTCTGCGCGTTCGCGATCCCGCGGGCCAAGCAGGTCGGCGGCGGCGAGACGATCGACGAACGTGAGGCGCTGAACGTGCGCACGATCGTCGTCGCCGGGACCGCGATGGGTCTCCTGCGTGGCGTCGTCGGCTTCTTCACGTTCTTCGCCGCCTTCGCGTTGAAACGGTCGCACGAACCGGCGTGGGTGTTCGGTCTCGTGCTCGTCGGGAGCGCGGTCGGCAACGGGCTCGGCACGGTGATCGCACCCGTCGTCCGCAAGAAGTTGCGCGAGGAATGGATGCTCGCCGGCGCGTTGCTGCTCCCCGCGTTGCCGCTCGTGTTCGCGGCGCGCGACTACGGCCGCGTCTCCCTCGTGCTCGCGGCCTTCACGGTCGCGGCCGCGACCGCCTTCGGGCGCGTCGCGTTCGACAGTCTCCTGCAGCGCGACGGCGCGGAATCGGTGCGCGGGCCGTGCATTCGCGCGCTTCGAGACGCGCTTCCAGCTCGTCTGGGTGGCCGGCGGGGTGTTCGCGGTCGTCTTCCCGGGCGGCGGCCGCGGCGGCATCTTCGTGGTGGCGGTGGTCCTGTTGTTCGCCGGACTCTCGTACGTCGGCGCGTTCCGCCGCACCGGTCCGCGCGAAAAACACCCGTCACCGGCTCCGCCGCCCGGCTAGAACGGACGGATGCCCTTCGAGGTTCGGGCGATCGCGCCCGAGGAGATCGACGATCTGCTGCTCGCCGACCAGCGCGGCTTCGGCGGCGCGCCGATGAAGCCGGAGGACTCGCGCAGCTGGGCCGAGGGCGAGCTCGACCGCACCCGGGTCGCGTTCGAGTCCGGTCGCATCGTCGGTGTGTCGCGCACGTACTCGTTCGACCTCACGATGCCCGGCGGTTCGTTCGTCCCGGCCGCGGCGGTCTCCTGGGTGTCGGTGCAGCCGACCGATCGCCGGCGCGGCGTGCTCACCCGGCTCATGGCCGCGATGCACGACGACGCCCGGGAGCGCGACGAGCCGTTGGCGATCCTCACCGCGTCGGAGAGCTCGATCTACGGGCGCTTCGGTTACGGCGTCGCGGCGTGGCGGCTCGGTGTCTCGGCCCGCCGCGCCGGACGTCGTGTTCGCGCAGCCCGACGGCGACGACGGCCGGACGCGCCTCGTCACGCGCACCGAGGCCGAGGTCGCGCTCCCGGCGATCTACGACCGCGTCCGGGGCAAGCGGGCGGGCATGGTCTCGCGGCCCGGCTTCTGGTGGCCGCAGGTCTACTGGGGTGAGCACATGTTCGGTCGTTTCAAGGCGGGCTTCGTCGCGATCCACGCCGATGCGAACGGCCGCGACGACGGCTTCGTCACCTACGGCATCGTCGACGAATGGGATCGGGGTCTCCCCGAACAGCGCCTTGTCGTCATCGACATGCAGGCGGAGACGCCGGCGACGTGGATCAGCCTGTGGCGCTATCTGTTCGGTATCGATCTCGTCGGAACGATCGCGGCGACCAACGTCCCGGTCGACGATCCGCTGCGCCATGTCGTCGTCGACAGCCGTCGGGTGCGCGTCGACTACATGAACGACCATCTCTGGATCGCGCCCTTCGACCCGGCCGCGCTGCTCGGCGCGCGTTCGTACACGGTTCCCGGCCGGGTCGTGATCGCAGGTGCACGCGCTCGACGGCACGACCACGACCGTGTACGTCGAGGCCGACGAGCGGTGGCACACGCTGCACGTCCACGAAGGACGCACCGGACCTCGTGTGCGAGTCCGCGGTGCTCGGCATGTGTGTGCTCGGCGGGAACCGCTGGAGCGAGCTCGCGGCGGCGGGTCGCGTCGACGTGCGCAACCCCGACGTGCTCGGCCGGGCCGACGCGATGTTCCTCGCGACGCCGGCGCCCGCGTTGCTCTCGTACTTCTAGGTTCTCGCTACTCGCTCCAGCCGGAGCCCGCGCCTGCGACCATCCCGAACGGACCGCTCGGCCAGCGGAAGCAGTCCATCATGAGCTGGTCGACCTCGGCACGCGTCGCGATGCCTTCGTCGACGACCCGTTGGGCCTCGCGCACCATCGCGAAGTACACACGGTTCGCGACGAAGCCCCACGCCATCGGGTTGTCCTTCACGACGACCGGATGCTTGCCGCAGCGCTGCGCTGCGGCGGTGACCGTCGCGATCGTGGCCGCACTCGTCTCGGGTGTGACCGCGATCTCGGCGAGCTTCATCACGGGCGCAGGCGAGGCCCAGTGCCACCCGATGACGAGCCCGGGCCGGTCGGTCGCCGCGGCCAGTGCCGCGATCGGTAACCCGGACGTGTTCGACGCGAGGATCGTCTCCGGTGGTGCGATGCGGTCGAGATCACGGAACACCCGAACCTTCAGCTCGAGCCGCTCCGGGACCGCCTCGATGACGAGATCGGTCGCGGCGGCCGCCTCGAACGACGACGTGAACGTGATCCGGGCCAGCGGCGGCGTCGGCCGCTTCCCGCGTGGTCTTGCCGCGCGCGACCGCGCTGTCGAGACCGAAGCGCCCGGTCGTCACGTGCACCCGGGCCTCGTCGAGCGCGGCCGGTGCGAGGTCGTAGCAGACGACGTCGTCACCCGCGAGCGCGCAAACTTCCGCGATGCCGCTCCCCATGACGCCTGCCCCGAGGACGCCGATCTTCACCGGAACCTCGCCGTCACGGTGTGTCGGGCAGATCGATCCGGGCCAGCCAGAGGCCCGGCGCCTCGAGCTCCGGTCCGGTCGGGACCATCGACTCGTCCGACCAGATCCGGTTGAGCTGGTCGAGTGTTCCGTCGCTGCGTTCCATGACCCCGCGGCAGAACGCGACGCCGGCCTCGTAGTGGCCGCGGTCGAGCTCGAGGCCGAGGAGGCGGTCGACGAACCCGGTCGCGTCACCGCGTTCGAGGCGGTGCCGGCGTAGCGCCTCGTCGAGGCGCCCGTGCGCGCTCACCATCTGTTCG
This sequence comes from uncultured Actinomycetes bacterium, assembly GCA_963829195.1. GTDB lineage: Bacteria > Actinomycetota > Acidimicrobiia > IMCC26256 > PALSA-610 > PALSA-610. The sequence continues at coordinate 133,186 of CAWHHS010000005.1, forward strand.
CCGATCGACTCGACCACGACGTCGGTGTAACCCTCGATCACAGAGACGAAACGTTGCAGCTCGGCGAGCAGCGGCACCTGACGCTCGCTGCGCATCGCGCCGAGCAGCGCATCGGGGTCGCCGATACCGCTGATCGATTCCATCGACGACGGGTCGGTCGGGTCGAGGCCGCCGAAGAGGCCCTGCATCGCGTCGGACTGCACCTCGTACGCGCCGACGTACGCCGACGCGCAACGGACGAGACGGTCGCGTACCCACGGAACCGCGCGTTGGGCGCCGTGGACGACCTCGCGGAGCGCGAGCGCGTAACGCAGCTCGTCGATCGGGAGCGACCATTGCTCCGCGAACGCGTCGACGTTGTGCGTCACGAAGAGCAGCGTCGGTGCCTGCGCGAGCGGCAGGGGAAGGTCGTACTGGCCGAGCGCGCGGTGTGAGAGCACGCCGATCATCGAGCCGGCCCAGCCGCCGAGCAGGGGCGGCATCATCATCGAGAAGAACATGTCGGGCGAGAAGATGTTCGCCATCGGCGCCGTCTCGGCACCGGCGTCGGGATCGGTCCGGCCGAGCGCGGTCGCGAGCGCACCGAGGACCGGCTCGAGGCCGTCGAGCGTCAAATTCGACCAGGTCGTCCGATCCACGGTGCGGGCCGGAACCGTCAGCGCCGCAGTGATGCCGGTGGCTTCGCCGACCATCAGCTGCACGGCCCGGACGACGTCGTCGAACGCGCGGGACGCGTCGGCTTCGATCGGCGGTTCGACGCGCTGCTCGCCGGTCTCCTCGTCGACGTTCGCCATCGCCTGCGCGGTCTCGCGTGCGATTTCCATGTTCACCGGACCGGGCGACTGCAACATGCGCATGATCCGGGCGAGCTCCTCGGGCGACTGGAGCATCTTCATCATCTCGCCGAGATCGAAGTTGAACGGGTTCGGCCCATCCGGCATTTGGGGAACGTCGCTCACTACGCCAGTCTATGGAGCATGACCGATGAAATCGTCGTCGCGGTGACGGGTGTCTCCGGGTTCCTCGGGCAGCGACTCCTCCCGCTGCTCGATGCCAGTCCGGACGTCGACCGGATCGTCGGCTTCGATATCCGCGACCCGGCGCGCCGGGCCCGCAAGCTCGAATTCCACCGTGTTGACGTGCTCGGGACCGACCTCACCCCCTACCTGCGGGACGCGTCGGTGATCGTGCATCTCGCCGCGGTCATGGGTCCGCTCCCCGACGACGCGCTCTTCACCCGCGTCAACGTCGGCGGCACGCGCCGCGTGCTCGACGCGGCCTCCGCCGCGGGTGTGAGGAAGATCGTCCGGCCGTCGAGCACGGCCGTCTACGGGGCGTGGGCGAACAATCCGGTTCCGATCACCGAGGACGCGCCGTTACGACCGAGTCCCGGATTCCTGCCGGCGATCGTCGACGGCGAATGCGAACGTCTCCTCGCGCAGTGGGCGGGCGCCGGCGCGGGCCGGGTCGCGACGCGCCTGCGCATCGCGCCGATCGTCGGCGCGGGCGCGCAGTCGTTGCTCAGCGCGGTGGCGACCGGGCGCGCACCGGTACGCGTGCGCGGTGCGACGCCGCCGGTTCAGGTCGTGCACGTCGACGACGCCGCGGCCGCGCTCGAGCTGAGCGCGACGAGGGATCTCGACGGCGCGTACAACGTTGCCGCCGACGGTTGGCTCGCGTACGACGAGGCCGGCGCGCTCCTCCCGAACGGCCGCCTGCCCGCGCTCCCGATCGGCCTTGCGACGCGCGCACTCGCGATCACATGGGCGACCGGGCTCGGCGACGCGCCGCCCGAGATCGTCCCGTACCTCGTCCACCCGTTCGTGGTGGCCAACGACCGGATCAAGCGCGCAGGATGGAAGCCGTACCACTCGAACGACGAAGCACTGCTCGACGCGTCGGGCGCGCCGCGACGTGCGCCTCGCGTGGCTGCTTGCCGGCGCGGGCGCGGTCGACCGCGGGCGCGGCGTTGGGGACGTGGTGGCTGACGCGGCGACGCGGCCGCAGTTGACGCCTGGGAATCGCTACGCGGGCGTGGCGTGCTTGGCGTACCAGGTGTCCCACTCGGGCGTGAAGTACTCCAGCCGGACCTTCTTGTACTCCTTCACCGACCAGAGCAGGCAGTATTCGTCGACGCCGGTCTCGGTGCGGATCGCGTCGATCGTCGCCTCACAGTCGCGCGCGCTGCGACCGTGCACCATCGTGAACACGCTGTACGGCCAGTCGTCGTAGGTCGGCCGCCGGTAACAGTGCGACACCGCGGCGAAGCCGGCCATCTGCGGACCGATCTCGTCGAGCCGGTCGTCGGGCACCGCCCACACGCCCATCGCGTTCGCCTTGAAGCCGGCGCTGCGGTGGTTCATGACCGCCGCGAACCGGCGCATCAGCTTGCGTTCCTTCAATGACCGCAGCACGGCGAGCACGTCGTCCTCGGTGACGTCGGGCCCGATCTGCTCGGCGTAGACGGCGAAGGGATGTTCGACGTTCGCGAGATCGTGCTGGACGACGCGGATCGTCGCGAGCTCCAGCTCCGAGAGGTCGGGTGCCGGCATCTCGGCCTTGCGCTCGGGCCGTTCGTGCTCGAGCACCTCGACCTTGGCGTCGGCCGCGGTCTGCCCGGTCATGTCGAGCTTCACGCCGATCTTGTAGAGCTTGAGCGTCGGCAACGTGCGGGTGACCCGTGATCCCGATTCCCGGTGCAGCACGGCGATGTGCTCGTCGAGGGAATCGCCCGGCGGCACCGCGACCGTGTACCAGAGGTTGTACTCGTGGTTGCGCTTGTAGTTGTGGCTCACGCCCGGGTGCTCGCTGATCACCGCGGCCGCTTCGTCGATGTGCTCGGGATCGACCTTGGCCGCGACGAGCGCCGACGAGTAGCCGAGGGCACGGGTGTCGAAGATCGCCGACAGCTGGCGCAGGACCCCGGTCTCCTTCACCTTGGCGACGCGCGCCCGCACTTCGGGCTCGTCGATACCGAGGCGTTCGGCCAGGACCGCGAACGGGCGGGCTTCCAGCGGGAAGTCCCACTGGACGGCGTTCAGGAGTTCGCGGTCGACGTCGTCCAGCGCGTCGGCATCTTCGCTCATAGGACAGGCTCCCTCGACGCGGTCTCGGCTCCATGCTCGCGCGTCCGGCCCGGGCCCGGAGACTCAGCGTCGACGGCCCGGGAACGGGGCGGCGTCCGGTTCGGGGAAGCTCAGCCCGAGGTCGCGCCGAGGCGGACCCGCACCGCGAGCGCCTTCTTCCCGCGGCGCAGCTCGACCACGACGGTCCGGCCGGGATCGAGACTCTGCGCGACCGCGGTCATCTCGCCGATCGACGCGACCGCACGGCCGTCGACCGACTCCACGAGGTCGCGCACCCGGACACCGGCGCGGGCGGCGGGCCCGTTGCGCGGCATCTCGACGATCATCGGACCGAAGCGTGTGTCGACGCCGTCGACGCCCAGATTCCCGTGCTCGGCCACGCCGGTCGCGTCGAGCTGCTGCGCGATCGCCACCGCGACCTCGATCGACACGGCGTAGGTGCTCGAGCTCCCGTTGACGTGGCCGAGGACGATCCCGGCGACCGAGCCCGTCGCGTCGACCAGCGCGCCGCCGGTCGTGGTCGCCGAGCTCGCGGCGTCGGTCTCGAGCAGCCCGCCGGTCGTCGGCCCGGGCGTGCTCCAGACCATGGCGTTGTCGGACGACGTCATGCCACTACTCATCCAGGGTGCGGTCGCGCCCTTGGCCGGCGCGCCGAGCAGCCACACCGCGGTGCCCGTCGCCGGTGCACGATCGGCGAGCTGGGCGGCGGGGACGTCGCTGTCGCCCGGGAGGTCGAGCAGCACGAGACCGGTGACCCGGTCGCGCCCGGCCACGCTCGCCGGATGTTGCTCGCCGTCGGCCGTCGTGACATCGACGGTCGTCGCCGTGCCGACGACGTCGATGCTCGTCAACACCTGCGCGCCGTGACGTACGCAGACGCCCGACCCGCGCCGGGTGCCCTTGGCGTCCTTCGCCACCACGGCGACGACCGAGGGCCCGAGCCGCGCGACGGCGTCGGTCGCGCTGGTGACGCGCGCGGTCGTCGCGTCGGTGGCCGCGGCCGCGCCGCGCCCGGTCGCCGGTGCGCTGTCGAACACGCCGGACACCGCGAGCACCGCAACCGTGAGCAATGCGCCGGCTGCTCCGGCGAGCACGGGCGTCAACCAGGCCGAGGACCGGTGCCGCGTCCCCGATGCCGCCGGTCGCGGCGCGAAGGACCCGAGCACCGAGAGCTCCGTCGGGTGCAGCCAGACCCGGTCGAGCGGGTCGGGGAGACGGCCCCGCGGACGGTCGGCGAGATCGTCGTCGAGCTCCGCGTCCGGGCTGCCGTCGCCGCCCTCGTGGTGCTCGTCGAGGGGCTCGTCTTCGTGGCGGTTGCCTGGCCCCATCGCCGAGCGAGTGTACCGACGCGAGGTGCCCGCGCGGCCGCGGGTAGGGAGGGCCCGGCGACCCGCGGCGGGCGTGAGACCAGGGTCGTTCCGTAGACTGACCGGCGTGCTCCGGCCCACCCCCGACGCGCGCGACTGGGTCGCGCTCACCGACGAACCCCTGCCCGCGGCCGACGCGGTGCAGTGGGCGACGGTCCCGGGCGCGGGCGCGGTGGTGTCGTTCTCGGGTGTCGTCCGTGACCACGCCGAGGGCCGGCCCGGGGTCGTGGCCATGACGTACGAGGCCTACGAAGGACCCGCCGTTCGGGCACTTGCCGACATCGCCGCCGAGGTGCGCGACCGCTGGCCGGTCGTCGAGCGGGTCGCGCTCTGGCACCGGGTCGGCGAGCTGGAGCTCTCCGAGGCATCGGTCGTGGTTGCCGTCTCGGCGCCCCATCGCCGGGCCGCGTTCGAAGCTTGTGCGTTCGCGATCGATACCTTGAAGGAGTCGGCGCCGATCTGGAAGCAGGAGCACTGGGCGGGCGGATCCGATTGGGCGCTCGACCAGCATCCGATCAGGGCGTCGATACGCGCGGCGGTACCGTCCGCGGCGTCGGCAACGGAGGGCTGAATGGCATTCCTGCTGATCGCGGTCGTCGGCAGCATCGTCGGTATCACGATCGTCCTGCTCCGGAACCGGCGACCGAACTCAATGGAACACAGCATCGACGAGTTCGAGCGCAACTTGCGAGCGCTCGCGCCCGACACGCCGTCGCGCCGCTCGCGGCGGTCGGAGTGAGAGGCGAGCTGAGCTGCCGCGCGACCTCGCGATCGACCTCGGCACGGCGAACACGCTCGTCTACGCGCGCGGCAACGACATCATCCTGAACGAGCCGACCGTCATCGCGCTGAACAGCCGCACGCAGGACGTGCTCGCGATGGGCCACGAGGCGTGGCAGATGATCGGCCGGACACCCGGCTACATCGTGGCCGTGCGTCCGCTGCGCGGCGGCGCGATCACCGACTTCGACATCACCCAGCGCATGATCCGCCTCCTGTTCCAGCGGGCGGGTGTGAACCGCATGTCGCGGGCACGCGTGCTGATCTGCGTCCCCTCGGCCATCACCCACGTCGAGAAGCGGGCCGTGCTCGAGGCGGCCCGCCGCGCGGGTTCCGCACAGACCCATCTGCTCGAACAACCCATGGCCGCCGCGATCGGCGCGGGCCTCCCGATCCACGAGCCGATGGGCAACATGGTCATCGACATCGGCGGTGGCACCACCGAGATCGCCGTCATCTCGCTCGGCGGGATCGTCGCGCTCGAGGCCCTGCGGGTCGGTTCCTTCGACATGGACGCCGCCATCCAGGCCTACGTCCGCCGCGAGTACGGCATCGCGATCGGTGAGCGCACCGCCGAGGAGATCAAGCTCGCGATCGGATCGGCGTATCCCGTCGACGACGAGTTCAAGGCCGAGGTGCGCGGCCGCGACCTGATGTCGGGCCTGCCGAAGACGATCATGCTCGTGCCCGAAGAGGTGCGCGGCGCGATCGAGGAGCAACTCCGCGCGATCTGCGACGCGGTGATCGCGTGCCTCGCCCGCACGCCACCCGAGCTCGCGCAGGACCTCATCATGAACGGCGTGCACCTCGTCGGCGGCGGGGGCATGTTCCGCGGGCTCGATCAGCGCATCAGCGAGGAGACCGATCTCCCCGTGCACCTCGTCGACGCGCCGCTCGAATGCGTCGTGCTCGGCGCCGGTCGCTGCCTCGAGAGCTTCGACAGCCTGCGCGACCTCTTCATGGAGTGACCGCGAGGAGATCCTCGGCGGCCTGACGCACCTGCCAGTCGGGATCCGCCAAGGCGGATCGCAGGCGCGCTTCGACGGCTGCGCCCTCGAACGCCGCGAGCGCCAGCACCGCGCGGCGGCGGATGGCGGGCTTGTCGTCGCACGCGGCGAGGACGACCGGCAGCGTCGACGCGTCGCCGCGCGCGCCGAGGGCCGCGACCGCGGCCTCGCGCACCAGCGGATCCGCGTGTGTGGATGCGGCACGCACGAGCGCGTCGGTCGCGGCGCGGGAGGGGCGCGGGTGCTCGCCGATCGCGTAGGCCGCGGCTTCGGCGACCCACGGGTCGGGGTCGGCGAGGAGTTCGACGAGGAGGGCGCTGGTCGCGGCGCGGCCCAGCTTCGGCGCGACCTCGGCGACGCGCCGGCGCACCCCCGCGTCGGGATCCCGGGCGGCCCGGGCCCAGACCGGCGCGCTCACCCGTCGTGATGCCGTTCGCACGAGCGCCGCGACCGCGACCGCCCGCACCCGGGGGTCGGGGTCGTCGAGGCTGTGCCGGCGCAGCACGTCCGGGTCGTTCCCGACGGCGACCGCGGCGGCCCGGGCATTCGTGTCCACCGGCGCGACCGTACCGGCGCGATTCCTACAGCGGCGCCCGCCGCGTGCCGATCCAGTGTCGACGGGTTCGTCGGTTTCGTCCGTTCGAGCCCTCGTGCTCCGGGGTCGGTGTCGAGGACGGGGCGACACCGGCCCTGCAGGCCGGGCCGTCGGGGTCGGGCCGGGCGGCGGGCGAGCGGTTGCCTCAGCCGCCCATGCTCGACGCGAACATCATGAGCCCGATCGCCACCGTCCCGGTCAGGAGCGCCGCACCCAGCGCGGTGAGCGCGACCAGGCCGAGGATGCGCACGAGCACCGAGCCGGGTCGCGCGACCGGCACCGGTCGCAGGGGCGCCGACGGCCGCCGCGTCCGGGGCGCGGGGGTGGGCGTGGCAATCTGTTGGGCGATGGACACGTCGCAGCTCCTGGGTCTCGCGCGAGCTTGTCGGCTTTCTCAGTCGACGTTCTCCGCTCTGAGCTGAAGGAATGGACGTCCAAGGGATGACGCCCGCCCCGGGCGCCGGTCCGGAGCCTGCTCCCGGCCCGACCGAGCCCGCCCGGCGCCGGCTCGGCTGGCCGGCCCGGATCGCGGTGGGGTTCTCGGTGCTCCTCGCCGTGGCCGTGCTCGCGGGCTTCGTCGTCCGCGTCCCGTACACGACCATCGCTCCGGGCGAAGCGGTGTCGCTCCCGCCGCTCGTGTCGGTACAGGGCACGCAGGCGTATCCGTCCGGACGCGGCGACATCCGGCTGTTGTTCGTCCGCGAGGCGTACCACGTGAACTTCTGGCAGTACGTCCGCGCTCGTCTCGACTCCGACATCGACGTCGCGAAGGACAGCGCCGTCAACCCCGGCGATCTCACGGCGCGTCAACAGGAGGCGCAGGGTTTGCAGCAGATGGCCGACGCGAAGAGCGCGGCCACCTCCGTGGCGTTGCGCGCCGCCGGTTACAAGGTCGGAGTCCTGCCCGGCCTGGTCGTGAGCGATCTCGTCGACAAGGACCCGGCAATCAAGGTGCTGTTCTGGGGCGACGTCATCCTGCGCGCCGACGGCCGCACGCTGAACCAGGCGACCGATCTCAGTGCCGCGATCGCGAAGCACACGGTCGGTCAGCAGGTGACGCTCGCGATCGTGCGGGACGGCAAGGCCATGACGGTGCACGTCGGGATCACGGCCCAGGACAAGCACAAGTTCATCGGTGTCGTGGTCTCGCCCCGGTTCACGTTCCCGGTGAAGGTCGACGTCGTGACGACAGGTATCGGCGGCCCGTCGGCCGGCCTCGCGATGACCCTCGCCATCCTCGACGACCTCACGCCGGGGAACCTCACCGGCGGTGCGCGCGTCGCGGTCACGGGAACGATCGACAACGCCGGCAACGTCGGTGAGATCGGCGGCATCCAACAGAAGGCGGTCGCGGCACGCGCGGCGGGCGTCTCGATGTTCATCGTGCCGCAGTGCTCGCCCGACGATCCGCCCCTCAACCTCGCGAGTTGCAAGGCCGATCTCGCGCGCGCGGCCAAACGCGCGGGTTCCAAGATCAAGATCGTTCCCGTACTGACGTTCCGTCAGGCGCTCGACGCGTTGCGCGCCGCCGGCGGTGCTCCGGTGACGCCGACCGGACCGACGACGACGACCTCGATCGTCGCCTGAGGCGCCGCCGGCGGAGGCGATCGCGCGAAACCGCGTCGAAAGCGCGACGGGAGAGGCGATTTCCGTCGCGGGACGCGATTATCATGGCGTCAGGCGGACACGGCATCCCTCTCGTCGGGGGTATGGGGGTTCCGATGAACGAGTCCGACCGGCGCCAACGCATCATCTCCAGCACGCCCCGGCTCACGGTCGACGAGGTTGCGAACCGGTCCTTCGCCAAGGGCGTCCGCGGCTTCAGCGAGCCCGAGGTGCGCGCGTTCCTCAAGCGGGTCGCCGAGGAGCTGACGATCGGTCGCGGGCACGAGGCGGAGCTCGAGGCGGCGATCGACTCGCTCGAGGAGCAGCTGCGGACGCCGCGCCCGCTCTCGGAGCAGGAGTTGCTCGACGCGCTCGGCGAGGAGACCGCGCGGCTGTTGCGGTCGGCCCGCGAAGCCAGCGACGACATCCGCAAGAAGGCCGAAGAGCGCGCCGCGCTGCTCGTCGAGGAGGCGAACGGCGGCGCGGAACGGACGCGGGCCGAGGCGGCCGAGGTTCTCGCGTCGCGGGTCGCGGAGGCGGAGACGCGCACGGCCGAGTTGGTCGCGACCGCGGAGCGCGGGCGGCCGCGCTGCTCGACGCCGCGAAGGCCGAAGCCGACTCGATCCTCGACCACGCGCGCCACCAGGGCCGCGAGATGCTCGACGAGGCGAAGGCGGCGCGTGAACGCGTCCTCGGCGATCTCGTGCGGCGCCGCGCGCTGTTGAACGCGCAGATCGAGGCGTTGCGCGGCGGGCGCGACCGTCTGCTCGACGCGTACCGCACCGTGAAGCGGACCTTCCTCGACGCGACCGAGGCGCTCGCGCAGGTCGAAGGCGCGCGCCGCGGTGGAACGGTCGGCCTCGCACGGCGAGCCGACCGACATCGCGGCCGAGATCGACGCGGAGATCGCGAAGCTCGACGGCGTCGGTGCGATCGAGGAGACCGCGGCGGTTCCCGCGGCCGAGGACGAATCGCCCGGCGACGAGGCCGACGGCGAGCACGTGCACCTGGTTCCGGCGCACGGCGCCGCGGCCTCGGAGAGCGAAAGCGACGTCGCCACCGCGTTGGCCGACGTCGACACCCTCTTCGCGCGGTTGCGGGCCGGGCACGAGGAGCAGGCGCCCACCGCGACCGACGCCGGGGAAGAGGTGGCAACGGCCGAGCGCGTGCCCGCGGCCGCCGCAGTGCCGGAGCCGTCGGGCCCGAGGCGCTCCGCCGCCGAGTGGCGGACCGAGCGCGCCGGCGCGATCGATCCGCTGATGTCGTCGCTGGTGAAGCGGGCGAAGCGCCAGGCCCAGGACGACCAGAACGCCCTCCTCGATTCGGTCCGCCGGCACAAGGGTCGGCCCACCGCGCAACAGGTCCTCGGAGAAGGCGACGCGGCGCGCGACGGTTGGGTGAACGTGCTGCGCGATTCCATCGACCGCGCGTACGGCTCGGGCCGCACGGCCGCGGGCGGAACGGCCGAGGGCGTGAGCGACGACCTCGCGGCCGAAGCGGCCGAGGCCGTCGTCCTGCCGTTGCGCGAACGGCTGACGATCGCGATCGACTCGGGCGACGAAGGCGACACCGGCGGTCTCGTCGAGCGCATCGGCGCCCGTTACCGCGAGTGGAAGAACCAGTCGCTCGAGCGCACGCTCGGCGAGGTGCTCGCGGCCGCGTGGACCCGCGGCGTGTACGACGCGGTTCCGGACGAGGCCGTGCTCTGGTGGATCCCGGCCGAGGAAGGTCGCTGCTCCGACTGCGACGACAACGCGCTCGAGCAGACCGTCAAGGGCAAGCAGTTCCCGACGGGCCAGGCCTTCCCGCCCGCGCATCCCGGTTGCAAGTGCCTGCTCGCGCCGGCCGGCCTGCTCGAAGGAAGGTAGGCGCCGCGGCCCGCGGCGAGGCCGCGCCCCGCGGAAAGGGGTCGCGTCCTCCGCGCCCGACTCCGGCGGTACGGCTGACGTACTATCGCCGGGATGCAAGTCACGCCGGTCGAGGGCCGCAGACGTCCGTTCGGCTTGCGGGGCTGGTTGGTCGCCGCCGCGATCATTCTCGTCGTCCTGCTGCTCAGCCTGCGGGGCCTCGCCGGGTTCTACACCGACTACCTCTGGTTCAAGGACGTCGGCTTCGAACACACGTGGCGTTCGTTGCTCTCGGCGAAGATCGTCCCCGCGGTCATCTTCTCGGTCGCGTTCTTCGTCGTCATGCTCGTCAACCTGATCGTCGCCGATCGTGTCGCGCCCCGGTTTCGCGGTACCGGCCCGGAGGACGAGGTCATCGAGCGGTACCGCGGCTACATCGCCCCGTACGCGGGGCGGGTGCGGGTGCTCGTCGCCATCTTCTTCTCGTTGATCATGGGGACGGGCGTCTCCGCCCAGTGGCAGAACTGGATCCTGTTCTCGAACTCGACGTCGTTCGGCATCAAGGACCCGCAGTTCCACAAGGACATCTCGTTCTACGTCTTCCGCCTGCCGTTCCTGCAGTTCGTCTCGGGCTGGATCTTCGCGGCGTTGCTCGTCGTGCTGATCGTCTCGGCCGTCTTCCACTACCTGAACGGCGGGATCCGGCTCCAGAGCCCCTTCCAGCGGGTGACCCCGCAGGTGAAGGTGCACGTCTCGGTGCTCCTCGGGCTCATGGCGTTGACGAAGACCTACCAGTACTACCTGGCCCAGTTCGCGCTCACGAAGTCCCGCAACGGGTTCGTCGACGGCGCCACCTACACCGACGTGCACGCGCACCTCCCGGCGCTGCGCCTCCTCATCGTGATCTCCGTCGCGGCCGCGGGATTGTTCATCGTCAACATCTGGCGCCGGGGCTGGGTGTTCCCGATCATCGCAGTCGGCCTGTGGGGCTTCATCTCGATCGTCGTCGGCACGATCTATCCCGCCGTCATCCAGAAGTTCTCCGTGCAGCCGAACGAGCTCACGAAGGAACAGCCGTATATCGTCCGCAACATCGCGGCGACACGCGCCGCATTCAAGCTGTCGAACTCTGACATCGAGACGAAGACGTTCAGCTACAACGCCTCGCTCGATCCGGCGGCCACCACCGCGGCGAAGCCGACGCTCGACAACGCCCGGCTCTACGACCCGCTTCCCGCGCAGGACGCGTTCAAGGTGCAGCAGGAGATCACGCCGTTCTATTCCTTCACCGATGTCGACGTCGACCGTTACAAGATCGGTGACCAGAGCTCACAGCCGATCCTGGCCTCGGTGCGTGAGCTCGATCTCACCCATCTCCCCGACAACTCCTGGACGAGCCAGCACCTCGTGTACACGCACGGCTTCGGCGCGGTCGCGGCCGCGGCGAACGAGGTCAACGTCGACGCGCCGAGCTACGTGCTCAAGGACATCCCGCCGACGGGCGAGCTCAAGCTCGACCCGCGCTACACCGGCGTCTACTTCGGCGAGGGGATCGGCGGCTACTCCGTCGTCGACACGAAGGTCGCCGAGCAGGAAGCGACGAGCGGCGGCAGCACGAAGGCCGTCGCGTACCAGGGCCTCGCCGGCGTCAAGGTCTCGAGCCTGGTGCGCAAGGCTGCGCTGGCGATCCGGTTCGGCGACTGGAACCTCCTCGTGTCGGGTCAGGTGACGAACAACTCGCGGGTCATCTACATCCGCGACATCAAGCAGCGGGTGCAGACCATCGCCCCGTTCCTGAAGTTCGATTCCGACCCCTATCCGGTCGTGGTCGACGGGCGCATCCAATGGGTGTTCGACGCGTACACGACCACGAACAACTACCCGTACTCGCAGTCGATCCACCCGCAGGAGCCGGCGGGCAGCGGGCTCGACACCGACTTCAACTACGTCCGCAACTCGGTGAAGGTCACGATCGACGCCTACGACGGCACGGTGCACCTCTACGTCGTCGACCCGTCGGACCCGATCATCCGGACGTACCGCAAGGCGTTCCCCTCGATGTTCGAGGACCTGAGCGCGATGCCTTCCGACCTGCGCGCGCACCTGCGCTACCCGGAGGACATCTTCAGCGCCCAGACCGAGCAGTACGCGCTGTACCACATCACCGATCCGGTGCAGTACTTCAACAAGCAGGCCATCTGGGACGTCGCGCCCAGCCCCGACACGTCGAGCGCGGCGGCGGTCGCGACCGCGGTTGCGAGCGGCAGCAACGGCGGCCGCAACACCACGCTCGCCCCGTCGGGCAGCCCGATCGATCCGCTGTACCTGACGATGGCGTTGCCGCCGGATCCCAACCAGAAGTCGGTGTCGCCGCAGCAGTTCCTGCTCGAACGATCGTTCACGCCGCGCTTGAAGGGCGGCATCCTGTCCGCGTTCGTGTTCGCGGAATCGGACGGCGCGAACTACGGGAAGCTCGTGCTGTATCAGGTGCCCGACACGTCCGCGCCCTCGCCGGGCCAGGCCGCGACGCTCATCCAGTCGGACCAGTTCATCAGCAGCCAGTTCACGCTGCTCGGCAGCGCAGGCTCGAAGGTCATCCAGGGCAACGTCCAGCTGATACCGATCGGCAACGCGATCATGTACGTGCGCCCGATCTGGATCCTCGGTGAAGGCACCACCACGTTCCCGCGCTACGAGTTCGTCGCAGCCGCGGTGGGTCAGCGGGCCGTGCTCGGCTTCAACATGGCCGACGCGGTGAGCGCGCTCGTGAACGACACACCGACGCAACTGCAGACGTCGGGCGGGGTCAAGTCGATCACCGGCCAGACCGGTACCGGAGGCACATCGACGTCGACGACGACCACGACGTTGCCGGGGGCCCCGACGACGAACCCGCCCACCAACGCGTCGGCCACCGCGCTCCTGAACGACGCGCAGGCGCAGTTCGACGCCGCCAACGCCGCGCTGGCCGCCGGCAACCTGGGCGAGTACCAGACCCACATCCGCAACGCCCAGTCCGACTTCGAGGCTTACAAGGCCAAGGTCGGCATCACGTCGACGACGACCCTGCCCGGAACGGGTACGACGGTTCCCGGCGTGACGACGACCACCAAGAAGCCCTAGCGCGGCCCCCGAAATCCGCCCGGGACCCGGCTTGGTCGGGCCCGCCCGGATTGTTACTATGGCGGTAGTGTTAATTGCCTGATCGTCCGGGCGGCAACCCGCCGGGCCCGCCGATCGGCATGTCGAGGACCCCTCGAGGAGATGTGTGCCGATGGCTGTTCAAGGCATCGATCTGGGCAAGTACAAGCTCGGCTGGCACGACACCGAGAGCTACGCCGTCACGCCCAAGAAGGGCCTGAACGAGCAGGTCGTCCGCGACATCTCGTACCACAAGTCCGAGCCGGAATGGATGACGAAGTTCCGCCTCAACGCGCTGAAGCGCTTCGAGCGCAAGCCGATGCTCGAGTGGTTCGCCAAGAACATGCCGACCATCGACTTCGACGACATCTACTACTACTTGAAGCCGAAGCAGGACGGCGCGGTCGACAACTGGGACATGCTCCCCGAAGAGATGAAGGCGACCTACGAGAAGCTCGGCATCCCCGAGGCCGAGCGCAAGTTCCTCGCCGGGGTCACGAGCCAATACGACTCCGAGGTCGTGTACCACAAGAACCGGGAAGACCTGGAGCGCAGGGGCATCCTCTTCACGAGCATGGACCAGGCACTCATCGACTACCCGGAGATCGTGCAGAAGTACTTCGGCACGGTGATCCCGCCCGGCGACAACAAGTTCGCGGCGCTGAACTCCGCGGTGTGGTCCGGAGGCTCGTTCATCTACGTGCCGCCGGGTGTACACGTCGACATGCCGCTGCAGGCGTACTTCCGCATCAACGCCGAAAGTGCGGGCCAGTTCGAGCGCACGCTGATCATCGCCGACGAAGGCGCGTCGGTGCACTACGTCGAGGGCTGCTCGGCGCCGGTGTACACGAACGACTCGTTGCACTCGGCCGTGGTGGAGCTCATCGCCAAGCCCGGCGCGCGCATCCGTTACACGACGATCCAGAACTGGTCGCCGAACGTCTACAACCTCGTCACCAAGCGGGCGCGGGCGGAAACCGAGGCGACGGTCGAGTGGATCGACGGCAACCTCGGTTCCAAGCTGACGATGAAATACCCGGCGGTCGTGATGACCGGCCCGAAGGCGCACGGTGAAGTGCTCTCCGTCGCGTACGCGGGCAAGGGCCAGCACCAGGACGCGGGTGCGAAGATGACGCACGCCGCGCCCGAGACGACGTCGATCATCGACTCGAAGTCGATCAGCAAGGACGGTGGCCGCACGACCTATCGCGGCCTCGTCCGGGTCGAGGAAGGCGCCCACGACGTCAAGGCGCACGTGCGCTGCGACGCGTTGATCCTCGACGAGGAGTCGCGCAGCGACACCTACCCGTACATGGAGATCGAGGAGAAGGACGCGCGCATCGGCCACGAGGCGACCGTCTCGAAGGTCGGTGACGACCAGCTCTTCTACCTCCAAAGTCGCGGGTTGAGCGAGCAGCAGGCCACCGCGATGATCGTGAACGGCTTCATCGAGCCGATCACCAAGACCCTCCCGATGGAATACGCGGTCGAGCTGTCGCGGCTCATCGAGCTGAACATGGAAGGCGCGGTCGGTTAACAGATGACCGCCGCGTTCACAGCCGATGCTGCGCTCGCGCTCGGGGGACCCGAGTGGCTGGCGCGCCGGAGGGCCGCGGCCGTCGAGCGGCTCGCGGGCGTCGCGTGGCCGACTCCGTCCGAGGAGATCTGGCGTTACTCGCGCATCGACCAGCTCGACCTCGACCGGTACCGCCCGTTCTCGGCCGAGGAACTCGGCGCGGCCGGTGACGAGCGGGCACCCGGCGGCGGGCCGTGGGCCGCGGAGGCCGGCCGGCACGCGGGCATGATCGTCGTGCGCGACGGCCGCGTCGTGCACCACGAGCTGGATGCGGCGTTGGAAGCCAAGGGCGTGCGCGTCTGCGGCATCGCGACCTGCGACGACGACCTCGTCTCCGAGTTGATCGGGCAGCGCGTCGAGTGCGTCCGAGGACGCGTTCACCGTGCTCCACGACGCGTTCCTCGCGGGCGGCGCGTTCGTGCACGTTCCCGCGGGTGTGGTCGTCGAGGACCCGATCCTCGTGTTGCACTGGAGCGAGGGCGACGGCCGCGCGTCGTTCCCGCACACGCTCGTCTCGCTCGACGAGGGTGCGCAGGCGACGGTGCTCGACCGCTTCGGCTCCCCGCAAACCGACCATCTCGTCGACGCGGTCACCGAGCTGCTCGTCGACGACAACGCGCACCTGCGCTACCTGACCATTCAGGAACACGGATCGCGCACCTGGCATCTCGGTCTGCTGCGCGCGCACGTCGGTCGCGACGCGACCCTGCGCACCTCGGCGGTCGCGCTCGGCGGCGACTACTCGCGCCTGCGCAGCGAAGCGCTTCTGGCCGGCCAGGGCTCCGAGAGCGACCAGCTCGCGGTGTACTTCGGCGACGGCACGCAGATGCTCGACTTCCGCACGCTCCAGGACCACGACGCCCCGAACACCCGCAGCGACCTGTTGTTCAAGGGTGCGGTCGAGGACACCGCCGCGCTCGGTCTATTCGGGGCTCGTCCGGCTCCGTCCCGCGGCAAAGAAAGCGAACGCGGCGCAGACGAACCGCAACCTCGTGCTGAGCGAGGGGGCGAGCGCCGAGTCCATCCCGAACCTCGAGATCGAGGCCAACGACGTCCGGTGCTCGCACGCGTCGACCGTCGGTCCCATCGACGACGAGCAGCTGTACTACCTCGAGTCGCGCGGCATCCCGCCCGAGGAGGCGGAACGGTTGATCATCCTCGGATTCTTCGACGACGTCTTCGAGCGGCTCCCGGTCGGCGCGCTGACGCGCGGGCTGCGCCGGTCCGTCGTCGACAAGCTCGAGCACGCACGGGCGCGGCGCTGATGGGAACGCTCGTGCGGGTCTGCTGCGGCGCGCCGACCTCGCGCCCGGTACCGCGCGCCGCTTCGACGTCGACGGCCACCGCCTCGCGGTCGTCCGCGTCGGCGACGACTTCTACGCGCTCGGCGACCGCTGCTCGCATGCCGACTTCTCGTTGTCCGAGGGCGACGTGTGGGAGGACGAGCTCGAGATCGAGTGCCCGAAGCACGGCTCGACGTTCTCGTTGACCACCGGCGAAGCGCAGACCCTGCCCGCGACGCGGCCGGTGCCGGTCTACGCGATCCAGGTCGACGGCGACGACGTCTCGGTGGTGCTGCCGTGAGCGCGGACCCGGTGAAGGGCGAGCACGTCCTGCGCATCGCCGACCTGCACGCGGCCGTGGCCGGACACGAGATCCTGCGCGGCGTCGACCTCGAGGTGCGCACCGGCGAGGTGCACGCTCTCATGGGCCCGAACGGCTCGGGGAAGTCGACGCTCTCCCACGCGTTGATGGGCAGCGCCGAATACGACGGTCACGCGGGGCTCGGTCACGATCGACGGCGAGGAGCTCCTCGGCCTGCCCACGTGGCAGCGCGCGCAGCGCGGGCTGTTCCTCGCGATGCAGTACCCCGTCGAGGTCCCGGGCGTCCCGCTCGAAGCCGTCGTCGGTGCGGCCCTCGACGCACGCGGCGCATCCCGAGCCGATCTCCACGAACGCATCGCGGCCGAAGCGCGCACGGTCGGCGTTCCCGACGAGCTCCTCGGGCGGGGTGTGAACAACGAGTTCTCCGGCGGCGAGAAGAAGCGGGCCGAGACCGTGCAGCTCGCGGTGCTCGAACCGAAGTTCGCGGTGCTCGACGAGATCGACTCGGGCCTCGACGTCGACGCGCTGCGCGACGTCGCCCGGCGCGTCTACGCGCTCGCGCAGGAGCGAGCCGTCGGTGTCCTCGCGATCACGCACTACGCCCGCCTGCTCGAGGAGCTCCGTCCCGACTACGTGCACGTGTTCCTCGCCGGGCGGATCGTGAAGAGCGGTGGCCCGGAGCTCGCGGACGAGCTCGAGCGCACCGGATACGAGGCGATCGCAGAAGAGCTCGGCATCGACGACGTCACCGTCGGTCGCCCGACGGAGGCCGATCCGTTCGGTGATCCGACGATCGGTTCGAGCCCGTTCGCCGACCCGCTCGCGTAGCGAACGCTTCGGCCCTACGGCCTTCCCGCAGCGCGCGTTGGCGCAGCATGTTCGCGTCCGATTTGTGTCGTTCCCCGCGCGAAGAATCGGCGCGCCGCACTGTTGCCGGCTACACGCACTCCGTTATCGTTTCTCTCCTCAGGCGGGGGAGGTCACGTGAACCGGGTCCGAGTTCTGGCCGCGGCGGTCGCGGCGTCATTGTGTGTCGGAGTTGCGGTCGGCGCGGCCGACTCGGCGTCGGCGGCGCCGACCCAATCGGGAGCGGTGCGAGCGGCCGTCGCCCGCGCTTCGGTGCGCTTCGGGCGTCCGACGGGCTCCCTCGGCCACCTCTCGACGGCCGCCGGCGTCGGCACGCCGCGGCCCTACCTTCGAGCGCAAGCGTCAGCGACCCCACAGGTGACGACAATGCAGGTTTCGATCCTCGGGGCGACCTGACCTCCGCGGAGATCAAGACTGACGCCACCTACGTCATTGTCACTGCACGGTCCGTGTCGTTCGACAACCCGCAGTCGAGCGTCGAACTGGCAACACAACATCGATACCTCCATGCTGTACGGGCTGGACGTCAACCACGACGACTTCCCGAATACACCGCGGTGATGTTCAACGACGGCGCGGGCAACGTGATTGCAGGTGTCACGACGTACCCCGGGCTCGACGTCCTCTGTGATGCGACGCCGAGCTGGAACTCGGGCGACAAGTCCTACTCGGTCAGGATCGAGCGCAGTTGCGTGCACTCGCCGGCCAGCGGTCGCGGCTGTCAGTGATCTCGTCCTATGACGACGGGGTCAACCTGTCGTCCGATATCACCGACTTCACGGCCCCGGTGGCGCCGCCGGCGCCGCCGGTGGTGAAGCAGGCGCCGCGGAGCGGTTATTGGATGCTCGGGGCCGATGGTCACGTGTACGGGTTCGGTGGGGCGGTGTCGTTCGGTGGTCTGGTTCCGGGGGCGATGGCGATGGCGCCGCGGCGGACGGCAAGGGCTACTGGGTCGTTGACGGCGCGGGGCACGTGTTCTCGTACGGCACCGCGCGGTTCTACGGCGGCGCTCCGGCTCTCGCGGTGGGTGAGTTCGTGAGCACGATCTCGCCGACGCCGAGTGACGGTGGCTATTGGTTGTTCACGAATCGGGGCCGGGCGATCCCGTTCGGCAACGCCGTGTTCTTCGGTGACATGTCGGGCACACAGTTGAACGGTGCGATCGTGGCGTCGGTCGCGACGCCGTCGGGGCGTGGCTATTACATGGTGGGTTCCGACGGTGGGATCTTCAGCTTTGGCGACGCGCGGTTCCACGGTTCGACGGGTGCGCTGCGGTTGAACAAGCCGATCGTGGGGATCTCGCCGACGCCCGATGGTCGCGGCTACTGGCTGGTCGGATCCGACGGTGGGGTGTTCGCGTTCGGTGCGCCGTTCCGCGGTTCAATGGGTGCGACGGTGCTGAACCGTCCGGTCGACGGACTCGTCGCGTTCGGCAACGGCTATCTGATGGCGGCGTCCGACGGCGGGATCTTCGACTTCTCGAACAAGGCGTTCTCGGGCAGCCTGGCCGCGAACCCGCCCGCGGCACCGATCGTCGGCCTCGCCGCATTCAGCACCACCTGATGAGCCCTGATCGGCCCTGATCGGCCCGACGTGGCCGGGACCACCATCTCGACCTAGGTGTACCCGGCCAGGACGTTGGTGACGGGTTGACGTAAGCGAAGACCCCCGGTGCAGTGGAGATAGCCGTCTTCACCACCCGGAGGTCTTCGTGTCTCACCGTAACGCTCGTTTGACGTTCCATGGCCGTCGCTTGTTGGTCCAGCGAGTCTGCAATGACGGGATGCCCGTGGCGCATGTTGCTCGCGCGATGGGGATCTCACGGCAGTGTGCGCACCGGTGGGTGGCCCGTTTCGATGCCGAGGGCGAAGCCGGCCTGCGTGACCGGTCGTCACGACCGCATCGGATGCCGACCAGAACCGCGCCCGAAATCGAGGCGCGGGTGATCGCTGCACGTGCGGAGCATCGTCGCGGCCAGGACTGGCTCGGACCCGAGCTCGGCGTGCCGGCCCGGACCGTGTCGCGGATCCTGCGCCGTCATTGCGTTCCCCCGCTGGCGATCTGTGACCCGATGACGGGCGAGGTGATCCGCTCGTCGAAGACCACCACGGTTCGCTATGAACGCGATCGGCCGGGCGAGCTGGTCCACATGGACGTGAAGAAGATCGGGCGCATCCCCGACGGTGGCGGGTGGCGTGCCCACGGCCGCGAAATGGGCAAGTCCTCAGCGCAGAAGAAGGCCCGGATCGGATACGACTACGTGCACTCCGTCGTCGATGACCACAGCCGCTTCGCCTATTCAGAAATCCTCGACGACGAGCAAGCATCAACCACCGCGGCGTTCTTCGAACGAGCTCTCTTCTGCTTCGCAGACCACGGCATCAGCGTCGACGCGGTCATGACCGACAACGCCTGGAACTACACGCGCAGCAACGCGCTGCGGAGCCTCCTCCAAGGCTCCGGAATCGATCACCTGCTCATCAAGCCACACTGCCCATGGCAGAACGGCAAGGTCGAACGCTTCAACCGGACACTGCAGACCGAGTGGGCTTACCGCACAGTGTTCGGATCCAACGCCGAACGCCCAACCGCGCTTGCCCCCTGGCTCGAGAACTACAACACTCACCGCCGCCACACAGCACTCGGAGGCCTTCCCCCGATCAGCCGACTGACACCAACCTGATGGCCGGGTACAGCTAGGTCGTGGTGGTGGTCGGCGGCTTCGTCGTCGTGGTCTTGGGCTTCGTGGTCGTGGTGGTGGGCACCGGCTTCGTGGTCGGTGTCGTCGTCGGCGCGACCGTGGTCGTCGTCGGCACGGGCACCGGTACCGTCGGCGCCGGTCCGACGTACCCGTTCCCGGCCTTCTGCGGGGTGCCCACGACGAACACCGACTCGCCCTGGTGGACGAGCGTGTAGAAGTAGTTCGCGATGTGCATCGGTATGCGGGCGCACCCGTGCGAGGCGGGGTAGGCCGGTACCGAGTCCAAGCCGTGCACCGCGTCGCTCCCGTTGAAGTAGTACGGGTTCCACATCGCGCCGAGCTTGCCGTTCTGCCAGCCGTGCACGAGGTCGTAGAAGTGGAAGTGCCCGGTCGCTGTGATCGCGTACTGGCATCCGTCGACCCCGCCGCAGAAGTGCTCGCCGCTGCCCGTCGAGGTGGTGGTGAGCAGCTCGGGCTGCCAGTTGTGGAAGAGCGTCAGCACCTGGCGGTCGAGGTCGATCTCGACGCGGTCGGGCTCGCTGTTCGGTTCGGCCGGCGAGTACCGGAAGTGCGTCAACGCGAAGTCGACGCCGGTATCGATCACACCGGTACGGGCCAACCCGTAGTACTTCTGGACGGCGGTGACCGCGTACTGCGTGTCCTGGTCGAAGTAGCCGTCGACCGGGCCCGGATCGAAGTGCAGTGCCTTCATGCGGGCTTCGTAGGCAAGGACGGTCGGGCCCCGGTCGCCCTCCCGCAGGCCGTTCCCGGGCGAGGGAAGGACCTGGTCCTTCGGCTGTTGCACCGGGGGGACGCTGGTGGTCGTGGTCGGAGCGGCGGTGGTGGAGGTCGGCGGTGGCGTCGTCGTGCTCGTCGGGGCCGCGATCGTCGTGTCCGGCGGTGCGGCTCCCGAAGCCGTGCCGGACTTCGTCATCAACGCGTACGCGCCGACCCCGCCGCCGACGACCACCGCCGCGACGGTCGTCACGACCGCGCGGCGCTTCCAGCTTCCGCGGCGCCGTGCCAACCGGGCCGCGCGATCTCTCGTCGGACGCGTCGCCGCGCGTCTGGTCAGCGTCCACCGGCGCCGAACTTTACTTGACCCAAACGCGGGAATCGTCGCGCCTCGGCCCGGCGCGCGCCGACGCGGACCGGCACGACGGGATACGTCAGTGCGCGGGTTCGGTCTCGGCTTCGATGAGCGCGGCGAGCGCGGCATCGGAGACGACCGCACTGCGCAGGTCGAGGAGGAAGTCGACGACCTCCGACGAGCCGACCAGGTCACGCGAGGCGAATCGTTCGAGCGCCTCGTCGATGATGGTGACGATCCCAGCCTGGTCCACGTCGGTCCTCCTGCTCTGAACGGTCAGCGTAGCCGCCCGTCACTGCTCCCAGTGCAACGTCATGTTGAGCCGTTCGGTTCCCCAAAAGCTACGAATGCGTCCAAGTCTGTGACCGAAGGCACCCGCGGGACGGGATTACCGCCCCGGTCCCCGCTGACGGCCTTACGCCTGCGCTTCGGCGGTCTCGTCCAGCGCCTGCTGGAGGGTGTTCCAGGCGAGCGTCGCGGACTTGATCCGGACGGGGAACTTCACCACGCCCTGGAGGGCCTCGAGATCGCCGAGGCGGACGCCGGCCAACTCGGCGGCCAGGTCGCTGCCGTCGCCTTCGCCGTCACCCTCGAGCTTCGACTCGTGGATCGACATCAGCGCCTTGAACGCGCGGATGAGCCGGCGCACCTCGACGAGCGGTTTTCCCTTGACGGCCGCGCTCATCATCGACGTGGACGCCTGGCTGATCGAGCAGCCCTGACCGGCGATCTTCACGTCCCGCACAGTGTCGGTCTCGGGGTCGACGTCGAGGTACAGGACGACCTCGTCGCCGCAGAGCGGATTGAACCCCTCGACCTTGTGTGCGGGCGGAACCGGCAGCTCGCCCCGATTGCGCGGCGAACGGTAGTGGTCGAGGATGATCTCTCGGTACAGGTCTTCGAGGCCGGCCATCTGCTGCGATCCTAAACCGCGAAGAACTTCTGAGCCTTCGCGAGCGCCTCGACCAGCGCGTCCACGTCGGCTTCGTCGTTGTACACGTAGAAGGATGCCCGGGTCGTCGCCGGCACCCCGAGCCGGCGCATCAGCGGCTTGGCGCAGTGGTGGCCGGCCCGCACGCAGACGGCGTCCTCGTCGAGCACCTGGCTGATGTCGTGCGCGTGGATGCCGTCGAAGAGGAACGACACGGCGCCGCCGCGGACGTCGACGTCCGCCGGGCCGTAGATCGTGAGGCTGTCGCCGAACCGGTCCCGCAGCGACTCCAGCGCGTAGCGGGTGATCAGTCGTTCGTGGGCGCGGACGGCGTCCATGCCGATTGCCGAGATGTAGTCGATCGCGGCGCCGAACCCGACAGCCTCCACGATGGCCGGGGTCCCGGCCTCGAACTTCCACGGCACGTCGTTCGTGGTGAAGCCGTCGAGGCGCACGTCGCGGATCATCTCGCCGCCGCCGAGGAACGGCGGCATCGCGTCGAGCAGCTCGAAGCGACCCCACAGCGCGCCGATACCGCTGGGCCCGAGGATCTTGTGCGACGAGAACGCGATGAAATCGGCGTCCCATTCCTGCACGTCGGTCGCGACGTGCGGGACGTACTGGCAGGCGTCGACGAGGATCAACGCGCCGTGCGCGTGGGCCGCGTCGGCGAGCGGACGGATCTCGTTGATCGTGCCGAGCACGTTCGACATCGCGCTGATCGCCAGCAGCCGGGCGCCGTCGAGCAGGGAATCCAGGTCGGTGCGGTCGAGCCGGAAGTCGGCCGTCAGCGGGATCCAGCGCAGCTCGACGCCCCGCTCCGCCGCGAGCATCTGCCACGGGACGACATTGGCGTGGTGCTCCATGTGCGAGAGGACGATCGCGTCGCCCGCCTGCAGGTTGGCGCGAGCCCATGAATAGGCGACGAGGTTGATCGATTCCGTCGCGTTCCTCGTGAAGATGATCTCGTCGGTGCGGCGGGCATTGACGAATCGGGCGACCTTGGCGCGGGCCCGCTCGAACGCGGCGGTGGCCTCCTCGGCGATCGTGTACACGCCGCGGTGGATGTTGGCGTAGTGGCGGCGGTACGAGTCGTCCATCGCGTCGAGGACCTGGACCGGCTTCTCCGCGGTAGCGGCCGAGTCGAGATAGACGAGCCGCTTGCCGTTCACCTCGCGCTCGAGGATCGGGAAGTCGCGCTTGACGGTGGCGACGTCGAGTGCGCTCATGCCCGCGCTCCCTCACCCGCGCGGAACGACTCGAACCCGCGGGCCTCGACCTCGAGCGAGACCTCGGGCCCACCCGTCGCGACGATGCGGCCGTCGACGAGCACGTGCACGACATCGGGGACGAGGTGTTCGAGGAGCCGCTGGTAATGGGTGATCGCGAGGATCCCGAGCTGCGGGCGCGCCTTGCGGACCTCGGCGATGCCGGCCGCGACCTGGCGCAGCGCGTCGATGTCGAGCCCGGAATCGGTCTCGTCGAGCACCGCGACGTCGGGTTCCATCATCGCCATCTGCAGGACCTCGTTGCGTTTCTTCTCGCCGCCGGAGAAGCCCTCGTTGAGATACCGCTCCTGGAAGCGGTTGTCCATGCCCAGCCGCTTCGTCCAGTCGAGCAGCGCGAGGCGCACCTCGAGGACGGAGAAGTCGTCGATGCTCTTGCGCCGGGCGATCGCCTGGCGCAAGAAGTTGAGCACCGACACACCCGGGATCTCCTCCGGGTGCTGGAACCCGAGGAACAGGCCGCGGCGGGCCCGCTCGTCGGTCGGCAGGGCCGTGACGTCCTCGCCGTCGAGGAGGATGCGCCCGCCCGTGACCGTGTAGGCGGGATTGGCGAGGAGCGTGTTGGCGAGGGTCGATTTCCCCGAGCCGTTCGGCCCCATCAGGGCGTGCAGCGAGCCCTTGTCGACCGCGAGCGAGACGCCCCGCAGGATCTCCCGTCCTTCGACGGCGACGTGCAAGTCGTCGATCTCGAGGGCGGGGACGTCGAGCGCGGGCTCGGCCGGCTGGGGGCGAGGCGATGTCGGGGCCACGCCGCCATTGTAATAACACTACGGCCGTAGTGGAAATCCGGTTGCGAGGAATCCTCCGGAGAATCTCCGGATCGCGGACCCGCCGGCTAGTGGTGGATCGCCCGTTCGTAGACGGCCTCGTAGCCGCGCACCATTGCCTGGGCGGAGAACAGCTTCTCGACCCGCGCCCGGCAGTCGGCGGGGGAGAGATCGCGGACCGCGCCGAGCGACTCGACCAGGTCGTCGTCGCCGTCGCGCCGGAATCCCGTCACGCCGTCGTCGACCAGCTCCGGGGCCGCGCCCCAGTTCGTCGTGACGACCGGGGTCCCGCACGCCATCGCCTCGACCATGACGAGGCCGAACGGCTCGGGCCAGCGGATCGGGAACACCATCGCGCACGCCTGGCCGAGCATCTCGACCTTCTCTTCGTGCGTGACGTTCTCGAACAGCTCGACGTCGCTCGCGAGCAACGGCGCGATCTCGTGTTCGAAGTACTCGCGTTCGGGTTGCTCGCTGCGCTTCAGGATCATCTTCAACGGGAGTCCCGCCCGCCGCGCGATCGTGATCGCCTCTTTCGGTCCCTTGTCGGGGTTGGAGCGCCCGATGTAAACGAGGACGTCGTCCTTCTTGTCGCGGTAGGGGTACGAGCCGAGGTCGATCCCGTTGTGCACGGTCCCGATGTACGGGATCTCGGTGTTGTCGGCCCGTTGCGCGTCGCTGATCGCGACGAGGTGCACGTGCTGACCGGTCACGCTGTACATGAGACGCGCGTCTGCGGTGTCCACGGTCCGTGCAGGGTGTGCACCACGGGCGGGCGGCCGCGGAGCATCGCGCCGCAGATGGGCCCGACGATCCCGGCGTGGTCGTGCACGACGTCGAACCCGTCGACCTGCAGATACGACGTGAGGGCGTGGTACGCGTCGTACCAGGCGTTGCCGAGCTCGCGCGGGTCGGGCGGCTCCGCCATCGGCGAGACGATCTTCGCCTTCGAATGCGACCCGCCGCTCGCGAAGAGCGTGACGTCGTGGCCGGCGTCGACGAGCCCGTCGGCCAGCAGCGACACGACGAGCTCGATACCGCCGTAGCCCGTCGGGGGCACGGGGAACCACACGGGGGCGACGACCGCGATACGCATCGGGCGAGCAGGCTAATGGCTGATCCGGGCGCCGACGCGCCGGTGTGAAGGAGGGCCGAAATCCGGTAGTAGGTTCTCGGCGATGCCGGAGCCCTGGACGACCAGCGCCAGCGCGAGCATCGGGGCGGACGGGATCGTGACGCTCGTCGAAGGCTCCGCGTTCTGCATCTCGAGCCGGTCGGGTGAGATCGACCCCGGTCGGCCCCAGGGCCTGTTCTTTCGCGACACCCGTTTCGTCTCGGAGCTCCGCTGCACGTTGAACGGTGCGAGCCCCGAACCGCTCGCCGCGACCGTGCCCGATCCGTTCAGTGGCGTGTTCGTGCTGCGCGGGCACCCGTCGAAAGGGCATGCCGACTCGCACCTCGTGTTGTTCCGGCGCCGGTACGTCGGCCGCGGGATGCGCGAAGACCTCGAGATCGAGAACTACGGGGAAGAAGCCGCGTTCTGTTCGGTCGAGCTGCTCGTCGACGCCGACTTCGCCGACCTCTTCGAAGTGAAGGAAGGGCGCGTCCGCAAACAGGGTCAGCTCGCGTTGGAGACCGACGGCTCGCGGCTCACGTTCCGCTACAAGCGGCACTCCTTCGAGCGCGCGACGCACGTGAACTTCAGCGGCGCGCCGCGAATCGACGGGAACCACGTGATGTACGAGACGGTGGTCCCGCCGCGCGGACGTTGGACCGCGTGCATCGAGGTCACGCCGGTGATCGGCGACCAGGAGGTCACCCCCCGCTATCAGTGCGGTCATCCCGTCGAACGGTCGACCCCGGTCGCGCGGCTCGAAGAGTGGCAGGCGCGCATGCCCGTCGTCACGAGCGACGACGACCAGCTGCGCGCGCTCCTCGACCGATCGACGCGCGACCTCGCGGGGCTTCGCATCTTCGACCCCGAGTTCCCCGACCGCGCCGTCGTCGCCGCGGGTGCGCCGTGGTTCATGACCCTGTTCGGCCGCGACTCGCTGCTCACGTCGTGGATGACGATGCTCGTCGATCCCGACCTCGCGCTCGGGCACCCTCCAGACCCTCGCCCGCTTCCAGGGCCAAGAGGTCGACGTCCGCACCGAGGAGGAGCCCGGCCGCATCCTCCACGAGATGCGCTTCGGCGAGACCGCGTCGCTCGCGCTCGGCGGTGGCCGCGTCTATTACGGGACGGTCGACGCGACCCCGTTGTTCGTGATGCTCATCGGCGAGCTCTCGCGCTGGGGTTCCCGGCGCGAGGAGGTCGACGCGCTGTTGCCCGCGGCGGACGCGGCCCTGCAGTGGATCACCGACTACGGCGACCGTGACGGCGACGGGTACGTCGAGTACCAGCGCACGACCGACCACGGTCTCCAGAACCAGGGTTGGAAGGACTCCTGGGACTCGATGCGTTTCGCCGACGGCTCGCTCGCGGCCGCGCCCATCGCGCTGTGCGAGGTGCAGGGCTACGTGTACGCGGCGCTGATCGCGCGCGGACACTGTGCGACCGAGGCGGGTGACCATGGGCTCGCGGCGACGTTGACCGCGCGCGCGGCCGAGCTGAAGCGCCGCTTCAACGAGGACTTCTGGGTCGACACCGACGACGGCGGCTACTTCGCGATGGGGCTCGACCGCGACAAGAAGCGGATCGACGGCATCGGGTCGAACATGGGCCACTGCCTCTGGACCGGCATCGTCGACGAGGAGAAGGCGCCGCACGTCGCGAAGGTCCTCGTCTCGGACGGGATGTTCGGCGGTTGGGGCATCCGCACGCTGTCGTCGGAGAACGCGGGCTACAACCCGATCTCGTATCACTGCGGGAGCGTGTGGCCGCACGACAACGCCCTCGGTGCGGCGGGGCTGATGCGGTACGGGTTCGCGGAGGAGGCGCACCGCGTCATGCGCGGCATGGTCGACGCCTCACGCTGGTTCGGCGACCTGCTCCCCGAGCTGTTCGTGGGCATGCCGCGCGGCGGCTCGAGCTTTCCCGTCAGCTACCCCACGTCGTGTTCGCCGCAGGCGTGGGCCGCGGCGTCACCGTTGTTGTTCCTGCGCACGCTCCTGCGGTTCGAGCCCGACATCCGCGCCAACAAGCTGCACCTCGCACCCGCCGTTCCCGACTGGATCGGCACACTGCGGCTCGAACGCATCCCGATCATGGGCGGCCACCTCGGGGTCGAGGTGACCGGCGAGGTGGTCAAGGTGCTCGAGGTCCCCGAGGACCTCACGATCGTGTCCGACCCGCGCCGGCCGACGATCTCCGCGCTAGCGCGTTCGCGGCGCGTGCCGGGCGAGCGACAGCGCGAAGTCGCCCTGCGGATCGGTCCACCATTCGACGAGCTCGAGCCCGGCCGCTACCAACTCGCGGGTGACGCGGGCGCGGGTGAACTTCGCGCTCGACCTCGGTGCGCATCTCCTCGCCCGCGTCGAACCGCACCTCGAGCTCGAGCGCGCGGACCTGGACCGTCTGCGCGCACGTGGAGCGCAACCGCATCTCGATCCATTCGCGCTCGACGTCGAACACGGCGACGTGCTCGAACGCGTCGACGTCGAAGTCGGCGTCGAGCTCGCGGTTCATGACGTGCAGCACGTTCTTGTTGAACTCGGCGGTGACGCCCTGCGCGTCGTCGTACGCGGCCTCGAGGCGGGCGACGTCCTTGACCAGGTCGGTGCCGAGCAGGAGGAAGTCGTCCGGGTCGAGCATCGCGGCGACGTCGCGCAGGAACTGGCGCGGGCGTTCGGGCAGCAGGTTGCCGATGGTGCCGCCGAGGAACACGACCAGCCGGCGACCGTCGCGCGGGATGCTGTCGAGGTCGAGGGTGAAGTCGCCGACGACGGGTTGCACGTCGATCCCCGCGTACTCGCGTCTCGATCGCCGCGGCCGCCTCGTGCAACGTGCGTTTGCTGACGTCGAACGGGACGAATCGGCGCAGCGTCCCCGCGTCGCGCATCCCGTCGAGCAGGACGCGGGTCTTCTCCGACGTGCCGGAGCCGAGCTCCACGAGCGTGTCGGCGTTCGTGATGCACGCGATATCGGCCGCGCGCGCCTCGAGGATCGCCCGCTCGCAGCGGGTCGGGTAGTACTCGTCGACGCGGGTGATCTCGTCGAACAGCGACGAACCGCGGTCGTCGTAGAACCACTTCGGCGGGATGTCCTTCGGGCGGGCGGTCAGCCCGCGCTCCACGTCCTCTTCGAGGGTGCTCACGAGGCGACGTCCCGGGCGAGGCGCACGCCGCCGAACATCCAGCGACCCGCGGGTGGATAGAAGTTGCGGTAGGTGAGCGCGGGAGTGGCCGGGCGGGGTCACGACCGCACCGCCGCGCAGCGTCATCTGGCCACTCATGAACTTCCCGTTGTATTCGCCGACGGCACCGGCCGCGGGTCGAAAGCGCGGGTACGGCAGGTACGCGCTCGACGTCCACTGCCAGGCGACGTCGTCGAGGTCGCGCAGTGTGCCCGGCGTGGTGCACCGGGCCGCGTGCTCCCACTCGAACTCGGTGGGCAGCCGCGCGTCGCGCCAGCGCGGCGAACGCGTCGGCTTCGTAGTGGCTGACGTGCACGACGGGCTCGTTCGAGGTCGAGCGGCCGGCGGCCGCCGAGCGTGAAGACGCTCCAGCGGTCGTTGTCTTCGTCGCGCCAGTAGAGCGGCGCCTCCCAACCGTTCGCCTGCACCGCGTACCAGCCGTCGGAGAGCCACAGCTCCGGCCGGCGGTAGCCGTCGTCGGCGATGAACTCGAGCCACTCACGGGCGCTGACGAGGCGGTCGGCGATGCTCGTTCGCTCGAGGTGGACGACGTGGCGCGGCCCCTCGTTGTCGAACGAGAAGCCGGGCCCGTCGTGACCGATCTCGACGTTGCCGCCGTGGACGTTCGCGAAGCGCAGCGTCGTAGGAGCCGCAGGCCGGTAGAGCGCGTCGGTGTAGACGGGGTCGGTCGGGTTGCACGACAGCACGTGCTTGATGTCCATCAGCAACAGCTCCTGGTGCTGTTGCTCGTGATGCAGACCGAGCTCGACGAGCGCCGCCGCCTCGGCGTCGCATCCGTCGATCAGCTCGTGCATCGCGCGGTCGACGTACGCGCGGTAGCGGGCGATCTCGTCGACCGACGGCCGCGACAACAGGCCGCGCCGGGGCCGGGGGTGACGCGGGCCGACCGTTTCGTAGTACGAGTTGAAGAGGTACGCGTACGCGGGATCGAACACGCGCGTACCCGGCGAGCCGCGGCGAGAGGAGGAAGGTCTCGAAGAACCACGTGGTGTGTGCACGATGCCATTTCGTCGGGCTGACGTCGGGCATCGACTGGACCACTTGGTCTTCGTCGGAGAGTGGCGCGGAGAGCTTCTCGGTGAAGTCTCGAACCCGGCCGTAGTGATCGTGAAGGGCGACGCGAGCTTCAGCGTCGGGAGTGTCGGTGGATCCGGTCGCGAGTGCCGTCATTCGTCGTCGGTCCCGAAACAGGCGGCGACCCACGCCGAGTTCCGAACCGGGGCAATCCATTCCACGACGCCGGTCATCGGCATCCCCCTTCGTGACGGTGCATGCGCGAGCACAACAACATCGTCCCTCAGTTCATTGCGTGCCACACCTGAACATTCGAGAAAGCGTGTCCGTCCGGATGTCACCGTACTCAGGCGGTGTGACAGTCACGTTGCGCCCGGCGAACGGCTCGGCTACCAGCCCCGTTCGGCCCATTCGTCGAGGTGCGGCCGCTCGGTCCCGATCGTCGTGTCGAGCCCGTGACCAGGCAGAACGAGGGTCTCGACCGGCAGCCGGAAGAGGCGCGTCGTCGACCGAGCGGAGGATCGTGGGGAAGTCGCCGCCCTCGAAGGTGGTGTTCCCGACACCGCCCGGGAACAGGGTGTCCCCGCTGAACAGGATCGGGTGCCCCTCGAGCAGGAAGCAGGTGGAGCCCCGGGTGTGGCCGGGCGTGTGGATCGTGCGCAGCCGCAGCTCGCCGACCTGGATCACCTCGTCGTCGGGGATGATGAAGTCGTAACCGGGGAGCATCTCGGCGTCCTCGGTGGCGATGCCGACGTCGATCCCGGCGTCGCGGATCTGCGTGACCGCCTGGATGTGGTCGAAGTGCCCGTGGGTCGTCAGGACCCGCCGTACGCCGGTGGCCCGGGAGACCTCGAGCAGCAGCTCGTGCTCGTTCGCGGCGTCGAGCAGGACCGCCTCACCCGTCCCCTTGTCGCGCAGGACGAAGACGTTGTTCTCGTACGGGCCGACGACGAGCTTGTCGATGCGGACACCGGAGGTCTCGTAGTGCGCGGGGCGGGTGAGCGTGGCCGGCATGTTCCGAGGGTACCCCCGGCCCCCGGGCGCCGCATGCGCCGCCGACCTGGAAACATGACCGGTCGGTCAAGTAGCGTCGGCCCGCCATGGACTTCGTCGACACGCCCGCGGAAGCGGCCTTCCGAGCGGAGGTGCGCGCCTGGCTGGCCGAGCACCTGAAGGGCGAGTTCGCCGCGCTCGGGCCGGGCAACGGGCCGAGCGACGAGCGGGGCTGGGACGTCCGGGTCGAGTGGGAGAAGCTGCTCGGCGCCGACCGTTGGGTCGGGCTGACCTGGCCGACCGAGTATGGCGGACGGGCCGCGAACCTCGCCGAGCAGATCATCTTCAGCGAGGAGTACACGCGCGGCGACGCGCCGAACCGGGTCTCGTTCTTCGGCGAGGGCCTCTTCGCGCCCGACGCTGATCCAGTTCGGCACCGAAGAGCAGAAGCGGCGCTTCCTGCCGAAGATCCAGCACGCAGAAGAGATGTGGTGCCAGGGCTTCTCCGAGCCGAACGCCGGCAGCGACCTGGCGAACATCCAGACCCGGGCCGTGCTCGACGGCGACGAGTGGGTCATCACGGGTCAGAAGGTGTGGACCACGCTCGCGCACCACGCCGACTGGTGCTTCGTCGTCTGCCGTACCGAACCCGACTCGACGTCGCATCACGGCCTCACCTACCTCCTCTGCCCGATGGACCAGCCCGGGGTCGAGGTGCGGCCGCTCCGCCAGCTGACCGGGAGCTCCGAGTTCAACGAGGTGTTCTTCGACGGTGCGCGCACCGCCAAGGAGAACGCGCTCGGCCCGGTCGGCCAGGGCTGGAAGGTCGCGATGGCGACCCTGGGTTTCGAGCGCGGGACGGCGTTCATGTCGTCGCAGCTCGCGTTCGAGGGCGAGTACGCCGACCTGCTCGCCGCCGCGCGACAAGAACGGCGCGGCCGGGGAGCCGGTCCTGCGCGACGAGCTCGCGCAGCGCTACGTCGGCCTGCAGGTCATGAAGTACAACGGGATGCGCATGTTGACGAACCTCGTCAAGCGGGGTGACGTCGGCCCGGAGGCGAGCATCGGCAAGCTGTTCTGGACGACGTGGCACAAGAACTTCGGCGAGACTGCGATGCGGGTCCTCGGCGCCGACGCGATGACCGTGCAGCGCGCGGAGGGCCACGACTACGAGATCGACGAGTTGCACTACATCTTCATGGCGAGCCGCGCGGAGACCATCTACGCGGGTGCGAGCGAGATCCAACGGAACATCATCGGCGAACGAGTTCTCGGGTTGCCGAGAGAGCCCCGCTGAGCGGGAACCAATGCCCGAGCGGCATTTCAGAGCGGAAGATACGAGGGAGCAACAGATGAATTTCGCCTTCTCCGAGGAACAAGAAGAACTCCGGCGCACCGTGCGCCAGTTCCTCGAGGCCAAGTCGCCCGAGACCGAGGTCCGTCGCCTGATGGAGACGACCGAGGGCTACGACCCGTCGGTCTGGAAGCAGATGGGCCAGGAGCTGGGGTTGCAGGGCCTCGCGATCCCGGAGGAGTACGGCGGCCAGGGCTTCACCTTCATCGAGCTCGGCATCGTGCTCGAGGAGATGGGCCGGGTGCTCCTGTGCGCGCCCTACTTCTCGTCCGCGGTCCTCGCCGCGAACGCGATCCTGAACGCGGGCACCGACGCGCAGAAGTCGGCATTGTTGCCGCCGATCGCGACGGGCGACACGATCGCCGCGCTCGCCTTCACGGAGCCGAGCGGCAAGTGGGACGCGGCGGGCATCACGCTCGAGGCCACCGAGGCGGGCGGAACAGTTCACGCTGTCGGGCGAGAAGATGTTCGTGATCGACGGCAACGTCGCCGACCTCATCGTCGTGGTCGCCCGTACGGCGGGCACGAGCGGTACCGACGGCATCTCGTTCTTCACGGTCTCCGGCAACGCCAAGGGCCTGACCCGCACGAACCTCTCGACGATGGACATGACGCGCAAGCAGTCGAAGCTCGAGTTCGACAACGTCGTGGCGGAGCCGCTCGGGACGCCCGGCGCGGGCTGGCCCGCGTTCTCGAAGACTCTCGACCAGGCCGCGGTCGCGCTCTCGAACGAGATGATGGGCGGCGCGCAGAAGGTGCTCGACATGTCGGTCGAGTACGCCAAGGTGCGCGTGCAGTTCGGTCGGCCGATCGGCTCCTTCCAGGCGATCAAGCACAAGTGCGCCGACATGCTGCTCGAAGTGGAGTCCGGCAAGTCGGCCGCGTACTACGCGTCGTGGGCGGCGGCGGAGGACAACGACGAGTTGCCGGTCGTCGCGGCACTGTCGAAGGCGTACTGCTCGGAGGCGTACTTCCACGCAACCGCGGAGAACATCCAGATCCACGGTGGCATCGGGTTCACCTGGGAGCACCCCGCGCACCTCTACTTCAAGCGCGCGAAGAGCTCCGAGATCTACCTCGGCGACCCGACGTACCACCGCGAGCTGCTTGCCCAACGCATCGGCATCTGAACCGGAGTTGGCTCGAGACTTCACCGTCGCGGCATTCAACGCACACTGGGGAGTCGGTTCGCGCGGCCGGCTCCGCGGCGTTCGTTTCGACGTGGCGCGCATCGTGCGCGGTTTCGACGCCGACGTCGTCGTCGTTCCGGAGTCGTGGCGCGGCGACGACGGTGTCGGCATCGTCGACGCGCTGGGTGACGACGGGTACGAGATCGTCACCGAGAAGTTCATGGCGTTGCGCGACCGTCGCCGCAAGCGCAGGGACGGGTCGTCCGTGCCGCGCGACGGCACGTGGGAGCTCGCGGTCTGCTCGCGCCTGCCGGTGCTCGACCGCCGGCGCATCCCGATCGGCGCCATCCCGACCGACGGTCCCGGCCTGCGGCACGCGATCGGGCTGACGGTCTCGGTCGCCGGTACCCCCGTCGACGTGATCGGAGTGCACGTGTCGTCGAAGCTCTGGCGGTTCGCGCCGCAGCGCCACCTGCTCACGTTGCGGCGCGGTTTCGCCGAGCGCGGCCCGCAGGTGCTCGCCGGCGACCTCAACTTCTGGGGACCGCCGACGGCCGCGTTGATGCCGGGCTGGGACCGCCCGGTCCGCGGTCGCACGTTCCCCGCGTGGCGACCGCACAGCCAGATCGACCACGTGTTCGTGCGAGGTGGGATCGAGTCGCTCGGCGGTGAGGTGCTGGGTGCGACACCCTCCGACCACCGCCCGATCCGGGCGCGCCTGCGGCTCGCGGCCGGCGCCTGACGACGCCGTTCGCCGATTGCGCGCCCGCGTCTGCGTCGCGTGCCGCGTGGACCTTCGGAGGTACTGTGCGCCCTTGTGTCACCCCGGGTCCCGAACGTCATGAAGCGAGGTCGGGGCCGCGGCTCGTCGGCGGTCGATCTCGCCGCCGTCGCCACCTCTGAGCGCGGGGTCGAAGCCTCGCAGCCGACCTTGCGGCGCTGGCCGTCGTTCGGCCCGCCCGGTTATCTCGGCCAGCTCGACGACGCGTTCCAACAGTCGCTCGCCGACGAGCGCCGCGACCTGACGCGCGACGACGGCCTCTTCTACCACGCCGCCGATCTGCCGAACGGCGAGACGATTCCCGGCCCCTGGGACCTGCGCGGGCACGAGTCGGAGTACCTCGGGAACGTCGACCTCGCGGGCCGCCGCGTGCTCGAGTTCGGGCCCGCGACCGGCGCGCTCACGTACTTCATGGAACAGGCCGGCGCCGACGTCGTGTCGTTCGACGTCGGCTACGACGTCTCGATCGACCTGCACCCCGCGCCCGGCAACGTCGACACCCGCAAGCTCCGCCTGGACCACGCGCAGATGGTCAACGAGGTGCAGAACTCGTGGTGGTACCTCCACGAGGCGTACCGGTCGAAGGCGCGCATGGTCTACGGCGACATCTACGACCTGCCCGGTGACATCGGCGAGTACGACGTGTCGGTGTTCGGTGCGATCCTGCTGCACCTGCGTAGCCCGGTCACGGCACTCGAGCAGGCGGCGCGCCGTACGCGCGACACGATCGTCGTCACCGAACCCTGGGCGTTCGGCCGGGAGACGATGCTCGACAACGTGATGAAGATCTTCCCGTTCGGCGAGTCGGGCCGGTGGACGGTGTGGTGGAGCATCTCGGCCGGCGCGGTGATCTCGATGCTCGAGACGATGGGCTTTCGCAACACCCGCGTCGTCGAGCACACCCAGGCCCACCAGATCGGCCACGTCACGACCGCCGCCTACGACGACGTCCAGATGTACACCGTGGTGGGCGAACGGGCCTGAGCTCGTTGCGTCGCGTCGGTGCCCGGCTCGACCGGATCACGATCTCGCCCGGGTGGTACCGGACGATGGTCGTGGGCGGCGTCGGCGCGGGCGTTGCATTGCGGATCTGGTTGCTCGTGCTGCCGACCGGGGTGCTCGACTCCGACGAGGCCGTCGTCGGACTGATGGCGCGCCACATCGTCCACCAGCACCAGTTCACGACCTTCTACTGGGGTCAGAACTACGGCGGGTCGCTCACCGCGATCTTCATGGCCCTCGTGTTCGCCGTGTTCGGCTCGTCGATCGCGACGCTCAAGGCGGTGACGATCGTGACGAGCGCGGTCTCGGCCCTGCTCGTGTGGCGACTGGGGCGGCGCACGATCGGGGAGCCGGGCGCGACGATCGCCGCGGCTCGCGTTCTGGGTGTGGCCCACGAACTACGTATGGCTCTCGACCAAAGAGCGCGGGTTCTACTGGGCGTGCATCATCCTCGGCCTCGCGTTCCTCATCACGGTGTTGCGCGTGATCGAACGCCCCGACCGGTGGCAAGGTTGGATCGCGCTCGGGTTGCTCGGAGGGCTCGGCTGGTGGACCAGCCCGCAGATCCTCTACTTCGCGGTCCCGGGCCTTGTCTGGTTGGCGATCCGGTTGCGCGGCGAGATCCGGCGCATCGCGGTCGCGGTGCCCTTTGCGCTCGTGGGGTCACTGCCGTGGCTGTACTGGAACGTCCACAACAACTGGGCCGCGCTCGTGCCGACGTCGCACCAGTTCGACAAGGGCTACATCGGGAACGACGAGCTGCTGTTCCGCCACGGCCTGCCCGTCGCGCTCGGTCTCAACATCGTCGAGCGCTGGCTGGTGCCGGTCGTGTTCCCGCTGATCTACGTGGCCGTCGTGGTGCTCGGGATCTTCGGAGTCGTCGTGCGCGGGCGCAAGCCCTGGCTCCTCGTCGTCGCGGTCGTGACGTTCCCCATGCTCTGGGGCGCGTTCCCCGTGTCGGGCGTCATCGGCGAGGGGCGCTACGTGATGTTCGTCCTGCCCGCGGTCGTCCTGCTCCTCGTGTACGCGGCGCGCTATCCCGTACTGCAGGTGCTGTTCCTCGTCGGCGCGCTCGGCGTCTCCGTCGACGGGGTGCACCGGCTCCGGTGTTGCACTGCACCGGCCGCGCCCGACGTCACGATGCCGCGCCGCGTCCAGCCGCTCGTCGACGCGCTCGCCGCGCATCACGTCACCCACTTCTACGGCGACTACTGGATCGTGTACCGCGTCGCGTTCGAGACCGACGAGCGCATCGTCGGCTCGCCCCGTTCGTTCAAGCGCTTCCCGCCGTACGACCGCGCGACCGCAGCCGATCCGAAACCGGCGGCGGTGTTCGTCGCGCGTTCGGCGCTCGGCCCCGAGTACCAACGTGGACTCACGCGGCTCGGCATCGCGTTCGACCGCTATCCCGCCGGCGACTTCGTCGTCTACCAACCCGCGCGCAACGTCGACTTCGAACGTGTGCTCGCCGCGGGAACGCCCGCGTAGCGACCGCGCTCGACGAACGCGCTAGACGAACGCGTGCACGACGAGGCGGTAGAACGCGGTCGGCGGCGACGCCCCGTCGGTCGCGCCCTCGCTGCGCGCGCGGCGACGGCCGCGCCCCGCGCGCGGGCTGCGCCGCGGGCGCGCGTGGCGGACCGGCGACCGTCTCCACCGACGAGAACCCGGCCGCGCGGCACAGCGAGTGCAACGCGGCTTCCGTCGGTACGTACCAGTTGCCGAAGTCGTTGTTGAGCTCCCCGCCCGCATAGAGCTGCAGGAGCCGGTCCTGCTCGTGGTACTGGACATGGATCGCCTGCGTCTCGACGACGGCGACCTCCGCCGTGACGGATCGGACGCGCTCGAGCGCGGTCAGCGGCTCCTTCATGTGGTACAGCACGCCGAGGTAGAAGACGACGTCGAACACGCCGACTTCGGAGAGGTCCGCGGTCGCGAAGTCGGCGAGACACGGCTCGACCTTCGAGTCGAGCGTCGCCGCCGCGAACTCGAACCCGCGACGGCCGGGCAGCTCCGGGCGCCAGAACTCCCCGAGGTCGCGTGACTGGTCGGGCAGCTCGCCGCGCGCGAAGCATTCCTTCCAGTACGCGTCGCGGGCGCCGAAGTCGACGCCCCACGCGTAGTTGTCGAGCGCGACGACGCGGCTCGCACCGCGCCGCTCGGCCATGAACGAGTAGTAGCCGTCCCAGGCGCCGATGTCGAGAACGGTGCGCCCGGCGAGCTCAGGGAATTGTTGGTCGGGAAGGAGGGTCGTCGACGGCGCCGCGGGTGACGACGCCGCCGCCGAGGTCGATCGAATGGAACCACGAGATGGCGTCGGCCTGCTCTCGTAACGCGCGAGTGTCCATGCTCATTCGGCCTGCACGGGGATGCGCAGCACACAGTGCGGGTCGAGCTCGTCGAACCACGCGAACGCTTCCTGCACGAGGGTCACGGCCAACGTGTACGCACCCGGCTCCGCCGGCAACTCGACCGTGGTGTCGAGGGTCACCGACCCGTTCGGGCCGAGCGGAGCGGCCAGCTTCGTCCGGTGCCCGTTCTCGACCACCATCGATCCGTCGGCTGCGTAGATGCGGTACGCGACGTGAACGGGGTGGTACGGAAACGCCGACGACAACCACCAGCGCGACCGGTTCACGATGGTCGTCGGGACGCCGAGCTCCGCGCCCGCCGGCGCGGTGATCCCGGTCGTCGGTGACGACAGCGCAAGGTTCGGCTCGACGATCTTGTTCTCGGCGGGACGTTTGCGGTTGTAGCGGCGCAGCAGGCGGGCCAGGTCGATCGCCGACCGGCCCCGGCCGACCAACGTCTGCATCGGACTCCGGGGCGTGAGCCCGACCAGGTCGATCACACCCCGGTCGGCGAGCACGAGGTCGAGGTGCGTGTCGGAGAGCAACGGGAGCGCGTTCCGCGTGCGCCGAGCACCGCGACGACCGGGAACCGCGACCGCATCTCGGCGACGAGGTCGCGGTATGAGCAATTGCCGAATCGCCGCAGCGCCACCGGGTTGCACTCGACGATCGTCGTCGGCCGGAACCGCCGGATCGTCTCGGTTGCGCCCGCGAGCACCGCGATCTCCGAGCCCTCGACGTCGAGCTTCAGCAGGTCGAGGCGCTCGATCCCGCGCGCCCGGGCCCAGGTGTCCAGGCGGATCGACTCGACCCGCGGTCCCGCGGCGCCCACGTGGCTGCCCGCGGGGTACGTCGAGTCGAAGTCGAAGTCGACGCCGGCATCGGTGTCGTAGAGCGCGGCGGCCTCGACGACGACGTTGTCCATCCGGTTGGCTGCGAGGTTCGCGACGAGATGGGCCCGGCTCGCGCCGCCGGGTTCGAACGCGTACACCCGACCCGCGGGGCACAGGCTCGCGAGCAGGACGCTCAGGACGCCGATGTGCGCGCCGCCGTCGACGACCACCGCGTCGGGGGAAAGGATGTGGCGCGAGAAGAGGCTGAACTCGCGCTGGTACCGGCCACCGGAGCGGTCGAGCTCACCGATGACGCCGATGTCGCCGTCGTCCCCGGTGATCGCGAACGAGCGTTCGCCGAACGGCTTGAACACAACGACCTTGTCGTTCACGCGGCGATGACGCTACCAGGCACTTCCGCGCGTGCTTTCGACGCTGTCACTTCGTCGCGAACGCCGCGGATCGTCCGGGATTGCCCGGTATAGATCCGCCGCCGCCGATCCGATAAGAGGAGTGACGTCCGCGAAAGGCCTGTTCTTGCGTTCTCTTCCGTCGAATCCACGCGTCCGATCCCACGTGCTCATCCTTCTGCTGGTCGCGGCCGCGGCGGTGTCGGTCGCGACCGCCGGTGCGGGTCCGCTCCCGAGCTTCCCCGCCGCGGCCTGGACCAGGGCACTCGGCCCGACGCACCTCTCGTCGCCGGTCGTCGCCGACGTCAACGGCGACGGTCACCCCGACGTCCTCACGACCGATCTGTCGGGCATGCTCAACGTGTTCGACGGTCGCACCGGCCAGGAGCTGCCGGGCTGGCCGCAACCAGTGCAGCCCCGGGCGGGGAGCACGGCCGGCGTCGAGTCGAGCCCGACCGTGGCCGACCTCGACCGCAACGGCCACAAGGAGATCATCGTCGGCGCGGGTTCGGTCGACATTCCGGGCCAGCAGGGTGGGCTCGTCGCGTTCAACGCGAACGGCTCGGTGCGCTTCCGCATCCAGACGATGACGATCGCCGGTCAGAACGGCGTGCAGGGAACACCGGCCGTCGGCGACGTCAACGGCGACGGTTTCCCGGACGTCGTGTTCGCGAGCTTCGACCACCGCATCTACGCGGTGGACCGGTTCGGCACGCTGCTCCCCGGCTTCCCGATCGACAGTCTCGACACGATCTGGGACTCGCCCGCGCTCTACGACGAAGCGCACATCGGCCGCATGGACATCTTCCTCGGCGGCGACGCGAGTCCCGGCGGACCGTGCGGTTCGCAGTCGTGGTCGGGCCTCATCCGCGCGATACGGGTCGAGTCGACCGGGCCGCAGATCCTGTGGACGCGGTGCCGCCACCAGATCTACCAGTCGAGCCCGGCCATTGGCGACCTCGACGGGAGCGGCCGGATGGCGCTCGTCGTGGGGACCGGCGACGGACCGTCAGGCGACGCGCTCGCGACGAATTCGCTGAGCGCGTTCTACCTCGACAACGGCGCGAACGTGCCCGGTTGGCCCGTCGTGCTGAACGGGCCCATCTTCGGATCGCCCGTGATCGGCGACGTCAACGGCGACCACAAGAACGACGTAGTCGTGACCGCGTGCGCGATCTGCACCGACGGTCGCGTCTGGGCGTTCAACGGTCACGGCGGCGCGCTCTGGAACGTGCTGCCCGGCAACAACCACACGGAGATCCTGTCCACGCCGATCCTCGTCGACCTCGACGGCAACGGCGTCAACGACGTCGCCGTCGGCGAAGCGGGGGAGTTCCACTTCCTGCGCGGCCGCGATGGTCTCCCGCTGTACAACCCCATCGAGGTGAACCGCGTCGTGCAGGACTCGGCCGCGGTCGCCGACTTCGGCCCGGGCTACGGCTGGCGCATGATCGTGCAGAGCTGGCTGCCGCAGGGCGACGGCCAACCGCAGCACGGCGCGGGCCGGGTCGAGTCGTTCGCGCTTCCGCACGCACCCGCGACCCCGCCGGCATGGCCGCAGTGGCGGCTCAACGCGAGTCACACCGCGTCACCTCCCGCGGCGCCGCTGCCGCCCGCGACCTCCGGCTACTGGTTGGTCGCGAGCGACGGCGGGATCTTCGCCTACGGCAACGCGCACTTCTACGGCTCGACGGGTGCGATCCATCTCAACCAGCCGATCGTCGGCATGGCGCGCACACCGTCGGGACGCGGCTACTGGTTGGTCGCGAGCGACGGCGGGATCTTCAGCTTCGGCGACGCGCGCTTCTACGGCTCGACGGGCGCGATCCATCTCAACCGGCCCGTCGTCGGGATGGCCTCGACGCCGACCGGTCACGGCTACTGGTTGGTCGCGAGCGACGGCGGAATGTTCAGCTTCGGCGACGCGCGCTTCTACGGTTCGACCGGCGCGATGCACCTCAACCAACCGGTGGAGGGCATGGCGGCGACCACGACCGGTCACGGGTACTGGTTGGTCGCGAGCGACGGCGGCATGTTCAGCTTCGGCGATGCGCACTTCTACGGTTCGACCGGCGGCATGCACCTGAACCAGCCGATCGCGGGCATGGCGCACTCCGCCACCGGTCACGGGTACTGGTTGGTCGCGGCCGACGGCGGCATGTTCACCTTCGGTGACGCCCACTTCTTCGGTTCCACCGGCGGCCAACCGCTGGGCGCGCCGATCATCACGCTGGCGCCGAGCGCGAGCGGGCGCGGCTACTGGGTCGTCGGGCGCAACGGCGACGTGTACTCGTTCGGCGACGCGCGCTTCTACGGTTCGGCCGGCGGCTTCCCGCTCAACCGCCCGATCGTGACCGCCGCCGCGAGCCGCTCTTCCTGAGCCGCGGTTCCGGGCCCGAGCCGAGCCCGGTCCGGCGGGGCCGGTCGGCTAACTTGGGCCATATGCCGGATACCGCCGCTCACGCCGAACGGCCTGAGCGTGTCGCGCATGTGGTCCGGGCTCGCACGCCGCTGTTGGAGCGGTTCCGCCGCATCGTGGAGTTCCGCGAGCTGCTCGTCGGGATGACCCGCAAAGAGCTGAAGGTCAAGTACAAGAACAGCATCCTCGGGTTCGCGTGGTCGCTCCTCAACCCCCTGCTGTACCTGATCGTCTTCTACATCGCGTTCGTCAAGATCCTCGGTTCGGGCATCCCCGCGTTCCCGATCTTCCTGCTGTCGGGTCTGCTCGTCTGGAACCTGTTCTCGACCGGACTCGGCGCGGCCTGCTCCTCGGTCGTCGGCAACGCCGGTCTCGTGAAGAAGGTGTCGTTCCCGCGCGAGATCCTGCCCCTCGCCGCGGTCGGCAGCATGCTCGTCCACTTCTTCCTGCAGAGCATGGTCCTGTTCAGCGTGCTGGCGATCATCCGCTGGGACGTCTCGTGGCAGTACGTGACGCTGCTGCCCCTCGCGCTCCTCGCGCTCCTGCTGCTCACCGGCGCGCTCGGCATCCTGTTGCGCGCGACCAACGTGTACCTGCGCGATACGCAGCACTTCCTCGAGCTCGCGTTGCTGGCGTGGTTCTGGATGACACCGATCGTCTACGGCTTCATGACCATCGGCCGAGCGCGGCAGCCTGTTCTCGAAGGTGTACATGCTCAACCCGGTGACGCCGATCGTGCTGATCTTCCAGCGCGCGCTGTACGCGCGGCTCGACAACCCGAGAGTCGTGCCGACCGCGGCCGACCCGAAGCTCAATCAGATCCTGCCGCACTGGCCGCTGACCGGTTACCTCGGTTACCTCGGCTACTCGTTCGCGGTCGGGCTCATCCTGCTCGCGATCGGGATCTCGGTGTTCGGCCGCAGCGAGGCGAACTTCGCCGAGGAGCTCTAGCCGTGCCCCCCGCGATCGAGATCAAGCACGTCTCCAAGCGTTTCCGCCTCTACCACGAGCACTACTCCTCACTGAAGGAGCGGATGATCCACTTCGGGCGGATCCCGTTCGAGGACTTCGTCGCGCTCGACGACATCAACATCACGATCGAGGAGGGCACCACCGTCGGCATCCTCGGCCACAACGGCTCGGGCAAGTCGACGCTGCTGAAGTGCGTGGCCGGCATCCTGCAACCCAACGACGGCGAGATCGTGACCCACGGGCGCATGGCCGCGCTCCTGGAGCTCGGCGCGGGCTTCCACCCCGAGCTCACCGGGCGCGAGAACATCTTCATGAACGCTTCGATCCTCGGACTCTCCAAGCGTGACATCGCCGCGGTGTTCGACGAGATCGTCGCGTTCTCCGAGCTCGACAAGTTCATCGACATGCAGGTGCGGCACTACTCGTCCGGCATGTACATCAGGCTCGGCTTCGCGGTCGCGGTGAACGTCGATCCCGACATCCTGCTCGTCGACGAGGTGCTGTCCGTCGGCGACGAGGCGTTCCAGCGCAAGTGCATCGAGCGGGTCAAGCGGTTCCAGCGCGAAGGTCGCACGATCCTGTTCGTCACCCACGCCGCCGACCTCGTCCGCCGCATCTGCGAACGCGGCATCGTCCTCGACCACGGCGAGATGATCGCCGACGCGGCCCCCGGCGAAGCGGTGCGGACGTTCCGCGAATCGCTCCAGCGCTCGGGCCTGGCCGACCCCACCGTCGAGGCGGTCGAAGCCGCCGACGCGACCGAGACGGCCGGCGACGTCGACGAGTCGCCCCAAACGACCCACGGGCGCCGCATGGCGGCCTCCGCGACGCACCGCGTCCAGATCACGAACGTCTCGATCGAGCATCCCGGATCGTTGCTCGGCCACTCGTGGCTGCTGCCCGACGAGGCGATGACGATCCGGGTCGGTTACCACGCGAGCGAGCCGACCGACGACCTCCTCTTCGGTATCGCGATCCACGACGAAGAAGGCAACAACATCTTCGGCACGAACACGAAGATCGAGGGTGTTCCGGTGCCGGTCGCCAACGGCGACGGGACCGTGACCTTCGATTTCGAGCGCATCCCCTTGCTCGACGGGACCTATCTCGTCACGCTCGCGATCCAGTCGACCGACGAAGGCACCGTGCACGACTGGCGCGACCAGCAGTACCAGTTCTCGGTCATGAACCCGGCCCGGACGGCCGGGCTCGTCGCGCTCCCGGCCCAGGTCCGGTTCGAGACGCACTTCGCCGAGAACGTCGAGGGAAGCGGTTCCTGAGATGCCCCGATCGTTTCGGTCCGAGGCGGTCCGAGCGCTCGACGACGCCCTCAGCCCCCACTACGTTCGCCAGGAGGACGTCGCGCGTGCGCTCGGCGAGCTGACCCGCCTGCTCTCGGACCGGTTCGACGCGGAAGCCGAAGCGGTCGCCGTGATCGGGCAACGACTGGCGGCGCTCACCGCGCTCGTCGAGCGGATGTACGACGAGTTGGCCGAGCTGCGATCGCGCCAGTGAACCCGGCGGGTGGTCCCGGCGCCGTCGGGCCCGTCCTCGTCGACGTGCAGGCGACGCAGAGCGCAGGGCACCGCGACCGTGGTGTCGCGCGCTACACCGTTGGCCTCGCGGCCGCGTTGTGGGAGCGCCATCCGTCCCTGATCCACAGCTTCTTGCTCAATCCCGACCAGGCGCCGCCCGGCGCGGTCGAGGAGCTGGTCGCCAGCGGCCGGCTGTCGTACAGCGACCGTTGTGACGTCCGCGGCGCGCGGCTGCTCCACGTCGGGTCGCCGTTCGAGCTCGACGTGCCGATCAGCCGGTTGTGGCCCGGCCGGGCCACGAGCCGCAACCTGCGCCTCGCGGTGACGCTGTACGACCTGATCCCCGAGCTGTTCGCCGACCGCTACCTCGCCGACCCGGGACTGCGGCGCCGGTACCGCGCCCGGTTGGAGCTCGTGCGGGCCGCCGACGTCGTGCTCGCGATCTCCGAGACGACCGCGCGCGACGCCGTCGACCTCCTCGACATCCGCGACGACCGGATCGTCGTCGTCGGTGCCGCGGCGGCCGGCACGTACGCGCGGCCCGTGTCGCGCGCGCAGGCGTTGCAGTCGGCGCGCGCGGCGATCCCCGGGCTCGGCGAGCACTTCGTGCTCTACACCGCGGGCATGGACGACCGGAAGAACTTCCAGGGCCTGTTCCGTGCGTTCTCGCGGTTGACGCCCGCCGTGCGCGACGCGTGGCAGCTCGTGATGGTCTGCAGCATGGACGAGCCGACCCGGAACCACGTGGTCCACCTCGCGCGCGGATGCGGGATCGAGACCCGCCTGCTCCTCCCCGGCTTCGTCGCCGACGACGTGTTGCGCGCGCTCTACCAGTCGACCGACCTGTTCGTGTTCCCCTCCCTGTACGAGGGGTACGGCCTGCCGGTCGCGGAAGCGCTCGCGTGCGGCGCGCGCGTGATCGGGTCGGGGACCTCAGCGGTGGCCGAGCTCCTCGTGCACGAGGCGCGTTTCGATCCGTCCGACGACGGCGCGATGACGGCCGCGATCGAGGGCGCGCTCACCGACGCCAATACCCAGCGCGTGCTCGACGAGCAGTCGCACAGCGCACTTCCGGGCTGGGAAGTCGTCGCCGATCGCACCGCCGCCGCCTACGAAGCGGTGCTCGCGCAGTCGCGGCCGGCCGGGCGGCGCCGGCCCCTGGTCGCGTTCGTGACGCCGC
Organism: uncultured Actinomycetes bacterium; assembly: GCA_963829195.1. Lineage (GTDB taxonomy): Bacteria > Actinomycetota > Acidimicrobiia > IMCC26256 > PALSA-610 > PALSA-610. The sequence continues at coordinate 177,727 of CAWHHS010000005.1, forward strand.
TGCCGCCCGCGGCCAGTGGTGTCGCCGACTACAGCTACCGGTTGCTCGAGGCGCTGCGGGCGCACTGCAATCTCCATGCGTACGCCGACGGGCTCCGCCACGTGAACGACGAGCTCGGGCCGGTCCGCGCGCCCGAGGGCGTCGAGGTGCATCCCGCGCACCTCCTCAGCGACCTCGAGCCCGCGAGCGGTGGCTACGACTGTGTCGTCTACTGCTTCGGGAACAGCGAGTTCCACACCGCCGCGCTCGCGCAGCTGCGCCTGCGCTCCGGTGTCGTGCTCGCGCACGAGGTCCGGCTGACCGACCTCTACCGCTTCGGTGGCGACGAACCGGGCGCGGTCCCCGGCGGGTTCGCGCAGCACCTCCACGCGCTGTACCCCGGCCTCGCGGACGACGTCGGCGCCGACGGTCTGCTCGCGGCGGAGGAAGCCGACCGGATCGGCGTGTTGATGGTCGGCGAGGTCCTCGCGCTCGCCGACCGGTTCCTCGTGATGTCGGACTTCGCCGCCGCGCGCGTCCGGCTCGACTCCGACTCGGTTGCGCGCGGGTACGGACGGTGGCGATCACCTCGGCGTGCTTCCGTTCGCGGTCCCCGACGTCGTCGACGGCGCGACGCCGCCCGAAGCGCGCGCCCCGATCATCGCGAGCTTCGGCGTCGTCCACGAGGTGAAGCAGAACGCGTTGCTCGTCGGCGCACTCCCGTCGGTGTTGGAACACCACCCGGACGCGTCGGTCGCGTTCGTCGGGACCGTGTTCCACGGCGCAGCGCGAGCACCTGGAGGGGTATGCGGCTGCGCTCGGTGTGGCCGACCGCGTCGTCGTCACCGGTGCGGTCTCCGGCGCGGAGTACGCGGGTTGGCTCGACCGGGCCGCCGTCGCGGTGCAGCTGCGGCGGGCGACCAACGGCGAGTCGTCGGCGGCCGTCGCGGACTGTCTCGCCGCGGGCGCCGCCCTCGTCGTTACCGGCATCGGCGCGGCGCGTGAGCTGCCGCCCGAGGCGGTCGTGCGGGTCGCGCCGACCGTGTCGACCGGAGAGCTCGGGTCGCTGATCGCGGGACTGCTCGGCGACGTCGACCGGCGCCGACGACTCACGGGCGCGGCGCGGGACTACGCGACGCGACACAGCTTCGACATGGTGGCGCGCCGGTTGTTCGAGGACGTCATCGAGCCCCTGCTCGTCTCCGGCCTCGGCGCGACGCGCGCGGATTGACCCGGCCGGCCGCGGCCCGGCGCCGGGAAGTTCAGCGACCGGGATCGAGCGTGCCGCGCCGTGCCGCGCGCCGGTCGGCCGCGGCGCGGCGCTTAATCCGGCCCATCACATCGGCGGCGTCGTCGAGACCGTCCCATGCGTCGTCGTCGGCGCGCTCGACGACCGCGGGCGCGGGCGGGAGCTCGACGCGGGCCTCCGCGACGCCGCCTTCGTCGACCAGGCGCCGCCGGCCGTGCTCGCTCGCGACGATCAGCCGATCGGCCGCGGTCCACAGGAAGCGCCCCGTTCGCCCGCCGATCGAATGGGGCACCGCGTCGGGGTCGGGAACCACGAGGGTCACGTCGCGCAGGCCCCGCAGCGCCAGACCCCAGGCGAGGCAGTCGACGACCCGGTCGATCCGCGCCCGGCGGCCGTGCACCGCGCGCAGCGGGATCCCGCTCTCGACCTGCACGACGACGGCGTCATAGCGGCGACCGAGCCGCCACGTCTGCAGCGCGCCGAGCGGACCCGAGATCGGTCCGCGGCGCGTCGCGGCCGATCCGCGCACCGAGAGCACATCGACGTCGTCGCCCTGCGCGCCGAGACGCTGGACGGTCGACATCGTCGCCCGTCCCTCGGGCGCGCGGGCGGGGGATAGGAGCCGACTACGAGGACTCGCACCGCATCGCCTCCAGGCTCGCTTCCATCGCGTCGAGCACGACGTCCCAGCGGTAGTTCGCGAGCACGTAGGTTCGGCCGGCGTCCGCGAGGCGTGCCGCCGCGTCGGGTGCGGCCGCGAGGAACGCGAGGCACTGCGCGAGCTCGAACTCGTCGGCGTAGGTCAGGCCGCCGCCGGAGCGCTCGCAGTGCCACTGCAACACGTCGCTGCCCGCGGTCACGATGACCGGCGTGCGGGCCAGCCACGACTCCATGATCGTGCGCGAGAAGCTCTCGTTGGTGCTCGGCTGCACGTACGCGGACGCGGCCGCGAACGCGTCGGCGACCTCGGACGTCGTCGAGATAGCCGAGATGGTGCACGCGCCCCGAGGAGTCGGCCGGCGCGTTCGCCGGGCTCACACCGATCGTGACGAGATCGAACGGCACGTCGTCCTGGCGGATCGCGAAGTGGAAGGCGGCGAGCAGGGAATCCCATCCCTTGCCGCGCTCGCGCCGGCCCGCGAACAACACGAACGGACGCTCGAGCCCGTGGCGGGCGCGAAAGCCCTCGGGGTCGTACTTCTCGGGCACGTGCACCCCCGCACCGGTGACGTCGTGCGGCGGGAGCACCGCGCACCGATGGGCCAACTGGTGCTCGGGCTCGGAGAGGAACCACAGGCGCGCGACGTCCGAGAGGACCGGCTTCAGCACGTCGAGCGACGCGTACGGCTCGTCGTGCAGGCACGGCATGACGATCGTGCGCTCGGGCGCGATCGTCGCGCCCGTGACCGTCGTCCAGAACAGGTACGGCGACAGGATCACCGCGTCGTACCGCTCGGCGTTCAGAACGAGATGGTGGAACAGCTCCGGGACCCGGAACAGGCCGTCGATCCACGCGAGCTGATCGGCGTAGGAGACCACCTCGCCCGCTTGGATGCGGGCCTCGATACGGTTGCGGGCGCGGTTCGTCGCCGCGCCCTCGACCGGGAAGCGGTGCACCGTGACGCCGGTGTCGCCGTCGGTCTGCGTCCCCGGCGGATACTCGTTGCGCCACGTGTAGTGATCGCGCGCACAGGTCGTGAGCACTTCGACGTCGTACCCGCGTCGCGCGAAGCCCTGCGCGGCCTCGCGCATCACGGCTTCCGAACCGCCGACGATCTCGGGCCCGTACCGCGGCGGCACGAAGGCGAGCCGGCCGCGCGTCGTGTCAGGCACCGGTGGACGATTCCTTCATGAGCAGGCGCAACGAGTCGACGAGCTGCGGACCGGTCCGGGCGATGGAGAAGTGCTCGACCCGCGCGTGGCCGGCGGCGACGAGGCGGGTGCGCAGCGCGGCGTCGGAGTGCACGCGCGTCGACGGCGCTCGCGACCACGACCGGATCCTTGTCCGTCAACAGGATCCCGCCGTCGCCGACGGTGTCGGGGACCGCGGTGGACGTGTACGCGACCACCGGCACGTCGAAGTGCATCGCTTCCAGCACCGGAACGTTGAACCCCTCATGTTCGGAGAGGCAGAGCAGGACGTCGGCCGTCCGGTAGCACGCGAGCAGCTCGGCGTGGCTGACGACGTCGGTGAAGGTCACGGCGTGGGCGATTCCGAGCTCGACCGTCAGCCGGCGCAGGGCCCGCCAGTACTCGCCCGCGCTCTGGCCGCCGACGAGCGTGAGGCGGGCGTGCGGGTCGTAGAGACGCCGGTAGGCCGCGAACGCCAGGACGACGTCGTGCTGGCACTTGTTGGGTGCGATCCGGCCGACGGCGATCCAGTCGGCGCCGCCCGCCGCGCGCGCCTCGCGGCGTTGCGCGAGCGCGGTGGCGTCGGGCGCGGAGTCGTAGTCGGCGAAGTCGAGCAGGATCGGCGCGACCGCGGTGTGCCGGCAGCCGAGCTCGACGAGCTCGCACTCGTTGAAACGCGAGTCGGCGAGTGCGAAACGGGCTTCCGGTGCGATCTCGGCGAGCTGGCGGCGGCCGTCGAGCATCTGGGTCGCGGCGCGCGGCTCCCAGCGCCAGAAGAATTTCGCGTCGGTGATGTTGTGGTAGTCGAGCGCCAGCGGTACGTCGAGCGTGCGCACGAGGTCGAGCAGCGGGCTGCCGATCGAGAAGTGGTAGAGGATCCACGCGTCGCGGTCGTCCGAGCACGCGGGCGCGGAACGTCGTGGCGTCGAGGGCGTCGTCGCGGACGTCGTCGTGCATGTCGAGCGCGTAGATGTCGGAGACATAGCCGGCGTCGCGCAGGAGCCGCCGAAGTCGGCGCGCGTGCATGCCGATCGCGTCGCGCCCGGCGAACGTCGGAAGGAATTGGTGGACCTCGGTCACGACCCCGACGTGTCCCCGGGCCGATCCGAAGGTGCGACCGAGCTCGCGGACCCGGTCTTCGAGCTCGTGCACGCGCGCTTCGAGCCGTTCGATCCGCTCGGCCGACGCCTGCCCGACCGACACCGCGGCCCAGCCCAGCGCGCGCACCTGTTCCGCGAGATGGTTCGTCGCGAAGAACACCGACTTGCGCACCATCACTTTGACTGCGCTCACGCCCCGGTTACGCGACTCGACCGGCGCGACGAGGTCGATGTCGGTCTGCTCCTCGAGCAATGCGACCGCGGCGCGGATGTCGCCCGGTTCCGCGGTCCGCAACGCGAAACGTTCCGAAGCGGCCTGCACGCGGGCGAAGTATTCGGCGGGGAAGTCGGCGCGGGCGCGGGCTGCGCTCGCGGCGCGCTCGATCTCGGCCCGTTCGTCCGGGTACGGCAGCGGGACGGGAACGCGATCGTTCACCACGGCGCTGGACGCTAGCGCGGCGGTTCCGTTTGCCGAGCCGACGTGCGCTGTCCGTGCGGCACGCCGACCTCAAGCTACATTCAGCCCCATGGCCGACGACCAGCCCGCGTCCTCGCCGGACCAGACTCCGCCGGATCTCCGGCAGCTCCTCGTCACGCTCCGCGAGCGCGTGGAGCAGCGGCGTCAGAGCGGCCAGTACCCGCCCGATCTCGAAGCCGACATGGAGGCGCACTTCCAGCGGATCACGAGCCGGCCGCCCAACCCGTCGTTCGCGCTCGCCGAGCTCGAGCACGCGTTGGAGGAGCTGGCCCGGTTCCGGTATGTCCAGGGCTCGATCGCGCTCGACAGCCGCGTCCCCGGCGGCGCCGCGCTGCACAAGGTCATCGCGAAGACCATCAGCCGCCAGATCGCGGACGTCCTGCAACAGACCCAGGCCCAGTCGGCCGCGGTCGCCCGCACCGTCGCGTTGATGGCGAGCGCCACCAGCCTCCTCGCCGACTCCTACGACAAACGCGTCATCCAGCAGATCGACGACCTGCAGGTGCGGCTCGCCGAGGAACAGACGCGCGTGCAGGAACTGCTCGTGCGGGTCTCCGACGTCGCGGCGCGGGTTCCCGGCGCCGGGGTCGACACCTGGTACGCCGCCGACGCGTTCAACGCGCACTTCCGCGGTGGCTCCGACAGCATCACCGAGCGGTACACGGATCTCGCGCAGTACTTCGTCGGCTGCGATCCGGTGCTCGACGTCGGTTTCGGCCGGGGTGAGTTCCTCGAGCTGTTGCGCAACCTCGGCGTCGACGCAAGCGGCATCGAGACCGAGCCGCGGCTCGTCGAATGGGCCCGCTCGCGCGGGCTGAAGGCGGACGTGGGCCGCGCGGTCGAGTACCTGAGCCGGCTCGAGTACGACAGCCTCGGCGGGCTCGTCATGATCCAGGTGATCGAACACCTGTCGCCCCAGCACGTCATCGACGTCGTCCGGCTCGCGGGCGAGGTCGTGCGCCCGGGCGGGCGGGTGGTGATCGAGACGGTGAATCCGACCTCGCTGTACACCTACGCGCACGCGTTCTGGGTCGATCCCGACCACGTGCGCCCGGTGCACCCCAGCTACCTCGGTTTCCTCTTCGGTGAGGCCGGGTTCGCGAAGGTCGAGCGCGTCGACCGTTCGCCGGTGCCGTCCGACGAGACCCTCGAGCTGCTCCCCGGCGACGACGACGTGGCCAAGCGCCTGAACGCGAACTTCGAGCGCATCAACGGCTTGCTGTTCGGGCCCCAGGACTACGCCATCGTCGCGACTCGATGAGCCGGGCGGCGATGAGCGCGGCGGCGACGAGCTTCCCGGCCCCGGCCCCGTCCCGGGCCGGTCTGCACCAGGTGCTCGCCTCGGCGGCGCCCGGCGACGCGATCACCGAGCTTGCGCTGCAGACGCGCACGCTGCTCCGTCAGGTCGGGCCGTCGGAGATCTACGCGCGTCACATCGCGCCCGCGCTCGCCGATGACGTCCTGCCGATCGAGCGTTACCGGCCGAGGAACGCCCGCGGCATCCTGATCGTCCACGCGTCGATCGGCCAGGCGGAGGTGCACGAGTTCCTGACCGGGCGCCCCGAGCCCCTCGTGCTCGTGTACCACAACGTGACGCCGGGCCGTTTCTTCGAACCGTACGACACCGTGTTCGCGGGCCTGCTCGACGTCGGGCGCCGAGAGGTCGAGCGGCTGCGCCCGCGTGTGGTCTGCGCCATCGCCGACTCGGAGTACAACGCGCGCGAGCTTTCGGCCATGGGCTATCGCGACGTGCGCGTCGTCCCACCGGTCATGGACGTGCGCCGGCTGTCGCGGATCACCCCGAGTGAGGCGACCCTGCGTGTCGTCGAGAAGCTCGAGGGGCCGGTCCTCCTCTCCGTCGGTCAACTCATGCCGCACAAGCGGCCCGATTTCCTGATCGAGGCGATGCACGTCGCGAACACGTACCTCGGCATGCGGGGATCGTTGCTCCTCGTCGGGCACCAACGGCTGGAACGCTACGCGCACGCGATCCGCGAACAGTTGCGCGATCTGAACCTCTCGTCGGTGCACCTCGTCGGACCGGTGGACGAAGCCGATCTCGTCGCGTTCTTCCGGTCCGCGCACGCGATCCTGACCGCCAGCGAGCACGAAGGTTTCTGCCTGCCCTTGCTGGAGGCCATGGGTTTCGAGAAGCCGATCATCGCCCGAGCCTGCGCCGCGATCCCCGAAACGGTCGGTGACGCCGCGTTCCTCCTGCCGGCCGACGGGGGGCCGGTCCTGTTCGCGGAAGCCGTCGCCGAGGTGCTTTCCAACGATCCGGTGCGCCGGGAGCTGGTCGCAGCCGGCCGGCGCCGGCTCGTCGAGGTCGAGCGCCGTCCCCCGGAAGTCGCGTTCGTCGAGGCTCTGCTCGAGGTCGTGTGATGCGCCTGCTGTACGTGGTTCAGCGTTACGGGGAGACGATCGCAGGCGGTGCCGAGCAGTACTGCCGCGAGATGGCGGAACGGATGGCGGCGCGCGGGCACCATGTCGAGGTCGCGACAACCTGCGCGCAGTCGTACGTCGACTGGGCCGACGCGTACGAGCCCGGTCGCTCGACCGTCGCCGGTGTCGACGTGCACCGTTTCCGCGTCGCCGCGCCGCGCGACAACAACATCTTCGGCGACCTGAATGCCCGCCTCGTGACGGGGCGGGGGTCCCGGCCGCTCTTCCTGCAGCGGGAGTGGATGCGCACCCAGGGCCCGTGGTCGCCCGAGCTCGTCACCTGGCTCGAGCGCAACGCGCACCGGTTCGACGCCGTGTGCTGCTTCACCTACCTGTACTGGACCACGTGGGCGGCCGTCGACGTCCTGCGCGGCCGCGTCCCGCTCCTGTTGCATTCGACGGTGCACGACGAGCCGCCGTTGCGGCTGTCGCTGTTCGACGAGGAATTCCAGGCTCCGGACGCGTTCGTGATGTTGATGCCCGAGGAGATCGACCTCATCCGGACCCGCTTCCACGTCGACCCGGTCGGCGACGTCGTCGGGATCGGGGTCGAGGTCGGTGCCGCCGACCCGTCGCGGTTCCGGGCCGCCTACGACCTCGCGGGACGGCCGTACCTGCTCTACGTGGGCCGGATCGACGCGGGCAAGGGCGCGCTCGCGCTCGTCGAGTACTTCATCGCGTACAAGGAGCGCCATCCGGACGACGATCTCGTGCTCGTCATGATGGGCGTCGACCTGTTGGAGCTACCGAAGCGCCCCGACATCATCGTCACGGGGTTCGTCGACTTCCAGACCCGGGACGACGCGCTGGCGGGCGCGCTCGCGCTCGCCCAACCGTCGTTCTTCGAGAGCTTCTCGATGATCCTGACCGAGGCGTTCGCGTTCGGCCGGCCCGCGCTGGTGCAGGGAAGGTGCACCGTGCTCAAAGGACACGCGTTGCGCAGCGGGGCCGCGATCCCCTACGACGACTTCGCGGAGTTCGAGTGCGGGCTCGAGATGCTGCAGGCCGACCCGGCGCTGGCCGACGCGATGGGGGAGGCCGGTCGCGCGTACGTCGAGCGCGAGTACACGTGGGAGACGGTGCTCGATCGCTACGAAGCGCTCCTGCAACGGACGGTTCGGTCCGTGGCGGCGGCGCGTCCCGCGCCCTCGCGCTAGGCGACGTCGGTGTGCGTGTCGGTCGCGACCGGCACCTCGTCGCGGTCACGCGACAGGCGGACGACGAGGTCGGCGAGCAGGCCGATCGCCAGGACCTGGAAGCCCGCAAAGAGGATCAGCAGCGCGTTGGTCGTGAGATGGAAGTCGTACTTGTGCAGGTCGTAGAACATCTTGCCGGTGCCGAGCATCAGCAGCGCGACGCCGGTCGGCATGAACAGCCGCAGCGGGTTGTACGACAGCACCATCCGGACGACCTGCGTGCCGTAGCGGCTCGTGTCCTTGATCGGGTGGAACTTCGATTTTCCGGCCCGTTTGCCGTACTCGATCGGGATGTACTTGACCGAGTAGCCGCCGGACAGGAACGTCATGGTCATCGTCGTGACGCACGAGAATCCGGCGGGCAGGAAGCGCAGGTATTGGCGCGCGACGTCGGTGCGGAACGCGCGGAAACCCGAGTTGAGGTCGGGGATCTTCGTCTTGGTGAGGAAGCTCGCGAGCCGGCGGATGAACCACTTGGCCGGGACGCGCAGGCTCTTCAGCGTGCCTTCCTCGGTGGTGCGCGCGCCGACGACCTGGTCGTACCCGTCGAGCTCTTTGACGAGTTGCGGGATCGTGTCGTTCGGGTACGTCATATCGACGTCGGTCCACACGGTGACGCGTCCGCGCGCGGCGTGCGTGCCGGCTTTGCGGGCGGATCCCGAACCGCGGTTCTGGAGGAATCGGATGACGCGCACGTCGGGAAGCGACAGCGCGAGCTCGCCGGAACCGTCGGACGATCCGTCGTCGACGATGATAATCTCATACGTGTAATCCGACGCGTCCATCGACGCGCGCACACGATCGACTTCCTGCCGGAGGTGCTCGACCTCGTTGAACACGGGCAGGATGACCGACACGTCGAGCGTGTTGCGACCGGTCGATTCGTCCGGTGACGCGTGCGCATTCGGCGCGGCCTGTGTCATGAGGACCCAGGCTACGTGATGTACCGACCGGGAGGCCGACGTGCGGTCCGGTGAACGCGACGCAGCATGACGGCTCGCGCAACGGAGTCCGCGGACCGGGCCGAGGTCGAACCGCACGGGCTCGAACCGCCCGTCTGGTTGCGGGCGGCGGCGTTCGTTCCCGCCGCGGGTGTGCTCACCCTGGGCGCGGTCCGGACTCGCGCTCGCGATCAACGGCTGGTACCGCCCGGGCATCGCGTTCGTCATCGGCGGCATCGCATGGGTGGCGGTGGTCGCGCTCGCCGGGCCCGCCTTCGCGTGCCGGGCGGCGGCTCCGCCCGCTCCGCCCGCCGCCCGCCGGGCGCACGCGTTTGCCGCCGTCGGTGTCGCCGCGATCGTGGCCATCACCGCGTGGAACATGGCGAACGGCTCGCAGCATCTCCTGATCGACCGCGACGGCGGCTCGTACGCGAACACGGGACGCTGGATCGCGAGGAACGGGTCACTCGCGGTGCATCCACGCGTCGGCCCGTTCGCCGGCGACGCGTCGGTCGTCTTCGACTCGCCCGCCGTGTACCAGATGCGCGACGGGACGCTGCAGTTCCAGTTCGCGCACCTGTTACCGGCGGTCCTCGCCGAGGCGTACGCCATCGGTGGCGACCCGTGGCTCTTCCACGCGCCGGAGCTCCTCGGCGGTGTCGCCCTGCTCGCGTTCTTCGTGCTCGCGTGGCGGCTCTTCCGCCGGCCGCTGTTCGCGCTCTCGGCGATGCTCGCGCTCGCGTTCACGATTCCGCAGGTCTCGTTCTCCCGCGACTCCTATTCGGAGATCCCGTCCCAGATCCTGCTCTTCACCGCGCTCTGGTTGCTGGTGACGCCGCGCGTCCTGCCCCGGTGGCGGATCGCGTTGGTCGCCGGGCTGTTCCTGGGCACCCTGGAGGCGACGCGCATCGACGCGATCGTGTTCCTGATCGGCGTCCCCCTCGTCTGCGCGGTCGCGTGGCTCCGGTGCGACTCGCCGGAGCTGCGCCGCGACGCACGCGCGTCGATCGTCGCCTTCGTCGGCGGGCTGGTCCCCGGGCTCACGCTCGGCCTGCTCGACCTGACCCGGCACAGCGGCGGGTACTTCGACAGCCTCGCGGGCAACGTGCTCGAGCTCGCGCTCCTGGTCGCGGTCTCGGCCGGATTGTGCGCGGCGGCGGTGGGATTCCGGCGGGCGCTCCTGCCCCGTCTCGGGCGGCTGCCCTGGAGGGCGCTGGCCACCGGGGCGGGATGGTTCGTCGCGTTGGCCGGTTTCGGGGTCTGGGCGCTGCGGCCGCGGCTCCAGCACGAGCACGGCGAGGGCGCCGCCATCGTGTACCTCCAACAGGCCGAGCACGTGACCGTCGACGCGACCCGCGTGTACTTCGAACGCTCGATGTCGTGGATGGCGTGGTATCTCGGTCCGCTCACGCTCGCCGTCGCGATCGTCGGCGCCGCGCTGTTGGTGCGAGCGCTGCTGCTCGGACGCAGGCTGCGTACGCTCGCCGCACTCGCCGTGCTCCTGCCGGGGACGTTGCTCTACCTGTACCGCGCGAACGCCGTTCCCGACCACGTCTGGATCACGCGCCGCTTCCTCGTGAGCGCGATGCCGACGCTCGTGCTGTTGGCACTCGGTTTCGCCGCGTACTGCGCGGGTGCGCGCGCGCCGGCACGCCGAGCGCGCGCGGCGTGTCGGCGCGATGGTCGTCGCCGTCGTCGCGGTCGCGTACCCCGTGTACACGCTCGCGCCCGTCCGCGCGATGGCCGAGGAGACGGGATATCTCGGCGCCGTGAAGGGCGCGTGCCGGGCGATGGGGCCGCACGCCGCCGTGATCGTGCTCGACGCAGACACGGGCGACCATCTCGACGAATGGATCCCGCAGCCGCTCCGCGGTTGGTGCGGCGCGGAGGTGGGGATCATGGGCACGCCCGCGGACGCCGGCGCGCTGCACACGCTCGCGCGGCTGGGGCGCGGCGGGCCGGCCTTTCTACGTCGTCGCGGCGTCGGCCGCGTACCTCCGCAGTGTGCTCCCCGGGGTGACCACGAGCACCTTCGAGGCTTCCGACGCCAAGCTCCTCGCACCGACGCTGACCCACCGGCCCGACGGCTACCGGACCGAGTCCCTGACGATCGTGGTCGCGCCCGTTCCCGCCGAGTAGCGCGACCCGGCGTCGCGTCGGTCGGCGCGGCGCGCCGAGGTCAGGTCGAGCAGGTCTCGAGGCCTCGGAACAGGGAGAAGGTTCCGACGGTGACGATGAGCTCCTGCTTCGCGGTCGGCGCCGGCACGTGACTGATGGTGACGACCTGCGAGCACGTCGCGTTCGCCGGGTTCTCGTCCGAGAGCTTCACGTCCGGTAACCAGAACGCGAGCGCCAGGCGGTCGACGACCGTGATCGACGGATCGAGCGCGAGCTGGTTCGTGCCGGTGTCGTGCACGGCCTGCACCGTGGCGCGTGTCGCGGTCGATCCGATCGCGAGATTGGCCAGCACCTCGTGGTCGGAGAGGCTCAACTGCCAACCGAAAAGGCACAGGATGCCGACTGCCAGGACCGCCGTTCCCGACCACCAGGGCGCGAACCCCGGCGGACGACGTAGGTCACCGCGAGCACCGGCGATCGCGATACCGAGCGCCCACGCCGTCGCGAGCCCGAGCATGGGCCGCGTGCGCCGGGGGTCGAGCCAGCCGATGATGCCCATCGTCGTGACCCGGTTGTACGGCTTCGCGAGATCGATACGCGCGCCGAAGTGGAGCACGAGCCACGCCGCGCTCGACGCGACGACCGCGCCCGCGGCGATCGCGAGCGATCGGATCGGCGGGCGCCGTTCCGAGCCACGTGATCGCGATCGCGACGAGCAGCGGCGTCGCGATGTCGACATAGCGCCCGTAGACGACCGCGTCGCCCCGCGTGGGGTTCTCGAGGAACACTGCGGACACCGCCGTCAACGCGACGAAGACCACGAAGATCGATGCCCGCCATCGTCGCCTGCGAGGAGATCGCCGGCGGAGGCATCGTCGCGATCGTCGCGCCGACCGAGAGGCCGTGGAGAGCGAAGAGGACCAATGCCGTGATCGCGATCACGACGAGCCCGCCGGTCGCGACGTTCTGATACCAGTACTGCCCGACGGCCGAACGCGAGGCCTGCCAGAAGCCGTGTCGGTGACAGGAGATCGGAGATCCGCGACGACGTGTCGATGCCGCCCGCGCCCTTCCACAGCACGTGGTTCAAGTGCTTGTTGAGCACCTGCTCCCGCCGCGCCGAGGAGGACGAACGCCACCGCCGCCGCGCCCGCGGCCCGCCACGCGTGCCGGAGCACGAGCGCGACGGCCACGATCGCGACGAGTGCGAGCATCGCGAGCAGCGTGCGGTTGTGCACGGTCAGGACGTAACCGCAGAGCGCGCCCGTGATCGCGGCGCGCGTCGACAACGACGCGACCCCGGTGCGGGTCCCGGTCGAGCGACTGGAACACGGTCGCCGCGCTGCCGATCGCGAGGAGGAGCGCGAACGTCAGCATCGATTCCGACCACGTGAACCCGGTGTTGAACACGAAGGCCGGGTACAGACCCGCGAACGGTCGCGCCACGATCGCGACGCTCGAGCGCGCGTGGAAGAGCCAGCGGCAGAGTTGCGCGATGATCACCACCGAGATCCCCGCGAGTACCGCCTGCATCGCGATCACCGATTCGTACAGGTGCGCGGGATTGTGGCGGAACAGCCAACTCAGCGGCGCGATCGCGACGGAGAAACCGCCCGCGTAGAACGCGGTGTGGCTCATGTCGATCACGTGGCCGCCCACGAGATAGCGGGCGTTCGCGAGATACCCGATCTCGTCCGCGAAGATCCGGGGACCCTGCCGGGGGTCGGCGAGCAGATAGTTCACGACGGCGACGGCCGTCGCGCTGATCGCCAGGCCCGCGCGCGACGCCAGGACACGCTTGCGCGATCCCGCACGCCGCGTCTGGAGCACCGCGGAACACTAGCGAGCAGGGCCTCGCCGGCCGCGCGTCCCGCCCGGACCCGTGATGCGGTGCGGGGGTCACACCCTGACTGCGATCGAGTTGCCCGCACGCCGGCCGCGTGACCGACCATGAGTCATGGCGCTCGTGACCGCGTTGCTGGTGATCGGCATCTCGTGCGCGGTCGCGGCGTGGTTCGTCGTGCGCGAGGCGGGCCGGATGGCGATGGAACCGCCGCCGCCGGTCTTCGATCCGGAAGAGGCGTACGAGTGGGTCGTCGAGCACGTCCCCGACGTCGTCGCGGCGACGCTCACCCCCGAAGACGTGCGCCGGATCCTCGATTTCCAGCTCGAGTTCTTCCAGCGCAAGGGCGTCACCGGCAACGGCTCGTCGTCGCATCCTCCCGGTGACGTCGTCGTCGGCGGGGTCGAGACCGTGGACTACATCCTCGACCGCGCCAAGCGCACGGGTGAGGAGTACCTGCCGGAACAGGTGCATGCCGTCATCGAGACCCAGCTCGCCTACCTGCGCGAGATCGGCGCGATCGGCCGCCCCGCGGGGACCGTGCCCGGGGGAGAGGCGCCGCCCGGCGACGGTGCGCCCGAAGGCGATCCGCCCGCGCCGCAGTGACGCCCGCGAGCGTCCGAAACACGCGTCAAATCGTTTCCCGACGCGACCGGATCTGCTACAGAATTTGGATACCGGAGAAAGGAGGTGGTCCAACAGATGCACGATAAATCTGGGACTTCGGAGGTGCACGGCCGCTAGGCCGTCGTTCTGACTGGACCACCTTGCGGAATCCAAACCGCTGCACCACCGTCGGAGCTGCTGGGAATGGTCCCACCGGCACGTAGGCGACGACGGGTCCGAATCAGTCGAACGAACGGGGGGTGCTTCGGCGCCCCCCGTTCACCTTTTCCGGCGGGCACGGCGGTAGATTCCGCGCCCATGGCCCGGCCCGTGCAGTTCGAGCACTACCGCTACGTCGGCGACAAGCGCACGCAGGTCGTGTACGACCTCGATCTCTACGGCGTCGATCCGCAGGTGTCGGCCGCGGTCGACGACCTCCTCGCTTCGGAGCGGTTCATCGCGATCTCGCCCCAGACCCTCGCCGAGGCGCGCAACCGGGGTTACCGGCCCCACCGCTCGATCCGGCGCGCGGCAGCCCCGTCGGCCGGGTACAGCTAGGGAGCGGTCCAGCACTCCTCGGAAAGCGCGTCGCGGATGCCCTTGTGCTTGGCGTCGAACGCGGCGTCGGAGAGGGCGGTCTCGGACGCAAGCGTCGCGGGATCGGCGGGAAGGCCCTCGTAGGTGACCCACGACGTGCAACCGCCGTACGCGTCGTCCCACGGCACGGTCAGGGGTTCCGCGAGCCGGTGGACGCGCATGACGAGCACCCACAGCGGATCGCGGCCCTTCCAGTTGAACCGCGACTCCACGTAGTCGTGCGCCCAGATGAGCTTGGAGTCGAGCGCCTCGACGTGCGCGGGCTCGGTGATCGTCGCGATGTCGACGATGTCGGCCCAGCCGGAGAGCGTGACGGGTCGGCCGACGGGCGAGGCGTCCGCGAGGTCGACCCAATGCGCGTACGCGGGCTTCAGCAGCGCGGCCTTCTGGTGCTCCGCGGTCGGGGAGAGCCAACAGCGGCGGCTCGGCACGGCGAAGTGCCGCCCGTCCTCGTGGAGGCCGCCCTTGCGGACGTCGACGATCTGCTCGCCTTCGGAAAGGGCGTGCACGATCGCCGCCCACTCCTTGAGCGCGGGGACGGCCGGGTTCGTGTGCGAGGCGGTCACGCGAGTCAGGATAACCAGCGGCATGGAGGAACTCGTCTCGGAAGGACTTCGCCTCGGAGCGCACTTCGCGCGCCCGCCGGGCGTCACGCGGGTGCCCGGCCTCCTCGTCCTGCCGGGGTTCCCGCGGGGTGCCGGTGGTGCCGCCGCACTGGGCAACACCGACCAGACCCTGTGCGACCGGATCGCCCGCGAGTCGGGCTGGGCCGGCATCACGTTCACCTTCCGCGGGACCGGGCCGTCCGAAGGGGACTTCTCGATCGAGGGCTGGCTCGCCGACGTGCGCGCCGCCGTCGACGCGTTGCACGCGCGCACCGACATCACCGGCGTATGGATCGCGGGCTTCCGGCTCGGCGGAACGCTCGCGATCATGGTCGCCGCCGACGACGACCGGGTACGCGGGATCGCGACCTTCGCCGCGCCCGCCTCGTTGCGCACGTGGGTGCGCGAGCCCGAGTGGTTCCTCGAGTACGCGCGCCGGACCGGCGTGTTGCGCACCCCCGAGTTCCCCCGCGATCCCGACGCGTGGATCCGTGCGATCTCCAACCTCGATCCGGTCGCGGCCGCGCAGCGCATCGCGCCGCGGCCGTGGCTCCTCGTGCACGGCAGCGCCGACGACGTCGTACCGGTGGAGGACGCGCGCCGGCTCGCGACCGTGGGCGGTGACTGTGTCGAAGCCCGGATCGTCGCGAACGGCCCGCACCGGCTGCGCCACGACCCGCGGGCGATCGCGGCGCTGCTCGGTTGGCTCGACCGTCAGGAACCGTGAGCGTGTGCGTCGGCGAGGACGGCGTCGAGCGTCTCGCCGATCGTGTACTTCGGCGACCATCCGGTCGCGGCGACGAGCCGGGCCGGGTCGCCCACGAGCCGGGGCACCTCGACCGGCCGCACGAGCGCCGGGTCGACCACCGCTTCGATCCCGCCGCCGGCGCGCACGACGAGCTCGTCGGCGATCTCGCCGATCGAGATGCCCGTGCCACTGCACACGTTGTAGACGCCGCCCGGCTCCCCGTGCTGCAACAGCAGGCGGTACGCGCGCACGACGTCGCGTACGTCGGAGAGGTCGCGCACGGGTTCGCGCGCCCCGATCGGGATGCTCGACTTCCCCTCGCGCCCCGCGGCGACGATGCGGTGCGCGAGCGCGGGAACGACGAAGCGGTCCGACTGTCCGGGGCCGGTGTGCGAGAACGCCCGTACCCGGACGGTCTCGAGGCCCGCACCCAGCCACGACTGCAGGGCCAGGAACGACGCCGCGACCTTGCTCGCGCCGTACGGCGTGATCGGCCGCAGCGGCGCGTCCTCGCGTAGTGGCGGGCCGCCGGCGTCGATCTTGCCGTATTCCTCGCTGCTCCCGACGACGAGGACCCGCCGGGCCCCGCACGCGCGCGCGGCATCGAGCACGTTCGCAGTGCCCTCGACGTTCACCCGCAGGCACACCGTCGGGTCGCGCCACGACGCACCGACATCGGAGAACGCGGCGAGGTGGTAGACGACCTCGGGTCGTTGTTCAGCGAGCACGCGGTGGACGACGTCGCGGTCGGTGAGGTCGAAGCCCCCGGCGGCGTCGCCGGCGACGATCACGTCGTCGCCGCTCTCGAGCAGGTGGGCGAGGAGATGAGGGCCGACGAAGCCGGTCGCGCCCGTGACGAGCGCCCTCATCCGGTGAGGGCCGTTCCGATGCCGGCCGGTCCGGACGCGGTGGCCGGGCCGCTCGCGCTGGCGGCGCACGGCGCGACCGTACGCGTCGATGTGCGCGTCGACCGAACGCTCCCATGTGAACTCCGCCGCGCGCGGCGGCCCGGCGCGTCGCAACCGGGCCGCGACCTCGGGGTCGTCGAGCACGGTGCCGAGCGCGCGGGCGAGCGCGTCGGGATCGGCGGTCGGGACGAGCAGCGCGGCGTCGCCGACCACTTCTTCGACGGCCGAACCCGACGTCGTGACGAGCGGTGTCCCGCTCGCGAGTGCTTCGAGGGCCGGCATTCCGAACCCTTCGGCCAGCGACGGGTACGCGATCACGTCGGCCCGCCGGAACAGTGCCGCGAGGGTCGCGTCGTCGACATAGCCCGGCCGGAGCACGCGTGTCGCGACACCGCTCGCGGTGATCGCGGCGCGCGCCTGTGCGAGGCCCCAGCCGTCGCCGCCGGCCAGGACGAGTTGCAGGTCCGGGTGCGTGCGGGCGACTCTTGCGAACGCACGCACCAGGGTCGGGACGTCCTTGCGCGGTTCGATCGTGCTCGCGAACGCGACGTACGGACGGGCGACCCCGTGGCGCACGAGCGCCTCCCAGTCGCGGGCCTCGTCGGTCGAAGGATCACCGGCGGGGGCGAAACGATCGTGGTCGACGCCGTGGTGCACGACGATGATCTCGCCCTTCACCGAGAAGCGGGCGCGGATCGCGTCGGCGGCGTCGTGACTCCCGGTGAGGATGACGTCGGCGCGGCGGGCCGCGGCCCGCATCATGCGCCGGAAGTAGACGACCTTCGAGCGTTCGTGCCACTCGGGATGGTCGAAGAACGTCAGGTCGTGCATGGCCACGACCGTCGCGACCCGCGAGCGCAGCGGCATCGTGTAGTGCGGCGCGTGCCAGACGTCGGGTCGGATCTCGTGCGCGACCGCGGGGCCCGACAACTGTTCCCATGCGAGCCGGGCCGGCCGCCGGTTCGGTGCGAGGGCGTGCACTTCGGCGCCCGGGGCCAACGCGTGCCAGCGGGCGGTGTCGTCGCGGCGGGTGAGGAGATGGAGCTCGATCTCGCCGCGGTGTGCGAGACCGCCGGCCATCGCGATCGTGTAGACGCCCGCGCCGACGGGGCGGGCGGGAACGGCGGAGACGTCGAGCAGGACGCGCACGGAGGGATTCTACGGAGCGGTGCTCGCGAGAGCCCGGGCGTAGGCGCGCCGGTGACCCTCGGCGCACCGGTCCCAGCTCAGCTCCGCCGCTCGGGCGAGACCGACGCGGCGCATCGTCGCGCGCAGGTCGGCGTCGTCGAGCACACGCCCGATCTGCGCGGCACAGGCGGCGGCGTCGCCCGGTTCGAAGAGCGCACCCGCGCCCTGCACGATCTCCTCGACGGCCGAACCCGTGGTCGCGACGGTCGGCACACCGCGGGCCATCGCCTCGACGACCGGGAGGCCGAAGCCCTCGTACAACGACGCGAGGCAGAACACCTCGGCGCGCCGGTAGAGCGCGTCGAGCACCGACCACGGCTGCGCCCCGATCGTGCGTACGAACGGACGGTCGAGGCCGTGCACGTCGCCCCAGCCCGGCGGGCCCGCGACGACGAGCGTGAGACCGGGACGCGAGCGCCGCAAGTGCTCCACCGCACGCGCGATCGTGGAGGCGTCCTTGCGGGGCTCGACGGTGCCGACGGTGAGGACGTACGGGGGTTCGACGCCGGCGCGCGCGACGGCGAGGTCGATCTCGTCGGGATCGCGCGGCGCCGGCGGATCGACGCCGAACGGGACGACCTCGATCCGGTCGGGTTCGAATCCTTCCCGTTCGAGCTCCTGACCGGTGAACACCGACGGCACCAGCACCAGGCGGGCGTGGCGCCGTGCGAGCGCGAGACCGCGGTCGTGGAACGAGTATCCCCGCTTCGTGGTGACCTCGGGCAGGCGGCGGAACGCGATGTCGTGCACGGTGACGACCAGCGGGCGGTCGCCGACCGGTGGGATCGCGAGGCTCGGGGCGTGGACGACGTCGGCTTCGATGCGCACGACGGGGCGTTGGAAGCGATGCCAGAGCTCGTAGCGGACGCTGCCGTGCGGCGCGCCGAGGTCGATCCACGGGACGCGGCGCGCGACGCTGCGCGGGCGCGCGCCGGCCGCGAAGGCGATCGGGTCGACGCCGAGGTCGGGGAGACGGCGCAGCAGCGCGATCTCGTACCGGCCGATGCCGCCGGGGACGGGCTGCAACAGCTGGCCGGCGTGCAACGCGACCCTCACGCGTGTTGCTCCGCGAGCCGCCGGTAACACGACGCGAGCGCCCGCGCGGTGTGGTCCCAGGAGAACGCGTGGACGCGGTCGCTCCCGCGGGCGATCAGCTCGGCGCGGGCGGTGGTCGTCGCTGATCACGTGGTCCATCGCGTCGGCCAGCGCGTGTTCGTTCGTGGGCTCGACGAGGATCGCGGCGTCGCCCGCGACCTCGGGGATCGAACCGGCGCGCGCGGCCACGACGGGGACCCGCGCGGTCATGGCCTCGAGTACGGGGAAGCCGAAGCCCTCGTAGATCGACGGGTAGGCGAGCAGCGTCGCGCTGCTCGAGCAGCGCGCGCCGTCCCGCGTCGGAGACCGAGCCGGCCATGATCACCCGCTCGCGGACCCCGGCCGGGCAGGCGCGGCGATCGCCGCCTCGATCTCGGGCCGGGCGGGACCGTCGTGCCCGGCGAGGACGAGGCGGAGGTCGGGGTGGCGGTCGGCGACCTCGCCGAACGCGCCGACGAGGTGCGCGAAGTTCTTGCGGGGCTCGAGCGTGCCGATCGCCACGACGAACGGTGCCCCACCGAGCGCGGCGGCGACGCGCGTCCGGCATGCGGGCCTCGTCGCCGAGCGCGGGGATGCCGAGCGGGACGACGACCAGTCGCCCGGCCGCGCGCAGGCCCGGCCCGAAGATCTCCTCGATCTCGTCGGCCACGAACTCCGATCCGGTGTGCAGGGTCGCGCCGCGGGCGACGGCGCGCCTGATCACGGGGTCGAATGCGCGTACCTCCGGCGTGCAGAGCTCGGGGTAGCGCACGAACGAGCAGTCGTACACGCTGACGAGGGTCGGGAGGCGACCCGGCGGCGCGAGGTAGTTGGTCGCGTGGACGACCTGAGCGGGCCGGAGCCAGCGATCGATGCGCGGCACGTCGGACCGGACCCACGAACCCAGGAGGATGCGGGCCGGGATCGGGACGAAACGCGTCTCGGGCGGCAAGGGCGTCACGTTGCAGGCGGGCCCGCGTGCTGAGCGTGTAGGGGACGAGGTCGGGTCCGGCCTCGAGCGCGCGCAGGGCGGCGACGATCTCGGCGACCGCGGCCCCGATGCCACTGCGCGCGCCCAGGAGCGGCGTAACGTCGATCGCCACGGTCGGACGCGCCGTCGGAGACACCGAAGGTTGCTACCACACATGAACCAGTACGCTGTAGCTTCGTAAGCGGGCTGAGTTGCCGATGACCCTGGTGGAGAGCTGGGGGAGGTCAGTGCAGCACGACGACAGCCGCGATCACGTTTCTCGGAGCCTGACTCGGCGCGCCGCGTTACAACTCGGGGCGGGTGCCGGGGCCGCCGCGCTCGCCGCGCCGTACGTCCTCCGGCTTCCGCGCGGTGAGCACGCGGTCGACATCGACGACGCGGCCCCGCTCTTCTCCGCGATACCGAACTGGCCGGTGCCGGCCATCGTCACGCGCGCGGAGTGGGGCGCCGACGAGGCGTTGCGCAAACCCGGCCAGGATCTACGACGCCAGCGTCCGGAAGATCATCGTCCACCACACCGGCACGCCGAACGACATCACCGACTACGCGGGACTGTGCCGGGGGATCCTCGCCAACGAGACCTCCGACGTCTACATCGACATCGCGTACAACTGGCTGATCGACCCGCAGGGCCGGATCTACGAAGGTCGCTGGGCCCAGAACTATCCCGCGGGTGCCTCCCACACCGGTGAGCTCAACGGCGCGAACGTGCGCGGCGCGCACGCGATCAACAACAACTCGAACACCATCGGCGTCGCGCTGATGGGCACGTACGACACCGTCGACCCGCCGCCCGCGATGGTGAACGCGCTGGTCACGCTGCTCGCGTGGAAGTGCGCGCGGTGGGGGATCGACCCGATCGGCTTCGGCGCGTTCCTCGCTACGAACGGCGTCGTCGAGAACATCTACAACATCTGCGGGCATCGCGACACGTCGTCGACCGACTGTCCCGGCCAGCTCGTCGAGCCGATGCTGCCGGCGATACGCGTCCAGGTCGCGAGCCGTATCAGCGGGACCGGCTACTGGATCGCGACCGACACGGCCGAGGTGCTGGCGTTCGGCGGCGCGCCGCTCGCACACCATCCAGGGATTCCGGGCCTCGAGCCCGATCGTCGGCATCTCCGCCCATCCGACGCGCGCGCGGCTACTGGTTGTTCGGCTCCGACGGCAGCGTCTACGCATTCGGTGCCGCCGCCTTCCACGGGTGCATGAACGGGCACCGCCTGAACGCGCCGATGGTCGGGATGGCGCCGACCCCGTCGGGCAACGGCTACTGGCTGGTCGGCGGCGACGGCGGGATCTTCACGTTCGGCGACGCGCGCTTCTACGGCTCGACGGGTGCACTCCGCCTGAACGCGCCGGTCCTCGGCATGACGCCGACGCATACCGGGCTCGGCTACTGGTTGTACGCGCGCGACGGCGGGATCTTCAGCTTCGGCGACGCGCGCTTCTTCGGCTCCACCGGCGCGATCCGCCTCAACCAGCCCGTCGTCTCGATGGCGGCGCGCCCGCAGGGCGACGGCTACTGGATGATCGCCCGCGACGGCGGACTCTTCGCATTCGGGGACGCGCCGTACCACGGCTCGGGCGCGAACTCGATGGCGCCGACTCCCTACGTCGCGATGCTGCCGTCGACAACGGGCGGCGGCTACCTGATGCTGCGCAGCGACGGCGTCGTCGCCGCGTTCGGCGATGCACCGAACCTCGGCAGCGCCGCGGGCCGCATGTTCGGGAACGCGGTCGGCATCGCGGGCCGGCTCACTCCGCTCTGAGCGGGCGCACCCGGCCCCGGCGGACTCTCACCGGATGGTGTGCGAGCGCGAGCATCTCGTCGTCGCCGTGGCTGTTGCCGTAGGCCCAGAGCTCGACGTCGTCGTCACCGAGCAGCGCGCGCAGCCGCGCCGCTTTCTCGGGACCGCGACAGTTGGCGCCGCGGAGCCGTCCTGTGCACCCGCCGGTCTCGTCGGTATCGAGGCTGGTGCAGATGACGTGCTGCACACCGAGCGTCGCGGCGACGGTATCGAGGTAGACGTCGAGGGACGCGGACACGATCGCGACCTCATGGCCCTCGCGGTGGTGCCACGCGATCGCGCTCGCGTGCCTCGGTGGTGATCGCGCGACGCGTCAGCTGCGACGCGAAGGCGCGGCCCGCGGCCTCGACGTCGGCGTACGGCTGCCCGGCCAGGACGCGGGTGAGCACCCGTTCCTTGGCGGTGTCACGGTCGCCGCGACCGGCCGCCGCCAGCGCGAGGCGAGCCGATTCGGCGGCCAGCGCGGCGAGCACCGTCGTGCGGCCGGCCACGTGCACGAGGAACGGCACGAGCGAGTCGCGCCGCGTGATGGTGCCGTCGAAGTCGAAGGCGGCGAAGATTCGCCCGGTCACGAGATGGGCAGGCGCCGGAACACGGCGGTCGGGATGTGCCGGAGCACCGCCATCACGTAGCGCATCGCGGGCGGCACCCAGACGACGTCGCGGCCCCGTGCGATCCCGCGCACGATCGCGTCGGCGACGTCGTCGGCGCGTACCGAGAGCGGCGCGGCCTTCATGCCCGCGGTCATCTTCGTGTGCACGAAGCCGGGCCGGACGATCATGACGTGCACGCCGCTCCCGGCGAGCGCGGCCGCCAGACCCTGGTAGTAGCCGTCGATGCCGGCCTTGGACGCGCCGTACACGAAGTTCGAGCGCCGCACGCGTTCGCCGGCGACGGACGAGAGCAGCACGAGCGTTCCGTGGCCCTGGGTGCGCAGCCGGGCCGCGAGCGGCACGCTGACCGACACGGTCCCGGCGAAGTTCGTCTGGACGATCTCGAGCGCGGCCGCGGGATCGACCTCCGCCCGCGCCTGATCACCCAGCACACCGAATGCGACGAGCACGACGTCGAAATCGCCGAAGCGGTCGAACGTCGTGCGCACGAAGCTCTCGTGCGAGGTGAAGTCGGTCGCGTCGAACGCGACCGTGTGCACCTCCGAGGCGCCCGCGGCTCGCAGTGCGGTCGCCGCCGCGTCGCAGGCCTCGGGTTTGCGGGCCGCGAGCACGACCCGGGCGCCGCGGGCGGCGACGATCTTGGCGGCCGTCGCGAGCGCGATCTCCGACGTTCCGCCCAGCACGAGCACCGACTGCACCTGTCCGAGCGCGTCTCTCACTGCGAATCCTCCATCACGCGAACGTACCCGTCAGGGCCGGTGGCGGCCGGTGCCGCTCAGGTCGAGGCGGCGGTCCATGTCGCTGCGCAGCAGGTTGGCGGGATCGAGGGCGGCACGGACCTCACGCCAGTCGTCGAGGCGGGGGTACATCGCCGCGAGCAGCTCGGGACGCAACCGGGCGTCCTTGGTCAGGTAGACACGGCCGCCCGCCGCGACGACGATCTCGTCGAGGCCGTCGAGCAGGGCCGCGAGGTCGGGCGACGCGGGGATGTCGAGCGCGAGGGTCCAGCCCGAGATCGGGAAGCCGATCAGCGAGCGGCTGTCGTGCTCGAAGCGCTTGAGCACGGCGAGGAACGTGGGGACCCGTGCCGCGCTCGAAACGCTCGAGCGCGGTCCGTACGACGTGTTCGGCGCCGAACGGCACCACGAACTGGTATTGCACGAAGCCGCGCGAGCCGTAGACGCGGTTCCATCCCCGCACGCCGTCGAGGGGGAAGAAGAACGGCTTGATGCCCTCGACGTGGCGGCGGGGTGCGCGGGGCGCCTTGCGGAACCACGTCTCGTTGAAGGCCCGCACGCTGACGAGGTTGATCAGGTTCGGCAGCCACGGTGGCGTGCCGAGGAGCGTGTGCGGCGCGTACCGGCGCGCCGACGCCCGGTCGCCGGCCGGGAGGTCGTCGAAGGTCGCGTGGTTGCCGCGCGTCAATACCGCGCGACCGAGGTGCGCACCTGTCGCGAGACAGTCGATCCACGCGACGGAGTACCGGTATTCCTGGTCGCCGTCGAGCATGCGGGCCATGCAGTCGTCGACGTCGGTCGTGCGTTCGGTGTCGCACACGATGCGGGCGGTTTCCACCGGCTGCAGCTTCAGGGTCGCGTCGGTGATCACGCCGGTGAGTCCCATGCCGCCGCTCGTGGCCCAGAACGCGTCGACGTCGGTGTCGGGGTCCAACGTGCGCGCGCCGTCGGTCGGCGTGACGATCCGCATGCGCTCGACGTAGTCGGCGAAGGAGCCGTGACGGAACTTGCCGTGGATGTCGGAGGCAATCGCCCCGCCCACGGTCACGTAGCTCGTTCCCGGGATGACCATCGGGAACCAGCCGAGGGGGAGGAGCACGCGCAGGAGCGTGTCGAGGCTCACGCCGCTCTCGACGGTGACCGTGCCCTTCTCGACGTCGATCGCGAGCACCGAATCGAGGTTGCTGCACGACAGCACGTCGCCGCCGGCGTTCTGGGCGGCATCACCGTACGAGCGGCCGAGGCCGCGGGCGATGAGCCCGCGGGGACCGGGTGCCGCGACCCGGGTGACGATGCGCTCGAGGTCGTCGGGGCGGTAGACGGTCGCGAGCGTCGGCGCGGTTCGCCCCCATCCCGAGAGCAGCTCCGGGACCGTGACCTCGGAAGCCGTCATCTCACGACCCGTGCACCGCGATCGCGAAGAGGATCGCCCAGATCGCGCCCATCGCGATCAGGACGCGGTCGCCGAGGACGAGATCCTCCGGCGCGCCGCCGCGGCCTTCCTCGAGGAGCAGGGCGTAACGCAGGATGCCGAGCACGAACGGCACGATCGACAACTCGAACCACGTCGGGTCGCCCACCGTCGACGACTTCTCGAACGCCCAGATGCAATAGGCCAGGATCGTCACGCTCGACGAGACCGAGCGCACGTACACGAGGAACTCGCGCGAGTACTTGGCGAGGGTGCGCCGGTGGCTGCCGGCGCTGTCGCCGAGCTCCATCATCTCGGCGTGGCGTTTGCCCGTCACCATGAACAGCGACGCCGAGCCGGCGACGATCAGGAACCACGGCGAGATCTTCACCCCGACCGCCACGCCCCCCGCGATCGTGCGCAGGACGAACCCGGAGGCCACGCACGCGAGGTCGAGGACCGCCTCGTGCTTGAGCCAGAGGCTGTACAGCACCGTCTGCAGCATGTAGCCGCCGACGATGAGCGACAGTTGCCAGCGGGCCGCGAAGGACAGCGCGACGGAAGCGAGGAGCAACAGCACACCACCCGTCACCGCGGTGCGTACGGAGACCTCGCCCGCGGCGATCGGGCGGCTCTGCTTGGTCGGATGCCGGCGGTCGGCCTCGACGTCGAGGGCGTCGTTGAGGAAATAGGTGCCGCTCGCGGCGAGGCAGAAGCACACGAACACGACCAGCATGCGCACCAGCGCGGTGCCGTCGCCGAGCACGCCCGCGGCGCCGGGCGCGGCGACGACGAGCACGTTCTTCGCCCACTGCTTCGGGCGTGCGAGCCGGATCAGCGCCGGGACACGGCTCTCCGGTCCGTCCTCGGGAACCTCTCTTCGCAGCGCGCTCATCGCCCGGTCACGATCAGATCTCGAGTGGCTCGTGCTCGGCGACCTCGGCGAAGTCCCGGAAGGTCGCGTCGCCGTGGCGCAGGCGGGGCACCAGGAGCGCGGTCAGGACCAGCGCGGCCGACACGCCCCCGGCGAGGAACGCGAGCTCGTTGCGCAGGATCAGATCGTGACCGAGGGCGTCGACCACGACGAACACGGCGACACCGACGATCCAGCCGCACGCACTCTGCTTGTACGACTTCAATGCGATGAGGCCCTGCGCGAGCGTGAGAGCGAGGATGAACGCGGTCGCGGCGAGCGTGAGCAGGAACAGGTCGCGGTGGCCGAGATCCCACTTGTCGGCGAACAGCTTCTTGCCGAACCACGGGCCGACGAGCGACGCGGCCACGATGCCGGCGATACACATCGCGGCGACGACCGCCATCAGCTCGCGCATCCCCGAGCGGAACTCTTCGTGCTTGCGTTCACTCGCGAGCGCCGCGAGCTTGGGCAACAGCGCGGCCTGCACGGCCTGGAAGAGGAGCAGGGGGATCCGGGCGACGAACAGCCCGGTGATGAAGTGCGACGCCGCGTCCTTCTGCGCACTCGTGGTCGCGAGCAGGTTGACGCCGAACACGCTCGCGTACGAGAGCAACTGGGCGAGGACCGATCCGAGCAGCAGCCACACGAGCGCGCCCGACAGCTCCGAGTACGGCGCCTCGGGTCCGGTCGGCATCAGGTCGTGCTGGCCGCGCAGCGAGATGGCGACCGCGAAGATCGGCGGCGCGGCGAGCGCGAGCCCGTAGAGCCCGACGGACTCGACACCGACTGCGAACAGGATGCCGCACGCGACGATGCGCACGGTGCCCTCGGCCCCGATCATCAGGCCGTACACGCCGAAGCGCCCGTTCCCCGCGAGCGCGCCGCGGGTGATGTACGCGACGTAGTAACAGGCGATCGCGAGGAAGAGCCCCACCAGCAGGATCCCGCGGCCCTTGAAGAGGTGGTGGATGATCGGCGACGACGCCGCCGCGGCGGCCACGCCCACGGCCAGGGCGAGCATCCCGCCGAGCAGCGCCGCCCGCTTCACGACCGGCCCGCCGCCGACGCCTCTCGCCCGGCGGGCGGAGACCGCGCGTCCGACCTCCTGCTCGAGCGGTTGGAAGAGCCCCGGCGAGAACACGAAGACCATCGCCCACAACGCGTTGAGCGCGTCGTAGTCGGCGGTCGAGAGCCGCTTGGCCGCGATGACCTGGAAGCCGTACGCGCTCAGGCCGACGATCAGCAGGCCCGCGCCGATGGCCCAGGTGCCTTCGGGCACCGGCAGCCTCCTGGCGGCGCTCGCCAACCGCTGTACGCGCTCGACCACGAACATGACAGGTTACTCGCCTGTACGCCACGGGCCCGCGGGCCGAACGCGCCGGCGGGCCGGAACCGGCGGGACCGAGGGCTACCCTCG
Source organism: uncultured Actinomycetes bacterium (assembly GCA_963829195.1). Classification (GTDB taxonomy): domain Bacteria; phylum Actinomycetota; class Acidimicrobiia; order IMCC26256; family PALSA-610; genus PALSA-610. The sequence goes on from CAWHHS010000005.1 coordinate 204,547, forward strand.
GAGCGTGCGCAAACAGCGCATACGGACCGAATTGAGAAGGCCGGCGTCGCCGTGAGCACCCGCACCTACATCATCCTTGCGGCGCTGACCGGTTTGGTGATCCTGGTCGCGTTCGCGTTGCAGGTCGTCATCGTGAACCGATGAGCAGATACGACTGCGAGAGGACTCGGTGAGATGCCCGACGACTTCGATCTGGTGATCCTCGGCGGCGGCCCGGGTGGGTACGCCGCGGCCCTCTACGGCGCGGCCGCGGGCCTGAGCATCGCGATGGTGGAGGAACAGCGCGTCGGCGGCACCTGCCTGCACCGGGGTTGCATCCCGGCCAAGGAGCTGTTGCAGACGGCCGAGGTCCTGCGCACGGTCCGCACCGCCGCCGAGTTCGGCGTCGTGACCTCGGACCCCTCGCTCCAGCTCGCGACCTCCCAGACCCGCAAGCAGGCCGTCGTCGATCGCCTCACCTCGGGGCTCGAATCGCTGCTGAAGGGCCGCAAGGTCACCGTCGTGTCCGGCACCGGCACGCTCGGCCCGGACGCGCGCTCGATCAGCGTCTCCGACGGCACCACGATCCGCGGCCGCAACGTCGTCATCGCGACGGGTTCGGCACCCCGCGGGCTCGACGTCGACGGGCTCGCGTTCGACGGGAACCGCGTGCTCTCGTCCGACGAGGTGCTCCAACTCGCCGACGTCCCCACGCGTGTCGTCGTGATCGGCGGCGGTGCGATCGGTTGCGAGTTCGCCTCCTTCCTCGTCGACGCGGGCGCGGAGGTCACGATCCTGGAGGCGCTGCCGCAGATCCTCGCCGGCGTCGATCAGCAGGTCGCGCAGACGGTCGTCCGCGCGTTCCAAAAGCGCGGCATCAAGACCCACACCGGCGTGCGGGTGCTCGGCTACGACGGCACCGCGGTGCGGTTCGAGGGGACGAAGGGTGAGGAGGCGCTGGCGGTCGACAAGGTCGTCGTCTCCGTCGGCCGCCGCCCGCGGTCGGAGAACGTCGGACTCGACGGCGCGGGCGTGAAGGTCGACGAGCGCGGCTTCGTGGTCGTCGACGGGAACATGCGTACGAACGTCGACGGGGTGTACGCGGTCGGCGACGTCGTGGCGACCCCGCAGCTCGCCCACGTCGCGTTCTCGGAGGCGATCGTCGCGATCAAGACGATCCTCGGCGAGGATCCCGTACCCCTCGACTACGACAAGGTGCCGTGGGGTATCTACTGCCATCCCGAAGTTGCCTTCTGCGGGTTGAGCGAGGCGCAGGCCAAGGATCGTGGTTTCGACGTCGAGACGTCCGTGCACCGTTGGATGGGGAACGGCCGCGCGCTCATCGTGGGCGAGACGGACGGAATGGTGAAGATCGTCGCGGAGCACGGTGGCGCGATCCTCGGCGTGCACATCGCCGGGCCGTGGGCGACCGAGCTGATCGCCGAGGCGTACCTCAGCGTCAATTGGGAGGCCACCCCGGCCGATGTGGGTCTGTTGATCCACGCGCACCCGACCTTGTCCGAGCTGTTCGGCGAGTCGGTGCTCGCACTCACCGGGCGCTCGCTGCACGGGTAGCCCGTTCACGGTTCGAAAGAAGTCGAGGAGCTCATGGACGTCACGATGCCGCAGCTCGGTGAGACGGTCACCGAGGGCACGATCACCAAGTGGTTCAAGCAGGTCGGCGAGAAGATCGACGCGGACGAGCCGTTGTTCGAGGTCTCGACCGACAAGGTCGACTCCGAGGTTCCGGCGCCCGAGGCGGGGTTCGTCACCGAGATCGTCGTGCAGGAGGGCGAGACCGTGCCCGTCGGCGCGCGGCTCGCGGTGATCTCCGCCGACGCCAACGCGGCCGCGGCACCGCCCGCGCCCGCACCGGCGGCACCCGCCCCCGCACCCGCCGCGGCTGCTCCCGCCCCCGCGCCCGCCGCGGCTGCTCCCGCCCCGGCCCCCGCACCGCCGGTTGCGGCCCCGCCTCCACCGCCTCCGGCGCCCGCGCCCGTGGCGGCTCCCGCCGCGAACGGCGGGGGCACGCTGACCTCGCCCATCGTCCGGCGCCTGCTCGACGAGCAGGGTCTCGACCCGGCCGCCGTCCGCGGCAGCGGCGAGGGCGGGCGCATCACCCGCAACGACGTCCTCGAGGCCGCCCGCGCCCGCGGCCCGCAACCCGCGCCGCCGACCCCGCAACCCGCGGCCGCCGCGGCCTCGGCCGCGCCCGCAGCTGCGCAGCCCGTGGCCCGGGCGGCGGGCGACGAGATCGTGCCGTTCGACAACATCCGGCGGCGCACGGCCGAGCACATGGTCCGGTCGCTGGCGACCAGCGCGCACGTGTACACGTCGGTCCGTGTCGACTTCGAACGGGTCGAACGGGTCCGCCGTGCGCACCAGGCCCAGTGGAAGGCGGAGGAGGGCTTCGCGCTGACCTACCTGCCGTTCATCACCCGTGCGTTCTGCGACGTCGTGCACGAGTACCCGCACGTGAACGCGAGCGTCGAGGGCGAGACCCTCGTCGTGCACCGCGACGTCAACCTCGGCATCGCGATCGACCTCGATTTCAAGGGCCTCATCGCACCGGTGATCCGCAGCGCCGACGGCAAGCGGTTGCGCCTCATCGCCCGAGAGATCCGCGACCTCGCCGGACGCGCGAAGTCGAAGCAGCTGAGCCCCGACGAGATCGTCGGTGGCACGTTCACGATCACGAACATGGGCCCGTTCGGGACGACGCAGACGTTCGCGATCATCAACCAACCGCAGGTCGCGATCATGGCGACGGACGGCATCCGCAAGGAGCCCGTCGTCGTCGAGGGACCCGACGGTGACGACGCGATCGCCGTGCATCACGTCGGCTATCTCTCGCTCACCTGGGACCACCGCGCGTTCGACGGGGCTTACGCGGCCTCGTTCCTGAACGCCCTGCGCACCGTGCTCGAGACGCACGACTGGGAAGCCGAGCTCGCGTGACCGTTCGGTCGCGTTGGCTCGGGCTCGTGCCCTACGGCGAAGCCGAGGTGCTGCAGCGCGCGATCCACGAGCACAGCGACTCCGACTATCTCTTGTTGCAGGAGCACCCGCACGTCTACACGCTCGGCTCGAGCGCGAAGACCGAGCACATCCTGCGCGAGCCCGCGTCGGTCGGCGCCGCGCTCGTCGAGGCCGACCGCGGTGGTGACGTGACGTACCACGGTCCGGGGCAGCTGGTGGGGTATCCGATCGTCTCGCTCGCCGAGTGGCGCGCGGGCCAGCGCGACGTCGTGGCGTACGTCCGCCGCCTCGAAGACGTCCTCATCGCGGTGTGTGCCGACTTCGGCATCAGTGCCTTTCGCTCGGAGGGGTATACGGGCGTCTGGGTCGGCCCCGACCCCGAACATCGAGAGAAGATCGCCGCGATCGGCGTCCGGGTGTCCCGCGGCCGCACCCGGCACGGCTTCGCACTCAATGTCGACCCGGACCTGTCGATGTTCGGCCACATCGTCCCGTGCGGGATCCGCGACCGGGGCGTGACCTCGATGGCGAAGGTGCTCGGTCACCCCGTCGAGATGCGGGCCGTGGTCGATCGGGTGGTGGAACGGTTCGCGGCGGCGTTCGGCGGCGACGCCGGCGACCGTCAGGACATCGCCTGGCAGCGCGCCGATCGCTCGCAGCTCGGCGCGCCCGCACCGGCGGGGGAGCAGCCGGCCGGAGTCGAGATCGCCTTGACGCGCAAGCGCCCCGAGTGGATGCGGGTGCGGGCGAAGTTCGACGACGGGTACCTCGAGCTGAAACAACTCGCGCGCAAGCTCGACCTCCACACGGTGTGCGAGGAAGCGGGGTGCCCGAACATCTACGAGTGTTGGGCCGACCGCACCGCGACCTTCATGATCAACGGCGACCGCTGCACCCACGCGTGCGGCTTCTGCCAGGTCGACACCCGCAAGCCGCTGGCGCTCGACACCGAGGAGCCGCAGCACGTCGCCGACGCGGTCGCCGCGCTCGGGCTCGCGCACGCCGTCATCACCTGTGTCACGCGTGACGACCTTGCCGACGGCGGCACGTCGGGATTCGCGGCGACGGTCGACGCCATTCGCCGCGACGAGCCCCGGCACCGCGGTCGAGCTCCTCATCTCCGACTGCAAGGGCGATGCGGCGTCACTGGAGACGATCTTCGCGGCGCGCCCGGACATCCTGAACCACAATCTCGAGACGGTGGCGAGGCTGCAGCGTGCGGTCCGGCCGTCGGCGGGATACGCCCGTTCGTTGGCGGTGCTCGCCCGGGCCCGGGCCGCGGGGCTCGTCACGAAGTCGGGCCTGATTCTCGGGATGGGTGAGTCCGACGCCGAGGTGCGGGCCGCGATGACTGACCTCCGGGCGGTCGGCGTCGGGATTCTCACCATCGGCCAATACCTGCGGCCGTCGTCCGGGCACGTTCCGGTCGCGAAGTGGTGGCATCCCGACGAGTTCGCGGCGCTGCGCGCCTTCGGCGACTCGCTCGGGTTCGCGCACGTCGAATCCGGGCCCCTCGTCCGTTCCAGCTACCACGCCCGCGAAGGCGCTGATCAGTTCGCTTCCGCACCGCACTGAGATAATGGGCGCATGGCCGAGCGCTTCTCGTCCCTGCGCCCCGATCTGGCGCAGTGGTGGCGCGAACAACCGATGTTCTTCGTCGCCACCGCGCCGAGCGGTGACGCGGGCCACGTGAACCTCTCACCCAAGGGCTACGACACGTTGCGGGTGCTCGCGGCCGACCGGGTCGCGTATCTCGACCTGACCGGCAGCGGAGTGGAGACGATCGCGCACCTGCGCGAGAACGGGCGGATCACACTCATGGCTTGCGCGTTCAACGGCAACCCGCGCATCTCGCGCATCTACGGCCGCGGCACGGTCCACCCCCTCGGGGCGCCGGGCTTCGACGACCTCGCGGGCGAGTTCCCGGAGCTTCCCGGCCGCCGCGCGATCATCGACGTCGCGGTCGAGCGGGTCACGACGTCGTGTGGCTACGCCGTGCCACTCATGGACCTCGTCGACGATCGCGATCGTCTCCTCGACTGGGCACGAACGAAGGGCGACGACGGCATCAGCGCGTACTGGGAGACCAAGAACGCGCTGAGCATCGACGGGCTCCCGGGGATCGACGCGTGAAGTACGCCGACCGCCTTGCACACGTCCGGGCCCGCATGGTCGAGATCAACATCGACGCGTTGCTGCTCTCGGTGGGTCCCGACCTTCCGTACCTCACCGGCTACGAGGCGATGCCGCTCGAACGGCTCACGATGCTCGTGCTCCCGCGTACCGGCGAGGCGCAGCTCGTCGTCCCCCGGCTGGAGGCGCCGCGCGTCGAGCGCCGGAACGAGCTGTACGAGATCGTCACCTGGGAGGAGACCGAGAATCCGGTCGCGCTCGTGGCGGGGATGATCCGGCGATCGGCGCGCCGGGTCGCGATCGGCGACCACACCTGGGCGCGGTTCGTCCTCGACCTGCAGCGCGAAGTGCCGTCGTGCGTCTTCGTCCGCGCCACCGACGTCGTCGCGCCGATCCGCATGGTCAAAGACGCCGACGAGATCGACGCGTTGACCCGCGCCGCGCACACGGTCGACACCATCGCGGGCGAGATGCGAACGGCGTCGTTCGCGGGGCGCACCGAGCTCGACGTGCATCGTGAGCTCGTCGAGCGGATGCTGGCGGCCGGCCACGACCGCGCGAACTTTGCGATCGTCGCGGCCGGTGCGCACGCGGCGAGCCCGCACCACGAGCCCACTGCCACGCGCACGATCGTCGACGGCGACATCGTGTTGTGCGACTTCGGCGGGACCATGGCCGGTTACTGCTCCGATATCACCCGCATGTTCCACGTCGGCGAGCCGACCGCCGAGATCAACGATGCCTACGCCGTGTTGGTCGCGGCGCAGGAGGCGGGCGTGGTCGCCGCGACCGTGGGCACTCCGTGCGAGGACGTCGACGCCGCGTCGCGCGCGGTGATCGCCGGCGCGGGCCTCGGCGAGTACTTCGTGCACCGGGTCGGGCACGGCATCGGCACCGAGGCGCACGAAGACCCGTACATGGTCGCGGGCAACTCCCGACTGCTCGAACCGGGCAACGCGTTCAGTGTCGAGCCCGGCATCTACGTTCCCGAACGGTTCGGGATGCGCCTGGAGGACATCGTGGTCGCGACCGTCGACGGACCGGTGCGCCTCAACGTCGCAGCGCGCGACATCGCGATCGTTGCGTGAAGCTCGACGCCGCGACCTTTCTCCTGCAGTGGGCCACCGGCGGCCTGCTGTTCGGCTGGGTCACCACGCGCCGGCGCGAGGTGAGCCTCGGCTACGGCTGGCTGATCCGCATCGTCTTCGGAACGCTCGGCGCCGGCGCGGCGTTCGTTTTCTTCACCGGCGACCTCTCGCCCGCCCGTGTCATCGCGGCCGCATCGGCGATCGGCTGCGTGCTCGCGACACTCGTCGCGCTCGGCGTCTCGGTGCAGCGCCGGGCCGCGGGTGTGCAGGGACGCGAAGAAGTGCGCGCGGCACGGCGCGCCCGGGTCGCGGCGATGATCGGCCGGGCCGGCGAGGAGGCGACCGAGCGAGGGCCCGAGTTCCCGCCCGTCCTCGACCTCGTCGCCCCCGTGCTCGGTGCGGCCGGGCTCCTCGCGGCCGCGCAGTTCGCCGGCGGCCCGTACCTGCTCGCGCTGGTGCGACTCGTTGTCGGCGCGGTCTTCCTCGGCGGTGTGAGCGACGCGATGCTGCTCGGTCACTGGTATCTCGTGCAGCCCGGTCTGCCCCGTGGCCCGATCAAGGAGCTGGTGCTCGCCACCGCCGCGGCCTGGCCGTTCGAGGTCGTGGCATTCCTGTGGCCGACGGGCATGGTGCAGGTGCTGAACGGCGGCATCGACGACGGCTACCACGGTGTGCTCGGCTGGATCTGGATCGGCTGCGCGCTCCTCACGATCGGTCTCGTCGGGATGACGTGGGCCGCGCTGCGCGAGCGCTACTACTCCGCGGTCATGGCCGCGACGGGTCTCTTGTACCTCGCGATCCTCACCGCGTTCGGCACCGACCTGGTCGCCCACGCGGTGTTGCGTCCCTGACGCCGACGACAGCGGGCGTGGCGCCTCGGTGTCACGGCGAGGGCGCGTCGATTGGTACGAGCTCGGGAAGCGGTTCGATCGGCTCGGGCGGAGGAACGTCGACGTGGCCGCGAATGCCGAAGAGCCGTTTGGAGATCACGAGGTACACGAGGATCAAGAGGTTGACCACCATCGCACCGGCGCGAACGAACGTGACGCGGGCGACGAGCTCGTGGATCTCGATCGGGAGGAAGCCGGCGGTGGTGAGCACGGTGAGGTACTCGGCCCAACGGCGCTCGCGCCAGAGGCCGACCGCTTCGGTCGCGGAGACGGCCGCGTAGACCCCGGCGAAGATCGCGAGGACGGCGAGCGAGTGCGGCCGCACGTTCCCGAGGCGCGTGAGCAAGGCCGCGGTGAAGCCGTGCGTGCTCGCTCCGCCCTGACCGCGGCGCGCGCTCTCGAGCGCGTCGAGCGTCGACGTGGCCCAACCGTGGATCGCGGCCAGGTTCCACCGGACCGCCAGCGCCGCGGCACAGACGGCGGCGAACGCGGCCGCGTGCACCGTCCGGTCGACCGCGATGAGCCGCACGACGATTGCCTGGCGCAGCGCGTCCCCCCGCCGGGGCCGCGGCAGCGCGTCGGCCGAATCGATTGTGGTGCGGACCGGGTCCGGCGTCGCCGCGGCGACGATCCAGTCCCGGCAGCGCAGGCACTGCACGAGGCGACGGCCGTCGACCGTTGCGCGCGCGAACGCCGCGTGCCGTTCGTCGAGAGTGCGCACCGATGCGCCGGGGGTCACGTGTCCCCGGAAGGCGCACACGAGCAACTCCGGCCGGCGCAGCGGGTGCTCCATCAACCGGCGAGTGTACGACGACCGGCGCGGACGCCTTCCGGACGGCACGTGGCCGATCGCCTGTCTGAGCAGTCGGACGTCAGCCGTTCAGTGGGACTCGATAGTGGATTTCGGGCTTCGCGTCGGCGGCCTCGGCCAGAATCGCGTGCTCAGGGATGAGCAGGCCTTCCGCGGCGAGGACGTCGAGCCAGATGCCAACTTCGTTCTGGTCGAGATCGAGCGAGCCGCGAGCTGCTTGGACGTGATGACGTCCCCTGGTCTCAGGCCGGTCACTGCGGTTCGAACAGCTTCTTCCATTGCCGCACTCTAGACAGGGTTGGAGAACGGCCGCGTCGCCCGGATCCACTCGATCGAGGCGCTGATGCGTTGACGCCCCTATACCGCTGTCGATCCGGCGCGTTCAGGTCATCGCTGCGGTGAACTGTGGACGCGACGCGTGCCACCACGCGCGTCGTCGGTCGAAGCGCGCCATGCCGCCCATTTCCGCCCACATCGCGGTGAAGTTCGGGTCGCCCGCGTCGACTCGACGCTGCACGAACTCGCCGCCGTGAGCGATCGAGTTGTCGAGCGCGCGGACCATGTCGGTTCGCTCCTCGATGCCGAGCCCGTAGGCATCCGCCACCAGGCGCAACCGCGCGGGCAGATCGTCGTCTTCTTGCCAGCCGAACCGTCCGCGGTTCTCGGCGTCGTCGATCGGCACGCACATACCGCGAAGCACGCCAGGTCGTACACCGGCCGACCCGGTGCCGCGAAGTCGAAATCCAACAGGGCGACGGCTTCGCCGTCGCGAAAGACGACGTTCTCCAGGCACACGTCGTTGTGACAGATGACGGGCCCGCTCTCGAAATCGGCCATCTCGTCGCTCCATGTGGCGTCCGCCGACACCGCGAAGGTGCGGGCCGCGCGGTGGAAGCGGCGCATCAGTCGGGCGATGGACGCCAACGCCTCGTCGGTGCGAGCCCACTGCGGATATGGCGGCAGCGCGACATCGCCGACAATGAACCGGAGCCGCTCCCTGCCGTCCTGACCGACACCAACCGGGATCGGAGCACCGTCGAAGCGCTCATCGGCGAGATGACGCAAGAACCGGTGGATCGTTTGCGTATGCGCGTTCGCGGGCCGAAGAACATGCTCGCCAACTCGGCTCACCGCTCCCACGTTCGCGACCCCGCCCTTGAGTTCCAGCTCCATCGAGCGAGTATCACAGATCGAGCCCCGTTACGCCGAGCGCCCGATCGGGAGTCATCTGGCTTACGCGAGGTCCCGCGCCGCCCGAAGTGCGCGCGCATTCACCGTCAGAACTTCGCCGTCGGCGCCGCTCTGCGTCACCGTCCGCTCGACTGCGCAGTCCGCGGCCAGTAGCGAGCGAGCGATGTCACGAGGGTTTCCAGTTCCGCTCCCGGTTCCAGCGCGCCCGGTCCGAAGCGGCGCACGCGCTCCAGCTCCTGGCCCGCCGCCTCGGCCTGAAGGTTCGCGTCGGTCGACGACGCGAGCGCATGCTCCAGTCGACGTGCGTACCGTTTCCAACCCTTGTCGACCAGCCCGTCGAGGACCTGCCGCGACGCCGCCAACAGTTCATCGAGCGGGAAGTCTCGGCCGTGTCGGCCGCGCCGCCCGTCAACGAGACATTCCGCTTCTATTTCGCCCGGCATCCGGGGAATGCCGATGCCGCCCCCGTGCCCGGACCCCCCGAACGCAGGACCAACCGAACCCCTGGGCAACACCCGCCCGCAGCGCGGACACCGTCCGCTATCGACGTCGTAGGTCGCCTCGACTTCGTTCAGCATTCGCAACCATGTGTATACCGAATGATGCTCCGGTATGCCGGCAGCGATCGATGCTCCAAGATCAGCCGCCCTCATCGCATTCACCTCGACATGTCTACCACGCGCGGATCGCCCGGTCACGAGCCCAACTTCCGGCGCCGACGACTCAATCAGGCAGTTCGGCGCGGGTCAGAGCCTTAGACGGGTGCTGTCGAGGAGTCCGCCATCCCGTGGCGACGTTGACGCGGAGATCAGGTCGGTTCGACGAATCGAGTCACCACCCAGCGATGCTTCCCGATCATCCGATCCCTGGTGAATCCGAGACTCTCGTAGGTCGAGAGGGAACCGTTGAACAGGAATCCTGCCGGAACCGAACCGGCCGGTTCGGGATATCCCTCGACGACTCCACCCCCGAGACCCGCGATCAGATCGAGGGCACCCTTCAAGGCAGTCCCCGCAACACCCTGGCGTCGATGTCCTTTGGCTACGAAGCAACACGCAATCCGCCAGTCCGGCAGTGCGGTGAGAGTTCGCTCGTAGGCAGCACGGCTCTTGATCCTCGGCAACTCGTCCGGAGGTCCGAACTGGCACCACGCCACACAGATGTCCTTCTCGAACACGAGAGCGGCGTGCGCAGTTCCCGCGGTTACTCGGGCCCGCTTCCGCTCACGGTTGATGCCGGCGTGATCGCCGCCTTTGTCGACACCCTCGGCATGAAATGCCATGCACCAGCAACCACTCGGAAACGCGTCGCAGTGCTCTACCAGGTCTGCGAAGGCGGGCCATGTACCTACGTCGAGCGCTTTGCTCGTCCTGCCTGTCGGCACGAGCCGACCCTAGATCACGCTGCGGTATCCCGTACCGCGTCGCTTCTCACGCAACGACGCCCGCGGTGCCCGGCGACGAGCGGAAGCGCCGGCAATCGCACCCCCCCGGGGGGATTGCCCGATCGCAAGCCGGCGCGGCGAGTACAGAGCGGCAGGGATGGTCGGCGTCGCCGTCGAAGGTCACGCGTCACGTATGAGGCCGGTTGCCCTTGCCGCGGCCATCCACCGGGTTTCCATGTCGGCGCCGACGAACGGCGACGGCGGGGCGTCGACACGCTTCCATGAGCTACGACCCAACGTCGTGATGTCGCCTAGGTATACGTGTAACGCCGCGGTCCATGTCCGCGAGGGGGCATGTACGTCGTGAATCGCGTCAGCGTCCAAGACGAGCACTTCGCCTGCGTGAACGCGTCGTACCTCGGTCGGTTCGACACCTGCGGCCGTTCGACGGAATAGACGATTGTCCTCGTATCCCGCCCACGGACCGATAATGGCGACGACGGTGTGGTCGTGGATCCCAGACGCAAAACCTCGTGGGAACAAGGCCTGTGCCACGAACAGGTTGGCGGAGGAGAACAACACGCCGTCATCGGAGGGGTCGACCGGTATGGGAAACGCGGCGTCGAGGCCGCCGGGGTCACGGATCGCCCGCTCGACGACTTCGCGTAACGCCGCTGTCGGTTCGATCTCTGCGCTCGCTGCGATGCAGGAATCGATGAAGGTGTCGAGATCGAAGGCCGTCACGCGGACATGTTGCCCTGCCGAGGACTACGCGCGCGTGGACCGATCGATCAGGCAGTTCGGTGCGGGCAGCCGCCTTGCCGTCGGGTCGTAACCGTCGGCGGGTTGCTGGAGTGAGGCCGGTCGGGTGAGACTTTTGTGGTGGCGGTCGGCGCCATCGCGGACGGGCGTGAGGTGGATATGTCGGAAACGTTTGGTCCGCGTCGTAGGGGTGGGATCATGTCGGGTTGGTCGGGTTGGTCGGGTTGGTCGGGCTGGTCTTGCGTCGATCTGTCTGGCGTCGGCGGTGGTGCTGTTCGCGCCTGCGGCCGAGGCGGGCGCGGTGGGCGCGGTCATTCGCCGTGTCTCCGTGACGGGTTCGGCGTCGGCTCCGACGGTGGTGGTGACGGGTACCGGGTTCGGGACCGAGCCGGTGGGGTCGGCGGCGAACTGTGCTGCGACGGGCGAGAACTTCGCGTCGTTGTTGTATTTGCAGGATGTGACGCAGGGCTGGACGGCCGGGCGGATGACCGCGACCGAGGACGACTGCATCGGCTTGGTCGTGAGTTCGTACACCGATACCGAGATCGACTTCACGTTCGGTTCGTTTTACGGCACCGGCGGCGGATACACGCTCGTCGACGGAGACCAGTACTCGATGCACGTTGCGGCCGCGCAGTTTTCGGCCACGGTGCATTATGCGACGATCGCCAGCGTCGCGGTCACCGGAACCGTCACCACGCCGACGATCACGGTCAAGGGCACGAACTTCGGAACCGAACCGCCCGGCACGCCGATCGGCTCCTTCACCGGCGACACGTTCGGCACCGCGCTGTGGTTCAGCGAGGACTTCTGGGATGCCGGGAACGGTCCCGACCAGAACAAGATCGGTCTGGTGGTGAGCACGTACACGGCGACGCGGATCGTGTTCCAGTTCGGCTCGTACTACGGCAACGGAGGACCGTTCGACTTTCTCCTGTATTCCGGCGACGGGTACACAATGAACGTGCTCGGCACCACGTTCTCCGGGGTTGCGAGTTATCCCACGGTCAAAGCGACCGGGACACTCAACGGTGTCGTCACCGGAGCCTTGAAGTTCACGACCGCGTTGACCAACGTCGCGTCGGCCGCACCGGTCACCTACAAGTTCACCGGAACGCTCAGCGCCCCGACCGGCTCCACGGCCCAAAAGACCGGCACCATCACCGGCGCCACCCTGACCGCTACCGGGACCTTGCCCGCGGGGACGACCTGCACCACGTTCTTGTCCGGCAACCTGCTCGCGGCCAAGATCATCGTGAAATACCAAGCCGACGCGGTCTACCTCGCCAACACCGCCGTCAGGTTCGCCAGCTCAACCCTGCACAACCCGTCACCGTTCACGATCGAACTCTCGGGCGCCACGCTGACCGGGTCGTTCAGCACACCGAACGGCAACGGCAGCTCCGGCACCCTGATTGCCGATCGAACAATCCCCACCATCAACACCGCCTGCGCAGGTAAAGGCTTGAAGGCGCTCACCTTCAACGGCACCAACGGTGCCTCGACCCTCGCCCTCGGCTGAGCACCAAACCCGATACCCCTTGCCCGATCCGACGCCATCGAGCGAGCGCAGAGCGATGCAGTTATGGGGGCGTTGGAGGACCGGCCGTCGAAGGTTGTCGTCGGAAACGTGGTTGGGAGGGCTTACTCCTCACGCCGATCCATAGGATCAGCCTGCGTGGCCGGCATACAGGTTCCAGAGGCGTACACGAAGCGGTCGGCGGAGTACATCAGCTTGTTCGACAGCATCGAAGCCGTAGCCGAGTTCGATCGCGAATACCTGCTCGCGTGGGCGCAGGGCGTCGACGGGCGCATCATCGACATTGGCTGCGGTCCGGGCCAGTGGACGAGCTACCTGTCAGAGCGAGGATTGGCCGTCGAGGGTGTCGATCCCGTGCCGGAATTCATCGACCACGCTCGTCGGCAACATCCCGAGGTCACCTACCGAATCGGTCGCGCAGACCGGCTGGGCGTCGAGAATGCGAGCTTAGGAGGAGTGCTCGCCTGGTTCTCGTTGATCCACACAAGCCCGGACCAGATCGGCGTGCCCCTGACCGAGTTTGCGCGGTGCATACGACCCGATGGAGGTCTGGCCATCGGCTTCTTCGAGGGACCTGAACTCGTGCCCTTCGACCACGCCGTGACGACTGCATACTTCTGGCCCGTCGGTCTGCTTGCCTCACGAGTCGAGCAGGCTGGGTTCCAAGTAACTGACGTTCACACACGTACTGATCCCGGGACGCGCCCGCAGGGAACGATGCTCGCTCACCGCTCCGCGTGACCTGCTGCGAAGGAACGTGACCGAGCGCAAATTGTCCGACCACCCGTCGGCGACCGCGAGTGCCCGATCGATGCTCCTATGTGTTGTCAAGGGGCCTCCGACGGTGCCGGCAGACCAGTGATGGGCCACTCGGGTGAGGGCAGGCTCTTATTGGGACACGTCTTCGGAGTGAGGTGCGGACGGTCAGGCTGCGAGTTTGCCGTCGAGGATTGTGATGACTCGGTCGCAGTAGTGGGTCATGCGTGTGTCGTGGGTGACGATCACGGCCGCGATCCCGCGGCCTTTGACTTCGGTCTGGATGAGTTCCATTACGTGTTCGCCCAGCTTGGTGTCGAGTGCGGAGGTCGGCTCGTCGAACAGGACGAGCTTCGGTGCGTTCATGAGTGCGCGACCGATCGCGACGCGTTGGCGTTCGCCGCCGGAAAGTTCGGCGGGCACGCCGCGGGCGCGATGCGTGAGACCGAGTTCGTCGAGGAGTTGATCGGCCCGGGCTCGTGCCCGCCGGCGCCCGGCCCGGCCGACGCCGGTGAGCTCGGACATGACGAGCAGGTTCTCGCGTGCCGTCAAGAAGGGCACGAGGTTGACGGTCTGGAACACGAATCCAACGCGTTCGCTGCGAAATCGAGTGAGCCGTTTGGGGTCGTAGTCGGTGATGTCTTCACTGCCGACGACGACCCTGCCCTCGGTCGGGGTGAGAAGACCGCCGGCAATCGAGATGAGGGTGGTCTTTCCGGAGCCGGATGGTCCGACGAGTGCGACCATTTCGTCGTCGCCGATGGTCAGGCTCGCGTGATCGAGCGCGATGACGTCCTCGCCTCCGGATCGGTAGACCTTGCGTACGTTTGCGAGTGTCGAGCGCGCTCATTGCTGCTCCTGACGGTCAGTTGGATGCGCCGATGGCGGTCATCGGGTCGGCACGGACAATGCGGCGCAACGAGATACAGCCGCCGAGCACTGCGGCGATGACGACCCCGAAGTATGTCGAGACCGCTCGTGACGATTGCAGGATCAACGGGATCTTGGCGGGCAGGATCGCGGCGAGCCCGACCGTCACGAGCTCACCCACGATGAACGCGACGGTTCCGATCACAAGCGCCTGGGTGATCAAACCCGCGAGCAGCCGCGAGGTCTTCGCGCCGACCGCCTTCAGTACACCGTAAAGGGCCGTGCGTTCGATCGTGAGCAGGACGAAGAAGAGCGCGACGACGAGGCCGACGACGAGGAACGTCACATCGATGATCCCCGCGAACGTCGATTTCTGCTCGCGGGTGCCGGGCGATGACAGCACCGCGTCGCTCTTCGTCAACGTCTTGGTCGTTCCGTTCGTGGCAGCATCGATGTCGCGTGCGAGTTGCGCCGCCGGTGGTGTCCCGCGAACGACGAGCACCTCGAACGTGCCGGCCGGAACGGCGGCGTCGGGTCGGCTCGTTGCCTGCACCTTCCGCCACGTTGGCGGACTCACCCAGAGCGCGCCCTGCAGGAGGTAGTTCGTGTCGTGCACCCAGCCCTTGACGAGCACGGGCACCTTCTTGGGGGCCGACGCCGAGGGTCTGGCCGACCCGGACCCCGAACGCCTCGAGGCGCCGGTCGGCCCAGGCCTCACCCTCGGGGGGCGGTGCCGGTACGCCCTTCGCCGCGATCTCGTAGCCGACCACGGCCGTGTCCGCGAGGGTGCGCTGTCCGGGCACGGTCGTGCCGGTGAGCGTGATGCCGAGACCGTTCACGGCGGTCACGCCGGGCACGTGAAGGACGCGGGCCCGAGTCGGCGGATCGATACGGGACCGAATGAGGGAGTCGTTCGCGTCGGCCGAATACACGAGCACGTCGGCGTGTTGGGCCCGGAGCGCGCCCGTGGACCCGAGGTAGAGGCCGTCGAGGAGGCCGCCGAGAAAGAGCAACAGGACGACGAGCAGTGTGAGCACGACGGCGGCGGTGACGAACCGGCGCGGTTGGCGACGAAGCTCGCGCAACGCGAGGATCATTCGACGCCGCCGGGGATCGTCGCGCGGATCGGGTCGATGCGCAGCACGCGCCGGATCGCGCCGAGCGACGCGATCGTCGCGAGGACGAGAACGATGGCACCGGTCTGGAACAGTTGGGCCGCATCCAGACTCGCGCCGAGACTCGCGTTGCTCGCGCCGAGCGCCGCGATGGTGAGCGCGGCACCCACGACGATTCCGCCGAGAACCACCAGTACGACCTGGACGAGCAACGACCGCGCGAGCGCGCCGCCACCGATCCCAATGGCGCGCAACAAGGTCAGGGCGCTCGCCTTTTGGATCGTCAGGATCAAGAAGAAGAGTCCGGCGACCACCACAACAACAAAGAAGCACAAGAACACGACCGTGCCGAGCGATTCGCTCACGCTCGCGACCCCCGGTGATTCCTTCACCGCCTGGGCGCGCGTGAACGCCTCGACGCCGGGAACAGACCGGTTGATGGCATCACGCACGCCCACGGGGCTCACCCCGGGAGCGACCGCGACCGCGACCGCCGACGGCCAGACGCTCGACGCGTTCGGGTTGGCGTCACGGCGCGCCTCGACGTAGGTCTCGAACGTCGTGAACATCGTCGGCAAGACCGAGTAGTTGATGTCACGAGCCTGACCGACGATCGTGATGACCCGACCACCACGTACGAGCTCGACGCGATCACCGATCGCGAATCCCGCAGACGCGTTCCTTGAACTCGCGACCGCTTCAAACGACGACTTCGGCAGACGTCCCGAAATCAAGGGTGGTCGGCGCGCCCGGCTTTCCCGGTTCGTAGCCGATGAGCACGGCATCGCGGAGCTTGCCGTTCGCACGTACGCTGAAGGTTCCCTCGCCGAGCGGACCCGCAGCCGCCACCCCCGGCATCTGGGCAACCTTCGCGAGCGCGCCGGGAGCAACAACCGAGCCTTCGAGGTTCTTGCGCGCCTGCTGCGAGTAGACGAGGACGTCGGCCGACTGATGATCGATCGCCCCGATGAACTGACCGATCAGCGCGCCCGTCAGGGCCTGCACGAACAGAATCAGGAAGACCAACAAGCCCACAGCACCCGTGAGCAGCACGAACCGCCAGCGGGCACGACGAATCTCACCCAAGGCCAAGAACATGCGCCGAAATCATCGCATCACCCGCACGAAACAACCGCAACGGCCGTCCAAGGCTCTGTAACCAGCTACCCGGCTGGCCGCCGGCCTTCCTTGCGTCTCGACGAGGAGATCGATCCTCGAATCGAGCACCCTTCACAACAGCTCCACCCGGCGTGACGCTCCCGTCATCGTCGTCACGCACTGCCCCAGATCGCCGGGACCGTGACACGCTCTTCGTTTGCCGAAGAGTGCGCTTTCCCCTCAGTCCGGCCGTACGTTGCTTGCTGACGGCGTTAGACGACGAAGTACTTCGCCTCGGGGTGCGGCACGATGATCGCGCTCGTCGACTGCTCGGGCACGAGATGGAACTCCTCGGTGATCGATACGCCGATCCGGTCGATCTCGAGCAGTTCGGCGACCTTGGTCTGGTCGTCGAGGTCGGGGCATGCGGGGTATCCCCACGAGTAACGCGATCCCCGGTACTGCTGCTTGAACAACCCCGTCAGTGTCGGGCCGTCCTCGTCGGCGAAGCCCCATTCCTCGCGGATGCGCCGGTGCCAGAGCTCGGCGAGCGCCTCGGTCATCTCGACCGAGAGGCCGTGCAGCAACAGGTAGTCCTGGTACTTGTCGGCCGCGAAGAGCTCCTTCTCGCGCGCGCTCGCCGCCGTTCCCATCGTCACCACGTGGAACGCGGCGTAGTCGGTCTCGCCGGAGTCGACGGGGCGGAAGAAGTCGGCGATCGAAAGGAACGGCGCCTTGCGCTGGCGGGGATAATGGAAGCGCAACCACTCCTGGGTGCGGGTGTCGTCCTTCCACACGACGAGGTCCTCGCCCTCGCTGTTCACCGGGAAGTAGCCCCAGGCCGCGGCGGGAACGAGCAGCCCTTCCTGCTTCGCGATGTCGAGCTGGGCGCGCAGCGTCGGGCGGATACGGGCCTTGAAGTCGGCGTCGGACTCGCCCGACTCGGGCCGGAACTGCCACTGGTTGCGGAACAGTGCGGTCTCGTTCACGTAGCCGGCGATCTCGTCGAGCGAGATGCCCTTGGCGACGCGGCTGCCGACGAACGGCGGCACGAAGATCCGTACGTCGGTGGCGACGTCGGAGCGCGCCGGGATGTCGACGTCCTCGACCGGTTGCTGCGACTTGCGCGGCGGCAGGTTGCGCCCGCCGGGCTCGCGTCCGAACGCGTCGTCGAGCGTGCCGTTCTTGCGGCCCTGGATGAGCGTGTCCATCGTGCGCAGACCTTCGAACGCGTCCTTGCCGTAGAAGACGCGGCCGTCGTAGACCTCGCGCAGGTCGCGCTCGACGTACGTGCGCGTGAGCGCCGCTCCACCGAGCAGCACGGGCACGGTGTCGGAGAGGCCGCGCGCGTTCAGTTCTTCGAGGTTCTCGCGGATGATGATCGTCGACTTGACGAGCAGGCCGCTCATGCCGATCGCGTCGGCGTTCACCTCGAGCGCCTTCTCGATCATCTCGCTGATCGCGATCTTGATGCCGAGGTTGTAGACGATGTAGCCGTTGTTGGTCAGGATGATGTCGACGAGGTTCTTGCCGATGTCGTGGACATCGCCCTTCACGGTGGCAAGCACGACGATGCCCTTGCCGCCGGAGTCGGCCTTCTCCATCAGCGGTTCGAGATAGGCGACCGCGGCCTTCATCGTCTCGGCCGACTGGAGCACGAACGGAAGCTGCATCTGGCCGCTGCCGAACAGCTCGCCGACGACCTTCATGCCGTCGAGCAACACGTCGTTCACGATCGCGAGCGGCGGCAGCGACTCGAGCTGCTCGACGAGATCGGCTTCGAGGCCGTCACGCTCACCGTCGATGATCCGGTGCTTCAACCGTTCCGAGACGGGCCAGCCCGACCGGTCCTCCTTCTCGATCGCGCCGGCCTCGACGTTCTCGAACAGGGCCATGAACTCGGTGAGCGGGTCGTAGTTCTCGCGCCGGCGGTCGTAGATGAGGTCGAGCGCGACCTCCTTCTGCTGCTCGTCGATGCGGTGCAGCGGCATGATGCGCGCCGCGTGCACGATCGCGGCGTCGAGCCCTGCTTCGCGGCACTCGTGCAGGAAGACGCTGTTCAACACGTGGCGCGCCGCGGGCTTGAGGCCGAACGAGACGTTCGACAACCCGAGGACCGTGTGCGCGCCCGGGAGCTCCGCCTTGATACGGCGGATCGCCTCGATGGTCTCCATCGCGTCTCGGCGCAGATCGTCGTCGCCGGTCGAGAGCGGGAACGTCAGCGCGTCGAAGATCAGATCGGTCGGTTCGAGGCCGTAGCGCTCGATCGCGATGTCGTAGATGCGCTTCGCGACCCGCAGCTTCCAATCGGCCGTACGGGCCTGGCCTTCTTCGTCGATCGTGAGGCAGATCACCGCGGCGCCGTACTCGCGGGCGAGCCGGAACACGCGGTCCATCCGCTTTCCCTCGCCCTCGCCCTCTTCGAGGTTGGCCGAGTTGAGCAACGCCTTCCCGCCGTGGTGCTGCAACCCGGCTTCGAGCACCTGCGGCTCGGTCGAGTCGAACACCAGCGGCAGTGATGCCTGCGTCGCGAAGCGGCCCGCGATCTCGTCCATGTCGACGGTGCCGTCGCGCCCGACGTAGTCGACGCACACGTCGAGCACGTGCGCGCCTTCCTTCACTTGCTCGCGCGCCATCTGCACGCAGGTGTCCCAGTCGGCTTCGAGCATCGCGTCGCGGAACTTGCGGGAGCCGTTCGCGTTGGTGCGTTCGCCGATCGCCAGGTAGGCGAGCTCCTGCTCGAACGGCACGTGCGAGTAGATCGACGAACAGCCCGGCTCGAACTCCGGGGTGCGCACGACGGGCGCGCGGCGGTCGAGCCGTTCCACGACCGCGCGGAGGTGGTCGGGCGTGGTGCCGCAACAACCACCGACGACGTTCAGCCCGAACTCCGTGACGAACCGGTCGTGCGCCTCGCACAGTCCCTCGGGAGTGAGGTCGTAGTGGGTGCGGCCGTCGACGACCGACGGCAGTCCCGCGTTCGGCAGCGCGGAGAGAAACGTGCGCGCGTGCTGCGCGAGGTAGCGCAGGTGCTCGGTCATCTCGACCGGACCGGTCGCGCAGTTCATACCGATGACGTCGGGGCGCATCGCTTCCAGGGCGGTGAGCGCGGCGCCGATCTCGGAACCCACGAGCATGCGGCCGGTGGTCTCGACCGTGACCTGCACCATGATCGGGATCGGTGTCGACAGCCCAGCCTTGCGCATCGCCGCGCGCGCACCGTTGATCGCGGCCTTCGCCTGGAGGAGGTCGTAGACGGTCTCGACGAGCAGCACGTCGACGCCGCCCGCGATGAGTCCCTCGACCTGGAGCGCGTAGTCGTCGCGCAGCGCGTCGTAACGGATCTGGCCGAGCGACGGCAGGCGCGTGCCCGGGCCGATCGACCCGATGACGAAACGGGGCCGGCCGTCGGCCGCATGCGCCGACGCGACCTCGCGGGCGAGCGCGGCCGCGTGTCGCGGTTGAGCTCGAACGTGCGGTCGGCGAGCCCGTACTCGTTCAACACGAGCGGGAAGGCGCCGAAGGTGGCCGTCTCCACCCCGTCCACGCCGGCCCGGAAGAACTCGTCGTGCATCTGTGACACGAGGTCGGGCCGCGTCGTGACGAGCTGCTCGTTGCAGCCTTCGAGGGCCTCGCCGCCGAAATCGTCGGGACCGAGATCCTGGCCCTGCATCCATGTGCCGAATGCTCCGTCGAGCACGAGGACACGTTCGTGCAACGCGTCCAAGAACGGGTGTACCGCGCCGCTGCCGACGGGCGCCGCGGTTCCTCTGGGGTCCGTCATCAGGCCAGGTTACGTGCCGCTCCCGCCGGACCTCTACCCGATTGCGGGCCGGTGGCGTCGTAGGCTGCCGCTTCGGCATGAAGGTCTACACGCGCACCGGCGACGACGGCACGACGGGTCTCCTCTACGGAGGCCGGATCGCCAAGGACGACGCCGGGCCCGAGGCCTACGGCGCCGTCGACGAAGCCGTCAGCGCGCTCGGGCTCGCCCGGGCCGAGGTCGACGCCGGATCCGAGCTCCACGATCTCCTCGTGCAGCTCCAGCGCGAGCTGTTCGTCGTCGGGGCCGAGCTCGCTGACCGCGCCCGAGAACCGCACCAAGCTCCAACCCGAGGTCTCGCTCGTCACCGCCGAGATGGTCGCCCGCCTCGAACCGATCATCGACGACATCACGGCCCGGTTCGACGCGCCGAAGGAGTTCGTCCTTCCCGGCCAGAATCGCGTCGCGGCGGCACTCGACTTCGCGCGCACGGTCGTCCGCCGCGCGGAACGTGTGACCGTGGCCGCGACCCGCACGGGCTGGATCGGCGCCGAGAGCCACGTCGTTGCGTACCTGAATCGTCTCGCCGATCTCGTCTACACGCTGTCGCGTTGGCAAGAAGGCGACTTCCGTCCGTCTCGCAAACCGTAAGGATTCGAATGGCCCCCACGTTCAGGCTCGTCTCCGGCGCGCCCAAAGCCGATCTGTACGCCGTTCCCGTCTTCTCGGGCGCGCGGCTCGGACCCGGTGCGCAACTCGTCGACGAGGCGACCGGGGGGACCCTCGCCGACTTCATGCGGGAGACCGACTTCGACGGCAAGCGGGGCGAGGTTCTCGCGGTGCCCACCGGCGGCCGGCTCGGCGCGCGTGCCGCGCTGCTCGTCGGCGTCGGCGACGAAGCGACCTTCGACGCCGCGGCGCTGCGCCGCGCCGGCGCGGTCCTCGCCAAGCGCGCGTCGCGGGTCGCGTCCGTCGCGACGACGTTGCTCGACGCGGTCGGCCCGGATGTCGAGCCCGCGCTCGCGGCGCAGGCCTTCGCCGAAGGTGTGTCTCTCGGGAGTTACCAGTTCCTGCGCTACAAGTCCGACGGCAAGTCGTCGAAGCTGCAGCGCGTGCTCGTCATCGGCGCGGCCGACGCGAAGGTGCGCGCGGGACTCGCCCGCGGCGCCCGCGTCGCCGAGGCTGTCGCGTGGGCCCGCGACCTCGTCAACGAGCCCGCGGCGGCGAAGGCACCCGCCGATGTCGCCGAGCTCGCCAAGACCGTCGCCCGGACTTCGGGCCTGAAAGCGAAGGTCTACGCGGGCGAGCAGCTCGTGCGCGCGCGCATGGGCGGTGTGATCGGCGTCGGCGAGGGTTCCGAGCGGCCGCCGCGCTTCTTGCGTCTCGAGTACGCGCCGCCCGGATCGCGCGCGACGCTCGCGCTCGTCGGCAAAGGCGTGGTGTTCGACTCCGGTGGTCTCTCGCTCAAGACCGCGGGTGGCATGGAGACGATGAAGACCGACATGTCCGGTGCGGCAGCTGTGATCGCGGCGATGTCGACGCTGCGCGACCTCGGGGTGAAGAACCGTGTCATCGGCTATGTCCCGCTCGTCGAGAACATGCCGAGCGGGAGCGCGATGCGACCCGGCGACGTGCTGACGATGCGCAACGGCAAGACAGTCGAGGTGCTCAACACCGATGCCGAAGGCCGTCTGATCCTCGCCGACGCGCTCGCGCTCGCGAGCGAGGAGGGTGCCGACGCGATCATCGACCTCGCGACCCTCACCGGCGCGGTGGTCATGGCCCTCGGCGACAAGGTCGCCGGTCTGATGGGCACGGACGACGCGTGGGTCGCCCAGGTACGCGAAGCCGCCGAGCGGGCGGGCGAGCGGCTCTGGCAGCTCCCGTTGCCGGAGGAGTACCGCCGGAACCTCGACTCGGAGATTGCCGACCTGCGCAACGTGTCGTCGGCCCCGGGTGCGGGCACGTTGACCGCGGGCCTGTTCCTGAAGGAGTTCGCGGGTGAGAAGCCGTGGGCGCACCTCGACATCGCGGGAACGGCGCGGTCGTCGGCCGACGATGCGGAGACGTCGAAGGGCGGCACGGGGTACGGCGTGCGCACGCTCGTCGAGCTCGCGTCGACGTTCCGCAAGCCGGGCAAGTGAACGCGCCCGGGTTCACCCGGCTGGGCGTGATCGCGCTGACGGCGTGCGCGCTGCTCGGCGCGGCCGCGTGCGGATCGAGCTCCAAGGCGAAGCCCCCGCCCGCGCCGACCGACATGCGCAACCAGGCGCAGGTCACGATCGACGCGCACAACAACCAGTTCTCGCCCGTCGACGTCATCGTCACGGTCGGCACGAAGGTCACGTGGCACAACGTCGATCCGGTCGTGCACAACGTGAAGAAATCGGCTGACGCGCTCGACTTCGGCGCGCCGTTCGGGACCGACGACCTGAACCCGGGCGGCACGTACTCGTTCACGTTCGCCAAGACCGGGACGTTCTTCTACAGCTGCACGATCCACGCCGGGATGTCGGCGAAGGTCGAGGTCGTGGCGAAATAGCGCGGGCGAGGCTCGCGGCGGCGGGCCGAGTGCAGTCCTAGTGACCCGTTTCCGTCCCGTCGGCGAGGACGGCGTGCGGCATGCACAGGTCGTCGTACTCGGCGATCACGATCTGGGCGTTCTCGCCACACGCCGGGCAGCTCGGGTCGCGCCGCACCTTGAAGTTGCGGAACGTCTCCTCGAGCGCGTCGTACGCGAGCAGTCGGCCGCGCAACGGCTCGCCGAGGTCGAGGACGAGCTTGATCGCCTCGAGCGCCTGGATCGATCCGACGATGCCGGGCAGGACGCCGAGCACGCCGGCCTCCGAGCACGACGGCGCGAGCTCCGGCGGCGGCGGCTCCGGCAACAGGCAGCGGTAGCAGGGTCCGTTGTACGGATCGAACACCGTCACCTGACCTTCGAACCGGAAGATCGAGCCGTGCACGACGGGGATGCGCTTGAGCAGCGCCGCGTCGTTGAGCAGGTACCGCGTGGGGAAGTTGTCGGTGCCGTCGACGATGACGTCGTAGCCGTCGATGATGTCGAGGATGTTGTCGGCGCCGAAGCGGACGTCGTAGGTGACGACGTTCACGTCGGGGTTCAGCGCGGTCAATGTCTTCTTCGCGGAGTCGACCTTGCGGTCGCCGATGCGTTCCAGGTTGTGCAGGATCTGGCGCTGGAGGTTCGACGCGTCGACGACGTCCATGTCGACGATGCCGAGCGTGCCGACGCCCGCGGCCGCGAGGTAGAGCGCGGCGGGGGATCCGAGGCCACCCGCACCGAGGAGCAGGACCTTGGCGCCGAGCAGCTTCTGCTGACCCTCGTCGCCGACCTCGGGCAGGAGGAGGTGGCGGCCGTAGCGGTCGCGCTGCTCGGGCGTGAGCGTGTTCGGGGTGACCCAGTTGCGGCCCTCGTTCTTCCAGCGACCGAAGCCGCCGGCCATCGACACGACGTCGGTGTACCCGAGGTCCTGCAGCGTCTTGGCCGCGAACGCGGAACGCACGCCGCCCGCGCAGTAGATGACGACGGGCGCGTCGTGGTTGGGGATCTTGTTCTCGACCTGGCTCTCGAGGTGCCCGCGGGGGATGAAGACGGAGCCGGGGATCATCCCCTGCTCGAACTCGTCGAGCTCGCGCACGTCGAGGAAGGTCGAGGCGCCGACCAGCGGTTCCGCGTCGGCGGGGGAGATCTCCGTGATCTCGCTCTTCGTCTGTTTCAGCAGGTCGCGAAAGCTCGCCATCAGTACTCCCGAGGTTGCCCGGAGCCGGGCTCAGATGCCTAAATCCTACCGCGGCGGTCGGATATTCCCAACGGGCGCGACGAGGGCGACGAGCGCCGGGAGGACCCGGCCGAGCGGCTCCCGGACGACCGCGTCGGCGACCGGGTCGAACGGCGTCTCCTCGGCGTTCAGGATCACGAGCCGGGCCCCGTTGCGCCTCGCCACCTCGGGCAGACCGGCGGCGGGGAAGACCGCGAGCGAGGTCCCGATCGCGAGGAAGACGTCGGCGCGGCCCGCCGCCAGTTGGGCCCGGTGCAGGTCGGCTTCGATCAGGTTCTCGCCGAAGCTGATCGTCGCCGACTTGAGGATGCCGCCGCAGACGGTGCAGGCGGGATCGTCCTCTCCGGCGCGCACGCGTTCCAGGGTCTCGTGCATCGGGCCCCGCCAGTTGCACGCCATGCACTTGGCCTCGCGCACGTTGCCGTGGATCTCGACGACGATGTCGGGCGACTGCCCGGCCGCGTGGTGCAGCCCGTCGATGTTCTGGGTGACGAGCGTGTGCAGCCGGTCCTTGCGCTCGAGCGCGACGAGCGCCTCGTGCGCGGGGTTGGGCGCGGCCGTCCACATCTCGCTGTTCACCCGGTTCTGCCAGGCCTGGCGCCGGACCTTTGGATCCGACATGTAGTACTGCAGCGTCGCCGTCTTCTCCGCGGCCGGGTTCTTCGTCCAGACGCCGTTCGGCCCGCGGAAGTCGGGGATGCCCGACTCCGTGGAGATCCCCGCGCCGGTCAGCGCGGTGACGTAACGCGCGGCCCGGATCCAACCGGCGATCTGTTCGAGTCGCGCCGTGCCGTGGAGCTCGGGGGCCATCGGCGTCGAGGGTAGGCGCGGCCCGATGGCGCCCGTCGACGAGTCGATCAGTCGATCGACGCGGCGACGCGATCGACGCGGGCGTGCGGTCGATCATCCGGCGCGCGAGCACCGTCAGGGTCAGCACGCCCACGACGAGGCATGCGCCCGCGAAGGCTCCGCCCTGGGTCCGCAGTCCGCCCAGTCCGTGCCAGAGCAACGGCGATCTTCCCCACGCCTTGTGCACGATGCACTGGTAGTACTTCGGCGCGTTCGTCTCCACATGCGCGCCCGCGCACGCCGGATCCGGTCCGCCGAAGAAGCGATTGAACGCGTGGAGATCCCAGGAGATCGCGTACTGGGGGAGCGCGACCACGGCGAGCACGATCGCGAGCAGCCACACCCAGGAGCTCCGGAGCACCCGCGCCAGCGCCTCGGCCAAGGGCGGCCCCGGCACGAGCGCGGCGACCGCGAGCATCGCCGGGAACAGCGGAAGCACCAGACGCGGTCCCCACTCGATCCAGCCGAACGGCGAGTACCAGGTCGCGAGTCCCGCGACCTCGATGCCGAGCAGCACGATCACGACCCAGCCGGCGCGCGATCGCCATCCGAGGTTTCCCGGCCGGCGCCAAGGCGCGCCCGCGACCACTGCGGCCAGGCCGAGCACGAGCAATGCGGCCGGCCAGAACTCGGCGATCCCGCCGTTCGGTGCGAGCCACAGCGACACGAAGAACTTCACCTCGATCGCGTGGTTCGGGACGTGGTACACGGGCAGGTATTCGACCTTGTTCAGCAACGAGCCGTAGCGGAAGACGTCGAAGCCGACGGTGCCCAGCACACCGATGACCCCGCCGACCGCGATGGCGACGCCGCCTCGCCGCCGAAAGCTCGGAGGGGTCGCGAGCAGGCACAGCGCGGCGAGCACGAGCACGAACGGGAAGTTGGTCTCCTTGCCCAGGCACGCGAGCGCGACGAGCGCCGAGATGAACACGGGTCGACTCTGTAAGAGCACGCACGCGATCGCGGCCAGGATCACGGCCGCGGTGATCGCTTCGGTCGAGGCGTCCGTCGCGTACCACTGCAGCGGACCCATCAGCAGGACCGCGACCAACACCGGAGCCCACACGCGCTGAATCCGGACGGCCGTGATCCACGCGAGTCCGATCGTCGATACGAACGCGGCCGCGTTGAGGCCGATGAGCACTCGCAACGTCGCGTCCGAAGACAGTCCGGCTTCGCGCAACCCCATGGCCGGGAGGTACTGCAGCAGCGCGCGGTAACCGACATTGCCGTTGTGGTCGCACCGGATGAAACGGCCGGCGCGCAGACAGTCGAGCGCCGCCGCCGAGCCGGCCACAACTCCCCGGCTGTCGCCCGCGAGCTTGGGCGCAGCCACGGATCTCCACACGACGATCGCCAACAGCAGCACGACCGGGAGCAGCAGCAACGCCGCGACTTCGGGTCGGCGTCGTCTCTCCGGAGGCCGGTGGTCGAGGTCGCGTGCGGGGGCGTCCGGGAGCGTCACTCGCTCGTCCCGGCCCCGGGGCCGGCGTCGGCCTTCACCCCGAGACCCGCGGTCGGGGCGGCGAACCGCGGCCGCGCAGGCCGGCGCGCACGATGGGCCGCAAGATCACCCACCAGTCGCGCCCGGGACGCATCTTGGTCTGCCCCAGGCTCTTCGGCGGGTACCGCTTCGTCACGGGCACTTCGCACACGCCGTAGCCGAGGGCGATCGCGCGGAGCAACAGGTGGGGTTCGAGGTCGTAGCCGTCGAGCGAGGAGCGACGCAGCTCGAGGCGTTCGTCGCGCAGCATCTCGACTCGCAGCGCGCGGAACCCGTTCGTGCTGTCGGTGATGCGTTGTCCGGCGACATAGCTCAACAGCGCAGGATGCAGCCGGGTCGCGATCCTCCGGTAGGTCGGCATGTCGCCGAAGTCGCTCTGCGGTTCCAACCAGCGCGAGCCCTGGACGAAATCAGCCGTACCGGAGACGATCGGCTGCAACAGCTTCGGGATCTCCTCGGGCGCATCCTTGTTGTTGCCGGCCATGACCACCACCACGTCGTGGCCCTGTGCCGCGGCATAGGTGAACCCGGCACGCAACGCGGCGCCGACACCGAACGTCCGCCCCATCGGGAGGAGCGTCGCGCCCACGCCGAGCACCCGAGCCGCCGACGCGTCGGTGGACCCGTCGTCGACGACGATCGTCTCGTCGACGACGGCTCGCGGGATCCTCTCCAGCACGCGGCCGATCTTGTGCTCCTCGTCGAACACGGGCACGAGACCGGCGATCTTCAGGCCTTCGTACACGTCACTCGATCACTGACGTCCGCGCGCCGGCTCGGTCGTGATCGATCTCCACGAGACCGCCCGGGCGTTCGTGTCGGGGCCCGTACACGCGGCCGCATTCGCAGCGTCGCGCGTCGTCCAGGCGCCCACCGCACGCGCACATCCACGAGACCGTAACCGCCGGGTTCCCGACGACGACGGCATGGGCGGGAACGTCACGGACCACGACCGCGGCCACGCCCACGAACGCGTTCTCGCCGATGACGGTCCCGCACACGATGGTCGCATTGGCTCCGATGGTGGCCCCCCGCTCGACCAGGGTCGGGACGAATTGTTCCGCGGCTTCTTGAACGCGGCGCGCGGGTCGAGGTCGTTCGTGAAGACGGCGTTCGGGCCGAGGAACACGTCGTCGCCGATCGTCACGCGGTCCCAGATCGCCACGCCGTTCTTGATCGTCACGCGGTCGCCGACGATCGCACCGGCCTCGACGAAGGCGTGGTCGCAGACGTTGCAGTCGGAACCGACAACCGCGCCCTCCATGATGTGCGCGAACGCCCACACCCGGGTGCCGCTTCCGACCTCGCTCGCTCTCGCAGAGACCCCGCTCGTGGACGAAGACGCCTCCGGATCCGGCGATCGCTCATGCGCCCAACGCGGCGCCGCATCGACTCGACGACGAACCGCTGTTGATCCTCGGTGATGCCGGGAAACAACGGCAGCGACAGGATCGAGCGGGCGGAGTTCTCCGCAATCGGGAAGTCGCCGGGACCATGCCCAAGGTGGGCGAACGCGGGCTGCAGGTGGATCGGGGTCGGGTAGTGCACGCCCGCGCCGATACCGTCGGCCCGCAGCCGGTCGAACACCTCGTCACGGCCGCGGACGCCCACGACGTACAGGTGCCACACGTGCTCGTTCCCTGAGAGCGTGACGGGGAGGACGACGTCGGGGACGTCGGCGAGCAACTCGTGGTAGCGGGTCGCCGCCTGCCGGCGCGCTCGTTCCACCGTTCGAGGCGCGCAAGCTTCGCAAGCAGCACGACCGCCTGGAGAGAGTCGAGGCGCGAGTTGAAGCCGGTCTCCTCGTGCTCGTACTTCCCTTCGCCGCCGTAGTTGCGCAGACGCCGAACCCGTCCCGCGACGCGGTCCGACGTCGTGATCACCGCGCCCGCGTCGCCGTAGGCGCCGAGATTCTTCCCCGGATAGAAGCTCACACCGGCGGCGACGCCGAACCGGCCGGCGTGCAGGCCGTGCCGCACCGCTCCCTGCGCTTGCGCGGCGTCCTCGACGACCGCGATCCCCGTCTCGGCGACGATCGAGTGGATCTCCTCCATCGGAGCGATCTGGCCGTAGAGATGCACGGGCATCACGGCTCGCGTGCCGCCGTGATCCGATCCTTGAGTGCGCTCGGCGCGATGAGATACGTGAAGGGGTCGACGTCGACGAGCACTGGTGTCGCGCCGGCACGCGCGACCGCGAGCGCGGTTGCGACGAACGAGTTCGTCGGCAGGATCACCTCGTCGCCCGGTCCGACGTCGATCGCCCGCAAGGCGAGCTCGAGCGCGTCGGTCCCGTTCGCGACTCCGACGCAGTGATCGACCGCGGAGAACGCCGCGAAGGCATCTTCGAACGCGGTGACCTCGGGCCCCAGCACGAATGCGAAGTGTTCGAGAACCCGGTCCCAACCGGCCCGAACCTCCTGCTCGATCTCCGCGTGTTGGAGCGCGAGGTCGACGAGCGGGATCACGGAGTCTTCACCGGCTCGTAGCCGCCCCCGGCGCGCAACGAGCGAGTGGCGGCCTCGAGCGCGCTCACGACCTGGATGGCCTCATGGGCACCGCTGCGCGGCTTCGCGCCGGTCACGATGCAGTCGAGGAAGTGCTCGCATTCCGTTCGCAGCGGTTCGCCGAGCGACAGCGGAGGGATACGGATCTCGCCCTCGTGGACGATCGATCGGAATCGGCCGATCGTGTCGACGACCCCGTCCCGCACCTCTTCGTCGACGACACCTTTGTCGTAGATGCGGATCGGCTCTTCGGTGTTCGTGTCGTCGAGCGTCAGCATCTTGTGCTCGGCGACCACCGTGATACCGCGGACCTTGCGTGGGTTCAGCCACGAGGCCTGGACGTTGACGAGCACGTCTTCCGGGTAGCGCAACGTCATGAAGACCGCGTCGGCCACGCCGTCGTTGATCCAGACGCCGCCCGTCGCGCTCACCGCGTCGGGCACCGCGCGGAGCCAGTAGTTCGCGATCGAGATGTCGTGGGCGGCAAGGTCCCACGCCACGTCGACGTCGCGGCGGATCGGTCCGAGGTTCGTGCGGACCATCGAGACGTAGTAGGGCCGGCCGAGCATGCCCTCGTCGAGGTACCGCATCACCGTTTCCACGCCCACGTTGTAGAGGAACACGTGCCCGACCAGGAGCACCAGGCCACGGGCCTCGGCCAACTCCGCGAGCTCGCAGGCTTGCTGCACGTTGTCGGTGATGGGTTTCTCCACGAGGACGTGTTTGCCGGCCAACAGGGCATCGCGTACGAGCTGGTAGTGCGTGCTCGTCGGCGTCGCGATCACGACGGCGTCCACGTCGCTCGAGATCACGGCCTCCGCAGAGGAGACGAGACGGAGCTCGGGGTAGCGAGCGCCGATGAGCGCCCGGCGGGAGTCGCTCATGTCGGCCGCGATCGGGACGACGCTCGAACGATGCTCGTGGAAGTTGCGCAAGAGGTTCGGACCCCAGCGACCCAGTCCGACGACGCCTACACGCACCATGCGGGCTCTCCTCCCGGGACATTCGCCCCGCGGAAGATAGCAAGCATTGTGCACCTTTGTTCGCAGCAGGGCGGGGCGCACCCCACGCGCACCCCGCCCCGGCGATGCGTTACCGGTCGGGGGCGGTGACCGGTAACGACCTCTCGTGCGCGTCGTGGTTCACGACGCCTCGGGCAGCAGCGGTTGCAGTGGGTCGTGCAGGTCGACGGCCTGCTCGCGCGCCCAACGGACGGCCTCGTGCGCGAGCGCGGGATGGAAGCCTCCGGAGTGGAGTGCCCGTTCGACCGCGTCGATCGGTTCGCCCTGCGCGACGAGGGTGAGCGCGAACCGCCGTGCGCGTCGGCGCGCGATGTCGACGGGTTTGCTCGCCTGTTGTTCGACCCACTCCGCGTGCTTGGCCTGGAGGCCGGTCGGCAGTCGCCGGACGTGGCGGCGGTGCACCGGCGGCAGCGTGCGGCGCACGGCCATCGTGACGTCGCCGTCGGAGCACGCGAGCTCGAACTGTTGCAGCCGGGCGAGGCTGCGCATGAGCGGCGACTGCTGGCCTTCGCGCGCGCCGAGCCCGAGCGCGGCCGCGGTGTCGGCGATGGGCAGGTCGATGCCCTTCGGGTTCGTCTCGAACCGGTCGGCGAGATGGCGCAGGAGCAGCAGCGCGGTCGGGCCGAGCGTCGGTAGCCAGAACGTCTCGACGTACCAACTCCTCGGGTCGTGCCCGATCGCGTCGAGCACCGGGTCGGGCCAGGGCATTACGTGGATCGCGCCGGTCATCACGGCCTCCTCGAGGCGTCGTAGCGGGGACGAACAACAGCGGCGCCGGTTGGCGCGAGGGCCTCAGTGGCCGTGGGCCCGGCACCACGGGTCGGGGGGCCGGACCGTCGCGCAATACGCGCTGGGGTCCCAGCGTCCGGGATCGCTCACGGGCGGGATGCAGCCCGCGGCCGCGAGGCCGAGCGCGAGAACGATCAGCAGTCGCCTCATCGTGCGGAGTCCGTTCCGGGAGTCATCGTGCCCTTCCGTGGCATCGGAGATCATCGTAAGTTGTGTAGAGATGTATAACACGGCGCTGCGAAGGGAGGCAAGACGTATTTCGGTCGACTCGGCGACGCGCCCGCGGGCGGCCGCGGAGTACGCGGGCCCGAGCTGGCGCCCGGCGCGGGTGGAAGCGGTCGTCCGTGCGATCGGAAAGACCGAGAACGACGAGGTCGCGCGCCGCGTTCTTCGCCGCGTGCGAGCACCGACCGCCCGTCGCCACGATGGAGAACGCGGGGCAGGTCGCGGATGCGGGCCGGTGCTGCCGGCGTGAGTAGCGTTGCCCGAGTGAAACTCGAACGCGCCACGTACGTCACCTGCGACCAGTGTCAGGCCCTGTTCAAGGCGGGCACGTTCAAGGACGGTTCGACGCCGACGGCGTGCCCGACCTGCCGGGTCGGGGTCGACCCCAAAGGTCAGTCCGTCACGATCGACACGGAGTCCCGCTTCTAGTCGGCATTCCGCCGGTGGCCGTGCTTCACTGATCCGCATGACGGAGCCGGACATCGAAGGTTGGCGTGGCCTCGCCGCGAAAGAGCTGAAGGGCGCCGACCCGGAAACGTTGACCTGGGAGACGCCCGAGGGCATCCCGGTCAAGCCGCTGTACACCGCGGCCGACCTCGAAGACCTCGAATGTGCGGGTGGTCTGCCCGGCGTCGAACCGTTCGTACGCGGTCCCCGCGCCACGATGTACGCCAACCGGCCGTGGACGATCCGGCAGTACGCGGGCTTCTCCACGGCCGAGGAATCGAACGCGTTCTACCGCCAGAACCTCGCCGCGGGGCAGATGGGCCTCTCGGTCGCGTTCGACCTCGCGACGCACCGCGGATACGACAGCGACCATCCGCGCGTCGTCGGTGACGTCGGCAAGGCCGGCGTCGCGATCGACTCGGTCGAGGACATGAAGATCCTCTTCGACGGCATCCCGCTCGACAAGATGTCGGTGTCGATGACGATGAACGGCGCAGTGCTCCCGGTGCTCGCGGGCTACGTCGTCGCGGCGGAGGAACAAGGTGTGAGCCAGGACCAGCTCACCGGCACGATCCAGAACGACATCCTCAAAGAGTTCATGGTCCGCAACACCTACATCTACCCGCCTGCGCCGAGCATGCGGATCGTCGGCGACATCATCGAGCACACCGCGGCCCACATGCCGAAGTTCAACTCGATCTCGATCTCCGGCTACCACATGCAAGAAGCCGGCGCGACCGCGGTGCAGGAGCTCGGCTTCACGCTCGCCGACGGCATGGAGTACGCCCGCTTCGCCGCGTCGCGCGGTCTCTCGGTCGACGAGTTCGCGGGCCGGCTCTCGTTCTTCTTCGCGATCGGCATGAACTTCTTCATGGAGGTCGCCAAGCTGCGCGCGGCGCGGCTGCTGTGGGCGCGCATCATGACGGATCTCGGCGCGAAGAAACCGGGCTCCAAGATGTTGCGCACGCACTGCCAGACCTCCGGCGTGTCGCTGACCGAGCAGGACCCGTACAACAACGTCGTGCGCACCGCCTACGAGGCGCTCGCGGCCGTGCTGGGCGGCACGCAGAGCCTCCACACCAACGGCTTCGACGAGGCCATCGCGCTGCCGTCCGACTTCGCGGCGCGCATCGCCCGGAACACGCAGTTGATCCTCGCCGAGGAGACCGGCGTCACCCACGTGATCGACCCGCTGGGCGGCTCGTACTACGTCGAGGCGCTCACGCAGTCGCTCGCGAACGAGGCCTGGGCGCTCATCCAGGAGGTCGAGGGCCTCGGCGGCATGACCAAGGCGGTCGAGTCCGGCATGCCGAAGTTGCGCATCGAGGAAGCGGCCGCACGCCGCCAGGCGCGCGTCGACCGCGGCGAAGAGGTGATCGTCGGTGTCAACAAGTACCGCCTCGACAAGGAGTCGGAGATCGACACGCGCACGATCGACAACACCGAGGTGCGGCGCCGGCAGATCGTCCGCCTCGAACGGGTCAAGGCGACGCGCGACCCGCAGTTGGTCGCGGCCGCGCTCGATGCGCTGACCGAAGGCGCCAAGGGCAACGGCAACCTGCTCGCACTGTCGATCGACGCTTCGCGGCGCGGGCGACGGTGGGCGAGATCTCCGACGCGCTCGAGCAGGTGTTCGGCCGCTACCGCGCCAACATCCGTACGATCTCCGGCGTGTACGGCGGCGCGTACTCCGACGACGAGGAATTCCGCCAGATCCGCAAGGACGTCGCCGCGTTCGCGGGGGCCGAAGGGCGCCAGCCCCGCATCCTCGTCGCCAAGCTCGGCCAGGACGGCCACGACCGCGGCGCGCACGTCATCTCCACCGCGTTCGCCGACCTCGGCTTCGACGTGGATGTCGGCCCGCTCTTCCAGACGCCCGAGGAAGCGGCGCGGGAGGCGATCGAGAACGACGTGCACGTCGTCGGCGTGTCGAGCCAGGCCGCCGGCCACAAGACACTCGTCCCGCAGCTCGTCGAGGCGTTGCGCGCGCAAGGTGCGGGCGAGATCGTCGTGGTCGTCGGCGGCGTGATTCCGGCGTCCGACTACGCGTTCCTGCGCGACGCGGGTGTCGCCGCGATCTTCGGCCCCGGCAGCAACATCCTGCAGGCCGCGTCGGAGGTCCTCGGCCTCATCCGCCGGAACCCGGCCGCGTGACGTTCACCTCCCGATGACCGCACTCGCCGACGCGGTCCGCGCCGGCGACCGGCGCTCGCTCGCGCGCGCGATCACGCTGGTCGAATCGACGCGCGCGGACCACCGCGACGAAGCCGCGGCGCTGCTCGACGAGCTGCTTCCGGCGACGGGGGCGTCGACGCGGGTCGGCATCAGCGGCGCGCCCGGCGCGGGCAAGTCGACGTTCATCGAGGCGCTCGGTCTCGAGCTCGTCGGTTCCGGCCACGAGGTCGCGGTGCTCGCAGTCGACCCGTCGAGCACGCGCGGCGGCGGTTCGATCCTCGGCGACAAGACGCGTATGGAACAGCTGTCGCGCTTGCCGCACACGTTCATCCGGCCGTCACCGTCGGGCGGCACCCTCGGTGGCGTCGCGCGGCGCACCCGCGAGGCGATGCTGGTGTGCGAGGCGGCGGGGTTCGACGTCGTGCTGGTCGAGACCGTCGGCGTGGGTCAGTCGGAGGTCGCCGTCGCGGGCATGGTCGACGTGTTCGCACTGTTGCTCGCGCCGGGCGCGGGCGACGAGCTGCAAGGCGTCAAGCGGGGCATCGTCGAGCTCGCCGATCTCGTCGTCGTGAACAAGGCCGACGGCGCGCTCGCCGACCTCGCCCGCCACACCGCGAGCGACTACGGGCAGGCGTTGCACTTCCTGCGGCCGCACACCGACGGGTTGGTCGGCGAAGGTGCTCTCGTGCTCGGCACTGCTGGGCGACGGCATCGACGCGGTGTGGGCCGCGGTCGAGGAGTTCATGGGCGTCGCCCACGAGTCGGGGGGACTCGGCCGCCGTCGGGGAGCGCAGGCCCGGGAATGGATGTGGGCGGAAGTCAGCGAGACGTTGCTCGAGCAGCTGCGGTCCGACCCGCGGGTGCGAGCCGGGCTCGACGAGCTGGAAGCCGACGTGATCGCGGGCCGCACGTCACCCACCGCGGCCGCACGTGTCCTGCTCGACCGCTTCTCGTCCTGAGCCCCGGACGACGCGGCGAAACGTCGGCCGGGTGACGCCGGGTCAGCTGGCCTTGCGGACGGGCTGGGGCCGCTTCGGTTCGGGCGGGCGCGCCTGACGGAGGATCTCGCGGGCCTGCTCGACCCCGAGACGTCCGACGGTGCGCGTGCGCTCGTCGAGCTGCCAGTCGGGCCGTCGTGTGACGGAACCGCCGGGCAGCAACCGCAGCTGGCTCTCACCCGTGTCCGGCGAGCCGGTTTCCCTGGGCTGTGTGGTCCTACTCCGCACGCTCATGAGTGAAGTATCTCCCCCGGGTGTGACAACAACACCCGACGAACGTCACGAACACCAGGGATACAAGTCCTGTTCCCGAGACGGTTACCCGGGCCGGCCGTCCTAGCCTGGGGAGATGGCCGCCGGACCGGACTTCGCATATCTCGACCACGCGGCCTCGACGCCGATGCGGCCCGAGGCGATCGAGGCGATGCTGCCGTTCCTCGCGGACCACGCGGGCAACCCGTCGGGTGCGCACGCGGCGTCGCGGGTCGCCAAGACCGCGCTCGAGGAGGCTCGCGAGACGGTCGCCGGCCTCTGCGGATGCCGTCCGCACGAGGTCGTCTTCACCGGCGGCGGCAGCGAAGCCGACAACCTGGCGGTGAAGGGTGCGGCGTGGGCGGCGCGGGAGCGGAACGCGGGGCTCGACGGCATCGTGACGAGCGGCATCGAGCACAAAGCGGTGCTCGGCGCGTGCGAACGGCTCCAACGGGGCGGATTTCGGGCCGCGCGGATCGGCGCGACCGCGGGCGGCACGGTCGACCTCGACCGGTTCGCGGCCGCGCTCGACGACCGCACCGCGGTCGTCTCTGTGATGCTCGTGAACAACGAGACCGGCGTGCGCCAGCCGGTCGACGAGATCGTGCGGATCGTGCGCGAGCGCGTGCCCGACGCGGTCGTGCACACCGACGCGGTGCAGGCGCCGCAGTGGCTCGACCTCACGCCCGCAATCGTGGGCGTCGACCTCGTCGCGATCTCGGGCCACAAGTTCGGGGGACCGAAGGGCGTCGGGGCGTTGATCGTCCGGGATGGCACCCGGCTGGTGCCGCTCGTCGAAGGCGGCGGTCACGAGCGGGGGCTGCGCGCCGGCACGCAGAACGTCGCCGGGATCGTGGCGTTCGCGACGGCTCTGCGGATCACGCACGAGCACCGGGCCGACGAGACCGCCCGCATCGCGACGCTGCGCGACGACCTCGAACGGGGCCTTGGCGCGCAGATCACGGGCTTCACCGTCAACGGCTCGGCCGCGGCGCGCGTGCCGGGCATCCTGCACTGCACGATCGACGGCGTCGAGGCGGAGACCCTGCTGGTCGCGCTCGACCGGCACGGAATCATGGCCGCGTCGGGTTCCGCGTGCAGTTCGGGCGCGGTCGACCCGTCGCACGTCCTGCTGGCCATGGGAATGCCGCGCGACCACGCGCTCTCGTCGGTCCGGTTCTCACTCGGCTACGCGTCGACGCGCGCCGAGGTCGAAACCGCGCTGGTGATCGTGCCCGAGGTCGTCGCCAAGCTCCGGGCCGCGTGATGGCGCGCGTCATGGTGATGATGAGCGGCGGGGTCGACTCGTCGGTTGCCGCCGCGCTCCTGCGCGACGCCGGCCACGACGTCACCGGCGTCACCCTCAAGCTGTGGGGTGGCGAGAGCGACAGCGGCTGCTGCAGCGTCGCCGACGTCGAGGACGCGCGCCGGGTCGCCGCCCAACTCGGCGTCCCGCACTACGTCTTCAACTTCTCCGACGCGTTCGACGCCGATGTCGTCAGGCCGTACGTCGACGCCTACGCCGCGGGCGAGACGCCGAACCCGTGCGTCGAGTGCAACCGCTCGATGAAGTTCGGGCGTGTCATCGAGCGGGCGCGCCAACTCGACTACGAGTTCGTCGCGACCGGTCACCACGCCCGCATCGTCACCACGGCGGACGGTCCGGCACTCGCGCGGGCCGTCGATCGGGCGAAGGACCAGTCGTACGTGCTCTACATGCTCGGCGCGGAGGAGCTCGCGCAGGTGCTCCTGCCCGTCGGCGAGCTGACGAAGACCGAAGTCCGCGAGCGGGCGCGGGCGCTCGGTCTGCGCACCGCCGACAAGCGCGAGAGCATGGACGTCTGCTTCATCACGCGCGGCGGCCGGGAGGCGTTCCTCGGCGCTCGGATCCCGCGGCGCGCGGGGACGATCGTCGACGACGAAGGTGCCGTCGTCGGCACTCACGACGGGATCGACGCGTTCACGATCGGCCAGCGCCGAGGCCTGGACGTCGCGGTGGGCGAGCGCCGCTACGTGACGGATATCGCCGCCGCGACGGGAACGGTCACGATCGGAACGCGCGCCGGGCTGTTGCAGGATCGGCTCCGTCTCCGCGGCGTGCAGTGGTCGCGCCCGCTTCCGGACCCGATGTTCGTGCAGTCGCGTGCGCACGGCACGCCGGTTGTCGCGCGCCTCGACGGCGACGAGCTCCGCTTCACCTCCCCGCAACCCCGGGTCGCGCCCGGTCAGGTCGTCGCGTTCTACGACGGCGACGTGTGCTGCGGCGGCGGCCTCGTCGCGGAGTGACGCGTCGCGTTCAGGCGCGGATGCGCCGGTCGCGCGCCGCTCGATCGCCTCGTCGGCGTGCACGACGGCCACCACGACCATCCGGGGCGAGAGCACCTCGGCGTCGGCGCGGCCGTGCCGACGGCCGAACTCGACCGGTTCCGACAGCTCGATCGCGATCCCGCCGGGCAGTGTGTTCGAACGCAGGTCGAGCGCCGCGGGCGGGAGGGCCGCCGCCGCCGTCCGACCGACCGCGGATATGTGCTCGCGCCGGAGCAGGACGGGCTCGGTCAACGTCAGCGGGTCGGCGATCGCGATGCCGGCGGGGACGAGCACGAACCAACGGCACGAGAGCGGGTGCAACGCGCGCACGAGCAACGCGGCGAGCGGGAGCCCGACGACGGTCGCGAGCCGCGCCGATCACAGAGCGGCCGTCGGCGAGGAGCAGCGGACCGGTCACCGCGCCCGCGCCGGTGAGCAGTACCGCGATCGGAACCGGGCCGAGCAGCAACGGCACTGGCGTGCGCAGGACGAAGCGTTGCTCGTCGCCGTAGGCGAGCGCGTTCGCGGTCGCCATCGCGATCGGAGCCGAGAGCGCGAGAACTGCGGTAATCCCGCTGCCGGCGAGCGCGAGTGCCGCAGCCCCGACGCTCGCCGACGTCAGCGAGAGCAGGACGCAGACGAATCCGCACGGCGCGACGACGCGCAACAGCGTGAGGCCCCACGGCCGGGGCGCGAACAACGCGAGCAACCCGGCCGCCCAAACTGCCCAGAGGATCACCGCCGCGGTGCGGGCCGGGCCCGTCGACCAACTCGCCGGTCGCGGCGCCGAGCGCGGTGCCGGTCGTCACCGGTAACAGGGCCCAGCTCACACGGGTGCACCACTGCCAGATCAACGTGCACTCCGCTTCGTCGAGTGTGCCGGCGTCGCCCTATCCTACGAATCTCCATGGGGGAATCACTGCTCGGCGGGGCGATCTGCGCAGGGACGGCGACTGCGATCGGAAGCCTTCCCCACCGCGACGCGCACGCGGCGGCCGCGCTCACGTTGCGTTGCCTGCCCGAGCTGCCCGCGGTGCCGCAGCTTCCGCACCGTTCCGCGCGTGAAGGCGTCGATCGCGCAATGGGCCGGGGCCGTGCCGGGAATCGCCGTGCACGACGACGGGACGATCTCGCGGCAATCCGGTTTCGATCCGCTCGGCCGGTTGGACACGCACTTCGGGCCCGATGCCCACGAGGGTCTGTTGACGTTCCTCGAGGTCGCCGAACGACAACCGCGCCCGCCGAAGCACGTGAAGGTGCAACTCGCCGGACCGCTCACCCTCGGTGTCGCGTTCGTCGAGGCCGGCATCGATGCCGACGCTCGCGTTCCCGCTCGGTCGCGCGGCGTCGCGCGGCTGGGCGAACGCGCTGTCCGAGCTCGTCGCGCGCGCGCCTTCCCGACGCCGACCTCGTCTGCTTCTTCGACGAGCCCGCGCTCGTGCGCTGGCGTGACACCGAAGGACCGCTCGACCGCGAGGCGGCGACCGACCTGCTCTCGACCGCGCTCGCAGCCTGCAAGGGCGTGTCCGGCGTGCACGTCTGCGGCCACGGTGATCTCCGGCTCGCGCTCGACGCCGGACCCCAGGTCGTGCACTTCGACGTCGGCGCGCTCGATCTCGACGATGCCACCGCGCTCTCCCGTTTCCTCGACGGCGGCGGCTGGATCGCGTGGGGCGCCATCCCGACGCACCGTCCCGTCGGCGAGCAGCCCCAGCCGCTCTGGAAGGCGTTGCTCGACGCATGGTGCGAATTGACGCGCCGCGGCTGTGACCCCGTGCAGTTGCGCGGGCAGGCGCTGGTCGCGCCCACGTGCGGGCTGGCGGGGCACGGCACGACCCAGGCCGAGCGCGCCATGCTGCTCGCACGCGAGATCGGCAACCGCGTGCACGACCAGGCCGCCGCGACGAAGCTCGCCGTCGGCGCGTAGATTTCGGGCGTGGCCACCCGCGCTCCCGCAGACCGTCCGCCGGCCGAGGTCGTCGAACGCGTCGCGCAACTGCGCGAGATCATCGAGTACCACAACGAGCGCTACTTCGTGTTCGACGAGCCCGAGGTCGCGGACGCCGAGTTCGACGCACTGGTGCGCGAGCTGCGCGCGCTGGAGGCGCAGTACCCGGCGCTCGTCACCTCCGACTCGCCGACGCAACGGCCCGGCGGTGCCGCCACGTCGACGTTCGCGCCGGTCGTGCACCGGCTGCGCATGCTGTCGCTCGACAACGCGTTCTCCCGCGAGGAGCTGTTGGCGTGGGGAACGCGGATCCAACGGCTCATCACCGAGCCGATCCGCTTCGTCGCCGAACCGAAGCTCGACGGTCTCGCGATCTCGTTGCAGTACGAGGACGGGCGCTTCACCGTCGGCGCGACGCGCGGCGACGGCGTCACGGGCGAGGACGTCACCGAGAACCTGCGCACGATCGCGGCCGTCCCCGAGCGGCTTTCGGGAAAGGCCAAGGACATCCCGGCGCTCCTCGAGGTCCGGGGCGAGGTCTTCATGCCGCTGGCCGCGTTCGACGCGCTGAACCGGCGCCAGGGGGAAGCGGGCGAACGCCTGTTCACGAGCCCCCGCAACGCCGCCGCGGGCAGCCTGCGCCAGAAGGACCCGGGCATCACCGCGACCCGCGACCTCACGCTCTACGCCTACCAGCTCGGCGCTCAGGAGGGCGGGCCGCGCCTGCGGACCCACACCGAGACACTCGACGTGGATGAAGACGCTCGGCTTCCCGGTGAACGAGCAGATCGAGGCGCTCGACGACCTCGACGCGGTGTTCGCGTTCTGCGAGCGCATCGAGGCGAACCGGCACTCGCTCGGCTACGAGATCGACGGTGTCGTCGCCAAGGTCGACGACCTCGGCCAGCGCGCGGAGATGGGGAACACGTCGAGGGCGCCGCGGTGGGCGATCGCGTACAAGTTCCCGCCCGAGGAGAAGACCACGCTCCTGCGCGACATCGAGGTCAGCATCGGCCGCACCGGGCGGGCGACGCCCTTCGCCGTCCTCGAGCCCGTCTTCGTCGGCGGCGCGAACGTCGGGATGGCGACGCTGCACAACGAGGACGACGTCGCGCGCAAAGACGTCCGGCCCGGCGACACCGTGATCGTCCGCCGCGCCGGCGACGTCATTCCCGAGGTGGTCGGTCCGGTGCATCGCGAAGCGACCGCCGAAGTCGAAGCGGTGGAAGTTCCCGAAGAAATGTCCCGTGTGCGGGCAACCGCTCGTGCGGGTCGAGGGCGAGGCCAACCACCATTGCGTGAACGTCGACTGCGCCGCGCAACGCGTGCAGCGACTCGTGCACTGGGCGAGCCGCGGCGCGATGGACATCGAAGGTCTCGGCGAGGAACGCGTCCGCCAGTTCGTCGACGCCGGGCTCCTCGAGGACGCGGCCGACGTCTACGCGCTGACCGTCGACCGGCTCGTCCCGCTCGAACGCATCGGCGAACGATCCGCGCAACTGCTCGTCGACGCGGTCGAGGGCTCGAAGCAGCGGCCGCTCTGGCGCGCGCT
Organism: uncultured Actinomycetes bacterium; assembly: GCA_963829195.1. Taxonomy (GTDB): domain Bacteria; phylum Actinomycetota; class Acidimicrobiia; order IMCC26256; family PALSA-610; genus PALSA-610. The sequence goes on from CAWHHS010000005.1 coordinate 245,280, forward strand.
CGTCGGGCTCGGCATCAACCACGTCGGACCCACCGCCGCGCAGGCGTTGGCCCGGAGCTTCGACGATCTCGACGCGATCATCCGCGGCGGGCGAAGCCGAGCTGACCGCGATCGACGGCGTCGGCCCGACGATCGCCCAGAGCATCGCGTCATGGTTCTCGATCGACCGGAACCGGCGGCTCGTGCAGCGGCTCGGCGCGGCGGGCGTGAACTTCGAAGGCGAGCGCGGGCACGGCGCGGGAGGCGGTCGACGACTCGTTCGCGGGGATGACCTTCGTGCTCACCGGCTCGCTGCAACAGCGCACCCGGGACGAGGCCGCGGCCGAGATCACGGCCCGGGGCGGCAAGGTGACCTCGAGCGTCTCGAAGAAGACCAGTTACGTCGTCGTCGGCGAGAGTCCCGGTTCCAAGTTCGCCAAGGCGGAGGAGCTCGGTGTCACGATCCTCGACGAGCCCGCGTTCGAGGCGCTGCTCGCGGGCGGTCAGCCGACGTTGAACGACCAGGTGTAGCTGCGCAGCTGGCGCTGCGCGAGCGCGGCCTCCGCGGTCGGGATCGTCGCCGGCCACCACTGGATCACCGCGGTGTGGCCGCCCTTCGAGAACTCCTGGATGTCCTTGCCGGGCCCGGGGTCGAAGAAGATCGTGCCGAGACTCGGCGTCAAGGTGAGCTGGTCCTGGGGGATGACGTGGCCGTCGACGGAGATCTGACCGGTGAAGTTGGCCCGCACCTGCGCACCGACCTCACCCTGCGGGAGCAACTCGTCACTCTCGTTGGGTTCGAGGACGGCGATCTCGGCCGGACGCTGCACGGTGGCCGGACCGTTGACCTGCGCCCGCCCCGCGAAGATGAGCACGTTGATCCCGATCAGCACGATGCCCACGACGATGGCCACACGCACGGGATTCGTCGGTCGGGTGAGCGACACGGCCATGAACCTACCGTCGCCGGTCGCGGCCCGGGGAACGGGCTCCGGCCGATCGTGACGCGTCTCGCGCGCACCCGGCCACTACCGTTGAACCCATGCCCGGCAGTGCGGTGACCGACCTCGCGGGCCGTGTCCTCGCGGGCCGGTACCTGCTCCACGCCGCGGTCGGCACCGGCGCGAGCGGTCGCGTCTACGTCGCCGAGGACACCCGGCTGCGCCGCCGCGTCGCGGTCAAGGTGCTGCACGCGGCGCTGGCCGAGGATGCCGCGTTCCTGCGCCGGTTCCGGGCCGAGGCCCAGCTCGCGGCGTCGCTGCACCATCCGCACATCGTCACCGTCCACGACTGGGGCGACGACGACGTCCCGTTCATGGTGCTCGAGCTGCTCGAGGGCGGGTCGCTGCGAGTCGATGCTCGACCAGGGCACCTACCTCACGGTCTCCCAGGCGGCGCGCGTCGGGCGCGACGTCGCGTCGGCACTCGAGTACGCGCACGCACGCGGCGTGCTGCACCGCGACATCAAGCCCGCGAACCTGCTGTTCGACGAGCACGGGATCGTGCGGGTCGCCGACTTCGGCCTTGCGCGCGCGCTCGCCGAGGCGAGCTGGACCGAGCCCGCGGGTGCGGTGTTCGGAACCGCGCGTTACGCGTCGCCGGAACAGGCGAAGGGCGTGCAACTCGACGCGCGATCCGATCTGTACTCGCTCGCGCTCGTGCTGGTCGAGAGCGTGACTGGTCGCCTGCCGTTCGCGGCCGACACGACGTTGGGCCTGCTCACCGCGCGCACGTTGCAGCCGCTGGTCGCGACCGAGGAGCTCGGACCGCTCGAGCCCGTCATCGACCGCATCGGCGCGATCGATCCCAACGACCGGTATCCCGACGCGGCCACGGTGCGCCAGGCCATCTCCGACGCCGCCGACGCGCTCCCGCCCCCGGGGCCGTTGCTCCTCGCGGGCATGGTCGACCGCGCCGACCCGCACCCCACCCGCGCGGTGCGCGACCGTTCCGCATTGCTCTTCGACCAGGACGCGATCGAGGTCGTCCCCTCCGGCGCGGGTGCGTCCGACGGCGGGTCGCGGCGGACCCGCCGCACGCCCGGCGAGCGCCGCCTCGTCCCGTGGATCGTGTCGATCGTGCTGATCCTCATCGTCGGGCTCGCGGCCGCCGGCGCTCGCGCAGGTGAGCAATCCGAAGACGCTCTCCATCCCCGGGCTGCGGGGCCTGACCGTCGCGCAGGCGACTGCCGCGGCGCGGTCCGCGGGACTCGACGTCTCGGTCGGTGCGACCCGCGGCCGCGCCCGCGCCCAAGGGCACGGTCATCGGCCAGAGCCCGACCGCGGGCGTCTTCTCGGGGGCCAAGAAGGTCACCCTGGTCGTCTCGGCCGGACCGGCCGACGTCTCGGTCCCCAACGTCGCAGAACCTGCCGTGGAAGACCGCGCGGGCCGCGCTCGACGCGGCCGGCCTCGTGTATCCCGCGAGTCCGCCGTCGCAGACGAGTGAGACGGTCCCGGCGGGGTCCGTGCTGACGGTTGTCGCCCGGCGTCGGCACCCGCGTCGCGCCCGACACCTCCGTCGCGATCACGCTCAGCTCGGGGCACGCGCCCGTGCCGGTTCCCGACGTGTCGAACGAGACCGTCGCCGCGGCCACGGCCGCCCTCGCGGCGAACCACCTCACCGCGCAACGCGCGCCCACCGACGACTTCTCGGCGACGGTCCCGATCGGCGACGTGATCAGCACCGATCCTCCGAGCGGGACCCTCGCCCCGTACGGGTCGACCGTCGTGCTGAACGTGTCCAAGGGCCCCGACCTCGTGCGGGTCCCGAACCTCTTCGGCCTGACCTTCGACGAGGCGTTGAACCTCCTGAACCAGCGGGGTTTCCAGACGTCGGCGCCGGCGAGCTTCCGGCCGAACGACAAGGTCCACCAGCAGTCACCGGCCGCGGATTCGCTCGCCCCGCGGAACTCCACCGTCACCATCGGCCGCTGAGCCCGGCGCGGCCCGCTCGTTGGGCGGCGGGACGGTTCGGCTGCGTACGATTCGGCTCCGCTACGAACCGAAGGAGCCGACATGGGTGCACTCGACGGACGGGTCGCGATCATCACCGGTGCGGGCCGCGGGCTCGGCCGCGAGCACGCGCTCCTCTTCGCGAGCGAGGGCGCGCGGGTCGTCGTGAACGATCTCGGCGGTGACATGCACGGCGAGGGCGGCGACCCGAGCGCGGCGATGGAGACCGTGGCGGAGATCAAGGCCGCGGGCGGCGAGGCCGTCGTCAACGGCGAGAACGTCGCCGACTGGAACGGCGCGCAGCGGCTCGTGCAGCAGGCGATCGACACGTTCGGCGACCTCCACGTGCTCGTCAACAACGCCGGCATTCTGCGCGACCGCGTCATCATCAACATGACCGAAGCGGAGTGGGACTCGGTCGATCACCGTGCACCTGAAGGGTCACTTCGCGCCGACGCATCATGCGGCCGTCTACTGGCGGGAGCAGACCAAGGCGGGCAAGGACGTGCGCGCGTCGATCATCCACACGACCTCGACGTCGGGACTGTTCTCCAACCCGGGCCAGGCGAACTACGACGCCGCGAAGAGCGGCATCGCGACCCTGTCGCAGGTGTGCGCGAAGGAGCTCGTCCGCTACGGCGTCCGCTCCAACACGATCGCGCCCGGCGCGCGCACCCGCCTCACCGAAGCGACACCCGGCCTCGGCGACGCGGTGAAGGCACCCGAGGCGGGATTCGACGTGTGGCACCCCGGGAACGTCTCGCCGTTCGTCGCCTACCTCGCGACCGCGGATTGCCCGATCACCGGCGAATGTTTCATGGTGCAGGGCGGCAAGGTGCAGCGCGCGCAGTCGTGGAAGGCCGCGGAGTCGATCGACAAGAACGACCGGTGGACGGTTGGGGAGCTCGCGGCGGAGGCCGCCCAGCTCCTCCCGCCGAAGTAACCGAAGTAACCGAAGGAGCCGGAGGAACGGCTACTCGGTGATCTCCTGCAGGGCGGCCGTGAGCGCGGGGTTTCCGCCGCTCGCCCCCTGCATCATCAGCTTCGTCATGTCGCCCTGCACGCGGACCTTGCCGGCCATGAATGCCTGCATGCCGGCTTGCTGGTCGCCCGACACGAACACCGCCCGGGCCGTCTCGATATCGGTCGACAGCGTGAGGTCGGCGCCTTCGGTCGCGCCTTTGCCGAACAGGACCTCGCCGTCCTTCGCGCCCATGTAGAGCTTGATCGCCTCCGCGCCGTCGGCGACCTCGAGGTTCATGACGAGGTTCGTCGGCGGGACCGCCGGCTGGTGTTCGCGGATCAGCCGCTCGGCGGCCTCGAACCAGGGGTCGGAGAGGAACTGGAACTTGTCGGACACCCGTGCCTCCTACATGTCTGCGGCGGGCGGATCGTAGCGGAGCGCCGGGGACGGCCGTCTACCCTTGCGGGCGTGGCCGCAACGACCAGGCTCGAACGGATCGCGGATCACGAGCGCAACACGAAGTGGAAGAACCCGCCGTTGCGTATCGAGATGTCCGAGTGCATCAACTGCGACGCGTGCCTGCGGCACTGCCCGTCGCAGTTCGGCGCGATCTTCAATCACGGCGCCGACGTCGTGATCGTTCCCGAGCTCTGCAGCGGTTGCGACAAGTGCCTGCCCGCGTGCCCGGTCAACTGCATCTATCCCGACCCCGAGTGGCGCCCCACGCCGGCCGCGTGGTGGGAGTTGCCGCTCAGCCGCCTCGACCCGTACAAGTAGCCTCTCGTCGATGGCCGATCGCATCACCCGCGCCGATGTCGAGCACGTCGCGCAACTGGCCCGGCTCGCGCTGGGCGAAGACGAGATCGTCGCGCTCACACAGGAGCTCGGCGCGATCCTCGATCATGCCGCACAGGTCTCCGCGCTCGACACGAACGACGTGCCCCCCACGGCGCACCCGTTGCCGATCGTGAACGTGTTCCGCGCCGACGAGGTGCGCCCGTGCCTGCCGCGCGCCGAGGTGCTCGCGGCCGCGCCCGACGCACAGGAGCACCGCTTCCAGGTTCCGCGCATCCTCGGTGAGGAGCCGTGAGCACCGCCCGCGAGATCGCCACCGACGTCCGGGCCGGTACCCGTTCGGCGCGTGAGGTCGTCGACGAACACCTCGACGCGATCACGCGCCGCGAGGCCGACATCCACGCGTTCAACATCGTCCTCGCCGACGAGGCGCGCGCCGCGGCCGACGCGGTCGACGCCGCGGTCGCGCGGGGTGACGACCCGGGCCCGCTCGCCGGCGTCCCGCTCGCGCTGAAGGACAACATGTGCACGCGCGGCGTGCCCACCACGTGCTCGTCGCGCATCCTCGAAGGGTGGCGACCCCCGTACGACGCCACGGTGGTCGAGCGGCTCCGCGCCGCCGGCGCGGTGGTGATCGGCAAGACCAACCTCGACGAGTTCGCGATGGGCTCGTCGACAGAGAACTCCGCGTTCGGCCCCACCCGGAACCCGCACGACCTCACGCGGGTGCCCGGCGGTTCGAGTGGCGGATCGGCGGCGGCCGTCGCGGCCGGGTTCGCGCCGCTCGCACTGGGCTCCGACACCGGCGGTTCCATCCGCCAGCCGGCCGCGCTGTGCGGTGTCGTCGGCGTGAAACCCACCTACGGCCTCGTGTCGCGCTACGGGCTCGTCGCGTTCGCCTCTTCGCTCGACCAGATCGGACCGTTCGCGGCGACCGTCGAGGACGCGGCGCTCCTCCTCGAGGCGATCGCGGGCCACGACCCGTGCGACTCCACGTCGATCGCGCGCCCGGCGCCGGCGCTCGTCGCCGGCCTCGACGAGGGCGTCTCGGGCCTGCGCATCGGCATCGTCGAGGAGATGACCGAGATCGACGGCATCGAACCGTCGGTGCGGGCCGCGGTGCGCGCGGCGGCCGCGGGCCTCGAGGCGGCCGGCGCGAAGGTCGACACGGTCTCGGTCCCGTCGGCGACGTACGGCATCTCCGCCTACTACCTGATCGCGCCGGCGGAAGCGTCGTCGAACCTCGCCCGCTACGACGGCGTGCGGTACGGCCTCCGGGTCGACGCACCCGACGTCGCGCACATGAACGCGGCGACCCGCGAGGAGGGCTTCGGACGCGAGGTCAAGCGGCGCATCATGCTGGGCACGTATGCGCTCTCGGCCGGCTACTACGACGCGTACTACGGCCAGGCGCAGCGGGTACGCACGCTGATCCTGCGCGATTTCGAACGCGTCTACGAGCAGTTCGACGTGCTGATCGCGGCGACGTCACCGACCGTCGCGTTCGCGCTCGGCGCGAAGACCGCCGACCCGCTCGCGATGTATCTCTGCGACGTGTGCACCGTCCCGGCGAACCTTTCCGGGCACCCGGCGATGTCGGTGCCGTTCGGCACCGGCGACGGTGGTCTGCCCGTCGGCGTCCAGGTTCTCGCACCCGCGCTGGGCGAGGCGACGATGTTCCGCGCCGCCCGGGCTATCGAAGCGGCGGTTGCGTTGCCAGCTTGACGAGTTCCGGCACCGTGAGCGTTCGGCCACGGTGGTACGCGGATTCGAGTTCGGCCGGCTCGAGGGTTGCTTCGAGGGTGTTGCGCGTTTCGTCGAAGAGGCGGCCTTCGTTTCCCTGCACCGCAAGGTCGTGCCGTTCGAGGAGACGCTCGGCCGCCGCTTGAAATGTCGCCGCCCGGACCGGGTCGGCTCCGACGACCGTCACCGCGACACCGATGAGCGCCCAGCCGGAGACGAGCGTGTCGTTGATGCGGGCGGAGACACGGAGGGCGTCGATGAAGTGTGTGTGGGCGCGCGCCAGGTCGTTGGCATGCGTCGCGAGGAGCCCCAGGTTCTGATGCACGATCTGTTGCAGAAACGGGCTGTCGACGACGGTCAGCAGGTCCTCGGCAGCTCGAAGGCTGTGCTCTGCGCTCTCGTGGTCGCGCAGCTCGAGCTCGAGATCTGCGAGGCTCGTGAGATCGAGCGCCTCGCCGTAGAGGTCTCCACCCCGGCGGTCGAGCTCGATGGCCGACGTCGTTTCGTTCCGGCTGGCTTCGAGGTCGCCACAGGACTTGTAGATCGCGCCGAGACTGGCGTGCGCGGCCGCTCGGACGGCCAGGTCGTCGGTCCCGTCCGCAACACTGCAGGCTCCGCGCGCGTCGTCGAGCGCGGCCGGAAGGTCACCGAGGAGCGAGTGGGCCGTGGCGCGCCACCGCAGGGCCTCGGCGAGCCGGCCCGGGTCGGCGGGCGCGTCGGCGAGCGCGAGCGCGACGGCCTGATCGGCGGTCTCGTACATCGCGCGTGTCCGGCCGAGACTGCGGAGAAGCTGCGCGAGCGTCGTGAGCGCGGCGGCGCGTTCGCCGTCGGAGCCGTCCCGGTCGCAGAGCGTCTGCAGGCGTCCCACCACCTCGACGATGTACCCGTTGCGCTGCCAGTGCCGTTGGAGTGCCGCCGCGAGTCGGAGTCCGCGGCCCGTGTACTCGGGCAGGTCCACGGCGGTGTCGAGCGCCGCGATGAAGTTCTCGTGGTCGGCGCGCAGCCGTCCGCTCCATTCGACCTGGTCGCGCCCGCTGAGCTCGGGTCCGCCGGTCTCGGCGAGCTCGAGGTAGTAGACGAGATGTGACTGCCGGGTTTCGTCGATTGCACCGTCGATCGTCGCGAGTTGCTCGTTGGCGTACTCGCGTATGGATTCGAGGAGTCGATACCTGCTCGCCGCGGTCGGGTCCTGTTGGATCAGCGACTTGTTGACGAGGAGGTCCACCAGGTCGACCACGTCGAACACGCCGGTGGCATCGTGCGCGAGCACGGCTTCGGCCGCGGCGAGATCGAAGCCGCCCGAGAACGCGGACGCCCGGCCCAACGCGACGCGTTCCGGCTCGGTCAGAAGGTTGTACGACCAATCGATCGCACCGCGCAACGTGTGTTGGCGGGTAACCGCCGTTCGCCCGCCCGTGGTGAGCAGCCGCAACCGTTGGTCGAGCCGGTCATTGATCTCCGTCACGCTCATGCTGCGCAGAGCGCGCGGCGGCCAACTCGATCGCGAGAGGGATCCCGTCGAGTCGCCGCACGATCGTCGAAATCGTCTCCGCGTTCGACGTATCGACCACGAATCCGGCCCGTTGGGCCTGACCACGCTCGACGAAGAGGCGCACCGCGTCGGACGCGACGATCTGATCGAACACCGCATCGGCCCCGGGGGCCCGGAGAGACGGGACCCGGTAGACGTGTTCGCCGTCGATCCCGAGTGACTCCCGGGACGTCACGACCAACTCGACGCCCGGGCACGATCTGATCAACCGATCCGCGAGCTTCGCCGCGACCTCGATCACGTGCTCGCAGTTGTCGAGGACGATCAATGCCGACCGGTCTGCGAGCGCCTCGACCACCACGTCGACCATCGATCTGGTCGCGTCTTCGCGAATTCCGAGCACCGCGGCAACCGCCGTGGGGACACTCTCCGGGTCGCTGAGCGCGCCGAGCTCGACCAACCACACGCCGTCGCCCGAGCCGTCCAAGAGGTTCGCCGCGACCTGTACCGCCAGGCGGGTCTTGCCCGATCCCCCCGATCCGGTCAGCGTGACCAGCCGATGTTCGTCGACCAGGGCGCCCAGCTCGTCGAGCTCGCGTTCACGACCGACCATGCCCGACGCGAACCGCGGCAGGTTGTTGCGCAACGCCGGGTTGCCCAGGGAACGCAACGGCGGGAATTCGTCGGCGAGGCCGTCGATCAGTATCTCGAAGACGTGCTCGGGCCGGTCCAGGTCCTTGAGGCGATGCTCACCCCGATCGGCGAGCGCCACCCCAACCGGAACCCGACCCTCGAGCAACCCGACTGCCGCCGCCGACGCGACGATCTGACCGCCGTGCGCGATCGCCTCCAGACGCGCGACCCGATTCACCGGCTGACCGAAGTAGTCGCCCCCGCGTTCCTCGCAGACGCCGGAATGCAGTGCCATCCTCGCCCGGATCCGCGTGACCTCGGGCCAGTCCACGGCCGCGATGTTGCGCTGGGCCGTCACGGCCGCGCCCAACGCCGCGCCGGCGTCGGTGAACGCCGCGGAGAACGCGTCCCCGACCGTCTTGAAGACGTAGCCACCCGCGGACTCGATCGCCTCCCGGACCAACGCGTCGTGATGCTCCAACGCGACGCGGGTCGCTGTCCGGGTGCTCCTCCCACATCCGCGTCGAGCCTTCGATGTCCGTGAACAGAAGCGTGACTGTCCCAGACGGCGCCTGCGTCACGGCCGGAACCTTACGTCCATCCTCGTAGCGCTGTGTGTGCTCCGGCTTACGTCCGGCAGAACACGGTCGTGATCTTGTTGAACGTCTCGGCCGCCTCCCATTGGAGGAAGTGACCGGCGTTCGGCACGAACAACGGACCGGTGCAGTCGAGGCACGCGGCCGCGGCCTTCCACGGGAACGACGGCAGTACGACGTGATCGTCGGGTCCGTACAGCACGAGCGTGGGAACCGGCGTCCGCTCGAAGAGGCGCGGCACGTCCTCCATCGGCCGCCGGCCGGTCGTCTGCTCGTATACGCCCCAGCTCGCACGGAGCTTGGTCGCGTCGGCGTACGGCGCGCTGTGGAACGCGACCTCTTCGGGCGTGAACGCATTCGGAGTGCCCCAGAGGCGGTGCCCGTACATTCCGGCCACGTAGCGCTCGCGCCGTTCCGGCGTGTCGAGCTCGGCGAGCAGACCCTCGGGGTCGTTTGCCTGGCGCACGAAGTAATCGCTCTGCGCGCGCCGCTCGCGCACGTCGTCGGGCGCGAGCCCGGCCGCGGCGTAGACGTCGTCCAATGGCGGCGGCACCGTGTTGAACAACACCTGGCGGGTCACGAAACCCGGATAGCGCAGGCCGAGGTCGAAGAGCACGACGCCGCCGACGTCACCGCCCGCGACCGCGGCCTGCCCGTGGCCGAGGACGTCGTGCACGAGCGTGTAGCAGTCGACGGCGTACGCGGCGATGTCGTAGAAGTCGTCGGGCGCGAGGCCCGAATCGCCGTGGCCGCGGAAGTCGGGCGCGACGACCTCGAAGCCGGCGTCGGCCAGCGCTCCGATGTTGCGCCACCAGATGCGCTTCGTCTCCGGGTAGCCGTGGAGCAGCAGCAGCGCCGCGCCGCCCACCCCTTCGCGCACGTACGCGATCGTCACACCGTTGCGGACTTCGGACCGGTGCACTGCGTAGCGCTTCGGGTCGGGGCCCTTCGGGTCGGGGCTTTTCGGGTCGGAGGTCGGCGTCACGGTGCGTAGTCTGGCAGCCGTGACAGAGACCATGACGGGCTACGAGACGGTGATCGGCCTCGAGGTGCACTGCGAGCTCGCGACGGCGAGCAAGATGTTCTGCGGGTGCCCCAACGAGTTCGGCGACGAGCCCAACACCAACGTGTGCCCGGTGTGCCTCGGCCTTCCGGGGTCGCTGCCCGTCCTCAACGGCACTGCGGTCGAGTACGCGCTGACGGGTCGCCGAAGCCCTGCACCTGCGCGTCCCCGAACGCTCGGTGTTCTCGCGCAAGAACTACTTCTATCCCGACATGCCGAAGAACTACCAGACGTCGCAGTACGACGAACCGATCACGATCGACGGTTGGCTCGACATCGACGGCGTGCGCGTCGGCATCACCCGCGCGCACCTCGAAGAGGACACGGGCAAGTCGCAGCACGTCGGCGTCGGCGGTCGTATCCACGACGCCGACTTCTCACTCGTCGACTACAACCGCGCCGGTGTGCCGCTGCTCGAGATCGTGTCCGAGCCCGACATCCGTTCGGCGGAGCAGGCGAAGCGGTACGTGGAAGAGCTGCGCGCGACGTTGCTCGCGGTCGGCGTCTCCGACGTGAAGATGGAAGAGGGCTCGCTGCGCATCGACGCGAACGTGTCGGTGCGCGCACCCGGCTCCACCGAGTTCGGCACGCGGGCCGAGATCAAGAACCTCAACTCCCTGCGCTCGCTGTTGCGTGCGATCGAGTACGAGGCCGAACGACAGTGGTCCTTGACCCGTGCGGGCGAGAAGGTCGTGCAGGAGACCCGCCACTGGGACGAGGAGCAGGGCCGCACGATCTCGGGCCGGTCGAAGGAGGAAGCGCACGACTACCGCTACTTCCCCGAGCCCGACCTCGTGCCGGTCGAGCCGACGCAGGAGATGCGCGACCGCGTACGCGACACGATGCCGGAGCTGCCCGGCGCGGCGCGGGCGCGGTACGTCGAACAGTGGGGCATTACGGCCGAGGACGCCCGCGTGCTCGTCGACGTTCCCGGCCTGGCGGACTACGCGGAGCGCGCGGTCGCGGCGCTGGCCGGCGACGGTGCGGGTTCGGCCAAGGACGTCGTCAACTGGGTGCGCCAGGAGGTGTTGGCGTACCTCAACGAGACGGGACTCTCGCCCGCGGTGCTCGCGCCCGAGATGCTCGCCGAGCTCGTCGCACTCGTCGCGTCCGGGACCATCTCGCGCCAGCAGGCGAAGGACGTGCTCGCGGAGTCGCTGCGTGAGGAGAAGTGGCCGCGCGCGATCGTCGAGGAGCGCGGCATCGCGCAGGTGAGCGACGAGGGTGCCATCACCGAGGTGATCGATCGGGTGCTGGGCGCGAACCCCGGCGTCGCGGAGGAGTACCGCGCGGGCGACGACGCGGCGAAGAAGAAGAAGTGGGGCTTCCTCATGGGCCAGGTCATGCGCGAGCTGAAAGGCCGGGGCAACGCGCAGGTGATCAACCAGGTGTTGGCGCAACGGCTGTCCGCCGGCGACTGAGGGCGCCCGAACGAAGAACTGGGTGCGCGCTGCTCCGCGATCGGACCGCGGTATTTCGCGAAGAATGCCTGCGGCGATTCCGTGGATGCGTCGGTGTCCGCCCCCGCGCCACGAACGAATGAGCCGCACCGTCCGGCCCGCGCGCGAGTGAAAGGCCGCTGAAACCTCGCGCGTATAGAACACCAAGCGCTTGGACCAAGTGCTGGTGCAACGGGCGAGTGGCGGACCGAATGCTGCAAGCGGGGACGAACGTGGACTGCACTCCTGAGACGACCATTGAATGGAGTCGACCGAGCGCGGGCGAGATTCTCGTTTCCGCTCGCGGCGAAGTCGACGGAGCGAGTCGCGAACTCCTCGAGTCGGTGATCGAACGAGCGATCGCCCGTGCTCCGCGCCGGATCACGGTGCGCATCAGTGGGCCGCAAGCCCTCGACCCCGCAGGCCGTGACCTGCTCGGGCCCCTCGCGATGCGGGCCCGGCTTGCGGGCGTCGAGTTCGTCGTCGTCGACGACGCGACCGAGCGGGTCGGTTGACCGGGACCTCTCCGCTCCAGGCCCCGGTCCGCGGCAGCTCCGGCCGCACACCCCGAGCCGTTTCCCGGCAGCCGGATTCAAGTAGAGCAGGCTCCCAGAATGCGTCCAGCTGCGCGGACCCCTCGGGATCATCGCCGATCGCCAGGTCACTTCCCCCCGTTGACCAGACGATTCTCGCGAACTTGGGCCGCCAGCACAGGTGCCTGGATCCGGTCGGCGATCTTCTCGGCCCGGCGCAGGAACTTTCGGGACCGGAGATCCTCGCAGGCGGCCATGGCGAGCGCGATGCCGTACGCAATCGGTGCCGTCGCCCACGCGCCGGTGAACGCCACCTGATCGGCGAACGGGAGGAGCTCGTCACGGATGCGTTCGCCGAGCCGCGGGAGTTCGAGCACGAAGGCGGTCTCGGCGGTGAGGACCAACGCCGAGGACCAGAAGAAACCGCGGGGCAGCCGCATGATGCCGGCGTCCTCGAACCCGGCGATGCGGTCCCGGGCCTCGTCTCGGGCTTCGGGCATTTCGACGAGCGCCCGCGTGTACACGAGGCCGACGCCCGATGACGGCGAGCCGTTGGCTTCGGCGGCGCCGCGCAAGGTGGGGAGCGCCTCCGCCAATCGGCCCTGCTGCCAGCGCAACGAGCCGAGTTGCAGGAAGGCCGTGACGGTCGCGCCCGTGACCTCCGACGCATGTCCGAAGTCGCGGGCGTGTTCGACGAGGACTTCCGCAGCTTCGAGGTCACCCGCGAGCGCGGTTCTCCACGCCCGCCGCACCATCGCGCTCCAGCGGATAGGAACGAGGTCGCACTGCGCGGCGATCGCGTCCGCCTCCGCTGCGGATTGCTCGACCGTCGCCAGGTCGGCGGCCTGGATCGCGCACGTCGCGTCGGCGCTGAGCGCGAAGTAGCGCGTCACCAGGTCTGCCGAATACGCGCCGGAGTCCAACAGCTCGCGGAGCGCGTTCGCGGCGGGTGACGAGGCTGTGCGGCGACAGCGCGACGCATCCTCGGCGGAGCAGCGCCTCGTCGCGTGCGTTCGGGTCGTTGCTCGCGCGGGCGAGCGCGACCGCCTCGTCCGCCAGACGTTCGGCCTCGTCGGCTTGGGCGGGATGGAGCGTGACGGCCCGCAGAGCGAGGATGCGACTCCGGATCGCGTCGTCGTGGCGCCGCGCGCGCAGTGCCCGATCGAGGAGCCGGTGCGTTTCCTCGATCGGAATTCCCGGCAGCGTCCACCATCCCGACCCCGCGATCTCGACGATCCCGACACTCAGCTCGTCGTCCGGCGAGGCGAGCGCCAACTGGACGGCTTCGCGCAGGGTGGCGACGCCGTCCGGATGCCCGGCCAGCTGCCGGGCCTGCGCGAGCTCGGCGACGAGCGTGCCGCGGCCGTGTTCGTCGGTCAGCGACGCCAGCGCCAGCTCGAACCACTTCGCCGCGGTCGCCGGCTCGAAGACGCGCAGGGCCTCGTGTCCCGCGGCCCGGGCGTAGCGCTCGACCTTGGCCGGGGCGTCGGGACCGGCCGCGCCCGCCCAGTGCGCCGCGAGCAGCGCGCGACTGCGCGCCGTCACGCTCGAGCGTCACGGCGATCCGGCGATGCGCCGCGGCGACGTTGCGCGGGAGTGAGCTCGGCGCTGAGCGTCTCGCGGAAGAGTCGGTGACAGAACCGGTACGAGCCGCCCGCGCTCGGGAGGAGCACTCCGGCCGTCACCGACCGATCGACGATCAGCTGGGCGGTCGTCACGCTCGATCCGGCGATCTCCGCCAACCGCTCGACGCTGAAGTCGTGCTCGAACAGCGATGCCTGCGCAAGGAAGTCGGCCGACGCGCGGCCGAGCTCGGCCGTCCGCTGGAGCACGAGATCGCGCACCCGGGGCGGCGACGAAGACCCTTGTTCCGAGACCTCCGGCGCGGACCCCAGTCCGAGCAGCTCGGCGAGCACCAGCGGGCTCCCGGCCGACAGCTCGTGCAGCCGGCGGACGAGGTCCTCGGGCGCCGCGCCCCGCACCTGCGCGACCAACCGCGTGATGTCGCCGAGGCCGAGGGGGGCGAGGGGAAGGTCGTGGGCCACGCCGAGCTCGTGCAGCGACGCCAGCATCCGTGTCAGCGCCGGTGGCGTGCGCGCCACCTCGGCGCGCGCGGTGGCGACGACCAGGACGCGTTTGGCTTCCGGAAGCGTCGCGGTCTGCCAGATCACGCGCTGGAGCGCGGTGCCCGCGACGTCGAGGTCGTCGATGAGCAGGACGACCGGCGCCTTCCGGGACAGCGCCGCGATCCACAAGGGCATGGCCCACAGGAGGTTCTCTTCGAGCATCAGGCGATCGATCGAAGAGCCGTCGACGAGCGCGGACGCGATCATCCTCACCTGCGCGACGTCGTCCGGAACGTCGGGCAACTCCTTCAGCATGACGCGGAGCTCGTCGTCGGAGATGCGCAGGGTCGCCTCGGACATGACGCGCCCGAGCGCCTGGAGTGCCGGACTGAAGACGTCGTGCGTGTGCAAGGGCAGGACGATCGCGTCGCGGGCGACGCGCCGGGCGATCTGCGAGAGCAGCCGGGACTTGCCGACGCCGGCCTCCCCGCGCACCAACACGAACCTGGTTCCGTCCGCGACCGTCGCGCGCGAGCTGAGCGACGATCTCGTCGAGCTCGGTCTCGCGGCCGACGAAGGGCAGCATCTCGGCCGTCCAGGCCGGCAGCGGGGTCATGAACCCGGCGTCGCTCGCGAGGAGCGCGGGATCGTGATCCAGGACACGCCGCTCGAGGTTGCGCATCGCCGTCGACGGCTCAATCCCGAGCTCGTCGCGCAGCGACCGGCGCAGTGCATCGGCCGCCCGCAGCGCGTCCGCCTGCCGTCCGGATTGATACAACGCGATCACTTGCTGGGCCCGGAGGCGTTCCCGGAGCGGCTCGGAGCTCACGAGAACGTCGATGTCGGCGAGCACCTCGAGGTGTCGCCGGTCGAGGAAGTAGGCGTCGTTGCGGGCTTCGAAGAGCGAGAAGCGCAGCTCGTTCAGGCGCCGCATCGCGTCGCGTGCGAACGAGTACGCCGCAAGGTCCGAGAGCGCATCGCCGGACCAGAGGTCGAGCGCCTCCTCGATGAGGCTCGCGGCCCGTCCCCCTTCGCCGCTCTGGAGTGCGGTCCGGCCGTCGTGCAGGAGCGTCTCGGCGCGCAGGAAATCGACCTCCGACGGCGCGGTCTCGAGCCGGTAGCCGCCGTGCTGGGAGATCATGCGGTCGCCGAAGGGTCCGAGGGTGGTGCGCAACCGCGAGACGACCACCTGGAGTGCGGCGGAAGGGTGCTCCGGAAGCGCGTCGTTCCACAGCGCGTCGACGACGACGGAGCTGTCGATCAGACGGTCCGCGTTCACGATCAGCAGCGCCAGGAGCGCACGCTGCTTGGGCGGGTCGACGCTCGTCACCGAACCGTCGTTTCCGACGACCCCGACGCCGCTCAGAACCCGGAACAACACCACCCGAAGCTATCTGCCGTCTATTGGACTTGATAGGCCCGATTTTCGCGTCGTGCGGTGAGTCCGCAATCTTCGTGGGCCACTCGGTTCGTCCTATGGGCACTGAGAGCTTTCGGGTTCGGCTCTTTGTCCGCGCGCTGCGAGTCGCACGGCGTTGGTGTCTCACCTGTCTGTCACGATGATCGGGTGGCAGTCACGGATGACGAACGGCCGGTGCGGGTGGCGTTGCCGGCAGTGCGCGTGGCCGAGCGCGGGCTGGCGCGCGTTGGTCGACGTGCTCGATCCGTCCGATGTCGCCTTGTCGGATGCGTTCGAGCTCTGGAAGGCGTTCGACCGCATCGAACGGCTTGCGACGAACGCGAAGACGTTGCTCGCGGCGCGGGTCGAAGACGCGCGCGACTGGAAAGGCACCGGAGCTCGCTCGGCGGCCGAGCATCTTGCCAAGGTGAGCGGCACGACGACGAGCGTGGCGAAGCGAGCTTTGGAGACGTCGCGGCACGTCTCGGCGCTGCCGTCGATCTGCGACGCGTTGCGCGGCGGTGCGCTGTCGTCCGCCCAGGTCGACGCGATCGCCCCCGCCGCGGCCGCCGACCCGTCGGCCCAGAACCGGCTCCTCACGTTCGCCAAGACCACGAACGTCACCGAACTGCGCGAGGAGTGTCTGCGGACCCTCGCGGCGGCCGACCCGGACCGCGACACAACCCACCGGCGCATCCACGCGAACCGTTGCGTGCGGGGTTACACCGACGGCGAAGGTGGTCGGAACCTCGCGGTGCGCGGCACGGCGGAGCAGGTGGCGCGGATCGAGGTCGCGTTGGAACCGATGATCGACGACCTGTTCGAACAGGCCCGCGCCGCGGGCCGGCCCGAGCCGCGCAACGCGTACGCGTTCGACGCGCTCGTCGCATTGGCCGATCGGCACGAATCAGGAGTCGCGACGCGCGAAGAAGAAGCGGCGCACGCCGAAGCCGCGCTACTTCGGGTTGATGCGCCTCGACGTCGAAGCGATGATGCGCGGCGCCGTCGAAGGCGAACAGACGTGCGAGATCGCCGGTGTCGGCCCGGTCCCGGTCCGTATCGCGCGTGACCTGTTGGGCGAGTCGATCCTGAAGCTCGTGATCACCAAGGGCGTCGACGTGGTCAACGTGACGCACCTCGGCCGCGGCCCCACCGCTGCGCAACGGGTGGCGTTGCTGTGGTCGAAGCCGAAGTGCGCGAACGAGGCGTGTTCGAGCACCTTCGTGCAGATCGACCACCGCGAGCCCTGGGCGAAGACCAAGCACACCGTTCTCGACGAGCTGGATCCGCTCTGCCCGCACGACCACGACCTGAAGACCAATCACGGCTGGGCACTCGTCGACGGCACCGGCCGCCGAACCTTCGTCGGACCCGACCACCCCCGCCACCCCCGCCACAAGCCACCGCCGTGAGGGTGTGACGCGATCTCCGATCCTCGACCCTGAACGCTCAGACGCGAGCGCTTTGGCGCGGACGCAAGAGCGAGAGAGCGGTGGGGTTAGTTGTGGCGGTATTCGTCGGGCGGGCCGTCGCCGATCGACGGGGTCTGCGGAGCCGGGTTGGTCGACGCGACGATGCCGCGGAGGTGCGCGGCGCTGATCCCGAGCGCCGGCGCTCACGGACTCGAGCACCTTGGTCTCGGCCGGAGTGAGCGGGCCGTCGGCGAGGCCGATGCGGACGACCTGCTCGACGAAGGTTTCCTTGCCTTGATCGTTCAGGCCGTTCGCCAGGGGCGTGAGGTAGTTGGACATCTGCGACGAGTCGAGCGAGGCGAGGTCGTGGACCACCCAGGTGTCGTCGTAGTTCTCCGCACCCGTCTGGCGGGCGGCGTCGACGGCCGCGGCGCGGGCGGCGGCGTTGTGCGGGTCGCCGGCCGCGAGCATCGACATGGACGCGACGCGCATCGCCCCGCGCAGGTTCTCGCTGAACGACGCCGTCGTAGGGGCGTTCAAGACCTCGGGCCGGAACGTGCTGGCGCAGGTCGAGCACTTCACCTGTTCGCCGAGCGACTTCCCGATCGGGAAGATCGGGATGAAGAACAGCGTGAACCAGCGGCGGATGCGCTGCAGGACGTACGAACGGTCGGCGCCACAACGCGGGCAGAAGAACTCGCCGGTCGCGATCGCTGTGGCCCGGGCCCGGGTACCGAAGATCAAGAGCATGAATCTCACCGTACTCTCGGCGGTGGGAACGCCCGAGGTCTTGAACGACTCAGAGGGCGCGGAACCCTTCGAGCACCCGTGCCACCCGCTCCGGGCCGAGGCGGGCAGGGGTGTCGAACGAGACCCGCTGCACGAGATCGCCGTAGCGTTCCTGCATACGGGGCGCGATCTGTTCCGGGCGTGCCCGACACGACGAAGGTGTCGACGATCTCGTCGGTGATCATCGCCGCCATCGTCGCCCAGTCGCCGGTCTTCGACAGGCGGTTCAACTCGGTCTGCATCTCGCCCCACCCGTGCGCGTCGAGGACGAGCTTGTACGCGGGCGTCGAACCGTAGAAGGCGAGTCGCGGCCGCATCGCGTCGCGGCCCTTCGCCAACTCCTCGTCGGTCTCGGCGACGATCACCATCGACGGGAACGCGATCTCGAGCTGCGAACGGTCCCGCGCTCTTCGCGAGGCCGCGTTCGAGTGCGGGCAGCGTCGTCTCCCGCATGAACTTCTCGGTCGAGAACGGATGGATCATGAAGCCGTCCGCGACCTCGCCCGCGACTTCGGTCATCCGCGGGCCGACCCCGCCGAGGAAGATGCGCGGCAGGCCGAACGGGTTGGGCCCGGGATCGAAGAACGGCGTCATGAGCGTGTGCGTGTAGAAGTCGCCGTGGAATTCGAGCTTCGTGCCTTCGTGCCAACGGGCCCAGATCGCACGGATGGCGAGCACCATCTCGCGCATCCGGTCCGCGGGCTTCGACCATTGCATCGAGAAGCGCTTCTCGATGTGCGGCTTGATCTGGGTGCCGAGCCCGAGATTGAACCGGCCACGCGACGCGAGCTGCAGGTCGTAGGCGGATTGCGCGAGCGTCATCGGGTTGCGGGCGAACGCGATCACCACCGCGGTCGTCAGCTGCACCCGTTCGGTGTGTTCGGCCGCGAGCAACAGCGGGAACATTCCGTCGTGGGCGCCCTCGAACGAGAAGATGCCGTCGTAGCCGGCGGCTTCGATCGCCCGCGCCGCGTCGGGGACTTCGTGCAGGTCGGTGGTCGTTAATGCGGCGTCGACGAGCATGGGTGATCCCTACGATTGAGCGATGGAGGAGTTCGGACCCGAAACCTACGGCGAGCGGGTCGCCGACGTCTACGACGAGTGGTACAAGCCGGTCGACAGTGCGGCCGAGGTCGCGTTGCTCGGCCGAGCTTGCCAGGGCGGCCGCGCTCGAGCTCGGTATCGGCACCGGTCGCGTCGCGATCCCGCTCGCGGCGCGGCGTCGACGTGCACGGGATCGAAGCGTCCGCCGCGATGGTCGAACGTCTGCGGGCCAAGCCGGGGGGCGAGACGATCCCGGTGTCGATCGGCGACATGGCCGATGTCGACGTGGACGTCGAGTTCGCGCTCGTGTTCGTCGTGTTCAAGACGTTCTTCCAGCTCTACTCGCAGGACGCGCAACTCCGCTGCTTCGCCAACGTCGCGCGCCGCTTGCAACCCGGCGGGCGGTTCCTGCTCCACGTGTTCGTGCCGGACACCTCCAGGGTCGAAGCGGGCGAACACCTCGCGGTGAGAGGCGTCCCTCGATCGGGTGCGGCTCGACGCGAGCGTCTTCGATGCGAACGACAGCGGCTCGACACCACCCAGGTGCGGATCACCGAGTCGGCATCCGGCTCGTGCACGCCAAGTGCGGTTCGCCTGGCCGCCGGAGCTCGACCTCATGGCCCGGCTCGCCGGGCTGCACCTCGAAGAGCGTTACGCGACGTTCGACAAGCAGCTGTTCACCGGCGCGAGCCCCTTCCACGTTTCCGTCTATCGCGCATGATCTGACGGGTTGCGTGCAGGCCGGGGATGCCGGTGACGCCGCCGCCGCCGTGGGTCGCGCTGCTCGCCTGGTAGAGGCCGTGGATCGGCGTGCGGAAGTCGGCGTAGCCGGGCGCGGGCCGCATGTGGAACATCTGGTCGGGGGAGAGCTCGCCGTGGAAGATGTTCCCGCCGACGAGGCCGTACTCGTGCTCCATCTCGTACGGCCCGATCACCTGGCGGTGCAGGATCGAGACTGGAGAAGCCGGGGGCGACCGCGTCGACGCGGGCGATGACACGATCGGCGTACGCGTCGAGCTCCGCCTGGTCCTGCGCATTCGCGTACGTGTGCGGAACCCATTGCGTGAACATCGACACGACGTGCTTGCCCTCGGGCGCGAGCGTCGGGTCGAAGACGCTCGGGATGCAGATGTCGGCGAACGGGAGCGCGGCGGCGCGGTCCCGCGACCGCGTCCTGGAACGCACCCTCGATGTCGTCGAGCGATTCCGCCAGGACGATCGTCCCGCCGTGCACCTCGGGGTCGAAACCGGGTTTCGCGGTGAACTCGGGCAGCCGGTCGACCGCGACGTTCACCTTCACGGTCCCGCTGCGCGAACGCCAGCGTTCGATGCGCGCGACGAATTCGCTCGGCAGCACGGCCCGGTCGATGTGGTCGCAGAACGTGATCCGGGGATGCGTCGCCGCGACGACGATGTCCGCCCGCAGCTCCTCGCCCGACTCGAGCGTGACGCCCCGCACGCGCCCGTTGCGCACGTCGATGCGGGCGACGGGCGCGTCGGTGCGCACGGTCGCGCCGTTGGCGATCGCCGCGTCGCGCAGCGCCCGGCTCACGCCGCCCATGCCGCCTTCGGGGAATCCCCACGAACCGAGCTGGCCTTCGCCGACGTCGCCGATCTTGTGGTGGGCCATCACGTAGGCGGTGCCGGCGGAGCGGGGCCCGGCCCACGTGCCGATCACGCCGCTCACCGCGAGCACGCCCTGCAACTGCTCCGAGACGAAGAACTCGTCGAGCAGATCGGCGATGCTCATCGTGAAGAGACGGGTCACGTCGGCGGTCCCGTCGACACCGAGGCCGCGGAGGCGCCAGGCGAGCTGCGCCTGTTCGAGGAGGTCGCGCGGGCGACGCGATCCGATGCGGGGCGGGATCGTCGTCAGCAGCGGCCCGAGGACGTCGGCCAGGCTGCCGAGCCACGTGTCCCAGCGCGCGTAGGCGTCGGCGTCGGCGACGGAGAACTTCGCGATCTCGGCCCGCCGCTTGGCGGGGTCGTCGTCGGGAAGCTGCAACGCGCGGCCGTCGCGGTACGGGACGAAGTAGCCGTTCTGCGGGTACACCTTGTAGCCGTGCTTCGCGAGCTCGAGCTCCTCGACGATCGTCGGGGGCATGAGGCTGACGACGTACGACAGCGCGGTGACGTTGAAATCGGGGCCCCACGGTTGCTCGGTGGTCGCGGCGCCGCCGACGCGGTCGCGGCGTTCGAGCACCGTGACGCGCGCGCCCCGGCGGGCGAGGAGCCCGGCCGCGACGAGACCGTTGTGCCCGCCGCCGACGACGACGACGTCGAATCGGTCCGAACCGCCGGGGCTCATACCGCGACCGACTCGAGCAACGCGCGCCATGACTCGAGCGCGGGCGGGCGCGCGTCGGGATCCTTGGCGGCCTTCGTCGCCACGTCGCAACGCGAGGATCGCGTCGAGGTCGGGGTCGGCGGCCAGCGCCGCGATCGCCGCCGGCTCGAGCGCGTCGCCCTGCAGCCCGGAGCGTCTCGATGCTGCGGGCGCTGAGGCGCGCGCGGTACGCGGGGTCGGTGGCGACGAGGTAACGCTTCGCCACCACGTGCGTGCCGACGAGCCGCGCCACCCGCGGCCCGAGCAGCGGTTCGACCAAGGCCGCGCCACGCGCCGCGTGATCGCCGTGATCGTGCGGGTACGCGATGTCGGCGATGTCGTGCACGAGGCCGGCCGACGGCGAGTTCGCGGGTCGTTGGGGTGGGATTCCGGCGCAGGTTCGCGCCGCACTGCAACGCGTGGAAGAGGCCGTCGATCCCGGGTTCGTCGTACACGCCGGCGCCGGACGCGAGCAGCCCGAGGAGCTCGTCGACGGTCGCGGGCGCGTTCACCCGCCCATTCTGGCCGTTCATCGTCGCAGTTGCTCCTCGATGTCGGCGATCAGCCGTTGCAGGTGCAGCACGTGGGCGACGTTCGCCGGATGGTCGGCCCCGCCCGCCACCGCGACGAGATCCGATCGCATCCGGTCGGCCCGCGCGAGATGGTCGATGGCCCGCCCGTCGTAGGTGGCGATCCCGGTGGGGGAGTACACCTCGATCTCGGTCTTGCCGTCGGGGACGGCGACGCTGCAGCACATCGACGCGCCGCTCGTCACCCCGGACGCGTGCGTGCAGTTGACCGACACCCAACCGAGCGGGTCGCCCGCCGCCTCGACCGCGATGATCTCCCCGAGCGCCGCCTCGAGCAGATCGAGGACGTGCGGGCCGATGTCGAGCACCGCGCCGCGTTCGAGCCGCCAACCGTGCGCGAACGGACCGCCGAGGAATGCGGCGGAGATGAAGCAACCGCGGCCGCCGACGGGCGCGAGCCGTTCGCACTCCGCGACGAAGTCGGCGAGGCGCGGGTTGAAGCGCTGGGTGAGCATCACGAGGGCGCCCACTCCCGTCTCCGCGACGACGTCGACGATCGTCTGCGCGCCCGCGATGTCGTCGGCCAGCGGCTTCTCGAGCAGCAGCGCCCGCCCGGCGCGCGCGGCCCGGACCGCGAGCCCGGGTTGCGCAGCCGGGGTGACGGCGACCGCGACGGCCGCGCACGAGTCGATGAGCGCGTCGACGTCGTCGAAAACGGGAACGTGCAACGTCTCGGCCAGCTCCCGTGCGTGTTCGGAGGTACGCGACCAAACCCCGGTCACGCGGGTCTGCGGGCCCGCGGCGAGGATGGGTGCGGTGAACATGCGGGCCCAGGGGCCGGCGCCGACGATGCCCACCGCCAGGGGTTCGGTCACGGAGGCGACGCTACCCTTGCGGTCCATGACAGACATGAAGCCGCGTGTCGCACGAGGTGACCGACGGGATGGAGCGCGCGCCCGCCCGGGCGATGTTGCGCGCGGTCGGCATGACCGACGCCGACTGGGGCAAGGCGCAGGTCGGTGTCGCGTCGAGCTGGAACGAGGTCACGCCCTGCAACATGCCGCTCGACCGGCTGGCGAAGCGGGCGAAGCAGGGTGTGCGCGACGCGGGCGGTTTCCCGATCGAGTTCGTGACGATCGCCATCTCCGACGGCATCTCGATGGGTCACGAGGGGATGCGCGGCTCGCTCGTCTCGCGCGAGATCATCGCCGACTCCGTCGAGTGCGTGATGCACTCCGAGCGCCTCGACGCGCTCGTCACCTTCGCGGGTTGCGACAAGAGCCTGCCCGGGCATGTTGATGGCCGCGGCTCGGCTCAACCTCCCGGCCGCGTTCCTCTACGGCGGTTCGATCCTGCCCGGCCACTACAAGGACCAGGCGCTCGACGTCGTGTCGGTGTTCGAGGCCGTCGGCGTGTGCGCGGCCGGCACGATCACCGAGAACGAGCTCGGCGAGATCGAACGGCGGGCGTGCCCGACCGAGGGTTCGTGCGCGGGGATGTTCACCGCGAACACGATGTCGTCGATCGCCGAGGCGATGGGCATGGCACTGCCGGGCTCCGCGTCGCCGCCCGCCGTCGACCGTCGTCGCGACGACTTCGCCTACGAGTCGGGCCGCGCGGTGATGCACCTGCTCGAGCTCGACCTGCGGCCGCGCCAGATCATGACCAAGGCCGCGTTCGAGAACGCGATCGCGATCACGATGGCGCTCGGCGGATCGACCAACGCGGTCCTCCACCTGCTCGCGATCGCGCACGAGGCGCGCGTCGAGCTCGAGCTCGACGACTTCAATCGCATCGGCGCGCGGGTGCCGCACCTCGCCGACATGAAACCGCACGGCAAGTACCACATGACCGATCTCGACCGCATCGGCGGCGTGCAGGTCGTGATGAAGGAGCTCCTCGACGCGGGGCTGCTCAACGGCGACTGCCTCACGGTCACCGGCAAGACGATTGCCGAGAACCTCGAAGCGCTCGCCCCGCCCGGTCCCGACGGCGACGTCGTGCACGAGATGTCGAACCCCGTGCACACCCAGGGCGGGATCGCGGTGTTGCGCGGCTCGCTCGCACCGAAGGGCGCGGTCGTGAAGGTCGCCGGTCTCGACGCGATGCGGTTCGAGGGCCGGGCCCGGGTGTTCGACGGCGAAGACCTCGCGATGACGGCGATCCTCGCCGGCAAGATCGAGCCCGGTGACATCGTCGTGATCCGCTACGAGGGTCCGAAGGGCGGACCGGGCATGCGCGAGATGCTCGCGGTGACCGGTGCGATGAAGGGCGCCGGGCGCGGCGCCGACTGCGCGCTCATCACCGACGGACGCTTCTCCGGCGGGACCCACGGATTCTGCGTCGGCCATGTCGCGCCCGAGGCCGTCGACGGCGGCCCGATCGCGTTCGTCGCCGAGGGCGACCGGATCGTGATCGACGCCGACGCGCACACGATCGACCTCCTCGTCGACGACGCCGAGATCGCCAAGCGCAAGGCGGACTGGAAGCTGCCCGAGCCGCGCTACACGAGCGGCTTCCTCGCGAAGTACGCGCGGCTCGCGCAGGGCGCCGAGACCGGCGCGATCACGAACATCTGAACCTCACGCCTCCCCGTGCCCGAGATCCTCGAAGTCGAAGCGGCGCGCCGGGTGCTCGCCGAATGCGCCCTCGACCGCGAGATCGTCAAGGTGCACGCCCCGGACACATGGTTCATGAAACGGGGCACGACCGCGCCCGCGCTGCGGCACGCGCTCGTCGGCAACACGTTCACCGCCGCGCGCCGGCGCGGGAAGCAGATCGTGCTCGACACCGCGATCCCGAACGTTCGCGTCGGGGTGCACCTCGGGATGAGCGGGCGGGTCCTCGTCGACGACACCGAGGCGGGGGACCCGTTGCGTCTACGCGAGCAACCGCCGCGTCGCGAAGTGGCACCGGTTCGGCGTGCACTTCGCCGACGGTGGCGACTTCATGCTGCGTGACCCGCGCCGGCTCGGCGCGGTCGAGCTCGACCCCGACGAGAGCCGGCTCGGCCCCGACGCGCTGACGTTGACGTTCGAGCAGCTCGACCACGCGCTCGACCGCCGTCAGGCCCCGGTCAAGGCGGTCCTGATGGACCAGCACCGCGTCGCCGGTCTCGGCAACCTGCTCGTCGACGAGTCGTTGTGGCGGGCCGGTATCGCCCCGACCCGGCCGCCGGCGGCGATCGAGACGGCCGAGCGCAAGGTGCTGCACCGGTCCGATCCGCACCGCGCTGCGCACCCTCGACCGCCGCGGCGGGTCGCACACGGGCGACATGCCGAGGGGCGCCGACGCGGTCTGCCCCCGGGACGGGACGCCGCTGCGGCGGGACACGGTCGGCGGCCGCACCACCTACTGGTGCCCCGGCCACCAGCACTGACCCCGGAGCGCGAAGTTGCACGCGGACCCGCGATCTGGTGTTAGGATCGTTGCGATGTCGAACTGCCGCAATGCCGTTGCCTACCTCCTCGTAGTAATCACGTAGCGCCCGGCACGCCCTCGCGCGCCGAGCGCTACCTCGCCCCTCGCCCACCGCGAGGGGTTTTTCATGTCCGGAATCGTCGAACCTCCGATGAGGGAACCGAAGAGGAAACCATGAAGCTGACCGGAGCCCAGGCCCTGATCAAGAGCCTCGAGATGGAACAGGTGGAGGTCATGTTCGGCCTCCCCGGGGGTGCGATCCTCCCCGTCTACGACCCGCTCATCGACTCCTCGATCCGTCACATCCTCGTCCGCCACGAGCAGGGCGCCGGCCACATGGCGAGCGGTTACGCGCACGCGACCGGGCGTCCCGGCGTCGCGATGGTCACGAGCGGCCCCGCGGCGACGAACATCGTCACGCCGCTGTGCGACGCCTACATGGACTCGATCCCGGTCGTCGTCATCACCGGCCAGGTCGCCTACTCGGTGATCGGCACCGACGCGTTCCAGGAGGCCGACACCGTCGGCATCACGATGCCGGTCACCAAGCACAACTGGTTGATCAGCGACGCGCAGGACATCCCGCGCGTGGTGCGCGAGGCGTTCCACGTCGCGACCACCGGCCGTCCGGGGCCCGTGCTCATCGATCTCCCGAAGGACGTCGCCAACGCCCAGATGGAGTGGTACTGGCCCGAGAAGGTCGACATGCCGGGCTACAAGCCCAACGTGAAGGGCCACCCGCGCCAGATCAAGGACGCGGCCAAGCTCATCAACTCGGCGACCCGCCCGGTGATCTACGCGGGCGGCGGCATCATGCTCGCCGGCGCGTCGAACGAGCTGCGTGCGCTCGCCGAGCTCACCGGCATTCCCACGGTCACGACCCTGATGGGCCGCGGCGCTCTGCCCGACGAGCACCCGCTCTGCCTCGGCATGCCCGGCATGCACGGCAACTACACCGCGGTCACCGCGATGCAGAAGGCCGACCTGCTCATCACCCTCGGTGCGCGCTTCGACGACCGGGTCACCGGCAAGGTGTCGACGTTCGCGCCCGACGCCAAGGTCATCCACGTCGACATCGACCCGGCCGAGCTCGGCAAGGTCCGCCACGCCGACGTCCCGATCGTGGGTGACGTGCGCACGGTGATCGACGAGATGATCAAGGCGTTGAAGTCGGAGCACGCGAAGCAGAGCCCGCCCGACCTCGCGCCGTGGATGGCGACGCTGCACGACTGGCAGGAGCGTTACCCGCTCAAGTACACCCAGGAAGAGGGCGGCCCGCTGAAGCCGCAGTTCGTCATCGAGCGCCTGCGCGACAACACGCCCGACGACTGCATCCTCGTGTCCGGCGTCGGTCAGCACCAGATGTGGGCCAGCCAGCTGTGGAAGTTCAAGCAGCCGAACACGTGGGTGAACTCCGGCGGTCTCGGCACCATGGGTTACGCGGTTCCCGCGGCCGTCGGCGCCAAGGTCGGCCGCCCCGACCGCATGGTGTGGGCGATCGACGGCGACGGTTGTTTCCAGATGACCGCGCAGGAGCTCGTCACCGCCGCGTCGGAACGGATCCCGGTGAAGATCGCGATCCTCAACAACGCGTACCTCGGCATGGTCCGCCAGTGGCAGGAGCTCTTCTACGAGGAGCGATACAGCGAGGTGTACCTGTCGCCCGACCTGCCCAACTACGTGAAGTGGGCGGAGGCGATGGGATGTGTCGGCATGCGCGTCGACAGCGCCGACGACGTCGTGACGACGATCGAGAAGGCCAACGCGATCGACGACCGTCCGGTCGTCATCGACTTCCGCACCGACTGGCGCGAGAAGGTGTACCCGATGGTCGCGGCGGGTTCGTCGAACGACGACATCATCCTCGGCCCGGAGTTCGGGGAGGGTGGACGGTGAACGGCGTCCCGCTCCATCACATCCTCACCGTCACCGTCGAGAACAAGCCCGGTGTGCTCTCCCGCGTCGCGGGCCTGTTCTCGCGGCGCGCGTTCAACATCGTCTCGCTCGCGGTCAGCCCGACCGACGACGAGCGGTTCTCGCGTATGACGATCGTCGTCGACGCGGAGTCCGCGCCGCTCGAACAGGTCGTCAAACAGCTCAACAAGCTGATCCCGGTGATCAAGATCACCGAGGTCCCGCCCGCGGCCGGCGTCGAACGCGAGCTGATGCTCGTGATCGTCAAGGCCGCGGCCGAGACCCGCAGCCAGGTCACCGAGCTCACCGCGATCTTCGAGGCCAAGATCGTCGATGTCGGCTACGAGGCGATGACGATCATGGTGGTCGGCGAGCCCGAGAAGCTCGATGCCTTCAGCGACCTCGTCAAGCCCTTCGGAATCGTCGAGCTGCAGCGCACCGGCCGGATCGCGCTGCCGAAGGTCTCCCGCGAGCCGACCCGGCTGCGTTCGGTCAAGACCGTCCGAGGCTGATTTCCGTTTCCCGCGCCGGTTGGCGACACTATTGGTCGCCCACTGACCGGAGTCCACGAGGAGTTCGTTCCAATGCCCGCATCTGTGTATTACGAGAACGACGCCGATCTCGGTCTCATCGCCGACAAGCTGGTCGCGATCCTCGGCTACGGCTCCCAGGGCCACGCGCACGCGCTGAACCTGAAGGACTCGGGCATCGACGTGGTGGTCGGGCTGCGGGCCGGGTCGAAATCGCAGGCGAAGGCCGAAGCGGCCGGTCTGCGTGTGCTGCCGCCGGCCGAAGCCGTCCGTGAGGCCGACATCGTCATGGTGTTGCTGCCGGACACGGAGCAGAAGAAGGTCTACGAGGCCGACATCGCGCCGAACCTCGTCGACGGCAACTCGCTCGCGTTCGCGCACGGCTTCAACATCCACTTCGGCCAGATCGAGCCGCCCGCGGGCGTCGACGTGTGGATGATCGCGCCGAAGGGTCCCGGTCATCTCGTGCGCCGGACCTACGAGGAGGGCGGCGGTGTCCCGTGTCTCGTCGCGGTGCACAACGACGCGACCGGCAAGGCCAAGCAGACCGCGCTCGCGTACGCACGGGGTATCGGCGGCACCCGCGCCGGGGTGCTCGACACCACGTTCGAGGAGGAGACCGAGACCGACCTGTTCGGTGAGCAGGTCGTGCTCTGCGGCGGTCTCGTCGAGCTGATCCGCAACGGGTACGAGACGCTGGTCGAAGCGGGTTACCAACCCGAGAGCGCGTACTTCGAGACGCTGCACGAGGTGAAGCTCATCGTCGACCTCATCTACGAGGGCGGCATCGCGGCGATGAACTACTCCATCTCCGACACCGCGGAATACGGCGAGATGTCGCGCGGGCCCCGGGTCATCACGCCCCAGACCAAGGCCGAGATGAAGAAGATCCTCGGCGAGATCCAGTCCGGCGAGTTCGCGCGGGAGTGGATCGCCGAGAACGAGAACGGCCGGCCGAACTTCGAGCGCATGCGCAAGGAGGCCGCGGCCCACCCGATCGAGAAGGTCGGCGCCGAGCTGCGCTCGATGATGCCGTGGATCGCAGCGGGCAAGCAGCGCGTCCAGGACGTTTCGGGCGGCTGACGCGAAACGGACAACCCCTCAATGCGGGGGGAATACCGTCCGACACTGAGATGTGGAGAATCTGGCGGAGGCTCGGCTCACCGCGCGCTCGGGAGTGATCCTGTTCGTCGGCGCGGGGCTCGTCACGCTGGTCAATTCGTTCGCGCTGCGGGTGCTCGGCGTCGCGGGCGTGGACGGCGGGCGGCTGCGCATGCTCGCGGCTGCAAGCCTGCTCGCGGCGGTGGTGGTCGCGCTCGGTGCCGTGGTCGCGGCTGCCGGCCCGCGCGTCGATCGTGCTCGCCGTGTTCGGGCTCGCGTTGCTGCTGGCGTCGGGTCGGTGGACCGGGTACGCCACCACCGATCAGGCCCGCACCGCGTACCCGGTGTTCTTCCTGATCATCTTCGCGTGGCTCGGCCTGACCCAGCCCCGCGGCACCGCGGCGCTGTTCGCGCCGGTGGTGACCCTCGGGTGCGGTTGGCTCACGATGACGACCGACCGGGTCTCGCTCTCGTTCTCGGGCCTCGTCGTGGTGATCGTGACGTCGGTGCTCATCGCGGAGACGATCGGGTGGGCGATGGCGCGCAACCGCCGTTACGCCGACGACCTGCGCACGTTCGTCGCCGCGTCGTCGGCGCTGCGCGAGGTGCTGACCCTGGCCGAGGGCGCGCAGCTCGCGGCCGAATCCACCCGGTCCGTGCTCCACGCAGAACGGGTCGAGCTCTGCATGGTCGAGTCGGGGGTCGTGTCCGACGACGACCACTCGGAGCTGACGGGGCTGCTCGCGCGCCGTGGCGGGCAGCGGCGACGCGGCCGCACGAAGGCGACGCGCTCGCGATCCCGCTCGTCGGGCCGACCGGTGTGATCGCGGTCGTCGTCGCGTTCGGCGTCGCCGCCCAACCCGATCACCGATCAGCTCGTGCGCCTGCTCTCGAGCGAGTTCGGCGGTCGCCTCGAGCAGCTCCGCCTGCTGGAGGCGCTCGGCGAGCAGACGCTCCGGGACGCGCTCACCGGTGTCGGGAGCCGGCGTCACGCGGACGCGCTCGTCGCGGGACTGGACGTGGGCGACTCGTTGCTCCTGATCGACGTCGACCACTTCAAGGACGTCAACGACACCCGCGGGCATCTCGGCGGTGACCGCCTGCTCGAACAGCTCGGCGCGCACCTGCGCCGGGGTCTGCGCGACCAGGACGCCGGTCGCGCGCTACGGCGGCGACGAGTTCCTCGTACGGCTCCACGCGCACGACGGGGACGCGCACGCCGTCGCGCGGCGGCTGCTCGACACGTGGGTCGAGGCCGGTGACGTCCCGACGTTCAGCGTCGGCATCGCGGGTCACAAGCCGGGAGCCGACCCGAAGGACACGTTCGCCGAAGCCGACCGGGCGCTCTACGTCTCCAAGCGCGAGGGCCGGGCGCGCATCGCCGTCGCCTGATCGTCGGTGCGCGCTCGGGTCAGATGATCTTGATCGCGTCGAGGACACGGGCCGCGTAGGCCTCGTCACCTTCGATCTTCACCGCGTCGCGCCACTGGGCGCGGCGGGTGCCCCAGATGACGAAGTCGTGGTCGGTGCTGTGCACGGTGGCCGCGGCGTCGGGGCGCGCGGTCTCGGTCACGGCGACTCGGCCGTCGTCGCCGCCGGGCGCGATCGTCCACGTGCCACCGCCGGGACCGTCGAGCGTCAGCACGATCGGCCGGTCGACGACGGGGGCGAGCGCGTCGGCGCACATCCATGGCAGGCCCGCGAGCATCCATTCGATCGTCGGGCGCAGGCGCTTCTCGTCGCGCGGCGGTTGCGGCCGGTCGATCGAACCGGTCGGAGCGAGGATGTCGTTGCGCAGGTGCGTGTACCCGTCGAAGAGGAACGTGCTGGCGAGGATCGACATCGGATGGGTGCCGAGCTCGCCCATGGGCAGCATCGTCTCCGACAGCGGCGGGTCCTGGACGCTCGCGAACACGTCGGCCGCCTGCCCGCTGTACGTCTCGTACTCGTCGATCACCGCGTCGATCGTCCACGCGCGGCGTTCGGCGACCGCCGGTTCCATCCCGCGTTCGGTGCCGTTCGTCGTGTCGGGCAGGAACGCGGGATCGATCACGCCGTGCAGCGTGCACGCCATGTGGCCCATGACGTCACGTACCGTCCATCCCGCGCACGCGGAAGGCAGCAGCCATTCCTCGGCCGAGAGGCCCTTGGCCAACGAGAGGATCGCTTCGCGCTCGGCGCGGAAGCCTTCGACCGCCAACTGGCTCATGGGAACTCCTTCGGCAAGTGGTGTCAGCTGCGCGGGACTTGCGACCACGGAAGATCGCGGTCGACACGCGGTTCTCCGGGAAGCCCGAGGATGCGCTCGCCGAGGATATTGCGCATGATCTCGGAGGTGCCACCCTCGATCGAGTTGGCGCGGGCCCGCAGGAACATCTTGCGGGACGAGCCGAGGGGCGCCTCGAGCCCGGCTTCGTCCGGGCGCGTGAACGTGTAGTCGTAGCCGACGATGCCGTCCGCGCCGAGCAGGTCGACGCAGAGCTCGTAGGTCGCCTTGTTCATGTTCGCCAGCGCGAGCTTGGCGATCGACCCTTCCGGTCCGGGATTGCCGGCCCGGGCCTTCGCCGCTGCGCGCTGGTTCGTGTACCGGAGGACCTCGCTCTCGATCCACATTCGGGCCAGCCGGTCGCGGTGCACGGGATCGCGGTCGGCGGCCGGGCGTTTGCTCCAGAGATCGAGCGCCTCCTGGATCCCCGACACGCGCTTGGAGGTGGTCCCGCCGCCGCTGCTCGCGGCGCCGATGGTCGAGCGTTCGTTCATCAGCGTGGTCATCGAGACGCGCCAGCCGTCGCCGACGTCGCCGATGCGGTCGGCGTCGGCGATGCGCGCGTCGGTGAGGTACACCTCGTTGAACTCCGCCTCGCCGGTGATCTGACGGAGCGGGCGCACCTCGACACCTTCGGCATGCATGTCGACCATGAAGTAGGTGAGACCCTTGTGCTTCGGCAGTTCCGGGTCGGTGCGCGCGACGAGCATCCCGCGGTCGGCGAGGTGCGCGAGCGTGTTCCAGACCTTCTGGCCGTTGACGACCCACTCGTCGCCGTCGCGCACGGCGCGGGTCGCGAGACCGGCGAGGTCGGATCCGGCGCCCGGCTCCGAGAAGAGCTGGCACCACACCTCTTCGCCGGTGAACATCGGACGCAGTCGCGCGACGCCGCAGTTCGTCGCTCCCGTGGGTCGCGACGGTCGGTCCGGCGAGCGAGAGTCCGAAGAACAGGTTGCCGGCGGGCGGCGCGGCGCCGGCCTCGCGCAGGCGCCGGTCGACGTGGCGTTGCACCATCGGGGGCAGGTCGAGCCCGCCGAACCCTTCGGGGAAGTGCACCCACGCGAGTCCCCGGTCGTACTGCGCGCCGCGCAGTGTGATCTGGTCGGTGGTCTTCGGATCGTTTCCGGCCAGGAGATCGTCGATCAGGGCGTCGACGCGGGCCAGGTCGTTGTCGGCCATGCGCCGAGCGTAACGTCATCGTGTGCTCGGCGTACCGGTCGTCGCTCAGCCGGATCTCTTCTACGCCCGCCAACAGATGGCGTTCTCGCTCGGCGCTCACATCGTGCTCGCGTGCGTCGGAATGTCGGTCCCGTTCCTCGTCGTGTTCGCGGAATGGCGGGGACAGCGGACCGGCGACGTCGTCTACGCCACGCTGGCCCGGCGCTGGGCGAAGGCGATGGGCGTGCTGTTCGCGGTCGGCGCGGTGTCGGGCACGATCCTGTCGTTCGAGTTCGGGATCCTGTGGCCGCACTGGATGGGCCGCTTCGGCGACGTCATGGGCCTGCCGTTCGCGATCGAGGGCTTCGCGTTCTTCCTCGAGGCGATCTTCATCGGCATCTATCTCTACGGCTGGGACCGGTTGCCGCCGCGCGTGCACCTCTGGGCGGGCGTGCCGATCGGGATCGCCGGCGTCGCGTCCGCGTTCTTCGTCGTCGCCGCGAACGGATGGATGAACGACCCGACGGGATTCACGCTCGACGCGCGCGGCAACGTGACGCACGTCGACCCGTGGGCGGCACTGTTCAACTCGGCGCTGTGGCCCGAAGCGGTGCACATGATCCTCGCCGCGTTCATCGTCGGCGGGTGCCTCGTCGCGATGCCGTACGGCTGGGCGATGCTCAAGGGCCGCCGCTCCCGCTACGAGCGCGTCGGCCTGTTGTTACCGCTCACGGTCGCGATGGTCGCGGCACCCGTGCAGATCGTCGTGGGCGACTGGGCCGCGCGTCACGTCGCCGTGCACCAGCCCGCGAAGCTTGCGGCGATGGAAGGGCTGTACGCGACGACGAAGGGCGCGCCGATCCACATCGGCGGCATCTACGTCGACGGCAAGATCGTCGGCGGGATCCGGATTCCGGACGGGCTCTCGATCCTCGCGTTCCACGACCCGAACGCGGTGGTGCAGGGTCTGGCGGCGGTTCCGGCCGCCGACCGTCCTCCCGTGAACGTGGTGCGCATCGCGTTCCAGCTGATGGTCGCGATCGGCACCGCGATGCTCGGTCTCGGGCTCTGGATGCTGCTGGCGTGGCGCCGGCGCCGCGACGTCCCCAGGTCGCGGTGGTTCCTGCGCGCCGCGGTGCTCGCGGGTCCGGCGGCGGTGCTCGCGCTCGAGTGCGGTTGGGTGACGACCGAGGTCGGCCGCCAACCCTGGATCGTCTGGCACGTCATGCGCGTACGCGACGCGGTCACCGACGCGCCGAACATCCGATTCGGCTATTTCCTGCTCGTCGCCGTCTACGCGTGCATGGGGATGTTCACGCTGATCGTCCTGCGCCGCCTGACGAAGCAACCGCTCCCACCCGAGCTCGTCGCCGAGCTCGACGCGGAGACTCCGTCGTGACGCTCGCCGACGTGTGCGCGGCGGTGATGTTCGTCGCTGTCGTCCTGTACGCGTTGTTCGCGGGCGCCGACTTCGGTGCAGGCTTCTGGGACCTCGTCGCCGGGGGCGAGCGGCGGGGACGGCCGGCGCGCGCGCTGATCGAGGCGTCGATCGCACCCGTGTGGGAGGCCAACCACGTCTGGCTGATCTTCGTGCTCGTCACGCTGTGGACCGCGTTCCCGACCGCGTTCGCGCCGATCATGTCCACGCTCTACGTCCCGCTCACGCTGGCGGCGATCGGGGTGATCCTGCGGGGCGCGGCGTTCGCGTTCCGCAAGGAGACGGGGGCGCTGCGCTTGCGCCGCGTGTTCGGCGTGACGTTCGCGTCGTCGTCGGTGCTCACACCGTTCATGCTCGGCGCGGTCGTCGGCACGATCGCGTCGGGCGCGTCCCGCCCGGCGCCGCCAACGGCGATCCGATCCGGAGTTGGGTCAATCCGACGTCGCTGCTCGGGGGAACGATGGCCGTCGCGGTCTGCGCGTTCCTCGCGGCCGTGTACCTGACGGCCGACGCCGAACGCCGCGGGCATCCGGCGATGGTCCCTGCCTTCCGGCGGCGCGCGATCGGCAGTGGCGTGGTGGCCGGTGTGATCGCGCTGGCCGGGGTCGGCGTGCTGCACCACGACGCACCCCGGCTCTTCCACGGTCTGACCCATCGCGGCGCCCTGCTGATCGCGCTGTCCGCGGCGGCGGGGATCGCGACGATCGTGTTCCTCGTCCACGCGCGGTACGCGGCGGCCCGGCTAACGGCCGCGCTGGCCGTCGTCGCGGTGCTGTTCGGCTGGGCCGCGGGTCAGTACCCGAACCTGCTCGAACCCGGGTTCACGATCTCCGACGCCGCGGGCGCGCACGCGACCCTCGTCGCGATACTCGTCGTGCTCGGCGCGGGCTCGGTGTTGCTCGTCCCCGCGCTGGTGTGGCTGTTCGTGTTGATCCAGCGGGGCACGCTCGCGGCCGAGCACTGACCGTTCCGGCGTCACGCCGCCGCGTCGAGATATAGGCGTCTCTAGTGGAGTCTAAGAAAAATTCCTATAGTGAGGTAGAAGTTCCTATAGGATTGGACGATGGATCCCACGAATAATCCGTATTCGCCCGGTGCGGGCTTGCGGCCAGCTGAGCTCGCCGGACGCGATCGTGAGATCGAGACCTTCGGAGTGCTGCGATCCCGCGCGCGGCAGGGCCGCAACTCTCAGAGCATTGTGCTGAGCGGGCTCCGAGGTGTGGGAAAGACCGTGCTTCTCAACGAGTTGGCAGCCGCGGCGCGCGCGGACGGATGGATCGTCGCGAAGGTAGAAGCGGATTCCGGTGGCACACGAACGCCGTTCCGAAACCTGGTTGCGCAAGCGTTGAACGCGTCGCTTCGGCAAGCTCAAGGCAAGAGCCCCAAGGCCGGCCGTCTCGCAAGTGCGCTTCGAACCTTCAAGGCCTTCTCACTGAAGGCGGCCCCTGACGGAACGCTTTCGGTCGGGATCGAACTCGATCCCGACCGGGGGCGCGGCGATACCGGCGCGCTCCAGGCGGACCTGACTGACCTAGCGATCGACCTAGGAGATGCAGCCGTCGAACTCGACATCGGCGCGGCTCTCTTCATCGACGAGATGCAGCATCTGACCAAGGAAGAACTGGCTGCGATCTGCCAGGCGTGTCACGAAGCGGGCCAGCAGAACAAGCCGTTCTACGTCATCGGGGCGGGTCTGCCAAACCTTCCTGGTGTCCTTGCCGACGCGCGCTCGTATGCGGAACGACTGTTCAACTACATGCACGTCGACCGCCTGGCCGAGGCGGAAGCGACTCTTGCTCTAACGAAGCCTGCCGAAGACGAGGGCGTGGAATGGGAAGCGGATGCGGTGGCGATCGTCCGTGACGCTTCAAAGGGCTACCCCTACTTTCTTCAGGAGTTCGGAAAAGGTTCTTGGGACACGGCTTCGCGGTCGCCGATAACGACGAGGGATGCGGCCGAGGGTCTTACGATCGGCAAGGCGCGTCTTGACGCCGGGTTCTTTCGATCGCGCTGGGAACGCGCGACTCCAGGAGAGCGGGACTACCTCACGGCCATGTCGATCGACGGAGACGGGCCGAGTTCCTCTGGCGACGTCGCGCGGCGGCTCGGCAAGTCACAGTCACAGTTAGGTCCGGCACACGCAAATCTCATCGCGAAGGGTCTTGCGTACGCGCCGGAACACGGGCTCATCGCGTTTACGGTTCCGGGCATGGCGGAGTTCATCGCACGCGAACCACAGCCCTGACGCGCGTCAACGTCTTCGATTCGGCGCGTCGCGAGCGTAATGACGCGTCGTTCCAACTTCTATTTCGTGGTGGCGATGCCGCCGTCGACGGGGATGACCGCGCCGGTCACGTACACGCCCGCGCGGCTCGCGAGATAGATCGCGACCCCCGCCATGTCGTCGGGACGCCCGATCCGCCCGAGCGGCGACGAGCGCGCGATCGCGTCGCCGAAGTCGCGGAGGGTCGCGGCCATCATCTTCGACTCGAACGGCCCCGGCGCGATCGCGTTGACCGTGATGTGGCGCGGTCCGAGCTGGCGGGCCAGGTGGCGGGTCAACTGGTGCACGGCGGCCTTGCTGGTCGAGTAGGCGTACGTCTCCATGATCGGGACCTGGATCCCGTCGATGGACCCGATGTTGATGACGCGGGCCGGGTCGTCGGCGGTGCCGGCCGCCGCGAGCGCGGGCACGAGCGCGCGCGTCAGCAGGAACGGCGACTTCGCGTTGAGCGTCATCACCTTGTCCCAGGCGTCGGCGGGATACTCGGCGAGGGGGGCACCCCAGGTCGCGCCGGCGTTGTTCACGAGGATGTCGAGGGCGGGCTCGTGCTCGACGACCGCCGCCGCCAGGCGGTCGCACTCCTCGTCGCGCGAGAGGTCGGCCGGGATGCTCACGCACGTCCCGATCTTCGACAGGCTCGCGGCGACCTCGTCGCACACGTCGGCCTTGCGCGAGGAGATGTAGACCTTGGCGCCGGCCTCCACGAACCCGCGTGCGATCATGAGCCCGATGCCGCGGCTCCCGCCGGTGACGAGCGCTGTCTTTCCGGAGATGTCGAACAGACCGGTCATCCGCGGATATTACGGGTGATCCAATCCGACGAGCACGACGAACACAGCTCGCAGAACGGTTGCAGCGTTCGTCTGCGCGCGTTCGAGACGGGGACGCTTCACGACGACGCGCTGCGCGATCGCCTGCGCGCCCGGACAGACCGCCCGCCGGGGAGCCGGACGTGGTCGTGCGGGTGTCGGTCGTCGACTGGTGCCGGCGGTTCGCCGACCGCATCGCGCCGGATGCCCTGGCGGTCACCGTGGAGGGCGACGCCCGCCTTGCCCGTGACCTCGTGGCCGCCGCCGCCGCCTTCGCGGGTCTGTAACCCGCCAAGGCGCGGCACGCCGAAATTTTCTCTCAAGTTCTGCTGCACCGTGCCGATAACGGGGGCGGGCGGAGGTATTCACTGGGAGGGAATGCGTGCCGTCGGTGTGGCCGCGGATTCGTCAGAACACGAACGGCGTGTCCCGTGAGGCACGCCTGTTCCTCCGGGAGCTCGATCCCGACGTGCTCGCGCCCAGGGTCGCGGGCCTCGTCTTCCTCGTCGGCGGCCTCCTGGCCCTGGCCGCCGAACTTCTCCTGCCCACGTTCGGCGGGGAGCCGTCGATGGGGTTCATCTCGGCGATCGCGGTGCTCGTCGGCGCGGTGGCGCTCCTCGTCCCGTGGGAGCAGTCGGGGGCGCGAGCCCAGCTCGCGCTGCCCGTCGCCGGGTTCGTGCTGTTCGCGTGGGGCGGCGCGCTGGCACGGGCCACCCCCGTGTCGTACCTCGCGTTGTTACCGCTCCCGTTCGTGTTCATCGGCATCACCCAGCGGCCCGGTACGACGAGCGCGGTCGCTCCGGTTGCCGCAGTCGCGTTGATCGTCGCCGACCGCGTCCGGTTCGACCCGGCCTTGACGTCGACGCTGGTGCTCGCCCTGCCGATGCTGGTGTTCGTCGGCGAAGCGCTCTCGTTCGCCCAGCACCGGCGTACGCAGGCCGAGGCCCGGGTGGAGCGGCTCCTCGATGCCGTCCGGATCCTCGCGCGGGTCGACGACCAGCGCACCGGCGCGCACCTGGTCGCGTCGCTGGCGGCGGAATTGCTCGGCGCCGACGCGGTCGCGGTCCTGCTCGCGGACCGGCCCGACTCCCGGCGGCTCTTGAACCGCGCGTTCTTCGGCCACCCGGCGCTCGCCGACGCCACGCCGCTGCTCGTCGACGCGCTCGGTTCGGGTGAGATCGACGGGCACGCAACCCGTTTCATCTCCGATCCCGAACGCGTCCGCGCGCTGACGCCGGCGGCGGCCTGCGTGCGCGCGGTCGCGACGGTCCCGCTGCCCGGAGTCGGACCGGCCCCGGTCGGAGTGGTCATCGCGCTCTGGACGACGCCCCGGCAGCGGCTGCAGCCCTCGGCCCGCCAGGCGGCCGAGCTGTTGTCGGAAGAGGCCGGTCGGATGTTCCGCCGCCTGCAGCGTTCGGCCGAGCTGACCCACGATGCCGAGACCGACCCGCTCACCCAGCTCGCCAACCGCCGGACGTTCGCCCGGGCGCTGTCGACGATGCGGCCCGGCGACGCGCTCGTGCTCGTCGATCTCGACAACTTCAAGCAGGTCAACGACCGTCACGGGCACCAGGTCGGCGACGAGACCTTGCGGCTCCTCGCCCGCGACCTGCGCGACACCGCCCGCCAGGTCGACTGCGTCGCGCGCTACGGCGGCGAGGAATTCGCGGTCGTGCTGCCCGAAGCCGGGATCGAGGGCGCGCAGGCGATGCTCGCCCGCGTGCGGCGCGCGTGGGGCTCGCGGCATCCGATCACGACGTTCTCGGCCGGCATCTCCCGCCACGAGGCAGGCCGTTCACCACGCGAGACGCTCCGGCTCGCCGACGACGCGCTCTACGCGGCCAAGGACGCGGGGCGCGACTGCGACATGGTCGCGGTCGGATCCGGCGTCGAAGTCGTCGTGCCCTGACCGCGCCCGAGAACTACGGCGTGGTGCCGGTCGCGTCGGGTGCGGCGGCGCCGTCGGTCGCGCCGTCGGCGGAGGCGATGTCGTTGGCTTCCATCTGCTTCTCCACCTCCGCGATCTCGGCGATCTTCGCGTCGATCTGCGCGGCCGCGTCGTCGGGCGCCTCGTTGCGCCGTTGCGCGACGACCAGCGCGCCGATCTCCTGACAAAGGTCGTTGATCTTCTTCTGCAGCCGCGCGTCCTCGATCTTCTCCTTGCCGACGGCGGTGGCGTGCTTGGCCTGATCGGCGGCCTTGCCGGCCGCGTCCTTCACCTTGTCGAGAAAACCCATGTCGACCTCCGACGCGAGTGCGGCTGCACGGGCGGCGATGGCGCGCCCGGAGGGCGAGGCTACCGGAGGGTGAGGCCCTTGTATCCGTCGGAGAATCCGGCCGCCCGCAACGCGTCGGCGTGCGGCGACGTGCGGGCGGGCTCGTCGTCGATGCGCTCCAGCTGGACGCGGGCCAGGCGACCCTGTTTGTGCGCTTCGACGAGCGCCTCGGCCCAACCCTCGACCGGGAGCCCGAACGTGAGCAGCCCTTTCCCGCCCCGCTCCAGGTATGCGGCGCAGTCGCCGTCGACGAGCACGATGTACGCGCCGGCCGACCTCGACGGCCGGGCCGCGGCTGCGTGCGGACGCTCCGGCCACGGCAGCCCCGCGCCGTACGGCTGCGCGGGATCGGTGGCGGCGAGCACCAGCACGCGCGCCGCGCTCTCGACGTCGACGGTCCGGTGCGCGCGCAGGCGGTCGACCGCGCCGGGCAGCGCGAATTGCGCGGCGCCGAGCCCGGCGACGAACCACCCGCGCCGGGCCCGTCCCGACTCCTCCAGCGCGCGCAGCACCGGGTAGACGCCCGCGAACCCTCCCGTTGCGCCCTCGGCGCGCACGGCTTCGCGCGTGACGACGCCCTGGCGTTCCAACAGCTGCAATGCCGCCGCGTGTGCACGTTCGGTCGGCGACGGCTCGGGTTCGAGGAGGGGCACCACGAGTGACCACCGGCCCGCGCCCGCGGGCGGACCGAGCCGGCTGAGACGGCCGGGGTGCGGTCGCCCGCGTGCCGACGTACGGCGGTTCGTCACGCGGCGAGCCACCCGCAACGGCCCGAACGTGTCGTTCGTGACCTCTCCCGACCAGACGAGGTCCCAGAGTGCCGTCAGCACGAGCGCGTCGTCGGCGGTGCCGGCCGCGGCGACGAGTTCGGGCCAGAAGCTCGCGCCCGCGCGCAACAGGCGGTCGCGGATCGCGTCGTGGATCTCGCCGTCGGGCGCGCCCTCGACGGCCGGGCGGGTCGCGAGCAGGCGCACGCGGTCGCGGAAGAAGAGCCGCACCCGGCCGTCGTCGGCACCGAGCGCGCCCGCGCCGATCCAGACGAGCTCGCCCGCGGCGCACAGCTCGTCGAGCATCGCCGGCCGGTAGCCGTCGACGCGCGCCGGCAGCACGTCGCGTTCGAGCACGGACGCGGGGATCGCGACTCCCTGCAGCTGCTCGACCGCCTCGACGAGGGTGTCGGTGCCGCGCCGGCCCCGCCCCACGCCCTGCCACGCGCCCAGGAAGCGGGCGTAGGTGAGCGCGTCGACCGGCTCGATCTCGTGGCGGAGGGCGGCGAGCGAACGCCGGCGCAGGATCCGCAGCACGTTCGCGTCGCACCATTCCCGTTCGACCCCGCCGGGACGGAACTCGCCGAACACGACCCGGCCGTCGGCCTCGAGGTGCGTCAGCGCGGCCCGCGCGCGCTCCGGTGAGATGTCGAACCGCTGGGTGAGCTCTTCGATGGTGAAGGGCACATGGGTGCGGGCGTAGCGGGCGACGACGTCGTCGAGGGGGCGTTCGACGGGATCGGTGAACGCGGCGGGCAGGCCCTGCGGGATCGCCCAACCGAGCGCGTCGCGCAGGCGCGCCGCGTCTTCGGCCGCGGCGAGCCGGCCCGCGATCTCGATCACCCGCCGTTCGGCGCGCAGCTGGTCGAGCCACGGCTCCGGATCTGCCGCACAGCGGGCCCGGATCTCGTCGAGGGTCAGAGGCCCGAGATCGGTGAGCAGGTCGTGCAGGTCGTCGGCGTGGCGGGCGTGGCGGGCCGGGACCAGTCGTTGCAGCTCGAGCTCCAGCTGCACCAGCGCTTCCGGGTCGAGGAGCTCGCGGAGCTCCTCGGCGCCCATGAGGTCGCGCAGGAGGTCACGATCGAGCGACAGCGCCGTGGCGCGCCGTTCGGCGAGCGGCGCGTCGCCTTCGTACATGTAGACGGCGATCCAGCCGAACAGCAGCGATTGCGCGAACGGCGAC
This sequence comes from uncultured Actinomycetes bacterium, assembly GCA_963829195.1. Lineage (GTDB taxonomy): Bacteria > Actinomycetota > Acidimicrobiia > IMCC26256 > PALSA-610 > PALSA-610. Next base: position 286,181 of record CAWHHS010000005.1, read on the forward strand.
GCGCGCCGCGTCTCGACCGGGACGACCCGGACCTTGCGGGACCGGATCTCGGTGAGCACCTCGCGCAGCGCGGGTACGTCGAAGACGTCGCGCAGGCATTCGCGCGTCGTCTCCAACAACATCGGAAACGAGGGGAAACCGCTCGCCACCTCGAGGAGGTCGGCCGCGCGTTGCCGCTGTTGCCACAACGGCGTGCGTTCGCCCGGGCGCCGCCGAGGCAACAGCAACGCGCGCGCTGCGTTCTCGCGGAACTTCGACGCGAACAGCGACGTGTTGGGGAGTCCGCTGACGAGGAGCTCGTCGATCTCGTCGGGGTCGGGGAGGAGCAGCTCCGTCGCGATGTCGTCGAGCGATTCGGGAAGGCGCAGGATGATGCCGTCGTCGCTCCAGAGCACCTGCACGGGCAGGTCGGCGCGCGGCGAGCCGCTCCTCGATGACGAGGGCCCACGGCGCATGGACGCGCGAACCGAACGGCGTGAGGATGCACACGCGCCAGTCGCCGATCTCGTCGGGGAACCGCTCGATGACGATCGTGCGGTCGTCGGGGATCGCTCCGGTCGCCTCCGCCTGCTCGTCGAGGTACATGCGGAGGTTCGACGCGGCGCGCACGTCGAGACCGGATTCGTGCAGCCGCACTTCGGCCGCCGGGCCGTCGAGGCCTCGCAGCTCGCGCACCAGGCCGCCGAGCGCGCGGCCGAGCTCCAACGGCCGCCCGGGACGGTCGCCCTTCCAGAACGGGGTCTTCGCGGGCTCACCCGGCGCGGGTGTGACGACGACCCGGTCGACGGTGATCTCCTCGATCCGCCAGGTCGACGCGCCGAGCACGAAGCATTCGCCGACGCGGCTCTCGTAGACCATTTCCTCGTCGAGCTCGCCGACGCGGCCGCCGTCGGGGAGGAACACCCCGAAGAGCCCGCGGTCGGGGATCGTGCCGCCGCTCTGCACCGCGACGCGTTGGGCGCCCTCACGCCCACGGACCCGGCCTTCGATGCGGTCCCAGACCACGCGGGGTCGCAGGCCGCTGAAGCGGTCGGACGGGTACCGGCCGGCGAGCATGTCGAGCGTCTCGCGGAACGCCTCCTCCGAAAGGTCGGCGAAGTTGGCGCACCGGCGGGCGAGCGCGTACAGGTCGTCGACGTTCCATTCGTCGATCGCGCACGCAGCGACGATCTGCTGCGCGAGCACGTCGAGCGGGTTGCGCGGGTAGCGCATCTCCTCGACGAGCCCTTCCCGCATGCGCCGGACGACGATCGCCGACTCGAGGAGATCGCCGCGGTACTTCGGGAAGATCTTGCCGGTGCTGGGCTCGCCGACCTGGTGGCCGGCGCGACCGACGCGTTGCATGCCCCGCGCGACCGAGCCGGGTGATTCGACGAGCACGACGAGGTCGACGGTCCCCATGTCGATGCCGAGCTCGAGGCTCGAGGTCGCGACGATGGCGCGCAACCGTCCCTCCTTCAGCTCCGACTCGACGAGGACACGTTGCTCACGCGCGAGCGACCCGTGGTGCGCGCGGACGAGCTCCTCCCCGGCCAGCTCGTTCAGGCTCGCGGCGAGACGCTCGGCGAGACGCCTCGCGTTGCAGAAGACGATCGTCGTGCGATGCGCCCGGATGAGCTCGAGGATCCGCGGGTGCACGTGCGGCCAGATGCTGTGGGTCGCATCGGCGTCGTCGAGCCCGAGCGCGGACGCGGTCGCGCCCGATGCGGCGGAATGCGCGCCGGGTTCGTTCATGTCGTCGACGGGCACGATCACCTCGACGTCGAGCGGCTTGCGCGAGCCCGCGTCGACCACGGTGACGGGACGGGGTGCTCCCCCGAGGAGCCGCCGAGGAACCGTGCCATCTCGTCGAGCGGGCGTTGCGTCGCCGACAACCCGATGCGTTGCGGCGGGGTGTCGGTGATGGCCTCCAGACGCTCGAGCGACAGCATCAGGTGCGCGCCCCGTTTGGTGGGCGCGAGGGCGTGGATCTCGTCGATGATCACGGTCTGCACGCCCCGCAACGTGTCTCGGGCGCGCGACGTGAGCATGAGGTAGAGCGACTCGGGTGTCGTGATGAGGATGTCGGGCGGGTTGCGGACGAGCCGTTGGCGCTCCTTGCCCGAGGTGTCACCGGTGCGCATCGCGACCGTGGGCGCATCGAACGGCTCGCCGAGACGTTCGGCCGCGAGCGTGATGCCGGCGAGCGGCGACCGCAGGTTCTTCTCGACGTCGAACGCGAGCGCGCGCAACGGCGAGACGTAAAGCACACGGCAGCGACGGTCCTTGGCCGGTCGTGCGGCCGCGCCGAGCCGGTCGATCGCCCAGAGGAACGCCGCGAGCGTCTTGCCCGACCCGGTCGGCGCGAGCAGGAGCGTGTGGTCGCCGTTCGCGATGGCGGGCCAACCGCGCACCTGGGCGTCGGTCGGCGCGGCGAAACTCGTCTCGAACCAGGCCCGGACGGGCGCACGGAAACGGTCGAGAGGCACGCAGTCACGGTATCGCCGGGGTGAGACGATCCGGCCCGGGCTTGGCGTGGGCCGAGGGCGCTGCGGCAAGCTGTCCGGCTCGCAAGGGGGAAACGGCGGATGGACGAGGATTCCGCGCGACGGGGAACGGCCGAGGCCGGCCCGCGCCTGGCGCACCAGCCCGCGCTCGACGGTCTGCGCGGGCTCGCCGTCGCGGGAGTGTTGCTGTTCCACGGCGGCTACCTGAGCGGCGGCTTCCTCGGCGTCGACGCCTTCTTCGTGCTCTCCGGCTTCCTGATCACGTCACTCCTCCTGGCCGAGGCGCACGCCACGGGCACGGTGGCGCTCGGAGCGTTCTGGGCCCGCCGGGCGCGCCGTCTGCTCCCGGCGCTCGCGTGCGTGCTCGCCGCCGTCGCGCTGTACGCGGCGGTGCTCGCCGAAGCCGGACGAGTTGGGAACGATCCGCGGCGATGCCCTCGCGACGATCGGCTACTTCGCGAATTGGCGGGCGATCTTCACCAGCCGCGACTACTGGGCCCTCTTCCGGAGCCCCTCCCCACTCGACCACACGTGGAGTCTCGCGATCGAGGAGCAGTTCTACGTCGTGTGGCCCCTCGTCGTGGTCGGGCTGGTGCGCGGGAGGCACGGTGCGGTCGCGGCGAGACGCGTGCTCGTCGCCGCGATCGGGCTCGCGCTGGCGTCGGTCGCCTGGACGGTGGTGATCTTCGATCCGGCCGACACGTCACGTGTGTACTTCGGGACGGACACGCGCGTCGCCTCCATTCTGGTCGGCGCGGCGTTGGCCGCGGGGCTCGCCTTCCGCGGCCCGGTCCGGTCCCGACGCGCCGCGCGTCGCACTGGAGAGCATGGCGGTCGCGGGCTGCGCGCTCCTCGCACTCGCATGGGTGCGCGCGTCGGGCACGTCCGACGAGTTGTACCGAGGCGGCCTGTTCGTGTGCGCGATCGCGACCGCGGTCGTGATCGCCGCGGCGGTGCATCCGCGGCGCGGTCCGGTCGGCCGTCTGCTCTCGGTGTCGCCCCTGTGCCGTCTCGGTCTCGTCAGCTACGGCGTGTATCTCTGGCACTGGCCGATCTTCGTGGTGCTCGACCCGGCGCGGGTGCACCTGGGCGGATGGCCGTTGTTCGCGATCCGGGTCGCGGTGACGCTCGTGATCGCGGCCGTCTCCTCCCGAGTGGTGGAGCGGCCGATCCGGGCCCTCGCGAAGCCACAACGCCCGGTCGTGACGTGGCGGCGAGTCGCCGTCTCGCTCACGACCGCGGTCGTGCTCCTCGCGGCCGTCCTCGTCGCGACCGCGGGCCCGCCGGCACCCGCGCACGTGCTCGTCGCCGATCCGATCCCGCGCCCGACACGCGTCGTGCGCGTCCAACAGACGCGCGCGGTGACGAGTCGTGTGCCCGGATCCTCGTCGTCGGGAACTCGATTGCGTTGTACGCCGGCGACGAAGGCTTCAAGGCGCTCGTGACGACCCCCCGGCTCGACGTGCTCGATATCGGCGTCATCGGATGCCGGCTGTTGCCCGAGGAGACGCGCCAGCGGTTCGCGTCGGGCGGGATCTTCACCAGCAACGTCGGTCCGTGCCGCGACAACTGGGCGTACGCGGTTTCGGTCTTCCGTCCCGACGTCGTGGTGTTGCTCATGTCGGAACCGACCGACATGCAGCACGAGATCGACGGCCGGTGGACCGCGCCGTGCGAACCGGCCTACGACGCCGTGCTCGAACGGGAACTGCACGAGCAGATCCGCTTGCTCGCGTCGACCGGCGCGCGGGTGATCGTCACGACCGCCGCCTATACGGAGCTGCCCTACAAGTCGGCCGCGTGGTACCGGCACAACGACTGCCAGAACGCCATCTTCCGCAAGGTCGCGGCCGACGAACCCCGTGCGGTGCTCGCCGACGTCTTCCGGTGGTTGTGCCCGCGCGCCGATGCCGATTGCGACAACCATCTCGCGGGCGTCGAGCTCAGGGCCGATGGCGTGCACTTCCGTGCCGCATCGGCCCAGTTGCTCGCGGCGTGGCTGATCGCCCGGGCCCGCGCCCACGGCGTCTTGTCACAGGTACGCGTCGCCGGCCCGCCCGCCGCCGAGATCCGGCTCCGCCCGTCGCCCTGAGCGCGCCCTCGCCCCTGAGCGCTGCGGGCGCGTCCGGCTAGTGCGCTTCGAGGAGCGCGGCCGAGAAGCGGTCCCGCTCGCGCCCGACCGCGGCCCGGTGCAGGCGCAGGCGTTCCATGTGTTGCGCGATCGTGCGCCCGCCGGCGGCGACGGGGTGCGCGTCGACGAACGTCAACACGTCGTCGCTCACCGCGTCGTCGACGAGCCACGTCGTCCCCTCGATGAGGCGCGGGATCAGCGAGGGGCTGAATCGAGCCATCGCCTGCGCCCATTCGTCACGCAGGAGCGCCCACACCGCGGGCCCGTGATCGCGGTTGCGCAACGCGCGCGCCATGACGAACGGTCCGTTCTGGGCGCGGATGGACTCCGACATCGATAGTGCGGCGGCGCGCAGCGCGAGGTCGGCGTGCGGGAACTCCCCGAGCGCGTACAGGTAGCGGAGTTGCTCCTGCGGGTTCGCGGTCGCGTCGGCCCTCGCGATGAAGTCGTCGAAGTCGTCGACGGAGCCGTTGCTCGCGACGACGTTGATCGCGGCAGCCTGCACGTCGGCGTCGGCGCCGTCGAGGTTCGCGAACACTTCGCGCGCCCGGGCGATCGTCTCGGGATCGGCCGCGTTCGAACCGAGCACGTTGATCAACAGGCCGCGGAGCTGGCGGGTCCGGTCGTCGTCGCCGGGCCGCACCTCCCAGCCGAGGCGTTGCATCGCGGGAGTGACGATCGCCGCGATCTCGGCGCGCATGCGCGCCAGCGCGTCACCCTCGACGAGACGGGCCAGGGCGCGCAGGTGCCCGAGCACCGCGCGCCACACGACCGAGTCGGTCTCGCCCGCATAACGCCGCCGCGCAGTCGAGGAACTCGGCCGCGGTCGTGTCGCCCGTGAGCACGGACGCCCACAGGTCGTCGATGAGCGCGAACCGTTCGAGCGGCTGCAACACGCCCGAGTCGAGGAGGCGGTCGCGCCACTCGGCGGGGTACGCGACGCGGTAGAAGCCCTCGCCGCCGGCATTGAGGACGACGAGCGCGCCGTCCGGAACGGCGAGCGGCATGGTCTTCGCCTCGGAGAGCAGTGAGAGCGTCTCCGTCGTGTCGCCGTGGTGCACGCGCGCGAGCACGGGGAGCACCCATTGCTCTTCGTGCGTGACGTCGGCGTAGGAGAAACGCCGTTGTTCGAGCCGGCCGTCCTCGGCCCGCAACAGCGGGAAGCCCGGCTGGAAGATCCACGTGTCCATGATGCGACGGACGGGCTTGCCGGTGGCCGCTTCGAGCGCGTCCCAGAGATCGGTCGTCTCGGTGTTCGAGAGCTGGTAGCGATCGAGGTAAAGACGCACGCCGGCGCGGAACGCGTCGGCCCCGAGCCAACGCTCCAGCATGCGCAGGACCGATCCGCCCTTCTGGTACGTGAGGATGTCGAACATCCCGTCCGCGTCCTCGGGCGTGACGACCTCGTACTCGACCGTGCGCGTGTTCTCGAGCGCGTCGACGTCCAGTGCGGCCACGCGGCCGAGCGCGAACTCGTCCCAGGGCTTCCACTCCGGCTTGTACGCGTCGACACCCAGGTGCTCCATGAACGTGGCGAAGGCCTCGTTGAGCCAGATGCCGTTCCACCACTTCATCGTGACGAGGTCGCCGAACCACATGTGCGCGATCTCGTGCACGATGGTGAGCGCCGCGCCCGACATCTCGTCGAGGGTCACCTCGTCGGGATCGAGGAGGAGGCGCGTCTCGCGGAAGGTGACGCAGCCCAGGTTCTCCATCGCGCCGAACGAGAAATCGGGGAGCGCGACGAGGTCGCACTTCTCGCCCGGGTACGGGATCCCGTAGTAGTCGGCGAAGAACTCGATCGCGAACACGCCGACGTCGAGCGCGAAGCGGGTGAGGTGCCCGCGGCCCGGAACGTACACGACGCGGACCGCGACGCCGCCCGCGTCGACGGGCGCGGTGACCTCGAGCGGGCCGACCACCCATGCGACGAGATACGTCGACATCGGGATGGTCTCGGCGAATCGGACACGAGCCTTGGCGCCGGGAAGTTGCTCGCGTGAGACTTCGGGGCCGTTCGACAGCGCGAGGAGGTCGTCGGCCACCACGAGCGTGATCGCGAAGATCGCCTTGAACTCGGGCTCGTCGAAGCACGGGAACGCGGCGCGGGCGTGGGGTGCCTCGAACTGCGTCGCCGCGAGCACCTGCTGCGCGCCGGCCTCGTCGACGTACGTGCTGCGGTAGAAGCCGAGCAGGCCGTCGCTGATGCGACCGTCGAACTGCAGCTCCAGGCGGGCGTCCCCGCCCGAAAGCGGCCGATCCGCGGTGATGACGAGCTGTTCGGCATCGGCGTCGACCGCGAGGCCGGCGGCGACCGGTACGCCGCCCTGGTGGAGGCCGACCAGGGCCACATCCAGGCCCTTCGCGTTGAGGACGATCGTGTCGGTGGGCTCGTCGAGCTCCAACGCGATGACCACTTCTCCGGCGAAGGTCGACGACGGGAGGTCGGGGACGATCAGCAGGTCGTAGCGGCGCGGACGGGTCGTGCGGGGGAGGCGACCAGGGGTGCTCATCGGGTCAGAAGCGTAGAGCCCCGCGAGATCGGACTCAGGGGTTGCCGATTGTGACCGATATACGAATGGTCCGGGACGGATTCGGAGCTGCCCGGTTGGCGGCCTCAACGGGGGCGGAAATATGGCGACAGCCGAAGCAAACGACCTGATCACCGAAGTCACCCAGCTGCCGGTGCAGCCGGGCGCGGCGATGCGTCTCCTGTGGATGCTCGAGGACCCGCGCACCTCGGCGGCCGACCTCGGTCGACTGATCGAGTCCGACCCCGCACTGTCGACGCAGGTGATCCGGCTCGCGAACACGGCCTTCTACGGCCTGTCGGGCAAGGTCTCGAGCGCGTGGCGCGCCGTGACGGTGCTCGGCCTGGCGACCGTGCGCGCCATCGCCACGACCGCCGCGTTCGACCTGTTCTCGGAGAAGGGACGTTCGGTTCCCGACGACTTCTGGCCGCACTCGGTCACGACCGCGGCGTCCGCCGCCGCGATCGCGCGCCGGGTCGGCATCCAGCCGAACGACGCCTTCAGCTCGGGCCTCCTGCACGACCTCGGCAGCGCGCTGGTGTTCCGGCGTGCGCCCCGCCGCTACGACGCGGTGCTCGAGCTGCTCGCCGGTGACCCGACGCTCTCGCGCATCGACGCCGAGCGCATGGAGTTCGGCATGACCCACGCCGAGGTCGGCGCGGCGGCACTCTCGGTCATGCGCTTCCCGGCGGAGATGGTCGAGGCGATCGGCTCGCACCACACGCCGCCCGCGCAGGTGACCTCCCCCCTCGGCCGGGTGCTCATCGCGGCCGACTCGGTGGCCATTGAGATCGACCACGTGACGTCGGAGCAGAACGCGTCGCTCGACGAGGCGCTCCAGGCGCTCGAGATGCCGGCGGGCGCGGGCGAGTCGCTGCTCGACGAGGTGCGCTCCGACCAGGACAACCTGGCCGGCTTCCTCACCGTCCGTTAGGAGTCGGCGCGCCGCGGAAGCGGTGACGACCCGAGGATCTCGTCGGCCCAGCCGACATCCGGACGCGCGCGCCGCCGCCCCGCGAGCGCTTCGGGAACGTCGATCTCGAGCCGCACCGAGCGCGCCACCGAGCGTCTTGCCGAGGCTGTCGGACCGGAGCGTGCGCGGACCGCCGCCTCCGAGCGCACCCTGCATGACGAAGTTGAGCGCGCGCACGTTCGCGGCCTCGTAGCGGTCGACGCGGCCGATCACCAGGGCGGCGAAATGCTCCTTCACCCGCACGGCGGTCACCTCCCGGACGATGAGCGCGTAGGTCTCGTCGTCGTCGGCGAAGATCGCCACGTTCGCGATGTCGCCCTTGTCGCCCGAGCGGTACCCGCAGATCTCTCGTAGTGCCAGGCGGGCCATGGCTACCTCACCTCTTCCAGCACGACCCGCACCTCGGGGTCGACCACCGACTTGTCGATGAGCGTCGGCCAGATCGACATCAGCTCGGTCGCCGCGTTCCCGCCGCCCCGCCCGGCTCCGGTCATGCCCGCGGGCGGCGCCGACAAGGTGAGCGGGACGAGCTCCCGGCCGACGAGCGCGGCCGTGCGCTGGTCCGCGCACCGCCACGCGGCGCGCATGATGCACTCGGGCGGTTCGTGGTTGGTCGGCGGGACCGTCGGGCCCCCCGAGCGCGTCGACGCCCCAGTACTCGACCAGCCATTCGTCGACGTCGAGGCCGGCGAGCTCGACGCGCTTGCGCAGGATCGCGGCGGTCGCCTTCGCCTTCTCGTAGGCGTCGGGCCACGAGAACGCGACGCGGGCCTCGCCGGCCCACCCGGCGTGGGCGGAGAGCAGCAGCTTGTACGTGTCGGTCGCGGGCCGGCCCCGCACGCCTGTGATGCGCACGCGATCGTCGGGGAGGTCTTCGAAGTGCGCGGACGTGAAGTCGGCGACGACGTCGGGTGACAGGTAACGCGCCGGGTCGTGCACCTCGTAGAGGAGCTGGTGGCGGAGCGTGTCGGTCGAGACCCGACCGCCCGACGGGGCGGGTTTCGAGATGACCGCCGTCCCGTCGGCGCCGACGCTCGCGATCGGGTACGGAAGGTCCCACGGATGCGGAATGGCCCACCAGTCGCCCGAGTAGTTGCCGCCGAGACTCTGGCCCGAGCATTCGAGGAGGTGGCCGACGAGGATGCCCGCGGCCAGCCGGTCCCAGTCGTCGAAGCTCCAGCCGTGCTCGTACACGAGCGGCGCGAGGAACAGCGATGCGTCGGCGACGCGGCCGGTGATGACGATGTCGGCGCCCTGCGCGAGCGCGTCGACGATCGGGCGCGCACCGAGGTACGCGGACGCGAAGAGCGGCGCGCCCCGGAGGGACTCGAACGGTTCGCCGGTGTCGAGATGCGTGAAGGCCTGCCCGCGCTCGGAGTGCAACTCGGGGAGGTGGGAGAGCACGTCGTCGCCGACGACGGTCGCGACGGTGATGCCGCTGACGCCGAGCTGCCGCGCGGTCTCGATCGCGGCGCGCGCGGCCGCGGTCGGGTTGATCCCGCCCGCGTTGGTGACGATCTTCGTGCGACCGTCCGCGACGAACGGCATCGCGCGGGCGAGGTACGCAGGGAGGTCGCGCGTGTAACCACGCGACTCGTCGCGCTGACGGTCCTTCTGGAGGATGGCGAGCGTCAGCTCCGCCAACGCCTCCAGGCACAGGTAGTCGACGCCCTCGGCGAGGAGCGCGTCGACCGCGGTGGGGCTGTCGCCGTAGAAGCCCTGCCCGCCGGCGACCCGTACGTCAGGCATGGACGGCCGGCAGCCGGTCGACCCACGGCCGCGCCTGCTCGAGCTGGCCCGCGACGCGCAGCAAGAGGTCTTCCCGCCCGTACGCGCTCATGAGCTGCACGCCGATCGGCAGGTTGTCGGCGTTCCAGTGCATCGGGAGCGACACGGCGGGGCCACCGGTGATGTTCGCGAGCGGCGTGTAGGGCACGAAGGTCGCGGCCCGGATGAAGCCGAGTAACGGTTCGTCGGGCGTGCTGAAGGTGCCGAGCTCGACGGGGGGTTCGCCCAGCGTCGGCGTGAGCAGCAGGTCGTATCCCGACGCGAACCATTCCTCGGCCCGGCGCCCGAGCTCGAGGGCCGCGTGTTGCGCGTCGATGTAGTCGGGCGCCGTGATCCGGCGCCCCATCTCCGCGAGCGTCCACGTGAGCGGTTCGACGTCGGCGGCGGTGATCGCGCGGCCGACCTTCTGCTCCCAGTAGCGGAGGTTGTAGACGAGCGTCGCCGCCCACAGCGTCGTGAACTGACCGACGAGCGCGGGGTCGAGCACCGCGGTCGGGAACGTCTCCTCCACGGTGTGGCCGAGCGACTCGAGCAGGCGGGCCGTCTCGCGTGCCGCGGTGACGCAGTCGGCGTGGATCTCGCCCGTGTCGAGTGGGTTGTGCGACAGGAGACCGATGCGCAGCTTCCCGGGCGCGGTCGCAGCCTCCTCGCGGTAGCTGCGGACGGGCACGGGCGCGCGCACCGTGTCGCCGATTGCGGCACCCTGCAACGCGTCGAGCACGCCGGCCGTGTCGCGCACCGTCCGCGTGACGCACAGCTCGGTGATCAGCAGGTCGTCGACCACGCTGTAGTCCGGCATCAGCGAGGTGCGACCACGCGACGGCTTCAGCCCGACCAGACCGCAACAGCTCGCGGGGATGCGGATCGATCCACCGCCGTCGTTCGCGTGCGCGACCGCGACCATGCCGCTCGCGACCGCGGCCGCCGAACCGCCGCTCGACCCGCCCGTCGTACGGGTCGTGTCCCAGGGGTTGCGGGTCGGGCCGTACGCCTCCGGCTCCGTCGTCGGGACGATCCCGAGCTCGGGCGTGTTGGTCCGGCCGATGCACACGAAACCGGCATCGAGATAACGCTGCGCGAGCGCGTCGGTGTGATCGGCGCGGTGGCCCGCGTCACGGAGGAAGCGCATGCCTTCGTGGAGCGGATCGCCTTCGATGCCGCAGAACAGGTCTTTGACGAGGAGGGGCACGCCCCGGAACGGTCCGTCCGGCAGTGTCCCCGCGGCCTCGGCGCGTGCCTTCTCGAAGCGCGGGTGGATCACCGCGTTCAGTTCCGAGTTCACCTTCTCGACGCGCGCGATCGCGTCGTCGACGAGCTCGAGCGCAGAGGCGCGACCGGTGCGGACCAGCTCGGCCTGCGCGGTCGCGTCGAGGAACGTCTCGGTCATCTCGGGCTCCTTGCCGGCAGGGTCACGCGTGGACCGCGGGCCGCCGGTCGGCCCACGGTGAGGTCTGTTCGAGTTGCGCGGCCACCCGGATGAGGAGGTCTTCGCGATAGGGCGCGGCGACGAGCTGGATCCCGATCGGGAGCCCCGACTCCGACATCGCGAGCGGGACCGACATAGCGGGCTGCCCCGTGACGTTGAAGGGCGCGGTGAACAGCACGAACGGGAGCAGACGCCCTCCCCCCGTCTCCGGATGGGTGAGCTCGCCGATCGCCGGCGCCGGTTCGGCGAGCGTCGGGGTCAACACGAGGTCGAAGCCGTCGTCGAACCACCATGCGATCGTCCGCCGAGCCCACGCCTGCATCTTGAGGAGCGCCTGCACGTACATCCCCGCGTCGATCGCGGCGCCGGCTTCGTAGCTCGCCCATGTGGAGGGTTCCACGTCGTCGGCGGTGACCGGCCGTCCGATCTCGGCCGCGACTTCTGCGAGGTCGGCGCGCAACGACGACACCATCACAGTGGTGAACGTCTCGAGCAGCGCGCCGTCGTCGAGCGCGGCCGGGCCGGCCTCGGTGACCGAGTGCCCGAGCGACTCGAGCAGGCGGGCCGCGTCGTGTACCGCGGCGACGCACTCGGGATCGACCTCGGCGAGGCCGAGCGGCGCGGCGGTGCGCATCCCGATCCGCAGCTTGCCCGGCGCGGCGCCGACCTCGTCGGCGTACGCGCGCGCGGGCGGCGGCGCGGTGTACCAGTCGCCGGTCATGTAGCCCTGGATGACGTCGAGCACCGCCGCGCTGTCGCGCACGCTGCGCGTCACGACATGGCGCATCACGAGTCCCGCCCACGATTCGTGCTCCGCGGGACCGAGCGACACGCGGCCGCGCGTCGGCTTCAATCCGAACAGCCCGCACATGCTCGCCGGGATACGGATCGAGCCGCCGCCGTCGCCCGCGTGAGCGACCGGCACCATCCCGCTCGCGACCGCGGCCGCAGAACCGCCGCTCGAGCCGCCGCTGCTGTGCGCGAGGTTCCACGGATTGTGCGTCGGGCCGTACGCCTCCGGCTCTGCCGTCGGCATGAGCCCGAACTCCGGTGTGTTCGTCTTGCCGACGATCACGAACCCGGCGCGCTCGAGCTTCTCGAACAGGTAGCTCGTGGTCGACGCGATGTGCCCGGCCGCCTTCAGGGCTTTGTTCCCGGCGTGATACGGCGCGCCGGCGAGCGTCCCGTCGAGATCCTTGACGACGATCGGCACCCCGGTGAACGGTCCGTCGGGGAGACCCTTCTGCACCGCGGCGCGGGCGCGCTCGTAGAGCGGGTGGATCACCGCGTTCAGGTCGCCGTTCAGCTTCTCGACGCGTTCGATCGCGGCGTCGACGAGCTCCGCGGCCGACGCGTCGCCCCGACGCACCAATTCGGACTGGGCGGTGGCATCGAGGGCGGAGAGATCGGTCATGTGGGTGAAAGCTCCCGCGTGCTGGTCGGCGGCTGAGGTGACGGACGCTAGTTCGGTCCCCGCCGTGCTCGCGCCTCGCGCTCGTTCGTCGCGCCCGCGCGTGCCGCGCGGCGTCGTCTGGTGGGCCGGGCTCGGCGGCCTGGGTGCTGTTCCTGCCGAACGCGCCGTACCTGCTCACCGATGTCGTGCACATGGTCCAGGACATCAAGGACGCGCGCTCCGACACAGGGGCCTACGTCGTGATCGTCACGTACGGGGTGCTGTTCGCATGCGGGCTGGTCTCGTACGCGTTGTCGCTGCAGCTGTTCCGCCGGTTCCTGCACCGCACGGTGCGATCGCGGTTCGTCGCGCCCCGCGATCTTGTTCGTGCACGCGCTCTGCGTGCTCGCCATGTACCTCGGTCGTTTCATCCGGCTGAACAGCTGGGACGTGGTGGTGGCGCCGGGCGAGGTCGCGGCGGCTGCTGTAGCCCCGTTCGTCAGCGGCGACACGTCCCAGCCGCGGAGGTCGACCGGCCAGATGTCGACGACCGTGGCGTCGATGCCCGGTCCGTCGGCGAGATGCATGCGGTCGTGGTAGGCGACGGTCGGGTCGACGTGCGCGGGCCACACGAGGACGCGGTCGCCGACCTGCACGGGCGCGGCTGGGACGAAGGTGAGGTGCTCGTCGGAGCAGAACAACACCTCGGCGTCGGTCGATGGTCGGGTCGCCGTGGTCCATGCCCAACGCCTTCAAGCCGCAGTCGGCGACCGACCACCGATCGTTCATGTGCACGACCGTCGCCGCGATCGCGAGCGCCCGTTCGAACGGCAGGTCGAGCTGCCGCGTAGTCGCCGTCCATCAGCGCGTACGAGCCCGCCTGGATCTCGGTGGCCGCGGTGTTCAGGTCGTAGGTGCCCGTCCCGCCGGCCGACACGACCTCGGCCGCCGACGGCCTGCGCGACGCGGGCGAGCCGCTCCATCGCCTGCACGGTCTTGGCCGCGCGCTCGGCCCGGTCGGCGATCAGCACGGCATGGCCCTCGTACCCCATCACGCCGCGCACCTCGAGCCCCGCGGCGCGCGCCCGATCGGCGAGACGGGGCGCGTCCTCGGGCAGGCAGCCGCAGCGGGGCAGGTACACGTTCACGTCGATGAGCACTTCCCGGATGCCGTTCGCGGCGGCCACATCGACCGTCGCGTCGCTGTCGACCGCGACGGTGACCCGGCCCCGCACTCGGCGATTGCGCGCAGGCGGCCGGCGTCGACGCACTCGTTCGCGAGGAGGAGGTCGGTGCCGAGACCGGCGCGGGCCATGCCGACGATCTCCCGGGGTGTCGCAGCGGTGAAGTGCGTGTGGCCGCGTCGCACCTGCTCTCGCGCGAGTGCGGTGCACTTGTGCGCCTTGACGTGCGGCCGGAGCCGGTCGCCGGGGAGCGCGGCGCTCATCGTGTCGAGATTGCGGGCGAACGCGGTGGTGTCGACCACCAGCGCCGGGGTCGAGAGGTCGGCGACGGTCGGCACACGTGGGAGCATGGCACGAGATGCCGACTCCTGCCGAAGCCCGACCGCCGACCGAGCGCGACTGGCACACCGCCGAGCTGCCCGAGACCCCGCAACGCGACTTCCTGATTCCGGCCACCCGCTGGGTCGAGGCGCCGGACGAGCTGCGCGCGCTCGGCGCCGATCTCGGCATCGAGCTCGTCGCGTTCAAACGGCGCATCCGGCGGTACTTGCTGTGGCGCGCCGGCCCCGCGGTGCACGCCGACGCGCGCTACATGGCGATCGACGCCTCCGACCTCGACCGGCAGTTCACCTACCGGCTGTTCCCCGACGGTTCGGGCGAGGGTGAGGGTCCGGACGGCCGCGTGCACACGCGGTTTCGTACCTGGAAGGAGGCCCTGCGTGACGACGGTGCCTGAGACGGCGCGTCTACCGCGTCTCGCGTAGCACGCGTCGCAGCGGTTTGCCGCTCGCCGTACGTGGGATCTCGTCGACGGCGCGCGCCGCGCGCGGCAGCTTCGGCCCGCTCAGGCGGTCGCGGCCGAACGCGCGCAGCTCGTCGACGGTCGGCGGGCGCGCACCGGGCCGCGCGACGACGTAGGCCACGACGAGCTCGCCCCATTCGTCGTCGGGAACGCCGACCACGCACACGTCGTACACGTCGGGGTGATGCGCGAGCACGCTCTCGACCTCGGTCGGGCTGACGTTGACGCCGCCGGTGATGACGAGGTCCTTCGAGCGGTCGACGACCCGGACGCGTCCGGCGGCGGCGGCTTCGGGCGCGCCGATGTCGCCGGTGTGGAACCAACCGTCGTCGTCGAGAACTGCGTGGGTGCGCACGGGGTCGAGGCGGTAGCCGTGCATGACCATCGGGCCGCGCACGAGGATCTCGCCGTCGGCCGCGAGCCGCACCTCGGCGCCGGTGATCGGGATGCCGTCGAGCGCGAATCCGCCCCACGTCTCCGAGAGGCCGTAGGCGTCGACGACGCGCGACGCCTTCCGCCTCTGCGCGTGCGCGGAGCGCGGGCGGGCAGGGTGCGCCGCCGGTGATGACCCACCGGAACTCGTGGAGCGGCGCGCCCGCGTCGAGCAGCCGGCGCATCGCGGTGGGCACGAGCGAGACGATCGTCGTTGCTTCGTCGCCCGGCGAACGGGCGACGCGCTCGAGTCCGAAACCGTCGTGCACGGTGCACGGCACGCCGGTGACGTACGAGCGGGCGAGTGCCCCGAGGCTTGCGACATGGTGCAACGGCAGGCACGCCAGCCACCGGTCGGCCGGGCCCGCCTCGAGGCCCGCGGAATAGCCGCGGCCCATCGCCTCCATGCCCGCCCGGGTGAGCTCGACGCCCTTCGGCAGGCCCTCCGTGCCGCTCGTCACGACGATCGCGGCGGTGCCGGCCGGGGCGGGCCGGCCCCCCGGGAACGGCGCCGTCCCGAGCGTGGTCGGCCGGAGCCGGTCGAGCAGCGTCCGGATCTCGGGGGCGGTGAACGCGGGGTTCACGGGCAGGATCGCCCGGCCCTCGTCCCAGCATCGAAGGGCCGCCTCGGCGAGGTCCGTACCGGCCGCGACGACGGCCACGACCTCGGTTTCGTCGGCGGCGACCATGCTCGGTACCCTAACCGTAGGAGTGATCGCTCCCAGAATCTCCCCGCCCCGAGACGAGCCCGAACCCGAACCTTCCGGAGGTCCCATGGAGCCCGTGATCCGGCCCGGCGCCGACTGGAAGCCCGAGACCCCCGACGGCTTCACCGATGTGCGGTACGAGACCGCCGACGGCATCGCCAAGGTCACGATCTGCCGGCCCGAGGTGCGCAACGCGTTCCGGCCCCGCACGCTGTTCGAGCTGCGGGACGCGTTCGAGATCGCGCGCGACGACCCCTCGATCGGTGTCGTCCTGTTCACCGGCGAGGGTCCCGACGCGTTCTGTTCGGGCGGCGACCAGCGCGTCCGCGGCGACGACGGCTACCGCGACGACAAGGGCATCGGCCGGCTCAACGTCCTCGACCTGCAGATCCAGATCCGCCGGCTCCCCAAGCCCGTCGTCGCGATGGTCGCGGGGTACGCGATCGGCGGCGGCCACGTGCTCCACATCGTCTGCGACCTGACGATCGCGGCCGACAACGCGCGCTTCGGCCAGACCGGCCCGCGGGTCGGTTCCTTCGACGGCGGGTTCGGTTCCGGCCTGCTCGCCCGCATCGTCGGCCAGAAGAAGGCCCGCGAGATCTGGTACCTCTGCGAGCAGTACGACGCCGCCGCCGCCTCCGACATGGGGCTCGTCAACAAGGTCGTCCCGCTCGCCGATCTCGAGGTCGAGACCGTCGCGTGGGCGCGCAAGATGTTGCAGCACTCGCCGCTCGCCCTGCGCATGTTGAAGGCGTCGATGAACGCGGCCGACGACGGTCTCGCCGGGATCCAGCAACTCGCGGGCGACGCGACGTTGCTCTACTACATGACCGAGGAGGCGCAAGAGGGAAAGAACGCGTACCTCGAGAAGCGCCGGCCGGAGTTCGAGCGTTTCCCGAAGCGCCCGTGACGACCGCCCGCCTGTGGTACCAGGGCGCGCGCCCGAAGACGCTGGGCGCCGCGCTCTCGCCGGTGCTCGTCGGAACCGCGGCCGGTTCGCTCGACGGCGGGATCGACTGGCCCCGCGCGGTCGGCGCGGCCGTCGTCGCCCTCTCGCTGCAGATCGGCGTCAACTTCGCCAACGACTACTCCGACGGCGTCCGCGGTACCGATGCCGAACGCCGCGGACCCGTCCGGCTGACCGCCACGGGCCTCGCGTCGCCGCGCGCCGTGCGCAACGCGGCGCTGATCTCGTTCGCGGTCGCGGCGGTGGCCGGCGCGCTGTTGTCGTTGGTCGTCAACCCGTGGTTGCTGCTCGTCGGTGTGGCCGCGATCGCGGCCGCGGTGACCTACACCGGGGGACCGAAGCCCTACGGCTACATCGGGCTCGGCGAGGTGATGGTCCTCGTGTTCTTCGGGTTCGTGGCGACCGTCGGGAGCGCATACCTGCAACACACGACGCTCCCCGGGGTCGCATGGGTCGCGGCCCTCGCGGCCGGGCTCCCGGCCTGCGGGATCCTGCTCGCGAACAACGTCCGCGACGTCGACACGGACCGTGCCACCGGGAAGCGGACGCTCGCGGTCCGGCTCGGTGCGCAACGGGCGCGGATGCTCTACGTCGCGTGCATCGCGCTCGCGATGGTCGCGGTCGTCGCGTGCGGTGCGTTCGTCCCGACCGCGTTGATCGCGATCGTCGCGCTGCCGCTCGCGGTCGCGCCGGTGCGGGCGATGTTGACGCGCCACGACCCGCCGGGCCTCATCGCCGCGCTCGTCGGGACCGTCCGGTTCCAGCTCGCGCTCGCGGCGCTGCTCGCGATCGGGCTGTGGGCGGGCTAGGCGTGACCGGCGCCGTCTGCGCGCGGCGGCACCGGCCGGGCCGCGAACGACGCGATGAAACCGCCGAGCACCGCGGGCTGCTCCAGCGGCAGCGCGTGGCCGCCGTCGAGGCGGACGTGCACCACGTCGCCCGGGATGCGTTCCGCCATCGCGAGCGCGATCGCGTCGTACTTCGCGTCGGCCGTGCCGGTCACGAGCGCGACGGGCATCTCGAGCTCGCCGAGCCGGTCCCACATCGGTTCCATCGCACCCGCACCCAGCGCCCGCAATCCGTGCGCGACGAACGCGACCGAGAGTCCGCGCCGCTCGCGCAGGCCGGGCGCGTCGGCCGGGACGGTCGCGAACAACGGCTGCGCGAGCCAGCGCCGGAGGAAGGCGTCGACGCCGTCGCGTTCGACCGAACGTGCGAGCTCCTCGTCGGACACGACGCGCTGTGCGCGTTCGGCGGCGTCGACGATCCCCGCGGTCGAGCTGATCAACACCAACGCGCGCACGAGGTCGGGCCGATCGAGCGCGAGGCGCAACGCCAGGCGACCGCCCATCGAGTATCCGGCGTAGACGCCGCGGCCGCCCCCCTCACCGATCGCCGTCGCAGTCGCAGCGAACGTCTCGCGTACCGGCACGTCGAGCGCCACGACCTCGCACGACTGCTCGACGACGCGTGCGACCCCGCGCCACGACGCCGCGGTCTGGGTGAAGCCGGGAACGAGCACCACTCGCGGCGCGGGAACGCTCATGAGGGAATTGTGGCGCGGTGAGCGGCGTCGATGTGACGGCGTCGTTCGCGCGGACCCTCGTGGACGAGTGGGTCCGCAACGGGGTGACACACGCGGTGGTCTCGCCGGGATCGCGGAACACACCGCTGACACTCGCGCTCGTGCGCGACGGCCGGCTGCAGGTCGACGTCGTGCTCGACGAGCGTTCCGCGGGTTTTCGTGCGCTCGGTGTCGGTCTCGCGACGGGTCGGCCCGCCATCGTCTGTTGCACGTCCGGGACCGCGGCGGTCAACCTGCATCCGGCCGTGGTCGAGGCGCATCACGCCCGGGTGCCGCTCCTCGTGTGCACCGCGGACCGCCCGCCCGAGCTGCGCGACTGGGGTGCGGGCCAGACGATCGACCAGTCCGGCCTCTTCGGCGGCGCGACCCGCTGGTATCACGATCCCGGTCCGCCCGACGCAGCGCCGTCCGCGGCGGAGGCGAACGCGCGCTGGCGCGCCCTCGCCTGCCGCGCGGTCGCGCACGCCTGCGGTCCACCGGCCGGGCCCGTCCATCTGAACCTGCCGTTCCGCGAGCCGCTGGTGCCCACCGGCGAGCCGCCGGTCGACGCGCCCGGGCGGGCGGACGGCGCGCCGTGGGTGCGCACCGCGGCGGCGCGGCGGGCGCCGCGCCCCGACGACGTCGCGCGTCTGGCCGCGCTCGTGCGCGCACATCCGCGGGGTCTGCTCGTCGCGGGATGGGGCGCCGGTGTCGATCCGGCGACGGCCGAGGAGTTCGCGTGCGCGGCGGGCTGGCCGATCCTGGCCGACCCGCTCTCCGGTCTGCGAACGGGCGCGTACGCGGTCTCGACCTACGAGGCGCTTATGCGCGTCGACGCGTTCGTGGCTGCACACACGCCCGATCTGATTGTGCGCGTCGGCGCGCCGCCGACGAGCAAGATCGCGAACGCCCGTCTCGACGGGATCCCGACGGTCCTCGTCGATCCCGACGACGTGTGGCTCGACCCCCGACGCGCAGCACGGGAGCGCGTGCCGGCCGACGCCGATGCGTTCCTCACGGCCGTGTCGGCCGCGACCCCGGTCCGCCCCGAGCCGGACTGGCTCGCCGGGTGGCGCGCCGCCGAGCAGACGCGCCCGCGTCGCGATCGACGGTGTGCTCGACGCGCAGATCCCGTGCGAGGCTCGGATCGCGCGCGACGTCGCGGCCGCGGTTCCCGACGGTGGCGCGCTCGTGGTGGCTTCGAGTCTCCCCGTGCGCGCGCTCGAGTGGAGCATGACCCCGCGCTCGGGTCTCCGTGTGCTCGCCAACCGCGGCGCGAACGGGATCGACGGCTTCGTGTCGACCGCCTTCGGTGTCGCAGCTGCGCACGCCGGCCCGGTCGTAGCGCTGTGCGGCGACCTCTGCCTGCTCCACGACACCAACGGACTGCTCGGCGCCGGGCCCCGTTCCGGCAGCCGCGCGCCGGTCACGTTCGTCGTCGTCGACAACGGTGGCGGCGGGATCTTCTCGTACCTGCCCCAGCACGGTCTCGACGAGTTCGAGGCGCTCTTCGCCACGCCGCAGAACGTCGATCTCGTCGAGGTCGCGCACGCCCACGGGATCGTGGCGGAGCGGGTCGATGCGGCCGCGGTCCCGGGGCTCGTCGCCGAGAGCTCGCCGGGACCACGCCTTCTCGTGGTCCCCGTCGACGGCGCCGCGGCCCGGGAACAGCACGCCCGCGGGTGGACGGCGGTGGCAACGGCTCTCGCATGAGCGGGGCGCATAGCATCGACGCGTTGTTTCCTCGGGAGCGAGACCTGTGCTGAGTTCGGAAGTCCGGGCGCGGCGAAGGCTGGACGGCGCTTGCCCGTTCCGAGCCGCTCGGGACGGTGCTCGTCTCCGCCGCGCTCGGTGTCGCGACCGTCTCCATCTCGGTGCTGTTGCTGTTCGTCCGGACGATGACGCCGACCGAACGGGGAACGTCGGTCGCCGGCGCGCTCGCGGCCTGGGCGCTGCTCGTCGCGCTGGGCTGGGCGCGGGGAACGCTTCCGCTCAAGCCGCTGCTGGTCGCGATCGGCATCACCCTCGTGCTCGCGGTGAGCACGCCGTCGAACCAGTCGAGCGACGTGAACTCGTACGCCATGTACGGCCGCATCGTCACCGTCCACCACCAGAATCCGTTCTCGGCGTACCCGATGCGTTTCGAGGGCGATCCGATGCGGCGTCGCGTCAGCCAGCTCTGGCAACGCACCCCCGACGTCTACGGGTTGAGCTTCACGGTCGTGATGGCCACGTTCGCGCCCGTCGTCGGCCAGTCGAGCTTCCTCGTGCGCTTCTCGTACCAAATCGTCGCGCTCGGCGCGGTCGGCGCGCTGCTCTGGTTGTTGTGGAAGCGGAGCCGCAGTCCGGTGGTGCTCGCGTTCGTCGGCCTGCATCCGCTCCTTGCGGTGAGCGTGGTGAACGGTGGGCACCCCGACGCGCTCGTCGCGCTCGGGATGGTTACCGCCGTGTTCCTCGCGATCAGCCGGCGGCCGGTGCTCGCCGGTTGCGCGTGCGCGTTCGCCGCGTCGGTGAGCTTCACCGCGCTGGTCGGTGCCGCGGTGCTGTTCGTCTGGGTGCTCCGCCGATGGGACCGGTCCGAGATCGTCAAGTTCACCGCGATCGTCGGCGTGTTCGGCGCGCTGCCGTACGTCCTCGCGTCGGGGTGGCTCCAGAACGCGCACGAGCATTCGGCGTTGATCAGCCGGCAGTCGGTGTGGAACGCCGTCGGCAGCTTCGTCTCCAGCACCGCGCTCCTGCGCACACTCGCCCAGAACGGCGTGACGGTCATCGCGGGCGCGCTCCTCTTGACGATCGCGATCCGGCACACCTCGAAGGGAACGCCCGAGCTCGCGATCGCAGCCGGCTTCGCGGCGTTCCTCGTCGCGAGCTCGTGGGTCATGCCGTGGTACGCGTTCCCGGCGCTGCCGTTGCTGGCGCTGCACCGGCCCAACCTCCTGAGCTGGACGGTGGCGCTCTATTCCGGCCTGGTGCTCTTCGGCGAGCAGTACCCGTCGTTGTCGGCGACCGCGATCGGCCCGGCCGGGCACCTCTTCCTGACCGATGTGCTGCCGATCGCGGCGCTGATCTGTTGTGTCGTCGTCATCGGGTTCCGGTCGCGTTCGGTCCTGGCCGGCGGCGACGAGGCCGCGTGGGTCGAGACGGCGGTTACGGACGCACCAAGGCTTGCAGCATCGGCGTGAGCTTCTGCTGCGTCTCGGCCCACTCCGCCTCGGGATCGGAGCCGGCGACGATGCCCGCACCGGCATGGATCACGGCGTGCGCGCCGTCGACGTCGCCGCCGCGCAAGGCCACGACGAACTCGCCGTCGCCGTTGCGGTCGATCCATCCGCACGGACCGGCGTAACGACCGCGACCCACCGGTTCGCGCGCGGCGATGGCGTCGAGTGCGACCGGGCGCGGCGTGCCCGCGACCGCCGGCGTCGGATGCAGCGCGGCGACGAGGTCGGCGATCGAAATGCTCGCGGTCGCGGCCCGGCCGGTGATCGTGGTGGCGAGGTGGTTGACGTCGGCGAGCTCGAGGACGGTGGGCCCGTCGGCGCGCACGTCGGTGCACGCGCCCCGGAGCGCGTCGACGACCGCGTCGACGACGAGCCGGTGTTCGTGCGCGTCCTTCGCGGAACGTGCGAGCGCGGCGGTGTCGACACTGGTTCCGGCCAGCGGTCGCGACATCACGTTCGGGCCCGCCTTGCGCACCAGCAGCTCGGGGCTCGCGCCCACGAATCCCGCGGTCCGCGTAGACGACGCATCCGGGTTGCGCCCGCCGGAGATGCGCGAGCACGGCGCGCACGTCGAACGGACGGTCGGCTTCGACGTGCACGGCCCGCGGCGAGCACGAGCTTCTCGAGCCGCCCGCTCGCGATGTCGACGAGCGTGTCCTCGACCATCGCCTGCCACTCGGCGCGCGTCGTGACCGCGCGCACGGCGAACTCCGACGGCGCGGGTCCGGTCGCCGCGTGGCCCGGTGCCCGGACCGACCCGGCGTCGGCGTCCGCGTCGTCGACGACCGTGCTCCACACGTGTCCCCGGGCGTCGCGGCCGATGATGCGGGTGGGCACGATCAGCTCGCCCGTACCGGCGAACGGCAGCGCGCCGACGGCGCGCGGACCGGCCTGCTCGCTCACGGCGCCCGCGCACGAGTGACCCATACCGGCGAGGAACGACGCCGCATCCTCCGGCGCCACCCGCGCGGCGACGCCGGCGGTGACGAACCCGTGGTCGCCGTCGATCCACACGAAGCCGCCGGGCGCATGATGGTCGAGCAGGTCGACCGGTCCGTCGATCGCGACACTGCGCGCGGCGAGGCGGCGCCCCGATCGCAGCGAGAGGTCGGAGGTGGTCATTCGGCCCGCGTCCCCGTGATGAGCTGCGCGGCGCCGAACCCGAGCGTGCGCCGGCTGACGTCGACGATCCCGGCGTCGACCACGAGCGCAAGCATCTCGGGCACCGGCGGCAGGTACGCGGTCGACGCGGGCAGGTAGCGGTACGCCGCGCGGTCGGACACCAGCCCGCCGACGAACGGGACGACGTGGCGGAACCACGCGCCGTGCGCGAAGCGAACGAACGGGCCGGCCGGTTCCGCGACGTCGAGGAGCGCGACGCGCCCGCCCGGCCGCACGACGCGGCCGCACTCGGCGAGCACCGGCGCCAGCGCGGCGAAGTTGCGCAACGCGAAACCGCACGTGATGCCGTCAAACGTGGCGTCGGCGAACGGGAGGCGCAGCGCGTCGGCACGCACGAGCGGTGCGTCGGTGTGCGCGGCGCGCAGCATCCCGGTCGAGAAGTCGACCCCAACGGGCGTAAGTCCGGCGGCGCGCAGGGTGCGGCAGAGGTCGCCCGTTCCGCACGCGAGGTCGAGTACCCGCGACGCGGGCGGAGCGCGAGCGCTTCGACCGCGTGCCGCCGCCAGCCGACGTCCATGCGGAACGTGAGCACGCGGTTCAGCGCGTCGTAGCGCGGCGCGATGCGGTCGAACATCGCTTCGACGGCGCGGGGCTTGTCGTCGATGTCGGGCAGCACGGCGTCGTTCCGGGTGCGGCTCACGTCGCCCAACCTTCGAGCCGGCTCGCGGCCGCGACGTTGACGGCTGCGAGCTCGCTCTCCTCGCCGACCGACTCGAGGTGCTCCTGCGCGACCTCGAGCAGGACGCGCCGGAAGTGGTGCGTGACGAGCGTGGTGACCGCCGGCAGGAGCGTGCGGAACGCCTCGACGAGGAGTTCCGCCTTCTCGTCGTCGGGAAGGTCGGACGCGCGCGCAGCGGGGCGCGCACGTACTGGTCGAACAGCCCGACGGCGGTCTCCGCGATCTCGCGCGTCGCCTCGTGGTGTTCGTTCGCCAGCGCGAGCAGCGCGGGCAGCGGGAGGCCCTGTTCCAGGAGGCGCAGCCCCTGTTGCACGATCGCGATGTCGGCGTTCGTGTAGCGCGCCTCGCCGTCGTGCACGCGCGCCACGAGCAGGTTCTCGCGGGCGACGGCGTCGAGCAGCGCGAGCGGCACGCCGGAACGCTCGGCGAGCTCGGCGAGCGTGAGGAATTCCTCGGGCGCCTCCGCGTCGGCGCGGGCCACGGCCGCGGCCAGCGGCGCGTCGGTGGGGTCGAGGTCGCCGTCGACGATGCGGCCGATGAGCGCCAGGGTGAGGCCGCGGCCGCGCAGCTCCCGGATGCGGGCGAGGCGCTCGAGGTGCTCGGGTCCGTACCAGGCGATCCGGCCCGACCGTTGCGGCGGGGGGAGCAGCCGGCGCTTTTGGTAGAAGCGGATCGTGTCGACCGACAGCTCGGCGCGGGCCGCGAGCTCTTCCACCCGCCACCGCGGTTCGGAAGGGTCGGCCGTCACGCCCCAATCTTAGGAGTGTTCACTCCCAAGGTTCCCACCGGCCAGAACCCTGCCAACAGTTCGCCGGGAAAAGGGCGCGTGGAGCCCAGAACCCTGCCAACAGTTCGCCGGGAAAAGGGCGCGTGGAGCCCAAAAGCCTGCAAACAGTTGGCAGGCCTTTTCGGGGTGTTCAGGTGCTGCGCCAGACGGGTGGGCGCTTCTCCGCGAACGCGGTGGCGCCCTCGACGGCGTCGCCGCTCTCGAACACGGGCATCATCAGCTCCAACGTGCGTGTCCAGCCGTCGGCCTCGCTCATCTCGGCGGCCTCGCGCACCAGCCGGCGGGAGTTGCGCACCGCGATGGGCGAGTTCTCGCCGATGCGGTCGGCCAGCGCGATCGCCTCGTCGACGACCTGGTCGGCGGCCACGACCCGGTTCACGAGCCCGAGCTGGAGCGCGCGCGGTCGCGTCGACGGGATCGCCCGTCATCGCGAGCTCGAGCGCGACCGCCAGCGGGACGCGCTTGGGCAGCCGGATCAGACCGCCGGCCGCGGCCATCAACCCGCGCTTCACCTCGGGGATGCCGAAGCGGGCGGTGTCGGCCGCGACGACGAGGTCGCACGACAGCACGATCTCGAACCCGCCCGCGAGCGCGGGCCCGTTGACCGCGGCGATGATCGGCTTCGGGAAATCGCGGGTCACGAGCCCGGCGAATCCGCCCTTGCCGCGGGCGATGTCGTTCGCGTTGCCCTGGGCCACGACCTTGAGGTCGGCGCCCGCGCAGAACACCTCGCCGCGCCCGGTCAGGACGACGGCTCGCAATGCGGCGTCGGCCTCGACCTCGTCGAGGATGGCCGCCATCGTCTGGCTCACCTCGGGGCTGACCGCGTTGCGGGCTTCGGGCCGGTTCAGCGTGACGAGCGCGATGTTGCCGCGCCGTTCCATCTCGACGACTGCCATGACGGCGAACCTAATCCAACGGAGTGTCCACGGGTATCTCGACCGGATCGTCGAGCGCGCGGTGATGCCCGGACGGACCAGCCGCGTCGCGCCGAGCACGACGGCCATGATCGCGGCCGCGCCGAACGTGGTGACCCGCAGGCCGATGCCGTCGGCGATCTTGCCCTGGATGACCGCGCCCAGCGGATACAGCGCGCCGAGGATCATGGTGTTCACCGCGAGGACGCGGCCGCGGATCGCGGCCGGCGCGCGGAGCTGCGCGACGGTCGAGAAGCTCGACAGCGCGCCGAGGTAGAGGCCGCCCACGAAGAACAACGCCAATGCCGACAGCGCGACGTCGGGTGCGTACGCGTACGCGGCGAGGGCGAACGGGAGCAGTCCCATGAGGCCGACGAGCAATCGGCGTGGCCCGAATCGCTCGACGAACCAGCCGAGCGAGAAGGCCATCAGTACCGCCCCCGTTCCCTGCGCGGCGATCAGGATCGTGGTGGCGATATCGCTGTGCAACACCTTCTCGGCCATGGCGGGTACGAGCGCGATGAACGGCGCGGCGAGGAAGGTGTTCACGCACATGGCGATCGCGTTGATACGGAGGCCGGGCTCGCGGCGCACGAACCGGAATCCGTCGACGATCGAGTGGAACAGCTTCTGGTCGTGGGCGTGCTCGCTCGGTTTGGGGAGCGTCAGCGTGAGCAGCACGGCCATGACCGCGAAGAAGCTCGCCGCGTTCACCGCCTCCGCCCACGCGTACCCGCCGGCCGCGATCGACCACGCCCGCGATGACCGGCCCGACGATGCGACCGAGGTTGTATTGCGCCGACGAGAGCGCGATCGCGCCGGGGAGGTCCTCGACCGGCACGAGGTCGGGGAGGATCGCCTGGAACGACGGGAAGCCGAGCCCCGCGCAGATGCCGTTCCCGAAGGCGATGAGCGCCAGGATCGGCGCGGACGGGTGGCCGACGACGAACAGCACGGTGAGCAGGGTTGCGAGACCCGTCTGCACGATGGTCGTCGCCATCAACAGCAGCTTGCGGGGCAGGCGATCGGCGAGCGCGCCGCCGATCGGCCCGAAGAACGCGATGGGAACGAAGCCCGCGGCCGCGATCGTGCCGGTCCAGGCGGCCTGGCCCGTGTGCTTCGTGACGTAGATGCCCAGCGCGAGCGTCTCCATCCAGGTACCGATGTTGGAGACGAACGCGCCCGCTCCACAGTCGCGCGTAGGCGGGATGCCGGAGCGGTGCGATCGCGTCGAAGCGGCGCTTGGCCGGGACTTCGGCTAGCGGTTCCGCCACTGCGGCGCCCGCTTCTCGAGGAACGCGCGCATGCCTTCCTGCGCGTCGTCGGCCTGCGCGTTGTCGACCATCACGGGCGCGGCGATGTCGTACGCGTCGGCTTCCGGCAACTGGTCCTGCGCGTAGAACGCGCGCTTGCCGAGCGCGAGCACGTAGGGACTCGCAGTCGCGATGCGCTCGGCGCGAGGCGATCGACTTCGGCGTCGAGCTCGGCGCCGGGGACGACCCGGTTGACGAGACCCCAGTCGGCCGCGGTGGCCGCGTCGATCATCTCGCCCGTGAACAACATCTCGAGCGCGCGCTTGCGGCCGATCGACCGCGCGACCGGCACCATCGGCGTCGAGCAGAACAGCCCGATGTTGACGCCCGGGGTCGCGAAGCGTGCCGTCGTCGGCGGCGACCGCGAGATCGCACGCGGCCACGAGCTGGCAGCCGGCCGCGGTCGCGACGCCGTGCACCTTGGCGATCACCGGTTGCGGGAGCTCGTGCACGCGCGTCATGAGGCGCACGCACGTGGCGAACAGCGCCTCGAAGAATGCAGCGTCGCGGTGCGCGGTCATCTCCGCGAGGTCGTGGCCGGCGGAGAACGCGGGGCCGCGGGCCTCGATCACGAGCACGCGGGCCGTCTCGTCGGCGGCGACGGTGTCGAGCGCGGCCAGCATCTCGTCCATGACCGCGTGCGACAGCGCGTTGCGCCGCTCGGGCCGGTTCAGCACGAGCCGCGCCACCACGTCGCCGCGCTCGACCTCGACGTGGTTCCCGGCGTCCGGAACAGGTTGGGGCGGCACGGGCCGAGGCTAACGGGGATGCCGGCGGTCGGGACCCGCCGGCAGTCTCGAGGCAGGGTGTCAGCGGGCGTGGCTCGCGAGCCACGCGGCCTCGGCCTCACCCATCGGGGTCGAGGGCTCGCCGTCGACGAACGGCCACAGCTCGAACGCGATGCGGCGCCAATTTCGTCGGGCCCGCAGCCGTCCGAGCAGCGCGTGCAGCCCGAGGTTGATGCGCTGGGTGACGACCAAGGCGGGCGGCACGTTCGACGACTTCGCGACATGCGCGTACGGGCTCGACGCGTCGAACATGCGCCGTACCGTCTCCGACGCGTACTCGGGCGTGAACGCGAGCTCCCGGTCTTCGAGCACGAACTCGTAGAAGTGCCCGAAGTACTCGCGCACGTCGTCGTCGGAGATCGCGGACGGCTTCAGCACGTTGTTCGCCTCGAGCACCTGCCGAAAGCGCGGGAAGGTCGCGGTCGATGACGAACGCCTCGATGAGCGATTGGAACAGGCTGACCTCCTCGGGCGTGTACCGCTTCACGAGCCCGAAGTCGAGGAACGTGACCTGCCCGCCCGGCCGGAACAGATAGTTCCCGGGATGGGGATCGCCGTTGAACGCGTGCAGGCGGTAGATGCTGCGGAACACGAACCGGAAGATCGCCTCGGCCGCGTCGTCGCGCTCGTCCTGATTCCACGTCTCCACCGCGTCGAACCGCGCACCGCCGGCGAGCTCGGTCGTGAGCACCCGGCGCGGTCGACAGCTCGTCGACGACACGCGGGACGTGGATGAACGGATGGCCTTCGTACCAGTCGGCGAACAGCCGCTGGTTGGCGGCCTCGATGTCGTAGTCGAGCTCCTCGACGAGCCGGGTCCGCAGCTCTTCGACGAGGGGCCCGTGCTCGAAACCGGGGAACAGCAGCCCGAGCGCACGGAAGACGACGTCGGTGTTCACGAGATCGGCCCGGATGGCCTCGTCGATGCCCGGGTACTGAACCTTGACCGCGACCTCGAGCCCGCCGTGCGTGACCGCGCGGTGGACCTGGCCGATCGACGCGGCCGCGATCGGATTCGGGTCCCACTGCGCGAAGACGCGTTCGGGCGGCCCGCCGAGTTGCTCGCGGACGAGCCGCGCGCTCAGCTCGGGGGCCATCGGCGGCGCGTCCTGCTGCAGCGCGGCGAGTGCCTCGCGCACCGGCGGTGCGAGCCCGTCGTCGAGATAGCTCGCCATCTGCCCGAGCTTCATCAACGCGCCCTTCAGCTCGCCGAGCACGCTCGCGACGTCGGCGGCGGTGCGGAGCTGGTGCTCGGCGTCGAGCTCGGTGCGACGTTCGGGTGGCGCGACGGCGCGGCGCACCATGTGGACGGCATGGCGCGTCCCGGTGCGCACACCGATCGCGGCGAGCCGTCCGTTGCGCGTGACGACCGAGTTGCGCACGAACGAGACGAGCGACTCCCCGCCACCCGTCTGCGCGGCGCGCCGCCGGCTCCCGGCCCGCAGCGCGACGGCGACGGCCGCGGCGGCGGTGAGCAGGAGCGTCGGGATGGTCGGCGTCCGCACATGGCGACCGTACCGGGCACTCACTACACTTGACCGATCGGTCAAGTTGTGAGAGGAGCTCCTGTTGTCGCGCGGACGAACAGCGTGTCACGGAACTGTGCGACGACCTGCTCGCGCAGCACGACCCGAAGTCGACTCCCCCCGCGGAGTTCCTCGGCGCTCAATACGACCGCGGCCTCGCGTGGGTGCACTTTCCCGAGGGCTGCGGCGGTCTCGGCCTCTCACCGCGGCTGCAGAACACGATCAACGCGAAGCTGTTCGGTGCGGGCGCGCCGATCCCGTACGGGCGCAACCCGATCGGCCACGGCATGTGCGCTCCGACCTTGGTGACGCACGGCTCGGACGAGCAGAAGCAGCGCTACCTCCGCCCGCTGTTCTCGGGTGAGGAGATCTGGTGCCAGATGTTCAGCGAGCCGGGCGCCGGATCCGACGTCGCCGGGCTGTCGACGCGCGCGGTGCGCGACGGCGACGAATGGATCGTCAACGGGCAGAAGGTGTGGACGACGCTCGCGCACGTCGCGAGCTACGGCATCGTGCTCGTGCGCACCGATCCCGAGCAGGTGAAGCACAAGGGCATGACGATGTTCGTCATCGACATGCACGCGCCGGGGGTCGAGGTGCGCCCGCTCGTCCAGGCGACCGGTGAAGCGGAGTTCAACGAGGTCTACATGACCGACCTCCGCATCCCCGACCGCGAACGGCTCGGTGACATCGGCGAAGGTTGGGGCGTCTCCCTCACCACGCTGATGAACGAGCGCGTCTCGATCGGCGGCCAGGTGAACCCGCGCGGGTCGGGCGTGATCGCGGTCGCGGTGAACGAGTGGAAGCGCAACCAACAGCGCCAGGACGCCGTCTCGCGCGACGCGTTGCTCAGGCTCTGGATCGACGCCGAGGTGAACCGCCTCACCAACATGCGTGCGAGCCAGTCGCGGCGCAAGGGAACGCCCGGGCCCGAGGGATCGGTCGGCAAGCTCGCGATGGCCGGCCTGAACCAGCGGATCATGAGCTTCGTGATGGACCTCATGGGTCCCGACGCGCTGCTCTACCCGAGCGGTTACACGTTCGAGCGGCCGCGCAACGCCATGGACCTGTCGAACCCGCAGAAGGCGTTCCTCCGCGTTCAGGCGAACTCCATCGAGGGCGGCACGACGAACATCATGAAGAACATCCTCGGCGAGCGGGTGCTGGGGCTGCCCGGCGAACCGCGCGCCGACAAGGGTCTTCCCTGGAGCCAAGTGCCCCGAAGCTGACGTTGCGCCCCTTTCGGGCGTTCCCGTCGACGCGACATATCGGTCACGTCTGAAGATCCCGGTCGCACATGCCGACTGGATAAGAGATGTTCGGAACCTCGCGCGTGCGGGTCGCCGTCGTCGCGGCCGTCGTTGCCTCCTTCGTGGCACCGGGTGCCGCGTACGGATTGGCGACGACCACGACCACCACAACGGTGGGTGGTCCACACATCCCGTCGCCATCCGATTCGACCACCACGACCGTGCCGTCCACGGGCCCGACGACCACGACGACGATTCCCGGGCCGCCGACGGCCATGCCGACGTTCGCGCTGCCCACCGACTCCGGTCTCAAGTTGTTGCAGACGATGCAGCTCGCGCAGGCGCAGGTGAAGAGCGCCCAGGCCGCGCTGCCGGGCGCGCAACGAGGGGTCGTGGCGGCGCGAAGAAGGACGCCGCCGCGCGCCGTGACGTGAAGAAGCTCGAGGCGGTCGCGCGCGAGACGCAGCAGCACCTCGACGACACGCGGACCCTGTTGCACCAGGCGGCGGCCGAGGCGTACATCCATGCCGGGGACGCCGAGCTCATGAACGCGATCGCGGGTTACCTCGACACCACTTCGGTTGTCGACGCCGGCAGCCAACTTCACGTCCTCGGTTCGTTCGGCACGAACGAGAAGGACCTCCTCGACCAGTACCTCGCGTTGCAGCAGCGCGTCCAGGGCCAGCTCACCCAGATCCGCGAGGTGTCCGATCGGGCCGCGGCGGCCGTGGGCAAGGCGGAGACGCGTGTGAGCGACCTGCGCAAGTCGATCGACGACGCGCGCACGCAGATCGCGGTCTCGCTCGCGGGCATCCACGACTTCGAGACGGCGGCGACGAGCGCGACGAGTCCCATCCTCGGACCGAGCCAGCTGACCGCGAAACAGATGGCCGACTACATCGTCGCCCAGCACTACTCGCCGCGCATCACCGTCCCGATCGCGGTGCTCGCGGAGTTCTATCTCGACGAGGGTGCCCGCACCGGCGTGCGGGGCGATGTCGCGTTCGCGCAGTCGATCCTCGAGACCGGCGGCTTCGCGAACCCGGGCAGCGCCGCGACCGACAACAACTTCGCGGGGATCGGTTGGTGCGACTCGTGTGCCCACGGGTTCGACTTCCCCGACGCCGCGCACCGGAGTGCGCGCGCAGCTGCAACTGCTGCGCATCTACGTCGATCCCAAGTTCCCCGAGCCCTCCTACAAGGACAAGATCCTGCTCTCCGGCTCGCTGAAGCTCGGGTTCCGCGGCAAGGTGCAGACGTGGTGGGACCTCTGGGGCACGTGGGCGACGGGCGCGCTCGTACGGCCAGCGCGTGTACGACATCTACGAACGGATGGTCGCGTTCGCGCGCCTCGACCCGACCGTCGCGCCGCGGAAAGACCGCGTCCCCCGCGGGGAAGGGCGCGCCGCCCCCGACCGGCGTCCCCGTCGCAGGCAAGAAGCCTTAGCCCGGGGGCGTCAACCGCACGGGCAGATGCCGGATCCCGGTGTGCTTGTTGCTCCGCGTCCACTCGACCGGGCCGGTGATCTCGACCGCGCCGACCCGCGTCCTGAGCGCCTCGAGCACGACCCGGATCTCGAGCCGGGCCAGGTTCGCGCCGAGGCAGTGGTGCACGCCGTGCCCGAAGCCGAGGTGCGGGTTCGGGTCGCGATCGAGATCGAAGCGGAACGGGTCTTCGAACACGGACTCGTCGCGGTTGGCCGACGCCTCCCAGAACACCACTTTGTCGCCGGCCCGCACCGCCTCCCCGAAGAGGTCGATGTCGCGTGTCGCCGTGCGCCGGTTGTACGCGGCCGGGTGCGTCCAGCGCACCGTCTCCTCGACCGCCGTCCCGCGAACGGCCGGCGCCGAGCGCAACGCGTCCCATTGGTCGGGGAACGCGTCGAGCGCGACGACCGCGCCGGCGAGCGCGTTGCGGGTGGTGTCGGCGCCGGCCGCCCAGAGCAGTGAGAAGAAGAACTGCAACTCCTGATCGGAGAGCTGCGGCGGGTCTTCGCCCGGGAGTTGCGCGTGACAGACGATCGAGAGCATGTCGTCGGCCGGGTGGGCCCGCTTCTCGGCGATCAGCGCGGCGCCGTACTCGAACATCGCGGCCGCGGCGCGGGCGACCTCGTCGGTGGTCTCGAACGACTCGCGGTCACCCTTGAAGTCGAACGAGTGCTCGATCCATTCGAAGAGCTGATGGCGGTCCACCTCGGGGATGCCCATGAGGATGCATATCGCCTGCATGGGCAGCTCGCCCGCGATCTCGTTCACGAAGTCACAGTCGCCACGCTCGACGGCCGCGTCGACGAGCCGCGCGGTGCGCCGGGCCAGGTCGTCCTCGAGCCGGGCGATCGTGCGGGGCGTGAGTCCCTTGCTCACCAGCAGACGGACACGTTGGTGGCGCGGGTCGTCCATCATGTTGAGCATCAGGCCGGCGACCGGGAGGTCGTTGAGGGTCGTCCCGCCGAACGGCCGGGTCCCGCCGGTCTCCGACGAATACGCGTCGGGATCGTGCACGACCGTCATGCACGCCGCGTGCGCGTGGACCGACCAGAAGCCCTCCCCGTCGGGAGTGTGCTCGGTGGGCGGATGCCGGAGGACGGGCGCGATCCGCCGCAGCCGGGTGAACACGTCGTGGGGGAAGCCGTCCGCGAACAGCTCGAGATCGGTGAGATCGACATCAGCGGGAATCCCGACCACGACGGCGACGTTAGCTTCGGGCATATGCCCGAACATCGAGGACTTCAACAACGACTTCAACGCGTTCAATCAGGCGCTCATCGACGAGTTCCGCACCAACGCCGGCCAGGTCACCGGCGTGTTCGCGGGCGCGCCGCTGGTGCTGATCACCACGAAGGGCGCCAAGTCCGGCAAGCTGCGGACGACGCCCATCGTCTACACGACCGACGGTGACCGGATCGTGATCATCGCCTCCAAAGCCGGTGCCCCGACGAGTCCCGACTGGTTCCACAACCTCGTCGCGAACCCCGACGTGACGGTGGAGCTCCCGACCGAGAAGTTCGAGGCGCGGGCGCGTGTTACGGAGGAGCCCGAGCGGGAACGCCTCTACCGGGCCCAGGCCGCGCTGATGCCGAACTTCGCGGAGTACGAAAAGGCGACCACCCGCAAGATCCCGGTCGTCGTGCTCGAGCGCGTATAACCGCGCCCGCCTCCGCCTCCCGTTACCGGGCACCGCGCGCTTTCGAGCGCGCGGTGCTTGCTATGCGCGCACTGTGATGCAAAGCTCCGCGCCACATTGCCGTGCACTGGACGGGGAGGTCCTGAATGAGGAAACGGCTGGGTGTTGTCGCGCTCGTAATCGGCATCGCCGGTACGACGTTCGGAATGGGTGGGCCCGCGGCCCATGCCGACGGCCCGCATGTCGGGGCACCGTGGATCGTCAGCGTCGGCGACTCCGCGATCTCCGGTGAGGCGGGCCGCTGGGCCGGGAACACCAACGGCAGTTCCTCGAACGTCGACGCGCTCGGGCCGACCGCCTACTACGACAACGCGACGAACACGGCCGAGACGATCCACGGTTGTCACCGGTCGAAGTCGGCCGAGGTCTACATCGGCAACGGCGTGAACGGCGAGAACCTCGCCTGTTCGGGCGCCCGCACCTACACCCAGACACCGGGTTCGGGTGATTTCAAGCCGGGCCTCGACTTCTTCAGCGACTCGAGCGGTCACCAGGGCCAGGCGTTGATGCTGCAGAACTTCGCGGCGGCGCACAACGTGTCCGCGGTGACGGTGCTCATCGGCGCGAACAACTTCGGTTTCGCCGACATCGTGCAGACGTGCATCGAGGACTTCCTCCTCTCGCCGTCGTGGTGGCCGAACTACTGCTACGACGACTCGAACGTGAAGGCGTACTTCACGTCTTCGTACATCGCCGCGCAGACCTCCGCGATCGCCGGCGCACTCCAGAATGTCCGCCAGGCGATGCGCAACGACGGCTACGCCGACACCGACTACAAGATCATCGTCCAGACGTACTCGTCGCCGATCCCGAACGCGGCCGGCTTCCGGTACTCGCAGTCGGGATACACGCGGCAGTCGACGGGTGGCTGCGGCTTCTGGAACAAGGACGCCGACTGGGCGAACAACACCGCGGTGCCGACGATCGACAACGCGGTGAAGAACGGCGCGGCGCAGTCGGGCCTCACGAACTACGTGCTGCTCGACGACCAGAACGCGCTCGCCGGCCGTCGTCTGTGTGAGAACACCGTCGGGCTGCTGGAGGAGAAGGGCGTCGCCAACTGGATGAGCCCCGGTGCGGCCGACAAGACGGAATGGGTCAGCCAGGTCCGTACGACGTCGACCCTCTTCGGCCCGTACCAGCTGCAGGAGGACGCGCACCCGAACTACTGGGGCCAGCTTGCCCTGCGGGACTGCCTGCGGCAGGCGTACAACGGCGGCTCGGAACGGGGCGGGACCTGCACGATCGCGACGACCGGCCTGAACAGCTACGGCGAACCGCAGATGAGTCTGCACTGAGGCCCTCGGACGGCGCGCGTCGGGGTGCAACGCCCCGGCGCGCGCCGCGAGGCACACTGTCGGAATGTTGGAACGCGACGAACGCCCGTGGGGGAGTTATGAGGTTCTCCTCGACGAGCCCGATCACAAGGTCAAACGGATCCTCGTGCGACCGGGGAAACGACTGAGCTACCAGCAGCACGCCCGCCGTTCGGAGCACTGGTTCCTCGTGCGCGGCCGCGGCGTGGTCACGCTGGACGACGAACGCGTCGACGTCGGTCCGGGCTGCGCGGTCGACATCGGGCTCGGCACCTCGCACCGCATCGAGAACACCGGCGAGGAGGATCTCGTGTTCGTCGAGGTGCAGCACGGCGAGTATTTCGGCGAGGACGACATCGTCCGCCTCGAGGACGACTTCGGCCGCGCCGGCTGACCGGCCGGGGAGTGCGATCAGCCGGTGGTGCGGTTGAACACCATCGGGAAGTGGTCGATGGACCGGATCGACGGCGTGTACACGAGGGTGTGCCCGGGCACGACCGAGTAGTCGGGGATCCGCCGGTGCCATTCGCGCAGGGCGATCCGTAGCTCCTGGCGGGCCAGATGAGAACCGAGACAACGGTGCACGCCGCCGCCGAAGGCGAGATGGCGGTTCGGCTCCCGATCGAAGTCGATCTCGTCCGGCTTGTCGAACTCCATCGGGTCGGTGTTCGCGGCGTTGAGGATCACCGAAACCTGGTCGCCCGCGTGGATGGGGCAGCCCCCGAGCGTCGTGTCTTTCGTTGCGGCGCGCACGACACCGAGCACCGGCGTCTCCCAACGCAGCATCTCCTCGACCGCGGCCGGAATGCACGCGGGATCGTCGACCAGGCGTTGCCGGTGCGCAGGGTGCTGGGCGAGGAACGCGAACATGCAATCGAGGGTCGCGGTGACCGTGTCGAGGCCGGCGATGAGGAACAGGAAGCAGATGTCGAGGATCTCGGTCCGCTTGAGCTTCTCGCCCTCGACCTCGACGTCGAGGAACCGGCTCAGGAGATCGTTCTGCCGTTGTTCTTCGCGCTCGTCGAGGACCTCCTCGAAGTACGCGTAGATCGAGTCGGCGGTCTTCTGTTGGTACGCCTGCATGGTCTCGCTGCCGTACGGCGTTCCCGTGACCTGGTCGGGCCGGATGATCCCGTCCTTCATCTCGATGAACCGGGCGAGCTGGTCGAGTGGGAGCCCGAGCAGGGTGAGGAACACGAGCGACGGGAACGGCACCGAGAACTCGCTCGAGAAGTCGACGCCGTCGCGATCGACGAACCGGTCGATGAGCTCATTCGCGAGCGCGGTGACGGGCTCGGCGATGAGCGCCATCTCGCGCGGCGCGAAGATCGGGTCGAGGATCTTGCGGTACTTCTTGTGGTCGGGCGGGTCGATCTGCAGCGGGATCAACGGCCGGATGTTCTTCAGGTCGACGGCCGACATGTTCGACGAATACGTCGCCGGATCGCGCAGGAGCTCGTCGATCTCGGATCGACCCGAGACCACGACGCCGACGCCGTCGACGGGCATCACCGGCATGCTGTCGCGCAACGCCGCGAACACCGGCTGCGGGTTGGCCGCCATCTCCGGATCCATCGCCGCGAACGGATTCTCGTCAGCTGCAGCCTGTTCTTCCACCCGTTGCCTCCGTATCCGGTGCGGCATCGCCGCGCGGCGATGTTACACACGCGGCCGCGTGTGTAACACGCCGATCTTGGAGGCTCGGCTACCGGGTCTGCGGCGCCTGCGGTTGGCGCACGTAGAAGGCGACGATCGCGCCTTTGAACCAGACCGCCAGCACCGCGGTGGACATCACGATCGCGATGTGGAGCGGCCCGTTCGGACGATACGAACTGACCCCCAAGGCGGTGCCGACGAGCCCCAAGGTCAGACCCGGCGTCAAGAGGTACCACGCCGCTTGCGGCCATGCCTCCTTGATCATCCGCAAGCCGATCCTGATCGCGGTTCGCACCGAGCCGGTCGTGAGCGCAAGCGCAGGAACAACGAACGTGAGGGCGACGTCGAGTGTGATCGCGACGAGCACGAACACGACCACCACGAGCGGGTGCGCACGGGTGTTGAGCGCGCCCGCGACGAGGACGATCGGTGAGACGACAAGGCTGACGACGAGACCAAGGACGACGAAACGACCGACGAACGAGCGAGTGAGGGGCGCGACCTCGCCGCCGCGCAGTTGCTCGCCGCGATAGACACGCGCGAACCAGACCCGCTGCGTGCCGACGAACCCCGCCTCGACGAGGAACAACGGCAGAGCAACGATGAGGAACGCTCCCTTCAGTGAGACGGCGACGCTGAGCACGACCGTGAGCACGAGCAGCAAAGGCGCGGCGCCGAGCGCGGCCACACTTGCCGACAGATCCCCGCGGAAAGCCGACCAGCCGCTCGAATTAGATGTCGCGTCGCGCTCGTCGCGAGTCGTCACATCGCCCGCCTCGTTGTTCGCGGGCACCGAAGCCCGTCACCCCAGCCGGACGAACCGTACTGCGATTGCTCTTACGCGGCCGCTTACGCGCGCGGGCTTGGGCGTCGTGGGTGTGCTGTTCGCGGTGGTGGCCGAAGCAGTAGAGCCGCAGGTTGGCGAGGTCGGTGGGTCCGCCGCGGGCCCAGGGCCGGAGGTGGTGGGCTTCGCATTGGCCGGGCGGGCGGTTGCAGCCGGGGTGTTGGCAGTGGCGGTCGCGGACGACGAGGGCTTTCCACTGGGCGGGAGTGACTGTGGGTGTCGCCCGGCCGACGTCGAGGATCTCGGACCGGCCGGCGGTGATGACGCGGCTGATGGTGCAGTCGCAGAGCAGGAGTTCGAGCATCGTGGCCGACAAGCCGCCGTCGCGCAGGTCGCCGCGAACGAGTGCGGCGAGGTCGGCCGATGCTCCGGGGGCGGCGTCGGCGTCGACGACGTAGCTGACGTGGGGGCGGGCGCCGTGGCTGGTGCCGGTGTCGCCGTGGTCGAGGTGCCGCCGGCAGATGTTCGCCAGCGCGTCGAACCGCCGTTGCGGTGTGGTCCGGGGATCGTCGGCTTGGAGGTCTTGTTTCATCTCGGCGTCGAGGGCGGCTCTGATGAATGCGCCGCTGTACCCGTCGCTGTTCGCTTTGAGGTCGAACGTTTCGTTCACGGTGTCGGCGATGTAACAGCCGCGCCGTTCGTGAGCGGCCGCGTCCCTTGCGGCGCCGCCGTCACCGTCGATTGCGTCGGTCACGCGTCGCATGGCGACGCCGAGCTCGTGCGGTGTCGCGATGCGTGCGAACTCCACGAGTTCGGTTTCGACGTTCGAGATCTCGGACTCGCGTCCGGGCGCGTACGCGTTCGCGACGACGGTCGCGTGCCGGCCGAGATCTCGCCCCGCCCGAACGTGTCCGCCAGCACCGGCAACGCTTCCAGTTTGCGGGCCAACTCGAGGTACCCGCGCGCGACGCCCTCGGACATGCGGCACGCGTTGCGGATCGCGGACGCGGCGTTGAGGTATCCGTCGGCGCGCCAGTCGCCGGAACGGTCGTACGCGGCGACGACTTCCAACCATGCGGCTTCGGCCGCGTCGAGCTCCCGCCGCATCTCCGCCAGCTCTTCCAGCCGCTCGAACATATGTTCGACTCTACCCGAAAACATCCTATAAAACAAGGTGGAACCACACTTCAACAGACAATACTTCGGCGAGCGCGCCCCAACCGGGAAGAATGGCGAACGTGATCGACGCGGGTCAGGTCATGCCACTGTTGTTGGAAGCTTGTCCGTCCTTCGCGGCGAAATGGAGCGAGGTCGAGGTCGAGAACGCCGATGACACGGTGCCGAACGGCCGCCTGACCTACGTCGACGCCGCAGAGTTCATCCGGCACGTGGTTTCTCTCCGAGTCGAAGGCCGGACGAGCGAGCTTCCTGCGATCTTCGACGTTCTTGAGCGCCTCGTCGTCGAGGGCGACCGGTTCGTGCGAGACCTCGGGGTCATCGGCTACCTCGAAGGATTCCAGATGATGACGGTCACATCCGCCGGACTCGACCCGGAGCGGGACTTCCGTCCGTAGTTGCGCCCGGTGTCGGAGGCCTGGTGGCAACGGATCAACCGATCCTGGGAGGGTGACGCCGCGGCGATGCACGAGGACGACGGCGCTCCATAACGAGCCGACGCCACCAGACCCCGACGCATACGCTCAACCCATGCCGGTCAAAGAAGGTCCTGTTCCGCCGTTTCCCGAGGGTGCCGACCCGGACGAGTACGACCGGTTGCGCCGGCGCGTTCTGTGGAAGATGCCGAGCGGGCTCTATGTCGTCGGTTCGACCGACAAGGCGCAGCGCCGCAACGGCATGACGCTCAACTTTGCGTCACAGGTTTCGTTCGACCCGAAGTGGATCGGTATCGGTGTGGAGCACGAAGCCCTGACGCACGAGTTGATCGAGGCGGGCGGGGTGTTCAGTCTCTGCATGATCGACCGTGAGGACCGGGCGATCGTCCGCAAGTTCACGAAGCCGGTCGACGTCGATCTCGAACAGCACACGCTCAACGGGTTCGCGTATCTCGACGGACCGGCCACGGGTGCGCCGGTGCTCACGCAGTCGGTTGCGTACGTCGAATGCGAGGTGCGTCAGACCGTCACGGTCGGGAACCACACGTTGTTCCTCGGCGAGGTCGTGAACGCGGCGTTCCTCAAGGACGAGGACACCGAAGTCCTGCGTATGGAGGACACCCGGATGAACTACGGCGGCTGACCGCCCCGAACGCCGAGCGTCAGCCGAAGAGCAGGCGCCGCACCGGCGCGGCCGGTACGGCCGGCGCCTTGAACGCGCGGTGGTAGTCGGCCAGCGCGTTGGCGGCGGCGGTGCGGCTGGAGGCGATCGGGGAGCTCTGCTCACCGTCGCGGTGTTGCCAGCTCCACATGCCTTCCCGGGAGGAGACCTTGCCGATGCTCGTGCCGGCGCCGCCCGTCGTGAGGCGGACCTCGGCCACGGTCAACGAGAGCGGCAGCACCTGGACCTCTCCGGTCGTCGGTGTCGTCGTCGTCATCGTCACGCCTACGGACCTCCTCGGGGCGTCTCGCCGGTTCTCACCGGTCGAGGCGTCGTTTCTCTTGGCCTTCTAGGCTTCGGCTCCATGGCCGACACTTCTGCAGCGCAATCCGCGAAGAGTGCTCCTCCCAGTGGCCTTTTTCACAGTTGGAAGTACGTGCTCGCGACGACGAATCCGCCGCCCGGGCGGCTCGATCCGGTGTCGAAATGGCTCTATTTGACCCGGGCCGGAGTGCTGCCCATGACGCTGGTCGCGGGCGCGATCGCCGGTCTCCTGGCGGTGTACCGGGGCGCGTCCGTGTCGTGGGGCTGGTTCGCGCTGGCCGCGGCGGGGATGGTCCTCGCCCACATGGCCAACAACCTGATGAACGATCTGTTCGATCTCGAGGTCGGAACCGACCGCGACAACTATCCGCGCAACTTGTATTCGCCCCATCCGGTGCTTTCCGGCGCGATCACCCGAAAGGGACTCGCGGCCTGCGCGCTGGTCGTCAACACGTTGTGCCTCGCGATCATGATCGTGCTGACCGTGGCGAGGGGATGGCCGATCGTCGGCTTCGCGTTGGGCGGCTTCCTGCTGTCGGCCGCGTACACGGCGCCGCCGCTGCGTCTGAAGAAGCACGGTCTGGGCGAACCGACCGTGCTCGTCGTGTGGGGTCCGCTGATGGTGGGCGGCGCGTACTACGCAGCGACGGGGACGATCCCCGGCGCGGTCGTGCTCGCGTCGCTGCCGTACGCGTTGCTGTGCACGACGGTGCTGATGGGCAAGCACATCGACAAGATCCCGTGGGACGAACCCGACGGTACGCACACGCTCCCCGTGATCCTCGGCGAGGCCGTCGCCCGTCGGATCACGCAGGCGATGTTCGTCGGCTTCTATGTGTCCATCGTGGCGCTCGTTATCGCCCGGGTGTTGCCGGTCGCATCGATCCTGGTCGTGTTGTCGTTCCCTGTCCTGCGGCGCACGTTCGCGGCGTACTCGCAGCCCAAGCCCGACGTGTCGCCCATGCCGAATCCGGTGTGGCCGTTGTGGTTCGCGGCGCTGTCGTTCCTCGTCACGCGGCGCGCGGGTGGCCTGTTCGTGATCGGCCTCGCGATCGGCGCCATCGTCGGGTGGTGAACCCAGCGGGAGCCATGTCGCGCGGCCGCCGGCTGGATCTCGCACTCGGGCTCGCGGGATCGGTCGCGTTCGGCTGCACGATCCTGTTCTCGCGTACCGTCGCGCGGGATTATCTCGCGCCGCCGGTCGCGTTGGGCATCCGGTTCGGCGTCGCCGGTCTCCTCCTCCTCGGCGTGCTCGCCGTCACCGGCCGGCCGTTGTTGCCGCCCCGCGGAGAACGCGTGTTCGCGATCGGGCTGGGGGTCGTCGTGTACTCGGTCGAGTCGACGTGCTTCTACATCGGGCTCGAGCACGGCACGGCGGCCGCGGTCGCGCTCATCTTCTACGCCTACCCGGCCGTCGTCGCGGTCGCGGAGGTGCTGTTGGGTGTCATGCAGTTGCGGATGCGCACGGTGGCCGCGCTCGTGTTGGCGGTGTCGGGGAGCGCGATCGTCGCGATCGGGGGCGGGCGGCTCGCGATCTCGTCGACGGGAATCCTCTGCGTCGTCGGCTCGATCGCCGCGTTCTGCGTGTACGTCCTCGTCGGCGACCGGGTGCTGGTGCGGACGGACTCGATCACGGCCGCGACCTGGACCGCGATCGGCGCGGCGTTCGGGACCGTGGCGTTCGGTGCGGCGCGCGCCGACCTGCCCGCTCCCTCCGCGGCACGCGCTGGCGATCCTGTGCGCGAACGGCTTGGCGACCGCCACCGCGTTCACGTTGTTCTTCGTCGTGCTCGACCGCATCGGCGCGACCCGCACCGCGATCGTCATGGCCCTGGAGACGGTGACCGGTATTGGGCTCACGGCGATCTTCCTCGGCGAGTCGGTGCGGCTCGTCGTCGCCGTCGGTGGCGGCGCGGTGCTCGCCGGCGCGGTGATTGCGGCGCTCGGCTCGCCGCCGCGGATCGAGACCCGCGAAGCGACGGCCACGCCGTAGCCCGTTGACCCCGTGGTCAACCGGAGTGATACGACGTTACGCTTCGCATCGAATGAAGCGGGACAAGGGGACGAGATGATCTCGAGCACGATGCAGGACTTCCCGCTGACCATCGCCGCCGTGATGCGCCACGGTCGCACCGTCTACGGCGACGCGGAGTGTGTCACCTGGACCGAGGACGGGCCGCGGCGGGCGACGTACGCCACGATCGCCGACAACGCGGGCCGCGTCGGCCAACGCGCTCGCGCAGCTCGGCGTCGAGACGGGCGACCGCGTCGGCACGTTCATGTGGAACTCGCAGGAGCACATGGAGGTGTACCTCGCGATCCCGTCGATGGGCGCGGTGGTGCACACCCTGAACATCCGGTTGTTCCCCGAGCAGCTCGCGTACGTGATCAACCACGGCGAGGACAAGGTCGTGTTCGTCGACGACTCGCTCGTCCCGCTGCTCGCAAAGGTCGTGTCCGAGCTGACGACGGTCGAGTGCTTCGTGATCGTCGGCGACGGCGAATGCGACCCGTCGCTCCTCGGCGACCGCCGCGTCGAGCGCTATTCCGAGCTGCTCGCCCGCGAGTCCCCCGACTTCGACTGGCCCGAGATCGACGAACGCCAGGCTTCGGCGATGTGTTACACGTCGGGCACGACCGGGAATCCGAAAGGCGTCGCGTACTCGCACCGGTCGTCGTTCCTGCATTCGTTCGCGGCCACCACGCCGAACGCACTCAACTTGTCGGAGCGCGATCGCATCCTCATGATCGTGCCGATGTTCCACGCCAACGTGTGGGGCATCCCTTACGCCGCGTTCCTGTGTGGCGCCTCGCTGGTCATGCCGGGCCGATTTCTCCAGGCCGAGCCCGTCACCCGCATGGTCAAGGAGGAGCGCGTCACGTTCGCGGGCGCGGTGCCGACCATCTGGGCCGACATCTACCGCTACGGCGAAGAGCACGAAATCGACCTGTCGAGCCTCCACAGCATCATCTGCGGCGGTTCCGCGGTGCCGCGTTCGCTCATGGAGAACTTCGAACGGAAGTACGGCGTCCGCATCATCCAGGCGTGGGGGATGACCGAGACGTCGCCGCTCGCCGCGGTCGCGCACCCGCCGGCCAGGGTCGAGATCGGTTCGCCGGAGGAGATGGATTGGCGGGCCCGGACGGGCCGGGTCGTCGGCGGGGTCGAGCTCCGCATCGTCGACGACGCCGGGAACGCACTGCCGTGGGACGGCGACGCGGTCGGCGAGATCGAGGTGAAGGGTCCGTGGATCACCGGGTCCTATTACCGGGACCCCCGCCCGAGAAGTTCGACGCGGGCTGGCTACGGACGGGCGATGTCGGTTCGGTGTCGCCGGAGGGCTACATCCAGATCACCGACCGGGCCAAGGACGTCATCAAGTCGGGCGGGGAGTGGATCAGCTCGGTGGAGCTCGAGAACGTGCTCATGGGTCATCCCGACGTGGTCGAGGCGAGCGTCATCGGCGTGCCCGACCCCCGCTGGGACGAGCGCCCGCTGGCGTGTGTCGTACGCCGGGCGGGCGGCGCGGTCGACGCGGCCGGCCTCGCCGCGTACCTCGCCGGGCACGTGGCCAAGTGGCAGGTTCCCGAGCGCTGGAGCTTCATCGACGAGGTTCCCAAGACGTCGGTCGGTAAGTTCGACAAGAAAGTGCTGCGGGCCCGTCACGAAAAGGGTGAGCTCCTCATTGAACAACTGGATTGAACAACGGCGGACCGGCGAGCTCGCCGAAGCAGCCCGGGGGGTCGAGGCCGCGCCCGCGGCGACGGTCGTCCTGCTGCGCGACGGCGCGACCGGCCTCGAGGTCCTGCTCGCCCGCCGGTCGTCGAAGCTCGCGTTCCACGGGGGGGCCTGGGTGTTTCCCGGGGGCCGGATCGATCCCGAGGACTACGGCGACGCCCCCGACGACCTCCCCCGTGCCGCGCTCCGGGCCGCCGCCCGCGAGGCCAAGGAAGAGGCCGGCGTCGACGTCGACCCCGACACGTTGATCCATCTCTCGAACTGGACGACGCCCGAGGGATCACCGAAGCGGTTCGCGACCTGGTTCTTCGTCGGGCCGGTT
Organism: uncultured Actinomycetes bacterium; assembly: GCA_963829195.1. Taxonomy (GTDB): domain Bacteria; phylum Actinomycetota; class Acidimicrobiia; order IMCC26256; family PALSA-610; genus PALSA-610. Next base: position 329,827 of record CAWHHS010000005.1, read on the forward strand.
GCGGGCGGGGCCGAGATGGCCGACGGCTCCGAGATGGACGCGATCCAATGGTTCCGGCCGGCGGAAGCTCTCGCGGCGCGCGCGGCCGGGGAGATCGAGCTCGCGCCGCCGCAGTACGTCACCCTCCTCGACCTGAGCGAGGTCGCGACCGTCGCCGACGCGATGGCCGCGATCGACGCGGCCGTGGCGATCGACTACCTGCCGCGGTTCCACTTCATCGAGGGCGGCGGCGCGTTGTGCATCTACCCCGAGGACGTCGCCTACGACGACCTGGCGAAGCTGGACGCTCCCGGCCCTCGCCACCGCCTCTTGCTCGGCGGCGAGAGCTGGGAGTACGTCCGCGACTGACCGAGCCCTTACTTGTTGGGCTGGGGCGTCATCCGGAGGTAGGGCTTGATCGCCTTCCAGCCCTTCGGGAACTTCGTCTTGGCCTCTTCGTCGGAGACGGCGCCGCCGATGATGACGTCCTCGCCGTCCTTCCAGTTCACCGGGGTGGCCACGCTGTACTTCGCGCTGAGCTGCAGCGAGTCGATGACCCGCAGGATCTCGTCGAAGTTGCGCCCCGTCGAAGCCGGGTAGGTGATGATGAGCTTCACCTTCTTGTCGGCACCGATGATGAACACCGAACGCACCGTCATCGTGTCGCTCGCGTTCGGATGGATCATGTCGTAGAGGTCCGAGACCTTGTGGTCGGCGTCGGAGATCAGCGGGAAGTTCAACTTCGCGCCCTGGGTCTCCTCGATGTCGTCCGCCCAGCCCTTGTGGTTGCCGAGCTCGTCGACCGAGAGGCCGAGCACCTTCACGTTGCGCTTGTCGAACTCGGGCTTCAGCTTCGCGACGGCACCGAGCTCGGTCGTGCAGACCGGCGTGTAGTCCTTCGGGTGCGAGAAGAGCACTCCCCAGCTGTCGCCGAGGTAGTCGTACAGGTTGATCGTGCCTTCGGTGGTCTCGGCCGTGAAGTTGGGGGCTTCGTCGCCCAGGCGTAGCGCCATGTGATGCTTCTTTCGTCGATGTCCGGGGGTATACGGGCAGGCTAGGTCGCAGGCCCGTCGAAAAGCCAGTAGTGAAGTCGGGATTTGCAACCCGGACCGCGTCGGTAATGTTCCGCACCCTGTGACTGGACCGGACGAGGGCCGCCGCCGTGCCCCGGGGCGGGTGCGCAGCCTCGCGATCGACGTCACCCCGCTGCGGCGCTCGCGTGACTTCCGCCTGCTCTGGGGCGGAGAGCTGCTGTCGCAGATCGGGAGCCAGGTCACCCTCGTCGCGCTCTTCGTCCAGGTCTACGACCTGACCCACCACTCGTCGCTGGCGGTCGGCCTCATCGGCCTGGTGCAGCTCGTCCCGATGCTGTTCGTGTCGATCGGCTTCGGGCCCCAGATCGACCGGCGCGACCGGCGCCGGCTCCTGCTGTTCGCGCAGACCGGGCTGATGTCGGCCTCGGCGCTGCTGTTCTTCGGCGCGCACCTCGGCCATCCACCGCTCGTACTCGTGTACGGGGCGGCCGCGTTGAGCGCCTCGTTCCTCACGATCGCCATGCCGACGCGGGCCGCGATGACGCCCCGGCTCGTGTCCGCGGAGCTCCTGCCCCAGGCCGCGGCGCTCAACCAGGTCATGTGGAACGGGGCCGCCGTGATCGGTCCCGCGCTGGGCGGGATCATCGTCGCCCGCGCCGGCCTGACCTGGGCGTACGGGATCGACCTGGCCAGCTACGTCGCGGCGTTGGCCGCCGCCTTCTTGGTGCAGTCACAGCGTCCGATCCCGGCCGAGGGTTCTGAGGACGACGTGGGCCTGGCGGCGGTGTTCAACGGGCTGCGCTACGTGAAGGGAAAGCGGGTGCTGCAGTCGACGTTCACGGTCGACATCGTCGCGATGGTGTTCGGGATGCCCCGGGTCCTGTTCCCGGTCCTCGCCGACAAGCAGTTCCACCGCGGCCCCGAAGCTGTTGGTTGGCTGTTCGCGGCGGCGGCGTTCGGCGCGCTCGTCGGCGCGCTCAGCTCGGGTTGGATCGGACGGGTCGAACGGCTCGGGCTCGCGATCCTCGTCTCGGTTGTCGTCTGGGGCGCGGCGATCGCGGCGTTCGGGCTGGTGGGGGCCAACCTCGGGCTCGCGCTCGTGTTCCTCGCGATCGTGGGTGGCGCGGATGTCATCTCCGCGGTGTTCCGCAACACCGTGCAGCAACTGACCGTGCCGGACGGACTGCGAGGCCGGATCTCGGCGTTGAACATCTTCGTCGTGACCGGCGGCCCGCGTCTCGGTGACCTCGAAGGCGGTCTCGTCGCCAGCGCGTTCACGCCGACGATCTCCGTCGTCTCGGGAGGTCTGCTGTGTCTCGCGGGGGTCGGCGTGATCGCGGCGACGGTCCCCCGCTTCGCGCGTTGGCGCGTCGGCGATCCGTCCTGATTGACCGCAGGGTTCAACCGCGATTGACTGCGACTCGTGGCGGGGTACTCGGGGACGCCCCTTCCCCAAAAGCTCGGCGTCAAGCCGGGGGCACGACTTGCGCTCGTGCGCGCGCCGGAGGGCTTCGAGCGCGCGCTCAATCCGTTGCCCGAAGGGGTGCGACTCCGAACGCAGGCGCGCGGCGCGCAGGACGTCGTCGTCTTCTTCGCGACACGGCGCGTGGAGCTCGAACGTCGCTTCGACGGACTGGCGCGCGCGGTCGCGCCCGCGGGCGGTTTGTGGATTGCGTGGCCGAAGCGCACGGCGTGCGTCGCGACGGATCTGCGCGAGGGGATCGTGCGCGAGCTCGGCCTCGCGCACGGACTCGTCGACAACAAGGTCTGCGCGGTCGACGACACGTGGTCGGGCCTGCGGTTCGTGTTCCGGCTGAACGACCGGCCCGCACGCAACGGCAAGGCCCACTGAGGCGTTCGTATGCTCGTGCGTTCGCGTGTGGTCTAGCCGGCGCGGCACCAGCGGCATGTCGGCCTCGTACTCGCCGCCCGCGTAGCGCACGGTGGCGTCGGGAACGAGCGTGCGGACGAGGCCGAGCGCGGCCCGGTTGTCGGGCAGCATGGTCGCCACGAAGTGCTCGTAACCCCGGCGCTTCGCCCGGGCCGCGAGCCTGACCGCAAGGCGCTTTCCGAGCCCGCGGTGCTGCCAGGCGTCCTCGACGGTCATCGCGATCTCGGCCTGGTTCGTGTCCGGACGGCCGTCGTAACGGGCGACCGCGACGATCTCGTCGTCGACGAGCGCGACGAGCGCGTCGCGGCGGCCGTGGTCGACGTCCGCGAGCCGCAACAGCGCGGAACGCGGCGGGCGGTGGATGGGGGAGAAGAACCGGAAGTGCACGCTCGCGGGGGAGAGGCGGGTGAACAGCCTCGACAGGCGCTCGACGTCGCCGATCGTGATCGGCCGGATCGTGACGTCGATTCCGTCGAGGGTGATGACTTCGATGTCGGTCACGGGAGTACCTCCTCGGCGCGCAGGGACTCGACGTGGGCGACGAGATGGTCGACCACGCGGTCCATGTGTGCCGGGTCGTCGTACAGGCGGGCGAGCATCAGCGCGCCCTCGAGTGAAGCGGTGACGATCGATGCGAGTGCGTACGGATCGACGCCGGGGGCGAGCTCACCGTCGGCTTTGCCGTCCTTGACGATGCGACCGACGAGGCGATGCCACAGCGTCATCGACTCTCGCGCCCGGTCGCGCAGATCGGAGTTGGTGTCGTCGGCTTCGATCGCGGTGTTCATGATCGGGCAGCCACCCTCGATCGCGGGGCGGCGCGCATTGGTCGCGAACGCGTGGATCATGCGCGTCGAGCCGGTCGAGCGCGCCCGCGGCATCGTCCTGAGAGCGCGCCAGGCTCTCGGTGACGTGGGTCATCGCGTAGTCGTACGCCTCGAGCGCGAGCTGTTCCTTCGATCCGAAGTGGTTGTAGATGCCGCCCTTCTCGAGTCCGGTCGCGCCGATGAGGTCGCGCAGCGACGCGCCGACGAAGCCCTGGCGGTTGAACACGGGCGCGGCGAGCTCGACGATCCGGCGGCGGGTCCGCTCGCCTTTGGTCGCGGTCTTCACCGCGGGGCCGGGCTCGCCGGTGACGGCGACCGTCTGGTCGACCATGTGCGCGTCCTCTCGGGTGGCAAAGAAAACCGACCGGTCGGTCTGATTCTGGACCGACGGGAGGCCGTTGTCAAGGTGGCGGCCCGGTACGGTCCCGGGTATGTGCGGCCGCTACGTCTCGGTTTCGTCCCCGACGATCCTCGCCGAGCGCTTCCACGTCGAAGAGGTGCGTACGGGCGAGACCGAACCGAACTACAACGTCACCCCGAGAGCCGAGATCCCGGCCGTCGCCGACAGCCGGGGCCGGCGGGTGCTCGATCTCGTCCGCTGGGGCCTCGTGCCCTCGTGGGCCAAGTCCATCTCCGTGGGCGACCGCATGATCAACGCCCGCGCCGAGACCGTCCTCACGAACAACTCGTACAAGCGCCCGTTCGAACGGCGGCGCTGCATCGTTCCCGCCGACGGGTTCTACGAGTGGCAGACGATCGAAGGCCAAAAGGTCAGGCAGCCGTGGTTCATCCGGCGCCGTGACGGTGAGCCGCTCGCGTTCGCGGGGCTCTGGTCGATCTGGCACGACCGCAATCTCGGCGACGACGCCCCGCGCATCCGGTCGTGCACGATCATCACGACCGAGCCGAACGAACTGATGCGCGACATCCACAACCGGATGCCGGTGATCCTGCCCGAGTCCGCGTGGGACACGTGGCTCGACGCCGAGAACCACGACGTGCAGTCGCTCACGCAGCTGCTCGTCCCTTCGCCCTCCGACGAGCTCGAGGCGTGGCCGATCACGACGCGGGTCAACAAGCCCGACCACAACGGCCCCGAACTGCTCGAACGCGTGCCCGCGAATTCGTAGATCCGTTCGTCGTGGGCGCCGGTAGATTCCACGCGATGGAGTACGCCGCGCTCGTCGACACCATCCGCACCGAAGGCGCCGCCTTCGTCGACGCGGCGCGCGCCGCCGGTCACGAACGACCGCTGCCGACGTGCCCCGGCTGGACGGTCACCGATCTGTGCGCGCACGTGGGTCGACTGCACCGGTGGGCGGCCGAGGTCGTGCGCACGCGCCCGGCCGCGCCCACGAGCCGCTGGACGCAGCTTTCGTTCCCGGAGGGTCCCGGCGTCGTCGACTTCGTCGCGGCCGGCGTCGGCCCGCTCGCGGACGCGCTCGCGGGTGCGGAGGCCGACGAACCGTGCTGGTCGTGGACGGACCGCCAGACCGTTGGCTTCTGGGCGAGGCGCCAGGCGCACGAGCTCGCAGTCCACCGTTGGGACGCGCAGTGCGCGGCCGGCACCACCGCACCGATCGAGCGCGAGCTCGCGGTCGACGGCATACAGGAGCTGTTCGACATCCTCCCCTTCCGTCCGGGCGGGCCCCCGACCGGCACCGGCGAGACGATCCACCTGCACTGCACCGACGGCGACGGCGAATGGTTGGTCCGCCTCGGCGCCGACGGCGTGTCGGTCGTGAACGAGCATGCGAAGGGCGACGTCGCGGCCCGTGGAGCGCGAGCGACCTGCTGCTGATGATGTGGGGTCGCGTCCCGGTCGACACCGTCGAGGTGTTCGGCGACGCCGCACTGCTCGAACGTTGGAGCGACGGCAAGCTCTGAGCTGCGACGTCGTGACGCTCGAGCTACAGAGCGACGGCGGTGCGCAACACGTCGATCACGTGCTCGCGCCGGATCGCGAGCGCCTCGGGTGAGAGCGGGTCGAGATCGAGCAGGCCGGTCATCAGCCGGCCGTCCGAGAGGTACGACAACACCGCGCCGTACCCGGTGAGGAGCAGTTGGCGCGCGTCGTAACGCCGGAGCCGGCCGGCGTCCATCTCGCGTTCGAGGAAATCGGCGCCGCGGTCGAACAGCGGCCGGAGCAAAACGGTCAGCTCGTCGCGCAGGATGGGCCCGCCCTCGAGCGCCTCCCACCGCACGAGGCGGACGAACTCGGGGTGGTCCTCGAAGAACGTGAACGCGGCGCGCAGCATCCGTTCGACCTGCGGCCAACCTTCGCGGGTGCCGACGATCGCCTCTTCGACCAGCTGGGCCCAGTCCGCGAACGACGCGAAGAGGACCGCCCGGTAGAGCACCTCTTTCGAGGCGAAGTGGTGCAGCAGGCTCGGGCGCCGAATGCCGACCTCGTCGGCGATGTCGTTCAGGCTCGTGCCCGCGTATCCGTGCTCGCCGAAACGCCGGAGCGCCACTTCGAGGATGACATCCTTCGTCGTCGGGCCGGAACCCGTGGGCAGCGCCACCTCGTCATGCTACCGACAGGTCCCTACCGACTGGTCGGTAGTACCCTCCTGCGGTGCCGTTGACCAATGTGATCGCCGCGGTCGTCGCCGCGTTCATCGTGACCCAACTCGCGATCTTCACGACGACCGTCTACCTCCACCGTGCTCTTTCCCACCGGGCCCTGACCGTGCGGGGCCCCGCCGCCGTGTCCTTCCGGGCCGTCATCTGGATGACCACCGGCATGCGCCCGCGGGAGTGGGTCGCGGTGCACCGCAAGCACCACGCCGCGACCGACACCGTCGACGACCCGCACAGCCCGCTGCAGGTCGGGTTCTGGCGGGTCCAACTCGGCAACGTCGGCCTGTACAAGCGCTGCGCGTCGGACGAGGCGAACGTGCAGAAGTACGCGCGCGACCTGCCGCCCGACGCGCTGGACAAGCTCGCGTTCGACTCCCCGCTCGTGGGGCTCGGCATCGGCATCGCGGTCATCGTGACCGTGATGTGGGCGCTCGGTTTCGGCCTCCTCACCGGACTCCTCGCCGCCGGCCTGCACGCGGTCTTCTACGTCATGCTCTCCGGTGCGATCAACGCAATCGGGCACACGACCGGCAAGCAGCCGTACGCGAACTCGGCGACGAACCTCCAGGCGCTCGCGTTCATCACCGCGGGTGAGGGATTGCACAACAACCACCACGCCGCCCCTACCTCGGCGCGTTTCGCTCTCGACAAGTCCCAGATCGACCCGGGTTGGTGGCTGGTATCGATACTCGTGAAGCTGCACCTCGCGCAGGTGCGCCACGCGGACGTGCACCTCAAGAGCGCGGCGTAGACCTCGCGCGCGATCGCGCGCGCGTCAGAGGGCGAGCAACCGGAGTTGCTCGTTCGCGAGGCGCAGCCGGTCGGCGAGCACCCGCGCCAGGTAGGTCTCGATCGGCGAGCGGACGGCGTCGGCGCGGGTCACGGCCCGATCTGACCCGCGGCATGTGTCGGTTCTGTTTCGGCGCGGTCACCGTGTCGTCACACGAGCCCGCGCCGAACGATCGGGTAGAGGTACCGCACGCCGTAGAGCAGCGCGATGGCCGCGAGCAGGATGATGAGCGCCGCGCCCGACCGGGCGAGCAGCCATTCGAGCACGTCGGCGAAGCCCCGGCGGGCGTCCGACCAGGACTTCGCCAAGCCGCTCTGCGACGGGTGGTGCACGACCGCGGTGGGCGTGCGCGCGGCCTTCTCCGAGAGGGCGACCGCGAGCGACGAGAACGCGGCCTGATCGCCGAGCACGTTGATGCGGCCCTGCAGCTGATCGACCTCGGCCTGCGCGGCCGTCACGCGGTCGCGCACCGCGAGGATGTCGCCGATCGACTGCGCGTGCGAGAGGACGACGAGGAGCGCGTCGCGCTCACCCGTCGCGGCGGCGAGCTGCGCTTGCAGATCGGTGTACTGGCCGGTGACGTCCGAGCCGCTCTCGCTGTCGTTCAGCACGGTGACGCCGGGCAGTGCGTCGAGGCGGGTGACCGCGGTCTCGAACGCCGCGACCGGGACGCGGATCGTGATCTGCGCGGTCGGGTCGGTGCCGCCGTAGCTCGTCTGGCTCGCGGACACGTAGCCGCCGAGACCCACCGCGGTCGCGGTGACACGGTTCACCGCGGTGTGCAGCGTGCCGTGTGCGACCTGGAGGTCGAGGGTCCCCGTCTTTACGATCTTGGCCGCGTCGGCCGGACGCGTGGCGGGTGCGGTCGGCGCGGGAGCCGTTCCGGTCGGCGGCGCCGATGGGGTCGTCCCGTGCGCGGTCCGCGCGCCCGCGACGCCGGAAGCGGCGGGGGTGCCCGCGGCGACCGAGAACTGATCGCTCCCGCTCCCCGACGGCGGGCCGCCCGCCGGAGTCGACACCGGCGCGCTCGACGAAGACTTGCTCGAGGTCGACGTGCCGCCGAGCAGCGAGACGACGACGACGCCGCAGACGACGGCGGCCGCGACCGCGAACAACCCGGTCGGGAGCCCGGATCGTTGACGGCGATTCGACTTGGCGGCAACGCCGGTCAGCGCGTCGAGGACCCGGTCCGGACCGTCGGCGGGAACGGGGATGTCGTGCGCGACTTCACCGAGCAGGGTCTGCAACGTGCGTTCGTCGATCACGGGGCTGCCACCTCGGCGTCGGGTCCGTAGGCGGTCAGACGGACGTCGGCCGCGAGGCGGCGGCGCGCTTCGTGCAGCCGAGACTTGACGGTGCCCGGCCGGCGTTGGATCGCGACCGCGATCTCGCGCTCGGAGAGCTCGGAGAAGTAGCGCAGGATCACGACGACGCGCAGCGATTCGGGGAGGTCGCGCAGCGTCGAGTCCAGTGCCCGGGCCATGGCGCTCAGCTCGGCCGCGTGCTCGGGCGATTCGACCACCGCGGCGGGCGGATCGGACGTTGCCGGACCGTCGAGCAGCAGGGGTTCGCGGCGGCGCCGGGGAATTTCGCGCCGCAGCTTCGAGTAACACGCGTTCACGAGGACCCGGTACAGCCACGCTTCCCGCTTCTCGTCGGCGGGGAGCGCGTCGCGGAACCGCCACACCCGCAGAAAGGCGTCCTGGACCGCCTCTTCGGCGTCGGCGGGGTTGCCGCAGATCAGGACCGCGGTCCGATATGCACGCCCGTACCGGGACCGGACCCAGTCGTCCGACAGCGCGCCCTCGTTGCTCACGCTGCGTATGACGCTGCGAATCCCGCGCGGGTTCGCGATTCGAGCGACTTTCTCCGGCACCGCTTCCGAGGGACGGACCGATCAGGGAAGCGGGTCGGCCAGCATCAGCTGCATGAGGACGAGATCGAGTCGCCGGCCGAACTTCTCGCCGACCTCCGGCATGCGGGCGACCTCGAAGAAGCCGATCCGCTCGTGGAACCTGATCGATCGGGTGTTCGCCGCGTCGATGCCGGCGACCATCACGTGCTTGCCGTCCTGCCGGGCGCGTTCGACGAGCGCGTGCATCAGCGCGCGCCCGACGCCGCAACCCCATCGGTCGGCGCGCACGTGGATCGAGTGCTCGACGGTGTTCCGGTAGCCGGGCCAGCGCTGCGAGTCACGGAAGTCGCCGTAGGTCGCCCACCCGACGACCTCGTCGGCGTCGGCGTCGACTGCGACGAATGCCGGGCGACTGTCCGCGGACTGTTGTGCGAGCCACTCCTCCCGTTCCGCCAACGTGTGCGGCAGTTCGGTCCATTCGTGCGTGGTCGTCTCGATCAACGCGTTGTAGATGTCGGTGATCGCCGGGAGATCGCGCACCGTCGCGTCGCGGATCGTCACCATGCTCAGGTGTCGCCCCAGGCGTCGAAGAGGAGCTCGCCGATCCGGCCGAACGCGGTCGGTGCGATGTCGTCGGGGCGGCTGGCGAAGTCCGTCTGTTCGGTCGCCATCGCGGCGACCACCCACGCGGCCCGGTCGGTCTCGAAGAGGCCGGAATCGACGAAGGTTCCCATCCCGTTCCCCGTCTTGTTGTACGCGCGCACGGGCATCGTGAACCCGACGTCGACGGCGTGGGAGACGTGGGGAAGACGACGCGGCAGACCGATGAGGTGCTGCTGTCGGAACAGGATCTCGCGGCACCCATCGTCGAGGCGCGTGTAGACCTCGGCGAGATCGCGCGGCGACGACGTCGAGAACGGTTCGCCCGCGAGCGCGCCTTCGAACGTGATCGACTCGTTCAGCTGCGCGGTGGGAACGCCGAGATCGCGCATCGCCGCGTTCACCTCGGCGGGACCGCCGATCGCCTGCATCAACATCGCGGTCGCGGTGTTGTCGGAGACGATGATCATCAACCACGCGAGATCGTGGAGCGTCGGCTCCAGCCCGTCGGCGAGGAAGCGGAGCACGCCGGTGCCGATGTAGCGGTTCTCGTGGTCGAGCCGGACGCGTGCGCCGGGATCGATCGCGCCGGCGGCGACGAGTCGCGAGAAGTACACGAGGATGCACGTCTTCACGGTGCTCTCGGCCGGAAAGATCCGGTCCGCGTCGATCGCGACCGTCTCGTTCGTGCCGAGGTTGCGCGCGTACACACCGAAGCTCCCGGGGAGACCCGAGAGCACGCCCGAGATGTCGTCCGCGAGTCCCACGATCGCGCCCCCTCGACCGGCAACCGACCGGGCCATCATGCCCGATCGGTCGCGGTCGAGGAAGAAGTTGCGTGTTCGCTCGGGGATCAGCGGGCGTTGCGGAATTTCCGATTGCCCAGCACCAGTGCGAGCCCACCGAGGGCCAGGGTCGCCGTGCCCGCGATCGCGCCGGGCGTGCCACTGCCGCCGGTGCGGGGGAGCTGGGCGGTCGGCGCGACCGTGGTGGCCGGAGCGACCGTCGCGGGCACCGTCGACCCGGCCGCGGCGACGGTCGTCGTGGTCTTGGCGAGGGTGGTGGTGGTCGGCGCCACGGTGGTGGTCGTGGTCACGACCGTCGACGTGGTCGTGGTCGTCGCGGTACCGCAGGGGTCGCCGAGGTCGAGCGAGGCCCGGTCGGAGCCCTGGCTTTCGTCCCACGTCTCGTTGACGTACAGGTCGACGACGCCGGTGGAGGACCCGGGGATGACGGTCGTCCCGTGCGTGGTGGTGCCGGGCGCGAGCGGCGAGGTGTACCCGGTGACGTCGTAGCTCAGCGGGTCCTTGGCGGTGAAGATCGAAGTGATCGTGACGGTGTTCGAACTGTCGTTGACGATCGTCCACGTGATGACGTGTGAACCATCGCTGCATGTCACCGTGCCCGACAGCGAGAGCTGGGCGGCGGATGCCGGCAGCGCGCCGGCGATCAGCGCGACGAACGCCACCGCGACGGCGACAAGCGTCGCCCCGGCGAGTCGCAAGCTCGAGTACCGACGGGAGATCCCAGCCCCAGCATCCATGACGTTTCTCCATGTCTCGAACGAGATCGGCACGCGCGTCGGTCACATCGCCTCGGTCGCCTCCGAATGTCGATGATCGTGTGCCGTGGCGTCACGCCGAAAGGGGCGGAAGCCCCGACGCCACGGGTCCAACGGCTTCGCATCCGCTTCGGAAAGGGACGTTCGCCCCTGGTCGCGACGCGGCGCGGCGGGCACGATCGCGCCCATGACGGCTTACGAAATCGAATCGCGTGCGCTCGCCGAGCAGGACACCGCCGTCGAGTACGCGACGCTGAAGACGACGGAGATCGGGCCCTTCCTGGGGAAGACCTTCGGGGAGGTTGCGTCGTACCTCGAGCGCAAAGGCGCCGGCCCGGCCGGCATGCCGTTCGCCCGCTACCACCCCTCGGCGCCCGACACCTTCGAGGTCGAGGCCGGTTTCCCGGCGACCACACCGACCAGCGGCGAGGGTGACGTCGAACCGTCCGACCTGCCCGGCGGTCCGGCCGCGGTGACCGTTCACGTCGGTCCCTACGACACGATGCAACCCGCGTACGAAGCGCTGCGCAACTGGGTGCGCGAACAAGGTGGCGTCACCGCCGGCGACGCGTGGGAGGTCTACCTGACCGACCCCGATGCCAACCCCGACGTCTCCACGTGGCGCACCGAGGTCGTCCAGCCGTACACGCGTCCGTAGCGGCGCGCACCTGCGGGTCGCGTCATCGGGCCAGCGCCTGGATCACGTCGCGCAGTTGATCGGGACCGCAGAACAGCGCGGGCGCGGGCGTCGTGACGCCGTTGTCCATGTAGCGCGCGATGTGTTCCTTGCACTTCTCGGGTGTGCCCCACACGAGGAGGTCGTCGACGACCGAATCGGGGATGGACTCCGCCGCGGCCTTGCGGTCGCCTTCCTTCCACAGGCGCCAGAGATCCTTCAGCTCGTCGCCGCGGCCGAGCCACTCGTGGAACGCGGCGTACACGGGAACGGTGAGATACGACGCGATCGCGCGCTTGCCCACCGAGCGGGCGAGGCCGGCGTCGTCGACGGGCAGCACGAAGATCCGCGCCGCGATCTCCTTGCCCGCGCCGACGAGCGGCGCGACGGTCTTGACGTCGTCGGCCGACAGCCAGTTGATGATCGCGCCGTCGCCCTCGCGCCCGGCGAGCCGCAGCATTCCTTCGCGGAGCGCGGCGACGAGGATCGGCGGCTGCTCGGGAACCGGTATGCCGAGCCGGAAGCCGCGCACGCGGAAGGTCTCGTACTCCTCGTCGACCTTCGCCCCCGTGAGCGCGGTGCGCAGGAACCGGATGGTGTCGCGCACGCGCTGGTACGGCTTCTCGAACTGCATCCCGTTCCAGCGCTCGACGATCACGTCGGACGAGGTCCCGATGCCCAACGCGAAGCGACCGGGCGCCGCCTGGCACATCGACGCGACCGTCGACGCGAGCGTGTGGGCACCGCGGGTGTACGCGGGCACGATCGCGGTCCCGAGCCGCAATTCCGGCGCCCACTGCGCGGCGACCGCGAGCGGGATGAACGCGTCGTAGCCGCCCGATTCGGCCGACCACAGGTCGGTGTAGCCGAGGTCGACCAGCTCCCGCACGATGTCGCGCTGCTCGAGGAGCGGGAGCCCGTCGAACGGGAAGGTGATGCCGTAACGCTGCGGGATGGTCATGGCGCCATCCTGTCACGGAGGCAGTTCGGCCGCGATGCGCTCAGCGCTGCACGTCACCTTCGAGCTCGGTCAGCGGTTCGTGCTCGTCGTCGCGCCAGGCGCGGACGATCGTCGACTGGCTGGCGGTGCCGAGCAGCGTCCCGTCCTCGGCCCAGAGGTGCACGAGCCCGTGACCGAAGCCGTCGGCGACGGCGTGCACGCGCACGTCGGCGAGCACCCATTCGGTCGGGACCCGGTGCGCGATGCGCAACGTGTTGTCGAGGCTGTTGCCGCCGGCCCGTTTGCCGAGCGCCTGGCCGATGCCGAACGGGACGAAGTCGCCGATGATCGCGAGCGCGGATGCCGACATCTCGAGCAGCTCCGGCAGGCGGATCCACAACGCGGCCTGGCCCGAGCCGGGAGGTCCGGGGAACTCCCACGGCGCGCGCCCGTTCGCGAGCTTCGCGTCGAGGCGGCTGCTGATCGTGCCCGCGTGCCGGTCCATCAGCGGCCGGGGCGGGCAGTCGAGCGGACCGGGCACGTCGGGGCGCACGGCCCACTGCCCCTCCAACGGAAGCGGCCGCGTTCCGAGCGCGCCCAGCACCGTGAGGATCTCGTCGTCGCCGACACGGGCGATCACCCGCGCCTGCGAGATCTGATGACCGCGCACCACTTCGACGACGTCGAGGTCGAGCACCGCGGGCGGACGGGCGAACGACAGGTACTGCGCGGTCGCCCAGATGCACGGGCGGCCGGTGAGCTCCTCCATCACCTCGATGCACGCGCCCAGCCCGCAACCGCCGAACAGCGCGCCCGTGCCCGACGTGAGCTCGCGCACGACCGGCATCTGCCAGCGCGGGCCCGCGCCCGGCACCGGTTCGAGTCCGAAGAACGTGCGCGCGTCCATCAGCGGGACCCGTTCATCGGACCGAACTTCATCGGCGTGCCGCGTTCCGCTCGACCAGACCGGCGTGCATCGTGAGCTTCATGCCGGTGAGGGTGCGTTCGTTGTGTTGCATGCGCCAAGCCAGCATCCGCTGCGCGTAGCCGAGCACGGTGGCCGCGTACGCCGGGTCGTCGGCGACGTTGTGGATCTGGGCCGGATCGGTGTCGAGGTCGAAGAACACCGAGGGCAGGGCCGGGTAACCGGAGAACTGCACGAACTTGCCGTGGTCGTCGCGCAGCACGGCGAGCGCGCATTCTTCGAGCGTGATCCCGTACACCTCTTCGAGCAACGCGCTGTCGGGATCGCGGAAGTCGAACTCGAAATGCGCCTCGGCGCGCCAGTCGTCGGGCGGCGCGCCGCGGAGCCACGGCGTGAGCGCGCGACCGTCGCACTGCAGTGGCACTTCGGCGCCGAGCAGTTCGCAGATCGTCGGGAGCACGTCGACGTGCTCGGTGAACGCGTCGACCGTCCCGGCCCGCGTCGACGCCCGGGCCGCGCACGATGAGCGGCACGTGGTACGACTCGTCGAACCAGCCGAGCTTGTGCAGCATGTAGTGGTCGCCGAGGTTCTCGCCGTGATCGCTCGTGAAGATCACGATCGTGCGATCGGCCTGGCCCGTCGCGTCGAGCCAGTCGAGCAGCAGCCCGACGTGGTCGTCGACCTCGGCGAGCATGCCGTAGTAGGTCGCTTGCAGCTCCCGCTGTTCCTGGTCGTCGTCGGGCGACTTGAGGAACGGATGGTCGATCATCATGCCGAGCAGCGGGATGCTGCGCGCCCTCGTCGGCCCGCGACGCGGCGCGCACCGGCACGGGGACCGACGCGGGGTCGAACATCGTGTCGTAGGGCGCGGGCGCGAGGAACGGCGGGTGCGGCCGGAGGAACGAGACGTGCGCGAACCAGCCCGCGCCGCCGTCGGCGCCGGCGCGGCGACCTCCGCCCACTCGACGAATCGGTCGGTGAGGAAACGGGTCTGGGAGTGTTCGCCGTCGTACTGCGTCCGGGCGATGGTCCCGGCCGCGGGACGGTCGACGAAGGTGCGCCAGTCGTCGGGGACGTCCAGCCCGTCGGCGCGCATCCAGTCGAGCCACGCCGAACGGTTCGCCCTCGGGCAGGTGGCACACGGGATCGAAGCCGGGCAGCACGCCCTCGTAGCGGGAGAGCCGTGCGTCGCCCGGCGCGACGGTGCGGGGGTCGACGCTCGTGTCGGTGTAGCCGAACAGCGCGGGCTCGTAGCCGAGGCGCCGGGCGATCAGGGCGACGTTGTCGTGGCGGGCGTCGAGCGGGGTGCCGTTGAGCACCGACCGGTGGTTCATCAGGTACATGCCCGTGTAGAGCGCCGCCCGGCTCGGCCCGCACGGCGCGGCCTGCGCGAAATGGCGGCGGAACGTACGCACCGCCGGCGGCGAGACGGTCGAGGTGCGGGGTGCGCACGACCGGGTGCCCGGCCCGCCGAGGCAGTCGCCCCGCCACTGGTCGGCGGTGATGAACAGGACGTTTGCGTGCGGGTGCCATGGGAAAACCGACCGTGGGAATCGGGAATGACCTTCTGTCGTTACACCCGGCACTATGTCAGACACCACGACTCAACTCCTGCCCCTGCTGCCCCTGACGCAAGGCGTCGTGCTGCCGCAGATGGTGGTCACGATCGCGCTCGAGACCGACGAGGCGAAGCGGGCGGGCGCGGCGGCCGCCGAAGCCGGCGACCGGATCGTGCTCGTGCCGCGGGTCGACGGCCGGTACGCCCGCGTCGGCACCATCGCCGCGATCGAGAGCGCGGGCGACCTCCCGAACGGCACCCGCGCGCTCGTGATCCGCGGCGTCAGCCGGGGCCGGGTCGGCACCGGCGAGCTCGGCGCGCACGGTGCGCTGCACGTGCAGGTCGAGCCGGTCGAAGAGGCGGCGCCGACGGCCGCGCGCCGTCGAGCTGGCCCGCGAATACAAGGCCGTCGTCGAGACGATCCTCGAGCACCGGGGCGCGCGTCGCATCGCCGACGTGCTCGCCGGTGTCGACGATCCCGCGCCAGCTGGCCGACACCGCGGCCTACTCGCCCGAGCTCACCATGGACCAGCGGGTCGAGCTGCTCGAGACGATCGACGTCGAGGCGCGCCTCGAGCTCGTGCTCGGGTGGATGCGCGAGACGCTCGCCGACCTCGAGCTGAAGGACAAGATCCGCACCAACGTCACCGACGGTCTCGACAAGCAGCAGCGCGAGCTGTTGCTGCGCCGCCAGCTGGCCGAGATCCGCAAGGAGCTCGACGAGGGCGACGACGACATCGTCGCCGAGTACCGCGCCAAGCTCGCGGAGAAGGAGCTGCCCGACACGGTGCGCGCCGCGGTCGACAAGGAGCTCGACCGGCTCGAGCGCATGGGCGAGCAGAACCCCGAGCAGGCGTGGGTCCGCAACTGGCTCGACGCGGTCGTCGACCTGCCGTGGGGCGAGCACGCGACAGGAGAGCAACGACATCCCCGCGGCGCGCGAGGTGCTCGACGCCGACCACGAAGGCCTGGCCGACGTGAAGGACCGCATCCTCGAGTTCCTCGCGGTGCGCGTGCTGCGGCGCGAGCGCGGGCTGGGCGCCGTCAGCGGCCGCGGTTCGGGCGCGATCCTCGCGCTCGTCGGTCCGCCCGGCGTCGGCAAGACGTCGCTCGGCGAGTCGGTCGCGCGTGCGCTCGGTCGCCCGTTCGTGCGCGTCGCCGTCGGTGGCGTGCGCGACGAGGCCGAGATCCGTGGTCACCGCCGCACCTACGTCGGCTCGCGTCCCGGTCGGATCGTGCGGGCGTTGACCGAGGCCAAGGCGATGAACCCCGTCGTGCTGATCGACGAGATCGACAAGCTGCAGGCCGGCGGTTGGTCGGGCGATCCCGCCAGCGCGTTGCTCGAGGTGCTCGACCCCGCGCAGAACCACACGTTCCGCGACCACTACCTCGAGCTCGACCTCGACCTGTCCGACGTGCTGTTCCTCGCGACCGCGAACCAGCTCGACACGATTCCCGGCCCGCTGCTCGACCGCATGGAGATCGTCACCCTCGACGGTTACACCGAGGACGAGAAGGTCGCGATCGCCAAGCACCACCTGTTCCCGCGCCAACGGGAGAAGGCCGGCCTGCGCGACGACGAGCTCGACGTCACCGACGCCGCGTTCCACGCCCTCGTCGAACGGCTGGACCCGCGAGGCGGGCGTGCGCGGGCTCGAGCGGCAGATCGGCAAGATCGCCGCGCAAGACCGTGCGCAAGGTCGCCGGCCACGAGGCGACGACCGTCGTGGTCGACGAGCCCGACCTGAAGGAGTACGTCGGCCGGGCACGTTTCCGTCACGACGACGCGACGCGCGCCGCCGATCCCCGGTCTCGCGACCGGGCTCGCGGTGACGGGCGCCGGCGGCGACGTGCTCACGATCGAGGTGACCGCCATGGACGGCGAACCCGGTCTGCAGGTCACCGGCCAGCTCGGTGACGTCATGTCGGAGTCGGCGCAGATCGCGCTCTCGTTCGTGCGGGCGAACGCGAACGAGCTCGGCGTGTTGCCGGGCGCGTTCGAGCACCGCAAGTTCCACCTGCACGTGCCGTCGGGCGCGATCCCGAAGGACGGTCCCTCGGCCGGCATCACGATGACGACGGCGCTCGCGTCGCTCGTCACGGGCCGGCCGGTGAAGCCGCAACGTCGGCATGACCGGCGAGGTCACGCTGCAGGGACGGGTGCTGCCGATCGGCGGGTTGAAGCAGAAGCTGCTCGCCGCCCACCGGGCCGGGCTGACCGACGTGATCATCCCGATCGACAACGAGCCCGACCTCGACGACGTGCCCGAGCAGGTGCGCGAGCTCCTTTCCGTGCACCCGGTCCGGGACGTGCGTGAGGTGCTCGCACTCGCGCTGACCTGATCCCCCCGAGCACGAGGGGCGGCGAGTCCCTTAGGCTGCCGCCCCGTGCTCGAGGGCAAGGTCGCGATCGTCACCGGCGGAGGTGGCGGGATCGGCCGCGGCATCGTCGAGCGGTTCGCGGCCGAGGGCGCGGCGGTGGTCTTCGCCGAGATCGACGCGGACCGCGCCCGCGAGACGCAGGTCGCGGTCGGGGAGCGGGTCGTCGGCGTCGTCTGCGACGTGCGCGAGCCCGTCGACGGCCGAACGCGCTCGTCACCGCGGCGCGCGACAACTTCGGTCGCGTCGACATCCTCGTCAACAACGTCGGTCACTTCGGCGGCCGGCGCGCCGCGTTCCACGAGCAGACCGACGACGAGTGGGACGACCTCTACCAGCGTCAATCTCGCGCACGTCTTCGCGTGCTCGCGCGCCGTGCTCCCGCACATGGTCGAGCAGGGCGACGGCGGGAGCATCATCAACGTCTCGACGATCGAGGCGTTCCGCGCCATCCCGACGCGCGCCGTCTACTCCGCGTTCAAGGCGGCGATCACCGGCTTCACCCGCTCGCTCGCGGTCGAGTACGCGCAACGCACGGCGTCCGGGTGAACGCGATCGCCCCCGACGTCACCGAGACGTTGCAGGTGCCGTACTCGAAGTGGGTCGGACCCGACGAGCGAGCACCTGATCCCGACGTGGGTGCCGCTCGGCCGGTTCGGGCAACCCGACGACGTCGCGGGCGTCGCCCTGTTCCTCGCGTCGGAGCTCTCGGCGTTCGTCACCGGCACGACGGTGCACGTCGACGGCGGTACGTTCGCGGCCGGCGGGTGGTTCCCGACGGAGGAGGGCGGATGGACCAACCGGCCCCGCCGACCCTGACCGGTCCGGGCCCGTCGATCGACGTCGGCCACGGCGACGACGACCCGCAGGCGACGCGAACGTCTGTGCGCCGGCGCGCTGTGGCGCACCTACGTCACCGACGTACGCGCCGACGCCGACGCGCGCGCCGTCGACCACCCGGGCGACCGACCGCAAGATGGTCATCGTCTTCGTCACCGCCGCGGTCGCGCTCACGTGCGGCAACTTCCTGTCCGACGGCAGCAAGCCGCAGTGGCTGGAGACGATCCTGCGCGCGGTCGGCCTGCGCGGCCTGGCGACCCGGCTGCGACGACGCCATGCTCCTCTCGACGCACCGCGACTGGAACCAGCTCGCGTTCTGGGCGGTCGTCGTCATCTCCGTCGTACGTGATCCCCGCGGTGCTCGTCATCCGCTTCGTGTTCCGCGAACGCGCTCCGCGACTACGGCCTGCAGGCTCGCGGGATGCTGCCGCACGTTCGCACGTACGCGGCGGTGTACGCGGTCGCGGCGCCGTTGATCATCGCGGCGTCGTTCCTGCCGTCGTTCCAGGAGCGCTACCCGTTCTTCCACCCCGCGGCCGGCCACTCGCTCTGGCCGTACCTGTACGCGTGGTGGCTGCTCTACTGGCTGCAGTTCTGCGCGCTGGAGTTCTTCTTCCGCGGCTTCCTTTTGCACGGGCTCGCGCCGCGGCTCGGCTGGGCCGCGATCTTCGCGATGGCGTTGCCGTACAACATGCTCCACTACGGCAAGCCGATGCCGGAGGCGCTCGCCGCGATCGTCGGCGGCATCGTGCTCGGCAGCTTGAGCCTGAAGACGAGATCGATCTGGTGGGGCGCGGCGATCGCACATCTCGATCGCGCTCACGATGGACGTGTGCGCGCTCTCGCACGCGGGGCGCGTCTCGGTTGACTCCGGTCGGTAGCGGTCAGGTGCGTCGCGTCGCCGTCGATGTCGACGACCGGCGCGACGAACTGCGAGTTGTACAGCCGCGAGTACGGGCCGTCGTGGCGCGAGCAGCTCCTTGTGCGATCCCTGCTCGACGATGCGGCCGTTCTCCATCACGAGGATGACGTCGGCGCCGCGGATCGTCGACAGGCGGTGGGCGATCACGAAGCTCGTGCGGTCCTGGCGCAGCGCGTTCATCGCCTCTTGGATCAGCACCTCGGTGCGGGTGTCGACCGAGCTCGTCGCCTCGTCGAGGATGAGGATCGCCGGGTCGGCGAGGAACGCGCGCGCGATGGTGAGCAGCTGCTTCTGGCCCGCGCTGATGTTGTCGCCCTCTTCGTTGATCAGCGTGTCGTAGCCGTCGGGGAGCGAGTGCACGAACCGGTCGACGTAGGTCGCGCGCGGGCGGCCTCGAGGATCTGCTCCTCGGTCGCGTCCGGGTTGCCGTAGGCGATGTTGTCGTGGATGCTGCCGCCGAAGAGCCAGGTGTCCTGCAGCACCATGCCGATCTTCGACCGCAGCTCGCGCGCGGGATCGACGAGATGTCGCGCCCGTCGAGCGTGATGACGCCCGTCGTTCAGCTCGTAGAACCGCATGATGAGGTTGACGAGCGTGGTCTTGCCCGCGCCGGTCGGCCCGACGATCGCGATCGTCTGGCCCGGCTCGGCGACGAGCGACAGCGACTCGATCAGCGGGCGGTCCGGGTCGTAGGAGAACGTGACGTCGCGGAACTCGACCCGGCCCCGCACCGGCGGCGGATCGCTCGCTCGGCGACCGCGTCGGGGCTCTGCTCCTCGGCGTCGAGGAACTCGACGACCCGCTCGAACGAGGCGATGCCCGACTGGAAGACGTTCATCATCGAGGCCACCTGGGTGAGCGGCATCGAGAACTGGCGGGAGTACTGGATGAAGGCCTGGATGTCGCCGACCGTGATGGCGCCGCTCGCGACCCGCAGGCCGCCGACGACGGCGACGATCACGTACTGCAGGTTGCCCATGAACATCGTCGAGCGGCTGCATCAGGCTCGACATGAACTGGGCGCCGAACGACGACTCGTAGAGCTCGTCGTTGGTCGTCCCGGAAGCGCTGCTCGACCTCGCGCTGGCGGCCGAACGCCTTCACCACCGCGTGACCGGTGAACGTCTCCTCGATCTGCGAGTTGAGCAGGCCGGTGCTCTTCCACTGCGAGATGAACTTCGGCCGCGACCGCTTCGCGACCGCGCGCATGCCCCAGACCGACGACCGGCACCGTCGTGAGCGCGACGACCGCCAGCAGCGGCGAGATCGTGAACATCATCACCGCGGTGCCGATGAGCAGCAGCACCGACGTGAGCATCTGGCTCAGCGTCTGCTGCAGGCTCTGCGCGACGTTGTCGATGTCGTTCGTCACCCGGCTCAGGAGGTCGCCGCGCGACTGCTTGTCGATGTAGCTCAGCGGCAGCGACGTTGACCTTGGTCTCGACGTCGGAGCGCAGCTTGAACATGAGCCGTTGGATGACGCCGGCGAGCATGTAGGCGGCGACGATCGACAGCAGCGACGACGCCGCGTAGAGCGCGACCGCCTGGAACAGCACGTGGTGCAGCGCACCGAAGTCCATGTGGTGCGTGCGTGAAGCCCGTTGATGATGAGGTCGGTGCCGTGCCCGAGCACGCGCGGGCCGAACACGTTCAGGGTGGCGCTCGCGACCGCGACGAGCAGGACGATCCCGAGCACGAACCGCATCGGTCCGAGCATCCGGATCATGCGGCGCAGCGCGTTCTTGAAGTCCTTCGACCGCTCGCCGGGGACACCGGCCGAGTTCCAACGGCCCGCGGCGCGCGTCTCCGGCGCCGCGAGAGTCGAGCTCCTCGTTGTCCTGTTCGGCGTGGTCCTGATCTTCGGATCGCGGATGACCGTCATGCGGCCGCGCTCTTCTCGCCGATCTGCGACTGCACGATCTCCGCGTACGTCGGGCAGCTCCTCGATCAGCTCGTCGTGCGTGCCGCGCCCGATGACCGACGCCGTCCTCGAGCACCAAGATGTCGTCGGCGGTCGAGATCGTCGACACGCGCTGGGCCACGATGATGACGGCCGCGTCGCGCGTGTACGGCACGAGCGCGGCGCGCAGCCGCGCGTCGGTGGCGAGGTCGAGCGCCGAGAACGAGTCGTCGAACACGTAGATGTCGGGCTTGCGCACGAGCGCGCGTGCGATCGACAGCCGCTGGCGTTGGCCGCCCGAGACGTTGGTGCCGCCCTGCTCGATCCGGGCGTTCAGCCCGCCCGGCATGTTGCGGACGAAGTCGGCTGGCCTGCGCGACCTCGAGCGCCTCCCACATCTCTTCCTCGGTGGCGTCGGGCTTGCCGTACTGCAGGTTGCTCGCGACCGTGCCGGAGAACAGGTACGGCCGCTGCGGGACGAGGCCGATCGTGCTCCACAGCACGTCGGGGTCGAGGTCGTGCACGTCGACGCCGCCGACCGTGCACGGTTCCCTCGGTGCTGTCGAACAGGCGCAGGATGAGGTTGACGAGCGTCGTCTTGCCCGCGCCGGTGCTGCCGACGACCGCGGTCGTCTGGCCGGGCGCGGTCGCGAAGGAGACGCCGCTCAGCACCGGGTGCTCGGCGCCCGGGTAGTGGAAGCCGACGTTCTCGAACTCGAGCGCGCCCGGCGTGAGCAGCTCGCGGACCGGGTCGACCGGCGGCACGACGCTCGGGTCGGTGTCGAGCACCTCCTGGATGCGATCGGCCGAGACCGACGCGCGGCGGGATCATCGAGATCACGAAGGTCGCCATCACGACCGACATCAGGATCTGCACGAGGTAGCGTGAGGTACGCGACGAGCGTGCCGACCTGGATCTGGCCCGAGTTCACCCGGCTCGCGCCGAGCCACAGCACGCCGACGCTCGACGCGTTGATGAGGAAGTTCACCGTCGGGAACATCGACGACATCAAGCCGGCCGGCCCGCAGCGAGACTTCGGTGAGATCGGCGTTCGCTTCGCTGAACCGCTGCTCCTCCTGCGGCTCGCGCACGAACGCCCGCACCACCCGGATGCCGGTGATCTGCTCGCGCAGCACCCGGTTGACCTGGTCGATGCGCTCCTGCATCAGCCGGAACGCGGGGACCATGCGGGACACGATCAGGCCGAGCACGACGCCCGCGACCGGCATCGCGATCACGAGGATGATCGAGAGGCCGACGTCCTGGCGCACGGCCAGGATCACGCCGACGACCATCGTGATCGGCGCGGCGACCGCCATGGTGGCCGCCATCACGACGAGCATCTGCACCTGCTGCACGTCGTTGGTGATGCGGGTGATCAGCGACGGCGCACCGAAGGTGCCGACCTCGCGGGCCGAGAAGTCGGTGACCTTGTGGAAGAGGTTCTTGCGCAGGTCGCGGCCGAAGCTCATCGCGACCATGCCGCCCCAGTAGACCGCGGCGACGGAGAACACGACCTGGATGAGCGCGAAGAGCAACATGATCGCGCCCCACGTGTAGATGTAGTGCGTGTTGCCGGTGAGGACGCCCTTGTCGATGATGCGCGCGTTGATCGTCGGCAGCGTGAGCGCGGCCGACGTCTGCACCGTCTGCAGCACGACGATCAACCACAGCGCGCGGCGGTACGGGCTCGAGGTGCGAACGCAGGAGCCGCATCAGCATGACGTGCGCCTCCCCGCCGACGCCGTGCAGGAACAGCTGCACGAGCTCGTCGGGCGACGTCGGCTCGCCCGCGAGCATCGGATGGGTCGTCGACAGCGTGAGCGCGCGGAGCAGCCGCGCCGCGACGATCGGCTCGACGGTGATCTCGGCGCGGTGCGCTTCGAACAGGCGCACGAGCGCGTCGCTGTCGGCCATCGGGCGGCGCGTCATCTCGTGGAAGCGCGTGCCCGACGCTCGACATCACCTGCCAGACGTCGATGACGCGCTGTTGCATGATCACGACCGCGGCCGCGAGCCGGTCCTCGAACGGCGAGCCCGGTCGGGATGTCGCGCAGCGCGGCCTCGAGCGGCTCCGGATCGAGCGCGGCCTCGATGACGGCGACGATGATCTCGTCCTTGTCGGCGAAGACCCGGAAGATCGTGCCCTCGGCGATCCCGGCCGCTTCGGCGATCTGGCGGCTGGTGACGCGGTCGCCGTGCTCGAGCAGCAACGGGAGGGTCGCGGCGACGATCATCGACCGGCGCTCGTCCGGCGGCAGCGCCGTGGCCCGCTTGGTCTTGGTCGCGATCGCCGGGCTGGTCACGGCGGTCCACGGTAGCTGAGTGAGGACTCACTCACGAGATGTCGGCGTGCCGTCCCAGGTCAGCCGAGCCCAGTGGGTGGGCGGAGCCGGGTCAGGCGAGGGTCACGGGCAGCCGGCACTAGGCCCCGCAGGACGATCCGGCCGTTGCGCTCGGCCGGTCGGTCGAGAGGCGAGCTCGAGCGCGGGAACCGGCGGACGAGCGTCGTGATCGCGACCTGGCCCTCGAGCCGGGCGAGGTGCGGCCCCGAGGCAGGAGTGGAAGCCGCCGCCGAACGACATGTGGTCGCGGGCGTCGGCGCGGCGCAGGTCGAGGTCGTCGGCGCTCGGTCCCCACTTCGCCGGGTCGCGGTTGGCCGAACCGAGACAGGTCATCAGGATCGAGCCGGGTTCGATCGTCGTCCCGCCGATCTCGTACGGCGCGAGCGTGATGCGGCGCGACATCTGCACGGGCGAGTCGTAGCGCAGCAGTTCGTCGACGAACGTCGCGTCGACGAGGGGTCGTCGCCGCGAGCAGGTCGAGCTGGTCGCGGTTGACGCAGCAGCGCGAGCATGCCGTTGCCGATCAGGTTGACCGTCGTCTCGTGTCCGGCGACGTAGAGGAGCATCACCTGCTCGATGAGCTCGATCTCGCTCATCCGGTCGCCCTCGTCCTCGGCCGCGACGAGCGCGCTGAGGAGGTCGTCGCTCGGGTTGCTCGCGCTTCCAGCGCGATGACCTCGTTCGAGGTACGCGTGGATGTTGTCGATCGCGTCGAACGCCGCGAGCGATTCCTCGCGTGTGAGGATCGGATCGAACGTCTTCACGACCGCGCCGGACCATTCGCGGAGCTGCGAACGGTCGCGGCCCTCGGGAATGCCGAGCATCTCCGAGATGACGATGAACGGCAGCGGGAACGCGAGCGCCGCGATGAGGTCGACGTCGGTGCTCCGTCGCGACCGCGGCGTCGAGGTGCTCGTCGACGAGTTGCTGCACGCGGGGCCGCAGCTCCTCGATCGTGCGGGGCGTGAACACCTTCGACACCAGCCGGCGGAGCCGGTGGTGGTCGGGCGGATCGAGGTTGAGCATGTTGTGGCTGCCGCCTCGCGCCGTGCCTCGAGCATCGCCTCGATGTCGGGGTCGGCGGTCACCGCGAGCGGCGTCATGTGCCGCTCCTCGACGCTGAGGCTCGGATCGCGCAGCACGCGGTGCACGTCGTCGTAGCGGAAGAGCGCGAGCGCGCCGATCGGGCTGCGGTGCACCGGGTCCTGCTCGCGGACAGCCGGTACTGCGCGTAGGGGTCGTCGAAGAATCCGGGCTCGAACGGGTTGAGCATCGCCGGCAGGTAGCCGGTATCGGGCGTTTCGCTCGTCGTCACGTCGTGACCGTACGCCCTCGGGCCCGACCGTCACGACGTGACATCCGTCACAATCCCTTGCCGGCGGGCGCCGGCCGCTGGTCGCGGTTACTGCGCGTAGGTGCGCACCAACCGGAGTGTGGCCGCCGCGTCCGGCCCGTCGCCGACGAGTCCGGTCGCCTCTGCTTCGACCCGCCGGGCCGCGACGGCGCAGAAATCGACGGCCGAGCCGCGGATCGTCGTGAGGGCCGGGTCGGCGGGTTCGAAGCGCCACTCGTCGCCGTCCGGTCCGGTCAGGTCGAGCGCGACCGGACCGCGCATCGTCGTTCCGGCCCGTTCGAACGCGTACGGGAGCGTGCGCCACGCGAGGCGGGCGATGTGGCGCAGCCGATCGGTGGGCGGCAGTTCGACGCCGAGCGCCGACGCGATGTCGCCCGTGTGGATCCACGCTTCCGAGAGCCGGGTCGTCGCGAGCGTGTGCAGCGAAAGTTGCCCGGAGACCCAGGTGACGCGCCGTATGCGGATCGCCGGCCTCGAACGCGGCGCGCATCGCGCGTGACGCGTCGTGCCAGCGGCGACGAATCGCCGCGCCTCCCTCGGACCGTTCGATGTCGACCTGCGCGGCGGCGGCCTCGTCGACCGAGGCGCTCTGCCGTTCCCGGCTCCCGAGGAATCCGTCGTGCGTATTCGTCGAGCTCGCCGTGGGCGCTCGCGGTCGCGAGCTCGTCGGTCTCCGCGAGGTGCAGGAGCACCGCCGCGATGTCCCAGCCGTCGCAGCGCGTCGGGCGGTCCCATTCGTCGTTCGAGCAGGCGTCGACGAGCGCGGCGAGCTCGGCGTGTTCGCGCGGCGAGCGCGATCAGGATGTCGTCCACGCCGTCACGCTAGGACGGCGGGGCGAGCCGGGGCTTGACCTCCCGCGCGTCGCGGTGAAGGCTCGCGGCGCTCGCCATCCGACGCCGGGAGCTTTCGTCATGCCTCGTCTCCATCAAGTCAGCCGGTCCGAGGCGAGCGCGCCGATCGTCACGGTGATGTACGACCTGCTCTTCGGGGATCGCGACCCGGTGGCCGAGCCCGGGACCGCCACCGGCACCCGGGGTGACTGGTGGCCGGTGTTCGCGAACGTCCCCGACATCCTCGAGCACGCGGTGCAGGGGTTCGGGCTGTACCAGAGCCCGCGCCGCGTCCTCGACCCGGTGCTGCGGGAGCTCGGCCAGGCCCGGGCGGGATGGGCGGCCGGGAGCCAGTTCGTGTTCTCCCAGCACTGCAAGTCGCTGCGGGCGCTCGGCGTCCCCGACGACAAGATCGCCGCGGTCGGCTACTGGCCGGCGGCTTCGTGCTTCACCGAGCTGGAGCGCCTCGTGTTGGCGTTCACCGACTGCCTCGTGCTCGATCGCGGTCGCGTCGCCGACCAGCTCTTCGCGGCGATCCACGACCAGCTCGGTGACCAGGCGACACTCGAGCTCACCTACATCACCGCGCTCTACCTCCAGCACACGGTGATGTCACGGGCGCTGCGCACCGAATGGGACGACGTCGACGAGCGGATCGTCGAGGTTCCCGGCCCGGACGATGCCGAGGCTCCCGTGGGGCTCGACATCGCACTGCCCCAGGGCGACGAGGTCAGCTGACCGTCGCCCTGATCGGTCCCAGCCGCACCGCGAGGATCGGGCTGAAGGAGACCACCCGCCAGTGCGATCCGGTGGAGATCGTCGCGGTCGTGCGAACAGCTGACGTTGAGCGTCCACGGCTGCTTCGCGGTGAACGTTCCCGTGTTGACGATCGCCTGCTCGAAGTTGCCGTAGTCGCCGGCGGAGTCGACCGTGTTGATGAGCACCGTGGCGCCCCCGTCGATCGATCTCGTTCCGGCGAGGAGCGTGCAGCGCACGAAATCGGTCGCGCCGCCGATGCTTCCGTTCGGGTTCGCGACGTCCGTCGTCATGACACTCGAGACGCGCCAGGCGCCGGCGGGCAGCTTCTCGTGGAACACCTTGGTCTGCGCACCGCCGGTGTCGGAGAGCAGGCCGCCACCTTCGCCGGAGACCAGGTTCGCGGGCGTGGGTACGAGCGTGGCCGTGAGCGTCGCGCCGGGATCGATGTAGACACCGGTGGTCTGGGCCGCGGAGCACAGGAGCTGCACGGTTGCGCTCTTCGTCGTCGTGAAGGCGCCCTGCACCACGAAGTTGCTCACGATCACGTCGGAATGACCGACCACGACCTGTTGGTCGCCGAGGTCGCTCGCGCCGTTGACGAGCTCGCATTCCGCGAAGTCGAAGGTACCGAAATCGACGGCCGAAAGGTTCGCACGCAAGGCCCAGGTGCCCGCGCCCACCCGCACCGAGGTCACGAGGGTGCCCGACTGCGGCCCGAGCGGCACCTGGGCGGTGCTGCGCTGCTGCACGACCGTCGGCGTCGCGGTCGCGGCTCGTCGGGCCTTTGATGTTGCCGCCGGCCGCGACCGCCATCAGGGTCGCGCCCGGGTCGACGTAGAACTGTCCGGCGACGGTCGCGGCATGGTCGTGGCCGCAGTCCAACGAGATGTTGACCGGGATGGTCGTCTTCACCACGCCCGCGTTCGACACATCGGCGACGGTGTCCTCGAGGTAGGTGGTCGACCCGCCGTCGAGGATGGCACCGCTGTTGTCGAGGCGGCAGCGCACGAAGTCGCCCGAGTTGAAGTCGATCAGGGTGGCGTTCGCGGTGATGCTCCACGATCCTTTCGGGAGCGTGAGCGATGCGACCGTCGTGTACGCATTGCCCGCGTCGGGGAGCACGACGATCGCGCCCGTACGCACCGAGTAGACGGCGGGAGGCGGCGCGGCGGCCGCGCTCGGACCCGCGAGCCCGGCGACGGCGAGGGTGGCAACGGACGCAACGATCAGCGCCGGCCGGCAGATCCGAAACCGCGATGTGGTGTGCACGCGGCCCCCCTTCTTGGCTGGATGTCGCCGCCACCCTACGTGAGCCCGGCCGCGCGTGCGACCGGGCCGGCATCTCGTTCATTCGACATGCAATGTCTCCCGGGGGCATCCACAGTCGCATGAATGCGTCGGGCAGCACTCTGCGCGCCCGGACAACTAGTTGCAGGGTTCGTGCAACTAGTGTCACAATCGCTCTCGTGACGGTGGTCGACGGGCGGGTGCAACGCGGGGCCCGGAACCGGGAGGCGATCATCGACGCGTTGCTCGCGAGCTACGAGGCGGGCGAGCTGCGGCCGAGCGTGCCCGAGATCGCCGCGCGCGCGGGCGTGTCCGTGCGCTCGGTGCACAATCACTTCGTCGACGTCGAGGCGATGCGCGTCGAGGTGGCGCGCCGGCAGTGGCAGCGGTTGGAGCCGCTGATCGGGCCGGTGGCTTCGGTCGAGGAGCTCGTCGACCAACGCGCCGCGTTCTTCGAGGCCGTCACGCCCGTCCGCCGCGCCGCGCTCCTCTCGGTGCACCGTTCGCCGTCGATCACCCGCAACCTCGCGCGCCTCGATCGCATCCTGCGCCGGCAGCTCGAATCGATGTTCCCCGGCCTCGACCCCGACGCGCTCGACGCGCTCGACGCGATGACGAGCTGGGACGCCTGGAACCGTCTCCGTTCCGCGCAGGGCTGCAGCGTCGCGCGCGCGCGGCGCGTCCTCACCCAGACCATTCGCAAGCTCACCGAAGGGAACATGCAATGAGCGGGATCCGACCGAACAAGGAACAGTTCCTCGAGCTGATGAACGCACCCGACGAGGGTCCGGTCGTCATGCTCAACCTCTTGAAGTTCAAGCCGCGCGAAGGCGCGTCCGAGTACAACAAGTACGGCGGCGCGGCCGTGCAGATGGTCGAGGCCCGCGGCGGCAAGGTCCTGTGGATGGGCAAGGTCGACCAGACGTTGATCGGCGACCTCGACGCCGACGCGTGGGACGCGATCGCGCTGGTGCAGTACCCGAGCCGCAAGGCGTTCGTGGAGATGACGACGTCGAAGGAGTACGACGCCGCGCACGAGCACCGCGAGTCGGGGCTGGAGCGCACGGTGCTGCTCGCGTGCACGCCGCGCGGCGGCGACATCTGATGGGTCGCAAGATCCTCTTCATCACGACCGACCAGCAGCGGTACGACTCGCTCGGCTGCAACGGCGGAACGATCGCGCGTACACCGGTCGTCGACGGCCTCGCGCCGCGACGGCGTGAACTACCGCCGCGCGTACAACCAGAACACCGTGTGCATGCCGGCGCGTTCGACGATGCTCACCGGCCAGTACGTGCGCACGCACGGCGTCGTCGCGAACGGCGTCCCGTTGCCCGCCGACGCGCCGAGCGTCGCCGAGTACCTGAACGAGAAGGCCGGGCTACCGCACCGCGTTGCTCGGCAAGGCCCACTTCGAGCCCGGCTTCGACCTGCGGCTGCAGTGGCCCGAGAACCGCATGGCGGAACGCGGCTCGACCGGCCCGTACCGCGGCTTCGAGCACGCCGAGCTCGCCATGCACGTTCCCGCGTTCGGCGACCGGCCGTTGCAGCACTACGGGCGCTGGCTGATCGACACCCACGGCATCGAGGCGACGCATGGGTTCTCACCGCTGCTCGCCGCGCAGCCGGGCGGCGAGACCGGCGCGCCGGAGACGCGGATCAACCCGATCCCGCGCGAGTGGTACCACACCGACTGGGTCGCCGACCGCACGATCGCGTACCTCGACTCGTTGCCCGACGACGCCGACTGGTTCGTGTGGATGTCGTTCCCCGACCCGCACCATCCGTGGGATCCGCCCGCGAGCGAACAGCACCGCTGCAACTGGCGCGACCTCGACCTCCCGCCCGGTCATCCCGGCAGCAAGGACGCGATCGAACGCGTGCTCGCGCAGAAGCCGGCGCACTGGCTCGGTCTCTGGGAAGGCCGCTTCGTCAACGCCGAGGGCGGCCCCGGTACGCTACCGCCCGCAGGAGGTCACCGACGACAACATCCGCGAGATCAACGCGATGGCGCACATCATGAACGAGCTCATCGACGAGGCGTGCGGCCGTGTGCTCCGACGCGTCGCGGCGCGCGGCTGGGACGCCGACACCGACGTGTTCTTCACGACCGATCACGGCGAGCTGCAGGGCGACTACGGCCTGATCTTCAAAGGGCCGTTCCACACCGATTCGCTGATGCGGCTCCCGATGGTGTGGCGGCCCGCGCCGTCGGCCGGGATCGTGGGCGGCAAGGAGATCACCGAGCCCGTCGGCCAGCTCGACCTCGCGCCGACGTTCTGCGAGATCGCCGGCGTCGAGCCGGCCGCGACTGGATGCAGGGCTCGCCGCTGCCGACCGCGCCCGGCTGCGGCGCGCGAGCGCGTGCTGTGCGAGTGGGACTCGCAGTTCCCCGGCTACGGGATGCACATGCGGTCGATCTACCGCGACGGGTTGGCTCTGCACCGTGTACGAGCCGTCGACCGTCGGCGAGCCGAACGGGCTCGAGGAGTTCTTCGCGGCGTCGGGCATGTTCGGTGGCGGCATCGGGCCGATCAGCTCGGTCGCGTACGACGGCACCGAAGGCGAGCTCTACGACGTCGAGGACGATCCGCACCAGTGGGAGAACCGCTGGGACGATCCGGGTTGCAAGGTCGCTCCGCGAAGACCTCGTCGCCGACCTCTACGAGAACCTGCCGAGCGAGCGGAAGGTGCTGAAGGTCGAACGCCCCGCGTGAGTCGCGCCCGGGCGCGGTCCGGCTCAGGTCGAGACGGGAGATCGAGGACGCGCGGGTCGGGAGAGGCCACGTCGTCCGCGACGCGGATCCGGCCGGGTCCTTCCGCCTTCGCCTCGTACATCGCCTTGTCGGCCCGGCGCAGGATCGCCTCCGCCGACTCGAGCGGGCGTGCCCGTCGCGATGCCGACGCTCGCGCTCGAGCGGGAAGCGGGTGAGGACCGATCCGACCTCGACGATCCCGTCGATGATGCGCTTGGCCACGACGCGGGCGGCCGTCGATGTCGGAGCCCTGCATGATCGCGAGGAACTCGTCGCCGCCGAGCCGGCCGACGGTGACGCCGCTGCGGACGACCGACGCGATGCGCGACCCGACGTCGCGCAGCACCCGGTCGCCCTGTTCGTGACCGAGCGAGTCGTTCACTTCCTTGAACCCGTCGAGGTCGATGAACAACACCGTCACGTCGACGCGGTCGCGCTGGCCGAGCTGCTGGGTCGAGCGCGCGCGCGGTTGGGCAGGCCGGTCAGCTCGTCGACGCTCGCCCGGCGCTGCAGTTGCGCCTCGAGCTCGCGCTGCTCGGTGACGTCGCGCAGGTTCAGCACGAGTGACTTGTCGTGGCGCAGCGTCAACCGTGCGTAGACCTGGCGTTGGCCGTGCAGCTCGTTCGTGAGCCGCCATTCGCAGCTCACGTAGTCGGAGAGCGTGAGGGTCTCGTGCGCGCGCGCCGATGTCCGCGGCAGCGTCGCGTCCGAGCACGGCGCTGATGGGCTGGCCGACGCACGCGACGGCCGAAGTGCCGACCATCGCCTCGATGCCGGGGCTGACGTACTCGATCTGCATGTCCTCGCTGACGAGGGCGATGACGTCGGCCGCGTGCTGCACGAGATCGCGGAAGTAGGAGCGACCCTCCTCGATGCGGACCGCGGCGTCCTCGGCGGTCTTCGACGTCGTGCCGAGCATTCGCGCGATGAGCGCGAGGAGGACGGTCGTGGTGCCGGCGACGGCGTGCGAGGTCGACGGCGCCATGATCGACGGCGCGATGCCGAGCTCGATCAGGACCTCTCCACAGAAGACGGCGGCGACGCTCCACGCGAGGCCCGGGCGCCACGCGCGGGACCCGTGGACGCGCATGGCGTCGGCGATCGCGATCGCGTACGCGATCACGAGGAGTGATCCCCAGCCCGTCGCGTAGACGACCCAGGCGGTGCTGATCGCCGCGACCGCGGCCCGCATCTGCAGGCCGACGTTCGGAGGCAGGTGCCCTTCGATGGCGATGACCGCCGCGTTGGCCACGCTGCACGCGACCAGCAGCGAGAGCATGAGCCACAGCGGCGTGTCGGCGCGATGAGGTGCGCACGTTCGAGCCAGGGCACGGCGAGGATCGCGGCGGGTCCGGACGCGAAGACGAACAGGGAGGCCCCGATCAGTCGCCAGTGCTCCGCCGACACGTCTCACAGGTGATGTATCGGGCGGCGGCCCCGCCAACCTGACGGCCGCGTGAAGAGCGGACCGGGGTGTTACCCATGCCACAAAACGGACCGTCGCCCATCTGCCGGCCGCCGGTCCCGCGGAAACTCGCCGCGGCGGGCAGAAAACTCTTGCCACGGAGAGTGGTCGCGGTATTCACTACTCCCACGGGGGAAGTGGGGGTCGGGTAGGCAATCCTCGGCGTGCGGACGGGTGGGGAACACGCCGAGGTTGCCCGCCCACCCGGGCGTACTGCGCAGGCACGTGGCGGCGCAGGTGCGCGGTCTGGGTGGCGATCGCGCAGAGGCGGCCGTCCTCGTCCCAGAGACGGGCCGGGCCGGTGGCGTAGCCGTCGCCGATGTGCCAGGCCTCGATCTCCTGCAGCACCCAGGCCGAGACCGGGGCGCGCACGAACCGGATGCCGATCTCGAGCGACAGCACCATGAACATGCCCGCGCTCGTCGGGGGGACCGAGCGCCCGGCCGACGGCGGGGCCGAGCACGTCGCCGTGGACCGCGAGGCTGAGCAGGTGCGGCTCGGACTCGCGCAGGCGGACCCACGAGAGGAAGTGCCCTTTGCCGGGGTCGTCGAGCGGGCTCGCCGGTCGCCATTCCGTCTGCTCGTGGAAGTTGATGTGGCCGAACGGGTTCGGGCCGGTCGGGCGGGATCTCGATGGCGCCGGGGCCGGGCACCTCGGGGAAGCGGACCTCTTGGTGCGCGAGGTCGGTGTCGTGCGCGGCGCCGAACACGCCGTGGACGCGCAGCGCCGGTCCGCTGACCCCCGGGACGCAGAGGTCGGCGGCGACCTGTGAGGCCCGCCGGCCGTCGCGAAGGACTTCGACATCGATGGTGATCGGACCGGGCGGGACCGGCGCGAGGAAGATCGCGTTCGCGGTCACGAGCGACAGGTCGGCGCGCCCGAGCGCCTCCTCCATCGCTCGGAGCGCGGCGTACATGGAGACGCCGCCGAAGATGTAGACGACCTTCCAACCCTCGTCGAGGTGCGCGTGGAAGCGTCCCGGCCGGTCGGGATCGAGGGTGAGCGCGGTGTCGGCGCGGATGTCGCGAGGCATCGAACGAGCCTACGCTGTCGCTTCGTGGAGCCTCGCCTGCAGCCGCTGCCGAGTGACCAGTGGGACGACGAGACACGCGAGCTCCTGAGCGGTCGCAGTCTCAACATCTTCGCGACGCTGGCGCACCATCCGAAGCTCATGAAACGGTGGCTGGTGTTCGGTAACCACGTGCTCGCGAAGAGCACGCTCCCGCCGCGCGAACGCGAGCTGCTCATCCTGCGGACCGGTTGGAACTGTTGCGCCGCGTACGAGTGGGGCCAGCACGTCGCGATCGCGCGCGGCATCGGCATCGCCGACGACGAGATCGCGCGCATCGCGGAAGGTCCCGACGCCGCGGGATGGTCGGAGAGCGACGCGTTGCTACTCCGCGCGGCCGACGAGCTGCACCAACGGCAGACGTTGACGGACGCGACCTACATGGCGCTCGCGTCGCACTACGACGCGCAGGGACTGCTCGATGTCGTCTTCACCGTCGGCCAGTACCACCTGGTGTCGATGGCGCTGAACACGTTCGGTGTCGAACGCGACGACGGCGTCAGCGGCGTTCCGATCCCAACTCGCGAGTGAGGCGCGCCCGCTCCTTGCACCGTTGCGCCCAACGCGCGCACCCGATCCGCGAGCGCGCGATCTGAGGTGACGACGGTGAGCGACGTGGGGTCGGCGTCGTTCTCGACCTCTTCGACGATGCGGTCGTCGCCGCCGTCGCGCCCGCCGCGCCGCGCGTAGGCGACGCGCACGCCGTCGTGCTCGCCTTCGCCGAGACCCGCGAGCGGGCGGCCGTCGAACACGACCGTGAGCGGCTCGCCGGTACGGCGGGCGAACGTCCGGAGCTCGCCGACGAGCCGCCGGGCCGCGGCCGGACGGTCGCGCCACCACCCGTCGGGGCGGCTGCCGATCACGTTGTTGCCGTCGACGAGCAGGCGGCGACGCGTGTCGGCGACGACGAGATGGTGCTCACCGGCGCGGGCGCGCGTCGACGAGACGTGCCGCGTGCGCGGGATCGATGTCGAGCGCTTCGGCACCGACCACGTCGAAGCCGGGACGCGGCGCGACGAGCACCCGCGGGAGCGACGCCGAGCGCGGCGTCGCGTGCCGAGGCGTCGCCGCCGTACCACGCCGGGTCGCGCACCTGCGCCCACTTGTCGGCGCCCATGATCACGACGTCGTAGCCCGACGCGATCTCGGCGATCAGTTGCGCGTCGGTGACGACGAGCCCGAGCCACGGACGCGCGCTGCGCGGCGCGCGTGATCGCGGCGGCGCGCGCATCGATGCGCGACTGCGCGGCCGCGTCCTTGCCGAGCGCGATGTTCGAGAGGGCGAGGTCGACGCGGTCGAGGTCGGCGACGCGTCGCGGCCTCCTCGGCGATCGCGAGGTGCGCGATCGTCAACGGGTCGAACGAACCGGGAAAGACACCGACGCGCGGCGCGGTCACGGCCGGAGGATCGGCGGGTGCAGGCGCGTCGCCCGACCCCGGCGGTAGAGCGCGGCCGGGCGCCCGACGGTCGGCGCGGTGCTGCCGGTCGCCTCGACGAACCCGGGCGTCGACAGCACTTTGCGCCGGAAGTTGCCCTCGTGCAGCGTCTCGCCCCACACCGCTTCGTACACGCGCCGCAACTCGCCCAGCGTGAACGGTTCGTCGAGGAACGCGGTGGCGAGGGTCGTGTACTCGAGCTTGGCGCGCGAGCGCTCGATGCCGTCGGCGATGATCTGCGCGTGGTCGAACGCGAGCGGCACGCCCTCGTCGCTGCCGAGACCGGGGATCGCGAGGTCGTCGATCGCCCACAAGCGCACGTCGGCCGCGTCGGAGCCGGCGACCGCGGGCTCGTTGTGCGCGGTGAAGCCGACGTACGCGACCGACACCACCCGCATGCGCGGGTCGCGACCGGGGCTGCCGTAGGAGCGGAGCTGCTCGATGTGGCCGAGCGCGACCGACTCGCCGAACCCGGCGACCAGCACGCCGGTCTCCTCGTCGAGCTCGCGCTGTGCCGCGCCGTCGAGGTCGTCGTCGGGCTCGACGAACCCGCCCGGCAGCGCCCACCGCCCGCGGAACGGATGGCCGCGGCGCTGCACGAGCAGCACGGACAGGCGGCCGGAGCGCACGGTGAGCAGCACGACGTCGACGGTGACCGCGAGCGGCGGGTAGCGGGCCGGGTCGTAGCTCGCGAGGAACTCGGCTTCCCCCGGGAGCTCGTCGTCCGGCACGGCCCTCCTTCTACTCGGTCTGAGCGCAAGGACGCGAGCCCAAACGAACGTTTGATAGGGTCACGATCAATGTCGACGCCGTCCGCCGCTCCCGGCCAACGGGATCGCATCCTCGAAGCGGCGCTCGCTCTCATGGCGCGCGGCGGCGCGCACGGCACGAGCATGCGGGCGGTCGCGGCGGCGTGCGACCTCAACGTCGCCACGCTGTACCACTACTTCCCGTCGAAGCACGACCTGCTCCAGGCCGCGATCGCGCACCGGCGCGCCGTCGACCTCGACCGCCGTCGTCGCCGTTCCCCGAGGGCCTGGCCGGTTCGGTCGAGGACCGGCTCGCGGCGCTGCTCGACCACCTGTTCGTCGGCATGACCGCCGAGGAGGATCTTTGGCGGGCGCTCATCGCCGACGCGATCCACGGCGACGAGGACGTGCTCCAGCCGTTGCTCGAGACTGCGAACGCGTTCGAGCACGCGCTGGCGGCGTGGCTCGCCGACCTGTGCTCCGACGCCCCCGGGCTGCACGATCCCGCCGTCGTCCGCGCGATCCGCAACTCGGTCATTGGTGTCCTGGTGGAGCATCTGCCGCAATCCGAGGGGCGCCGGGCCGCGCTCGCGGCGCGAGCGCGCGAGCTCGCGCACGTTTTCGCCCGGGTTGTCCCCGACAAGGCCGGCGATTTCGCTGCCGATAGCAACCCCGAGAATCTCGTTCCCCTGGAGGAGTCATGACCGCCCCGGCCGCACCGTACGAACCGGACGCCCTCGACCCGACGCTGTACGTGCGCGGCGTCGCGCACGACGTCTTCCGTTGGATGCGCGAGAACGATCCGGTCCACCGCGACGAGCACAACGGCATCTGGGTCGTGTCGAAGTACGACGACATCTCCTACGTCGAGCGCCAACCCGAGCTGTTCTGCAGCGGCCAGGGCGTGCGGCCGAAGGGCGGCGGCGCCGACGCGCTCTCGATCGTCTCGATGGACGACCCCGAGCACGCCCGCCAGCGCCGGCTGATCAGCCGCGGCTTCACCGGCGCGCGCATCACGAACCTGATGGACCACATCCGCGAGCTCGCGCGCGATCTCGTCGACAACGTCGCGGCCCAGGGCTCGTGCGACTTCGTCGACGACATCGCCAAGCCGCTGCCGCTGATCGTGATCGCGGAGATGCTCGGCCTCGCGACCGACCAACGGGAGCAGCTCGCGCACTGGTCGGACACGATGATGGCGGGCGAGGGCGCCGACGCCGACGATCCGCGCCAGGCCGCGGCGGGCGAGGCGTGGGGCGAATACATCACCTATCTCGTCGGGCTGCTCGAAGAGCGGCGCGCGCACCCGCAGGACGACCTCATCTCGGTGCTGTTGTCGTCGGCCGACGCCGGCGAGATCTCCTTCGACCACGCCGCGCTGCAGAACCGCGTGCAGGAGGGGGCATTGAGCGGCGCGGGCGAGGGTCTCGGCCTCGGTTCCGACGACCTGCTCTCCTTCTTGGTGCTGCTGCTCGTCGCCGGCAACGAGACGACGCGCAACGCGCTGTCGGGCGGCATGCTCGCGTTCTCCAACTTCCCGCGAGAGCGCGACAAGCTCGTCGCCGACATGGGACTCGTGAACAGCGCGACCGAAGAGATCCTGCGTTACGTCTCGCCCGTGATCAGCTTCTCGCGCACCGTCACCCGCGAGACCGAGCTGCGGGGCCGCACGTTGGCCGCGGGCGACGTGCTCCTCAACGTGTACCCGAGTGCGAACCGCGACGCCGACGTGTTCGACGACCCCGACGAGTTCCGCGTCGATCGTTCGCCGAACCTGCACCTCGCGTTCGGTACGGGCCCGCACTTCTGCCTCGGCGCGAACCTCGCGCGCACCGAGATCCGGATCCTGCTCGAGGAGCTGTTCGCGCGGCTCCCCGACATCCACGTGCCCGCAGGCGTCGACGCCGAACGCGGTGCGAACGCACTGGTGACCACCATCCAGCACCTGCCGGTGGAGTTCACCAAGGCGTAGCCCGCGCCCCGGCGTGGTTCAGTCGGGCGGAGCGGCGGTGACGATGGCGAGCGCGGTCGTACGCTGCGCGCCCACGTCGCGCACCTCGACCCGCAGGACCTTGCCGTCGGCGCGTGCACCGAGCACGCGCGCGATCGCCCGCACCGGACCGACGCGGTTGGGTGCGAGGAAGTGCAGCACGACGTCGGTCGTGTAGCCGCCACCGCTCGCGTGTTCCGCGGCGAGGTCGACGAGCGTCGCGACGACACCGCCGTGCAGGATCCCCCACGGGTTGCGCAGCTCGTCGGCGAGGTCGATCTCGACCGCGTCGGCGCCGACCGGCGCGCACGCCGAGCCACGCTTCGATCGCCGGCAGATCGGCGGCGCGACCGAGCGAGGTGTCGAGCACCAGCGGGCGCGCCCACTGCGGCGGGCCGTTCTCGGGGACGAGGATCGCGGACGTGAGGATGCCGCTCGCGACGAATGCGTCGCGTGCGCCCTCGTCGCGGATCTGAACCTCGGTGACGACGTTGTTGCGGCCGCGCCGCAGGACGCGCGACGTCGAGGCGGAGCGGACCGGCGTGCTCGAGCGCGACGACGCGCGCCGCGAGGTTGGTCGAGACCACCCAGCCGTCGGGGAGCGCGGCGAGCCCGCCGCCGAGCC
This sequence comes from uncultured Actinomycetes bacterium, assembly GCA_963829195.1. Lineage (GTDB taxonomy): Bacteria > Actinomycetota > Acidimicrobiia > IMCC26256 > PALSA-610 > PALSA-610. The sequence continues at coordinate 367,757 of CAWHHS010000005.1, forward strand.
CGCCGACGTTGTCGATCATCGTCAGGAGCGCGCCGGTCCGCACGCCGCCGGCCGGCCCGACGCAGGTGCGGCGCGACGTCGGCGTGGCCGACGAGGTGACCCTCGCCGATCTCGCGCATGGTGACGCCCATGTAGCGCCCGACGTCGCGACCGGTCTCCGGCTCGCTCGAACGCGGCTCACGCCAGGCCCCGCGTCGCGACCGCGTGCACGACGGTCATCTGGCGGTTCTCGGCGCCCGCGTCGACGAGCTCGACACCCGCGTCGATGCCGTGGCCGTCGACCGCCGAGAGGACGTCGACCGCCGACGCACCGGCCCGACCTTGCCGAAGCCGAGATAGGTGACGTAGAGGTCGTTGACGACGAGCGGTTCGCCCGTCGCCGCGCGCGGCGCGGTCTCGGCCGCGACCTCGGCGACCGTCGCGACGACACCACCCTGCATCGCGCCCATCGAATTGAGGCACCAGTCGACGACCGGAACCTCGATCACGCCGCGGGCCGGGTCGACCACCTCGACTCCGAGCTCCACGAGCAGCGGGCGCGCGAGTCGTGACTCCGGCATCGCCATCGTCGACGGGCTCGTGCGGATGGCACCGACGTCGGGATTGGTGTCGCGCCGAGGGAGCACCGCGAAGCTCATGGTCGCGATGCCGATGTCGCGTTCGTGCTCGTCGACGAGCGCGACCTCGATCACCACGGTCGTGCGGCCGGCGCGCAGCACGTCGGCGCGCGCCTCGACGACGGAGCCGGGCCGCGCCGCGCCGACGAGGTGCAACGTGAGATCGGCGGTCGCGATCCATCCGGGTTCGGCGGCGCTCGCGGCGAGACCGCCGCCGATGACGTCGACGAGCGTCGCCAGCGCGCCCGCCCGGGCGTGACCGAGATCGGTGCACAGCTCGGGGACCACGGGCATCCACGCCCGGCTCCGGCCGTTCGCCGCGTCGTGGTCGAACGAGAAGCGCAGGTCGCGCAGGAGATGCTGTTCGGGCGGGTAGACGGTCGCCATGGGAACCGGGACGGTACCGAACGCGTGCGCGGACGCGCCCAACGAAGGCCGACGGAGCCGTCAGCCGAGGTCGAGGTCGATCGTGCCGCCGGTCTCCACGATCGCGAGCACCGGTACCGAGCCCTTCGGATCGACGCGTCCGAGCTCGTTGCGTTTGTACGTGTTCCCCGCGCCGTCGAACGCCCACGCGTGACCCGCGCACACGAGCTCGGACCCGTTCACGTAGCCGTCGGCGAGATCGTGGTCGAGATGCGGGCACCACCGCGGCGCGCTCCGGACGCGACCGTCGGCGCCGCGCCAGACGACGAACTCGCCGGCTCCCACCTCGACCGCGCGCACCGCGCCGACCGGAACCGAGTCCGACGCGACCCGCATCAGTTGACCGTCGCGTCCTCGGGGTAGTTCGCGAACAGGGCGAGGCGGCCGCGTTGGCGCCGCAACACGTCGCGCCACAGCCGTTCCGGGGTTGCCGGTGAACGGGTCGTCGGGATCGAGCGGGACGACGAACCACGCGCCCTGCTCGAGCTCGGCTTCGAGCTGACCGGAGCCCCAGCCCGCGTAGCCCGCGAAGACCCGCAGGGTCGCCAGGGACGCGCCGATGCGGAGCGGGTCCTCGGTCAGGTCGACGGTTCCGAGATCGCCGACGATGGGGACGAAGCCGTCGACGTCGACTGCGCGGCGCCGCGCGAGCGCGATCACGGCATCGGTGGCGACCGGGCCGCCGATGAACACGCCTTCCGGCGGCGACGCGAGCTCGCGCCACTCGGGGAACACGTCGTCGAGCGAGGTCTCGCTGCTCCGGTTCAACACGACGCCGAGGCCGCCGTCGTCGCCGTGCTCGAGCATGAGCACGACGGTGCGATCGAAGTTGGGATCGACGAGGGGCGGTGCGGCGACGAGCAGACGTCCACGCAGCGGCGGCGGATCGGACACCGCCTGATCTTGACACGCGAGGCGGCCGCCCGCCCGGCCGTAGCATCCGCGCAATGAGCGACTCGTCCCGTTTGCTCGAATCGTTTCGTGACGCGGTCGGCGCGGAGCACGTCCGGACCGATCCGGACGTCGTCGCCGCGCAGGTCGTCGACTGGACCGGGCGGTTCCGCGGCTCGACCGACGCGGTCGTGCGGCCCGGAACCATCGACGAGGTCGCGGCGGTGCTCCGGATCTGCAACGCCGCCGGCGTTGCGGTCGTCCCGCAGGGCGGCAACACCGGACTCGTCGGCGGCTCGGTCCCGCTGCACGGCGAGGTCGTGCTCGACCTCCGCCGGCTCGACGCGATCGGCCCGGTCGACCCCCGTACGGGTCAGGTCACCGCGCAGGCGGGCGTCACGCTGGCGACGCTGCAGCGCACGGCGCGCGACGCGGGCTGGCAGTACGGCGTCGATCTCGCGGCCCGCGACGTCGCGACGGTCGGCGGCAACGTCGCGACGAACGCCGGCGGCGTGCACGTGCTGCGCTACGGGCCGACGCGGCGCCAGCTCGTCGGCATCGAGGCCGTGCTCGCCGACGGTCGCGTGATCCGCCGCCTCGACGGCCTCGAGAAGGACAACTCCGGCTACGACCTCGCGACCCTGTTGTGCGGCAGCGAGGGCACGCTCGCGGTGATCACCGCGGCGCGCGTCCGGCTCCACGCGCCGACGCGGTACACGGTCGTCGCGCTGTGCGCGTTCGACGACGTCGACGCCGCACTCGACGCGGTGGGGACCATCCGGCGCGAGCTCGACTGCGCGAACGCGATCGAGCTGTTCTTCGACGACGGGCTCCAGCTCGTGTGCGACCAGTTCGGGCTCGCTCGCCCGTTCCGCGCCGCACACACGGCCTACGTGCTCGTCGAGGCGGCGGCCAACAGCGACCCGACCGACGCGCTCCAACGCGCGGTCGAGCACTGTGACGCGGTCGCCGACGTCGCGGTCGCCACCGACGCGCCGTCGGCGCGCGCGTTGTGGCGTTACCGCGAGGCGCACACGGAGGCGATCAACCTCGTCGGGTCCCCGCTCAAGCTCGACGTCTCGCTGCCCGCCGACCGTCTCGCCGCGTTCATCCACGCCGTCCCCGGATGTGTCGAGGCCGTGGCGCCGGGCGCGGCGGTGTGGATGTTCGGCCACGCCGGCGACGGCAACGTCCACGTCAACGTGACCGGGGTGCCGCTCGACGGGGAGGACGTCGTCGCGGTCCGTGTTCGAGCTCGTTGCCTCGCTCGAGGGCTCGATCAGCGCGGAACACGGCATCGGCACGGCCAAGCGGCGCTACCTCCATCTCGTGCGCAGCGCGGCCGAGATCGACGTGTACCGCGGCATCAAGCGCGCGTTCGACCCGGACGGGATCCTGAACCCGAACGTGCTGCTGCCCGCGGACGAACCGTCCACGGGCGCGTAGCTCCGGGCGCGTCAGCCGAGCGGTTCCGCGGCCCGGGCCGGATCGTTCGCCGGGAGGTAGTCCTGCGCCCAGGTCATCCGTTTCCAGTCGGGGATCGGCGCCTCGACCGCGCGGCTTCGGCACGAACTGCGACCGCTCGACGAGCTGCATCTTGTGGATGTAGCGCGAGCAGTTCGGGAAGACCTGCGTCGTGCGGACGCGTACGACGAGCACGGCGCCGGGCATCTCCGGCCGGAGGGGATCGTCGAGGTCGACCGTCGCGATCCCGTTCACGCGGACGCGGTTGGGGTTCTCGAAGTCGATGAACAGCATGCCGACGTTCGCCTGGCCTCGAATGTTGCCGAGCGAGAGGAACATCCCGTTGCCGTCGTAGACGGGGAACGCGAGCGTCCGGTCGTCGACGACGCGCACGAAGCCCGGGTCACCGCCCTTGTAGGAACACTGCGGGTGACCCTCGGCGTCGCACGTCGCCAGGAAGAACATGTCGCGCGACTCGATGAACGCCTTCGCGTTGTCGTCGACCCGCTCGCTGACGAGGAGCTGGTCGATCCGGTCGGCGACCCGGCGCGAGTCGAAGCGGTCCTGCCAGTACCGGTGGTCGTCGTTGAACGTCCCCATGCCCCCATCGGTCGCCACGTTGCCGGAACGGTGCGTCAGCGGAGCTCGTAGACGGGGTTGACGATGGCGAGACGGCCGTGGTGGTCGATCGCCATGCCCTCGACGGTGAGCGTCGCGCCGATCGCGACGCCCTCGATCTGACGACGACCGAAGAACACGACCGAGACGCCGCCGGTCTCGTCGACCACCGTGCACTCGAGGCTCGGGCTGCCGCCCAACGGCTCGACCCGGATCGCCTGGATCCGGCCGTGCACCTTCACGTTCTGGCGGCACCGCACCTCGCCGATCGGGTTCGTTCCCGGGGGCCGGGCGATCGTCAGGGTGTCGGCGAGCGGCTTGCCGTTCGTCTTCGCCTTGCCGTTGTTCTTCGCGTGACCGTTGCCGTTGCCGTTGCTGCGGCTGACTCGGCGCGCGACCTCTTCGACGGCCATCGCGCCGCGCTCGTCGAAGTGGAACGGCACGATCGTGACGTTCGCGTGCGGCAACCGCGAGATCTCCTTCGACAGCGACTCCGCGGTCTGGTCGTGCAGGATCCGGTGCCAGGCGCCGTTGAACTTGCGCTCGGGCAGCAGCACGCACACCTCGGAGTCGCCCGAGCTCAGCTCGTGCGCGACGGTCTCGACCGCGGAGCGCGTGAGGCGGCGATCCGGGCAGTCGATGAGCTCGAGACCGAGGTTGGTCAGGCCGTGCTCGCGCCACTCCTCGGCGAGCTTCTCGGCGCTGTGCTCGTCGATCACGAAGTGCACCGCGCGCAGCTCGTCGGGGCGCAGCGCGCGCCCGAACTGCATCGCCCGTGCGACGGCGAGGTCGAGCCGGTCGACGAACACCATGACGACGAGCCGCTTGCGGACCGGCGCCGCGACCGCCTTCGGCACGTCGTGCGCGAGCGCCTCGTCCTCGGTCTTGTACTGCTTCGCGAGCCGCATCAGGAAGAAGACCATGATCGGCACGAACACGACGATGATCCACGCGCCGATCCACGTGCCCTCGGGCTTGAACTTGAACCGGGCGATGACGAGGTCGACGACGAGCGAGAGGACCGCGCCGGTTCCGTTGATGAAGAGCCCGGAGCGCCAGCCCTCTTCCTTCTCGCGGATGTGGTGGCGGGCCATGCCGGCCTGCGACAGCGTGAACGAGGTGAACACGCCGATCGCGTAGAGCGGGATGAGCTTGTCGACCTTGGCGTCGGTGAGGAGCAGGAGACCGATCGCCGCGATCGCGAGGAAGATGATGCCGTTCGAGAAGACGAGCCGGTGCCCGCGCTTGGTGAGCTGGCGGGGCATGAAGTTGTCGCCGGCGTGGAACGACGCGAGGCGGGGGAAGTCGGCGAAGCTCGTGTTCGCGGCGAGCACGAGGATGAGCATCGTGCCGCCCTGGAGGCAGTAGTAGAGGATGTTGCCGAGCAGACCGCCGCCGTACGCGAGCTTGCCGATCTGCGAGATCACCGTCGGCGTGCCGCTCAGGTAGGGCTGGACGTGCATCTTGCTGTCCATGATCGACAGGCCGAGGAACATGACGCCGAGCAGCGAGCCCATGACGACGAGCGTGCTGCGCGCGTTCTTCCACTCCGGCTTCTTGAACGCGGGGACGCCGTTCGAGATCGCCTCGACGCCGGTGACGGCGGCGCCGCCCGACGCGAACGAGTGCAGCACGATCGCGAGTGACGCGCCGACGAGCAGGCCGTCGCCCTTCTTGCCGAACGGCAGCAGACCGTGCGCGTGGCTGTAGTCGGCCACGCCGAGTCCGCCGTGAAAAGCCTTGAACACGCCGACGCCGATGAGGACGGCCATGTTCAGGATGAAGAAGTAGGTCGGGACCGCGAAGAGCTTCCCGGACTCGCGGACGCCGCGCAGGTTGCCCCACGCGATCACGATCACGAAGACGATCGAGATTGGGAGGACGTACGGGGCGATGCTGCTGAACGCCGACGCGATGGCGGCGGTTCCGGCCGCGACCGACACCGAAACGGTCAGCACGTAGTCGGTGAGGAGCGCGACACCGGCGACCTGCGCGGGGAGCAGACCGAAGTTGTCACGCGTCACCATGTACGCGCCACCGGCGGTGGGGTAGGCCTTGATCGTCTGGCGGTACGACAGGATCAGGAAGAAGAGGACGACGAGCAGGGCGGTCGTGATCGGGACGACGAGTGCGAACGCGCCCAGGCCGACCGCGGGGATCAGGACCCGCAGCATCTCCTCGGTCGCGTACGCCGACGACGAGAGGTTGTCGGACGCGAAGACGGCCAGCGCGGTCGGCTTGCCGAGGCGCTCCTCTTCGAGCTGCTCGGTGTGCAGCGGCGGTCCGAGCAGCTTGTTCTTGATCCGGTAACGCCGGCTGTCGGGCGGCAGCTCGAGCCCGGGAACGAGCGGCACCGGCATCGGGGTCGCCGGGGCCGCGTCGGCGTGGCCGGGAGCCGTTTCGGTCGTCGGATGTCGGCTCGGTGAGCAAGGTGTCTCCCGCGATGCGCATGGGCGGCCGATCGGCCGCCGTCCCATCACAACAGGACACCCGTCAATGCCGCATCAGGATCGCATCGGGGAGCGTCAAGAAGATGTCAAAAGCGCTTGCGGCGCGTGATCATCCGGCCGTCAGAATCCGCCGCGGGTGCTCGAAGGCGCCGTGGGCGGTCGACGCGGTTGCTCAGTCGAGCCCGACCATCGCGCGGAATTCGTCGGTCTTGTTCACGTGCGGGAACGGCGCGTCGGGCACGGGGATCGAAAGGGCGGCGCAGATCGGTTCCCAACCGTCGCCCGCCTGCCAATCGACGAGCCGGTCCTTCGGCACGGTCGCGCGGACCGTTGCGTTGTGTGCGTCGTAGGCCGCCTGCGCGGTTTCGGCATCCGACCAGCCCGGCGTGAACCGGCGCTCCAGGAGCGTGTGGATCATCGTCATCTGCGCCTGCAGCACCGGGTCGGGCGGTGCGTCGCGTCGGGACACCGCGAAGATCGTGTCGTTCGCGCTCTTCCACCACGCGTCCGCGGTCGGTCGGGTCGACAGCAGCACGACCGCATCCGGGTACTGGTCCATCAGCTCGCGCCAGAACGCGGCGGCCGGCCAGTCGACGGCCGCGGAGTAGTCGCCGAACAACGAGCTCCAATCGACCGGCTCGCCCTCGGAGGCGCGCTGCCACACCGGTATGTCGTCGGGACGGCCGAAGACTTCGAGCATGTGGTAGCAGGGCGCGCCGAGGAGCTGCTCGAGCGCCAGCTTGAGAGAGTGTGTTCCCGTACGGCCGAGTCCGGCGCCGACGACCCGCAATGTCATTGTGCCCCCGCGATCTGGTTGTGTGCGCGGGAGCTTAGATGTTGCCCTGCGCGGCGGCCCGGGACCGCGCGGCCGGCGTCGGTCGGGTGTGCTCGGCCCGCACGATCGCGTCCGCCGGCTCGGGCGCGCTCCGGCCCCGGAACCCGGCGTCGTCGGGTGTGTCCGCCCGTGTCACCACCCGCCGGGTCGGACGCGCCCGCGCGCCGCCGTTCGCGCGCCGCGGCGCGAGGACCCGGAACATCACGAGGAAGAACACGAGGAGACCACCCGTCAGCGCGACCCACTGGACCGCGAGGTTCTTGTTGTCGGCACCCGAGGTGAACCCGTGCACCGTCGACAGGATGAACATCGGGAAGCTCGTCATGTGGATCGCGTGCCACAAGCGGCGGGGTAACCGCTTCATCCACCACGACGTCAATTGGATCGCGACGAGGAGGTAGGTCGCGGCGATGCCCCACGCGACCGCGGCGGGCCGCCAGGGGGATGCGAACGGGACGAGCATCTCGCGGGGGCCGAAGTACACGTAGTTGTCGGCCCAGAGTGCGAGCAGGTGGATCGCGACGAACACGACCGTGAGCGTGCCGAGGAACTTGTGCAGATCGAGCAGCCACGCGGGGACGCCCTTGCGCCGGACGAGGCGCGTCGACAACGCGAGTCCCCACAGGATGCTCAGCGTCACGACCGACCACGCGATGAGTCCCGACGCCCGGGCCGCGTACCACGACAGCTGCGGGTTGAGTGCCGCGATCACGCCGGCGCTCATGCCGTCGGTCCGGCTTCGAGCACGCGGCCGTCGTCGAGGAACAACCACACCCGGACCTTGGTGTCGCGGGCCAGGCGCAGTCCCGTGTCGATGCCGGCGACGATGACCGACTTGGCGATCCCCTCGGCCCACCACGCGTCGCGCGCTGCTGCGACGACGGCGACGATCCCGGTGCGCGCCGAATCGCCGGTCGCCGGGTCGATCAGGTGGTGATAGTGGCGACCGCCGCGCGTCCAACGTCGCATCTGCGTCGTGCTCGTCACGATCGCGCCGTCGTGGAGCGGGTGCTCGAACGCGACGACGGTGTCGTCGCACGGATGCAGCACCGGGATCTTCCACCCGCCCTCGGGGGGTTCGCCGCGGGCGCGCAGGTCGCCACCGAGACCGGCCAGCGCGGTACGCGCGCCGCGCTCGACGAGCCCGCGGCGACGAGGTCGGCGGCGAGCCCCTTGCCGACGCCGCCGAGGTCGATCCGGGTGCCGGCCGGGAGCCGCACCCGCATCCCCGGTTCGTCGATGGCGATCCCGGCCCAGCCCGGCACCGACGACGGCACCTGCTCGCCGCCGGGCTCGCCATCGGCAACGGGTGCGACCGCGGCGAACGTGCGGTCGTAGCCGGCCTGCTCGAGCGCGCCGATGATGGTGGGGTCGAAACGCCCCGCGGTCGCGCGGAACAGGTCGGCCGCGCACGTGAGCGCGAGCAGCATCGACGCACTCACGTCCACCCATTCGCCCGCGGTCGCGTTCAGCTGCGACAGCTCGCTGTCGGCGCGGAAGCGGCTCCAACATTGTTCGAGGCGTTCGAGCTCGTCGACGGCCCAATCGAGGAGGCCGTCGGGCGCATCGCCGATGACGACGTGCGCGGTGCTCCCCATCGCGTGCGCGAAGCGTTCTGTCCAGTAGTCGTCGCGGACGTCGACGGGCAGCAGTCGCGCGGTCACGGGCACTTGCTGCCTGTGCACGGCGGGGGCGGCGGCGGGGGCGGGACCGTTGTCGGCGGGGTGACGTGCGCGGTCGTCGGTGTCGTGGGCGGCACCGTCGGCGGCGGCGTGACGTGCGCGGTCGTCGGCGTGGGCCCGCCACCGGGCGCCGGCGGTGTGAGGCCGGATGTGGGGGGCGGCGACGACACGGGGGGCGGGGTGTTCGACGAGCTCCCGGCGCCGGGCCACGGCGCCGACGACGTCGCGCCGCCGGACGGCACGGACGCGCCCGAGTGCCCGGGCGACGCGCCCGCCGCGGGTTGGCTCCCCGCCGGAGCGATGGTCGCGCCGGTCGGGACCGACGGCGCCGCCACCGGCCGTCCGAACTGGTCGACGTATACCGCGTGGTGGACGTCCTTGACGACGACCTTCGTGCGGACCCGGGCGGTCACCGGCGTCGTCACGATCGCGGCGGTCGACGTTCCGGCCGCGCCGGTCTGCGCGAAGGCCGCGACCATCGAGAGGAAGGCCGACGACGAGAGGCCGAAGCTGAGGATCCGGCCCGCCGCCGCGGGATGCTTGCGGCGCCCGCGTCGGGCTCCGGTCGGCCGGGTCGGACCGGACGCCGTGGCGGCGCTCGGCGGCTCCGGTGCGGCCCGGTTGCCGGTCGCGGCCTTGCGGGCCGCGAGGCGCGCGAGCCGGGCGTCGAGATCGGGGTTCGGTTCGGTCATGACGCGGCCTCAGTGGTCGCAGTGCCAGACGCCGTCGAGCGTGAGGCGTTGCTCTTGGCAGTTCGGCGGGACCGGCGGGATCGGCTCGTCCGGCGGCCAGTCCGTGGGGACGCCCCGCGGCCGGATCGTCGTCGTGGTCGTCGGCACGCTCGTGGTCGACGCCATGGTGGTGGGCGACTGCGCCCGGGTGGTGGGCGGACTCGTCTCGGGCGAATCGTCCCGGGCCGGAGGATCGCTGCGGTCCTCCGATGTCGGGGTCGACGCCGGCTCACTCACCGTCGTCGTGCTCGGTGGCGTTGCCGGACCGGTCAGCGGTGCCGTGATCTCGTTGGCGGCGGTGGCCGTGTCGGTGGGCACGTCGATCACGTAGCGGTCGTACAGGTCGCGCCGGCGGATGACGACGCGCGGCTTCGTGTTCGTGGTGTCCGTCGCGGCCGCGGCCGAGTGCGCCGCGGACGCGCCACCCAGGCCGAGGAACGAGAGACCGGCGGCCGCGCCGACGGCGACGATCGTGCTTGCGAGCAACATGGTCGCAGCACTTGCGACCGCGAGAGCTTTCCTGCGTTCCATCGGCTCCCCTCCGAATGCGGTGTTCGCCATATTTCGGCGTTTCCGGCCTCGGCCTCAAGCACCGGGAGCGAACTTTGCCGGACCTTATGGTCGCTATGAGGCGCCTCGGGCCGGAAGATGCGCGTCAGGAAGCGACGCGGCGAACGACGATGATCGGCGTCAGCTCGTCGTTCTGGCCGAGCGGGTTGTCGAGCAGCACCTCGCGGACGACCGAGCGGGCAACGGGAAACCCCGGGCTCGTACCGAGCACCTCGACGTTGATGTTGTTGGCGTCGACGATCGCGACCGGCGCGCCGACGTGCGCGGCGATCTCGTCCGCGGCGGCGTCGGGGTCGGCGGGGCCGAGCATCGCGAACTCGTCGAACGGCTTGACCGTCGCGGGGCTGAAGCCGTCGATCTCGGAGATGCGGTGGCCGGCGACCCGGTAGAAGTCGCCCCGCCGCCGGAACACGAGTCGCGTGAACGAGCCGATGATCATCGCGAACAGCATGCGCCACCATCCGGCCTGCATGATCGCGACCTGCATCTTGCGCGGATCGGAGTAGCCGACGTCGTCGGGGTGTTTGGTGACGCCCTTGACGAGCAGCTTGGCGAGCACGCCCGGCCGCACGACCGAGTGGTGGATCACGCGGCCCTGCGAGATCGTCACGAACTTCTCCGACACCGCGATCCAGTCGCCCGGCTGCAGGACCGGCTTCACGTACTCGTCGAACACCGGTTCGAGCGGCTCCTTGATGTGGATCAGGTGCGTCTTCACCGCGATGCGTTCGTAGTCGGCGCCCTGCGCGCGTCGGGTCGTCATACCGCGACCGACTGGTCCATGTAGCGGCGCATCCACAGCTCGGTGACGAGCACGCGCCAGAAGATGAGTCCGTCGCCCGGCCGCCCGGCGAGGTACTCGTCCCACGCGGTGACGAGATGCGGTTGGGCTGTACAGATCGCGGCGACGCGAGCTCCGGCGACGAGAAGATCGCGCGGATCTCCCCGGCCTTTTCCTTCATCCACGTGATGTCGGGATTCGTGAAACCGATCTTCGAGCGGCGGAGCCGGTTCTTCTCGGGCATGCGGCCCTTCATCGCGTTGCGGTACACCGCGCGGTTCCAACCGCCCTTGATCTTCTGGTCGATCGGCAGCGAGAAGATGAACTCGACGAGCTCGTGGTCGAGGAAGGGCACCCTCGCCTCGATCGAGAACGCCATCGAGTTCTTGTCCTCGTAGCGCAGGAGATCGGGGGTCGAGTACTGGAGCACGTCGCTCGCGAGCCGTTCGTTGAGGTTCTTGTGCGCGCGGAAGTACGCGGTCGAGACGGCCGGTCCCGGCCGGAGCAGCTCGCGGGCGTTGACCGCGTTCGACGCGCTGGCGGGGCAGCTTGGTGCGGATGAGCTCGCCCGCGTACTTCTTGTAGAGGTCGCGGCCCTTGACGATCTCGCGGGCGGCCGCGAGGTAGTGGTGCTGCGCGAGTCGCCGACGTGAGGTACGTGCGGAAGTAGGGGATGTACCCGGCGAGCAGCTCGTCGCCGCCGTTGCCGCTCACCATCACCTTCACGTGCTCGCTCGCCAGCCGGTACACCGAGTAGTAGGCGTAGGGCGCCGACGCGATCGTCGGTTCCTCCTGGTACCAGATCCACTCGTCGATCTCGTTCCAGAAGTCGTCGAGCTTCGGGTACGCGTAGTGCGGGATGCTGCCGACGGCTCGTTCGACCTCGTGGATGTACTCGCTCTCGTCGATGCTCTCGCCCGGGTAGAGCGCGGAGAACGTGTAGAGCCCCTGCGTGTGCAGGTCGGTGCCCGCCGATCGCAGCCGCGCCATCGTCGAGACCACGCCGCTCGAGTCGAGCCCGCCCGAGAGCGGCACGCCGACCGGCACGTCGGAGATGAGATGACGACGGACCACGTCGTCGAACCGGCCCGCGAACTCCTGCGCGTAGTCGTCGTCGGTGCGACTCGACGCGAACTCCGGGTTGACGGGCGGGTTCCAGTAGCGCTCGATCTTCACGATCCCGTCGGGCCGCACGAGCATCGTGTGCGCGGGCAGCAGCCGCTTCACGCCGTCGAAGAAGGTGTCCTCGCCGTCGTCGTGCAGCCGGAACAAGCAGGAAGCGCCGCAGCGCGTCGACGTCGGGCCGGCGCGGAACCCGCTCGTCCTGGAACAGCGCCTTCAGCTCCGACGCGAACGCGAAGCCGGCCGGTCCCGTCGACGTAGTAGAGCGGCTTGATGCCGAGGCGGTCGCGGGCGAGGAACAGCTCGCCCCGCTCGTGGTCGGAGATCGCGAACGCGAACATGCCCGTCAGGTGGTCGACGACGTTGCGGCCCCACTCCTCGAAGCCGCGGAGGATCACTTCGGTGTCGGAGTGGTGCGTGACGAACGGCGCCCGCGGTGCTCCAACTCGCGGCGCAGCTCGGCGTGGTTGTAGATCTCGCCGTTGAAGACGAGCGCGAGGTTGCCGTCGTCGCTGTAGAGCGGCTGGTCGCCGGTCGCGACGTCGATGATCGCGAGGCGCCGCATGCCGATCGAGAAGTGCCGGCCGATGTCGGTGCCCTGGCCGTCGGGCCCGCGGTGCACGATCGACCGCAGCATCCGTTCGAGCAGTTCGGGATCGGAGCCGGCGAACCCGACGATGCCACACATCGCGCGCCAGCCTACGGTTCGGGCTGCGATGCAGTCGGGTTCTGCCGGCGTTTCAGTTTCAGTCGGGTTCCGGTGGCGCGAGCGTGCTCGGCCCGACATGGCGATCGAGCCAGCGGTTCACGGGCGCCGCGGCGCGCCACGCCGTCACGATGCGGTCGGCGGCGGCCGTGGTGTGGAGCCAGCGCGGTGCGCCGAAGTTGCGGCCGACGTGGATGCCCTTCATGCGCAGCAGGTCGACGCGCGGGTGGTCGGGGTCGAATCCGCGCGGCGCCCGTTTGAGCGAGTCGCGCGCCGCGACCTCGTAGCGCTGCCTGCGGAGCGCGTCGACCGCGGCCGCCAACTTCGGTCCGCGGCGGCTGTCGGCGACCGCGTCCCGGAAGCGTTGCAGCTGATCGCTCTGGAGGTGGTAGTAGCCGCTGCCGACGTAGAGGCCGACGGCCGAGACCTGCACGTAGTACGAGGCTCCGCCCTCGCTCTCGGTGACGGCCGCGGCCGCGGTCTTGTAGGGAGTCTTGTCCTTCGAGAAGCGGGTATCGCGGTTCGGCCGGAACACGTGCAGCGGGCCGAACTCTCGCGCGACCGCGGCCGACAGCTCGAGGAACGGGGCCTTCACGCATTCGTCGTAGGTCGCGCGGTGCGCCTGCCAGTACGCCTTCGAGTTGTCGGCCTCGAGCCCGACGAAGAACTCGAGCGCGGCGTCGGGCCAGCCCGTGAACGTCATGCGTCCTTCTTCTTCTTGGCGCGGCTCGGGGCGACCCGCGGTGGCTCACCGGGCATCTTCGGGTACACGGGCGGCCACGGCGCGTCCTGCATGCCGTTGTCGAGATCGCGTTGGTACATCGCCAGCAACGGTTCGATCGACTGGGGCTCGTCCGGCATGTCGGCCCAGGGATCGCCGAGCGCGGCGACCGCGCCGGCACGGTCGCGATCGTCTGCGTCGTCGGCGACGATCGTGTCGAGCTCGCTCCAGTCGAACGGCGTCGACACCTGCGCGCCGGGACGCGCGCGGACGCACCATGCACCGAAGATCGTCTTGTGCGGTGCGTTCTGGTTGAAGTCGATGAAGATCCGTTCGCCCCGTTCCTCCTTCCACCACGCGTCGGTGATGAGCGCCGGGTTGCGGCGCGGCGAGCTCGCGGGCCGCCGCGACCGCGGCCGCGCGGACCTGGATCGAATCCCAGTGCGGCAGGAGCCGCACGTACACGTGGATGCCGCGGTTCCCGGTGGTCTTCGGGTGCGCGACGATGCCGAGCTCGTCGAAGAGGGCGTGCACGTCGACGGCCGCGGCCCGTGCCTCCTCGAAGCCCGTTCCCGGCTGTGGGTCGAGATCGATGCGCAGCTCGTCGGCGTGCGCCGGATCGTCGGCGTGCGACGGCCACACGTGGAAGCCGAGGCAGCCGAGGTTGACGGCCCAGGCGATGTGGGCGAGATCGGCGGCGACGAGCGCGCGCGACGTCGTGCCGTTCGGCGTGCTGACGATGGTCGTCTCGAGCCAGTCGGGTGCGTTGTCGGGGACCCGCTTCTGGAAGAACGACGAGCCGCCCGCGCCGTGGGGGAACCGCTGCATGAGGACAGGCCGTCCGCCCATCGTCCGCATGATCGGCCCGGCGACGGCCAGGTAGTAGTTGACGAGGTCGAGCTTGGTCTCGCCCCGCTCCTCGAACAGCGTCTTGGCCGGGCTCGAGATCCGCACCGGGTGCCCGTCGATCTCGAGCTCGATCGCGTCGTCACCCCGCGCCACGGCGGTGACGCTATCCCCGGTCGGATAGTGGTATTCTGCCCACTATGGCGTACGTGGTGGCAAAGCCCGACCATCGTCTGGAGGGGGGCCGGACCCGATACGAGATCCGTGAGTCGATCTCGACGCCGGCCGGTCCGCGCGCGCGATCACTCTCGACCTTCCGGGTCTTGACGCCCGCTGTCATTGCCGAGGCGTCGGCGCGTGCGCAGCGGTCGTTCGATGCCGAGAAGGTCCGAGCGCGGGCCGCCGCACTCGGCGCGCCGGTGCGGATGCACGAAGCGCCGGCCGTCGCATCGTCGCTGATCGCGCTCCTGCGCGCCGGCGAATCGCTGCCGCCGGCGCTCGTCACCGAACTCCGGCACGCGCTGCCGCGTGCCGCGGTCGCGACATACCCGACAGCCTGGAGTCGGCCGTCGAGTGGATCGGCGTCGACGATGCCACGCGCGGACGTGCGCTGCGCGATCTCCTCGACGTCGCCGGACGGATCCCGACCCGGCCGCGCCCGTCCGCTTCGTCGTTCCCGCGCCTCTCCACGAGCGGGCGCGCGTGACCGAGGGGGAGCTCTCCCTCGCCGACAAGGTCACCGAGCTCGCTCGAGTGTTCCGGGCCTCCGACGTCCCGTTCGCGTTCGGCGGCGCGCTCGCGCTCGCGTACTACGCCGAACCCCGGGCAACGATCGACGTCGACATCAACGTCTTCGTCCCGCCCGACGCGGTCGATCGCGTCGCCGCCGTCCTCGGCCCACTCGGCGTTCGCACGACCGCGGCCGATCGGCGCCTCGTCCTACGCGACGGGCAGGTGCGACTTCGATTCGGTACGACGCCCGTCGATCTCTTCTTCGCGTACGACGCGTTCCACTTTCATGCCGCGCAGAGGGTCCGCGACGTCCCGTTCGGATCCGAGACGATCCGGGTCCTCGCGCCGGAGGACCTGCTCGTGTGCAAGGTCGTCTTCAACCGGCGCAAGGACTGGATCGACATCGAGCAGATGCTGCTGCTCACCGCGGGCACGCTCGACATCGACGATGTCCGGCGGTGGATCGCCGCGATCGCCGGCGCGGACGACCCTCGCGCCGCCCGGTTCGAACGAGCGGTGCGAGAGGTGCTCGGCGACGGATAGCCGTCAAGGGGCGTAGATGTTCACGTCCGGATCGAGGCCGATGGTCGCCGCGTCGGCCCGGCCGGTGGCCACCAGCGCGAACTGCAGCGCGTCGCCGGTGATCTCGGGTCCGCCGCCGCCGACGTCGTGCCGGCCGACACCGGTGAGCGCGAGGGTGGCCGGCCGCCAACCCCGAGCCGTCAGCTGACCGGCGAGGTACGCGATGGTCGCGTCGAGGCCGTCGCCGCGCTCGGAGGGCTTCCCGATCGCGGCGCGGATGTCGTCGGCGTGGACGTACGTGTCGTACCAGAGGGTCAACACGCCGGCGCCGAGTGTCAGGTCCGGCACGCCACTCGGTCCGTTCCAGCCGTCGTCGTCGATCGCGTCGAGCAGCGCGCGCAGCGTCGCGGTCGCGGTACGCAGGCGGGCGGCCGCGCCCGCGGCCGACTCGTGGCGCACCGAGGCGGCTTCCTCGTCGGCGTTGCGGCTTCCGGGGACGCCGGCCGCGGTGTCCTCGGCCAGCCCGACGACGTGGCCGGCGACGTCGCGCGCCTGCCAGCCGCCGCAGCGCGCCGGCGCGTTCCATTCGTTCTCGCTCAAGCCCTCGATCAGCGCGGCGAAGGCGTCGTACTCGTTCAGGCATCCGCGGGACACGTGCGTGCGGGAGAGCGTTGTGGTGGTCATGCCGCGAGTCTGCGCCCGCGCGCGTGCGCGCGTCGATTCCCTCGGAGGTAATGCGACGGCCGTAAGGCCCAGCGGTTCGTTGGTTATGGGGTGAAGGTGTTCGAGGGGCTGGAGAGTTTGCTGCGGCCGGCGTCGTTGAGGGCGAACACTTGGCACGTGTAGACGGCGGTGTGGGTGAGGTTGGTGACGAAGACGGGTGATGTCGTTGCGGTGCTGCGGCGGCTCTTGCCGCCGTTGGTGCTCGTGCAGATGGCGGTGTCTCCGACGATGGCATTGCCGCCGTCGTTCGCGGGTGTGAACCCGACGACCGCGGCATTCGTGCCGAGCGGGGTGACCGTCACCGCGGTGGGCGCGGCCGGAAGCCCGGCGGGAGTGTTGATTGCGGCCGACAGGTTGGACGGCACACCGGTACCGATGGCGTTCACGGCTCGGACCGAGCACGTATAGGTGCCGAGCCCGGTCACGTTCGCGACGACGACCGGCGAGGTGGTCGCCCATCCGGAGCGCGTGTCGCCGCCGGGCGCGCTGCACGCGGCGCGGTACGCGATGACCGCGCTCCCGCCGTCGGAGCTCGGTGGGGCGAACGCGAACCTGCACGAAGCCTGCGCTCCCCGTAGCTCCGAATGTCACGCCGGTAAGGGCGGGCGCGCCCGGCGGGGTGTTCAACGAGAACAACTGCGTCGCGGCAGTTACGCTGCTGGTGGAGGTTTGGCCGCCGACGAGGAGCACACGGCCGTCGTGGAGTCGCACCGCGGTCGTCACCCCGACCGCGACCGGGAGCGGCGGCGTGTCGGTCCAGGTGTCGCTGGTCGGGTCGTACACCTCGGCACTCGGCACGGCCACGTATCCTCCGGCCGCCAACACACGCGAGGTGCCTGCGATCGCGATTCCGGCATGAACGCGTCCCGTGTGCATCGCCGCGACCGGCGACCACGACATCGTCGTCGGGTCGAATGCTTCCGCAGTGGCGGTCGTGCACGAGATCCCGCAGGTATCACCACCCGGCATGACCACGTGGCCGTCCGGCAGGGTCTGCCCGCGAGCGTTCGAACCGAGCCACCGTCCCGTCGACATCGACGCAACCGTGGTCCAGACATTCGCAGCGGGGTCGTAGATCTCGGTGTCAGCGGTCGAGTCGTAGCTCGGGCCCGTGATTCCCCCCGCGGCGAGGACCCGCCCGTCAGCCAGCAATGACAGTGTGCGGTCCGCCGCACCGACCGCGGTCGAGGCCGCGTTGGTCCACGTGCCGGTGGCGGGGTGGTACAGCTCCGCACTCGTCATCCCGTACTCGGTGCTGTGCGGCCAGCCGCCGACCATCAGCACGTTCCCTGACGGCAGAACGATCGCGCTGCTCGACTGGCGGGTATGGCGCATGCTGCCGGTCACCGTGAACACGCCCGTCGCCGGGTCCCACACTTCTGCGCTGTCGGTCGCAAAACGGGTCGCCGAATCCTGGCCGCCCGCGACCAAGACCCGGCCGTCGGCCAGCAGTGTCCCAGTGGCGGCCTGGCGTGCGACGTTGAGTGATCCCGTCGGTGTCCACGTATCAGCACCGGGGTCGTAGACCTCTGCGGTCTTCACGCCCTGGCTGCCGCCGTAGCCACCGGCAACGAGCACCCGCCCGTCGGCAAGCACCACCACCCCGGCGTTGACGCGCGGCGTATGCATGTCCGCAACCCGAGTCCAACTCCCGACGGTCACCGCCGACGCGACCGCACGCCCACGCGGCGAGGCATGAGCGGTGCCGGCGAACGATGCCGTCAACCCGAATGTTGCCAACGCGCTCGCCAGCACCATGCTCGAACACCGGCGCAGCCCGTACCCGCGATCCTTGCGTCGCGTTGTTTCCAACGCGTGCCCCAATGTCGGCTTCGGCGAGAAGAAAGCGAACATGGCGCACCTCCGGAACGGCGAACCCGCCGACGCGGATCAGACCTCACCACCCTGCGCTCCGAACCCGCAGCCGACCAGAGGCCGAACGGCCCGTTCACTCCCAGCGGCCGACCCACACCCGAGCGCCATCCGTCGCGGTCGCGCCGAACTGTCGTGTCGACTGCTCGGGATGGCTACCTCGGAGGTAATGGCCGGGCCGCGCGTCGCGTCGGTACGGTGACGGCGATGCTCGACTCGACGTCGGAACGAGAGGGAGCGCCGGCGGCGCCCGGCGGGGCAGCTCCTGCGCGAGTGGCGGATGCGTCGGCGCATGAGTCAGCTCGACCTCGCGTCGGAGGCCGGCATCTCGGCCCGGCACCTCAGCTTCGTCGAGACCGGGCGGGCCCGGCCGAGCCGTTCGATGCTGCTGCACCTCGCCGAGAACCTCGACGTCCCGTTGCGCGAACGCAACCCGCTCCTCCTCGCGGCGGGGTACGCACCGACCTACCAGGCGACCGACTTCCACGCGCCGGAGATGCAGCCGGTGCGCGAAGCGGTCGAACGACTGCTCGCCGCGCACGAGCCGTACCCGGCGATCCTCGTCGACCGCCGCTGGCAGCTCGTCAGCGCGAACGAGGCGGCCATGGTGCTGGTCGACGGGGTCGCGCCCGACCTCCTCGAACCGACCTGCAACGTCCTGCGCACGAGCCTGCACCCCCGCGGGCTCGCGCCGCGCATCGCAGAACATCACGCAGTGGAGCGCGCACGTGATCGAGAACCTGCGCCGCCAGATCGCGATCACGGGTGACGACGATCTGCGCGCGCTCGAACACGAGCTCGTCGGCTACGCCGAGGAGATGGGCGTCACCGTTCCGTATGCGACGGAGTCACCGCGGACGATCGCGACCCCGATGCGGCTGCGGACCGATTCGGGCGAGCTCGCCCTCATGACCATGATCGCGACCTTCGGTACGGCCCTCGACATCACCCTCGCCGAGCTGTCCCTCGAGACGTTTCTCCCGGCCGACGCTGCGACCGCGGCAGCACTCTTCGCGAGGATGAATTCGGCACAAGCGGAATCGCGCTGAGCCCCTGTTCCGGACCGGAAGTCGCAGGTACGCTTGTGGTCTGCCGGCGGCGGGTAAGGGGGCCATATGGCTTTGCAGACCGATCTCCGCACCATCGAAACGTCTCCCGAGATCACGCGTGACGCCGGGCCGCCGCAGGTTCACCTCCGCTGTCTGTGCCGTTTCGAGGACGGGTCGGTGTTCGCGTACGCGGAGCGCGGGCACGAGTTCATCCGCGCCAGCGACCGCGAGTTGTGGGCGGTCCAGCGCGGCGACGCGCTGGTCTCCGCACGATCCGGGTTGACGCTCGCGCGGCGGCGCGGTCGCGTGTACTTCTCCGCCGACGACGACGAGCCGCTCTACTACGAGCGCGCGGTCTGACGTGCCGCGGTCGCGCTCGCGATGCGTGCCGCAACGCCTGAGTCGGGGTCGAGCAGGAGCGCGATCGCGTCGGCGAGGTCGTCGTTGACGGCGGTGATGGTGATGCGGCCCGCGACCCACGAGCGCAACCGCGACGCGAGCACCGCGTCGACGACGGTCACGATGCGTTGCGCGGTGACGCGATCGACGTCGTGGATGGCCTCGACGTAGATGTCGTTCGTCGTTTGCGCGAGCCGGGCGAGGATCTCGGTCGCGAACGGGTCGGCCGAGGTCTCGAGCGTCGCGACCAGCCGCGCCAGCGAGGGCTGGCGTTGGAACGCCCGCACCGAACGGCTGAACACCTGGGTCGAGGCGCTGCGCGTCGGTGGCGCCGCGCAGCGGGTTGCGCGAGATGTCCGTGCGCAACGTCGCCGCCCACCGGATCAACACCTCCGCGAACAGGTGCTCCTTCGACGAGAAGTAGTGGTAGAGCGTGCCGAGCGCGACGTTCGCCTCCTCGGCGACGTCCTTCACCTGGATCTTGTCGTAGTCGCGGTCGCCGAGCAGCGTGAGGCCGGCGTCGATGATCCGGTGGCGCCGGGCCTGCTGCGCTCGGTGTGGCGGTGGGCGTCGACTTGGCGCCGGTCATCACCCGCAACTATACTAGAATCCGATTCTAGTTACCGTCCGATCGCAGGAGGACTCGTGTCGTCGACAGCGACCGATCAGCGCTACACGATCATCTCGTCCGACACCCACGCGGGCGGGAGCCACGCGCAGTACCGCGAGTTCCTCGAGTCGAAGTACCTCGACGACTTCGACGCGTGGCGCGCCAAGTACAAGAACCCGTTCAAGGACCTCGGCGACGACCGGCGGCTGCGCAACTGGGACAACGAGATGCGCAACGGCCAGCAGGACGCCGACGGCATCGTCGGCGAGGTCATCTTCCCGAACACCGTGCCGCCGTTCTTCCCGAGCTTCGTGCTGTTCGCGCGCGCCGCCCAAGCCCGAGGAGTACGAGCACCGCCTCGCCGGCGTCCGCGCGCACAACCGCTGGCTCGAGGACTTCTGCGGCCAGTTCCCCGAGCGCCGCGCCGGCATCGGTCAGTTCTTCGTCAACGACATCGACGACGCGATCGAAGACGTCAAGTGGATCAAGGAGCACAACCTGCGCGGCGGCGCGCTGCTGCCGTCGGTCCCGCCCGACGCGACGTGGCTGAAGCCGCTCAACCACCCCGACTACGACCGGCTGTGGGCGGTGGCCGAAGACCTCGAGGTGCCGCTCAACTGCCACGGCGGCGTCGGCGGTCCGATCGTACCTACCCGCACCCGTCGTCCGCGCTGATCCAGATCACCGAGCTCGGCAACTACTCGCGCCGGCCGCTCATCTTCATGCTGCTCTCGGGCGTGTTCGAGCGCTTCCCGAAGCTGAAGTTCGTGATGACCGAGCAGGGCTGCGCGTGGATCCCGGCGTTCCTCGCGCAGATGGACGACGTGCTGACGCGGGTGAAGAAGCCGGCGCGATCGGCGAGCTGCGCTTCAAGCCCGAGCACATCCTCCCGAAGTCGGCGACCGAGTACTTCCAGCAGAACGTGTGGCTCGGTGTGAGCTTCCCCGGCCCGGCCGACGCACGCGCCGCGAAGGAGACGGTCGGCATCGACAAGTTCATGTGGGGCTCCGACTACCCGCACGACGAGGGCACGTACCCGTTCTCGCGCGAGGCGTTGCGTCAGGTCTTCTCCGACTGGAGCGAGGCCGACATGCAGAAGATCCTCACCGACAACGTCGCCAAGCTCTACGACTTCGACGTCGACGCGTTGCAGCCGCTCGCGGAGCAGTTCGGGCCGACGCACGCCGAGCTCGCGCAGCCGCTGCTCGAGCTGCCCGAGAACCCGAACGAGGCGCTGCTCCGGGCGCGGGCCCCGCCGCCTGATCAGGCCTTCCGGCCGCGCTGACGCCGTCGGGGCTACGAGTCGGCTGTCCGTCGCTCGTCGCTGCTCGAGCTCGCGTTCGTGCAGGCGAGCTCACGCTCGCGCAGCTCGGTCTCGCGCCGGTCGAGCTCGGCTTTCTTCGACCGCTGTTCGGCCTCCCAGGCGTCGAGGCGGCGGTCGAGCTCTTCGCGAGCGCCGGTCGGTGATCTCGGGCGTCGGGCTGTAGCGCGGCTGGTCCTCGTACGCGATCGGCCGGCGGGGCGCGGAGTAGTCGGTCGAGCCGGGGCGCCAGCGGCCCGTTCCGGGCCGCCCGAGCAGCATCCAGGCCAGCGAGCCGATGTCGGCGAGGATCAGGACCAGGATCAGCCAGACCCCTTTGGGCAGGTTGCGGCACACGCTCGGCGTCGGTCGCGATGACGTCGAGGAGCGCCCAGATCCAGAAGGCGAAGAGGACCAGGAAGACGACACCTTCGGCTTCGAAGATCACGGCGCACCTCCCGAGTGGTCTCGACCGACCGGATTGTGCGGGCCAGGGTAGCGGCGGCACTTCCTTCCCATACACTGCTCGATGGCGAGCCGGTCGAATTGGTCGGTCGGTCGCGTATCAGAAACGAGTATTTCGTGGCACAAGGCACGGTCAAGTTCTTCAATGCCGAAAAGGGTTACGGCTTCATCTCCCGCGAGCAAGGTGACGACGTGTTCGTTCACTTCTCCGCAATCCAGGGTGACGGATACAAGACCCTCGACGAGGGCCAGCGCGTCGAGTTCGACGTGGCACAGGGCCGTAAGGGCCAAGAGGCGCAGAACGTCCGAGTCATCTGACGTTCGTCACTTCGCGGGAGCCGCCGGCGCAACGTGCCGGCGGCTCTTTCGCGTCCGGACCCGTTCGCCGCTTCGGCGCACGTCAGCAGGGCTGGTACGCGGCGGTGCCGAGCAGCTGGTCGAGGCGGACCGGCGACGAGGCCCTTCGCGCGCAGTCCGTCGAGGATGAGCGGCAGCGCCCGGACGAGCACCTGCGGTCGGCGGTCGGGGTTGCCGTCGAGGCCGTCGTGCAGCAGCAGGATCGCGCCGGGCCGCGCGCCGGCGAGGATGCGCCGCGCGACGAGCTGCGGCGTCGTTCGTCGCCCAGTCGCCCGCCGACGCGCTCCACAACACCATGTGCATGTGGTGGTCGCGCACGACCTGCGCGAGGAACGGAGTGCGATCGCCGTGCGGCGGCCGGTAGAGCACCGGGCACGTCCCGATCGCGCGCTCGGAACGCGGCCTGCGTGCGCTGCAGCTCGGGGTAGCGCGGGATCGAGCCAGCGCCACTGGTCGTGGTGGTAGGAGTGGTTGCCGAGCAGCTGGCCGTCGGCGTAGAGCGCGCGCGTGATCTGCGGTTCGGCGTCGATCGCCTTGCCGACCTCGAAGAACGTGCCCTTCACGCCGTGCGCGTCGAGGATCGCCATGATCTTCTCGGTCGTGCCGATGTTGGGTCCGTCGTCGAACGTCGAGCGCGACCTCGTTCGTGTTCGTCGGGCCGTGCACCGCGCCGCCGCCGAACCACGTCGCGTCCGGCGTCTCCGCGCCGACGTAGCCGGTGAACACCACGGTCGTCAGCACGAGGATCGTTCCGAAGGCGAGCGCGGCGGCGTGCGCACGGCGTTTCGGGTCTGTAGGAAACTCGCCGTCGTC
>CAWHHS010000006.1:0-1002561 GCA_963829195.1 uncultured Actinomycetes bacterium
GGGGCTGCCTACGCGGGCGAGGAGCACTGGTCGGCGATGCGGTCGACGCCCGAAGGCAAGCTCCGCCACGAGCAGGTCATGTACTTCGACAAGCTCGTGAAGATCCGCGACCTGCGCAAGCCGACGATCGCGGCGGTGCAGGGAACGTGTTCCGCGGCGGGCCTCATGCTCGCCTGCATGTGCGATCTCATCGTCGCCGCCGACGACGCGCGGTTCTCGAATCCCGTGCTGCGGATGTCGGGCGTCGGCGTCGAGCTGTTGGTCGAGCCGTGGGAGCTCGGGCCGCGCAAGGCGAAGGAGTTCTTGTTCTGCGCGCAGGAGTTCGGGGCCGCCGACGCGGAGCGCTACGGGCTCGTGAACCGGGTGGTGCCGCGCGCGGAGCTGGAGGAGGCGACGCGGGTGATGGCCGAACAGGTGGCGCTCGTTCCGCCGCTCACGGCCGAGACCGTGAAGGCGTCGATCAACCACATGGTCGACCTGATGGGCCAACGCGAGTCGTGGCGCTACCACTTCATGCTCCACCAGTTCGTTTCGAACACGCCGACCGCGCTGGCCAAGGTCGACGCCCGCAAGGCCGGGGGCATGGACGCGGTGAAGAAGGAACAGGGTCGTTCGTGAGCGGAGCGCTCGAGGGGTCCGCGTCCTCGATCTCGGGACGCGCATCGCCGCGCCGTTCTGCGCCGGGCTGCTCGGCGAGCAGGGCGCCGAGGTCATCAAGATCGAACAGCCGCGCGGCGGCGACTTCATGCGCGAGATCGGGCCGTTCGTCGACGGCTACTCATTGTTCTGGGCGGTCGAGGGCCGCGGGCGCAAGAGCGTCACGCTCGACCTGCGCACGCCCGAAGGCCAGGACTCTTCTGCGGCGGCTCGCGGCGACGGCCGACGTCGTCGTCGAGAACTTCCGGCCGGGCACGCTCGAGCAGTGGAACATCGGGCCGGACCAGCCTCGCCGGACCGGCTCGTCACCGTCCGCATCTCGATGTTCGGTCAGGACGGTCCGTATTCGGCGCGGCCCGGCCTCGACCGCGTCGGCATCGGTTACGGCGGGCTCTTGCACCTGACCGGCTATCCCGACCGGCCGCCGGTACGCGTCGGCGTGACGATCTCCGACTACCTCACCGGGGTCTTCGCCGCGCACGCGGCCGTCGCCGCGCTGTACGCCCGCGACGCGCGGGGCGCGGGTGGCGCCGTGATCGACGCCGCGCTGTACGGGTCGGTGCTCCGCATCCTCGAATGGACGCTGCCCGCGTACGACCGGCTCGGCACCGTCCGCAGCCGCGAAGGCAACCGGCTCGCGAACTCCGCCCCACTCGACAACTACCCGACCCGGGACGAGAAGTTCGTGTGCATCGTCGCGGGCTCGGACGCGAACTTCGGCCGGCTCTGCAAGGCAATGGACCGGCCCGATCTCCTCGACGACCCGAAGTTCGCGCGACTGGCCGACCGCGCCGCGCACGGCGACGAGATCAACGGCATCGTCGCGGACTGGACGTCGACGCTCGACGCGCGCGCCGTCGAGGAACGGTGCGTCGCGCACGACGTGCCGGTCGCGACGGCGTACACGTCCGCCGACATCTTCGCCGACCCGCATTTCGCGGCCCGCAACGACCTCGTCACGGTCGACGATCCGGTCATCGGTCCGGTGCGCCAGCAGGCGCCGTACCCGCGTCATGTCGGCGAGACCCCGACCGCGCCCGCGGGCGCACCCCGGCTCGGCGAGCACACCGACGAGGTGCTCGCCGCGCTCCTCGACCTGTCCGCCGCCGAGATCGACGCGTTGCACACGAAGGGCATCGTGTGACCCCGGCCCCGACCCCGATCCAGTCCGGCCTGTTCGACCTCGCCGCCGACGGCACGATCTCGCTGATCGGGGGCTACTCGCCGAGCAGCGCCAAGTACCACTTCCCGCTGCTCGACACGTGCCCGTACTCGGGCGCGACCGACGTGCAACGGGTCACGCTGTCGCGTGCCGCGACCCTGTGGGCGTGGACCGCGGTCACCGCCGCGCCGCCCGGTTACACCGGCCCGGTCCCGTACGGCTTCGGCGTCGTCGAGCTCGTACAGGAGCAATTGCGCGTCATCACGCGCCTCGCCGAGCCGGACCCGTCACGGCTGGAGTTCGGACAACCGATGACGCTCGTCGACCGACGAACTCCCCGACGGAATCGTGACGTGGGCGTTCGCATAACCGGCGCAGGCATCCATCCGTTCGGTCGCTTCGAGGGGAAGACGCCGACCGAGATGGGCGTGCACGCGGTGCGCGCCGCGCTCGCCGAGGCCGGCAACCCGCCGTTCCAGGCCGCGTTCTGCGGCACCGCGTACGGTGGCGTCGCGTCGGGCCACAAGGTCCTCGGCGCGCTCGCCCTCACCGGCGTCCCGATCGTCGACGTCGAAGCGGGCTGTGCGAGCGGCGGCGCGGCGTTGCAGCTCGCGGCCGGAGCGATCCGCGCCGGTCAGTACGACTGCGCGCTCGTGTTCGGCGTCGAGAAGATGCCCAAGGGCATCATCCGCTCGTCGTTCTTCGAACCGTGGCGTGAGGAGTCCGGGCTCGCCGCGACCCCCGCGTACTTCGCGCTGCGAGCGCAGCGACTGTTGCGCGAGGCAGGGCTCGACCAGCGCCACCTGGCCGAGGTCGTCGTGAAGAACCGGCGCAACGGCGTGCACAATCCGAACGCGATGTTCCGCAAGGAGGTCACGGTCGAGGATGTCCTCGCGTCGCGCGTCGTGTGCGAGCCGTTGCATCTCTGGATGCTCTGCTCGCCGAACGAGGGTGCGGCCGCGCTCGTCCTGCAACGGGGCAAGGGCGGTGTGCAACTCGCGGCGGCGCGGTTGCGTTCCCACCTGCCGGGGAGCGTGCTCGGCGAAGCCACCCCGCTCTCGGGGATCGACGACCGCGACATCGTTCCGCCTTCCACCCTCGCGGCCCGTGATGCGTACCTGGAAGCCGGCGTCGGCCCGGACGACCTCGACGTCGTCGAATGCCAGGACACCGACGCCGCGCGTGAGCTGCTCGCCTACCAGGAGCTCGACCTGTGCGCGCCCGGCGACCAGGCGAAATTCCTCGCCGAACCGCGCGTCGTCGTGAACGCGAGCGGCGGACTGCTGTCGAAGGGCGAACCGCTCGGCGCGTCCGCGCTCGGCCAGGTCGTCGAGCTCGTACACCAGCTGCGGGGCGAGGCCGGCGAGCGGCAGGTCGAAGGCGCGCGCGTCGGGCTCGCGCACACGGTCGGGCGCGGCGCCAACGCCGCGTGCATCATCGTCACACGCTAACCGTCGCGCGCGGAGGAACCAACCGCGAGGATCCCAGCGCCGCAACGCCGCGACCTCTTCGGCCGTCGGGTCGTCGAGCACCGCCAACGCACCGGCCGGTGGGGTGAGCTCCCAACCGCACAACGCCTGCACCTCGTCGAACGACACGCCCGGCGCGAGCGCGCTCACCTCGAGGACACCGTCCACCTTCTCGAAGCGTGCGAGGTCGGTCACGAGCGCCTGCACGTGCGAGCCCGGTGAGGTGACGTAGCCGCAGTCGGCGACGGTGCGCTGTGACGTCAGCGTCGCGACGATCACGTTCTCGGCCGCCGTGCTCGCGACGTCGTTCCCGCCACCGGACCCGACGAGGAACGGCCGGGGCGGTACCCAGGTGGAGTTGATGTTGCCGAAACGGTCGACCTGCGCGCCGCCGAGGCAACCGATCGTCGTCGTGCCCGGACCGCCGACGAGCGCGCCCAACACGAACTGCGCGTCGGTCAACATCGTCGCGGTCGGGAAATTGCGATGGTTCAGCACGAACGGATCGCCGAGCGTCGCGTCGTAGTCCCAGAGCCCGATCTCCGCGGTGAGCTTCACGTCGGATCCGGCGTCGCGCGCGATCTGCACCCCGAGCCACGCGGCCAGGTTCGCCACACCGGCACCGGCCAACACCGCGTCCGCACCCGTCGCGCTGACGCGTGCCGCGAGATGGCGCGCGCCCCACACCGCGGCCCGTTCCCACGCGTTCACCGGCGCATCGAGGTCGGGCGGGTGCGCGGCCGCGTCGGCCCTCCACGAGTCCGGGTCGGCCTTGGCCCGCAACGCCGTGATGCGCTCCGTCCCGAGGCGGTCGAGCCACTGCTCCTGGGTCTCGACGTCGAGCACCCAGTGCCGGATCCAGGCGTCGTACTCGTCGGTGCCGGCGCGGGTCGCGGCGCGGGCGTCGACCCAGAAGTCGTAGTCCTCGCCGTACCCGTCGACGGGCACGTCGCCCGTGTAGAGGCCGCCGGGGTGCGCGCCCATCGGGCATTCCACGACCGCGAGGACGCGGTGGGCCGGGATGCGGACGAGATGCGACCACGGCCGGACGTCGTCGACGATGCGCTCGACGGTGACGATCACGCCCCGCCGCGCCGCGAGCGCACCCCAGACGCCTTCGAGGAGGGGCGGATGGACCACGACGTTGCCGGCCCGGTCGGCCACGACGGCGTGCATCAGTGTGACATCGGGCACAAGCGGCGCGAGCAGGCCGACCTCGCCGAACGGCGTCTCCGCGCGGGCGTAGGCGTCGTTCGCCTCCATCGACGAACCGGCGATCGAGCGCGTCGCGATGGCGGGCAATCCCCGCGCCGCCGCTTCGAGTCGCTGTGAGAACGCCAGGAACGACCAGTGCTCCACCTGTACGTCGCCCCGCTCGTACGCACCCGCGAACCACGGGTTGGGAGTGAAGTTCGGGAATGTGTCTCCTGAGTAACCAGTGATGACCTTCTGCACCAACGCGCCACGAAAGAACAGCGCACCGAGGCTCGAGAGCGACAGCATCACCAGCGTGAAGCCGGGATCGCGACCCCACCACTGGCGCACGACCTCACGTGTCGCCGCGGTCCAGCGCGTGTGCCCGACGACCGGGTGGAGCACGTCGCCGGCGCGCACGTGGTGCGCCACCGCCTCGGTCAACGTCGCGGTTTTGTCCGGCATGACCGAAAACTAGCGAGCCGAACGGCCCGCTAGCCTTTTCCACGTGGTTGTGCACGCGTTGACGCCCGATCCGGCCCCCGACCGCGGTCTCGCGGTCGCCCCGCCGGTCGAGCTCGCGGGCACCGGTCGTCGTTACCGCGGGCAGTCCGCCGAGGAGCGCCGCACCGATCAACGCCGCCGGCTCGTACGTGCCGCGATCGACGAATTCGCCGCGCGCGGCTACCACCACACCTCGGTCGAGGACATCGTGCGCAGTGCCCGCACGAGCCGGACGGCCTTCTACGCCTTCTTCGACAATCGTGAAGACGCCATGTACGGCGCGCTGCAAACCTGCCTGCGCGCGCTGCTCGACACGATGCGATCGAGCCTCGACCATGCCGCTCCCGACGCGCATCTCACCGAGGTGGCGGTACGCACGTACGTCGACTGGCTCGTGCACGATCCCGCGGCGGCGCGGATCATCCTGCTCGAAGGAGTTGGTACGTCGCCCGAGGTCAACGCGCTGCGCAGCCGTATTCGCCGCGAGCTCGCCGACATCGTCCGGGACCTCTGGACGCGTTCCGACGCGGACGCGGCCCGCAGCCCCCACGCCTCGGCGATCTCCGTCGGCGTGTTCGGCATACTCTTCGAGTCCATGGTGAACCTCGCCGAAACCAACCGACTCGAAGAAGCGCCGTCGCACATCCCCGCGCTCGTGACCGCGATCGACCGGGTACTGGCCGCACATCCCGCGGGGTGAAGCTCGGGATCGTCACTCCCGGGCTGACGCTCCTCCCACGCGCACGCGCAGTGGGAGGAGACGGCGACGTTCGCCGACATCGTCGCGATCGTGCAGGAGGCCGACCGGCTCGGTTACCACCACTGCACGTGCAGCGAGCACGTCGCCGTGCCCGTCGACGTCGCCGAAGTGCGCGGCGGCCGTTACTTCGATCCGCTCGCGACGTTCGGTGCACTCGGCGCG
Source organism: uncultured Actinomycetes bacterium (assembly GCA_963829195.1). Classification (GTDB taxonomy): domain Bacteria; phylum Actinomycetota; class Acidimicrobiia; order IMCC26256; family PALSA-610; genus PALSA-610. The sequence continues at coordinate 5,909 of CAWHHS010000006.1, forward strand.
GTCACGGACACGATCCGGTTCGCGGCCCACGTTCTCGTGCTCGGCTACCACCACCCACTCGCGATCGCCAAGCGGTACGGCACGCTCGACGTGGTCACGGGCGGTCGCGCGATCGTCGGTGTCGGCGTCGGGTCGCTGCGCGAGGAGTTCGACCTCCTCGGCGTGCCGTTCGACGATCGCGGCGCGCGCGCCGACGACGCGATGCGCGCGTTGCGCGCCTCCCTGTCGCAGGCGCGGCCGTCGTACCACGGCGACTACTACGACTACGAGGGATTCCTCGTCGAGCCGTGCGCGGTGCAGGACCGCGTCCCGATCTGGGTCGGCGGTCGCACCTACCGGTCACTGCGGCGCACGGTGGAGCTCGGCGACGGGTGGGTGCCGTTCGGCCTGCGGACCGCGGCGCTGGCGGAGATGCTCGACCGGGCGCGTGCGACCGATGCGTGGACCGAGTCGCGCCACGCCCGTCGACGTCATCGTGCAGAACGAGCACCCACTCGACCCCGTCGGCGACTCGGAGCGCGTTCGGGAGCAGCTGGCGCGCTTCGCCGAGATCGGCGCGACGGGCGTGAACGTGCGCTTCGTCCACCATTCCCCCGCCCACTACAAAGAGCAGCTCGCCGCCCTCGCCACCCTCACCTGACCCATTTACCCTGACAACAGTTGGCAGGCTAAGTGGCGCGTGGAACCACTTTCCCTGACAACAGTTGGCAGGCTAAGTGGCTAGAGGCGTTCGATGACGGTGGCGTTGGCTTGGCCGCCGCCCTCGCACATCGTCTGGAAGCCCACGCGGCCACCGGTGTCCTCGAGGTGGCGCAGGAGCCGCGTCATCAGCGCGACGCCCGACGCGCCGAGCGGGTGCCCGAGCGCGATCGCGCCGCCGCGCGGGTTGAACCGCTCCATCGGGTACCCGAATTCCTTCTGCCACATCAGCGCGATCGCGGCGAACGCTTCGTTGCACTCGACCGCGTCGAACTCGTCGACCTTCACGCCGGTGCGTTCCATCAGCTTGTAGGTGACGGGCACGGGGGCCGACAGCACGAAGACGGGATCTTCGGCGGCGACGGCGAAGTGACGGAAGCGGGCGCGCACCGGGAGCCCGTGCTGCTCGGCGAAATCCGCCGACGCGATGATCATCGCCGACGCGCCGTCGGTCATCTGCGACGAGTTCGCGGCGGTGATGTCGGGGGCGGGTTGGTCCTCGGAGACCCAGGCCGCGGGACGCTCCGCGATCTTGGCGAGCGACGCGTCGCGCCGGATCCCCTCGTCGGAGTCCAGCACCGCGCCGGTCCGCTCGCCCGTCTCGGGATCGACGATCGGAACGGGGACGATCTCGCCCGCGAAGAACCCGTTGTCGGTGTTCGCGGCCGCCCGTTGGTGCGACTGCAGGGCGTACTCGTCCATCTCCTCGCGCGTGATCCCCCACTTGTCGGCGAGCACCTGCGCCACCCAGAACTGGATGCCGAGCGTGTTGTTCGTCTGCGCGAGGAACTCGCCGCTGAACGGTCCGGTCCCGCCGCGCGCGTTCGACGACATCGGCGCGCGCGTCATCGACTCGACCCCGCACGCGATCCCGATGTCGTACGCGCCGGCGATGACGCCCTGGGCGACGAAGTCCGCGGCCTGCTGCGACGAGCCGCACTGGCGGTCGACGCTGGTGGCCGGAACGCTCCACGGCAGGCCGCCCGCGACCCACGCGTTGCGCGTGACGTTGCAGCCTTGCTCGCCCGACTGGGTCACGCACCCGCCGACGACGTCGTCGATGCGCGCCGGATCGATGTCGTTGCGTTCGACGACGGTTCGGAGCACGAGCCCGAGCAGATCGGTGGGATGCCAGCCGGCCAACGCGCCTTTGCGTTTGCCGAACGCGGTCCGGGCACAGTCGACGATGACGGCTTCGCGGGTCATAACCTCACTCTATGCAGATCGCCGTTTTGGTGAAGCAGATCCCGAAGTTCGACGAGATGCAGCTCGGTCCCGACGGGCGGTTGCGCCGCGACGGCATCGAGCTCGAGCTCAACCCGTACTGCCGCCGCGCGGTGAGCCAGGCCGTCGAGCTCGCGTCGGCGCGCGCCGGGTCACGCGTCACCGTCATCACGCTCGGGCCGCCGACCGCCGAGGACTCGTTGCGCGAGGCGATCGCGTGGGGACTCGACGCGCGCGGTCGACATCGACGGCGTGCTCGTCACCGACCCCGCGTTCGCGGGTTCGGACACGCTCGCGACCGCGCGCGCGCTCGCGGCCGCGCTCGCGCACGTCGCCCGCCACAACGGCGGTCCGTTCGACCTCGTGCTCACGGGCCGCAACTCCGTCGACGCCGACACCGGCCAGGTCGGGCCCGAGCTCGCGCGAACTGTGCGACCTGCCGTTCCTCACCGGCGTCCGGCACCTCGCGATCGAGGGAACGCTCGTCTCCGCCCGGTGCGAGCACGACGACGGCTGGGTCCAGGCCGAGGTCCGTCTTCCTGCGATCCTGTCGTGCGCGGAACGGCTCATCGACCCGGCCAAGGTCGATCCGCCGGGCCGCGCGGCCGTGCCCGCCGAACGGATCCGCCGCGTCACCGCGGCCGACCTCGGCGCGGGTCCGTGGGGCCAGGCCGCGTCGCCGACGTCGGTCGGAGACGTCCGCGTGATGGCGGTCACGCGCGCGCAGCACCGCAAGCCCGAGGCGCCCGTCGCGGAGCAGGTGCACGAAGCCGTCCGCCTGCTCCACGAACGCGGCGCGTTCTCCGACGGCCGCGACACCGCGCCGCACGACCGGGACCGTCCCGCCCCACCGCCCCGATCAACCGCTCACGATGGTGATCGTCGAACCCGATCGTCTGCACGACACGCGCGAGCTGCTCGGCGCGGCCGCGACCCTCACCGGGCAACGTGAGCGCCCTCACGTTCGACGACGCCGACCACAGGCAGTTGTGCAGCTGGGGCGCCGACAACATCACGCACTTCGCGGGCGAGAACGTCGAAGAAGACGCCGCCGCGGCAGTCGCCGACACACGCGACCAACGTGCCCGTGTGGGCGATCCTCGCCGGTTCGACCGCGTGGGGTCGTGAGGTCGCTTCACGCGTCGCCGCCCAACTCGGCGCGGGCCTCACCGGCGATGCGGTCGAACTCGAGCGCGTCGACGATCGCCTCGTCGCCTGGAAGCCCGCGTTCGGTGGGCAACTCGTCGCCGCCATCCGCTGTTCTTCCGCCGTGCAGATGGCCACGGTCCGCGCCGGCGTCCTGCCCACCCTCGCACCCCGCTCCGGACGCACCCTCGAGATGACGGCGAAACGCACTCCCCCACCGCGACCGCGTCCGCATCCTCGCCCGCACGCGCGACGACGATCTCGACGTGCTCGCGGAGGCCCACACCGTCATCGGGGTCGGCAAAGGCGTTTCCCCCGACGCGTACGCCGAGCTCGAGCCGTTGCGCATACTGCTCGACGCCCAGCTCGGCGCGACGCGCAAGGTGACCGACAACGGCTGGCTGCCCCGTTCGCGCCAGATCGGGATCACCGGCCGATCGATCGCGCCGCGACTGTTCGTCAGCATCGGCGCGAGCGGCAAGTTCAATCACAGCGTCGGCGTACGCGCGGCGGGCACCGTCCTCGCGGTCAATCCCGACGCGACCGCACCGATCTTCGACGCGGCCGACATCGGCATCGTCGGCGACTGGCGCGAGGTGCTCCCGCTGCTCGTCGAGCAGCTGCGCGCCGCGCGCGCGCCTAGCTGTCGGCGGGCTTCGGCGCGGGCGGCCGCCAGAACGTGACGAGCGTGCCGGTCGCGCCGCCGACGCCGACGACCAGCACGATCACGAACGACCACCAGTGGTGCGGCGCGAAGTTGATCGCGTTGTCGAGCGACCAGTCGCCGGGGCCGAGGCACGCGACCGCGAACAGCGCCGCGACCAGGTTCATGATGTATTCCCAGCCCTCGGTCGGGCGGCGGAACACGAAGAAGCCGGCCTTGCGGTGGTTGGTGACGAACGCGACGAGCAGCGTGCCCATGAGCGCACCCGCGGCGAAGGGGGTGAGGAGCCCGAACACGAGCGCCGCGCCCGCGGCGAGCTCGGTGATGCTGGCCAGCCAGGCGTGGAAGATCCCCGGCTTCATCCCGAGGCTCTCGAACCACCCCGCCGTGCCCTTGATCTTGCCGCCCCGGTAGATGTGGTTGTAGCCGTGCGCGAACATCGTGACGCCCAGCGCGACGCGCACCACCAGCAGACCCAGATTCACCTGGTCGATTGCCATGGGCGCGCACAGTAGTACGGTCGACGCCATGGCGAGACTCCGGATCTCGACGACGGCTACGACGCCTTCGAGGAGTTCAACCGCAGCGCCGGAATGGGCGTGGTCGACAACCCCTACCCGCTCTTCGCAATGGTGCGGCCCGAGCACCCGATGAAGCGGGAGGACGACGACGGCGCGGTCCTCGTCCCCGAGGATTCCGACATCGACTTCATGCCGATCGACCGCAGCGTCGGCGTGTTCACCGCGTACAGCTACGACGCGGTGCAACAGGTGTTGAAGGACGGCGACACCTTCTCGTCGCAGGGCTACGCCGACATCATGGGCAAGGTGCTCGGGCACTCGATCCTCGAGATGGACGAGCCGGAGCACCACCTGTACCGCGGCCTCGTACAGCAGGCATTCAGCCGCAAGGCGATGGAGACGTGGGAGCGCGAGCTGGTGCGCGACGTCGTCGACGAGCACATCGACGCGTTCGTCGACCGGCCGGAGAAGAAGGCCGACCTCGTCCGCGAGGTGACGTTCCCGTTCCCCGTCGTCGTCATCGCCCGCCTGCTCGGTCTCCCACGCGAAGACCTGCCGATGTTCCACCGTGCCGCGGTCGAGGTGATCAGCGCCGGCTTCGAGATCGAGCGCGCGGCCAACGCTTCGCAGAGCACTGTTCGACTACTTCTGCACGATCATCGCCGACCGCCGCGCGTGCACCCCTCCGACGACGTGATCTCGGTCTTGGTGCAGGCCGAGCTCGAGGGCACGCGCCTGAACGACGAGGAGATCTGCTCGTTCCTCCGCTTGCTGCTCCCGGCCGGCGCGGAGACGACGTACCGCTCGTCGTCGAACCTGTTGTACGGCCTCATGTCGAATCCCGAACAGCTCGACGCGCTGCGCGCCGATCGCGCGCTGCTCCCCCAGGCGATCGAGGAAGGTCTGCGCTGGGAGGCGCCGCTCATCGGCATCATGCGCACCGCGACGCGCGACTCCGAGGTCGAGGGCGTGTTCGTTCCCGCGGGTTCGTTCGTCGCGGTGAACATCGGCTCGGCGAACCACGACGAGAAGGTCTGGGACCGTCCGGAGGAGTTCGACCTCTTCCGCCCGCCGCGCCAGCACCTCGCGTTCGCGTGGGGTCCGCACATGTGCCTCGGGCTCCACCTCGCGCGGATGGAGACGCGCGTCGTCATCACCCAGCTCCTCGACCGGCTCCCGGGTCTGCGCCCCGATCCCGACGCGGAGCCCGCCGCGATCTCCGGCGCGATCTTCCGCGGCGCCGCCGCGCTCCCCGTCACCTGGGACTGACGCACAACGCCATGGCCCGCAACGTTCTCGGCGGCGAGCTCGAGCCGTGCAGCTTCGACCCGCTCACGGGTTTCACCCGTAACGGTTGTTGCGACGCGCACGGCGAGGACACCGGCGTGCACCTTGTCTGTGTCGTGATGACCGACGAGTTCCTCGCGTTCTCGGCCGAGCAGGGCAACGACCTCTCCACCCCGATGCCGCAATACGGGTTCGCGGGGCTGAAGGCCGGCGACCGGTGGTGCCTGTGCGCGCCCCGGTGGCAGGAGGCGTTCGAAGCGGGCGCCGCTCCGCAGGTCCACCTCGCGGCGACCCACGCGGGCGCGATCGAGTGGTGCTCGCTCGAGGCGTTGCTCGCCCACGCCGCCGACGGGTGACACGCGCCGGCGACTGCGCCGTACACTGACGCCGACGTCAGGTTTGCAGTCCCGAGGGGGAACCCCATGCAGCTCGAAGATCTCATCCTGGTCAGCGTCGACGACCACGCCGTCGAGCCGCCCGACCTGTTCGAGGGCCGGCTCCCGCAGAAGTACGTCGACATCGCGCCGAAGCTCGTCCGCAAGGACTCCGGCATCGACGTGTGGCAGTTCATGGGCGCGGAGCTGCCGAACATCGGGCTGAACGCGGTCGCGGGCCGCCCGCCCGAGGAGTACGCGATGGACCCGCAGTCGTTCGACGACATGCGGACGGGCTGCTACGACATCCACGACCGCGTCAAGGACATGAACGCGAACGGTCTGCTCGGGTCGATGTGCTTCCCGAGCTTCCCGCAGTTCTGCGGCCAGCTGTTCGCGCGGGCGTCGCAGAAGGACGAAGCGCTCGCGGTCGCGCTCGTGCAGGCCTACAACGACTGGCACATCGAGAGTTGGTGCGGCGCGTACCCCGGCCGCTTCATCCCGCTCGCGCTGCCGATGATGTGGGACGTCGACAAGATGGCCGGCGAAGTCCGGCGCGTCGCCGACAAGGGCTGCCACGCGGTGACCTTCTCCGAGAACCCGGTGCACCTCGGCTACCCGAGCATCCACTCCGGTCACTGGGACAAGTTCTTCGCGACGTGCGAAGAGGTCGGAACCGTCGTGAACGTGCACATCGGCTCGTCGTCGAAGATGGTGATCACCGCCGACGACGCGCCGATGAGCGTGCTCATCACGCTGTCGCCGATCAACATCGTGCAGGCCGCGGCCGACTTCGTCTGGTCGAACGTCGCGCAGAAGTTCCCGAGGCTCAAGTACGCCCTGAGCGAAGGCGGGATCGGCTGGATCCCCTACTTCCGTGAGCGCATCGACTACACGTTCGACCGGCACCGCTACTGGACCGGCCAGGAGATGGGCGGGCGCATGCCGAGCCAGGTCTTCGACGAGCAGGTCATCTGCTGTTGGATCGACGACCCGGTCGGGATCGAGATGCGGCACAAGATGAACGTCGACATGATCTGCTGGGAGTGCGACTACCCGCACTCCGATTCAACGTGGCCGCAGTCGCCGGAGCAGTTCATGAAGCAGATGCAGGCCGCGCACTGCTCCGACGAGGACATCGACAAGATCTCGCACGCGAACGCGATGCGTCTCTTCGACTACGACCCGTTCTCGGTGCTCGGACGCGAGAACTGCACCGTCGGCGCGCTGCGCGCAACAGGCCGAGGGTTGGGACACCAGCATCGTGGCGCGCGGGATCAAGGCGTCGGGCGTCGGCGCGATCGACCTGCTGAAGTTCGCCAAGACCGACCGCGACTGAACCGAGCGGTTCGCAACACACGGGTCACGGCCGCGGTGACGCGGCCGTGACGCTTGCGGGCACACACTCCGCGGGTGCGCAATCCGATCACGGAGTTCGTCCGGACCCGGTGGCAGCGGCAGGCGGCGACGCTGGTGCTCGCCCTGTTCACCATCGGATTCGTGGTCGCGTCGAGCCAGGGAACGCCGGCGCCCGAGGAGATCCTCTCCCCGCTCCTCGCCTCGGCTTCGCACAAGCCCCCCACGACCACCCCGAGCGGCTACTGGCTCGTGTCGGCGGACGGCGGGGTCTTCACGTTCGGTACCGCCAAGTTCTACGGATCGATGGCCGGCCGGCATCTCGCCTCGCCGATCACCGGTCTCGTCCCGACCGCGGACCGGCGCGGGTACTGGCTGGTCGCGAAAGACGGCGGTGTGTTCGGTTTCGGTGACGCCGACTTCGAGGGTTCACTCGCGGGCAAGCCGCTCGCGTCGTCGATCGTCGGGATCGCGACCACCGCGGGCGCTTCGTCGGCGGCGGCCGCGTCGGGTGGATCACTTCGCCTATGTCTACAACGAGGCCGCGCAGACCGTCGTCTCGCAGGGCGACGTGACCTTCGACACGAACGGTCCGAGCTCCGGCGTCACCCACGCTGTCGGCGCGGCCATGATCTCGGTCGGCGCCGCGGGGTCGTACCTCGTCGATCTGTCGGTGACCGGCGCGCCCGCCGGTCAGTTCGCCCTGATGGTGAACGGCGTCGCCGCTCCGCGGCGCGACGTTCGGCACGGCCGCCGGCCCGCAACCGAACGACGATCACGTTGTCGTCGCGCTCGCGGCGGGCGACGTCTTGACGTTGAGCAACCGCACGAGGTCGACGTCCATCGCGCTGCTCCCTCCGGTACCACCGGTGAGCAGCCGACCGTCAACGCGTCGGTGCTGGTGCAGCGCCTCGGCTGACCCGATCGCCGCCGTCCGGCGGACGCGCCCCGCCCGTGCGCGACCACCACGGCCACGCCACCGCGGCGAGCGTCACCACCAGGAGCATCACGTCGCCGTTGCCGACCACGAACTGCCAGAACGTGGCGTGGAACTCCCGGTCGTGCGTGTTCGGGACGTGCCAGATCGCGCCGAACCACAACAGCGCGCTCAGGGCGAGCACCGGCGCGAGCAGCCCGCGGCGGCGAGGCTCCTCGTGCACGAGCCGGATGCTCGCGACGAGCAGCGGCAAAACCAGGATCCAGTGGTGGATCCAGCTGACCGGCGACAGCAGGAGCATCGCCGCGAGCGCCATGGACTCCGCCAGCCACGGCCGCCGGTCGTGGATGCGGCGGACCGACCAGAGGATCGCGGCCGCGGCGACGACGACCGCGGGAAGCCAGAGGCCGGGCGCGCCCGCGCCGCGCACCGGTGACGCCGCACGATCAAACCGTTGATCGACTGGTTGCTGATGTAGCCGATCCCGCCCGTCCGGCGCGCGTCGGCGAAGTAGGCGTGGAACCAGTACTCGGTCGACGCCTTCGGCGCCGCCGCGAACGCGACGAGCGTCACGCCCACGAAGGTGACGCCCGCGACCACCGCGGCGCGATAGCGCCGCACCGCGACGAAGTACGCGACGAGGAACAGCGGCGTGAGCTTGAGCGCGGCCGCGACCCCGATCATCACGCCGCGTGGGATGCGCGCGCAGGACGCCCGCGAGGTCGGCGACGACCAGCACGCCGATCGAGCACGTTGATCTGGCCGAGCAGGAGGTTGACGCGCAGCGGATCGGACCGGGAGACGACGGCCACGACGACCAGCAGCGCCGTCGTGCTCGTGGCGACGACACCCGTGGCGTAGCGCTGCAGCACCATGCGGACGAAGACGCACAACCCGACGAGCGACACGACCATCCACACGACCTGACCGGCGCGCACCGGCAGGGTGGCGAGCAGCGCGAAGATCACCGCCGACACCGGCGGGTAGGTGAACGGCAGGCCGACGGGCGGCACCCGCAAGCGCGTAGAGATCCCGGCCGTGCAGGATCGCCTGGCCGCCGGCGCGGTAGACGCCGAAGTCGATCTGGTCGCGGGTCGCGGCGGATTGGACGTAGAAGCCGAAGAGAACGAGCACGACGCCCGCGAGCACGACTTGCACGCCGAGTTGGATGCCGCGGCGCAGCGCCCGGCGGGCGCGGCGACCGAGCTTCGCTGGATCTGCCCACAATGCCTCATCGTTCGAGCCGGTCCGAAGGATGCAGACTCGCAGATCCGCGCTCGGCCCGTGCTGGCACCGAGCGGTCCGCGGCCGGCGCATCGGCCGCCGAACCGGCGCGGAATCAGCCCGCAGCGGCGCGGGTGGTGGCGCAGCTCCGGTACCAGGCCGCCCGCCTTCGAGCGCGGCGCAGCGCCCGCTCCTCGTCGGCGTCGATCACCAGCGCCTCGCCGGGCTCGCGCCGGAGGATGAAGCTCACGACGCAGTCGTCGCAGGCGGACGTGTGGGCCATGGCGCAGTCGTCGCAATCGATCGTGCGGATGCTCATACCGCGAGCATGCCGAACGGGTGTGACAGCTACGACGGCTGCTCCGCCGCCGCGGGCTCCCCGGCCGCGTCGGCCGGGCGTATCGACCTCGATCTTGTCGCCCGAGGCGTTGCACCAGCGGCACGTCACCCGCTCGACGTGCTCCTCGAGCACTTCCTCTTCCTCGATCTCGAGCTCGCCACCGATCGTGTAGTGGTGGAACGCCCGGGTGCGGCGCGTCGCGACGACGTCGAAACGGGTGACGTTCCCGCAGGCGCTGCAGCGATAGCGCGTCGTGCTCACGGCGCGGGATCCTAGCGAGATCCGGTCCTGATCGAACATACGTGCGTGCGAACATCTGTTCGGCTACCCTTCCCGGCCCGTGGCACCCACCTCCCCGCTCACGGCGGTGCTCCCGGGCTTCGAGCCGACGATCGCGGCCCTCGGCACGCCCCGCCAGCAATCGCTCGCCGACCTCGGCGCGCCGCTCGTCGAGACCACGTTCGTGGTGCTCGACCTCGAGACGACGGGCGGTTCGGCCGCGGTCGACGCCATCACCGAGATCGGTGCGTTGAAGCTGCGCGGCGGCGAGCTGCTCGGACGGTTCGAGTCGCTCGTCAACCCGGGCGTCCCGATCCCACCGATGATCACGGTCCTCACCGGCATCACCGAGTCGATGGTGTTGCCCGCGCCGCGCATCGCGGAAGTGTTGCCCGCGCTCCTCGAGTTCGCGGGCGACGCGGTCATCGTCGGCCACAACATCCGGTTCGATTGCGCGTTCCTCGACGCCGCGCTCGTCGCGCACGGATATCCGCGCCTGTCGAACCGGCGCGTCGACACGCTCGCGCTCGCGCGCCGGCTCGTGCGCGACGAGATCCCGAACCTGCGACTGCACACGCTCGCGAGCCACTTCCGCACGAGCGTCGAACCGAACCACCGCGCGTACGCCGACGCGGCCGCAACCGCGGAGGTGCTGCACGCGCTGCTCGAACGGGCCGCGAGCTACGGCGTTCTCGGGCTCGACGACCTGCTCGCGTTGCCGTCGATGCGGGCGCATCCCTCGGCGGCAAAGCTCGCGCTCACGGCCCGGCTGCCGCGGGCACCCGGCGTGTACGTCTTCCGCGATCGCGACGGGCGCGTGCTCTACGTCGGCAAGGCGACCAACCTGCGCGCCCGCGTGCCGTTCGTATTTCGCGTCCGACGACCGGCGCAAGGTGCCGCAGCTGTTGCGGGAGCTCGCGTCGATCGACCATCGCGTCTGCGCGACCGCGTTCGAAGCCGAGATCCGCGAGCTGCGCCTCATCCAGCGACTGCAGCCGCGCTTCAACCGCCAGGGCAAGTCGATGCGCGCGCCGGCGCTACCTCAAGCTCACCGACGAGCGCTTTCCCCGCCTCACCGTCACGCGCACACCCGCGCGCGACGGCTCGGGGCTCGGGCCGTTCCAGTCGACGAACGCAGCGCACCTCGTGCGCGAGGCGATCGAGTCGGCGGTGCCGCTGCGGCGGTGCGCGACGCGGATCGGCCGGCGCGCGCCGATCGTCGGCGGGCCGCCGTGCGTCTCGGCGCAGCTCGGCGTCGCCGCGTGCCCGTGCCGGGGCCACGTCGACGAGACGACCTACGGCGAATTCGTCGAGACGGTCCGCCGGGCCCTGACCACCGAGCCCGCGGTGGCGCTCGCGCCGCTCGAGGCAGCGAATGCACCGGCTCGCGCGCGACGAGCGGTTCGAGGAGGCGGCCGCGACCCGCGACCGGCTCGCGGCACTGGCCCGGGCGCTGCAACGCCGGCGCACGATCGACACGTGGCGGGCGGTGGCGCGGCTGGTGGTCGAGTGCGACGGCCAGCGTGTGGAGATCTGCCGGGGCCGGGTCTGCTGGCCCGAGGACCCCTCCTTCTTTCCCCGTTGCGAGGAATCTTCCGAAGAATCTTCGCAACGGGGAATTCGTCGGGGGCGCGGCGAGGGGGGCGAGCGGGCCGAGGGGCGGGCCCGGCGGGTGAGGGCGGACACCGGCGAGCGACGTCGCCGAGATCCTCGTCGTCGACCGCTGGATGGCCCGCAACGCCGGCCGCGTGCGGGTCGTCGAGGTCGACGGCGAGCTCGCCTCGCCCCTCCCCCGATCGCCGCCCGTGCCGAACCGCGGCCCCAGAATTCCGCGGCGCTGAGCCCGAAACGTCCGAAGCCGTACGCCCTCGGACAAAGCGTTCCTCAAGGGTGCGCCCGGACACGACGACCCTTGCCTCATGCAATCGGAAGTCGGGGTCGAGGCCGGGTGCCACTTCGCGGGCGTCAACACGTGGCTCCTCGTCCGCTACCTGCGCGAGCACGCCGGCGACCGACGCGCTCGACCGCCTGCTGGCCGAGTCCGGCGACACGCGCACGCCCGACGAGCTGTTCGACCTCGGCACCTGGAGCTCCTACGACCAGCTCCGCACCCTCCTCGAGACCGCCGAGCGCTGCCTGCGGCGCGATCGACGCTCGAACGCGCCGCCGGGAGCGGGCTCGCCGACCCGTCGATGCCCGAGATGACCAACCTGCTGCAGTCGCTCGGCTCGCCGGAGGCGCTCCTCGCCGTCATCGCCGAATCGGGCGGCGCCAGCCTCGCGCCGGTCATCGCGCTCGAAGGTCACGCGGTCGGCCCGACCGAATGGATCGTGCACGAACGCTTCGTCGAAGGGTTCGAGCCGTTCCGCGGCGTACTGCTCGTGGGCGGCGGGCCTCTACTCGAACATCCCGAAGCTGTTCGGCATGCGTCCCGAGGTCGTGCACGAGGAATGCGCGTGCGACGGCGCGCCCGCGTGCCGCTACCGCATCCGGTGGTTCCCCGACGAGCCGGGCGCGACCACCGAGTTCCTCGAGTCGCGCATCGAGATCCTGACCGCACGGCTCGAGTCGCTGCACGAAACGGTCGGCGACCTCGTCTCCGACCCCGACCTCGAGCGGGTCCTCGCCAAGATCGTCGGTTCGGCCGCGCACGCGATGCACGCGCCGATCTTCGTGCTCGCGCTCGAGGCGCTCCCCGCCGGCGCCGAAGCCCGTGTACGCGAAGGGCGTCGACGACGACGGCGCCGCCCGCATGGCCGTCGAGCTGCTCGCCGGTGACGGTGGCGAGGCCGCGGACGACGAGCACCGCATCGTCGTCGACGTGCTGTCGACGCAACGGCGCTACGGCCGGCTCGCCGCGATCAACCCGAACGGCGTCTTCTTCCCGCAGGAACGGGTCGTGCTGCAGGCCTACGCGCGTCTCGCGGCCGCGGCCCTCGACTCCGCGTCGGCGCTCGACGACGCGCGGCGCCAGGCCCGCACCGCGCGCGCACTGCTCGACCTGTCGAACTCGCTGGCCCGCCTCGCGACGACCGACGACATGGCCGCGAACATCGCGCGGGCGCTCCCGGCCGTGATCGGCTGCGACCGCGCCGCCGTCGCGCTGTTCGAGCCCGGCGCGGCGATGGGGCGCGTCGTCGCGACCCACGGCTACTCGCTGAACGACGACGTCCGGTTGCGCTCGATGGAAGTGCCGGTTCCGGCGCCGCGCGCGGGCGACACGTCGGTGACGGTCTGGGACCGCGAGAGCGCGGCCCACCTCAACGTGCTGCCCATGTCTGATGACCGAGCTCGGCGCAGCCGCGGTGGCGACCATCCCGATCGTCGTCAACGACGAGCGCGTCGGTCTCGTGGTCGGCGATGTCGTCGACCGCGCCGAGCGCATGCTCGACGACCCCGAGCTCGCGAGCCGGCTGCGCGGTGTCGCGAGCCAGGCGACGATCGCGATCCGCAACGCCCGCCTCCTCGAGGGCATGCGCCACCAGGCCCTGCACGACGCGCTGACCGGGCTCCCCAACCGGACGTTGATCCTCGACCGGGTCGAGCAGATGATGGCCCGCGCGCGGCGCAACGGCACGCGAGACCGCGGCACTGTTCCTCGACCTCGACGGCTTCAAGCAGGTGAACGACACGCTCGGCCACGAAGCCGGTGACCAACTCCTGAAATCGGTCGCGGACCGTCTCCTCACGACGCTGCGCGAGGGCGACACGATCGCCCGGCTCGGTGGCGACGAGTTCGTCGTGCTCGTGGAAGGCGGGAGCCCGACCGGGAGTCCCGAGCTCGTCGCGGAGCGCCTCCTCGAGGTGCTGCGCGAGCCGTTCACGATCGACGACGTCGCCCGCCCGACCGTGCGCATCACCGCCAGTATCGGCATCGCACGCGGCAACCGGATGAGCGCGACCGACCTGCTGCGCGATGCCGACATCGCGTTGTACGAGGCGAAGGCGGCCGGCCGCGATCGTTCCGTCACGTTCCGGCGCGAGATGCAGACCGCCGTCGAGGACCGGCTCACGCTCGAGCTCGACCTGCGCGGTGCGCTCGACCGCAACGAGTACTACCTCGTCTACCAGCCGATCTTCGAGCTCGAGTCGGGCCGGGTGCTCGGCATCGAGGCGCTGCTGCGCTGGAACCACCCCGAACGCGGTGTCGTGCAGCCCGACGCGTTCATCCCGTTGCTCGAGGAGACCAAGCTCATCATCGACGTCGGCGGGTGGGTGCTCCGCGAAGCGACCCGTCAAGCCCAGGAATGGCGGCTCGCCGACCGGGGCATGTACGTGTCGGTCAACGTCTCCGCCCGCCAGCTCGACGGCGACCGCCTCGTCCAGGAGCTCGAATGCGCGCTGACCGCGTCGGGACTGCCCGCGACCGGCCTCGTCATCGAGCTCACCGAGACCGCGATCATGTACGACGCGGTCGCGACGGCCCGCCAACTCGAGCGGGTGAAGCAGCTCGGCGTCGGTGTCGCGATCGACGACTTCGGGACGGGCTACTCGTCGCTCGCCTACCTGCGGCAGTTCCCGGTCGACATCTTGAAGATCGACCGTTCGTTCGTGAGCGCCATCAGCGACTCGGCCGAGTCGAACGCGCTGATCCGCACGCTCGTACAGCTCGGCAAGCAGCTCGGGTTGAAGACACTCGCCGAGGGCATCGAACAGCACGACCAGTTCTGCCAACTCCAGCAGGAAGAGTGCGACAGCGGTCAGGGCTTCATGTTCGCCCGCCCGCTCCCCGCCGACGAGGTCGAGTCGTTCCTGGCCGACCTGCCGCGCCCACCGGCGCCGCACCCGGACCGGGTCGTCCCTACCGCCGTGAGCGACTCGCGGGAACGCTGAGCTCGTTCCCCGAACGGCGGTTGCGCGAACGCCCCCGGAGCCGCGCGAGCAGGTAGACGCCGAGCTGCACGAACGACGCGGTCACCAGCGCCACGAACGGCAGGAGCCGCGCGACGGGCCAGAACCGCGACGAGTCACTCGCGAGGAACAGGTCGGAGAGCTGGTTGTTGGTGAAGACGCCGACGGCGCGTGCGAACAGGAACACGCACAGGAACGCCAGCGGTACGGCGACGATCCAACACAGCAATCGCAACCACCAGGGGACGGGCCCCGAGCGCGACGCCGAAGCCGCGCCGGCCGCGCGGCGACAGTGCTTCGAGCGCGTCCTGGTCGACGCTCGGTACCGCACGCGTCGCCATCGGGTCGGGCGCGTCGGCGGTGGGGTGCGCGACCGCGGTCGCGACGGGCGCGGGCCGCGCCGACCCGACGGGCGGCGCGACCGCCGCGTCCGGTATCAGCACCTCGGGCGGGACGGCGGGACCCCCGAGCCCCTGAGCCGGCGCCGGGCCGGGTGCGCACGCGGGCGCGGCGCCACCGTCTCGGGAACCTTGAGCACGCGCCCGCACCCGCGGCACGGGAACGCGCCGTGGTCGGGGACGCTCGAGAGCGGATGCTTCTCGCCGCAGTCGGGGCACTGGAGCACCGGCGCCATGGGTTCAGCTTCCGCCCTTCTCCGCAGTCGCGGCGTCGTTGCTCACGCGTACGAGCGTGTCGAGGGCACGCGCTGGCGCGACCGTCGTCGATCGCCGCGGCGGCGGCCTCGGTCCCGGCCCCGAGATCGGGGACGAGCCCCGCGACGACCAGCGCGGCCGCCGTGTTCAACACCGCGATGTCGCGGTGCGACCCCTTCTCGCCGGCGAGGACGGCCCTGACCGCCTGCGCGTTGGCGGCCGCGTCGCCGCCCGCGAGCGTGTCGGCCGACGCGCGCGGGATGCCGAAGTCGAGCGGCTCGACCGTGAAGGTGCGCACCTCGCCGTCGACCAGCTCGTGGACGGTGCTCGTCGTGGCCGTGGTCAGCTCGTCGAGGCCGTCGTCGCCGTGGAACACCATCGCCTGTTGTGTGCCGAGCAGGCGCAGTGCACCGAGCATGCGCGTCGCCATCGTCTCGTCGCTGACACCGACCGCCTGGCGGGTCACGTGCGCGGGGTTCGCGAGCGGGCCGAGGAAGTTGAACGTCGTCGGGACACCGAGCTCCCTGCGGGCGGGCCCGAGGAAGCGCATCGCGGGGTGGTAGCGCGGCGCGAGGCAGAAACCGACGCCGGCCTGCGCGACACATTGCGCGACACCGGCGGGGCCGAGCTCGATCGCGACACCCAACGACTCCAGCACGTCGGCCGAACCGCACTTCGACGACTGGGCCCGGTTGCCGTGCTTCACCACCCGAGCGCCTGCGCCCGCCGCGATCAGCGCGGCCATCGTCGACACGTTCACGGTCCCCGACCGGTCGCCGCCGGTGCCGCACGTGTCGATCGCCCCTTCGGCGACGTCGACGTGCTCGGCGTACCGGTGCATCGTGCGGACGAGCGCGGCGAGCTCTTCGACCGACTCGCCCTTCGTGCGCAACGCGACGATGAATCCCGCCGCCTGCAGGTCGGCGACGCGACCTTCGAGAATTTCCGCCAGCGCCGCGTCGATCTCCTCGGGCAGCAGCTCGGTGCCCCGGGTGACGCGCGCCAGTATCGGTGTGAGCACCTCGTTCACGCGAACACCGCAGCCCGGTTCATACCGACATCGCCGACCGTCGCACGCGCTAGTCCCACCAGAGGTCGTGATCGAGGACACCGCGAGCGATGAGGCCGAGCTGCACCTGCGAGGTTCCTTCGACGATCGTGAGCTGACGGGCGTCACGGTAGTAGAGCTCGGTCAGGTGATCCTTCATGTATCCGGCCGCGCCCAACATCTGCAATGCCTCGCCCGAGACCTTCACCGCGACCTCGCTCGCGTAGTACTTCGCCATCGAGAGGAAGGGCACGTACTCCTTCGTGTACTTGCCCTCGTCGGCCATCATGGCAGCCCGGTAGGTGAGAAGGCGCGCGGCCTCGATCTCGGTGGCGAGCTCGGCGATCTTCCACTGCATGCCCTGCATGTCGGCGATCGTGCGGCCGAACGCCGCCCGTTGCTTCACGTAGTCGACCGCGTACATGAGCGCACCCTCGGCGAGCCCGATGCCACGGGCCGCGACGATCGGTCGCATCGAGTTGAGGCCGAGCATCGCGAGCCGGAAGCCGCCGACCTCGCCGACGACGTTCGCCGCGGGCACGCGCACGTCGTCGAGGACGAGCTCGCCGGTGTCGACCCCGCGGACACCCATCTTGTCGTCGGTCCGGCCGACCGACACTCCGGGCAAGGAGCGTTCGACGATGAAGCAGGAGATGTCGTCGTGCTTGCGGGAGTCGGCGGGACCGGTCTTGGCGAACACGCAGTACCAGTCGGCCTGCACGACGCCGGACATCCAGCACTTCGTGCCGTTCAGCACCCAGTCGCCGCCGTCGCGCACGGCCTTCGTGCGCATGCCGACCACGTCGCTGCCGGCCTGCGGTTCGGAGAGGCCGAACCCGGCCCGCTGCTCGCCGGTCGCGACCGGCCGCACGTACTGCTGCCGTTGTTCCTCGCTCCCCGCGATGAGCACCGGCCCGGTCGGGAGGCGCGTCAGCAGCAGCATCAGCGCCGCCGTGTTCGAGTACTTGGCGACCTCTTCGATCGCGATGGTCAGGCCGAGGATCCCCGCGCCGCCGCCGCCGTACTGCTCGGGGACGACCAGGCCGAGGAGCCCGGCGTCACGGAACACCTCGAAGACGTCCTGCGGGTAGGTCGCGTCCGTGTCGATGGCCCGGGCCCGGGGGCGGATCTTGTCCTGGGCCAGCTTGCGGACGGTCGACTGGAGCTCGAGGTACTCGGGCGGGAGATCGAACGACATCGAGGCGGCAGCCTACCGACGGACCCTCGGGCGGGACCGTCCGACGGGACGGGTCGCCGGCATGTGCGTAGCCTTTCGGCCGACCGGCGTAAACCGGGACCCACGCTGGATCGTGGAGTAGATGTGGGCATGGAGGTTGCGGGGCTGGGCATCGAGGCGCGACCGGCGACGGCCGAGCGGCTCCCCGAAACCTTCACCGCGGCTTTCGCCGGCCTCTACGCCGACGCGTACCGCGCCGCGTATCGCCTGCTCGGCGACCGCGCCGACGCCGAGGACGCCGCCCAGGAGGCGTGCGCGCGGGCCTGCATGCGCTGGAACCGGCTCGGCCGCGGCGAGAGCGCGGCGCCCTGGGTCGTGCGGGTCGCGACCAACCTCGCCATCGACCAGTACCGCAGGCGCCGACGAGTCGCCGCGCACACGGGTTCCGATCCCGACGTGGCGGTCTCGCCCACCGACGCACGGCGCGTCGACCTGCACCGCGCGCTGGCGCAGTTGACCCGCCGCCAACGTGACGTCGTCGTGCTGCGGTACGTCGTCGACCTGTCCGAAGCGCAGACCGCGCTCGCGCTCGGTTGCGCGCCGGGCACGGTGAAATCGCACGCCACGCGTGGACTCGCCGCCCTGCGGTCCGCGCTCGGCGAGGAGGACGCCCCATGAGCATGTTCGACGACCTCGACCCGATGTTCGAACCGTCGCCCGATGCCGCGCTCGCGCACGTCGCGACCCGCGTCCACGGGCTCCGCCTGCGGCGCCGGCTGACCGTCATGGGCGCGGTCGGCACCGTCGCGGTCGTGACCGTGTTGACGGTGGCGACGTTCGCGTCGGGGGCGAGCGGCCGCACCGCCGCGTCACCGTCTCCGACAACCCGACGAGCTCGACGGTCGCCGTGAACCGGGGCGGGCACTCGAGCACGAGCACCGCCCCCCTCGACCTCACGACGACGACGCCCCCGACGACGGGCGCGCCGCTCGGAACTCCGCACCCGTCGGTGCCGGCACACGGTCAGTCGGTACCCGCGGCTCCGGGCCCCGTGACGGGCTCGGGAACGCCGACCGACGGGACGGGCAACGGGCTGCCGAGCGGGCCGCCGACGACCGTCCCGCACCCGACCACGACGACCACGGTCCCCGCGAGCGGACCCGCGCGGTTCCGCATCGCGTACGCGGTCACCCACCTCACGCTGCAGTCCGGGACGACCACGCCGCTGACGTACGCGATCACGAACGTCGGTGGGGCGACCGGCTACCTGTACCTCAACCCCTGCAACCCCAACTCGGAGCTGTGGCCCACGCCCCGCGGACTGTGGCCCGCGCCGGTCGACCCGATCGCATCGTGCGCGAGCACCGTGCAACGCATCCCGCTCGCGCCGGGCGCGTCCCTGACCTTCACGCACACGGTCGCGGCCGGTCACTACAGCGGCCCGAACCTCGTGCCCGCGTACCCGGGCCTCGCCGTCTTCTGGCCACCGGAACTGCCGCGGCCGAGCGCGTCGACGGCCGCACCGGGTGGGCTAGCGGTTCGGATCACCCCGCCCGCCTCCGCCCCGTTCGCCGCCAACCGGCCGACCGCGGTGACGGCCGCCTCGGGAACCGAGGTCGTCAGCCCGTTCGCACTGAGCAACCGCCTCCCGTTCCCGGTGTCGTTCGAGTTCGACGGACCCCGGACCAGGACGCGGGCGACGACCCCGGGGGCCGGGGGCTGTGTCGGTGACCCGAACGTCCACAACCTCACGGTCTTCCGTTGCGTCTACACGCTCGCCGGGAACGCGACGCTCGGCCTCGACCTCGACCTGTGGGCCACCGACAACCTGCTGCCCCCGAGCCCGCCGTCGGTCCTCCCGCTGGCGCCCGGCGTCTACTCCATCCCCTGGAACGAGATCCCGCTCCAGCTGACCGTCACGTAGACGGTCAGCCGGTTCGCCGGGCGTGACCGGGGAGATCGCCGCCCGGGCATGGTTCTCGGGAGCCGGATGCGCGACGATGACGGGGCGCGGGCGGTAGGAGGCACGGTGGCGACCATGGAGGAGCGCGACGGCAACGCCGTCGACGCGACGCGCACCGTCGCGGCCACTCCGGCCGACGGTGACGACATCCAGGTCGTGCCGGGCGGCCCCGGCAATCCCCCGCCCGGCGCCCGGACCCGCCGCATCCTGGTCGGCGTCGCGCTCGCGGCCGCGATCGTCGTCGTCCTCGGGATCGTGCTGACGGCACGGCACCGGACCGGTTCGACGGTGGTGCGGACCGCCACGCCCGCCACGCTCGCGGCGCTGCCGGCGGCCGAGGTCAAGCCGGGAGCCACGGCGCACCCGGCGAAGGTCGGCACCATCACCGTCGCGCCGACCGTCCCCACGACCGAGCCGCGGGCGCTCGCGCCGGCGCCGACCGCGGTCGTGTCCAGTCCCGTCAGCCATCCGGTCGCGCCCGCGACGACGCCGGCAACCACCCTCCCCGCGCCCCGGATCTACGGCGCGTCGGTGTTGCAGTGGACGACGACTCCCCCGTCGCTCACGGTCGTCTCCGGCCACCGCGCCGCACTGTCGGTCGTGGCCCACAATCCGACCGCGGGCGTCGTCGACCTGGCGCACCCGCTCGGGTGCACGCCGCGCCTCGATCACGGCGAGATATGCGCGCAGATGGTGCAGACGATCGGTCCCGGTCAGTCGGCCGGCGCGCACTTCACCATCGACGCGACCGGCGTCCACGCCGGGTCGTACACGCTCGTCATCGAGGGTGTCCTGACGGTCCGCGTGACCGTCAGTTAGACCACCCCCGGGCAGGGGTCAGGAAGCGCGCCGCCGCTGGCGGACGAGCCGACGACGCTCGCGCGCCGTGTACCCGCCCCAGACGCCGATCCGCTCCCGAGACGTGATCGCGTACTCGAGACACGCTTCGCGTACGACGCACGTCTCGCAGATCGCCTTGGCCTCGAACCCCGGATCCTCGTCGTCCTCGGGATAGAAGACGGCCGGGTCCGCACCCTTGCATCGTCCTCGTTCCCGCCAGATCAGCGCGCTCATTGCCCCTTACCCTCCGTCGGCTCTACTCCGCCGCGACACCCCCACAATCGGCCGAACCGATGGACGAGTTGAGTGGTCCGGAAAGGATGTTCCGTCCGATTCGTGGCCCTCGGGCCCGGGGCCCCGAGGCGGGCTGCACCGGCGCCGGGGCGAGGGCTCGGACGGAGCCGGGATCCGCTCCAAGCCCGCCCGTACGATGCGCCGATGGCCGCCAACCCGCCGCGCCCCGCGCGGCGCCCCGCGACGGCATTCCTCCTCGCCGGCGCCGCGATCGCCCCCGGCGTGGTCCTCCACCTCGGCGGCCTGCACCCCGAACCCGTCACCGCGGCGGTCGCGTTCGGTTTCGCGGTGGTGGGCGCCGCGTTCATGCTGGCCTGGGCAGCAGAGGCCGCGCAGGTGGACATCTCCGCGGGCCTGGCCCTGGCCCTGCTCGCGCTGGTCGCAGTGCTGCCCGAGTACGCCGTCGACTTCGTATTCACCGCGAAGGCCGGCAAGCACCCGGCCGAGTTCGCGCCCGACGCGCTCGCGAACATGACCGGCGGCAACCAGCTCCTGATCGGCGCCGGGTGGTCACTCGTCGTCCTGGTCGCCGCGTACCGCATCCGTCGCTCGCGGCGCGGCGCGGCGTTGAACAACGTGCACGCGATCCCCGCGTCGAACGAAGTCGCGCTCGACCGGAGCCAGAGCATCGCGATCGCCTTCTTGTTGCTCGCGACCGTCTACGGGCTCTCGTTGCCCCTGCACCACACCCTCACGCTGGTCGACGCGGTGATCCTCGTGACGATCTTCGTTGTCTACATGGTGCGCGTCGCGCGTGCCCCCAGCGGGGAACCGCATCTCGTCGGGCCGGCCCTCACGATCGGATCGATGCCGACGCGGCAGCGACGCGCGGCCGTCGCCGCGCTGTTCGGCGTCGCCGTCGTCACGATCCTCGTGTGCGCCGAACCATTCGCGCAGTCGCTCGTCGACACGGGTCGCAAATTCGGCATCGACGACTTCGTCCTGATCTCGCTGGTCGCGCCGCTCGCGTCCGAGGCACCCGAACTGCTCATCGCGGGAATGTTCGCGTGGCGGCTCGACGCGCCCTCGGGGTTCGGCGCGCTCGTGTCGTCGAAGGTCAACCAATGGACGTTGCTCGTCGGGACACTGCCGATCGTGTTCGCGATCTCGTCGGGCGGACTTCACGGCCTGCCGATCGACGCGGTGCAACGCGAGGAGCTGTTCGTCACCGCCGCGCAGTCGGCCTTCGCGGTCGCGGTGCTCGCGAACCGCAAGATCAGCGTGCGGGAGGCGAGCGTGCTCCTCGGCGTCTGGCTCGCCCAGCTCGTCACCAAGCTGCCGCTCTTCGACGCGGTCCACGGCGCGGCGCGCATCACCATCGGATGTCTCTACCTCGTGATGGCCGCCGTGATCGTCATTCGACAGCGGGCAAGCTTCCGGCCGCTGCTGCGCGACGGGCTCGTCGTGCCGGTCGCGGAGTTGGGTGATTGAATAGGAGCGGTGGCGAGTCGGCCGGGTGGCCGCGTACGGGCCCGTTCGCAAGAGCGGTGATCCGTCCGAGGAACGTCCGGACTCCATAGGGCAGGATGCTGGGTAACGCCCAGTCGGGGTGACCCGCAGGAAAGTGCAACAGAAAGCAGACCGCCGATGGCGACAGGTCTTTGGGCCGGTCGCACAGGTAAGGGTGAAACGGTGCGGTAAGAGCGCACCAGCATCCGGGGTGACCCGGATGGCTCGGTAAACCCCATCCGGAGCAAGGCCGAGCAGGGGGAGGGTGGTCCCGCCCGATCGCACCCCGGGTAGGCCGCTGGAGCCGGCGGGTAACCGCCGGCCGAGATGGATGGCCGCCGACGGACCGCAAGGTCCCGAACAGAATCCGGCGTACAGGCCGACTCGCCACCACTCAGGCCTGTGACCAGGACTTATGACCGGAATTTGGGACCGATGGTCCGGCAAGTCCGCGGTGAGTCCGCGAGATCTTCGCGAATCGCGCGAACCATAACGCTCGGGTCAGTTTGATTGGCGGCCGCGGTTGACGGCTCCCGGATGAGCAGGATGCGGTCGGGTGCATCGGCGGGGACGTCCCGATCGTCGCGCATCCAATCTTGCGTAGACCCGTTGCAGCGTCTCCAAACTGTCGCCGAGATGCCCAGCGACCGCCATCGGACTCACCCCTTCCGAGAGCATCGACGACGCCGCGAAGTGACGCAGGGAATGGAACACGAAGCGGTCGCAATAAGGCCCGTGCCGACCAACGCAGGGTGCCACGCACTTCGGTAGAACCGATCGCGTCGTAGCGTGGCCCCACGGAGTCCCCGAAACAGCAAGCCGGCGTCCCGTCGGTCGCGGCGGTGGAAGAACCTCTAGCGGAGCACGAACACCCAGACGAGCAACGCGACAGTGATCATGTACCGCAGCCAACGTGTCAACGATTTCTCGTCCTCAATGGGCGGCCAGTGCGCCGAACGTTCGTCGGTCACGGTGATTCCGATGAGCAGGCGGCGGCAGCCGCACGGAACCTGGTCGCCACCCAATACTCACCGGCCGGCGACGGATGGATCCCGTCAGCGGAGAGAAGTCGAGCGTTCGCACGTACCGCTGCAGCCCAGTCGACAAGATGAAAGTTCCGGTGAGCACTCACTGTCGCGGCGACCGCTGCATTCCAGTCCGTCGAGATGTGCTGCAACGGTTTCGTCCTGTGATGCATCGTGTAACCGAGCTCGTCGAGCGGCGCGATGTTCATGAGCACAACGCAATGAAGCTTCCTCGTCGCCGCGACGATTGCATCGTACGCGACACGCCAATCCGTGAGCTGGCCGAGCGCCTCGTCCGATCCAGCCTCAACGATCATCACATCCGGCTTCAAGGCTGCCTGGCGTTCGACCCGGCCAACGAGCAGCGGCGCGAACGTCGCCGATGCTGACGCGAATGGTGAGCCGGTCGGGGAGGAGCGCCCAGATGATCGGCACGTACGCGACGTAGGTGATCGAGTCGCCGATGACCACGACTCTCGGAATCTTCGGGTGAGCGCGGGCGCTCGTCGAGCACCCGGCGAGGATCAGCAAAGCGAGCAGGATGCGTCGCATCGGCGCGGACGATAGACGGGGAGGAGTGCCCGATGCTCGGTGGCGGATTCTTCGGCGGAGAGAGCTTCGGGTTCAACGTCCCGACGCGGGAGACCGTCATCGTCTCGCGCGCGCACGCAGCCTTCGGCTGGGCCGTATCTGCAGTTCGGAATGCCGCCACGTGGTTCGGCGAGTGAACAGGTAGACGCCGGTCGTGAATCTGCGGGACGATGTGTGATGCAGCCGGGCGTTCGTACCCAAGGCGGGTCGGTGACGACCAGGCGGTCCTCGCTCGGGCATATTTCAGCACTTGACGGTGCGCGTGGACTCGCCGTTGCCGGAGTCTTGCTTTTCCACGGCGGCCATCTGCGCGGCGGGTACCTGGGTGTCGACTTCTTTTTCACCTTGTCGGGTTTTCTGATCACGTCGCTATTGCTGGCGGAAGCGAACCGGAACGGCCGCGTGAACCTCGGCGGGTTTTGGGCTCGTCGCGCCCGACGCCTGCTCCCGGCGCTCGCGATCCTGATGGTCGGCGTGGCCGTGTACAGCGTGACGCTTGCGAAGCCGTCGGAACTCGCGCAGATCCGCGGCGACGCGTTCGCCACCCTCGGCTATGTCGCGAACTGGCACGAGATCTTCGCCCACCAGAGCTACTTTGCGCTCTTCACCGCGCCGTCGCCGCTCAACCACACATGGAGCCTCGCGATCGAAGAGCAGTTCTATGTGATCTGGCCGCTCGTGTTCGTCGGGTTGGCCGTGCGATTCGCACACTCACTCCCGAAAGCCGTGCTCACGACCTCGCTCGCTCTTGCGGGACTCTCGAGCGTGCTGATGATCGTGCTGTACAGCAGCCCGAACACGAACCGTGACTACTTCGGAACGGACACTCGCGCCGCCGCGATCTTGTTCGGTGCCGCGCTCGCCGCGGCCCTTGCGGTCTACGGCCCGGTGAGCGGCCGACGAGCACGCAGCGCACTTGAAGTCGCCGCTCTCTTCGCCGCGGTGGTGCTCGCGGTCGCCTGGGCACGCCTGGATGGCCAGTCATCCACGCTTTACCGCGGCGGGTTTCTCGTGTGCGGGCTCGCGGCAACGGCGATCATCGCCGCTGCCGTTCATCCCGAACTCGGCCCGGTGTCGCGCGCCTTGTCGTTCCGGCCGCTGTGCTGGCTCGGGCTTATCAGCTACGGCGTCTACCTCTACCACTGGCCCCTCGACGTGATCCTCAGCCAACAACGGGTCGGGCTCCGCGGATGGCCGCTGTTCGTCGTGCAAACGGCCGTGACCCTGGCGGTCGCGATCGCGTCCTACAAGATCATCGAGCAACCCATCCGGCATGGCGTGATCGCGGCCAGGTATTGGCGCGAACTCATCCCGGCGATCGCCGTCGTCCTGGTCATCGCGATCTTCCTCACCACCAACAACGCGAGCCCGAATGCCACCGTTGCTGCCGGTCCTTCGCCTTCGGGCGGCTTAGAACTTCTCGCCGCGAAGCGTGCCTACCAGACCGCGCCGACCGGAGCACGACGCATCATGCTCGTCGGCAACTCCGTCGCCTACGACCTCGGGACGCTGTTTGAACAGATTCATGCCCACCCACCCCTGGCCGTGTTCGACGCAGCTATCCCCGCCTGCAACTTTCCACCGCTACTTACGGCAACCTACGAGAACCCGTTCACGCGCCAGGTGTACCAACTCACGCCCTGCCATCCAAGCTGGGAAGCCGACACCGTGCGCGCGTTTCACCCCCGCATCGTGTTCTGGATCGTGAGCGACGCTCCGGAGCCATGGCTCTATCAGGGACGACGCGTGAACTCCTGCGCGCAACCCTACGACTCGCTATACGAGCAAAGCTTGCGCAACGAGATCGCGAGCCTGCGAGCAAACGGGGCGACCGTCGTCATCACCACCGAAGCGTACGTGCGCTTCGTTAATCCCGGCGGCGGACTCGGAGCAACAGCGCTTTCGGACGCGACGGTCGACTGCAACAACCAACTCCGACGCACCGTCGCGGCCGAGACCGGCACCAAGATCGTCGACCTCTTCACCTACATCTGTCCCGACGGCAAATGCAGAGTCAAGCAGGACGGCGAAACCCTCCGACCCGACGGACTCCACTACCAGGGACCCGGCGGCCTCATCGTTGCAAGATGGCTCATGAGCCAGGTTCACTAGTCGGGCTAGCCAGAAGTCATCTTGCCGGGTCAGACCCAGCTGGCGACGCTCAGCGGCTCGTAGCGGTTCGCTCGTAGACGATCACCTGCACCGTGCGGTTGACGTTGATGTACGCAGGCCGGGTCAGTGTCGCGCGACAGACCGGGCGATAGGCCTGGAACGCCTGGAAGAGCTGAATGTTGGAGATGTCTTCCGTCGAGAACCTCCCGGCCCGGTGAGTCTCGTAGATGTCGTCGAGAGTGAGCACCGCAAGCTTCGTTGGTCGATCCCGAAACACCTTGGCGATCGTCTCGCTGTTGATGATCTTCAGCTCGTTCGCCTTCTTGGTCGAGACATCCTCGTAGGAGAACTCGCCGAGGGTGTCATCTCGCGCGGGTCGGCGCCCGGAGGCAACCACCACCTCGGCCAGCGAGAGCGTGAAGATCGCATCGTGCGGAGACGAGTGCGCCTTGATGCAACTGACGATGCCACCGATGGATGCGGGGTCGCCGTTCCATCCGGGTGCACCGAGGTAGAAGCTGTGGCCACCCGTCACGGCCGTGAACACGATGCTCACAAGGAGCACTCCGCGCAGGGCGTAGGAGAGTCGCCGGCGGTTGTCGGCCACGCGTGCCGCGGCTACCGCCCGCACGAGAATCACGGTCGAGACGACGACGGCCGGTGCGATCAACGGCGCGAGATATTCCTCGGCGAAGAAGTGCGCTGCCGCCTCGTGCAACACCGCGAAGATCAGGATCCCGAGCGCAACCGCGACGAGATCGAGCCGCCGGCGCAGGCGGTCGCGGATATTGCGGTTCACGATTGCGACGACCAACGCGGCAACACCGAGCAGCGTCGGTCCCGGCCACGCGTGTGCGGCCGAGAACGTACGTGAGTAGTACTGGCCGAACCCGCCGCCACCCTTCGCTCCGAGTTGGTGGTACTCGAACAGTGCCCAGTGCGCGCTCCTCCAGTCGAGCAGGACGAGAACGACGAACGGGAGCGCCGCGGCGGTCGACGCCAACACCACCCGCACCCGCGTCGTCGTGTCGGGCGCCATCCAGAGCAACGCCGCGATGAGGAGTCCGGCAAGCGCGAAACCGGTGGTCCGGGTCTCGGTCAGGCCGACCGCAAGTGCCGCCGCGAGCGGGTAGCGCACCGCCGGACGACCGGTCGTCGTGAGCGTGAACAGGATCGCGGAAAGGAACAGACAGCTCAGCGCGTACGTCTTCGTGATCGAGAGCCAATACGGCAGCGACGGGATCGTCGCGAGCAGCGCCACACCCGACGCGTACGCGGCCCAGCGGCCACCGACACGGCGAGCCATCGCCACGAGCAATCCGACCGACACGACGGTGCACACGACCGAAACGGCCCGGGATGTGTAGACACTCGGCACAACCCGGACAAAAGGCGCGAGGAGATACGCGTAGGCGGGACCTTGCGGGAAGGCGAAGTCGCGGTACGGCAAACGCCCTTCGCCGACGAGGCGAGCCGAGAGCGTGTACCAACCCTCGTCGCCGTTGACGACGCCGAGCCAGGCGAACACTGAACAGACGAGCGCCGTCACTGCTGCCGCGACGACACCTGACTGCAGGACTCGGTCGTCGCGACGCACCGAACCAGTGTCATCGACGGGAGCCGGTGCGCGCAAAGACCCAGCGGCTGACATCGATTCGCAGCATCACGCGGCCGGTACAGTGTGCCGTGATGCTGGGGGCGGCTGAGCGGATCGCGGCCGAACGGCCGGCCGAGCAAGCGCGTGGACCGGCTCTGTGGTGGACATTCGCCCTCGCCGCGTACGTACCACTGCTGCTCATCGACCGCGGCAAGGTCTCCTCCGACACCAAGTCGTACCTCTACCTCGACCCGTCGCGGCTGCTGGCAGGAGCGACGTCGATGTGGGACCCGCACGTCGGGTTGGGCACGGTCAGCCACCAGAACATCGGCTACCTGTTCCCGATCGGGCCGTACTACTGGCTGATGGAGCACCTCCTCCACCAACAGCCATGGCTCGCGCAACGCATTCTGCTCGGAACCACTGTGTTCGCGGCCGGAATGGGCGTGCGCTACCTATTGCGCACGCTGGGCGTCGACGGTCCGGGGGTTCCCGTCGCGATGCTCGCGTACGCGTTCACGCCGTACGTCTTGGAGTACTCGGCCCGGCTGAGCGTGCTGCTCGGGCCGTGGGCCGCGCTGCCCTGGTTCGTCGCGTTCGCCGCACGCGCGCTGAAGAAACCGGGCTGGCGCTACCCCGCATTGATCGCGCTGACGGTGCAGCTCGTCGGTTCGGTCAACGCCACGTCTCTCGGGTACGCGCTGGTCGGTCCCGCGCTCTACGCGCTCTACGCAGTGCTCGTCACGCGAGAGTCCGATTGGAAGCGCCTGCGGTCGGCAGCCTGGCGCACCGGGATACTCACGCTCGCAACGTCGTTGTGGTGGCTCGCGGGCCTCCTGATCGAGTCCCGTTACGGGCTCAATGTGCTGCGGTTCACCGAGCAGATCAACGACGTGTCGTCGACCGCCTATCCGTTCGAGATCATCCGCGGACTCGGCTATTGGCTGTTCTACGGCCGCGATCCCGTGAACTTCTGGAACAGCGCACTGTTCGAGTTCACCCGCAACGCGTTCGTGCTTCTCGTGAGCCTCCTGATCCCCGCGATCGCGCTCCTCGCCGCGGCCGGCGTCCGCTGGCGTTACCGGCTCTATTGGGTGATCCTCGTAGTCGTCGGCGTCGCGATCTCGGTCGGCGCGGCGCCGTACAACCATCCTTCGATCATCGGCGCCGCGTTCAAGTCGTTCGCGGCATCATCGACGCTCGGTCTTGCGCTGCGCAGCACCGCGCGGGCGACGCCGCTCGTCGTACTCGGCCTCGCCGCTCTGCTCGCGGCGGGCATCAACACCTTCACCGAGCGTATGCGCGACATCGGTCGACCGCGTCTCGCAGCCGCGACACCGTTGGTCATCGGCGCGCTGTGCCTGATCAACGGCGCGGGGTCCTGGAGCGGAACGTATTATTCGGCGTACCTGGAACGAGTTGGCGTTCCGGCCTATTGGCGCCAGGCGCTCGCCACGGCCGACGCTCAGCCGCACGACACCCGCCTCCTCTCGGTGCCCGGATCGGTCGAGGCCGCGTACACGTGGGGCGACACCCTCGACCCGATCGAACCCGGCCTCATCGACCGGCCGTTCGTCGCGCGCGAGCTGGTGCCGATGGGCTCGATCGCGGGCGCGAATCTCCTCGATGCGCTCGACGGCCGGCTGGAGCAAGGCACCTTGGACACGAACGCGGTCGCGCCGATCGCACGGTTGATGGCCGTCGGCGACGTCCTGTTGCGCGGCGACATGCAGACCGACCGTTTCGACATCGTCCCGGCGTCGAAAGCCTGGCAGCTCTTCACCGACCCGCTGCCCGACGGCCTGACCGAGCCGCAGACGTTCGGCACCCGGCCCGCGGGCCGTCAAATCGCCCCCGCGCTGCCCGATCTGACCACGCCGCCGTCGCCGTCGGGGAGTGCGCCGACTCCACCCGTCGCGATCTTCGGGGTCAAAGATGCCCTGCCGATCGTCCGCACGCAGAGCGCCGACGCGCCGCTCGTCGTCGCCGGTGACGGCGACGGTCTGGTGGATCTCGCGACCGCCGGTCTCATCGACGGTCGTCGCCTGATCCTCTACTCCGGGTCGTACGCGACGAAGCCGGCGGCGCTGCGCGGACTCCCCGCCGACTCGGTGCTCGTGCTCACCGACTCGAACCGGCGACGAGCGTCGCGGCCGGTCCTGTCACTCGCGTTCGTCGACGGCCTCACGGAAACCGCGGGCGAGAAGCCGCTCGTCGCCGATCCCCACGACCAGCGCCTCGAGGTCTTCCCCGGCGAGACCGACGCGTCGAGGACGGTCGACGACATGACCGGCGTGAAGTCGGTGCAGGCCACGAGCTACGGTTCGCTGTTCGGCTTCACGCCTGCGGGCCGCCCCGCCGCGGCGTTCGACGGTGACCCGAAGACCACGTGGCTTCTCTCCGGCGGGCGCGGTCAACTGCTCGTTCTCCGCCTCGCGCATCCGATCACGACCGACCACGTCAACTTCGTGCAACCCCAAGGCGTTCATTCGGGCTATATCAGCAGGATCAGACTGCGCTTCGACGGCGGCGCGACCGTTCCGGCGACGCTGAACCGCTCGTCGCAGTCCGTCGCCGGCGAGACCGTTCACTTCCCCCGCCGCACGTTCTCCACGCTGGAGATCCGGGTCGATGCGCTCCACGCCGGCAATGGCGTAGCCGCGCAAAATCCCGTCGGGTTCTCGGAGGTCCGCCTCGCCGACGATGCGCCCGGCTCACCCCCGGTACGCGCGGTCGAGACGATGCGCTTGCCGACCGATCTCCTCGGCGCGCTCGGCGCGGCGTCGGCCGAGCATCCGCTGGTGATCGTGATGTCGAGCGAACCGACGATGGACAACGACGCGCTGCGCCGCGAGTTCACGTTGCCGACCGGGCGCAGCTTCGCGATCTCGGGCTCGGCGGTGCTCTCGGGTAGGGCCGACGGCGACGCGATCGACCGCGCCCTCGGATTGCCCGAGGCGCCCGCGGGCGGGATCACCGCGACCTCGAACGGCCACATCGACGACCCGCGCGGCCGCGCGTCGAATGCACTCGACGGCGACCCGACGACGGCGTGGAACACTCCGATCGGCGATGTCGCGAACGCAGCGATTCACGTTGTGCTGCCGACCGCGCGCACCATCGACCATCTCGACCTCCAGCTCACCGCCGACGCCCGGCACTCGGTGGCAACGCAGATCCGCATCACCGGCGACGACGGCACGCGACTCGTGGCGCTCGGCAAACCGCCGATCGGCGTGCACGGCCTCATCGATCGCGTCCCCGTGAGCTTCGCACCATTGCACGGGCGCAACCTCACCGTCACCATCACGAAGTTCACGCCCCTCGTCACCCGTGTCGGATCGGGATTCGTCCTGCTCCCCGCCGCGATCGCGGAACTCGGAATCCCGGGAGTGGTCCGTGCCCCGGTGCCGGCCCAGCTGCCGAACACGTGCCGCTCCGGTCTGTTCGCCATCGACGGGCACCCGGTATCGGTGCGCGTGAGCGGCACGACGACCGACGCGCTCCGGCAGCGCCCGTTGACGATCTCGCCCTGCGTGACCACTGGAACCCTCACCCTCGGCCCGGGACGGCACGAACTCGTCGCGCTGCTCAATCCACACAACCCGCAGAACCCGACCGGGTTCGACCTGCAACGACTCGTGCTTGCGTCTTCGGCCGACGGGAAAGCAACCGCGGCCGCGCCACTGATGACGGCTGCACCTAACGCGTCCGACCCCGCGGTGCGCGTCCTTCACCAGAGCCGGACGTCGATGACCGTCAGCGTCGCGTCGTCGGCGCAGGCGAACTGGCTCGTCCTCGGCCAGAGCCTCAACGCCGGATGGCACGCCGTGATCGGCGGACACGATCTCGGTGCCCCGAGCCTCGTCAACGGTTACGCGAACGGCTGGCTCCTCCCCGCACACCCGGACGCCGTCACCGTTCAGCTCACCTGGACACCGCAACGCTTCGTGCTGCTCGCGCTCTGGCTGTCGCTCGCAAGCGCGCTCCTCTGCTGCGCAATCGTCGCCGCGTCGTCATGGCGCCGCCGACGCGCGGTCGCAGGCGGACCCGAACTCGAACCATCCGCGCCGATCGGCAACGACCCGGTTCTCCCTCGCGCAGCCCTGCTCGAAGCTCCGCTCGCTCGTCGGCCGCGACGCGCCGCCGTCGCGATCAGCGTGCTCGCCGTCATCGCGGGCGTCGTCGTCGCGCCCTGGGTCGGGATCCTGGTCGGCGCGCTCGCGTACTGGTCGCTGCGCGACCGTCGCGTGCGTGTTGCCGTTCGGTACGCACCGGCCGCGATCGTCGCGGTCATCGCTTGCTACATGGCGATCGCGCAGATCCTCGAGAAATACCCGACCGGCAACGCCTGGCCCGCGCTCTTCGCGTGGGCTCGCATCCCCGTGTG
Organism: uncultured Actinomycetes bacterium; assembly: GCA_963829195.1. Classification (GTDB taxonomy): domain Bacteria; phylum Actinomycetota; class Acidimicrobiia; order IMCC26256; family PALSA-610; genus PALSA-610. The sequence continues at coordinate 37,950 of CAWHHS010000006.1, forward strand.
GATCGCGCTGTTCCTGCTCCTCACCGACGCCGTCATCAGCCGGATGTGGCGCGAGGACGACGAGCCGTAAGCACAGGTGCACCCCCCGGTCTGCGGCTGACGGACGGCCACCGCCTGCGATCAGCTCGCGTTGCGCACGACCGCGCGACCTTCGTGGACCAGCTTCGCGATCGAGCGGTTCTCGGAGAGATGTTCGCCGACCCCAACGACGAGCTCCGCGCCGACCGCGGTCGCCAGCTTCTCGAGCGTTTCGAGGTTCGGACGCGCGCCACCACCCTCCATACGAGCGATCGCCGACTGCGTCGTCCCCATCCGCTCTGCCAACTCCACCTGCGTCAGGCCGGCTTCGACCCGCAGCCGGTACACGAACTCACGAAAGGCCGCGATCCGCGCCTCGTCTTCGTACGCCGCCTGCGCGGCGGCGGTCAGAGGTCGCCGCTCCTTCAACTCGTTCCACGTAGTCCGCTTCGCCATCGTCCTCAGTCCTCACCTTGTGTCGTATGAGCCTCTCGAATGCACTGCTCCATAGCCCGCCTCGCTCGATCGACCTCGGCGCGCTCCCGCCGCTGCGTCTTCGCGAACACGGTCAGCAAGACGATCCGCCGCCCCGACGCGATCCAATACGTCACCCGCACCGGTCGTCCGGCGAGAAAGAACCGCGACTCGCGGAGCTTGCCGTCGAGCTGGCGCGTGTGCGGCTCGTCCAACAGCAGGCCGAGCTCGGCCAGCCGGTCGATACGGAAACTGGCCCGCCCCTTCGCCTCCTCATCGAGCCCGAGGTACCAGTCCCGAACGGCTCGAGCTCGACGAGCGCCGACCGCCTGACGCTTTCCGGCGTACAGGCCGACTCGCCACCGCCGCGGCCTGTGCATCTCCAGCCGGCACGCGCACGCGGCTGCAGCGGCGTCAATGTCAGCATGTTCGCGACAACCAGCACAGACGCGATCGGCGTGCGAACCCGGCGTCCTTGGACGTGGGGCGCCGAGTACGGGCAGGCGTTCGCGCGTTACGTGATGGTGACGACCACGGCTGCGGAGATGGATCCGTTGTACGAGGTACTGCCGCCGTAGAGCGCGCTCAGCGAATGCGCACCAACAGTCAGGGTCTTCGTCTTCACCACGAGCTTGCCGGAGACGAGTGTTCCGCCGAAGAGCGGTTGCGAGCCGTCGTAGATCGTCACCGTGCCGGTGGGGGTACCGGTGCCCGGAGCGACGGCCTTCACCTTCGCAGTGATGGTCACCGTTGTGCCCGCCGGGGTGGTGAGAGGGCCGGCGGTCGTCGTTGTCGCGGTGTCCGCCGCGCCGACCGTCTGGGTGATCGACGCATGGGAGACTGCGTCCCCCGGCGAGCCGCTGTAGTCGGCGTGGATACCGTGGAAGCCGACCGGCAAATTGCTCACGGTCACGCTGGCCACACCGCCGCTAAGAGCGACACCGGTCGCGATCGGACCGAGTTCGTCGAAGAAGTCGACGGTTCCCGACGGCGCACCAATGATCGGTGCGGCGTGCTGCACGACCGCGGTGAACGTCGTCTTCTGTCCGTAGACCGTGGGGTTGGTCTTCGACGCGAGCATCGTGGTCGTCGGCAATATCGTGCCGGCCAGCGTGTATTGGAGCGTTACCTTGCCGCTGCCCGGTTGCGCGCCGGTACCCGACATGACACCGGTCGCGCCCGGCGCCGCATAGCCCGCGCCGCCTCCGCCGCCGCCGCCCTCGAGGTCGGCTTCGATGGTGCCACCGCCGCCACCGCCGTTGTAGCCGCCACCACCGCCGCCACCTTCGCCGTAGTAGTAGCAGCAGGTGCCCTTTTGACTGTTGCCGCCGAAGCCGAGCGCGAGCCAGGTGTACTGCGGCAACGTAGGGTCGGGCAGTGTGGCCGGCCCCCCACCCGGTAGGCCGTCGATCTGGCCGAACAGGTAGCTCGGCGGGATCAGCGAATGTCCGCCTACGCCCGCGGCCGCCGGAGTCGCACCGCCTCCGCCTCCCGGCGGGTAGTGCGTCACGGTTGGGAACGTCGGGTCGTACTTGAACGCGACCGACTTGCCGTCGGCCGCGGGGCCGGCACCCGATCCGGCACCGCCGGGAGCCTTCTCCGGACCGTAGAAGCCGTGACTCGCGTCGGTGTTGTAGTCGTAGCCTCCGCCACCCCCGCCGCCGGCAACGACGAGTGGGTTGCCGGTCCCGCCGGCCGGGTTGGCCAGGCCGTCGAACACGAAGCTTCCGCCGCCGCCGTCACCGCCGAAGTTCGAGCTGGCGACACCCCCGCCGCCGAACGCGCCGCTCGGTGGGCACGTGCCGCAGAGCACCCAGCCGCCCGACGGCACCGATGCGCCGGACGCACCGACGAGCACCGTGAGCGTGTCGCCCGGCGTGACTGCGACCGCCGCGGTCGTCCGCCCGCCCTTGCCGCCCGCGGAAGGGCCGCAACTGCACTCGTTCGGCGCGGCGCTCGACGCGCCCTGCGTGCCGCTGACCGCCATCGTCAAGGCGGTCACGCCTACAGGCACGGTCACGTGCTGCACCGTGCCGATCTTCGTACCCGTACCGTTGTACGAGAACGAACGTTGACACACACCGCTCGCCACGTTCGACCAACCGGTTGCACACACCGCGGCCGAAGCGCTTGTTGCCGCCGCGCCCACGAAGACCATGAGCAGTACTGGAAGCAACGCGGTTGCCGCGCGAACCGATCGAGTCCGTGTAGACGTCATTTGTTCGCTCCTCGTACCGTGGCGCGCCGGCGGCGCTCGACCTCACCTCGCGAACACGAACCCCGCGTTCTGTTCGTACTTGATTCGTAGGTTGTTTCCCGACAGACCGGTAGGGCCGAAGGTCCATGGACCGAACGCGAACGCGTGGTCGAGTGTCATCGGAACGTGCGTTGGTGACGGGTTTCTCAGGGCCGCGCGCTAGACCAATCCATGTGGTGGCATCAGGTCCTGCGGCTCCTGGTCGGCGAGCTTGGTCGCTTCGCGTTCCGGGAGTGTCGGCTCGGTTCCGGATCCTGGCGTGGTGCACGGTGTTGGTGGCAGGAGCGCTCGGGGCGTCGGTGTTGACAACTCGGGTCGTGTTGCTGCGGCGTCTCTCGCGGGAGGTCGATACCGAGTTGTCCCACGAGGTCGACGAGGTGACCGCGCTGCAACACAGCGGTGCGGATCCCCGCACGAACCGGCCATTCGTCGAGGCCGACCAGCTGCTGTTGACCGCGTTGGCGCAGGCGGTTCCGGCCCGGTCGCAGGAGTTGATCGCGATCTCCGACGGCAAGGTGATCGGACGTAGCCCGGAGCGTCCGATTCTCGTTCTCGAGTCCGCTCCGGCTTTGGTGGCGCGGTGGGCTGCGGTGACCCGTCGGACGTTCGCGACGATTCACACGTCGGCGGGAGCCGTCAGGTTCGTTGCCGCCCCGGTGGCCTTGGGTTCGACCAACGGACACACTTCCGATGTCTACGTCGCGGCTGCCTTCGTCACTCACGAGCGATCCGACGTCGACAGCACCGTACGGATCGCGACGGTTGTCGGCATGGGATCGTTGGTGCTCGCGGTGATGATGGCGTGGCTGATCGCGGGTCGGATATTGGCCCCGGTGCGCGAGTTGGAAGAGACGGCGAGATCGATCACCGACTCGGATCTGTCACACCGCCTGGACGTGAAGGGCGACGATGACCTGGCCCGGCTCGCGGCGACGTTCAACGCAATGTTGGATCGGGTGGCTACCGCGTTCCGTTCGCAACGTCGGTTCATCGACGACGCGGGTCATGAGCTCCGCACGCCGATCACGGTCATCCGCGGGCACCTCGAGTTGTTGGGCGACGATCCGCAAGAACGCGCGGAGGTGCGCGCGATCATCATCGATGAGCTCGACCGCATGAGTCGTATGGTCAACGAGATGTTGATGCTCGCGCGCGCCGAACGCCCGGACTTTCTGCGTGTGGACGAAGTCGACGTCGCCGCGTGCACGAGAGACGTCCGGATAAAGGCGGCCACGCTGGCCGACCGTGAGTGGCTCGACGGCGGTCACGCCGACGTGACCGTTCTCGGCGATCGTCAACGGCTCACTCAGGCATGGATGCAACTCGCGCAGAACGCTGTGCAACACACCGCCACGGCCGACAGAATCGAGATCGGCTCCCGAGTCACGGGCAACACGCTCGAGCTCTGGGTCGCCGACGCAGGTCCCGGAGTGCGCGAATCCGAACGGGAGACGATCTTCCGCAGCTTCGCCAGAGCAGATGACACGACGCGCAACGGTGAGCACCTCGGGCTCGGCTTGGCAATCGTTCGCGCCATCACCGACGCGCACCGCGGTCGCGTCACCGTCGGAACTGCCGCAATCGGCGGTGCACTGTTCACGATCGCACTCCCGTTGACGCCGACGACAAGGCAAGTCGTATGAGTCGGATCCTGGTCGCGGAAGACGAGGCCGGCATCGCCTCGTTCATCGTGAAAGGTCTCACCGCCGACGGCCACACCGCGACGGTCGCGCCGGACGGCGACGCGGCGCTGTCCGCGGGGCTGTCGGGCGAGTTCGATCTGATCGTCTTGGATCTCGGGCTCCCCGGACGCGACGGCCTGTCCGTGTTACGCGAGCTGCGCGACCAGCGCGTCAACCTCCCGGTCATCATCCTGACCGCACGCGACAGCATCGATGATCTCGTCGGCGGACTCGACTCCGGCGCGGACGACTACATCGCCAAGCCGTTCCGCTTCGATGAGCTCCTCGCCCGCATCCGGTCGCGCCTGCGCCAAGTGCCGGTCGCGCCCGCGACCGTGCTGCGGCACGGCGAGGTCGTGATGGATCTTGTGACGCGACGCGTCGAACGCGCGGGTACGCCCGTCGAGCTGTCGGCCCGTGAGTTCCTGCTCACGGAGACGTTCCTCACCCATCCCGGTCAGGTGCTGTCGCGCCAGCAGCTCCTCAGTCGGGTCTGGGGATACGACTTCGACACGGGATCGAACGTCGTGGACGTCTACGTCGGCTACCTCCGCCGCAAGCTCGGGCGGGACTTCGTCGTCACGGTCCGCGGCGTCGGATACCGGCTCGGTGGCTCCGCCGAGCGGTAGGTCGCTGTCGTTCGACGGATGAGAGGATTCTCATCGCGGTTTCATGGTGGTCTCATCTCGGCCTCCCAACATCGGGAACACCAGTAAGCCCCGATGTCAGGAGAACCTCATGAAGATCCGCCGCCTCGCCTTGCTCGCCGTGCCCGCCGCGCTCGGCATCGGTGCGCTCAGCACCGCGGTTCCCGCCCACGCCGCGGCCGGCGCCGTCGTCGTCAACGGCCATTGCTCCAAGACGAGCCTCGACAACCTGCAGCTGCAGCGCGAGAACGGGAAGATCAGCGTCGACTTCGGTGTCGACATGGCTCGCCACGTCGCCGGCGTGGCATGGAAGGTCAAGGCCACCGACAACGGTGTCGGGTTCGTCAACACGACCAAGCTGACGATCGCGGATGGCTCGTTCAGCATCACGCGACGGCTCACACCACAAGCCGGCGTGAACCAGATCGTCGCCAACGCGAGCAACGCGGCGACCGGCGAAACCTGCTCCATCAGCGCCTCTATCTAGCTCACCAAAGCAGTCGCTCCGCGGCGGAGCCGAGGGTCGGCGACAGTCCTGCACTGTGCCGGCCCTCGGTTCTGCTCTCTCTGAGGCCACCGCTCGCCGTCACCGGGGCTTCGAGCACGGCTGCGTCAGCTTTCGATGTAGATGCACTCCGCAGGGCATTCTTCGACGGCGTCGATCACTTGCTCCTCGAAGCCCTCCGGGACCTGCCCGATCCCGTGGTGACCGGCCGGGAGCAAACGGTCACCGTCACGCACATACGCGATCGCTCCGTCCACGAGTTGGAAGACCTCCGGCACCAACTCCTCGCAGACGCCATTGCCCACGCACAGGTCCTGATCGATCCATACACGCATGATCGATACGGTACGGACCCGGTCACCAAGGCCGGGATAACGCAACCGTAATCCTCGAGGAAGGCCGAACGGCCGGACTGCTGCCCCGCCCGCCCGTCGGCGTGGTGCGGGGACGCCGATCACACCGGGAAACGGTTCTCGTCGGCGGACCACACGCACGCGCCGGCGACCCACGTTGCGGCAACGCCTGCTTTTCCGGAGTCGAGGTCGAGCGCGACGAGGTCGGCCCGCTTGCCGGGGGTGATGCTGCCCCGTTCGTCTTCCTGGCCGCCGGCGAGCGCGGCGCCCATCGTGTAGGCGTGGAGCCAGTCGGCGAAGGGCACCGACTGTTCGGGTTCGAACGCGATCCCGGTACTCGTCGTCCGGCGGACGCCTTTGTCGATGCACCACAGCGGCGCGCTGGGCGCACACGGATCGTCGCTCGATCCGGCCAGGGTCACGCCGGCCTCGGCGAGTCCCGCGAACGCGAGCCAGTGGTGGTCGTCGAAGCGAACGCCCTGACTCTGGTTGCCGACGTGTTCGACGAAGCCGGGTTGCACGACCCCGATCACGCCGAGCGCCGCGGCGCGCCGCCACTCGGCCGGGCCGGTGACACCGGCGTGCTCGAGCCGGAAGCGGTGATCGTCGTCGCGATCGACGCGCCAGCACTTCGAACACGTCGAGCGCGCGCGACACGCCGACGTTCCCGATGGCGTGCACCGCGAGGCGAAAGCCGCGATCCGTCGCCGCGCACCGCGCACGCTTCGAGATCGTCCATCAGCACGCCGTACCGGATGGGATGGCCGCCGATCGCCGCGTCGAGCGCGATCGACACTCCCCCGTCCGCGAACAGCTTCATCGGTCCCGACCCGGAACCATTCGCTGCCCTCCCCGGTCGCCGGACCGTCGAGACGGCCGCCGGGCTCGTTTCGCAGCAACGCCGCCGGATGCGGGAGCGCGAGCACCGACACCGGCAGCGTTCCCGCGGCGGCCATCGCCCGGTACACCGCTTCGGCCTCGGGGGAACACGCCGCGTCGTGCACGGCGGTGATGCCCTCGCGCAACAGCTGCCGACGCTCGGGCCCCGATGTGCTCCGCCCAACGATCCGGGTCCGCGTACGCGGCGAGCGAGCGCGCGTGCGCCTCGCTCCACGCGCGCTCGACGAGCAAGCCGTTCGGCCGGCCGTCGGGACCGCGTCCGATCTCACCGGCCTGCGGATCGGGAGTCGACGCACCGATCCCGAGCCGGTCGAGCGCGACCGAGTTCGCGACACACTGATGCAACGAATAGTGCGCGAGCACCACCGGCCGATCGTCGACGGCCGCGTCGAGCGTGTGGCGGTCGACGGCGAAACCCCAACGGGTCTCGTCCCAACCGTAGAGGCGCACGAAATCGACGTCGGGGTTCGCGGCCGCGTGCTCCCGCACGACGGCGTGCAGTTCGTCGACGGTCCGCACCGCGGTCGCGTCGCCGAAGCAGGGATGCAGTGCCGCCACCGACAGGTGGTTGTGCGCGTCGATGAAGCCGGGCACCAACGTGGCCCCCGCGAGGTCGACGCGGTGCGCGTCGGGATGCGACGCCGCGAGCTCGGCCCCGCCCACCGCCGCGATGCGGCCGTCGCGGACCACGACCGCGGTCGCGCCTTCCGTACCGCGCGTCCATCGTGACGATCGGGCCGCCGCTGAAGGCCACCTCCCGCTTCGTCGGGCGCGCGCGGTCTCACGGGCGACGTCGTACCGAACCGGGAACGCAGCGCGCCGACGGTGGCGACCGGGCGGCCGGCGTCGGCGGCCCAGCGCGCCGCGAGGTCGACGAGCTGCGCATTCGTCGCGTCGGGGAAGGCGTGCGGACTGTCGCCGATGCCGATGCGCACGCCACCGCCCCGCTCGAGCGCGGCGCGCGCGAGCTCCTCGACCGCGGCCGGGTCCGTCATCCCGTAGGGGACGACGAGCCACTCGACATCGAGGTCGGTCGGGAGCTGGCGCAGGTGGAGGTCGAGGGCTTCGACACTCGGCCGCGGACCGATGAGCGGCGATTCCCACAGGAAGATCTTGCACAGCACCGGCTGGTCGAGGAGCCCGGCCTGCGCGAGCGCAGCCGATCGCGCGGGTCGAACCGAGGTCGAACGCGGCGACGGTCGCCACCAGCCCCGCGGCGCGGTAGCTCGCGAGCGCGGCGACGACGAACGGCAGCGAGTTGCGGATGACGTCGAAGCCGGGCGCGGGCTCCAGCGGCGCGATCGCGCGCCCGGTCGCGTCGGCCACGACGAGGTTGACCGACGCGACATCGACGGGCGCGAGCTCCATCCGATGCTGCTCGCGCAGCGTGAGACAGTGCGCGATCCGGTCGTCGACCGTGTCGGGCACGTCGACCGGGTACGACGGGTAGCCGAGCACGCAGCCGTCGATCGCGTCGAGCGCCGCCCCGTACAGCGCCGCGTCCGCCGAGATGCTGTGCGGCCCTGCGTCGTCGACGGCGTGCCAGTGCACGATCGATGCGCCCGCGTCGGCACAGCGCCGCGCGTCGGCCGCGCACTCGAGCGGGCGTTGGGGAACGTGCGGATGGGCCGCGGGCGACACCGCCTCGTTCAACCCGACTTCGATGATCGCCGCGTCATGTTCCATGGTTCACCTCGCTCACGACGATTTCGCCCAGCTCCTGCACGCCGGCCTTCAACGCCGCGTCGGTGGCGGCCACGAAACGCCGCGTCGTAGCGCGGGTCGCCGTCTTCGACCCAGACGAGCACGGCTTCGACGACGTACGCGTTGGTGGCCCGGGCCGCCCAGCGCAGATGCTCGGGCGCGACGTGCGGAGCGAGCGCGCGCTCGGTGGCGTCGCGCAGCAGAGTCGCGGGCACGGTCGGCGAAGCGCGGCGAAGTCGGGCTCACGGGCCGCGTGCCGCCAGAGCACCTCGAACACCGAGCGATCGGCACGCGCCGCGCCGAGCAACGCCGCGGGCGTCGGGCCGTAGCTGCCGACCGCCCGCTCGTCCGCACAGCGCCTCGGCGAGAAGTTCGAGCGCGCGTTCGAGCACGGCCTCGTAGAGCTCCTCCTTCGAATCGAAATGCCGATACACGATCAGGTGCGACACGCCGGTCGCGGCGGCGACGTCGGCCATCGACGTCGCCGCGTATCCGCCGCGCCGCGAACGCGGCGCGCCGCGCCGTCGATGATCGCCGCCCGTCGTTCGGGGCGTCGCATCCGGGCCGGCGTCGCGCCGGCGCCGGCGCCGGTCATGTCTGCTCCGGCGCGAACAGCCGGGCGTTGTCCCACGACAGGATCCGATCGTCGGGCACGATCTCGATCGTCGCGGTCCGGGTTTCGTAGTGGGCTCGGGTCGCCGACGGCATCTGCGCGCGGGGCGTGCGAAACGCGTTCGTACTTCGCGTCGAGCGCGGCCGTGACCCGGTCGAGTTGCTCGCCGGCGTCGACGACAGCCGGCGCGACCGGTCAGGTGAACACCGACGAGCTCCGCCCAGTGCGTGCCGGACTCGACGACGAACGCCACCCGCGGGTCGTTGCGGATGCGCGCGAACTTCTTCGTGTGCGCCGGCCCGGCCACGTAGATCCGCCGGTCGAGCGCCACGAACCAGACCGGCAACGAGATCGGCGCACCCGTCGGCGCGCAGCGACGTGAGGACTCCCGTGTGGGCGTGCTCGAGCACCGCCCACGCCTCGTCGCGCGTTCATGCGGACGCTGCGTGCCACCGCGCACCCCCTCGCGCCGGGCCGGGTTGTTACATCTCGATGTTACAGTTCGGCGGCCGGCCGGCGAGCGGAGGAATGCATGCGATTCGGGCTGTTCTTCGAGCATCAGGTGCCGCGCCCGTGGGACGGACGGCGACGAAGCGCGGGTCTTCGCCGAGGCGCTCGAACAGATCGAGCTCGCCGACCGGATCGGCATCGACTGCGCGTGGCTCGTCGAGCACCACTTCCTCGAGGAGTACTCGCACTCGAGCGCACCGGAGCTCTTCCTCGCCGCGGCGTCGCAGCGCACACAACGCATCCGGCTCGGTCACGGCATCATGCACACCCTGCCCGCGATCAACCATCCCGCGCGCGTCGCGGAGCGGATCGCGACCCTCGACATCCTCTCCGGCGGACGGGTCGAGTTCGGCACCGGCGAAGGATCCGCGGCGGCCGAGCTCGACGCGTTCGGCGTCGACCCGAACGACAAGCGCGCCATGTGGGAAGAGGGCGTCGCGCGTCGCGTTGCGCTGCCTGACCGAGACGCCGTTCACCGGCCACGTCGGAGCCCACGTCCGCCTCGCGCCGCGCAACGTCGTGCCCAAGCCGATCCAGCGGCCCCATCCGCCCGTCTGGGTCGCGTGCACGCGCCGGGAGACGATCCAGCTGGCCGCGCAACACGGCATCGGCGCGCTCTCGTTCTCGTTCTTCGATCCCGAAGAAGCCCGGCGCTGGGTCGACGACTACTACGAGACGCTCGCGACCGAAGGCGTGCCGATCGGCGACGCGGTCAACGCGAACCTCGCGTGCGTCACCGGCTTCTTCTGCCACGAAGACGAACACGTCGCCATCAGCCGCGGCGCCGAGGGCACGAACTTCATCGGCTACTCCCTCGGCCACTACTACGTCTTCGGCCGGCACCGGCCGGGCGCGGGCGACCTCTGGGCCGAGTACCGCAACCGCCGAACCGAGATGGGCTTCGATCCCGAAGCCGTCGCCCTCGCGGCCGGGCACTCCGACACGCTCGGCGCCAAGGTCGTGCAGGACGGCACCTCCGGGCTGCGCGGCGCCACCGGCACACCCGACCAGGTGCGCGCGTACCTGCGCCGCTACGAAGACTGCGGCGTCGACCAGGTGATCCTGTCGTGCGCGGCCGGCCGCAATCGCCACGAGCACATCATGGAGTCGCTCGAGCTCTTCGGACGCGAAGTGCTGCCCGAGTTCATCGAACGCGACGCGCGCCGCCAACGCGACAAGGAGGCGCGGCTCGCGCCGGTGATCGAGGCCGTGATGGCACGCAAACCCGCGCGCGACCATCCGCCGCTCGACCCCGACTACGAGATCCCCGCGTACCCGCGCGTCGACGCCGACCGCCAGGAGGGCGACAAGTTCCACCGCTGGCTCGACGACTACGCCGCCAAGATCGCGGCCGGAGAAGACGTCAGCAAGCGCCTCGCCTGAACCGGCCTACGAGATGCGGACCGGCAGCTCGCGCACGGCGCCGAGGACGGGGTTGTCGACGGTGAGCCCGCTGTAACTCGGTGGGGCGAGGATCTCGATGTCGGTCGTGCGCGCGAGGAGCTCCTCGAACATGATCGCGATCTCGCGCCGGGCGAGGTTCGCGCCGAGGCAATAGTGCGCGCCCCCACCACCGAATGCGACGTGATTGTTGGGCGTTCGCTCGATGTCGAAACGGAAGGGTTCGTCGAACGCCGTCCTCGTCGCGGTTTGCGGACGGGTACCACAAGGTGATGCGGTCGCCTGCGGCGATCGGGACGCCGCGGATCTCCGTGTCACGGGTTGCCCGCCGGGCGAAGTACGCCACGGGCGACGTCCACCGGAGGATCTCGTCGACCGCGGGCCGCATCGCATCAGGGTCCCGGCGCATGCGCTCGAGCTGGTCGGGATGGTCGAGCAGAGCGATCAGCCCGCCGGTAGATCGCGTTGCGCGTCGTCTCGCTGCCCGCGATCGTCAGCACGAAGAAGAACATGTCGAGCTCGATCTCGCCGAGCCGCGTCGGTTCACCGTCGTCGGTGTCGACCTCGACCGTCGAGAGGATGGTCCAGATGTCGTCCTGCGGTTCGGCACGCTTGCGGCGCCCGAGCTCCTGGGCGTACTCGAACATCTGCACCTGGATCGTGAGGAGCTTGTCCGGCGACGCGATGTTGCCGGCGTCACCACCTTGCAGCAGCTCGTTCGTGAGCCCGAAGAGCCACTCGCGATCTTCGAGCGGGATCCCGACGATGTCGGCGATCATGTGCATCGGCAGCTGGTACGCGACCTCCTGCACGAAGTCGCACGTGCCCCGCTCGCGGGCCCGTTCGACGATCGCGACGGCCCACTCGCGCGCCTGCGCTTCGAGGCGGCCGACCATGCGGGGCGTGAACCCGGCACTGATCAGGCGGCGCTGACGGATGTGGTCGCGGCCGTCCATGCTGACGAGCATCGTCCCCCGCATCTCGGGCTGGATGCCGAGCTGCGGTCCGTCGTACGAGCAGAACAGTTCGGGGTCGCGGTTCGCGGCCTGCACGTCGTCGTAACGCGACAGCGCCCAGAAGCCCGGGTCGTGTTCGCCCGGAAAGCCCGGCGGGAACGCCTGCCAGTGGACCGGCGCCTCGCGCCGCAAGGTCGTGAAGACGTCGTGCGGGAAGCCCTGCCCGTAGATCCGGGGGTCGGTGAGATCGATGTCGGCCACGACGGCATTGTTGCGCGAACCGGGCAACCGACCCGACATCCCGTCCTCGATCCCCGCGCCGGCGCGGCCTCAGCCGGCGGCGGTGACCGGGAGGTGCTTGAGCCCGTTGATCCAGCTGGACCGCAGGCGGGCGGCGTCACCCGCGCGCTCGATCGAGGTGGTGAGCGTGAGCAGCTCCTCGAGCAGCACGGTGATCTCGAGCCGGGCGAGGTGCGCGCCGAGGCAGTAGTGGGGACCGCCGCCGCCGAACGACAGGTGCGGGTTCGGCGACCGCGTGATGTCGAAACGGTACGGATCGGCGAACACGGTGTCGTCGTAGTTGGCCGACAGGTAGTACAGGGCGACCGGATCGTCCTCGCGGATCGTCACGCCGTGCAACTCGATGTCGCAGGACGCGGTGCGCCGGAAGTAGACGATCGGCGACGACCAACGGATGATCTCGTCCGCGGCACTCGCGGCCAGCTGCGGATTCGACCGCAGGAGCTGCATCTGGTCGGGAGCGTCGAGCAGCGCGAGCATCCCCTGCGACATTGCCGTGCGGGTCGTCTCGTTTCCGGCCACCGCGAACGCGAGCACGAAGACCTCGAATTCGTGGGCGCCGAGCGCGTCGTCGTCGACGTTGGTGACGAGGTTCGTCACGATGTCGTCGCGGGGTTCCGCGCGGCGTTGCTCGGCCAACTCCGTGGCATACGTATAGAGCGCAGTGGCGGCCACGATCGGAGCGTCGGCGCTGGCGGCGAACTCCGGGTCGCTCGCGCCCGAGATCGTGTTCGTCCACTCCGTCACCTGCGGACGGTCCGCGACGGGAACGCCGAGCAGCTCGGAGATCGCGTACGCAGGAAGTGTGGTGGCGACCTCCGTGACCCAGTCGAACGTGCCGCGCTCGAGGACGCCGGCCAGCACGCTGCGCACCGCCTGCCGGTAACTCCCCTCGAAATGGGAGATCGAGCGGGGTGTGAAGCCACGGTTGACGAGACGGCGGAGTCGGGTGTGCTCGGGCTCGTCGGTCTCGATGATCGAACGGAACAACTCGCGCTCGTCGGCCGACTGGTTGTTGAGGAACACGCCGCCGCGTTGCGAGGAGAACGCGCCGGAGTCGCGGTTGGCCGCCTGCACGTCGGCATGGCGCGTGAGGGCCCAGAAGTCGGGAACCTCGGGATCGTCGGATCGATGCCAGAAGACCGGCGCCTCCCGGCGCAACCACTCGAACTGGTCGTGCGGGATCCCGGCGGTCCACTGATCGGGACCGAGGAGGTCGATCTCCACGGCGCTACCTTTCGACCGCGCGCCCGGCGCGCGGCCGCAGTCCGCCGTCGTGCATCAAGCCTGGACGCCCTGTTCGAGCCGTTCGACGGTCTCGACGTACTCCTCGACCAGCTCGTACATCACGTCGCGCACCGAACGAACCTCGTTCATGCGGCCGACGATCTGGCCGACGGGCGCGAACGCGAGATCCTTGCGACCCGACCGCGCGATGCGCGCGTTCGCCTCCGACGGTGAGGATGTTCTGCAACGGCATGCCGAGCGGGCCCGGGCCGTCGGGGTCGACCCACGCGTCGGTCCACGCGTTCCGCAACATGCGCGCGGGCTTCCCCGTGTAACAGCGCGAACGGACCGTGTCGGCCGAGGTCGCGTCGAGATACGCCTGCAGCACGGCCGGGCTCGAACCGCCCTCCTGGGTCGTGAGCCAGAGCGAGCCGAGCCACGCGCCCTGCGCGCCGAGCGCGAGCGCGGCGGCGATCTGGCGACCGCTGCCGATACCGCCCGCGGCGAGCACCGGCACCGGTGCGACCGCGTCGACGACCTCGGGAACGAGAACCATCGTCGCGATCTCGCCGGTGTGGCCGCCGGCCTCGTAACCCTGCGCGACGATGATGTCGACGCCGTTGTTGACGTGGCGTTGCGCGTGCACGGCCTTGCCCGCGAGTGCCGCGACCTTCACGCCGTGGGCATGGGCGAGATCGATGACGTCCTTCGGCGGCGACCCGAGCGCGTTCGCGATGAGCTTGATCGGGTGCGCGAGCGCGATCTCGACGTGGCGGTGCGCGACGTCGTCGGTCCAGCCGAGCACACCGTGCGGCGCGTCGCCCTCGGGCAACGGCGGCAGGTCGAAGCGTTCCATCAGCTCGTCGACGTAACGCCAGTGATTGGCGTCGATCATCGAACGGATCTGGGCGAGCATGTCGTCGGCGTTCTCGCCGTGCACGTCGACGGCCTTCTGCGGCATCACCGTGTCGACGCCGTAGGGCATGCCGTTCACGTTGTCGTCGATCCAGTCGAGCTCGATCTCGAGCTGCTCGGGACTGAAACCCACCGCGCCGAGCACACCCAGGCCGCCGGCCTTGCTCACCGCGGCCACGACGTCACGACAGTGCGTGAACGCAAAGATCGGGAACTCGATCCCGAACAGATCACACAGCGGGGTTCGCATATCGGCCTCCCGAGAAGTACGTAACTAGAACGCGTTCTACCACACCGGGACCCACGCGGGTCAGACCGTCGCATCGAACGATCATCCGGCCCTGACGAAGCGCTCACCTTCGGCGGGTAGGAATGGGCCGGGAGTCGGGCACGAAGGAGACGCCGGTGCGATCACGAAGACGAGGTCCACGGTTTCTCGTCATGTGTGCGGCGGTCGCGACGGTTGTCGTTGCGGCTTCGTGCAGCAGCGGCTCGAAGTCGTCGAGCGGTTCGACGACGACGGCACCGGCCGCCGGGAAGACCGTCCCCGGCGGACCGACCGGCACCTACATCGTCCCGGCCGGCATTCACAAGATCAAGCACGTCATCGTCATCCAGCAGGAGAACCGTTCGTTCGACTCCTACTTCGGGACGTATCCGGGTGCGGCCGGCATTCCGAAGCAGAACGGCAAGCCGACCGTGTGCGTACACGACCCGCGGACGAACACCTGTGTGGCGCCCTACGTCGATCACGCGGATGTGAACGGTGGTGGCCCGCACAACTCGACGAGCGCGACCGCCGACGTCAACGGCGGCAAGATGGACGGGTTCATCGCGCAGTCCGAATCGGGTCGTAAGGGGTGCACCAACCCGACCGATCCCGCGTGCTCGAACTCCGTCGCAGCCCGACGTGATGGGCTACCACACGCAGAGCGACATCCCGAACTACTGGACGTACGCGAACGACTTCGTGCTGCAGGACCACATGTTCGAGCCGAACGCCTCTTGGAGTCTGCCGTCTCATCTCTTCCTCGTGTCCGAGTGGTCGGCGTTCTGCACGCAGGTCGACAATCCGTCGAGTTGCAGGAACACGCTCGAGACCCGGCCCGCGGAACGGCCGCCGGGCGCGCCGGCCGTCTACGGCGGTGAGGCCGGACCGAAGAACGGGGGCGGGAATCCGAAACACCCCAACACCAAGACGCAAGCCGGCCAGCCCATCTATGCGTGGACCGACCTCACGTACCTGCTCTACGAACAGCACGTCAGTTGGGGCTACTACATCGTGAGCGGCACCGAACCCGACTGCGAAGACGACGCAGCCGAGACGTGCGCACCGATCAAACAGAGCTCCAACACCCCGGGCATCTGGAACCCGCTCCCCTGGTTCGACACCGTCAAGGCCGACGGTCAACTCGCCAACATCCAAGACGTCAAGAGCTTCTACGCGGCCGCGAAGGCGGGGACGCTTCCCGCAGTGTCGTGGGTCGTGCCGTCGGGGGCGGTGAGCGAACACCCGCCCGCTCCGATCAGTTTCGGACAGAGCTACGTGACCAGCCTCATCAACGACGGTCATGACCGGACCCGAATGGGACTCGACCGCGATCTTCCTCGCGTGGGACGACTGGGGCGGGTTCTACGACCACGTCGTGCCGCCGACCGTCGACGAGAACGGCTACGGATTGCGCGTCCCCGGCCTCGTCGTCAGCGCGTACGCGAAGCAGGGCTACGTCGACCACCAGACGTTGAGCTTCGACGCGTACGACAAGTTCATCGAGGACGACTTCCTCGGCGGTGAACGCATCGACCCCCGCACCGACGGTCGCCCCGACCCGCGCCCGACGTACGCGAGAACCAGAAGATCCTCGGCGACCTCGTGAACGACTTCGACTTCTCGCAGGCGCCGCGCCCGCCCGTGGTGCTGCCCGTCCATCCGACGACGACACTCACCGGCACGCCGAGGCCGTAACCCGGCGGATCTACACCGGCGCCTCGAGCTCGAGGCGCGGAACGTGCGGCGCGGGCTCGTGGTCACGAAGGTCGGCAACGAGATCCGACTGCAGCGACGCGACCGCGGGATCGTTCCACCGGTTGTGCTGCTGGAGCGGATCGGCGGTGAGGTCGTAGAGCTCGCCTTCGGTCCCGTCGTGCACCGCGCCGGGCCGGTACGTCGTGCACACCCAGCCGTCGCGCGTGATCGTGCGCAGGTGCACGGCAACACCGAAGAGCTCGCTGTCCCATTCGGTGAGGACGCGTTCGAAGCCGCGGCGGTCGGCATCCGCGTCGTCGGTCGGGAGCGCGTGTCCCTGCATCGTCGGCGCGGGCGCGATTCCCGCGATCTCGCAGAACGTCGGTGCGAGGTCGACCAGGCCGACCGGACGGGTCACGGTCGCGGGCATCACGCCCGCCGACGGCGCGGGCCGCCAGACGAGCGGGAGCCGCATCAACCCGTCGACGTGGTACGGACCCTTGAAGAAGAGACCGAAGTCGCCCTGCAGCTCGCCGTGGTCGGTGGTGAAGATCACGTCGACGTCGTCGGTCCAGCCCCGTCGCTCGATCGCGGCGAGCACGCGGCCGAGCGCCTCGTCGATCAACTCGCACTCGACGGCGTTGCGCGCGTTCACCTCGCGCACCTGGTCGTCGGTCATCGTCGCGGGCACCCAGTCCGGCGGCGCCTCGTAGTTCGACACGAGCGTGCCGTCGTACCAGAGGCGCCAGTGCCGCGGCTTGCCGTCGAGGATCTCCTCCCGCCGCGCGCGGCCGGCGGGATAACCCGCAGGAAGCGGGACGTCACGCCAGTCGACCCGCTGCATCTCCGACGCGGGCGGGTCCCACGGATGGTGCGGATCGGGGAAGCTCATCCAACAGAACCAGTCGTCGTCGGCGCCCACGGAGTCGAGCCACGCGATCGTGCGATCCGCGACCCAATCGGTGTGGTACCAATCGCGCGGAATCGGGTTGCTCTTCACCTGCGGCGCGTCGGTGTCGCCGCCACGGGCCGCGCTGACGTTGAACGACGCGTCGATCGCCGAGAAGTACATGCCGATCGCCTCGGGGTGGTTGGTCATCAACCACTGCGCGTAGTGCAGCATCCCGACCGCGCCGTGGGTCGCGAACTCGAGGTGCTCGAAACCGCGGTGCGGGCCCATCGTGCCGTCCGCCCCGCGACTCGGCAGCGTCTCCGCGCCGGAGCGCGCCACCATGTTCTCGGTGAAGCGGCCGAACGGGTCCATGAACGGCTCGAAGTGGGCCTTGCCGATGAGCGCGGTCCGGTAGCCGTGGCCGCGGAGGTCAGCCGCGACCGAAGGCGCGTCGACCGGGAGCGGCACCCCGTTCATCCAGACGCCGTGCGTCGTCGGGTACTGCCCGGTGATCATCGTCGACCGCGACGGCATGCACACCACCGACTGCGGGACCGCGCGCTCGTAGCGGATGCCGGCGGCCGCGAGCGCGTCGACCACGGGAGTGCGGGCGACGCCGCCGCCGTTGCACCCCAGCGTGTCGTAGCGCTGCTGGTCGGTCGTGACGAACAGGATCTTGCGGCCCATGACCGTCTACTTCTCCGGGGAACCGTCGGCGCGCTCGAGCCGACGCTTCAGCTCGCCCAGCGCGTTGCCGGTCGCGCCGCCGATCATGAGCGCCATCGCGTCGGGCTCGCAATCGGTGGCGTAGGAGACGAGGCTCGTCTCGTCGCCGAGGTCGAACACATCGATCGACGCGATGTGGTTGCGGACGATGCCGCCGGTGAGCCGGTACTGGAAGCGGCGTTGGATCGGATCGTTCGTGACGATCTCCTCGGTCATCTTCATGCCCGACGCAGTGCTGACGACGCGCGTCGTCCCGTCGACCGTCGCCTCGACGATGCCGGGGAACCATTGCGCGATGGTCACGGGGTCGCCGACGACCGCCCACACGTCGTCGGCAGTCCGGTTGATGCGCGCCTGGCGCCGGATCGTCCCCACCCTTCAGGTTCCCGACCCGAGCGAGCAGACGTAGCCGATTCGGGGGTCGACCCGTCCTGCGAGGAGCGCGCGGTACGCCGCCTCGACCCGATCCGGGCCGTCGCAGTGCTCGAACGTGAGCCACCCGTCGACCCAGGTCGAGTAACGCCGCCAGGCGTCGCCCACCCGCTCGTCGAGCGTCGCCCTGCCCCACTCCTTCGTACGTTTCGCGATCTGTGCCGGCGCGAAGAAGAACGTCGGCTCCGGACCCCCGGCGAGCACGGTCGTATCGGCCCGGTGGTCCCAGTGCGTGTCACCGACGACCATGCTGTGCGTGAGCCGATCGCCGGAGCGCCGCGTGCACTGCCGCGCGGACGTCGAGGTTGCCGGCGATGTCGACGTACACCGCGTTGCCCTCGGGCAGCCCGTCGAGCGCGTCGTAGGTGAGCGTGTCGTGGTAGCAACCGAGCCCGCGGACGAAGTCGGCGTTCCCGGCCGACGTCAGGCCGACGACGCGGACGCCGGCACGCGCCGCGAGCAGGAACGCCGAACCGATCGCAGTCTTGCTCGACGCGCTCGACACCACGATGGTCGGCGCACCGAAGAGGTCGTTGTCGGCGATGAAGTCGTCGATGAGGAACGACGTGAAGAACAACGGCCACAGCACCATCTGGTGGGCTTCGCGTTCCGGCCGGTAGATCGGGTCCTTGTCGGTGAAGAGGTAGCGGTTGTACGCGCCGGCCATCGGCCGGCGGTGCGCGGCGACGTCTTGGAAACCGCCGTCGTCGAAGCGACCGGGCTCGACGACCAGGTCCGTGGCCATCGGCCAGTAGCCGTAGAGGCGCCGGCCGACTTCCAGCGGCGCGACCCGGGACTCGACGACCTCGCCGAAGCCCCAGACCGGCACCCTCCCCCACCTTCCGGCCTCCGGATCTTCGGGCGAGGTGGGGAAGAAGTTCCAGTACTGCATCGCGTCGCCGAACGCGGCGTAGGTGATGTTGTTCGATGTGAGTGCGAACGCATCGATGCGCACGCGGGCGCAACCGTCGAGAAGGTCGACGGGCGCGTCGTCGACGACGCGCGTCCGATGGAGATCCCGACGGTCGACCTCGAACTGCACGCCGTCCGTTCTACATCACCGTCCCTGGTGAAGCTAGAACGACGACGGCACGCAGAGCGGCGCCAAAACCCGCGGTGCGACGGCGCCGACCTTGAACTGGTTCTCCGCGTACGCCACGCTCGGGAGCGACACCGCGGTGCCGGGCGAGAGCTTGAAGCACACGAACCCGACCTTCGGGAACAGCACCGGCGTGGGCGGCACGTTCGGGTTGACGAACTTCTGCACCGGGAAGCACATCGACGTTGCCGGCCCGACCTTCGCGCTGAACGTCCCGAACTCGTCGGTGATCGTGACCGGTGAGACCGGGCGGAAGTTCACCGTGCCGGCGACGTGTGCGGCGGTGTAGCAGTCGTAGTGGTCGAGACCCGGCGGCGTCGTCGGCGACGTCGGCAGGTTGTTGGGACTCTGCAGGTCCTTGAACGACGGCAGGCACAGGTTCTTGAGCGCCCTCGCCTGCAGCACACCGGTCCCGAACTGGTTGCTCAGGGTGACGGTCGGCAGCACCGGGCCGTTGGGCTTGATCGACCAGCACACGAGATGCCCGTTCGGGTTCGTGATGGGAGTGACCACACCGCTCGGAAGCGTCTTCTGCGCCGGGTTGCACAACTGGTCGACGGCGCCGATCGCCGCGAACACGTTGTTGAACTGATCGACCAACTGCACCGCGAACGGTGTCGCCGGGAAGTTCGGTCCCGTGATCGCCGTCGAAGTGACGGCGACGGCCGTGTAGCACTGTTGGTGATCGATCGGGAACGACGTCGCCGCCGCGCTCGTCCCGACTCCGGTCAGGACACCCGTTGCCGCCATCGCAAGGAGGCACGACAGAACCAGCCAAAGAGATTTGTGAGTACGCATCGTGTCGAACCTCTCCGAGAGGCTGCTCCCGCCGAGCAGACGCGGACGATTCCTACCCTTGTCGGCGCGGCGAGTCAATGGTCGCCCTGCCTGCACAGGGCGACCATTGCTCTTGCAACGACTACGACGCGGTGATCGTGAGATTCAGGCTGCCGGTGTTCGTGGAGTCGGGATCGATGATCACGGTCCAGGTCCCGCTCGCCGAGGCCGTGTACGGGCCGCACACACTTGCGCCGGGACCGAAACCGCAGCCGGCGAAGTAGTTGCCGGACGGGTCGTAGAAATACACCGTCCCGCTCGCGATCGTCGACGACGCGATCGACGCCTTCATACCCTGGCCGGAGTTGCGGTTGAACGTGTACAACGCGCGCTGACCGGCCTGGGTGATCGTCACGGCCTTCGCCGTGCCGATCGTGATCGTCCCGGTGACATCGGTGACCGAAGTCAACGTCAGCGTCAGGCTGCCGGTGTCGGTGTACGACGGATCGACGACGACCGACCATGTTCCGGCCTCGGTGAGGGTGATCGGGTCGGTGAACCCGTTCGCGGTGCACGCGGAGGTCGGCACGGAGGTATCCGGCGCCACGAGGTAGATCGAGCCGCAGTTCGTGAACGAGTTCGCGCTGACCGTCATCGCGATCCGCTGGTTCACCGCGCCCGTGAACGTGTACACGGCCTGCTGGCCCGGATTCGAGATGGTCACGACCTTCGCGGTCCCGAGCGTGATCGTTCCCGTGATGTCGGGCACGCTCGTCAGCTTGATCGAGAGACTGCCGGTGTCCGAGGAGTACGGGTCGATCACGAGCGTCCACGTGCCGGCCTGCGTGAGCGTGACCGGATCCGTGAACGCGTTTTGCGTACAGGTCGTGTAGATCGTCGTCGTCTGGTCCGGCGCGAGCAGGTAGACGTCGCCGCAGTTCGGGAACGTGTTCGCCGTGATGTTCGTCGTGATCTTCTGGTTCAACGTCCCCGCGAACGTGTAGAGCGCGCGCTGGCCGGGCGTCGAGATCGTGACCGACTTCGCGGTGCCGAGCGTGATCGACCCGGTCACGTCGACGATGTTCGACAACGTGATCGACAGGCTGCCCGTGTCGCTCCCCGACGGGTCGATGACCAACGTCCAGGTCCCCGTGTCGGTCAACACCGCCGGATCGGTGAACCCATCCTGCGTGCACGCGAACCCGATCTCGGTGCTGTTCGGTGCCGGGCCTTGCAGGTACACATTCCCGCAGTTCGCAAACGTGTTCCCGGTGATCGTCGACGCGATCTGCTGACCTGCCGTTCCCGAGAACGTGTACACGGCCTGCTGGCCCGGATTCGAGATGGTCACGACCTTCGCGGTCCCGAGCGTGATCGTTCCGGTGATGTCGGGCACGCTCGTCAGCGTGATCGAGAGGCTCCCGGTGTCCGAGGAGTACGGGTCGATCACGAGCGTCCACGTGCCGGCCTGCGTGAGCGTGACCGGATCCGTGAACGCGTTTTGCGTACAGGTCGTGTAGATCGTCGTCGTCTGGTCCGGCGCGAGCAGGTAGACGTCGCCGCAGTTCGGGAACGTGTTCGCCGTGATGTTCGTCGTGATCTTCTGGTTCAACGTCCCCGCGAACGTGTAGAGCGCGCGCTGGCCGGGCGTCGAGATCGTGACCGACTTCGCGGTGCCGAGCGTGATCGACCCGGTCACGTCGACGATGTTCGACAACGTGATCGACAGGCTGCCCGTGTCGTACCCGACGGGTCGATGACCAACGTCCAGGTCCCCGTGTCGGTCAACACCGCCGGATCGGTGAACCCATCCTGCGTGCACGTGAACCCGATCTCGGTGCTGTTCGGTGCCGGGCCTTGCAGGTACACATTCCCGCAGTTCGCAAACGTGTTCCCGGTGATCGTCGACGCGATCTGCTGACCCGCAGTTCCCGAGAACGTGTACAACGCCCGCTGTCCGGGAGTCGAGATCGTGACCGGCTTCGCGGTACCGAGCGTGATCGTCCCCGTGATGTCACCGGAACTGCTCGTCAAGGTGATGGTCAGATGACCGGTGTCGTTGTTGTACGGGTCGACGACGAGCGTCCACGTTCCGCTCTGGCTGAGCGCCGTCGGGCCGCCGAAGCCGTTCTGCGTGCAGGTGAGACCTTCGGTGCTGTTGTCCGGCGCCAGGAGGTACACCTGCCCGCAGTTCGGGAAGGTGCTCCCGGTGATGTTCGAGCTGATCTGGTCGCCACTGTTGCCGGAGAACGTGTACAGCGCGCGCTGGCCCGGCGTGGAGATCGTGACGACCTTGGCCGTTCCGGGCGTAATCGTGCCGGTGACGTCGGTGATGCTCGTCAGCTTGATCGACATGGTGCCGGTGTCGTTGTTGTAGGGATCGATGACCAAGGTCCACGTGCCGGCTTGCGTGAGGGTGACCGGATCGGTGAACCCGTTCTGCGTGCACGTGTCGCTCAGCTCGCTGGTGTCGGGCGCGATCAGGAAGATGTTGCCGCAATTCGGGTACGTGCTCCCGGTGATCGTCGACGCGATCTGCTGGTTCAACGCCCCCGTGAACGTGTACAGCGCACGTTGACCCGGCGTGGAGATCGTGACCGTCTTGGCCGTGCCGACCGCGATGGTCCCGGTGATGTCGGTGATGCTCGAGAGCGTGATCGACAGGCTCCCGGTGTCGTTGCTGTAAGGGTCGACGACGAGCGTCCACGTGCCCGCCTGTGTCAGCACGACGGGATCGGTGAAGCCGTTCTGCGTACAGGTATCGCCGACGGTGCTCTGGTCCGGCGCGAGCAGGTAGACGTTTCCGCAGTTCGGGAACGTCGTCCCCGTGATGGTCGTCGCGATCCTCTGGTTGAGCGTGCCCGCAAAGGTGTACAGGGCCTGTTGCCCCGGCTTCGTGATCGAGACCGCCTTCGCGGTTCCGAGCGTGAGCGTGCCGGTGACATCAGGCGCGGTGGTGAGTTGCAGGGTGATGGAGCCTGTGTCGGCGCCGCCGGGATCGACGACGATCGACCAGGTTCCCGCGACGTCGACGGTGAACGGCTCCATGAAGGCATCACCGGTACCGATGCCCTGCGAATCCGCGAGCGAGTTGTCGCCACGCAGGATATTGATGCTGCCGGAGTTGATCGTGGACGACGTAAGGGTCGCGGCGATCTTCTCGCCGACGGTCGCGCTGAACGTGTACGTGGCGGTGTCGCCGGCGTTCGCGATCGTGGCCGTCTTGGCCGGACCGTCGACGACGATGGTTCCCGAGCCGACCGTCGACGTGTTGAGCTCGACGGTCACCGCTCCGGCGTAATAGCTCTGGGGGTCGATCAGGATCTTCCACGCGCCGGTCACGTCGAGCGCCGTCTCGGAGAAGAAGCCGGTTCCGGTGCCGAAGCACTGGGTCGCGAGGGTGCTGGTGTCGGGGCGGACCAACGACGCGCAGTAACTCGCGATCGTGGAACCGGTCAGGTTCATGTTGACGATCGTTCCCGACGTGCCATTGAAGGTCATGAACTCGCGCTCGCCCGGCACGAGCGCGGCGGTCTTGACCGCGGCGCCGTCGAGCGTGATCGGCTTGGTGACGTCCTTGGTGACCCAGATCTGGAACGTGACGACGCGCGTCGCCGCGGCGGTATTCACGACCCGGAGCTTGTAATCGCCGGTGGTCGGCAGCGTCACCGGCTCGTTGAACCCGATGCCCTGGTACGCGCACGTGGCTCCGAAAAGGTCCGTGTTCGTCGGCCGCACCACCTTGTAGGTGACGAGGCAGTCGTTGGCGCCGCCGTTCGTCTTGATGCTGACGAACTTGTTCTTCGCGCCCTGGAAACCGAGATCGATCGTCGCGCCGGCCGGGACCGAGAGCGCGATGCCGGGCGCGGCGGGTGTGATCGTCTGGATCGCCGCGGTCGAGGTGATCGCGAGCTTGACCGAACCGACGAGTGTGCCCGTCGGGTCGACGAGCGCCTCGTAGGTTCCGTCGGCGGGCAGTGTGACTCCGGTGATCGAACCCGCTTGTCCCGCGCACACCGGGCCGCTCATCACGGTGACCGCGTCGGTGTTCAACAACGACAGGTTCGCGTCGCAGTTGTTCACGAACGTCCCCGCGGAAGTCGCGAGCGACACGACCTGGCCGGAGAGGCCTTGGAACTTCACGCGGACGTTGTTGCCCGCGGTGTTCGTCAGCTTGATCGCGGCAGCGTTGGGCGTCATCGTCTTCGTCGCATCACCCGCCGCCACCGCGGGTGAGATCCCGCTGGCCAAGACGAACGACGCCGACAGCAACGAAACGCACGCCATGAGCGCGACTCGACGCATTTCCTACCCCCGCCTGTAGACACCCGCTCCCGCGTGCGGGAGATACCCGCACCGCGTTCGGGCGCACACTAAGCGAATACACAGCGTGAGGGAAACTCGTTGGGCCATGCGTTACGTGAGGCTCTTGCCACTCTTTGTGAGAGTGACTGGCGGCTGACTGGATCGACACATCAAGCGTCGGCGGACACGAAAGGCCTGTCTCACCGGGGTGACAGGCTGCGGCGATGAGCGATCTGCCGCGACGAAGCGAACCGGGCGCTGCACGCGCTCGTCGGGTCCGACGCCGAGTTCCGCGCCGACCAGTTCGAGGCGATCGAGGCGCTCGTCGGCCGATCGGCGGCGGGCGCTCGTCGTGCAGCGGACCGGTTGGGGCAAGAGCGCCGTCTACTTCGTCGCGACCCGCATGCTGCGCGACGCGGGGCGCGGGGCCGACGCTGCTCGTCTCTCCCCTGCTCAGCCTGATGCGCAACCAGATCGAGGCCGGCGAGCGCGGCGGCGTGCGCGTCGGCGCGCATCACGAGCGACAACACCGCGGAGTGGGACGCAGATCGTCGCCGACCTCGACGCCGACCGACGTCGACCTCCTGCTCGTCTCGCCCGAGCGATTCGCCAACCCGCAGTTCCGCGACGACCGTGCTGCCCGATCTCGCGTCACGCATCGGGCTGCTCGTGATCGACGAGGCGCACTGCATCAGCGACTGGGGTCACGACTTCCGCCCCGACTACCGCCGCATCGCCCGCATCCTCGATCTCCTGCCCGACGGCGTGCCGGTGCTGTGCACCACCGCGACCGCGAACGACCGGGTCGTCGACGACATCGTCGACCAGCTCGGCCACGATCTGCTCGTGCTGCGCGGGCACGCTCGACCGGCGAGAGCCTCGCGCTCGACGTGTTGCACCTCCCGTCGCAGGCCGAGCGGCTCGCGTGGCTGGCGCAGGCGATCCCGACGCTGCCGGGCACGGGCATCGTCTACGCGCTCACCGATCGACGACGCGCGCCGCGTCGCGGCGTGGCTGCGTGCGCAACGGCATCGCGGCGCGCGCCTACACCGGCGACGATCCCATCGAGAGCCGGCTCGAGGTCGAGGCGATGCTGCAGGCGCAACGAGCTGAAGTGCGTGGTCGCCACGTCGGCGCTCGGCATGGGCTACGACAAGCCCGACCTCGCGTTCGTCATCCACTTCCAGATGCCGGGTTCGGCGATCGCGTACTACCAGCAGGTCGGGCGCGCCGGGCGCGCGCTCGACCAGGCGTACGCGCATCGCGCTCGTCGGCCACGAGGACCGCCAGATCCAGGACTACTTCATCAACACCGCGTTCCCGCCACGCGCCGCACGCCGAGCAGGTGGTCGCGCGTCGCTCGACGAGGACGAGTGGATGACGGCGCGCGCGATCGAGCGCGACGGTCAACATGCGCCACGCCCGGCTCGAGAACATGTTGAAGGTGCTCGAGGTCGAAGGCGTCGTCGAACGCAACCGGGGCAAGTGGCGGCGCACGCCGACGGAGTGGGAGTACCCGCAGGCGCGGGTCGACGCCGTCACCGCGGCGCGGCGGGCCGAGCAGGAACGGATGCGGGAGTACCTCGCGGGCTCGGGCTGCCTGATGGAGTTCCTGCAGCGCGAGCTCAACGATCCCGACGGCCGCGCCGTGCGGCCGGTGTGCGTGGTGCGTCGGTCATCGCCTCGTTGCCGGTCGACGATCGACCGCGAGCTCGCGCGCGAGGCGGTCGCGTTCCTGCGCGGTCGGAGGCTGTCGCTCGAGCCGCGCAAGCAGTGGGCCGACGGCAAGAAGATCCCCGCCGACCGAGCGGGCCGAGCCGGGCGCGTCCTCTCGCACTACGCCGACGGCGGTTGGGGCACGCTGGTGAAGGAGCAGCGGGAGGCGGGCGCGTACTCCGACGAGCTGGCGTGGGCGCTGGCCGAGCTCGATCGCGAAGCAGCCGTTCGAGCCCGACGTCGAGTGGGTGACCTGCGTTCCGTCGTTGCGCGACGCCCGAGCTGGTTGCGAGCCTGGCCGGCGCGGTCGCCGGCCGGTCTCGCGGCTGCCGTTCGTGCCGGTGGTCGCGAAGGCGCGGGAGACCGCACCGCAGAAGGAGATGGGCAACAGCGCGCAGCAGTCCGCGAACGTCGGCGGCGCGTTCGCGATCGACGGGCCGGTCCCGTCCGGGGCCGGTGCTGCTGATCGACGACATCGTCGACTCCGGCTGGACCCTGACGGTCGTCGCGGCGTGTTGCGCGACAGTGGCAGCGGTCCGGTGTTTCCCGTGCTGCTGGCCCAGGCGAAGTCGGAGTAGGGGCGATGCGTTGTCCGGGCCGACGACCCGACAGGCGGCGATGAGCGCCAAGGGTCGCGAGGTCGAATGGATCCCCCTCGCGCACCCCGGCGCGACCAGCCGTGCCGACACCGCATGGAACGAGTGTCACCAAGCCTGGAAGGCGGCCGTCACACCGGGGACGTAGCATTCGTCACGCATCAAGAGCTCGCGCGACATGAGTCGTGCGAGCGGCAACCGAGGCTCACTGAACGCCCACGGTGCCATCCCGCTCCCGCGGGGATGCGGCCACACCGGCACAAACAAGTTCGGTCTGCGGGTCCTCACCCCGGATCGGGAGAGGAAGTCATGACTGCACCGGAGAAACGTACGTACATCGCGCACGCGGCGCGTACTCGAGGCGTTCGGACCGCGGACGCTTTCCGACGTCCTTGCCGTCGTCATCGAGCCGGAGGGGACCTCCGGCGATGGTCACCTCCTGGTGCGGAGGTTGGTGGGAGGCGAGGAGCGCACCGTGACGCCCGTGTACCCCGGCGAGGTGGCGACGGCGCTCGATCGGGACGACGTCACGCGATACGACGGCGGGCCCCTCGTGCTCGTGAGCGATCGGTACCGGCTCATCGCGATCGCAACCGGACCGCCGGAACCTCCGAACCTGCTCGAGGTCATGGCCGGCGTCGTCCGACTCGGTCCGAACGGAGCGGTCGAGATCCCCGGTTCCGATGGCCAGCCGAGTTGGCTGCTCTTCGAGCTCGCGAGTGTCCAACCCGACGCTGTCTCACCTGATTCGTAGGGTGCGATGAGCAGAAGGAGGGCCGTTGCAGCCGAGCACGTTCGAGGCGCTGATGATCCTCGTCGTCGCGTTCGTTCCGGGCGCGGCGTACGTGTGGGCGTTCGAGCGCCAAGCCGGTCCGTACGGTGTCACGTTGGCCGACCGGATGATGCGATTCCTCGCGGCATCGATCGTCGCGCACGATTTCTGGATTTCTTCGAATTCGCGGAGAGAACCGATGAAACGTGATGTCACCCCCATCAAGACGTACGGGGGATACAGAGGCTCCGCGTTGCCGAACCCGCTACCGAAGCCGCCGAAAGGCCCGGGCCCGGGCGCGAGTTCCAAGCCCAAGCCGAAACCCGCCTGAGCGCGCCGGGCAATCGCCTCGTCGTCAGGGCTGCGTCGGGCCACGCTAGTACCACTCCGGTATCCCGACAGTGTCCATCGGATCGGAACGGCCGCACCACCGCGTCACGCGGCCGCCGGCACAACCTCGTCCGCGCCGAGGTCGACGACGGGGAAGCTGTTCGCCCGCCAACCGCCGTGCACCGCTTCCCCCCGGGCGACGACGACCACGCCGACACCCCGAGCTCGCGGGCTTGCAACGCCCGCGCGATGAACATGTGGTCACCGCTGCCGACCACGAGGCGTGCCGCCCGCCGACCCGACGAACTCCGGCGCCGCGTGGGCGAGCAACGCCAGATCGGCGCCGTCGTGTCCGTGCGCGGTGTGCACGTTGCACGTCACGGGCAGGCGCCACACGAACTCCCGCGCCAGCCCCGGATTCGCGGCGACGTACACCAGGTCGCCGGGCTGCCACGCCGCCAGTTCCAGGTAACGGTGGAACACCGTCGACGACCTCGTCGCCGGTTGCGTCCGGACCGCCGGCAAGGTTCTCGATGTCGACCAGATGCAACGACCGGGTCGAGAGTCGACGCCGCACTCATCGCTCGACCTCCGCACGTGCGTTCAGCTCGGCCTCGAGATCGGAGAGTGCTTCGCGCACCTCGTCGGCGAGCTGGCTCGTCTCCGACTTCGCGTCGTCGATCGCCTTCGTCGCGTGCGAGTGGCAGCTGCGGATCGTCTTCACCCGGTCGATGGATCGACGGGCCTGCTCGATCAGCGAGCGCACCCGCTCGTGATCGATCGCCTCGCCGGCGTCGTTCGTCAGCTTGCGGCGGACGATCCAGCGCGCCCACATGTAGGCCAGACGGAGCGCAGCGTCGTCGGTCCCGCCGTCGTCGAGCACGACGATCGCCTTGTCGTCGATGTAGTGGAACGGCACCGTCGTCGGCGCGTTCGCCTGCGAGTCGAAGACCGCGATCGCCGGCGAGCGCGTCCCGGTTCTGCATCGCCTCGTCGAGCTCGTCCTGGATCTTGCGCATGCCGAGCTTGCGCTTCTTGACCTCGAGCGACGAAGCGGCCCGTCTGGCCCCGGGTGTCGTCGCGGTTCAGCGTCACGACCTCGTCGCCGACCTTCGAGCCGGTCGCGCCCGTCTCGTTGCCGACGTGCTCGTGCGCGTCGCCGTGGACGGCGGCGATCTGCGCGACGCACGCGTCGACGACCTCCTCGAAGTCGAAGCCCTTGGCCGCGGTCGCGCTCGTGCTCCTCGGCGACCGCCGCGGCGATGCCGAACCGCTCCGAAACGTCGCGGATCTCGCGCACGACGCCGTCGATCTCGCCCTTCACGCCGACGAGGATCTCGCCCTTCAGCCGGGCGAGCGGACTCTGGTCGCCCTCCGGCTCGACGATCTCCCGCACGCCTTCGACCGCGCGAGCGCACGACCGTGGCCACCAGCGCCTCGATGGTCGACACGACGCTCTTCTTGGAGTCGGGGTCGAACGTCTCGCCGAGCAGCGTCTTCGATCGAACCGTGGAACTCGGTCAAGCGCCACGCTGCAGCGTGCCGGTGTCGCCGTCGAGCAGGCCCTCGGTCGCGGCGCGGATCTGATCGACCGCGCCGTTCACCTGCACGTCGAGCCGACCGGCGAGGTCGTCGAACGAACGCTGGACGAGATCGACGTCGACCGCCGTGTTCGCGACGCGCAGCGCCGTCGCACCGATGCGCAGGCAGTTGTGTACCGCTTCGACCGGGTCGTCGGCTTCTTTGACGACGCGGATGACGTCGCTGTCGTGGTCGTGTGAACGTCGCGATATAGACCGCGGTGTCGGTGACGCTCACCTGATCTTCGTGCAGCGGGGCCGGCTGTGCACTCATGGAGAACTCCTCGCCCGTCGGGGGAAATGCCACCGTCAATCGGTGCTACCTCATCATGCGAAGGGGGTGGGACGATTACATCGGTGTGGTTCGCAGCGTGCCCGCGCTGCGCCTCGCTGCAATACGCTCGCGATCGACTGGTGCGGGCGGCACCGGGAGCGGATGGTTGGGCGCGGATCTGACCGAGCGCGTCCTCGGGCTCGCGGCATTTCTGGACGACGGAGCGCGACGGCTGCACCCTGGCCGACATCACCCGCGAACGTTCCCGGCTACGAGCGTCGACGGCGAGCTGATGCCCGGCACGAAGGAGTGGGAGACCGTCCGCAAGCGGCTGCAGCGCGATCTCGACGACCTCGAAGCCGGCTTCGGCATCGCGGTCGACTACCACGAACGGCGAGCACCTCTACCGGCTGCGGCCGCCGTTCTTCACCGCCGACGAGCGGCTGGCGCTGATCGCGGCGGCCGCCGCAGTCGACGTCGACGGGATCGACGACGAGCCGGTTCTCGGCGAGCTCGGCGCCGCGGTCGACGAGCGCGAACAGCGGATCGTGCTCTCCGTCCCGAGCCGGGTCGAGGAGCTCTGCCGGGCGATCCGCGACCGCGTCGCCCGTGCGGTTCGGCTACCACCGGCAGGCCCGCACGCTCGACCCCTACGCGGTCGGCCGCTGGAAGACGCAGTGGTACGTCATCGGGCGCGACCACGGCGCCGACGCGCTGCGGAAGTTCCGCATCGACCGGATCGACGACACCGGACGGCGGCGCAGCCCGCGATCGCGAGCGTCGGGTCCGCCCGACAGCTACACGATCCCGGACGAGTTCGACGCGGTCGACGAGATGCGGCTCGATCCGAACGACTGGGGCCACGACCCGCCGTTCACCGCGCGTGTCCGGGTCGGCGACGATCACGTGCAGAACGTGCAGTACGAGCTCGGCGGGCACGTCGTCGAGCGCGGCCGACGGAGTTCGCGATCGTCGAGCTCGAGGTTCGCCACTACGCCGCGTTCCGCGATCGCCTCCTCGGTTTCCGCGAGCACGCGATCGTCGTCGACGCCGCCCGAGCTCGTCGCGTTCGTCCGCGACCATCTCGCCGCGATCGTCGGCCGGGCGCGCCTGATGGCCCGCCGATCGAAGGAGGAGACGTTCCGGATCATCTCCGCCGCGCTCGCGATCGTCGAGGAAGCGGCCGACGCGGTGCCGCTCGCCGAGGTCGCGCAACGCGTCGGCGTCAGCCGCGACGCGCTGTACGAGATGCTCGAACCGGTCCTCTACCACGAGTTCGCGACGACCGACGGAGACCTCGTCAGCAAGGCCGACGCGTTCCTGCTCGACGAGCACGACCGCCTCCGCGTCACCGACGACAACTGGCTCCGCAGCCTCGCCAGCGACGCATCCCGACGTTCGACACGGCGCTGCGCCTGTTCGTCGCCGGCACGGTCTACCGGTCGCTCTCGTCGGCCAGGTCCCCCAACCTCGACCGGGCGCTCGAGAAGCTCGAGCAGACGATCGCGGCCGACGTCGTGGTCGCGATCGACTCGCCCCCGCATCTGCCGGTCGCCAAGCAGGCGAACAGCCTCGGCCGAACCCTCGCCATCCGCTACGTCAACGATCGCGGCGAAGCCGGCGACCGCACGATCGAGCCGTGGTTGGTGTTCTCCAACTGGGGCCGTTGGTACGTGCACGGCCGTGATCTCGGCGACGGCCGGGCGAAGTGGTTTCGCGTCGACCGCATCGTTTCCGCCGAGCTCGGCACGGCCCAATTCGATCCTCCGCCCGACATCGAGATCCCCGACTGGTTCGACCTCGGCGGCGAGGAGACGGTGACGCTTCGCCTCTCGGCCGACGCGGTCGACGCGCTGCCGACACCGCGCCGCATCGACGCGCTCGATCGATCGCGGCGACGGACGCGTCGACGTCACGGTCACCGTGAACGGCCGCCAACGACTCGAGCGGCTGCTGGTGTCGGTTCCGCCGACCGCGGTTGTAGTCGCGCCGATCGAATGCGTTGCGTTGCGACGTGAGTACGCGGCTTACTTGTTGGCCGCGTACGACTCCGTCGACGCGTAAACCACATTGCGGTGATTCAACCGACGGCGTTTCGTGAGGTGTCGGTGTCCCACCCCGCTCGCACGCTGTGGTCATGGCAGTGCGAGAACTTCTCCGCCGAGTGCGGCGACATTTCAAGAACGTCGACGTCGTTCCTTCTCCCGAGCCGCGTGCGCTGGCATTCGGTGTCGTCGTGCCGCGAGTACGACCTGTGCCCGCGCCGCTATCGGTTCGCGTACGTCGAACGACTGAGGCCGGATCGGCCCGCGCCCGAGGGCTGGCGCTACGGAACCGTCGTTCACCGAGCGCTCGAGGCCGCGTACCGCGGCAGGGCCGCGGGTGCGTCGAGTTCGGAAGTCGAGATCGCCGCGGTCGCGGCGCTGCATGCAGCGTGGAGGGTCGAGGAGCTGCCCGACGACGACGGTTGGCTCGAACGGGCCGAGCGCCTCGTGCGCGACTCGGTGGCGTCGGACCTGGTGCACGCCGATGCGATCCTCGGCGTGGAGCACCGCTTCGGTGCAGAGTTCGACGATGTCACCGCGTTCGCGGGGCGGGCGGATCTCGTGCTGCGGCGGGACGACGTCACGATCGAGATCGTCGACCACAAGGTGACGCGCAATGTCCTCGACGCGGAGACGCTTCTGCGCGATCCGCAGCTGAACCTGTACGGCTGGCTGGCGAGACGCGAGTGGCCGTGGGTCCGGCGCGTCGTCGGGACTCACCACTACCCGCCCGCCGGCGTGACGGTCTCGGTGGAGCTGACGGATGCCTCGATGGAGCGGGCGGTACGGGACCTGTTCGCCACGACGCATCGGGCCGTGACCGATCGGGAGTATGTGCCAAGCCCCGGCGAGCACTGCATCCACTGCCCCTGGGCGGATCGCTGTGATGCCGCGGTCATCTCGACTGGCGCTACGCGAAGTCGGCAACCACCGGCGCGTGATCGCTGACGTCCCATGCATCGGGAAACGATTGCGATCCCCCGCTCACGCTTGTCAACTCCCGGGCCAACGCCTTCGACGCGAAGATGTAGTCGAGCTGCTGGCGAGCGGCATTCGGACTATTGCCGTTCTTGTGTGTCCAGAGGTGACCGCATGCGTCGCCCTGCGGGCACGAGACGCATCCCGGAAGCGGCGGACGTTCGTCGCTCGTGTACTCCTTCAGGAGGTCACGCTGCAATGCCCCGGCTCTGCCCCATCTGTGGTGAGACGAGGTTCGAAGGTCAGACCGACTGCGACGGCTGCGGTCACCCGTATCCGGTGGAGGAAGACGATGACCGAGAAGTCGAGGACGACGACAACGACTGATTGTCGGTCGAGCGGACGTCCCCTCGATGCACCGACGTGAGGTAGGAATTCTACATGAGCAAGATCGAAACGCAGCGGGCGATCGGTGCGCTGCTCGGCGAGCGCGGTCGGCGATGCGCTCGGCGCACCGTTCGAGTTCGGGCCGGCAGGGCAGTTCACGAAACGCTTCCCCGTCCCCCGCGCTCGGGCCGTCGACGGAGATGATCGGAGGCGGCGGGTTCGGTTGGGCGCCGGGCGAATTCACCGACGACACCCAGATGGCGATCGTCCTCGGCGAGAGCCTGCTCGACAACGGCGAGCTCGACGGCGCCGACGTGTTCGCCCGCTTCCGAACCTGGGCCGAGACGGCTGCCGACGTCGGCGTACAGACCCGCTCGGTTCTGCGCGAAGGCGACTGGCAGCGCTCGGCGACCACGCACTTCGAACGCACGGGTCAGGCCGCGGGCAACGGGTCGCTGATGCGCGCCACCACCAGCGCGCTCTTCGCCGCCGGCTCGACGGTCGAGGCTTCGTGCACGCTCGCGCTCGCCCAATCGGCGCTGACCCACGGCGATCCCGCCGCCGGCATGGGCGCGGCGCTGTACCACGGGATGATCCGGGCCGCGGTGCGCGGCGAGTCGGCACTCGACGCGTTGCCGAGTCTGCTCGACCAATGGCCGTCGCCGCACGCAGAGCGATACCGATCGATGCTGCTCTCCGACGTGCCCCTCGACGACGAGCCCTCCAACGGCACGGTGTGGACATGCTTCGCCGAAGCGGTTCGGGTGCTCCGCCGGTCGTCGTCGTTCGAGGAAGCGATCCGCGACGTCTTGGACACCGCGGGCGACGTCGACACCGTGGCGTGCGTCGCCGGCGGCCTGGCCGGCGCAACATTCGGCGTGCAAGGCATCCCCTCCCGCTGGGTCAGCGGCGTGCACGGCCGCGTCGAGGGTCGCATCTACCGCAACCGCGATCTCCAACGGCTCGCGTTGCGGCTCATCGGGCACACGGTTCCCGGGCTCGCCGAAGACCTTCCCGCGCTCGGGCCGACCGAGATACGTCCGGGTGTCTTCGCGTCGAACATCCTCGGCGCGCTCACCGCGCCACCCGATGCTGCGATCCTGTCGCTCTGCCGCGTCGACGGCCGCTTCGACGACCGGCGGTATCGCCGCGAGTTCTTCCTCATCGATCAGCCGGACGCGAACCCCGGGCTCGACGCGGTGTTGACCGACGCCGTCGCCGAGATCGACGCCTTCCGGACGGCCGGCATCCCCGTCGTCGTGCACTGCCACGCAGGTGAGAGCCGCACCGGGTTCGTGCTGCGCGCGTGGCTGATGGCGAACGAGCAGATCGACGCGAACGAGGCGACGGCCCGACTGCGCACCGTTTGGCCGCACGTGAAACAGCACAACCCCGACTTCGACGCCGCGCTCGCGCGTTTCCGCGTCCAGCCCACGTCGTAGCTGTCTCACCTGTCTGTCACGATGATCGGGTGGCAGTCACGGATGACGAACGGCCGGTGCGGGTGGCGTTGCCCGCGGTGCGTGTGGCCGAGCGCGGGCTGGCGGCGTTGGTCGACGTGCTGGACCCGTCCGACGTCCGGTTGTCGGATGCGTTCGAGCTCTGGCAGGCGTTCGACCGCATCGAACGGCTCGCGACGAACGCGAAGACGTTGCTCGCGGCGCGCGTCGAAGACGCGCGCGACTGGAAGGGGACGGGAGCCCGCTCGGCCGCCGAGCATCTCGCCAAAGTGAGCGGCACGACGACGAGCGCGGCGAAGCGAGCCTTGGAGACGTCGCGCCACGTCTCGACGCTTCCTTCGATCTGCGATGCGCTGCGCGACGGTGCGCTCTCGTCCGCCCAGGTCGACGCGATCGCCCCGGCGGCGGCCGCCGACCCGTCGGCCCAGCACCGGCTCCTCACGTTCGCCAAGACCACGAACGTCACCGAACTGCGCGAGGAATGTCTGCGGACGCTCGCGGCGGCCGACCCGGACCGCGACGCAACCCACCGGCGCATCCACGCGAACCGTTGCGTACGGGGTTACACCGACGGCGAAGGCGGACGGAACCTCGCGGTGCGCGGCACGCCGGAGCAGGTTGCGCGGATCGAGGTCGCGCTGGAACCGATGATCGACGACCTGTTCGAGCAGGCCCGCGCCGCGGGTCGACCCGAGCCGCGCAACGCGTACGCATTCGACGCGCTCGTCGCGCTGGCCGATCGGCACGAATCGGGAGTTGCGACGGCGGAGAAGAAGCGGCGCACGCCGAAGCCGCGCTACTTCGGGCTGATGCGCCTCGACGTCGAAGCGATGGTTCGTGGCGCAGTCGAAGGCGAAGAGACGTGCGAGATCGCCGGGGTCGGACCGGTTCCGGTCCGCATCGCGCGTGAGCTGTTGGGTGAGTCGATCCTGAAGCTCGTGATCACCAACGGTGTCGACGTCGTCAACGTGACGCATCTCGGCCGCGGTCCCACCGCCGCGCAGCGCGTCGCGTTGCTGTGGTCGAAGCCGAAGTCCGCGAACGAGGCTTGCTCGAGCACCTTCGTGCAGCTCGACCACCGCGAGCCCTGGGCGCAGACCAAGCACACCGTTCTCGACGAACTCGACCCCCTCTGCCCGCACGACCACAAGCTCAAGACCAACCAGGGATGGTCACTCGTCGACGGCAAGGGCCGCCGTGCCTTCGTCGACCGAACCGACCCCCGCCATCCCCGCAACAAACCGCCGCCGTGACCGGATCAGGCCCCGCGACGCTTGCCGATTCGGAGAGACGATGTTGCCGAACCGGGGCCCGGACGCGGCCGCAGGCGGACGGGCGCGGGCACGGGCATCACGTCTCGCCGGCGATCAGTTCCCCCACGACTTGCCGTAGCCGCTGACGTCCAGGACTTGGCCGGTGAAGTCGGTGTTGATCTGGGCGGCCAGGTACGCGACGGGCGGGCCGACGTCTTCGGGTTCGGCCCAGCCGCTCCAGTCGAAGTCCGCTCCGAACTCCTGGGTCGTGTGCTCCGTCCGCACGGCGCCGGGCCGCAGCGCGTTGATGTTCACGCCCAGCGGACGCAGCTCGGGCGCGGCCGCCGACGAGAAGCGCTCCAGCGCGGCCTTCGCGACCGAGTAGATCACGTAGCCGGGCGGCATCAGCGCGCTCACCTCGTGCGCGGCGGCGCCGGACGAGATGTTGATGATGCTGCCGCCCCCACCGCGGGCCATCACGGGCGTCACGGCTTGCGTGAACAGGTACAGGCTCCGCACGTTGACGCGCATCGAGTCGTCCCACATCTCGACGGTCGATTCGGCCAGCGGCGCATGCGTCGGCGTCATCGCGTTGTTCACCAGCACGTCGAGCCGTCCGAACTCCTCCACCGCACCCGCGACCAGCGCCGAGATGTCCGACGCGGATCCGATGTCGCAGCGAATCGCCACGGCCTTGCCGCCGGCCGCCCGGATCTCGCCCACCGTCTCGTGGATCGTGCCGGGGAACTCGCCGACGGAGCCTTCGACCGTCCGGGCCGCGCACACCACCGACGCGCCGAGGCGCCCGAGGTACGTCGCCAACCCCTTCCCGATCCCCCGCGAGGAACCGGTCACCACGATCACCTTGCCGTCGAACTCGCCGGTCGTCATCCGGGCATGCTGGCACACCCCACCGCGACACTCGACCGCATGGCCCCGCCCGACGACGACCTCGACGCTCTCACCCGCGACCAACTCGTCGCCGAGGTCCGGCGGCTCCGCCACGGCATCCGCGAACACCGCGACAGCACCGGTCACGACCTCTGCTGGCATCACCCGCAGCTCTGGGCGTTGCTCCCCGAGCAGACCGACCCGGTGCCGGCCGTGCCCGAGTGGCCGCAGTTCCTCCGAGGCTGTATCCAGTACCGCCAGTCGCTCGACCGCGAGCTTCCGACCGCCCGCCGCACCTCCGAGGAGTACGACGCATGACCTACGGAACCACGCCCATCTCCGACGAGCAGATGCAGGAGGGGCTCGCCCGGACGAAGGGCTACGTCGTCGTGTTCCTGAAGACCGGCCCGAACTACGGCCCCGACGTCCGCCCGACGATCGTCGAGCACGGCCGCCGCAACTTCGCGTTACGCGCCGAAGGCGTCCTGCCCATCGTCTGCCCCGTGACGGACGACAGCGACTGGGCGGGCATCGGCATCTTCGACGCTTCGGTCGACGACGTGGTCACCATCATGGACAGCGACCCGGCCGTGCAGGCCGGCATCTTCACCTACGAGGTGCACACCGTCCGGAGCTTCCCGGGCGACGCGCTCCCCTGAACCACTCGAACAACCCGAACATCTCGAACCCGCGCCGGGCGTCACCCGGCGCGGAGCTCAAGCGTCGGTGTTGATCGCCTCGACCGCACGCCGGACTTCCGACAAGCGGTAGCGGCGGTGTCCGCCCATCGTCTTGATCGCACTCAGGCGACCCGACCGTGCCCACCGGGTGACCGTCTTGGCGTTCACTCGGAACATGGCCGCGACTTCAGCCGGCGTCAGCAGCTTGTCGGCGTCTGCTTGGTCGTTCGACATCGCGACACCATCCCTTCCTCAACGGATCCACACGGATTCACACGGTTCGTGACTCCCGGACTCATCGGCGGGCCAAACGGCGGATTCAGGGAAAACGTCGCGGTCGATCACAAAAGAGCGACAGAAACCACATCGGCGGTCCGGAGTCACCGCCCGGTCGATCGGTACGGACGGCCCGATTGGGGCCGCGGCGGGGCGCGCAATGTGACCACCGCCGGAACGCGTCAAGCGCTCCCTCACCCGCGTCGATAGGACGGTTGACGGAAGCGGCTCGCGAGGAGAATGGGTGGTCAGCTGATGGCGAGCGCCTCAGTCCCCGACCGAGACGCCCTGCGCGCGCTCCTGCACGTCTCGCCCGACCTGATCGCCCTCATCGACGACTCGGGCAAGCTCAAGTACGCCAGCCCGGCCAGCGCCGCGATGCTCGGCTACCACCCGACCGAGCTCGTCGGCACCAACACCTTCGACCTCGTCCACCCCGTCGACCAGGTCGGTGCGCTCGAAGGCTTCGCGTCCACGCTCAGCTCCTCCGACTCGAGCCCGACCCCGCTCCTCGTCCGCCTCCGCCGGGCCGACGGCACGTGGCTCGCCACCGAGATCATCGGCACCAACCACCTCTCGCATCCCGAGCTCGCCGGCATGGTCCTCAACATCCGGGACGTCTCCGCGAGCATGCGCACCGAGGACGCCCTACGCGAGAGCGAGGAGCGCTATCGCCTCATCGTCGAGCTCGCCCGGGAAGGCATCTGCGTGGTCGACGCCGACGGCCGGACCACCTTCGCCAACCATGCGCTCGCCGACCTGCTCGGCACCACCGTCAACGAGCTGATCGACGGTTCGCTGTTCGATTTCGTCGACGAGATGGAGCGCGCCGACGCCCGCGCCCGCATCGTCGGCACCGGCGGGCACGGCGAGACGATCGACGACCACGACTTCGGCATGATCACCACCACCGGCCGCCAGGTGTGGGCGCAGCTCCGTTCGAGCGCGCTGCGCCGCCACGACGGCACCCACCTCGGCGCGATCGTGTTCGTCACCGACGTCACCGATCGCCGCGCCCTCGAACGCCGGCTCGCCGAGGAGGCGCGGCGCGACCCGCTCACCGGAGTCGCGAACCGTACCGAGCTGTTCGAGGTGCTCTCCCCATCCTCGAAGAAGGCGCACTGACCGCGGCGCTGTACGTCGACCTCGACGGGTTCAAGGCGGTCAACGACCGCTTCGGCCACTCGCTCGGCGACGAGCTGTTGTGCGGGGTCGCGGGACGGATCCGCGCCGCGATCCGGTCGGTCGACACGTTGGCGCGCGTCGGCGGCGACGAGTTCGTGGTCATCTCCGCGGACCTCGAGTCGACCGAGGAGGCCATCGCGATCGGGCACCGCATCCGCGAGAGCATCGCCCACCCGTTCGGACTCACCGTCGGTGCGGTGCGGATCGACTCCAGCGTCGGCGTCGCGTTCGGCCGCACGGCCGACGCCGACGGCCTCATCGCTCGCGCCGACCAGGCCCTCTATCGCGCCAAGCGCAAAGGCCGTGGCCGCATCGAGATCACCTTCGAACACGCCGCCGCCTGACCCACCCCCATTTCCCTGCCAACTGTTTGCCGGATTTTGGGCGCGTGGAGCCCATTTCCCAGCGAACTGTTGGCAGGGTTCTGCGCGTCCGCTGGATTTTGGGCGCGTGGAGCCCATTTCCCAGCAAACTGTTGGCAGGGTTGTGGGGGCGGTTAGCCGGGTGGGGCCATGAGTTCGACGCGGGCACCGTCGGGGTCGGCGACGAACACGACCTCGTAGCCCAACTTCGCCCGCGTCGACGGGAGCACCGTGCCCCCGAGCTCGGCGAGACGCGCCGCGACCTCGTCGACGTCGTCGACGAACAGCGACAGGTGCGTGAACCCGATCTGGCCCCGACTCGCCGACGCCGAACCCACCGCGACCGGCGCGCCGAAGTGCAGCAGCTCGATCTTCAGGTCGCCGTTCGTGATCATCTGCGAGCGCAGCTCGACCGGCGCGTCAACCTCCAACGCCCGCTCCAGTCCCTCGAGCATCTGCTCGTCGAGGTCGTAGCCCTCCGCCTCGGTGAACCCGAGGCCCTCGCAGTAGAAGCGCAACGACCGTTGGAGGTCGCTGACGCAGAGCCCGAGATGCGACGGCCGGATTCCCACGGAGCGGATGCAACTGCCGCGGGCCGGGCGTCTGGCAAGATCGGCGGGCGTGATCGCCGCTGCGCCGATCGAAGAACCCCTCGATCCGAGGCGCTGGTTCGCGGCGGCGTTCGCGATCGTCTCGGTCGCGATCCCCGTCCTCGACAACACGATCCTCAACCTTGCGGTCCCGACGATCCTCCGGGAGTTCCACACGCAGCTGTCGAGCTTGCAGTGGGTGATCACCGGCTATTCGCTCACGTTCGCGACCCTGCTCATCATCGGCGGCCGCCTCGGCGACATCTTCGGGCACAAGCGCATGTTCGTGCTCGGCGCGTCGATCTTCGGTGTCGGCTCGCTGCTCGCCTCGATCTCGACGTCGGTCCCGACACTCTTCGTCGGCGAAGCCCTGATCGAGGGCATCGGCGCGTCGATGATGATCCCGGCGACGCTCTCGATCCTCTCCACCACGTTCAAAGGTGCGGAACGGCCGAAGGCCTTCGCGGCGTGGGGCGCGGTCGCGGGCGCGTCGGTGGCCTTCGGGCCGATCGTCGGCGGCTGGCTCACCACCGACTACTCGTGGCGCTGGGGTTTCCGGATCAACGTGATCATGGCGCCGATCATCATCGTCGGCGGCCTGATCTTCATGCATCCGGACAGACGTGACGGGCGCCGGCCGCGCCTCGACGCGCGCGGCTCGGCCCTCATCGCGCTCGGCTCGTTCAGCTTGATCTTCGGGCTGAGCGAGGGCACGACGTACGGGTGGTGGCACCCGATCAAGTCGCTCGTCGTCGGCGGTTGGGACGCGTGGCCCGCGACCCGGGCGATCTCGATCATCCCGTTCGCGTTCCTCGTGGCGTTCGTCGTGTTCACGACGTTCGTCGCGGTCGAGCGGGCGATGGAACGCGCCGACGGCGAGCCCATGTTCGAGTTCGGTCAGCTCCGCCACCTCGGCTTCCGCTACGGGCTGCTCACAACGATGGTCCTCGCCATGGGTCAGTTCGGCCTGCTCTTCATCCTCCCGGTGCTGCTCCAGAACGGCGAGCACCTCTCGGCGCTGCGGACCGGCGAGTGGATGCTCCCCCAGGGGGTGCTCATCGCCATCGCCGCGCCGATCGCCGGACGGTTGACCCGCCGGGTCAGCATCACGAGCATCGTGCGCAGCGGCCTCGTGCTCCAGTCGATCGGCCTGCTGATCGTGGCGATCGCGGTCGCGCCGGACGTGTCGTTCGTCGCGCTGTTGCCGGGGATGGTGATCTTCGGGCTGGGTGTGGGGTTCGCGAGCTCGCAGCTGACGAACGTCATCCTCTCCGACATCGACCCCGACAAGGCCGGTGTCGCGAGCGGCGCGAACACCACCGTCCGCCAGGTCGGATTGGCGCTCGGGATCGCCACGTTCGCGTCGTTCATCGACGCGCAGACGGCCGGCGCCGCGGGTTCGCCGACCACGGTCGCGAACGGCGCCCGCCCGGCGTTGTTCTTCGCCGCCGGTGTCGTCGCGTTCGGCGCGGGCCTCTCGTTCCTCATCCCCCGCGTCACCGTCGCGCGCGAGTCCGTCGCCGAGGAGACGGTCACCGCGTTCGAATCGATCGACGTGGGTTGACCGGGAACGGCTACCGCGCCAAGCGCACCGGCAGCGACTTCAACGCATTGTTGAGGTTCGAGCGCACCCGCACGGGCTCGCCGGTCAGCTCGATCGTCGGGAACGTCGCGAGCAGCTCCTCGAAGAACACGCGGCCCTCGAGCCGGGCCAGGTGCACGCCGAGGCAGAAGTGCTCGGCGATGCCGAACGACAGATGCGGGTTCGGCGAACGGCGGATGTCGAAACGCTGCGGGTCGGCGAAGACGTCCTCGTCGCGGTTCGCGGACGTGTAGAACATGACGACCTTGTCGCCGGCCGCGATCTCGACGTCGCGCACCACCGTGTCGGCCGTCGCCGTGCGTCGGAAGTAGTGCAGCGGGTTCTCGTAGCGCAGGATCTCCTCGACCGCGCCCGGCACGAGCGACGGGTCGGCCCGCAGCGCCGCGAGCTGGTCGGGATGTTCGAGCAGCGCGCGCAACCCCGACGACAGCATCGTCTTGGTCGTGTCGTTGCCCGCGGTGACGAGCTGCACGAAGAAGCTGCCGAAGTCGATGTCGGTCATGTAGCTGCCGTTGAAGTCGGTCTCGAGCAGCAGCGTCGTGAGGTCTTCGCGCGGCTCCTCTTCGCGCCGGATCGCGGCGAACTGGATCGCGTACATCGCCATGTCGATCGTGCCCTGCGAGATGTCGGACGCGTAGTCGGCGTCCTGGCCGCTCGTGTTCATCTCCGCGAGCCGGTGGATGAACGGCAGGTCGTCGGGCGGCAGGCCCATCAGCTGACCGATGACCCGCGACGGCAGCGCCGAGGTGACGTCGTGGACGAACTCGACGTCACCCTGTTCCGCGGCCGTCGCCATGATCTCGCGGCAGATCGCGCGGATCTGCTCCTCCATCTTCGCGATGACGCGCGCCTTGAAACGCGGCGCGATCGGCCGCCGGTAGTCGACGTGGCGGGGTGGGTCCATCGCGAGCAGCATGTTGCGCATCATCTCGAGTTGCGCCGGCTCGAGGTTCTCGAGCATCACGCC
The DNA here is from genome assembly GCA_963829195.1 of uncultured Actinomycetes bacterium. GTDB lineage: Bacteria > Actinomycetota > Acidimicrobiia > IMCC26256 > PALSA-610 > PALSA-610. Next base: position 80,494 of record CAWHHS010000006.1, read on the forward strand.
GCCCGCGCTCGCCGAGAACAGGTTGGGCTCGCGCGCGACGTGGACGAGATCGGCGTGCTTCAGCACCATCCAGTAGCCGGGCTCGCCCGCCATCTCCTGGAAGGAGACGGGCTGTGTGCGCCGCAGCTCGGCCAGCACCTCGTGCGGCGGCGCCGCGACGTAGGAGTCGGGGTCGTAGAGGTCGACGGCCACTCAGTCGACCAACACGTTCGGGCGGGGCAGACCCATCTGCTCGCACATCGCCAGGTAGAACGCGAGCGAACCCGCACCGTCGGCGACGCTCTCGACGTTGTCGTCGGCGTCGAGGTTGAGGTTCACGCCGTACATGTGGAACCACACGCGGGTGTTGTCCTCGATGCACTGCAGCGTGTGTATCGAACCCGCGGGCTCGTACAGGAAGCTCCCGGCCCGGTTGACGTAGTCGTACTCCTTGTACTTCCACGCGCCCGAGGTCGTGTAGCCCCAGACCGGCCCGGTGTGGCGGTGCTTCTGGACCTCGTAGCCGGCCTGGAAGATGTTCTCGACGATCCAGAGTCCCTCGCGCTCCTTGACCTGGATGACCTTGAGCAGGCTGCCGCCGCCGATGTCGACGAAGGGCAGGTCGTCGGCCCCCACGTGGACGGCGTCGGGCGCGGATTCGATGAGGGCCATCAGGTGCCTCCGAGTCGGGACAGCGGCGTTCGACGCGAGAGAATAGGCGGGTTGTGACGCTCCTACGACCGCGTTGGGTGGCCGGCCACTTGCTCGTGCTGGCGCTCACCGCCAGCTTCATCGCCCTCGGTTTCTGGCAGCTCGGCCGCGACCATCACAAGCAGGACCTCGTGCGCGAGGCCAAGGCCGCGTACGCCGCGCCCGCCCCCGACATCGCGAGCACCGGAGCGGCGACGCCCGGTGCCCGGGCGCAGGCATCGGGTGTGTACGACGCCGCGCACGAGGTGCTGCTGCGCAACCAGGTGCACGGCGGCAAGAACGGTGACGACGTGCTCACGCCGCTGCGCCTCGCCGACGGCCGCGCCGTGATGGTCGACCGCGGCTGGGTCGCCGCCGTCGGCGACCAGGACCCGGGCCCGACGGCCGTCGCGTCCGGACCCGTCCGGGTGGCCGGCATCGTGAACACCTCGAGCGCGTTGAACGCCCAGGACGCGGTGCTGACGGTCGGTGGGAAGCTCGCGCTCCCCGCGTCGACCTCACGCGCATCGGACAAGGCGTCCCCTACCGGCTGGTCGACGCGTGGATCCTCGCCCAGTCGCAGTCGCCGGCCCCCGCCGCGCACGCGCCCGCGTTGCCGCAACCGCCGCCGCCCGACCAGGTGAACCACATGGAGTACACGATCGAGTGGTTCTCGTTCGCGCTGATCGGCATCATCGGCTGGCCGGTCGCGCTGTTCAGCATCTCGCGGCGACGCGGCGGCTTCTCGACGCCGAAGTAGCCGTAGGATCCCCCGTCAGCCGCGGATCGTCGCCACCACCGCGACGACGGCGAGGACCGTGCACGCGGCGCCGGTGATGCGCCGCAACAACAGCCCGGGCAACACCCGAACGAGCGCCCGCCCGCTGAAGGTCGCGATCGCCGACACCGACACCAACGCGAGGATCGCGCCGAGCCCGACACTCAGCGGCGAGTGGTAGCGAGCCGCGAGGTTCGCGGTCAGCACCTGGGTGAGGTCGCCCCATTCCGCGAGGAAGATCACGACGAACGCGGTCAACATGACCCGCTGGATGCTCACCGTCTCGGCGATGACCTCTTCCGCCGCGGCCTCTTCGGCCTCCTCGGTGTCGAGGAACGCGAGCGCGGCGCCGACGGCGAACAACACCGCCACCAGCGCGTCGACGGCGCGGTGCGGGAGCAGGTGGAAGAGCCCGACCCCGACGCTGACCGCGATCACCACGTGGACCAGGAAGGCGGCCGCCGCGCCCATCCAGACCGCCAGTGGCCGGCCTCTGGACGCGAGCAGCAGCGAGGCGAACATCGTCTTGTCGGGCAGCTCCCCGAAGAAGATCAGCGGGAAGACCGCGAGAACGATGCCCAGATGCACCGCAGCGTTCTACCCGACGCGCGGTTCCGAGCCCGGTACGCATCCGTCACTCCGGAGCGGCGGCTGACGGCGGCCGAGGTGTGCGACCGCCTCTCCGGCATGTCGCTCCTCGACTCGGGGCCCGCGTGATCACTCGATCGGCACGACCGGCCGCGCGTCCGCATCGAGCTGGTGCAGGTACTCGCTGATGCCGTAGCCGACCTCGCCGTTGTAGTGCCAGCGGGCGAGACCCTCGTTGACGATCGTCGTATTCGGCTTCACGCCCGCCGGACCGGGCGACACCCGCAGCACTTCCGCGTCGAGCTCGTGCACGCGGCCCTGCTTGTCGGTCGCGTGCACGTGGGTCGCGGTGTGCGTCACGCCGTCGGGCGCGAGCTCGCTCGTCACCTTCCATTCCCGGATGCTCGAGTGCGCACCCTCGGTCCACACCCAACCGCGGTGCAGGTCGCCCGCGTCGGTCCCGATGCGGATGCCGCCGAAGTGGGTGTCGTCGCCGATGTTGATCGAGAACCAGCGCCACATCTTCGGGCCGCCCCACCGGCGCGGGCCCCACGACTTGTCGCGGTTGCCGCGCGCGTCGACGAGCTCGTGGCGGGTGCCGTCGACGTCGATCCAGCCGGTCCAGCGGCCGGCCTGTTCGAGGTGGCCCTTGCCGACGCTCGCTCCCGTCGCCGCGCTCGCACCGCTCCCCGCCCGACCCTGCCCGTCGACGCCGACCGCGGGCGTGAGCGCGTCGAACGTGAGGTCGAGCGCGACCCGATCGACGTCGGCGGTGAGCCGCCACGACTGCATCGGCGCGATCCGCTCGTAGCGCACGCCGCCGACCTCGAGATCGTCGTCGGTCATCTCGTGCTGCTCGCGCGTCGCGTTGAAGTGCGCGAGCTCGCCGCCCGGCAACCAGACCGCGAGCGCGACGTCGATCGTCCCCTCGTTCGGCCGCACCCCGATGCGCGTGAACAAGCCCCGCGTCGACCACCGGGCAGTACGCGTTGAAGTAGTAGCTCTCCGACCAGGCGGTGTCGCCTTCGACCGGGTGCGCGAAATCGTGGCGGGCATCGAGGATCGGCATGCGAACGACGCTAGATCAGTTTCCCGCCGGTTTCACGAGGGACGCGTCGTTGAACGCGACGAGATACGGGCTCCCGTCGGGCCGGCGGCCGATCCGCGTGACGGACGCGACGTCGAGCTGCATCCGCCACGTGACGCGGTCGTCGACACCGAGCGCAGCGCATACCGCGGCCTTGATCGGCGACACGTGGCTCACCGCGACCACGAGGTCGTCGACGAGCACGTCCGCACAGAACGCGGCGACGCGTGCCGCGACGTCGAGCAGGCGTTCACCGCCCGGCGGCGCGAACTCGGGATCGGTGCGCCACGCGGCCCACGACTCCGCGGGGACGGCGCCGAGCGGCAGGCCGTCCCAGTCGCCGTAGTCGAGCTCGATCAACCGCTCGTCGACCTCGACCGCGAGCCCGTGTGGGGCTGCGATCTCGGCCGCGGTGTCTCGCGCCCGCCGCAACGGGCTGCTGAACGACGCGGGTCACCGGAGCGGACGCGAAACCGCGGCCCAAGCGCCGCGCCTGCTCCGCACCGAGGTCGCTGAGCGCGGCGTCGAGGCGGCCCTGCAACCGGCCGCCGCGGTTGAGGTCGGTCTGGCCGTGGCGCACGAACGCGATCACCGGCTCGACTCCGCGATCGTCACGGCCCGTTGCGGAACAACTCGCGCCGGCGCGCCGCGTCCCGCAGGCCGAAGCGGGTCCACGCCCACCAGGCCGCGGCCGCGCCCAGCAACTCCTCGACCACGACGACCGGCCACACCGCGAACAACGGCGCGTCCGGGCGGCCGCGCCGAACGCGGGCCACCAGAACACCGTCTTGTTCGCCCACGCCGCACTCAGGACGAGCGCGGCGAACCAACCGATCGCGAGCCCGAGCGCGCGCCGGCGCCGGAGCCGCCGGCCCCGCCCGGTGGTCGCGAGCATCGTCACGACGAGCACCAGGGTCGCGGCGAGGAGGGTGTGCGCGTACGCCTGCGCACCGAACGGCAGGTCGATGAGCTCGGGTAACAACGCGCCGACGACGATCAACCGGAAGTCGAGGCCCGGGCTCTGGAACACGTTCCAGACCCCGAACACCGAGCCGAACGCGAACCAGAGGAACATCAGGCCGTCACGAACGCGGCGCCGGCGCGTCGAGGGCCGCGTTCACCAGCGCGTCGGCCTCCTTGTTCTCGCGCGCGGCACGTGTTGCAGGTCGACGAGCGTGTACGGCGCGAGGAGCGCCCGGGCCTCGTCGACCAACGGTCGCAGGTGCGGTTCCTTCACCTTCCACCGGCCCTTCACCTGTTCGACGACGAGCTTGGAGTCGGCCCGCACCCGCACGCGCGTGGGGCCGTACTGCGCCGCGGCCTCGAGACCGGCGATGAGCGCCTTGTACTCGGCGACGTTGTTAGTGGTGACGCCGATCCGCTCGCTCACCTCGACCAGCAGCCGCGGCGGGTCGGACGACGCGTCGAGCACGACTGCCCCGATCGCCGACGGCCCGGGATTCCCGCGCGAGCCACCGTCGCAGTAGATGAGGACCTCGTCGACCGCGGTCACGGAACGAGGATCGCGGAACAGTTGTCGCAGTAGGAGACGACGCTGCCTGCGCCGCGGCGGATCTGCTCCGCCTCCGTCGACGGGATCGTCAGATGACAGGCCTGACAGGTCGTGCCGACGAGCCGGGCCGCGCCCGCGCCGCGGTTCTGCGCACGCCGGCGTTCGTAGTCACGCAGCAGCGACTCGGTGATCGGCGCCGCCAGCTCGGACCGGGCACCCGTCTCGCGCGCGATCTCACCCTCGATCTCGATCTCGTTCTCGGCGATCGTCGCCTGCAACGCGGCGGTGCGCGCCTCCAGTGAAGCGATCGCGGCGTCGAGGGTGGCGAGCTCCTGATCGAGTGCCTCGCGCTGCTCCATGACCTCCAGCTCTTCGTCTTCGAGGTCGGAGCGGCGGCGGTGCAACATGTCGATGTCGGCCTGCATCGCCTGCAGCTCGCGCGGCGACGACACCGTCCCCGAGTAGAGCTTCTTGTTCACCTCGTCGGCGTGCTCACCGACGGTCTGCGCCTCGTGGTCGATGCGCCGTTCCTCGGCCAGCACCACCCGGTGCCGTTCCCCGACCTCGGCCCGCTCGGTCTGGCGCCGCCGCAGCTCCGCCGTACGCGCGTCGAGCTCTGCCGCGTTCCGGCATGGCGTCGCGGCGGTGGCGGAGTTGATCCAGTGCGATGTCGCGCTCTTGCACAAGCAAGAGCGCTTCGAGCTCCTCGAGCGCCATGTCAGGGACCTGTCGGGACGGTGGTCGGTGGCGGCGGCGTGGTGGTCGGCGGCGGCGGCGGCGAGGTCGTCGGCGGCACCGTCACCGGAACGGTCGTCGCCGGCGTCGACACGGGCGGGGTCGTGTTCACGGTCGGGCCCGGGATCGTCGTGGTCACTCCCGGGATCGTCGTCGTGGTCGTGAGCGGGAAGAGCGGCCCGAACACCTGGCGCCCGAGCTCGGTGATGAAGCGGGGCCGGCGGTACAGCGACTGGTCGGGCGGGGGGAAGTCGAGCGGGGGCAACGACGCCGATGCCGCGAGCATGAACTGACGCCAGATCTTGGCCGGGTAGCCCGCGCCGAACACCGGGCCCGTGCCGCCGATGTTGGTCATCGCGATCTCGCCGTTGGGGTCGCCCATCCAGACCGCCGCGGTGAGCTGCGGGGTGTAGCCGACGAACCACGCGTCCTGGTTGTGGTCGGTCGTGCCGGTCTTGCCCGCCGCGGGACGGGGGAAGCCGCTGAGCGTGATCGACGCGGTGCCGTGGCGCAGCACGCCCTTCAGCATGTCCGTTTCGGTATGGGCAACGTTCGGGTCGAGGACCTGGGTGCCGACTCCGGGCGCCTGGTAGATCGTCTTGCCGTTGCGGTCGACGATCTTCGTGACGAACGTCGCCCGCTTCAAGATCCCGTTGTTGGGGAGCACCGAGTAGGCCTGCGCCATCTCGAGGGGGCTGACGCCGTTCACGCCGAGCGTCGTCGTCACGACGTTCTGGAAGTTCGACGTGTCGATGCCCATCGCCGTCGCGGTCTGCACGACGGTCTTCACGCCGTCGGTCCCGAAGTTGCCCGGGCCGAGCGACAGTTCGGTCCGCACGAACGCGCAGTTGTCGGACTGCGCGATCGCGTCCGTGAGGGAGAGCACGGTGTTGCTGCAGTCGCCGGAGAGGTTGTAGAAGGAGTCCTTGCCCGTGCCCTGGGTCAGGCGCCAGTGGAGCGGCTGGGTCGAGACCGTGTCGTTGGGCGAGTAGCCCCGCGACAGCGCGGCGGCGAGCGTGAACATCTTGAACGACGAACCGGCCTGGCGTGACGCCTGGGTGGCCGGGTCGAACTGGCTCTCGGAGAACGTCCGGCCGTTGGCGATCGCCCGCACGCCGCCGTCGTTGTTGTCGATGACGACGAGCGCGGCGGTGACCGACTGGCGCGGCGGCAGCACGCCCATCGCGGCGTTGGCCATGAACTGCAGGGTCGGGTCGTACGACGTGTAGATCTTCAATCCGCCGCGGTAGACGGCGGCGGCGCGCTCCTGCTGGGTCGACCCGAGCACCTCGGCCGGGTCGCCGGACACGTTCGGGTCGTCGTTGAGGAGGACGTTCCTGACCTCGTCGACGTAGTAGTTGAGCGCGCCCGAATGCGGGTAGCTCACCGACGTCGGGAGCGGCACCGACTTCGCGGCCGTCGCCACCGCGAGCTTCACCTTGCCGTTCGCAACCATCGCGTCGAGCACCTCGCTGCGGCGGCGGGCGGCGGCGGCCGGGTGCGTGATCGGGTTGAGCGCCTCCGGCGATTGGATGAGACCCGCGAGCAGCGCGGCCTGCGCGAGGTCGAGGTGCGCGAGCGGGGTGAAGGGGAAGTACCGCTCGACCGCGGTCTGGACGCCGTAGGCGCCGTTGCCGAAGTAGACGAGGTTCAGGTAGTCCTCGAGGATCTGGCTCTTGGTGATCTGCTTCTCGAGCTCCGATGGCCAGGATCGCTTCGCGCATCTTGGTGGTGAGGTCGCGCTTGCGGTTGATGCTGAACGTGTTCTTGATCAGCTGCTGGGTGATCGTCGAACCGCCCTGGGTGACACCGCCGGCGTCGACGTTCTTGAACAGGGCGCGCACGGAACCGGCCCAGTCGACGCCGTGGTGCTCGTAGAACTTGCGGTCCTCGATCGAGATGACCGCGTCGATCAGGACCTGGGGGACGTCCTTGAGCTTGACCGGAGAACGGTCCTCGGTCTCGAGCGACGCCATCACGTTGCCGTTGCGGTCGTAGACGAGTGACCGGGCCGCGGGCGCGTTGATGGTCGAGCGCGAGCTGGCCGATCGGGGTCGTCGCGTGCGCGAGCGGGCTCGACGCGGGGCCGAACAGCACGAGCGATCCGCCGAGCGCGACACCGCCCACGAGGACCGTCGCCAGGAACTTGGAGAAGAACTTCAGGGCCTTCACGGGTCCGACCAGGATGGCACACGGCGGCGGTCATTCCTGGCTCGCCCGCCCCCGGGAGGGCGTTCAGCCATCGGAGGGCACGAGCGGCGGCGGGGCCGACGGTTGGTCGCGTTCGGCCTCGGCCAGGGCCCGGACCTCGCGCGACTGCGGCGGCCAGGTCGTCCCCCTCGAACCCGATCTCGGTCGCGCCCGTCGGGATCTAGGAAGCAGAGCACCGCCGCGCGACGACGGCCTCGCCGGTCGCCTCCCCGATCGCCAACGCGTACGCGGCGGCCTGGATCCGGTACCCGACGACCCGCTCGGCGCGGGTCGCCGGGTCGACGGCGTCGGTCTTGTAGTCGACCACGACCAGCCCGTCGTCGTCGCGAAAGACGAGGTCGACGTAGCCCTCGAGCGTGATCCCCTCGAGCGGCACCGCGACGTAGGTCTCCCGCCAGTGCGGTACGGCTCGCGGCGCGCCGCAGCGTCGGGGCTCCCGACCGCGGCCCGCGCCAACGCGGCGACCGTCTCCTCGTGCCCGATGACCCCTTCGGCCGCGGCCTGCGCGGCCGCGGCCGCGTCGATGCCCGCGCCGGTGGCGAGGTCGATCGTCTGCAAGGTCCCGTGCACCGCGCGGCCGATGGCGGTGCCGTACCGGCCCTTGTTCCACGGCGGCAGCTCGAGGTCGCGGCGCGTCCTTGGCGAGACCGGGGTCGGCCGCGATCGCCGGGCCGGCCGGGGCGACGTCGAGACGGTGCGCGAGCGTGGTCGCCGACACGAAGAGCCGCGCGGTTCGAACGCGAGATGCGCCCGGTCGTACTCCGCCTGCCCACTCCTCGGGCTCGATCGCGGGCACGGCGCCGGCGCCGGCGACGCGGTGCCGGCGGTCACCGCCGTCGGACCGGACGGCGCCGGCGCGATCCAGTCGGCGTTCTGCGCCGCGTCCCAGAGCAACTCGGCGTGCGTCCAGCGCCGGTTGTCGTCGCCGCCCTTCTTCTCCGCCTTCTGGGCCCGGTGCACCGACACGACGAGATGGTCGCGGGCCCTCGTGCACGCCACGTAGAGGAGGCGCAGCTTCTCGTGGAACCCCATCTGCTCGTCGATCGGCTTGTACAGCTCGAAGTCCGCGGTCTGCACGCCCTTGACGATCTTCGCCTGGTAGCCGCCGCCCGGCGGGAACAGCACCTCGACGCCGCGCGCTCGACGCCTGCGCGGCGGTGGTCATGCCCGAGCACACGACGATCGGGAACTCGAGGCCCTTCGCGCCGTGCACAGTCATGATGCGGACCGAGTCGTCGTCGGTCTCCGGGACGACGGCCTCGACCACGCGTGCACCCTCCGCGCCCTGCATCTCGGCCCACGCGAGATAGTCCCGGAGCGTGCCGCCGACCGCGTCCGCGTACGCGCGCGCCTGGTCGATCAGGAACCGGACGCGGCGGGCGACGTCGCGGAACCGGCCGGTCAGCGCGCCGACCTCGATGACCGATCGTCCGCGCACGATGCGTTCGAGCAGCTCGCTCGGCGTCGACCACAGCCGGTCGCGGTGCAGCTCGGCGAGGAAACGCATCGCCGCCCCGACGGAATCGCCGGCGCGCGAGCGTCGGTGGGAGCGGCGCGGTGACGTCGAAACGTCCGTCGTGCTCGACGTGGAAGACGAAGAGGTCGTCGTCGCCGCAGCCGAACACCGACGAGCGCAGCGCTTCGACGAGCGCGAGCCGGTTGCTCGAGTCGTCGATCGCGCGCAACGTCATCAGCAGGTCGCGTACCTCGCGGCTGCTGTAGACGAGCGAGCTCGTCTCCGCCCGATACGGCACGCCGGCGTCGCCGAGCGCACGTTCGAGGTACCCGAGCGACGTACGGGCGGGCAGCAGGATGCAGATGTCGCCGAGCCGGGCCGGCCGCCACTCCTCCCGCTCGCGGTCGAACACGGGCCATTCGTCGGCGACGGCCGCGCGTGCGATCGCGGCGACGTCGGCCGCTTCCCGGGCGCGCAGCTCCGAGGCCTTCGCCTTGGGGTCGGGATGGGGCTCGACCCCGAGGAGCACGACCTTCCGATCGTGTTCGGCGGGCACCGGCCGCGCGGGCTCGAGCGCGCGGTACTCGGGTTGCGATCCCGGGCTCGGGCGGATGAGCTCGGCGAACACGTGGTTGATCCAGCCGAGGACGCGCGGCGCCGTCCGGAAGTTGCAGGTGAGAAGACGGGGCGCGCCGGGCGCGAACTTCTCTTCGGCCGCGAGGAACGTGGCGATGTCGGCGCGCCGGAACCGGTAGATCGACTGCTTGGGATCACCGACGAAGAAGAGCCGGCCCGGCTCGACGCTCATCTCCGTCCACGGACGGTCGGAATCGGCGGGATCGTCGGACCCGAGCAGCGCGGCGAGCTCGACCTGGATCGGGTCGGTGTCCTGGAACTCGTCGATCAGGATGCGGTGGTAGCGCTCCCAGAGCCGGGCGCGGGCGGCCGCACCGTGCTCCGGATCGCGCAGCAGCATGCGGGCGAAGACCAGCAGGTCGTGGAAGTCGAGCTCGCCCGCCACCTTCCGCAGCGCGACCGAACGCGGCGGTCTGCACCGCGATCGCGGCGACGACCCGCTTGATCGCGGCGTCGAGCACCGCGTCGGTCATGGCCTTGCGTTGCTCGCCCAGCTTCACGATCTGTTCGCGCAGGCGGGTGATGTCGGGCCAGTTCTTCTTGTTGCCCGTCGTCCCGACGCGGAACGACGGCTTGTCGTTGCTCAGGAGCTCGATGCGTTCGGCGTCGTTGAACGCGGCCCGCAACGCGTCGCGATAGTCCGCGAATGCATCGAGGCGCTCCAGCATCTTGTCGGTCTCGTCCTTGCAGTCGATTCCGGCCGCGCAGATCTCGTCGAACTCGTCGAGCCAGCCGTCGATCTGCAGGACCGGCAGCGGCGGGCGCCTCGTCGATACGGTCGAGCAGGTCCCAGTTGTCGTCGAGCACCTCGGCAACGGTGCGCAGATGCGCCAACTTCACACCGGCCGCGAGCAGCACGAGCACGGTCGACTCGAGCTCGGCGTCCTCGAGCAGCTCGTCGACGAACGTACGCCACCGCGCCTCGAACGCGACGCGCGACGAGATCTCGTCGCGGACCTCGATGCGCGGCGGCAGGCCGATCTCGACCGGGAACTCGATGAGGATGCGCTGCGCGAACGAGTGCAGGGTGCAGATCGCGGCCGCGTCGAGATCGTCGACCGCGGCGACGCAGCGAGCCCGGACGACCGCGGTCAGCCCGGGGTCGGCGGCACGTTCCCGCAGCTCTTTGCGGATCCGGTCGCGCAGCTCGGCCGCCGCCTTCTCGGTGAAGGTGATCGCCGCGATCGCCGCCATCGGCACCGGGAGATCGGGGCCGTCCGCCGTGACCAGCGCGACGACGCGGTCGACGAGCGCCTTCGTCTTGCCGGTGCCGGCGCCGGCCTCGACGAACAAGGTCTCGTCGAGATCGCTCGTGACGGACTCGCGCGCGGACTGTGTCGCCGAGCACGCCGAAGAGCGCGAGCTGGTCGGTCATTCGTCACCGCCCGGATCGACGGCGCCGAGCCGCAGGAAGCCTTCGATCTCTCCCGCGCCCGCCTTGCGCTGCCACTCCCGCCAGCGGTCGGTCGTGCCCATCCCGTCGGGGTCGCAGTACGCGCACTCGATGAACGGCGTTGGCGCGGGCTCCGGCGGGGCCGCGACGAACATGCCCCGTTCGATCCCGTCGACGATCGTGCGCAGCGTGTCGCGTGAACGTCTCGGCGACGGCGCCGTCGACCGGGTAGCCGATCAGACGATCGTGCTCCTTCCCGACGAACCAGTAGAACGCCTCGACCGGCGTCTCCGCCGTCCCGTAGGCGGCGCGCGCCGCGTAGGCGTACACCGGGAGTTGGAGCATCAGGCCCGCGCCGACGGGATCGTCGGGACCGAGGGATCCGTAGCCTGCGCGCCGAACCGGTCTTGTAGTCGATGACGACGAGCGTGCCGTCGACGCGCCGGTCGACGCGATCGGCCTTGCCCCGCAACCGCACGACCCGGCCGTCGCCGAGCGGCACCTCGACCGCGCCCGCGTCGGCGTCGGGGAAGCCGAAGCTGAGCTCGGTCGCCAGGGTCTCGTCGATCCCGCCCGCGCGGTACTTCTCGTCGGCATCGAGGAACGCGTCGAGCTGCGGCGAAGATCACGCGCCGGTCGCGGTGCCAGAACAGGCGCCGGCCGGTGAGCCCGCGCGCCTCGGTCTCGGCGCTCACCTCCTCCGCGATGGCGCGCAGCCGCGCCCGATCCTCGTCGCGCCACGGCCGCCCGGCATCGGCGTGCTCACGCACTTCGTCGAGGAACCGGTCGAGCACCTCGTGCACCAGCGTGCCCCGGTCGATCGGCGCGAGCTCCATGATCGCCTCGGGCCGTTCGACCTCGTCGACGTGCAGCACCGTTTCCATGAAGTACGCGTGCGGGCACGCCGCCCACGTCTGCAGCCGCGTCGGCGACGTCACCCGGCCGGACGCCGCGGGGCTGATTCCCTGCAGCCGGTCGCCCAGCCCCGCGAGGTTCCCGTCGAAGCGGGTGAACTCGGAGCCGGCCCGGGCCCGCGTGAGCTCCAGCCCGCGCGCCACCGCCGGTTCGGCCTCGACCCACGCGTCGCCCGCCACCGCCGCCCGCACTTCGAGCTCGTGGCGGTTCGCGGGGAACCGAACCTGGGCGGCGCCGTACGCGAACGACGCGATCGACCGGGTGGCGTCGACGGCCGCGAGCGTGTCGGCGAGGAACCGCGACGGCACGTGCTCGGTGCTGCGCCGGAGGTCGCCGCGGGGATACGTGCAGCACGCGGGCGCCGGACGTTGACGCGAGCGCCGCGAGCAACCCGCGCTCGTCGTCGGCGACGCGGTCGGAACGCAGGCGGAGCGCGCCGCCGAGCACCGCGCGCTCGCGGTCGGCGAGGAGCGGATCGTCGCGCGGCACCGAAGGGAACAGACCCTCCGCCAGCCCGCACACCCAGAGGCGGTCGAGGTCGACGCCGAGGGCCATGCTCACCGGTCCGACGAGCACGCCGTCGCCGAGCTGGCCGACGCGATCGCGGGCCGCGTCGAGCTCCAGCTCGAAGGTGCGCCGGAACACCTCGAGCGTCGGCCCGGGATCGATCGCGTCGAGCGTGCCGAGCCGATCGAGGACGGCTTCGACGCGGCGCGCCGCGACCTGCTCGAACGGCGGCCACGACTCGCGGCGGCGTTCGTCGCCGAAGAAGCGGCGCACGAGCCGGTGCGCGAACTTGGCCAGACCGCTCCACGTCCGCGGCAGACGATCGGGATCGAGGTCGGCCGCGAGCCCGGCGACGAACGCGGCGAGCGCGTCGACCTGGGCGCGCTGCGCCGCGCCGGCTTCGTCGTCGGCCAGGCTCGCCGCGTAACGCGCCGAGGCGCGCGCGCCATTCGTCGACGCCGCGCACGATCCCGGCCTCGGCGCGAGAAGCGCTCCCAGCGCGCCGCGGGACGAGGCGACCCCGACCGTCGAGCATCGGCGCGGACGCGAACAGCGCGCACACGTCGTCGCGGCGAAGTCGGAGCCGGCGAGCGCGAGGAGGCGCAGCAGGCCGCGACCGAGGACCGATCCGGACATGGAGCGGGTCGTGGCGCCGTTGTGCGCGATCTCGGCGAGGACGAAGTGCTCGTGCAGCAGCCGCCCGTACGGCTCGTCGGACGCGTAGAGCACCGCCATGCGTTCGAGCGGGACGCCCTCGCGCATCGCGTCGACGACGCCGCGGACGATCGCGCGGACCTCGTCGTCGGGATCGGAGGCGTTCCACACCTCGGTTCCGGTGACGGGCGCGATCGCGGCCGCCGGCCCGGCCGGGACCTCCGACCCGAGCCGGTGCAGGCTCGACGACGACTTTGGCGTCGGCGGTCGGCGAGCCCGTGATCGCGGCGATGATCTCGACGTCGGTGTGTTCGGCGAGCGCGCGCAGCAGCCGCGCCTCGGGCGCGGTCAACCGCTGCGGCAGGAACACGACGATCGCGCCCAATCCACGGGCGAACGTGCTCCCGGCGCCGGCCGCGTCGGTGGCGGCGCGCATCAGGTCGTGCTCGTCGTACCACTCGCGTTCGAGCAACGACTTCGTCGAGCGGTGCAGGCGCACGACCTCTGCGGCGCGGCGGATGCTGCGCGGCGAGCAGGTCGAGCTGCGCGGCGTCGAGGTCGGCCAGCTCCCGGTGCGCGGCGACGAGCGCTTCCTCGGTCGCCGGGTGCTCGGGCGACCGGCGCGAACAGACCGGCGTTGCGCGCGAGCGCGCGGCGGACCGCGGCCGCGACGACCGGCGTCGACACCGGGCGCCGTCCCGCGGCGGCCAGCGTCGCCGCGCCGAGCAGCTCGGCGAGGCGGTACACCGTGAGGAACGTGACGCCGACGACGCCGCGACCCGCGCCGGTCACCGCGCCGAGCTCGCCCGACGCGAGCCGACGGCGCGCCGAGACGCCGACCGAGTTCGTGGGCACGACCACCGTGACCGGCGCGAGCGCGTCGGCCGTTTCGCGCGCGCCACCGCGTCGCGCAACGCCTGCGAGGCGGGGCGCCCGTACGCGGTCGGGACGACGGTGATCGGCACCGGCGGATCGTACGGCGGGCCTGAGACACCGGGAACCGGCGACCCGTGCGCCGAGCCGGGCGCCGGGCCGGGCGTCGGGCCCCCGGTCAGGCTGCGAGCGTGCGCCGGAAGAAGTCGACGCCGAGCTGGACCGCCTCGGGGCCGAGCTCGGCGTGGGTGCCCGTCCACACGCTCATGCGCTTCGGGCCCGGAACGAGCTCGAGCACCTCGATCGCGCCGTCGATCGGGAAGTGCTCGTCGCGGGTCATGTTGAGCATGAGCACCTCGCGCCCGCCGAGCCGGCTCGCACCGGAACGGATCAACTCGTTGCGGCCGGGATGCGTCCGTGAGACCGCCGAGCGCGAAGACCGCGGCCTCGACCGACGGCAGATCGGCGACGATCGCGAGCCCGAACATCGCGCCCATCGAGAACCCGGCGTAGCCCGTCGGACCGGTGATGCGCGCGTCGGCGGCGCGCGCCGCCGCGTTCCACCGCGGTCCAGTCGGCGATCAGCTGCGGCCTGCTCCCGGGATCGGACATGCGCCGCGCGACGTCGGCTTCGAACTGCGCATCGGTCGTTTCCGGCGCAGCGGCGCTCACCGTGACCGGGGCAGTCCATGAGCGCGACCGCGGCCGGAACCCCCCGGCAGAAGCCCTTCGCGATCATCTGCATGATCGGGTCGTCCTTCGACAGGTGCGCGCCGTGCCCGAACAGGATCAGCGGCAGCGCCTCGATGCTCGCCCGGGCGGCGCGAAGAGCAGCGCGGGCGGCGTCCCGTCGTCGGCGAGGCGGAGTGGCAGCAGCGGCATGGCATCCAGTCGAGCACACGCGTACCCTCGCCACCAGAGCGCCCACCCGGACGACAGCACCGCAGAACGACAGACCCAGAGGACGATCATGCGCGTACCGTTGACCGTGCTCGACTTCATCGAGCGTGCCGAGCTCGTCTACGGCGACCGGATCGGTGTCGTCGACGAACCCGACCAGCCGGCCGAGTCGCTCGGCGAGCTCACCTGGTCGGAGATCGCGCGACTCGCCCGGGCCCAGGCCGCCGGCCTCGACGCGCTCGGCGTCGGTCAGGGCGAGCGGGTCGCGATGGTGTCGCACAACTCCGCCGCGCCTGCTCACCGCGTTCTTCGGCGTCTCCGCGTACGGCCGCGTCCTCGTGCCGATCAACTTCCGCCTGAACGCCGAGGAGATCGGTTACATCGTCGAGCACTCCGGCGCGTCGGTGCTGCTCGTCGATCCCGAGCTCGAGGAATCGCTCGCGGGGGTGACGGCCCGGCACCGGTTCGTCATCGGCAAGGAGGCCGACGAAGCGTTGCTGCGCTTCGACACCGAACCCGAGCCCTGGATCCCCGACGAGGACGCGACCGGCACGATCAACTACACGAGCGGCACCACCGCGCGCCCGAAGGGCGTGCAGCTCACGCACCGCACCCTGTGGCTGAACGCGACGACGTTCGGCTGGCAGGCCGGCGTCAGCGACCGCGACGTCTACCTGTGGACGCTGCCGATGTTCCACTGCAACGGCTGGGGAATGTCGTACGCGGTCACGGGCATGGGCGGGACGCACATCGTGCTGCGCAAGGTCGACGGCGCCGAGATCCTGCGCCGCGTCGAACGGCACGGCGTCAACTTCCTGTGCGGCGCGCCCGCGGTCATGGCCGCGATCCTCGACGCCGCGCAGGCCTGGGACGGACCGATCCCGGGCCGCGACCGCGTGCGGATGGTCGTGGCCGGTGCACCGCCGCCGACGCGCCTCATCGAGCGCATGGAGACCGAGCTCGGCTGGGAGTTCATCCAGATCTACGGCCTCACCGAGACCGCGCCGCTGCTGACGATGTCGCGGGGACGCGAGGAGTGGGACGCGCTCGTCCGCGGCCGAGCGGGCGCAGCGCCTCGGCCGCGCCGGCGCGCCCGCGCTCGGTGTGCGCCTCGACATCAGCGACCAGGGCGAGATCCTCGCCCGGTCGAACGTCGTGCTCGAGGGCTACTGGCGCCAACCCGAGGCGACGGCCGACGCGCTCGAAGGCGGCTGGTTCCACACCGGCGACGGCGGCACGATCGACGACGACAACTACCTGACGATCAGCGACCGCAAGAAGGACGTGATCATCTCCGGCGGCGAGAACGTCAGCTCGATCGAGGTCGAGGACTGCCTGTACCAACACGCCGGCGTCGCCGAGGCGTGCGTGATCGGCGTCCCCGACGACAAGTGGGGCGAGACCGTCAAGGCGCTCGTCGTGCTGAAGCCCGGCGCGGAGGCGTCCGAGGCCGACCTGATCGCGCACTGCCGCGCCCACCTGTCCCACTTCAAGTGCCCGACGTCGGTCGAGTTCCAGTCGGAGTTCGCCCGGACCTCGACGGGCAAGCTGCAGAAGTTCAAGATCCGCGCGCCGTACTGGGAAGGCCGGGACCGCCAGATCAGCTGACGGCGGCGGCGCCACCCTGCAACGGCGCGTGTCGCGGCCGTGCCCGGTCGCGACCGCGTGTCGTAGGGTGCTGCCGTGTTGCTCGGACTTGCTCTCGACGCGTGGTCGGGCGCCGACGTCAAGCTGCCGGTCGCACGCGTGCAACTCGCGGAGCGGCTCGGCTACGACTCGGTGTGGACGGCGGAGGCGTACGGCGCCGACGCGCTGACCCCGCTCGCGTACCTCGCGGCCTGCACCGAGCCGTATCAAGCTCGCGACCGGGATCGTGCAGATCTCCGCCCGCAGCGCCGCCGCGACCGCGATGGCGTTCGCGACCCTCGAGTCACTCGCGGGACCGGGACGCGTGATCGCCGGTCTCGGGCTGTCCGGACCGCAGATCGTCGAAGGCTGGTACGGCGAGCCGTGGGCGCAGCCCGATCGCCCGCACCCGCGACTACGTCGCGATCATGCGCAAGGTCTTCCGCCGCGAGGCGCCCGTCGAGCACGACGGAGCGGCGATCACGCTGCCGTACTCGGGGCCCGACGCGACCGGTCTGGGCAAGCCGCTGCGATCGATCCTGCACCCGAACCCGGCGCTGCCGATCTACCTCGCCGCGGGCGGTCCCGCGAACGTCGCGCTCGCGGCCGAGATCGCCGACGGCTGGATCCCGATGGGCCTCTCCCCCGCCAACGCGGCGGAGTTCCGCGCGACGTTGGAGAAGGGCGCGGCCCGGTCGGGACGGTCGCTGGACACGCTCGCGATCCAGTCGTCCACCACCGTGCAGCTCACCGACGACGTCGCGGGAACGATCGCCGCGATGAAGCCCCGCGTCGCGCTCTACGTCGGCGGCATGGGCGCCCGCGACCACAACTTCCACAAGGACTCGATGGTGCGCCGCGGCTACGCCGACGCGGCCGAGCGGATCCAGCAGCTGTTCCTCGAGGGCCGGCGCGACGACGCGACCGGCGCGGTCCCCGACGAGTACGTCGACGAGGGCGCGCTGCTCGGGTCGCCCGAACGCATCGCGCAACGGTTCGCGGCGTGGGCCGGATGCGGGATCACCGGTCTGACGATCCACGCCGACCAGGACGAGGCGATCGAGCTCATGGCCGAGATCGCGGGCCCGTCGACACCCGGGAGCACACCGTGACCGACACCGCGCCGTGGGAGTTCATCGCGCTCGACGACGCCGCGCCCGGCGTGCGCCGGATCACGTTGAACCGGCCCGAGAAGCGCAACGCGATCAACAACGGGATGCGCGCCGAGCTGTTCGCCGCGCTCGAAGCCGCCGACGTCGACGACGCGGTGCACGTCACGATCGTCCGCGGCGCGGGGCCGTGCTTCTCGTCCGGCTACGACCTCAAACGCTCCGACGAGCCGCGCCCCTACTACACCGCGGGCGGCGACGGCGGCTGGTCGCGGCACGTCACCGAAGGTTGGATCCACATCTGGGACCTCGCCAAGCCCGTGATCGCGCAGGTGCACGGCTACGCGATGGCGGGCGGCACCGAGCTCGCCGCCGCGTGCGACCTCGTCTACGTCGCCGACGACGCGACCTTCAGCTACCCGGTCGTGCGCGTCATCAGCCCGCCCGACTTCCAGTACCACCCGTGGCTCGTCGGCATGCGCAACGCGATGGAGCTCGTGCTCACCGGCGATCCGATCACCGGCGACGACGCCGTGCGCATGGGCCTCGCGAACCGGGCCTTCCCGGCCGCCGAGCTCGACGCGAGCGTGATCGCGATCGCGAGCCGGATCGCGGGCGTGCCCGCCGAGCTGTTGCAGATCAACAAGCGCAGCGTGCACCGGGCGATGGAGATCATGGGGATCCGCACCGGCCTCCGCGCCGGCTCCGAGCTCCAGGCGATCGCGAGCAAGCTGCCGGCGGTGCAGGCGCTGCTCGCGGGCGACCCGGTGACATCGGTGAAGCAGGCCGCGGGCGGGTGATCGGCACCGTCGCCACCGTCGCCATCGTCGCCCCAATGTCCGCGCCCCGACCCTGAGGAATCCCATGTCATTCGTCGAGATCGAAAAGCCCCGCCCGCACGTCGCGCTGGTGAGGTTGAACCGTCCGGAGCGGATGAACGCGATGGCGTTCGACGTGATGATCCCGCTGCGCGAGGCCATCGAGACGCTGAGTCACGACAACGACGTACGCGTCGTCGTGCTGACCGGCGCCGGCCACGGCTTCTGCTCCGGCGCCGACCTCGAGGACGCGGGCATCGTCCCGAACATCGACGGCCTCACCGTCACGTCGATCGCGCGCCGGGCGCTCGAGCTCCTCGACGACGTGATCAACGCGATCCGCAAGATGCACCAGCCGGTGATCGGTGCGATCAACGGCGCCGCGATCGGCGGTGGCTTCTGCCTCGCGTGCGCGTGCGACATCCGGGTCGCGTCCGAGGCCGCGTACTTCCGGGCCGCGGGCATCAACAACGGCTTGACCGCGAGCGAGCTCGGCATCTCGTACCTCTTCCGCGCGAGATCGGTTCGGCGCGCGCGTTCGACATCATGCTCACCGGGCGCGACGTCGACGCGGCCGAGGCCGAACGCATCGGCCTCGTGTCGCGTGTCTCGCCCCCGAACTGCTCCTCGAGGAGTGCTACGCGATCGCCGAACGGATGATCGGCTTCTCGCGCGTCGGCGTCGAGGTCACGAAGCGGATGCTGTGGTCGAGCCTCGAAGCGTCGAGTCTGAACGCGCACATGAACCACGAAGGCATCGCGCAGCTGTACGTACGACTGACGACGCAGAACTTCGAAGAAGCGATCCGCGCCCGCAAGGAGAAGCGCACACCCGTCTACCGCGACTGAGAACCGGCACCTGCAGCTGCGCCCGCGCGCACACGTTCGCGCGCCGGAGCGTCAGTGGGGTTGCGGCCGACCAGCGCGAGACGGCGCCCGCGCACCGGAGGCGCGTTGCTGTCCGCCGCAACAATGCCGCTCGCCGGCGGTCGGGTTGCAGCGGCACTTCTGTGAAGCCAGTGCCCGCACAGCACGCTTATCGGAACCGAACCGGCTATCCATGCCGAAAAGCCAATCCACCACCAACGCATGATTTCTCCCGGCTTCCGCCCGCGGGGGAATCTTGCGCCGCTTAGCTGTGAAATCCGCGGATGCTCCGTCCACCGGGCCGTACCCACCCGTCTCGGGCTGGCAGAAACTGCCAATCCGGCGCGACCGGACCCGGAGGTCGACTACTTCCAGTACGTGCCCGCGAGCATCGCTTCGAGCAGGTTGCGGAACATGATCAGGTCGTCCGGGTCGGCCGGCTCCTCCATCGTCCCGTACGCGATGCCCCGCTTGCTGGTACGGATGGAGACGATCGCGAACCTGAGCGCGGCGAACACCTCGAACCACTCGAGGTTTCGTACGGTGTGCCCGGTCAGTCGCTGGTACTCGGCGATCACCGAGGCGCGCTGCATGAAGTCGGACATGCCGGGGAGCCCGAAGCGCACGGCCATGTCGTGGAAGAACTCGTGCAGGAAGATCATCCAGGCGAGATCGACCTCGCGCGGCCCGACGGTCGCCATCTCCCAGTCGAGCACGGCGATGGGAGCGAAGTCGCGGTACAAGATGTTGCCGACGCGGGCGTCGCCCCAGTTGAGCACCGTCTCGCCCTCTTCGGGCCAGTGCGCTTCGAGCCACGCGAACGTCGCGTCGATCAACGGGTACGAGAGTCCCTCGCGCGCCCAGTCGTAGTACGTGCGCTCGTGCCCGAACTGCTGGCGCAGCGCGGTCGTGCCTTCGTCCGGACGGGTGAGGAACGCGAGGTCGCAGTTCTCGGGGGTGAGCTCGTGAAGCTGCTTCAGGACCTCGAGCGTGCGCGTCTGCATCGTGGCGCGCGTCTCGGCCGCTGCGTCGGCGACCCAACCGCCGAAGACGTACGGCGGGATGTCGGGCGGTGCCTCACCGTCGATACGGCGCATGACGAGGAACGGCGTACCGAGCCACTGCGGGTCGAGCTCGACCCAGCGCACGTCGGGCACCGGAACTTCGGTGCGGGCGCGCACCAGGGTCATGCACTTCGCCTGCAGCTCGATGTCGTAGGCCATGAACACGGGATAGACCTCGGGCATCGGCGCGAGCCGCGCCGCGTAGCGCTCGTGTTCGCCGTCGAGCGTCATCTCGAACAGCACGGTCTCGCTCGACATGCCGTTCCCGGGCGACGACGCGGCCGAAACGTGCGCGTCGGGGCCGAGCATGGCCCGCGCCCACTTCTCGAGCGCGGGCCCGACCTCGCGGAGGTCGCGTCGCCACGGCGTGTCGAGCTCCATCGCGGCTTCTTGTTCAGGGGGCATGTTCACATCCTGGCACGCGGCCGCCGGGCGCGGCCCGACGGCGGTCAGGGACGGGGCGTCGGGTAATCGTCGGGTCGCACCGTCGCGTCGGTGCCGCCGTCGGCGAACACGACCGAACCGCAGAAGAACCCCGCGTCGGGCGAAAGCAGGTACGCGAGCAGGCTCGCGATCTCGTCCGGCTTCCCCGGCCGGCCGATCGGCACCGGGAACACGTCGGGGATGCTGAAGATGAACTCGAGGTCGTTCTTCGTCATCGGCGTCTCGATGACGCCGGGCGCGATCGCGTTGAGCCGGATCCCGGCGCCGATCCAGTCGGCCGTCGGCGCATGACGGCGCACGTAGCGGGCGAGCGCGAGCTTCGACGCCGGGTACGCGAACACACCGGGCGCCGCTTCGGTGGCCGCGAGTGCGGCGGACTCGTCACCGGCGAGGATCACGTCGACGAGCGCCGCGGGCAGGCCCGGCGTCGTCGTCGTCGAGTTGGAGCTGATCGCCACCGCGGACGGGTCGGTGCCCGCGCGCGAGCAGCGGCCGCAGCCCTTCCAGCGTTGCGATCGCACCGAAGTAGTTGATGGCGACGACGAGCGGCTTGTCGCCCATGATGCCCGCGGCCGCGACGAGGCCGTCGAGCGCGCCACCGCACGCGTCGCGCACCGCGGTGACCATCGCGGCGCGTCCCTCGGGCGTCGAGAGGTCGGCGACGACCTCGGCGTCGCGCACGTCGACGCCGATGACGCGCGCGCCTTCCTTCTCCAGCCGGGCCCGCGTCGCCGCGCCGATGCCGCCCGCCGATCCGGTGATGCAGACGGTGCGCACTCAGTGAACCTGCCGATCGGTCGAACCCCAGTACTGCGCCCGCAACGCCTTCTTGTCGGGCTTGCCGAGCGGGCTCAACGGGATCGCATCGGCGAACTCGATCGACTTCGGCGTGTGGTGCGCGCCCTTGTGCTCTTTGACCAGCGCCATGAGCTCCTCGGGCGCGGCGCTCGGCCCCCGGCCGCAGCACGACGATCGCCTTCACCGCCTCACCCCATTTCTCGTCGGGTACACCGATCACCGCGCACTGTGACACCGACGGATGGTGCGCGAGCACGTCCTCGATCTCGCGGGGGAACACGTTGAAGCCGCCGCTGACGATCATGTCCTTCTTGCGGTCGACGATCGTGTAGAAGCCGTGCTCGTCCTCGCGGGCGATGTCGCCGGTGTGCAGCCAGCCGCCCTTGAGCGCTTCCTCGGTCTCGGCGGGCTTCTTCCAGTAGCCCGCCATCACGAGCGGGCCCTGCACGCAGATCTCGCCCGGTTCGCCCCGCTTCACCTCGTTGCAGTCGTCGTCGAGGAGGCGCACCTTCACCCACGGCGTCGGCCGGCCGCACGTGGCGAGCCGGGCCATGTCGTTCACGTCGTGGTCTTCCTTCTTCAACGACGTGATCGCCATCGGGCACTCGGCCTGCCCGTAGTACTGGAAGAAGATCGGGCCGAGCCGGTTGATCGCCTCCTGCAGCCGTGTCGGCGAGCACGCGGCCGCGCCGTAGTAGACGGTCTGCAGGCTGGAGACGTCGGTCGCGTCGAGCTTCGGGTGGTCGAGCAGCACGTACAGCATCGTCGGCACGAGCATCGTCGCGGTGATCTCGTACTTCTCGATCGTCTCGAGGAACAGACCGGGCTCGAAGTGCGGGAGCACGACGATCGCGCCACCGGTCAGCAACGTCGGGATGAAGAACGCGGCGCCCGCGTGCGACAGCGGCGTGCAGATGAGGAAGCGCGTGTCCTCCGGCCACTCCCACTCCGCCATCTGGATCATCGTCATCGTGGCGCCGCTGCGGTAGGTGCCCATGACGCCCTTGGGCTTGCCGGTCGTGCCGCCCGTGTACGCGAGGCCGGCGACGTCCTCGGCCTGCACGTCGGGGGCGACGAGCGGCTGCGGGGAGAACGTCGACGCGAGCGCGAGCAGGTCCTCGCCCACGTCGCACGGACCGAACGAGAGCAGCCGCTTCAACCCGGGACACTTCTCCTGCAGCTGCCGCGCGCGGTCGGCGAAGCTCGGGTCGAACACCAGCGTCTCGAGCTCGGCGTCGTCGATGACGTACGCGTGGTCGTCGACCGAACCGAGCGGGTGGAGCGCGCTCGCCGCGGCATCCGGTGACCATGTTGGCCCCGAGGGTGAAGAGCACCTCGGGCCGGTTCGGCGAGAGGATCGCGACCGGGCTCCCCTTCGTCAGCCCCTGCGCCGCGTATGCCTGCGCGTAGCAACTCATCTGGGCGGCGACTTCGCGCCCGGTCAGGACCTGGTCGCCGAGGTAGACGGCCGGACGATCGGGATGACGGTCGAGCGCCGCGACCAGGAGATCGGGCAGGAACGAAGCCTTGTGGAGGTCGGTGGTCACGCGTGTTTCATATCCCTTCGCGCGCGCCTCGGTCCAAACGGGGCACCGATCAGCGACACCACCACCGAGACCTCGCTGTCGGCCGACGGAAGCATCGCGACGTACAACTCACTGCTCACCGGTGCCGTGTCGGCCACAAATCCGGAGGGGTCTACCTCACGCGTCTCCGTTGAACCGCCAGCGCGTCGCGCCGCCGGGATCGACGGTCAGGAGGGCCGTCGCACTCCGCGCCGTGACCTGGTACACGGACCACGGCGGACGACCGGCGGACGGTGCGCTGAAGTCGGCGGTGAGCGCCGAGCCCGTCTCGTCGACCCGGACGGGCCATCCCCCGGCGGCCCATCGCGCCGCCATGGCCGCGACGACGGTTGGCTCGGTGACCGGCCGCGCGTCGCCTTCGACGACGACGTCGAACTCCTCGGTCGCGACACTCAACGAGCAGCGTGGGTCGCGCGCGAGGTTCCCGCCTTTGCGCGTGTGCGCTCCGGTCTCGAACCAGAAGCTGCCGTCGACGAACAGCGCGCCGACGCCGGTGACATGCGGGCTGCCGTCGGCATTGACCGTCGCGAGCCAGCACGTGTGACGGTTCGGTCCCCCGGTCCCGGGCGCCTGCGTCACGCCCTGGCCGAGCCGGCCCTCGATGCGGGCCCAGTCGATGAGCGGCGTGCCGTAGATGTCGGCGAGGTTGCGTGCTTCCATGACCAGGGAGACCTTCCCGTGGGCCGAAACTCATCGCCGTGAGCCGGACGAACCCGATGACCGCGCGCACCACACGATCGTGCATCATGCTGGTCGTGCGACACCTGCATCCGAGACCCAATCGGGCCACGGGCCTTCGGGGAGGAAACGTCCGGACGAGATCGCTGGTGCTCGGCGGAGCCTTGTTGCTCACCGCGTGCGCCGGCGCCACGAGATCCGCACAACCTGTCCCGGCCTCGACGACCACCCCGTCCATCGGCGCCTCGCCCGGTTCGTCCACCCCGAAGGCGCTTCCCGCGCTCCGACCGGTCACGGGCGCCCAACTCACACGGGTGCTGCTCGGCCCGGCCGACCTCCCCGCTGCGTTCCCGGCGACACCGGCGCCGTCGACGGGAATCGCGTCGGTGGCATGTGGAATCGCGGCGCACCCTCCGACCTCCGGTGCGGACGCCACGATCGCGCAAACGTTCGTCAACAATGCGAAGGGCGCGACGATCACGATCGCCGAGAGCGCCGCGGCGTACACGAGCGCGATCGAGGCGACGCGCGAGTTCAACGCGTTCGACCTGCCGCTCCGGCATTGCCGCTCGGTCCTTCACCTCGGGCTGAACCCCCTCCACGTCCAGGCGACGAGCGCATTCCGCGCGCCGGAGATCGTCGGCGGACACGTCGTCAGCAGCGCCGACATCGTGATCGAGCGGGAAACCAACGTGCTCGTCACGCTCAGCGTGATCGGTACCCGCAACCGCCAGGGGATCCGTCACCTCAACCTCGGGCAGCTGAACCGGCTCGCCGCCGATATCGCGGCGCGATTGCGCCTTTCGGCGAGCAGTTAGGGGCTAGAACGGCGGACATGCAACTCGACATCCACATCTCCCGCTTCGACTGGGCCGGCGGCGACACGGGCATCGGGCCGGGCGTCGGCGATCTCGCAGTGCGCGCCGAAGCCATCGGGGTGCGCACCCTGTCGTTCATGGACCACTTCTTCCAGATGGACTGGATGGCACCGGCCGAGCATCCGATGCTCGAGGGCTACACCGCGCTCGGTTTCGTCGCGGGCCGTACCGAACGACTGCGCCTGCGGCTCCTCGTGACCGGGGTGACCTACCGCCATCCGGGTTTGCTCGCCAAGACCGTGACGACACTTGATGTCGTGTCGAGCGGTCGGGCCGAGCTCGGCATCGGTGCGGCGTGGTACGAGCGCGAGCATCGCGGTCTCGGCGTGCCGTTCCCGCCGACGGCGGAACGCTTCGAGCGACTCGAGGAGACGATCCAGATCTGCCTGCAGATGTGGAGCGACAACAACGGCGTGTACGAGGGCCGCCACTACCGCCTCGAGGAGACGCTCTGCAGCCCGATGCCGGTGAGCGCTCCTCGCCCCCGGATCATGATCGGCGGGAGCGGTGAACGGAAGACGCTGCGGCTCGTCGCGCAGTACGCCGACGCGTGCAACATCTTCGGTGGACCCGACGAGGTCGCGCACAAGATCGACGTGCTCCGCCGCCACTGCGACACAGTCGGGCGCGACCCCAACGAGATCGAGGTGACCGCGATGTACCGCGACATCCCGCCGGGCGCGACCGTCGACGACGTCCTGCGCGGCGCGGAGGCGTTCGCGCAGATCGGTGTTGCGACCGTCGTCACCGGCGCCGTCGGCGATGACCCGGGTGGCTGGCTCGAGTCGACCTTCGGTCCCGCCATGGAACGGCTGACGGCGATCGAACCCGCCCGCTGGTAGGCGCGAACCCGCGCCCGGACTAGCCGCCGTACGTCGCGCGCAGCTCCGCGCCGATGCGGGCGAGCTCGTCACGCAACGCGGGCGGGTCGACGACCTCGACGCGCGCACCGAAACCCGCGAGCTGACCCGCGAGCGCACCGAGGTGCGGGCCCGCGACCTCGACGTCGATCCGGCCGTCGGGACGCGCCGGACCGACGCGCACCCTCGTGTCGAACACCCAACGCAACAGCTGCACGACGTCCGACGCGGCGGCGGCGCGTACCTGCACGGGCGCGCGGAGCGCGTCGACCTTCTCGCTGATCATCCGCCACGCGTCGGCGAGATCGAATCCGTCGGGACGCACGACCGGCGCGCCGGTGCGCACCACCGCGGTGACGCGGTCGACGCGGAACGTCCGTAGCCCCGCGTCGGTTTCGGCGACGAGATACCACACACTCCCCTTCGCCGCGAGCCCCAACGGATGCACGACGCGCGTCGTCGCGGAGCGGTCCCGAGCGACGTAACCGAGCTCGACCTGCTCCCCTTCGATGACCGCGTGCTGCAGCACGTCCAGATGTTCGGGCGCGGGTCGGTTGCGGGTCGCGCGTCCCCACTCGGTCGGGTCGACCACGACCGCCGTCGCCGCGGCCTGCGCGTCGGCCCGGAAAGGTTCCGGCAACGCCCGCACGAGCTTGCGTAACGCGGCCTTCAGCTCCGGCGACGCCGGCGACGGACCGGCGACGAGGAACAACGCCCGCGCCTCGGCCGCGTTCAATCCGCTCAGGTCGGTACGCGCACCGCCCAGCAGCTCCCAGCCGCCGTTGCGGCCCGGCTGCGAGTACACCGGCAGGCCCGCCATGGCGAGCGCGTCGAGGTCGCGCCGGGCGGTCCGTTCCGAGATCTCGAGCTCGGCCGCGACCTCGCCCGCGGTCACCCGGCCGCGGGTCTGCAGCAGCATGAGAACGGCGACGAGGCGATCGGCACGCACAGACGCATCATCTCCCGAGAACCGGTCAGGAGGTGACCACTTTAGGGGCGCATCCTGACCGCATGGAAACCACGACAGACCCCACCGCCCCCACCGTCGACTTCGACCCCCGCCCGCTCTTCGCCACCGCTGCCGCCACGGCCACCGCCGTGATCGGAGCGGTCAGGCCCGACCAGCTCGACAGCGCCACGCCGTGCCCCGCCTTCTCCACCCGTGAGCTGCTCGGCCACATGGTCGGCGTCGCCCGTCGCGTCACGGCCCTCGGCCGCGGCGACGACGCGATGAGCGTCGACACCGAGGTGACCGGCATCGCCGACGACGCGTGGTCCGCCACGTGGCTCGAGGCGCTCGCCGGCGCGCGTGACGCGTGGTCGGACGACGCGTCGCTCACCCGCACCGTCGTGCTCCCGTGGGCGACCGACACGGGCGCGGCCGCGCTGCTCGGCTACGTCAACGAGATCACCGTGCACACGTGGGACGTCGCGCAGGCCACCGGCCAGCAACCGGACTGGGACGACGAGACCGCCGGCCGCGCGCTCGACCTCATGCACGCATGGCTCCCGGGTGAGGGCCGCGCCGAGATCTTCGCGGCCGTGCGCGAGAAGATGGGCGCCGACGCGAACGGCGACGACGCGTTTGCCGAGCTCGTCCCGGTTGCTGCCGACGCACCGCTCATCGATCGCCTCGTCGCGTGGAACGGCCGGCGCCCCTGAGCACCTCCACGCCCGACGCCCGTCCGATCATGCCCGGCACAGCGGTAGCGTGCCGGGCATGATCGATCACCTCTCCATTCAGTGCGACGACGCGGCCGTGAGCGCGCGGTTCTACGACGCGGTGCTCGCAACCATCGGCGGGGCGCGCGCGATGGAGTTCGGACCGGTGATCGGCTACGGCATCGGTGGGAAGCCGTCGTTCTGGATCGGGCCGCGTGAGGACATGATCCCGAACCGGCAGTCGCACATCGCCTTCGTCGCGCCCGATCGTGCGACCGTGCGAGCGTTCGTCGCCGCGGCCGTCGCCCAGGGTCTCGAGGTGCTGCACGGGCCGCGCCTGTGGCCCGAGTACCACCCGAACTATTACGGCGGCTTCGTGCGCGACCCCGACGGCAACAACGTCGAAGCGGTCTGTCACATCCCCGAGTAGCCGTTCACCACAACTGGTCGGCGTACTTGTCGGTCCCGACGACGGTACGGAAGAACGGGGCGACGAGACGCGTCTTGGCCAGGCCCTCGGCTTCGATCGCGTCCGTGTACGCGCGTACCGCGGGCAGCGCGTCCTGCACCGCGCCGGACAGGAACAGCAACTGGCAGAGCCGTTCCGGGCCACCGGCCTTGCTCCCCAGATCCATGGGCACGTCGCGCGGGTCGTTCTCGCCCGCCGACGGCGTCCACGAGCTCACGATCTCGATCGGCGAGCCGGTGAGCAACGCCCCGGTACGGGCTCCCGCCAGGTCGTCGAGCAACGCCCGCGCGTCGCGTCCGCCCTGCGCGTCGAACCAGGCGATCACCAGCCCGTCGTAGCCGTGGTCGAGCGCGAGCTCGATCGGGACGGGATCGGCGTCGCGGTACGACGCGCCGATGTGGTCGAACAGCACGGTGTGGGTGTGCCGCCGTTCCGAGAAGCCGCGGCCCTGCGCGTACAGCTCGCGCACCTGGTGGCGCGCCCACGCGTCGAAATGGTCGCCATGGTGGCCCCGCTCGACGAAGTAGATCGCGACGTAGGAACCGGCGTCGGGCGGTGAGGCGATCGTCTCGTCGTCGGCGGGCCAGCGCGCGTCCTTGAGGGCGCGGGTCGCGACCCAGCGACTGCCCGCGAACAGGAACGGGCCGATCATGCAACCCGCATAGAAGTGGTCGCGCTCGTACCACCGGTTGTACGCGACCTCGTACCCCGCGTTCGGGTCGACGAGCGTGAGCAGCATGCTGCCGACCTTGATGCGGTAGTCGTCGACGCCGCCGACCTCGAGCGGATACGGCACGGGAACCTCCACGGGAGCTGGACGAGAGCGACGGCACCATAGGAGACTCGGATCGTGGATGCAGCTCGGGTGCTCGAAGCGGCCCGCACACTCGTCGAGAACGGCGTCACGCCCGCGTGCCAGGTCGCGGTGGCGCGCGACAACGAGGTCGTCTGTTTCGAGACGTTCGGCGCCGCCACGAACAGCACCCGCTTCTGCGTGTTCTCGGCGACCAAGCCGATCGTCGCGTCGGCGGCGTGGTTGCTCATCGGCGACGGCGTCCTCGACCCGACCCGGCCGGTCGCGCACTACGTGCCCGAGTTCGCGACCAACGGCAAGGAGGTCGTCACCGTCGAGCAGGTCATGCTGCACACCGCGGGCTTCCCGAACGCGCCGATGGACGCGATCGAGGGTGGCGACGCGGTGACGTGCGTCAAACGCTTCACCGAATGGAAGCTCGAATGGGAGCCGGGCTCGGCGTTCGAGTACCACGCGACCAGCGCGCACTGGGTGCTCGCCGAATTGATCGAACGGCTCAGCGGCCACGACTTCCGCGACTTCATCGAGGCGCGCGTGTGCGAACCGAACGGTCTGCCGCGCCTGCTCGGCCTCGAACCCGAGGAGCAGGACGACATCGCTCCGCTCGTCCCGATCGGCGAGACCCCGCCCGACAGCCCGATACCCGTCGGCACCTCCGACCTGACGACGCTCGGGCGTCCGGCCGTGCGGGCGGCCGGTGTGCCCGGCGGCGGCGGGATCATGACCGCGGCGACGATGGCGCGCTTCTACCAGGCGCTCCTCCACGACCCCCACCACGTGTGGGACCCCGCGGTGTTGCAGGACGCGAAGACCAACGTCCGTTGCCGCTTTTCCGACCCGATCATGCACGTGTCGGCCAACCGCTCGCTCGGACTCGTGCTCGCGGGTGACGACGGGCTGCACCGGTTCCGGTACGCGATGTTCGGCAAGGGCAACTCGCCCGGGAGCTTCGGCACGCGGGTGCGCATTGCCAGGTCGCGTGGGCGGATCCGGCCACCGGCGTGTCGTTCGCGTTCCTGAAGAACGGGCTCGAGGCCGACCTGATGGCCGACGCGCTCAACGTGATCCCCCTCACCGACGCCGCGGCCGCGCTCCGGTAACGGGCGAGGGCGAGGGCGCTACATCGCCGGGAGGCCGAGCTTGCGGTGGTCCCAGGTCACCGTCTTGTCGACGTGCAGCTTCACGACCACGCGCTTGTTGAGCATCGCCTCGACGAACGGCTTCATCTCGTCGGTGTACGGCGCGTTGTAGCGCGCGAAGACGCTCACGCCGAGCTCCCAGATGCGGTCGGGCTCCTCGACAATCTCACCGGTGCCGACGAGCGACACACCGCGGAGCTGGTCGTAGGTCTCCCCCGCTTCGACCAGGCACGTGAGCCGCGGGTCGCGGCGCAGGTTCACGACCTTCTGGGCCTTGGCCTTGGTCTCGAACGCGACCGCGCCCTCGAGGAAGCCGTACCACATGGCGACCGAGTGGATGCTGCCGTCGGCCGAGATGGTCGACATGGTCATCGAGTGCCGCTCGGCCAGGAAGCCGTCGACCTCGGCCGGCGTCATCTTGATGAGATCACGCTGGTTGACGCCGTGGCCCATGGGATTCGTCATGCCCGGTTGCTCCTTGGTGCGAAGGTCGGCGGTCAGCCTATGTTGAGGCCCCTATGGCAGGCACGGTACGGCTCGAGCTCGACGGTCCGGTCGCGACGATCGTCAACGACAACCCCGACAAGCACAACGCGTTCGACGACGACATGGACGCGCAGCTCTTCACGATCCTCGACGAGCTCGCACAACGCCGCGACGTCCGCGCGGTGATCTGGAAGGGCGTCGGCAAGTCGTTCTCGTCGGGCCGCGACGTCGGCTCGATCGGCACGATGCAGGTTCCGTTGTCGCACCACGAGCTCATGCGACGCGGTCACCGCGGGATCCAGCGCATCTGGGACATCGACGCGCCGTTCCTCGTCGCGTGCAAGGGCTGGGTGATGGGCGGGTCGTTCCAACGGGCGCTGCTCTGCGACGTCCGCGTCGCCGCCGTCGGAACCCGCTTCCGCCTGCCGGAAGTGACCTACGGAGTCATCCCCGACACGGGCGGCGTCGCCGTCCTCTACGAGATGTGCGGGCACGGCCTCGTCAGCGACATGGTGCTCACCGGCCGGGTGCTCTCGGCCGACGAGGCCTTGCAGAACGGCATCGTGTCGCGGGTCGTCCCCGAGGAACAGCTCGACGACACCGTCCGCGAGATGGCCGAGCAGATCGCGAAGTCACCCGCGGTGACGGTGAAGATGGCGCGTGAAGTGATCCGGCATCTCGCGCTGCCGCAAATCCGCAGCTCGATGAACGACGAGATGATCTATCAGACCTTCATCAACCGCAGCGACGACTTCGCCGAGATGCGCGCCGCGCGCGACGCCGAACGACCGCCGAACTACACGGGGAGTTGACGTGACCGACCCGACCTCCGGCGCCGGCCTCATCGGGCTGCCGCAACCACCTCCGGTCGGCGCGAGCGCCCTGCCGGCGGGCACGTTCGACGGCGTCACGGTGTTCGTGACCGGCGCCGGGACCGGTCTGGGCAAGGCGATCGCGGCGGAGTTCGCCGCGCGTCGGCGCGTCGATCGTCATCGCGAGCCGCAAGCCCGAGCATCTCGACGCGGGACGCGCCGCGATCGAGGCGCTGGGCGCGCCCGTGCTCACCGTCGCGTGCGACATCCGCGACGCCGAACAGATCGCGGCCGCGTTCGACACGGCCCAGGAACGCTTCGGATTGCCCGGCGTGCTCGTCAACAACGCGGCGGCGAACTTCCCGGTCCCGGCCGAGGACATGTCACCGAACGCGTGGCGCACCGTCGTCGACATCACCTTGAACGGCACGTTCCTGTGTTGTCGCGAATTCGGCCGCCGTCACATCGCGGCCGGCATCCCCGGCTCGATCATCAACGTCGGCGCGACCTACGCGTGGACGGGTGGTCCCGGCTTCGTGCACTCGGCCGCGGCCAAGGCGGGGGTGAAGAACCTCACCGAGTCGCTCGCGGTCGAATGGGGTCCGTACGGCATCCAGGTGAACTCGCTCGTGCCCGGGCTGTTCCCGCACGAGGACATGACGGCCGACATCCGCGGCAACCTCGACCGCACCTCCGACAAGGACGCGTGCCAACCGGCCCTGCGCGTCGGGCAACGCCAGGAGCTGGGTTGGGCCGCGACGTTCCTCGCGTCGCCGTACGCCCGGTTCGTCTCGGGGCACACGCTCGTCGTCGACGGCGCGAACTGGCAACGGCGCTCGATGACGAACCCGCCGGTCGTGACGATCCGCGAGCAGATGGGCCGGGACGCCTTCTCGCTCGACGGCTGAACCGCACGGCGGTATCCGCCGCGGACGGCACCGCGAGAAATACGCTCCGCGCCGTGGCTCTGCGTCTCCACCGGCTCCGCGACGACCAATGGCAACGCCTCGCGGCCTCCCGCCGCGGCCGGCCGCGCCTCGCGACACCGCCGCGCGCCGCGATCAGTGCGATCGAGGTCGAGCTGCACGCGGTCACGCAGGCAGTCGCCCCCGCGAGCTTCGAACGCACCGAATCGACCACCGCAACCGGTTGACCCACGCGCGGATCGACGGCGATTCGCTCGGAACGCGACGGTGCCTCGACCGCGCGCTGCGGGTCGAGGCACCGTCGTTATCGTCGCGGGTTTCGGTCAGACGGCGGTTCGGTCAGACAGCGATGTTGACGAAGTCGACGGGCACGACGAACGACTTCGCGGTACCGGGGGCACGCGGGAACGGCACGAAGGTCACGAACCCCGAGCCGGAGCAGGGAACGTTGATCGTCGTCGGGATCGGCTTCTTGACGCCGTAGAACTTGAAGGTCGCCAGGCCGCTTGTGGCCGCCGTCGGCGGGATCCCCATGAACGCGGTGATGCTGGTGCCGTGGGCGCCGGTGTTGCCGGTCGTGGTCGCGATGCTCGCCGGCCGCGTGACCTCGAGCGGCTGGTGCGCGAGCGGGTGCGTCGTCTCACCGGCGCTGACCGGTCCGGGGCAGGCAACCCGGATCCGGGCGTGACCGAAGGCGCCGCTCTTGCCGTTCACGAGCCCGATGAACGCCTGGTTCGGGCCGATACGGCCCGGCGCCGAGATGGTCGCGCCCGCGCTCGCGACCACGAGCGTGGTCGCGGCGACGGCCGCGGCGGTGAGTACGAGAATGCGACGAACCATGAGACGCCCTCCTTCGATCCGGTCGGGCGCGGCGTTCCGTGCCCTCAGCTACTCCACGACCGGGCGCGCCGATCGGTTTACGCGGGTGGCGCGGCTCCCGCTAGCGCGGGGCCGTCCGGGCCTTCTCGCGCGCGCCGGCGACGTCGTCGCAGACGGGCATGATCTCGCCGAGACCGGCGAGTCCGACGACGCGCCGCAGCGGTCCGTTGGGCGGGACCACGAGGATGACGGCGATCGCGTCGGCCGTCCGGTGAAGGATCCGAAAGCCGCTCGAGTCCATGAAGCCGACGTCGCTGAGATCGACGATGACGGGGAGGCCGCGACCTCGGGCCTCGTCGAGCCGCCGTTCGAGCTCGGGCGCGGTGGCCAGGTCGATCTCGCCGCGCACGGCGACGACGGTGTGGTCGCCGTCGCGCAGGTCGGTCCGTATCTCGAGCGTCGGGTCGGCCTCGCCACTCATGCCATCGTCCTCCGCGATCGAACGGTGTACGTGAGGACGACTCGCGTGCCGTCCTCGTCGTTGGTGATCTGCACGTCGTCGACGAGCTGGCGCATGAGCGCAACCCCACGACCCCGGAACGCGTGCTCGTGCGGGGGCCGCCAGCTCCCGCTGTCACTGACCGTGATGCGCAGGATACCGTCGCCGTAGGTCCCCTCGACGTCGATCTCACCCGGTGCACGGTCGACGTACGCATGCTCGGCGCTGTTGGCGACGGCTTCACCGACCGCGAGCACGAGGTCGCTCTCGACCTCGTCACCGAGGTCGTATTGGGCGATCCAGTCGTGGAACGTGTGCCGTACCGGGCCGACGTTCGCGACGTCGCTGTCGACCCGCTGGTGGAAGCGGTCACGACGCGAGCTCACCAACCGGGTGACGACGATCGCGATGTCGTCCCGTTGCTCCTGTCCGGCGAGGAGATCGTCGATGAGGGCGTCGCACATCGAGGCGATCGGTTGGGCCGACCGCGGCGGACGCGGCCGCCGCGAGCCGGTCGAGGCCCGCGTCGATCGATTCCCGCCGCCGTTCCACCAGGCCGTCGGTGAACAGCACGAGGGTCGACCCGACCGGGAACGGTTCGGTCGCGACGCGGCGCCGCTTCGCCAAACGCGTCGCCGCCAACGGCGGATCCTGGTGCCGATCGAGGTACGTCGCGGTGCCGTCGCGCGCGACGACGAGCGGCGGCATGTGCCCCGCGACGGAGTACACGACCCGGGCGCGGCTCACGTCGAGGATCAGGTACAGGCAGGTCGCGGAACGGGCGCCGGGCAACGAGCGCGCGAACGTGTCGAGCGCCTCCAGCGCCGCGGCCGGGTCGAGGCCCGAGAGCGCGAGCGCGGTCAGCGCACTGCGCAGCTGGCCCATGGCCGTGGCCGCCTCGATCCCGCGACCCACCGCGTCGCCGACGATGAGGCCGACGCGGTCGTCGGGAAGGGGCACGACGTCGTACCAGTCGCCGCCGACGGTCAGCTCGTCGACACCGGGCCGGTAACGCGCGAGTGGTCTGCAGGCGGTCGTCGTCGAGCCGCGCGTTGCCGAGCATCGCCTGTTGCAAGGTCGCCGCGAGCCGGTGTTCGAGCTCGTAGAGCCGATCGCGGTCGGCCTGGAGCCGGCGTTCGTGCGTGACGTCGCGCGCCACGCCGACGAGCCCGATGCGCCGGCCCCGCGCTGTCCGCGAGCGGGCTCTTCTTCGTCAGGAAGATGTGCGGGACCGTCGCTCTGTTCGAGCACCTCCTCGCACGACGAGTCGGCACCGGTCTCGACCACGGCCCGATCCTCCTGGCGGATCTGCTCCGCCATCTCGGCGCTCACGAACCCGTCGACCGGCAGCCCGACCAGGTCGGCGTCCGCATCGCCGCGTGTCGAGTGACGCCGCGCGGGCCCGGTTGGCGAGGATGTGCCGGCCGTCAACGTCCTTGGCGAAGATCGGTTCCGTCGTCGCGTCCACAACGGCGCGCAGGAGGACCGCGAGGTCGGCGAGATCGCGCTCGTGCAGTGCGGCGCCGGCGGCCCCAGACGCGCCACCAGAGCAACGAGGCGACCGCGACCACGAGGCCGACCAGGATCGCGATACCCAGCGCGAGCAGCGAGAGGTCGACATCGTGGCGCAACCGCTGGCGGCTCGTCGTGACGTCGTGGCGGACGGCGGCTTGCAACCGGTCGTGCGCGGCCCGGAAGTCGTCGAAGCGCTGCTTCCCGGCCCCCGACTCGACCAAGGTGCGCGGCGGCGTGGGCGCGGCCCGATCGGATGTCGGCGACGACGGGATCCGCGAACGTGTCCTGCCAACGACGGAACGTCGAGACCAGCGTGTCGACGTCGGCGCGGAATGCGCTGCCGGTGTCGGGACCGGCGAGCGTCACCAACGCCGCGTCCACCTGCGCGGCGCCGCTCGTGAAGGGCTCGAGGAACGACGCATCGGTCGTCAGGACGTAACCGCGGACGCCCGTCTCCTGGTTCAGCGCACCGACGAGCACGTCGTCCGTCGCGGTGAGCGTCGGGTCCGATCGGTGCTCCTGGCGGTCGAGCGCGCGGGTCGTCGACACGAGGGCCGGGACACCGGCCAGCGCGACGAGCAGGAGGACCGCGAAGTAGCCGCCGATGAGGAACGTCGGGGCCGTGAGCCCGGGACCGCGACGCTCGCCCGCCTGCGCACGACCCCTCACAGCAGTTCAGGCTATCGACACCCCGGCCTCGTCAGCGCGCCTGGAACCAGGGTGTGTCCGACGCGCCGGCCGGGTGCGCCGCCGTCGGGTAGACGAGTGAGCCGGCGATCGTGAACCACGGCTCGGCCGCGCGGTCGGCCTCCGGAGTCGTCGGATACGCACGGTCGTCGACGATACGGAACTCGGGGCAGTGCGCGCCGCCATCCGGATGGGCCGGCGCGCGGAAGACGTAAGCGCCCGCGAGCACGTACCACGGTTCAGGCGTGGGTCCATTGGGATGTGAGTAGACGGTGTACCAGTGAACCCTGCCGTCCGTCCATCGTTCACTCACTGCCGGGTCCTGCTCGCGTCAGATACGTTGCGCGTCTCGGAGGTCGACGAGCGCCCGCAGTGCGTCACGCGCGCTCAGCATCCCGGCGGCGACGCCGTTCTCCATGATGGGGAGGTGTCGTACCTCCGCGTCGAGCATCCGGTGCGCGGCGTCGAGCACGTCGTCGTTCGGGCCGACGGTAACGAGCTCTTCGCTCATGATCTCCGAGACCGTCGTGACCGCGGGACTCGCGCCTTCGGCGATGGCTCGCACGATGTCGCGTTCCGAGACCAACCCGATCGTCCCGTGCGAACCGCGGACCAACGCGGCACCGATCGACTCCTCGCCGAACATCGTCGCGATCCGCGCGGAGGGTGTCGTTGGGGTGCGCGTACACCACGGGCCGCGTGACGATCGACTGCACCCGGCTGTCGTGATCGAGATCCATGTTCAACTCCTCCGTTGCTCCGCCCGAGACCATCCCGAGCGGCAGGAGGCGCGCCCCCCTCGGGGCATCGTGAGGAAGGCGCACCTCTCGCACCGGGCGATCGTGCTCCCAGCGCCCTCGATTATCGGCCCCGGACCGTCGACCCCACACGGGTCCTGAGTCCCTTTCGGGACGGGACCACTCGTGACTTAGGACCCCCGTCAGGCGCTCGCGTCGTGCCGCCCCCGGTGCATGCGTTCGTGCTCGACGTGCTCGAGCCCGCGCGAGCCCGCGAGGGCGCCGGCGCAACCGCCGAGGAACAACCCCGCGAACACTCCGCAGCCGGCCGCCATCGCGAGTGTCGGCACCAGCGCGACCCCGGCCCCGACCGTCGCCATCGCGACCAGACCGGTCCAGATCGCCGCGCACACGACCGCGCCGGTGACCGATCCGAGGAGCGCGCTCCGCAGCAAGCCTGCTTCCGCCCGACGCTGATCGGCATCGGCGTCGAACTCCGAGTGCGCGACATCGGTCCGCACCGCGATCAGGACGGGGGGATCCGCGCAGCGCACGTCGTTCGAGATCGTGGTGGTGGTTTCGGAGACAGCCATGCGACGATTGGACGCGACGGCAACCTCGTTGGCCAGAGCCCTCGGTCCCAAGCGAGCCGTGACCGAATCCGGACCTTGGTCCTACGACCGGGGCACCCCGCCCGAGCCCGGATCGCGGGCGACACCCTTGGCGGCGTACATCCGCCGGTCGGCGCTCGAGAGCAGGCTCGCCAGATCGCTATCGCCCCGCTCGCGCTGCGCGATGCCGATGCTCGCGGTGATCGCCGCCGTGCCGAGGGTCACACGCGAGGCGAGCGCCGCCGAGAACCGCGCCGCGACGGCGTCGGCCTGCTCGCCGGACGCATCGAGCATGACCACCACGAACTCGTCACCGCCGACGCGTGCCGCGACGTCGGCCGTCCGCAGCGTTTCCTGCAAGGCGGCCGCGACGTCCACGAGCGCGCGGTCCCCGGCGTCGTGCCCGTGACGATCGTTGATGCGCTTCATGCCGTCGACGTCGATGAACAGCACCTGAACCGGGACGCCCTCGCGGTCGGCGATCGCGAGGACCGTCTCCGCGGCCGGAGTGAACCCGCGCCGGTTCCGCAGCCCGGTCAGCTCGTCGACGATCGCCAGACGACCCAGCTCTTCGATGAGCCTCGACTGATACTGCAGGAGCTCGACCCGTTCGGTCACGTCACGAATGATCACGCACGTCCGCGACCCGACTTCGGTCTCGAAGATGACCGAGGCGACGTCGGCGATGAAGACCGAGCCGTCGCCGCGCCGCATCCGCAGCTCGGCCCGGGTCCGCCCGGACCGTCGCCGCTCCTCGATCGCCTTGGCCCAACGATCGTCGGTCGGATCGGTGAGCCCCGGCCGTCCGGACGCCACGATCTCGTCCTCGGTCATCGCCAGCACCGCGCACGCGGCCCGGTTGGCGGCGAGGATGCGCCCGTCGGGCGCAGTGAACATGACGCCGTCGAGACTCTGCTCGAACATGGCCCAGTACGCGTGCAATCCGAGCCCGCGCGGATCCACTCCGGATGCGGCGCCCGCCAGCCAGCTCTCCGCCGCGTCGCGGTTCGGAGCGGCCGTGCTCCGCTCACTTTCGGATCGACCCCGGATGTCTGCGTTGCCGATCACGATCCTCCGCTGTCCCTCGCGCAGACCCTCTATCGGCCCGGCGACCCGATTGCTGCAAGACTTGTTGCGCTACGCAAATACTCCAACGCAACGCCGACCGTCCCTCGACTCGAACGGGAACCCGACGCACGCCGGCAACCGTCACACTGACGTATGCGCCGAGCCGCGGTGGTGATCGCGACGCTGACCATCGGCAACGAGCCTGGTCGCGTGCTCCGGCAGCAAGACGACGCCCGGCGCCGCGTCCACCTCCACGAGCACGCCGACGACCGTCACGGCCGTTCGGCGCCCTGCTCCCCCGTCGTGCCCGGCCCGGGCTCCGGTCGCCGTTCCCCGCCACCAGCGCGCCGGAACCGACCGATCGCTCGTCCCCGACACGCCGATCGGCCTGCTCGCCTGCCGCTATCACGGCTTCAACCAACCGCAACCCATCGGCACCTTCGCGCGGTCCGCCACGCTCCCGGCCGCGACCCTCGCCCGCGAGATCAACGCGACACCACGAACGCCCGCGGGCGCCGTGTTCAACTGTCCGAACGACGCGGGCGAAGACGTTCGCGCTCTCCTTCTCGTACACCGAGGGACCGGTGCTCCTCGTTCGCATCGGCCACGGCGGATGTAGTTACGTCAGCAACGGTGACCTCAACGTTCGCGTTCACGCCGGCCGCAGTCACGCTGCGACTCGTCGCCGCGCTCGGCACCGACCCGATCTGATCGTTGCGGGTCGTTCCGACGGAGCCGGACGGTGACGTCCCCAAGCCGATCCATCTCCACACGCGAAGACCGATCTCGTTACCGCAGTCGCCGACGTCTCGTCACGTCTTCACGTATTCGCGCTCGATCTGAACGTCGCCGAGTCGCAGTTGCGTGAGGTCGGGCGCGTCGTCCGGCGATCCGCACGATGCCGGCGCGCGTTCCGGTCGGGTCTCCCGGTCGAAGGCGTGCGCGAGATCGGCGGTCCGGTGCGTCTACAGCAAGGACAACAGGACGAGTGCCAAACCCAGGATCGCGAGGACGATTCCCAACTTCCGAGCGCCGCGCCACACACCGTCCAATGACGGAGCCGCCGTTGCCATCAGCGGGTAGAGCGGCCCGACCAGGCTCGTCAATACGCTCGCTCCACCAAGAAGACCGACGACAACGCCGACGAAGCGAACTGCTTCTGTCATGGAGCCTCCCGACGCGCAGCCTCACGCATCCGCGACCATATTGCCAGAGACAATGGCTGAACGCGAAGTTCGTTGGCTCGATCCGGGACGCTACGGGTAGGCCGGCGCGCGGGCGTGGGCTCGGGCGTCGCGGCACGTGTCTCTCGCGGTGGTGGTACCAGCAGAGCAGTCGCAAATTGTCGAGGTCGGTCGGTCCGCCGCGAGCCCAGTGCCGGATGTGGTGGGCTTCGCATTGGCTCGGGGGTCGGTTGCAGCCGGGGTGTTGGCAGCAGAGGTCGCGGACGACGAGCGCTTTCCATTGGGCGGCGGTCACGGTGGGCGTGGCCCGGCCGACGTCGAGGATCTCCGAGCGGCCCGTGGTGATCACGCGGCTGACAGCGCAGTCGCAGAACAGCAGTTCGAGCATCGTTGTCGACAAGCCGCCATCGCGGACATCGGCCGCGGACGAGCGCAGCCAGGTCGGTGGACCCTCCGGGCATCACGTCGACGTCGACCACGGCACTGACGTGCGGCCGTACACCGTGGCTCGTCCCCGTGTCGCCGTGGGCGAGATGCATCCGGCAGATGTTCGCCAGCGCGTCGAATCGTCGTTGCGGGGTGGTGCGCGGGTCGTCGGCCTGGAGATCCTTGTTCATTTCGGCGTCGAGGGCGGCTTTGATGAATGCGCCGCTGGGGCCGTCGCTGTTCGCTTTGAGGTCGAACGTATCGTTCATGGTGTCGGCGACGTAACAGCCGCGGCGTTCGTGAGCGGCTTCGTCTCTTCCGGCGCCGCCGTCACCGTCGATCGCGTCGGTGAGACGCCGCATCACTGCACCGAGCTCGTGCGGTGTCGCCACACGCGCGAACTCCACGACCTCGGCCTCGACACCGGAGATCTCCGATTCGCGCCCGGGCGCGTACGCGCCGGCTACCACGGTCGCGTGCCGGGCCGAGATCTCGCCCCGCCCGAACGCCTCCGCCACCACCGGCAACGCTTCGAGCTTGCGGGCCAACTCGACATGCCCGCGCGCAACGGTCCGAGACATGCGGCACGCGCTACGAATCGCCGACGCCGCGTTCAGGTATCCGTCGGCGCGCCAGTCGCCGGAACGGTCGTACGCGGCGACGACTTCCAACCACGCCGCCTCGGCCGCGTCGAGCTCCCGCCGCATCTCCGCCAGCTCATCAAGCCGCTCGAACATGTGTTCTACTCTACCCGAAAACATACGGAAAACAAAGGCGAATCACGACCGCCAACCAACAATTCCGTACCGCCGAACACGCCGATACGGCACACTCCCTTCGTGCCCCGACCCACCATTCGCGCCCCGAGGAGCGACGAGCTCGAGCTGATGCGCGACATCGAATGGGCGGCCGGAGTGCTCTTCGACGACATCGAGGGCCTCGCCGCGGTGTCAGCCGCCGAACCCGCCACCGCCGCGCAACTCGGTGAGTACGCACGAGCCGGGCGGGCGTGGGTCGCCACGATCGACGACCGGCCCGTCGGGTACGCGATCGTCGACGTCATCGACGGGCTCGCGCACCTCGAGCAGCTGAGCGTGGTCCCGACCACGGGCGCAAGGGACTCGGTGGCGCGCTCCTCGAACACGTCCGGCACTGGGCTCACGAGCATGGATACGCGGCGGTGACCCTCACGACCTTCCCCGACGTCCCGTGGAACGCGCCGTTCTACGCCGAGCACGGGTTCCGTGTCATGACGACGACGAGATCGGTCCCGAGCTCCGCGCACTGCGCGCGCACGAAGCCGAGCAGGGCCTCGACCCCGCGCTGGCGCGTGCTGCATGAGACCGCGAAACGGCGCTCACGCTTCGGCGGTGAAGCGTGAGCGCCGGTTCGCACTACCTGGCCGGGATCAGAGTGCGTCCTCTCCTGTCTCTCCCGTGCGAATACGGACCGTGCGGGCGACCTCGGTGACCCAGATCTTCCCGTCACCGATCTTTCCGGTGCGAGCGGCGTCGGCGATGACGTCGGTGATCTTGTCGGCCTGGCCGGCGTCACACAGGACGTCGACCCGGACCTTGGGCAGGAAGTCGACGTTGTACTCGGAACCCCGGTACACCTCGGTGTGTCCACGTTGGCGACCGAAGCCCTGCACGTCGGCGATTGTCATTCCGGTGACACCCGCGTCCTTCAGTGCCTCCGTCACTGCTTCGACGCGGTGCGCTTTGATGATTGCGGTGACGAGATACATGTGATCGACTCTCCTATTCCCCGACGCTGATGGACGGAGAGCTCGCACCCTTCGGTATCGCGACCCCGCCGGACTTCCCGCTCGGGATCGGCGAGTAGCCCATGTAGGCGTACTCGGGGTGATACGCAGGCGCACCGTGCTCGACGATGTCGAGACCCTCGAGCTCGTGTTCCGGCGAGATCCGGAGCACACCGAGCGCCTTGAGTCGCGTACATGATGATCAACGCGACCGCGAACGTCGCCGCGCAGATGATCACGCTGCCGTAGACCTGGAACCAGAACTGGTGCAGGCCACCTCCGTAGAACAGGCCCTTGAAGGCCGAGGACGGATCGGCACCGGTCGCAGTCGGCAGTCCGTACTGGCCGGTGGCGAACAGACCGAGGCTCCAGGTGCCCCACATCCCGCACAAACCGTGGACGGGCCACGCACCGATCGGGTCGTCGATGCGCAGGTACTCGAGCAGGTCGATCCCGAGGATGACGACCACACCCGCGACGGCACCGATGCAGATCGCACCGAATGGCGACACCCAATAACACGGACAGGTGATCGCGACCAGTCCGGCGAGGAAGCCGTTGATCGAGATACCCGTGTCCCACTTGTGCGACCTCGGATAGGCGACGAACATCGCCACCAGACCGGCCGCCGCCGCGGCAAGTGTCGTGTTGGTCGCGACCCGACCGATTCCCTCGAAGTCCATCGCCGAGAGCGTCGAGCCGGGGTTGAAGCCGTACCAACCGAACCACAGGATCACAC
Source organism: uncultured Actinomycetes bacterium (assembly GCA_963829195.1). GTDB lineage: Bacteria > Actinomycetota > Acidimicrobiia > IMCC26256 > PALSA-610 > PALSA-610. The sequence goes on from CAWHHS010000006.1 coordinate 122,494, forward strand.
CACCGACGGCGGCGATCGCCATGTCGTGCCCGGGCGGCATGCCGCCACCGTCTCGCTTGAACTTGCGGCCGATGCGCGGTCCGAGGACGATCGCTCCGGCGAGGGCGACGAACCCACCGATCGAGTGCACGACGGTCGAGCCGGCGAAGTCGTGGAACGGCGTCTTCATCGTCGCGAGCCATCCGCCCGGACCCCACACCCAGTGACCGAAGATCGGGTAGATGAAGCCACTCACCGCAACGCTGTAGAGCAGGTCACCACCGAAGGCGGTACGTCCGACCATCGAACCCGTCGTGACCGTGCTGCACGTGTCGGCGAAGGCGTACTGGAACAAGAAGAACGCCAGGAACGCCACGCCCGTGCCCGGATAGGCCGCGGGCGTGCCGTGCAGGAAGAAGTACTGGTGCCCGATCCACCGTTGCCGGAGCCGAACATGAACGCGAAGCCGAACGCCCAGAACAGCAGTGCACACAGACAGGTGTCGGCGATGCACGAGATCATGACGTTCGAGACTTCCCGGGTCCTCGCGAACCCGGCTTCCAGGAACATGAAACCGGCTTGCATGAAGAACACGAGGAACGCGGTGACCAGCGTCCACGTGGTGTCGAGCGGGTTGACGATGTCGTCGGCCTTCACCGCCGGCGTCGTCTGACCGAGCATCGTGGCGCCCGCTTTGGTGCTGATGTACCAGGTGACCCCCCACAGGCCCACCATCACGATGGCGAGGCCGATCATCTTTCCGCCGAAGTAGGCCCAGAACGCTTTTTGGCGCTCTCGGTCTCGGATATTCATTCGCAAGGTAGTGATCATGTAGGTGAAGGTAAGAGGCCCGTGTTGCCGCTCCGTTCGCTCTTCATGACGCGTCCTGGTCGCGCGTATGTCAGCTGTGCTACACCAACCTGACGACGAGCTGACAGCACCTGGCGCCGTCGGAGCGACGGCGCGGCCTCACGCCTCTTCCTCGGTGATGCCGTAGTGCGCGACGTAGGCGGCGAACGTCGCGCGCACGTGCGCGTCGTCGAGTCCGAGGTCGGCGTAGCGAGTAGGTGTGCGCGCCGTGCTTCGCCTTCGGCTTCGCCGCGAGATACGCGGTGATCGCGCGGTCGTGACCCTTCGGCCATTCGTAACCGAGTTGCTCGTACACGCGATGCAGCATCGCGACCGGATCCGACATCAACTCGACGAAATGGGTGTCGACGATCTGGTCGTCGGGCACCGTGCCGTCGGCGCGCTGCGCGATGACCTGTTCGAGGAACAGTTGATACGTCATCTCCATCATCGGGCCGAGCGCGGATGCGCACGTCGCGGTCGCTGCGCATGAATCGCAGCACCGCGAGCAGGCTGACGAGCGACGCGATGAAGCGCCGCGGATCGCGATGAGTGTGGATGACGCGCGCGTCGGGATACTCGGCGAACAACGCAGGAAGCGTCGAGAGATGACCGGGCGACTTGAGCAACCACCGCCGGGCGCCGGCCGGATCGTTCGGCGCGCCGGCGCCGCGCGTGTCGTTCTGGAACGTCTGCAGCATGCGGCGGTGCAGGCGGTACACGCGACCGAGCGTGTCGAGGTGCTCGAGCTGCCAGCCGGTGAAGCTCGGCGTGTCGTACAACATGCTCCAGTAGGGCCCGGCGAAGTCGTACATCAAGAAGTGCACGCACTCGCACGGGAGGTCGCTCGCGAGCTCGTGCATCGTCATGAAGTCGGGATGGATGTCGGCCCAGAACTCCTGCTCGCTCTCCGACAGCTCGCGCCGGCGTTCGGGATCGCCCTCGTCGCGTAACGGGTGCAACGCCTCCCACACGTACGGCGCGCGCAGTTGCGGGATCGAGCGCGAGCAGTTCGAGCAGGATCGTCGTGCCGGTACGGGGCGGGCCGACGACGAACAACGGCGCGTCGATCGGCTCGGCGCGGATCGCGGGACGCGCCGCCCACTCCCGTTGCAGCCGCAGCCACGTCTGCAGCACCTTCAACAACTCGGCTCGGGTGACGACCCGCCCGAGCGCGTGCAGGTCGCGACTCCGCGTCGATCGACGACGACGAGGCGGTGGTACGTCTCGGTCCAGCCCGGCCACTCGGCCTCGCCGAGGTCGTCGAGGCCCGTCGACGCGCGGCGCGGTCGCGAGCAGCTCGTCGGGGTCGAGCCCGGCCAGCAGCCGCGGATCGCCGACGACGTCACCGAACAGGTTCAGGCGGCGCACCCAGTCGGGGTGCACGAGTGCGTCGGTCATGGTCTCCCCCGGGTCGTGCGGACCCGAGGATCGCATCTCAGACGCCGGTGCGAAAGCCTCGATCCGGCGGGTGATGACCCGCAGCACCGGATTCCCGTCGCCGGCCACTCCCGGATACGCGACGCCGCTCTCGTCCGCGAGGCGGGCCTGGCGGTCGTTGATCGCGGTCGAGCGCACCAACGCGAAGATCTCGTGCCATTCGAGGTCGACGACCGCGCGGCCGAGCGCGGCCTCGTACCGGCCGACGACCGCGGCGCGGTCACCGAAGCCGGGCACGGTGCGCTTCACGAAATACGTCGTCAGCTCGTCGAGCGCGAGGAACCACGCGAGGTCGGTCTCGGCGGGCCCGATCGTCGCCATCTCCCAGTCGAGCACCGACGCGACCGTGCGGTCGTCGGCGAAGAGGAGGTTGCCGATCCGCGCGTCGCCCCAGCACAACGACGCGGGCGGCTCGGCTCGCGGGCGCGTTCGCCGCGCACCATGCGGCCGCGTCGGCGAGCGCACGCGTCGGGGTGCCGTCGCTCGCCCAGTCGACGTAGTCGACCCACCACGCCGACCTCCGCCGCGAGCGCACCCTCACCGCCGCGCAGCACGTCGTCGAGTCCGGCGCCGCGCCAGTCGAAGCGGTGGATCGCCGCGAGCATGTCGACGAACCGCTCCTGCACGCGGCGCTGCGCGTCCGACGGCGCATTCGACGACCCACGGGTCGAGCGCGGGCGCCTCGGGACCGGGCCGGCCGGGTTCGAGCGACATCACGAGGAAGCCGTCGCCGATCCACCGCGCGTCGGCTTCGTACGCGACCACTCTCGGGACGGGGACCGGGCCCGGCGCGAGCGCCTCCAGGACGCGCGCCTGCGCCGCGAGGTCGTACACCGGCCAGGTCGGCACCGCGGGCGGGAGCCGAACGACGAGGCGCCGCTCGTCACCGGCGACGCGGCCGCGCAGCGTGAGCAGGAGCGTCTCGTTCGTCCAGCCGGCGCGGGGCCGGGCGAGCCGCGCGATCTCGTAGCCGGCGTCGGGCCAGCGCTGCGCGCACCAGGCCGTGAGCCCGTGGGTGAGCTCGTCGTCGTCCCGGCGGGCCAGGGTTGTCATACGCGGCGAGATGTTACAGAATCACGCCGATATGTCACATCGGGCCGCCGAACGGCGGCGCCGAGCACCGAGGAGCGCATCCTCGACGCCACGCTCGCCGTCCTGGCCCGGGCCGGGAACCAGCTGTCGATGAGCGAGGTCGCGCAGACGGCGGGCGTGTCGCGCATGACGCTCTACCGCCACCATGCTTCCAAGGAGGAACTGCTGCGTTCCCTCGCGCGCCACGAACAGCACCGCTTCGACGAGCACCTCGCCGCGGCGCTCGTCGGTCTCACCGCGCCGGCCGAGCGCGTCGACGCGGTGCTGCGGGCGATCATGTCGTTCCTCCACGCGTCCGCGGCGCGGGTCGTGGTCGAAGCCGAGCCGGGGTTCATCATCGAGCGGTTGCGGCGGTCGCTGCCGGTGCAGCGGGCCACGATCGAACGGATCGTGGGCGACGCGCTGGCACGAGGTGCCGGCCGTCCGCGCGGGCCGGGCGACGCCCGGCCGATCTCGCGGAGCTCATCCTCCGCGTCGCGATGTCGGAGTTCCTGCTCCCCGCGTCCGATCCCGACGCGGGTCTGCGGGCGCTGCGCGCGCTCGTCGCCCCCACCGCGGTGGCGTCGTGAGCGACGAAGGCGCGCTCGTCGACGACGACGAGTCGTTCAGCCATCAGATCGTCGAGACGCACGCGCGCGTCGCGCAGGCCGATCGGTCGTGGACCGAGAAGGTCTGCGCGATGGCGGCCGCGCGCGACGGCTCGCTGCAGGTCGCGTTCGGCGTCGGCAAGTACACGAACCGCAACGTGTTCGACGGGTACGCGGGCGTGTCGCGCGGCAAGGAGCAGTGGACGGTGCGCGGGAGCCGGCGCCTGAGCGACGCCCCGAGCCGCATCGGTGTCGGCCCGATCGACTACGAGGTGATCGAGCCGTACCGGCGGGTGCGGTTCGCGTGCGCGGCCAACGACTCGTGCCGATCGCGTTCGAATGGATCTTCGACGGCCGCGGTTCCCCCGGTGCTCGAACGGCGCGACCGCCAACGCTCGCGCCGCGGCAACCGGCTCGACGCCGACGTCCTGCGCTACCACCAGATCGGTGTCGCGTCGGGCTGGGTCGAGGTCGACGGCGTGCGCACCGAGATCACGCCCGACACGTGGTTCAGCGACCCGCGACCACTCGTGGGGCGTGCGCCAGGACGTCGGCATCCCGCCGACCGACATCGAAGGCGCGCGCGCCGCGGCGATTCGACCGCGGGTCTGTCGTTCCGCTTCTCGTGGAGCCCGATGCTGCTCGAACGGGCCGACGGCACCGTGTACGCGATCCATCACCAACACCGGCTGATCCGCGCGTTCGGCTACGAGGAGACGATGGTCGAGGGCGGGGTCGAGCATCCCGACGGCCGCGTCGAGCCGTTCGCCGCGCTCCGGCCCGAGCTCCGCTTCGATCCCGTGAACCGCCGCGTGCTCGGCGGCACGCTTGCACTTCACGATGGCCGACGGCACCACGCCGCCCGATCACGGTCGAGGCGATCGGCGACACCGGCTTCCATCTCGGCGCCGGCCTCTACTTCGGGCTCGACGGCCACCATCACGGCGAATGGCGCGGCGCGCTGCACGTCGACGGCGAGCACATCGCCGACTGCACCGAACCGGCGACCGCGCGCCGTATCCACCAGATCCGCGACGCGGTCTTGCGGGTCGACGATCCGGTCGGCGGCGGGCGCGGCTGGTGCAACTTCCAGACGACGATCACCGGCGCGTGGCCCGACGAGGGTCTCGACGAGGAGCGGGTCGTTCGTATGAGTCCGTGAACCCGGAGACGATCGGCGCGTTCGTCGAGCCCGGCTACTACGACGAGCTCGCCCGCCTCCGGCGCGAGGAACCGGTGCGCCGGTACGCGCCGAACTCGTGGACGGTCGCGCTGCTACGACGACGTGCGCACCGTGAGCCGCGATCCCGAGCGGTTCTGCTCGGGCCGGGGCGTGCTCCTCAACGATCCGCTGCGCAACGGCGGCGAGATCGACGGGTCGATCCTGCACATGGACCCGCCCGAGCACGCGCCCTGGCGCGCGCTCGTGAACCGCCGGTTCACGCCCCGCGCGGTGACCGGACTCGAGGAGCGCGTGCGCAGCGGTCGCCCGCTCCGTGCTCGCCGCGGTGCCGGCCGGGGAGGAGATCGACTTCGTCGACGCGGTCGCGGCGCCGTTCCCCGTGCTCGTGATCGCCGAGCTGCTCGGCATCGCCGACGGCGACCGCGACACGTTCCGGCGCTGGTCCGACGCGGCCATCGAGTCGCCCGACCGTCCCGGCGAGGGCCTCGACGACCTCGCCGCGCTCTTCACGTTCCTCATCGCGCACGTCGACGCGCGCCGCGCGGAGCCGACCGACGACATCGCGTCGGCGGTCGTGCACGCGGAGGTCGAGGGCCGACCGGTCACGACCCGCGAGGCGGTCGGCTATCTCCTCGCGCTGCTCGTCGCGGGGAACGAGACGACCCGCCACCTCGTCTCGGGCAGCGCGTACGCGCTGGCCCGGCATCCCGAACAACGGGCCCTGCTCGCGCGCGAGCCGGAGCGCATCCCGGCCGCGGTCGAGGAATGCCTGCGCTTGGTCACGCCGATCCAGGTCTTCGGCCGCACCGCGACCCGCGCCACCGAGCTGCACGGCCAGACCATCGCCGAGGGCGACTTCGTCGTCATGCTCTACGCGTCGGCCAACCGCGACGAGAACGCGTTCGGCCCGACGGCGGGTACGTTCGACGTGACCCGCCCGGTCGATCCGCACCACCTCGCGTTCGGCTTCGGCGAGCACCTCTGCCTCGGCGCGGCGCTCGCCCGACTCGAAGGCGCGGGTGCTCCTCGAGGAGCTGCTCGCCCGCTTCCCCGACTACGAGCTGACGGCCGAGCCCGAGCTGACGCCGCTCGACCCTCGTGCGCGGCGCGGTCCGTATGCCCGTCGTGTGCACGTGAGCGCGATCCACCGGTGAGCGGTCGCACGATCGCCGACCTGGTCGCGGCGCGCGCCGACGACCACGGCACGGGCCTGCTGTTCGAAGGCCGGTCGTGGACGTGGGCGGAGGTCGCGCACGAGTGCGCGGTCCGGGCCGCGCTGTTGCGCGCCCATCACGCCGAGCGCCACCCCGACGACCCGTTCCACGTCGGCGTGCTGCTCGACAACGTGCCCGAGTACGTGTTCCTGCTCGGCGGCGCCGCGCTCGCGGGCGCGGCCGTCGTCGGCATCAACCCGACCCGCCGCGGCGCGGAGCTCGCGCACGACATCCGCCACACCGACTGCGCGCTCGTCGTCACCGACGACACGCTCCCGCGCGCTCCTCGACGGCCTCGACCTCGGCATCGCCCCCGACGACGTCTTCGCCATCGAGTCCGACGCCTGGCGCAGCCGCTGCGCCGCGGCACGCCGGCGCGACGATCCCCGCGGACCTCCCCGGGCCCGAGACGCTGTTCGTGCTGATCTTCACGTCGGGCTCGACCGGCACACCCAAGGCGGTGCGCGGAACCCAGGGCCGGTTCGCGCGCATGGGCGAGCGCATGCCGTTCGGCCCCGACGACGTCCTGTACTGCCCGATGCCGCTGTTCCACGGCAACGCGCTCGCGTCGAACTTCGTCCCGGCACTCACCTCGGGCGCGACGATCGCGCTGCGGCGCCGGTTCTCCGCGTCCGCGTTCCTCGACGACCTCCGCGCGGTCGGCGCCACGTACTTCAACACCGTCGGGCGCGCGCTGTCGTACGTGCTCGCCACCCCGCCGGCCGCGAACGACCGCGAGCACAAGGTGAAGTTCGCGCTCGCGCCGGAGTCGTCGCCCGCCGACGCGGCCGCGTTCCGCGAGCGGTTCGGCATCCCGCTCGTCGGCGGCTACGGGTCGAGCGAGGGCGCGATCATCATCTCGCCGGTGCGCGACGCCCGGCCCGGCGCGCTCGGCCTCCCGGCCGCGGGCACCGACGTCGCGGTCGTCGATCCGGTGACCGGCACCGAGTGCCCGCGCGCGCAGTTCGACGACCACGGCCGGCTCACCGTCGAATCGGCGCCGACGCGATCGGCGAGATCGTGCGGCGCGACCCTCGCCTCGTGTTCGAGGGCTACTACAACAACCCCGAGGCCACGGCCGAGCGCAGCCGCAACGGGTGGTACTGGTCGGGCGACCTCGGCTACCGCGACGACGACGGCGTCTTCTACTTCGCGGGCCGCACCAGCGACTGGATCCGCGTCGACGGCGAGAACTTCGCCGCCGCGCCGATCGAACGGATCATCGGCCGCCATCCCGACGGTCGCGGCCGTCGCCGTCTACGGCGTTCCCGACCCGGTCACCGGCGACCAGGTGATGGCCGCGCTCGAGCTGCGCGCCGGCGCCGCGTTCGACGCCGCACGAGTTCGCGGACGTTCCTCGACGCGCAACCGGACCTCGGCACCAAGTGGGCGCCGCGCTTCGTGCGGATCGTCGACGCGCTGCCGGTGACCGGCGCCGACAAGATCGCCAAGCTGCCGCTGCGATCGGCCGGATGGGACGCGGGCGACGGCGCGGTCTGGTGGCGACGGGATCGCACCGGCGACTACGAGCTGCTCTCCGACGACGACATCGCCGCGTTGGCGCAACAGTTCGCCGCGCACGGACGATCGGCGCTGCTGCCGAACCCCGTCCCCGCGGTGGCGGACGAGTCGCGCCCGTGAACGCGCGGCCGACGGCAGCGTTGTCGTCGCGGCAGTTCGCGATCGGGCTCGCGTTCATCGCACTCGCGGCACTGGCAATCCGCATCGCGTTCATCGTGGTCGTCTCGCCGCGGGTCCCGACGCTCGGCGACGCGAGCGCCTACCACCTGCTCGCCGAACACCTCGCGCACGGCGACGGGTACATCCGCCCGTTCGACAACCTGCTGCTGCACGTGCAGCGCCCGACCGCCGAGTATCCCCCGCTGTTCCCGCTGCTGCTCGCGCTGCCCGCTCGCCTCGGCGCACATTCGGTCGAACAGCAACGCATCTTCATGGCGTTCGTCGGTTCGGGGACGGTCGCGCTCGTCGGATGCCTCGGTCGACGGGTCGCGTCACCGGGCGCCGGGCTCATCGCCGCCGCGCTCGCAGCCGTCTACCCGATGCTCTTCCTGAGCGAAGCGACCCTGATGGCCGAGTCGCTCTACGTCGCGCTCGTCACCGCCATGCTGCTGCTCGCGTACCGCGCCTACGACGATCCGAAGCCCGGCCGCTTCGTCGCGCTCGGTGCCGTCATCGGCTGCGCGACGCTGACCCGCGCCGAGGGCCTCCTGCTCGGCATCGTCGTGACCGTGCCCCTCGTCCTGCTCCTGCGCGGCCTCACCGCACGCCAACGCGCGGTGAGGATCGTGGTCGGGCTGGGGGTCGCGATCCTGGTCGTCGCGCCGTGGACGATCCGCAACGCGGTCCGCTTCCATGCGTTCGTGCCGGTCTCGAACAACGTCGCGACCCTCGTCGCCGGCGCGAACTGCGACGCGACCTACGGCGGCACCGAGCTCGGCTTGTGGCGGGAGACGTTCTCGGGGAACGAGCCGGCCGGGGTCACCGCCCCCCGGAGCCAGGCGCAGGCGTGCTTCGCGGGGTTCGACATCGCCGACCCGCACTTCGACGAGGCCAAGGCCGCGAGTGCCGACACGCGCGCCGGTCTCGGCTACGCGCGCCATCACCTCGGCGCGCTGCCGAAGGTCGCGACCGTCCGCGTGCTGCGGACCTGGGGTCTGTACGCGCCCGAAGCAACAGGTCGACTTCGAGTCGCTGGAAGGGCCGGCCGCGAGCCTGGGAGATGCGGGGCACGGTCATGTACTGGATCCTCCTGCCGTTCGCGATCGCGGGCGTGTGCATCCGTGGCGGCGGCGGCGGCGCCTGCTCTGGCCGCTCCTCGCGACCGCGGTGACCGTGACGCTCGTGTCGGCGCGCGACCTACGGCCAGCAGCGGTTCCGCATCGCGGCGGAGCCGGCGATCCTGGTGCTGGCCGCGGTGTCCGTCGAAGCGGTCGTGCGGTCCGTCCGGACGGGACGAACGGCTCCCGCACCCTCGGGAGCCATTGATTAGGCTCGGACCGTGCTTTGGTTCGAGCGGCAGGTCGTCGGCACGCTCATGAGCCCGACCCTCGACGGACCCGCCCGTTCGGCCGTCGAGTCGTACGTCTCCACGACGCTGCAGTCGATGCCCGAGCACCTGCGCGCCGGTGTCGTCGCCGAGTCGATCGCGCTCGGCAGCCGCGTCGTGGCTCGAGTACCGGACGGGCCGGCTCGACCGAGCGCGTCCGGCACGCGCGTGGCGCGCTGGAAGACGAGCAAGATCGACCCCGTCCGCCAGTACGTCCGGCTGCTGCAGTCGCTCGTGCTGTTCGCCGAGAACGAGCTCGTGCCGGACGGCGGCGCGTGAGCGGTCCGGTCGAGACGATCGACACCGACGTCCTGATCATCGGCTCGGGCGCGGGCGGCGCGGTCACCGCGGCGACCCTCGCGAACGCCGGGCGCGAGGTCACCGTCCTCGAGGAAGGCCCCTGGGTCGACCCCGACGCGCTCGAGCCGTTCTCGCTGCAGGAGATGGTCGCGAAGTACCGCCACGGCGGCTCGTGCGCCGCGCTCGGCCGGCCCGCGATCGCGTACGCGGAAGGCCGCTGCGTCGGCGGCAGCACCGAGATCAACAGCGGCCTGTACCACCGGCTGCCGCCCGAGCTCGCCGAGGACTGGCGAGCGCGACTACCGGATCGAGGAGTTCGGCACCGGACGCGCTCGACCGCTACGCGGACCGCATCGAGCACGAGCTCGGCGTGTCGCGGCTCCCCGGCGCGCCGCCCGCGTCGTCGGCCGTGCTCGAACGCGGCGCGACGAAGCTCGGCTGGCGCTCGGTCGAGTTCTCGCGCGTGTTCCGCTACGAGCCGAACGGCCGCGCGGTGAAGCAGACGATGGCGCGCACGATGCTGCCCGACGCGATCGACGCCGGCGCGCGCGTCATCGCCGACTGCCGGGTCGGGCGCCTCGTCCGCCGCGGCCGCCGCATCGTCGGCGCGGAGTGCGAACGCACGCTGCCCGACGGGACGGTGCAGCGCGCTGCTCGTGCGCGCCGAGCACGTGTTCGTGTGCGCGGGCGCGACGCAGACTCCCGCGCTGCTGCAGCGCAGCGGCATCCGGCGGAACATCGGCCGCGGCCTGAAGATGCACCCGACGGTCAAGATCGCGGCGCGCTTCGACTCGCTCATCGACCACGGCGACGTCCCGATGCACCGCGTCACCGAGTTCGCGCCCGGCCTCACGATCGGCGGCTCGGCGAGCCGGCGCGGACACGTCGCGCTCGCGCTCGCCGACTCCGACGCCGACTACGCCGACGCGCTCGCGCACTGGGAGCACGTCGCCGTCTACTACGCCGCGATCCGCAGCGAGGGTTCGGGCCGGGTGCTCGCGCTCCCCGGCTTCCGCTCGCCGCTCGTCACCTACCAGCTCACCGAAGGCGACATGAGCCGCCTCGCCCGCGCGCTCGTCCACCTCGGCGAGGTGCTGCTCGCCGCGGGCGCCACCGAGCTGTACCCGTCGGTGACCGGCGGCGGCGTCGCCCGCGGCCCCGAAGACCTCGTGCAGTGGTGGGACGCGCTCACCCGCAACCGCGCGAACCTCATGACGGTGCACCTCACGTCGACGGTCCGCATCGGCGAGAACCGGGCACGCACCGGCGCCGACAGCTTCGGCCGGGTCTGGGGCTTCGACAACCTGCGGGTCAACGACGCGTCGCTGCTGCCCGAGGCGCCGGGCGTGAACCCGCAGGGCCCGATCATGGCGGTCGTGGCCCGCAACACCGATCAGTTCCTCGCCGACGCGTAGGCATCGGGCCGGCGCGCCGGTCGCAGCACCCGCGTGAACGCGGCCTCGACCGCGACCGCGGCCAGCACGACGAGCGCGGGCTCGGCCGTCGTGCGGAAACGGGTGCTCGCGTACGTGATCAGGACGGTCACGACGACGGCGACCATCGGCGCGAGCAGCGGGTACAGCGGCGGCGCGCCCGTGCGGCGGCGCAGCACCACCGCGCCCGCGATCGACAACAGGGCGAGGACCCAGAAGCTGTAGAGCGCCGCCCACGAGATCCAGACCGGGCTGCGGCCCTCGACGAACGTGTCGACGTTGACGTAGAGCGACGTCTTGTAGAGCCCGACGATGCGCAGCAGCCGCACGCCCTCCACGAACGGCAGCCGGCTCAGGTGGCACCGCACGTAGGCGACGGCGGCCCGGTGGTAGACGACGTCCTCCTGCGACTCGTCGTCCTGGAGGGTCAGACCCGTCCTTCTTCGCGATCGCGATGCTGCAGTTGATGTCGAAGTAGCCGCGCAGGTCGCCGTAGTAGGTGGAGTCGCAGTTCGCCGACGCGAGGAGCGGGTCGAACTGCGCGCTCAGCAGCACCGGGTGCACGAACCGCGTCGAGTTGTAGATCGTCCACGGCGCGATCACGACCAGGGCCGCGGCGACCGCGCCCGCGAGCCAGCGCCACTTCTCGCGCCGCGTGCGATCGCGCGTCGACCACACGAGCGGGACGACGACGAGCGGGACGAGCAGGAGCAACTCCGAGCGCGCCATCGCGCCGAGACCGCACGCCAGGCCGACGAGCGCGAGCCGGCGCCCGCTCGGCTGCCGCCAGTAGCGGTACGCGAGGAGCAGCGCGACCGCGGTCGCGAACATCGAGAGCGTCTCGGCCTGCAGCTGGCCGTCGGGCGCCCAGAGGTTCGGGTAGAGCGCGGCGATGACGGCGGCGACGATGCCGACGCGCGCGCCGCCGACCGCGCGCCCGAGCAGACCGACGACCACACCGTCGCCGTGCCGAGCAGGCACGACCAGAGCAGGTGCGTCAGCACGCTCTTCATCCCGAGCACCGACGGGATCGCGAGGAAGACGAGGTACAGCGGCGGGTGTTCGGCCGCGGGCCGGTGGATGTCGAGCGCGGCGTAGAACTGCGGCTAGATGAACCCCTTGCCCTCGGCGAGCAGGTTCGCGCCGGCGTGGTAGAAGAACGCGTCGCCGTGCGGGATCGAAGTTGCGGCGGTACGCGAACACGTACACGACGCGCACGACGAGCGCGCCGGCGACGACGAGCGCGAGCGCGGGCCGGAACCAGCGCCGGCGTCGCGGTCGGCCGGATCGCGGTTCCGTACGCGTGCCGTCCATCCGGACCCGATCAGTCGCGTCCGGGCGGACCGATGAACACCGCCATCGGCATGCTCAGGTCGAGCATGTGCGAGATCGTGTGCCGCGTGCCCAGCGGCACGTTCGGCGCGAGCGCGAGCATGAAGAGATTGCTCGTCGACCTGCGCGACGAGATCGGCGAGCCCCTCGGCCGCAGGTCGGCGACCACCTGAGCGTGCAGGCGGTCGAACTCGGCCCGCTCCGCGTCGGACCGCGGGTCGAACGACGCGACTTCGGTGAACCGCGTGTCGCGCTGCCAGTTCGCGATGTCGGGCCCGGTCGCGAGGTGCACCTCGAGCGTCGGCGTGCGGGCGTCGATCACGTGGTAGCGGGTGGCGCCGGGCCGGAACGCCTCCTCGGCCCGCACGTCGAAGCCGCGCCGGATCGAGCTCGTTCAGCAGGCCGAAGCCGGCCGAGCCGATCGCCTCCGCGTCGGGCAGCCACGTGACGAGGTACGGGCCGCGCTGGCCGCGCGCCTGGAGCCTGTCGCAGCGCGCTCGCGGTCGGCCCGACGACCGCGCCCGAGCGTCTCGTTGAGGCGCGGCGTCTGCACGGTCACGCTCGACGCCTGGAACGCGAACACGACGCTGCGACACGACGGTCACCGCGACCAGCGCGAGCGCGCCGGCCCGCGTGAACCGCGCCGACCGTGCACGGTCCGCGCTCGGGCCCGGCGCCGTGCGCGCCCGGACGAGCTCCACCGCCGTCCAGCCGATCGCGAAGAGCATCAGCGCGACGAGCCCCCACGCCCACAGCAGCAGGTAGAACCAGACCGTGCCGAAGATCCGCGCCGACGACACCAGGCCGAGCCCGAGCGCGACGACGATCACCGCGTCGAGCAGCAGCAACAGCGCGGTGGCGGAGCCGCCAGGCGACGAACACCGACACCGCGAACACCACGAGCGAACAGCGCCCCGGGAACGCGTGAACCCGCGACCTCGAGCGCGCCGCCGTCGTGCACCAGCGTGCGCGTGAGCAGCTTCCACGGATCGAGCTGCGCGAGCAGCACGCCGACGCCCCGGCCGGAAGCCGATGGGCGAGTCGGGCGGGCTGCTGAAGTAGTCGCGGATGATGCCGAGGTTGCCGGGCGAGTGCGCGAACTGGTCGATGACCGGCGGGATCCAGAGCACGACGCCGAGCGCGACGCTGATCCCGCCCCACCGCACGAGCGCGCGCGCGACGCGCGGTCGATCGGCCGCGCGTGCCGGACGCCGACCAGGCGAGCGCGACGACCGTGACGAACGACGAGCCCGCCGATCAGGCCGAGATACGAGATGTGCGTCTGCATGCACATCGAGCCCGCGAAGACCGCGACGGGAAGCATCGCGAGGTCGTCGGCGAGCACCGACCACACCGCGAGCACGAACACGAACCACCACAGCACCGGCAGGTACGGATTCCACGGCAGCGTCAGCAGGAACGCGCCGTACGCGCGCGTCAACACCGCGAGCACCGCGGCGACGCCGAGCAGCAGCGCGCGCCCGCCGCGCCGCACCGCCATCCACAGCGCGAGCCCCATCGCGACGATGTCGAGCACGACGGTCGACGCGAACAAGCCGTACGACGAACCGCCGAACAGCTTCCACACCGGCCAGAGCGCGTAGAAGCTGAGCGGCCCGGGATGGCTGCCGCCGTTCGGGCCGAACGGCCCGATGCGACCGGCCAGCCCGATCAGCGGCGGATGGCCCGTCGCAGACGTCGCGGACGCGGATCTCGGTCTGCGCCATGTCGAGCAGCGGGTACCAGTGCGGGCGGCGCAGCTCGACGAGCGCGACGACGAGCGGGAACGTCAGGAACGCGAGCAGCGCCCCGAACAGCAACGCGGTGCCGGTCCGGCACCGCCGATCGGTCGGATCCGGGGCTCGGCGGGATCGACCGGCTCGACCGCGGCGCCGGGTTCGTCGACCACCGGATCGACTTCGAGTGCGGGATCCACGGACCCGGAAGTATACGACCGCACCCGCACGACCTGCGGCTCAGGGCAGCGCCTTCAGCACCCGCACCAGTCCGGGCCGGACCGGCGACTGATGATGTGACCGCGCCGCGTCGTCGGACCGGCGTCGGCGCCGCGCGGTGCGCGAGGAACCACTCGTACGACTCGATCACCATCGACGCGTTCGAGTGCTGCGGCTCCCAGCCGAGCTCGGTGCGCGCCTTCGTCGACGTCGAAGTAGAGCGACTCGCTGTAGAGCAGCCAGTGGTACGGCGCGAACGGCGCGAGCCCGAGCGACGCGAGCGCCGTGCATCGCGACGCGCGCGGGCGCGACCGGCAGCGAGCGCACGTGCGAGCCGGTCTGCGCGTGGTCGACGAGCGCCTGCAGCGTCTCGCGCATCGTGCCGAACTCGAGCGCGCCGACGTTGTACACCGACGGGCCCGGGCGCCGGCCGGCGCGCAGGCACGCGTCGGCGAGGTCGTTCGCGTGCACGAGCTGGTAGCGGTTGTCGCCCGCGCCGAGCACGAACACCGGCGCGCCGTCGGCGACGAACTCGAACAGCAGCGCCATCACGCCGAGCCGGCCGTGGCCGAGCACCGTGCGGGGCCGGACGATCGTGACGTCGAGGCCGGCCGCGACCGCGTCGTGGCACAGCAGCTCGGCGCGCAGCTTGGCCCGGCCGTACGCCTCGAGCGGGCGGCACGGCGAGTCCTCGGTCACCGGATTGTGCTCGGGGATGCCGAACACCGCGCTCGACGACGTGTGCACGACCTTCGCCGACGCGCGCGTCGCGCGCCGCGACGAGCACGTTCGCGGTGCCGCCGACGTTCACCGCGTCGAACAGCGCGCGGTCCTTCGCGAGCGGCACCTGCGCGACGTTGTGGAACACGACGTCGACGCCGTCGCACGCGGCGCGCACCGCGGCCCGGTCGCGCACGTCGCCGGCGACGAACTCGGCGGCGGCGAGCGTCGGGCCCGGGCGGGTTGAGGTCGAAGATGCGGACCGCGTCGCCCTGCGGCGAGCGCCAGCTCGGCGAGCACGCGAGCCGAAGTAGCCGCTGCCGCCGGTGACGAGGATGCGTGCGCGCCATCAGAGCCGGTCGCCGCGCGCGAGGCACCAGCGCACGCTCGCCCGCATGCCGTCGAGCAGCGCGACCGTCGGCTCGTAGCCGAGCTCCTTGCGCGCCCGGCGAGATGTCGCACGCGATCGTGTCCTTCAGCTCGCCGAGCACGTGCAGCACCTGCACGTAGCGACCGCTCGCCTGCGCGAGCCCGTCGAGCTTCTCCGCGACGACACCGGCGAGGTGCGGGACCGGCAGCGGGCGCCGGTGCGAGACGCTGCAGGCCCTCGGCCTCGAGCGCGTCGCGCACCGTCCGCAGCACGTCGCGCAGCGCGTACGGCTCGGCGTCGGCGATCCAGTACGCGTGGCCGGGCGCGGCGTCGGCGACCTCGGCGAGCAGCACGCCCTGCACGAGGTTGCCCGTGTAGACCATCGAACGGCGTTGCGTGCCCGGGCCGACGAGCGGGAACCGGCCGCGGCGGACGGCCGCGAGGAACTGCGTCTGGCGCTCGGGCTGGAACGGTCCGTAGAACCACGGCGGCCGGAGGATGACCGTCGCGAGGTCGCCGCGGTCGTAGCTGCGCTGCACGAGCTGTTCGGCTTCGAGCTTCGAGCGCCCGTACGCCATGTAGGGCGCGAACGGCGAGTCCTCGTCGAAGCGGTCCGCGCTCGTGCGGGTTCGCACCGAACGGCGAGTTCGACGAGACGTGCACGAACCGCGCGCGCGCCGACGCGCCGGGCGCGGTCGAGCACGAGCTGGGTGCCGCCGACGTTCACGTCGAAGAGCTCGCGCACCTGGCGCGGCGGGATGGATCACCGCGGCCGCGTGGAACACCGACGCGCGCACCGACACCTTCGAACAGCTCGTCGATCACGACGGGGTCGCGCACGTCGCCGGCGACGACCTCGATCCGGGGGTCGACACCTCGAGCGGCGGCTGCGTCGGCCGGGTCGTGCACGAGGCACCGGATGCGTCGCGCGTCCGGCTGCGCGGCGAGCGCCCGCACGAGGTTCTGCCCGAGCCAGCCGGCCGCGCCGGTGACCACGACGGTCGGCGGCGCCGCCCGCGGGCACGGGCGCGGCCGGGATGCCGGGGATCTCCCGCTCGTCGTCGCGCACGGCTGCCGACGCTATCGGTTCGCGCCGCGCCGGTCCGGCCCGGTGCCCGGCTCCCGGCTTTCGTCACTGTCCCGGCTGCGCCGTGGCCGCTCGCCTAGCTTTCCCCTGTGCCCCGAACCGACCCCGAAGCCGACGCGTCGTCGCGCACGGGTCGCCGTCGTTTCGCACTCGGCGGAGGGCCGGCGCAACGCCATCGCGCTGACCGTCGTGGCGCTCGTGTTCGCGATGCCGCTGCGCGGGCTGCTGCGCTCGCCCGGGCCGCCCATGGAAGAGGGCTTCATGCTCGTCTTCCCCGAGCAGGTGTTGAAGGGCGCGATCCCCAACCGCGACTTCCTGCACCTCTACGGCCCGGGCAGCCTGTGGGCGCTCGCCGGCGTGTTCAAGGTGTTCGGCGTCTCGCTGTGGAGCGAGCGCGGCTTCGGGCTCGCTGCAGCAGCTCGCGATCGTCTTCGGCGATCTACGCGCTGGCGCGCCGCTGGGGCCGCATCCTCGCGGTCTCGGCCGCGGTCACCTCGGGCCTCATCATCATCCCGTTCGGCCTGACCGCGCTCGCGTGGGTCGGCGGGGTCGGCCTCGCGGTCTGCGGTCTCGCGGCCGGCATCGAAGCCCGCGCGCGGCGCGCGACGATCCGCGCGCCGGCCGTTGGGCGCTGCTCGCGGGCGTCCTGCTCGGCCTCGCGGTGCTCTTCCGGCTCGACCTGGTCCTCGGCGTCGGCCTCGCGGGGCTCGCGCTGGTGCGCGGCATGGATCGCGGCACGTGTGAAGCGGCTCCTCATCGGGTTCGCGCGCCGGCGTTGGCGCCGTACGTGATCCACATCGCGACCGCCGGACCCGGCCACGTGTTCCAGGGCATGGTGATCGACCCGGTGTTCCGCCTGCGCGGCGGGCGCAGCCTGCCGATCCCGCCGCCGTGGGGCCACCTCGACGGGTTCTTGCAACAGGCCGGCGCGCTCGCGCAGCTCTCGTGGCCGATCTTCCCGACACTCGCCCGCCCGCACGAGCTCTTCCTCTGGTTCTTCCTGCTGCTCTTCGCGATCGCGTTCGTGCTGTGGCAGGGCTGGCGGGCGACGCGCGCCGACCCGTCGTCGATCCGCGGCGCGCACGCGTCCTCGTCGTCGGCCTCTTCGGCGCTCGGCATCCTCCCCCAGGCGTTGCAACGCGTCGACTCCGGCCACTTCTCGTGGGTCAGCTGCGTCGTCGTTCGCGTTCGTCCCGATCGCGTTCTTCGAGCTCGTGCACCGGCGCGCGCCGCGGGTCCGGCCGCGGCGCGCTCGCGCTCGGCGCGGGCGCGTTCATCGATGGCGGTGCTGCTGTTCGTCATCCCCGCGTTCACGGTCCGCACCTACACCGAACTACTCGCTGCAGACGTTCGGCATCCACCGCGACGTCGTACAAGATCGAGCACGACGGCCGCGTCTTCTACTACGGCAAGCCCGACCGGGCCGAGGCCGCGAACCTGGTCATCGCGGCCGCGGCGCGGATCATCGAAGCCGGGGCAGCGGCTGTTCGTCGGTCCGGTGAACCTGCGCAAGACGCCGTACAGCGACGCGTACCTCTACTACATGCTCCCCGACCTCGTTCCCGCGACGTACTTCATCGAGATGGACCCGGGCATGGCGAACGCGAACGGCTCGCGCATGCCGCAGGACCTCGCGTCGGCCGACATCGTGATCCTCTCGGCGATCTGGGACGACTGGACCGAGCCGAACGACTCCCGCAAGGTCGGCTCCGACGCGTCGCGAACGTCCTGGCCCGCGACTTCTGCCGGGTCGGCACCTACTCGGCCTGTACCAGCTGTACCGGAAGTGCCATTGATCCGAGCCGCCGCCGGTCGGCTCCGGAGCGGGCGACCGGGCGCAAGGTAGATTCCGGCTGTGCGAGCGCTCGTCGTGACTCCGACCTACCAGGAGTCGGAGAACATCGAGGAGTTCCTGCGCCGGGCGCGCGCCGCCGCGCCCGACGCCGACATCCTCGTCGTCGACGACAACAGCCCCGACGGCACCGCCGACCTCGCCGACGAGGTCGGCGCCGAGCTCGGGAACATCGAGGTGCTGCGCCGGCCGCGCAAGATCGGCATCGGCGACGCCGTGCGCGCCGGGTTCGCGTCGGGCTCGACCGCGGCTACGACATCGTCGTGCAGATCGACGCCGACCTCTCGCACGATCCGGCGGCGCTGCCCGAACTGCTCGGCGAGATCGAGCGGGGCGCCGACGCCGCGATCGGCTCGCGCTACGTGCCCGGCGGGTCGATCCCGCACTGGCCGTGGTACCGGCGGATGATCTCGAAGTGGGGCAACCGCTACGCGACGCTGGTGCTCGGCATCCCGATCCGCGACGCAACCTCCGGGTACCGCGCGTTCCGCTGCGACATCCTCAAGACCGCCGACTTCGCCGAGACCCGGTCGAAGGGCTACGGCTTCCAGATCGAGCTCTGCTACCGCGTGTGGCAGCACGGCGGCCGCATCGCGCAGGTGCCGATCACGTTCACCGACCGCGTGCGCGGCCACTCGAAGATGTCGTTGAGCGTGGGCGTCGAAGAGCTCGGGCTCGTCACGTGGTGGGGCCTGCAGGACCGCGTGCTCAAGGGTCGCTGGCGCCGATCGACCGGCCGCGCCCCGGTCAGCGCGCGGCGTGGAGTTGCGGCAGCCACCACTTCCACACCACGACCGCGCCGTCGTCGGTCAGGTGCTGCTCGTCGGACTGCCACAGGTGCACGCCGTCGATGTTCTCGGCGCGGTGGCCGGCCGGGCACACGAGGCTTCGCCAGTGCACGATCCGCACGTCGTGCATCGAGCGCGCGACGTCCTCGAAGATCTGGTTGAGCGCGGCGATGCGCCGCGGGTCGCTGCGCTCGGGAAACGGGGAGCTGACGTCGCCGGCGCCGTAGCACGGCACCTCGAACAGGTACGCGGTCCGGCCGTCGGCCGTGAGCACCCCGAGCGCGGTGCGCAACGACGACGTGATGAGGTCGGTCCACGCCTTCGTACCGAATCGGACGACGCCGGCGCCGGTGTCCTGGTCGAGGATCTCCCACGCGCCGGTCATGAGCGCGAGGCGCGCGTGCGGGTCGTCGCGCATCGACTCCTGCCAGCGTGCGCGCCAACCCGCGCACACGGCCGGGCTCCCGATGACCCGGCCGCCGCTCACGTGGTCGGTCTGCACCACGCCGCAGCCGAGTTGCGCGTCGCCGCCGACCGAGATGCCGAGCGCCTTCGCGTGCGCGGCACCGGCCAGGCCGAACACGAGCGCGGTCGAATCGCCGAAGGTGTCGACCCGCAACGCGTTCGGATCGGCGTTCCCGCCGATCTCGCGGATCTTGGCGAGATCGGTGGGCGGCAGTGCTTTCGGCGCGTCGACCGTGACGACGAGCACCGCCGCGACGACGACCAGCGCGGTGAAGTACGCGATCGCACCCGGCTCCCCGACCGGCGCGCGATCCGGCCGACGCGGAAGGGCCGCTCCACGAATCGGAACGAGACCTCGGCGAGCACGACCGAGACCGCGAGGCGGGCGACGAAGAGCGGGAACCCGTTGAGCCCGGACGTCGAGGTGACGAACACGCGCACCGGCCAGTGCCACAGGTACAACGAATACGAACGCAGGCCGATCGCGACGAGCCCGCGCGTGCGCAGCAGGCGCGCGATCGGCGAGTCCGGCGCGGCCACCACGACCGCGACGACGACCGCGCACAACACCGCGAACACGAGGAATCCGCCGCGGTACAGCGCGAGCGTGCGGTCGCGCGCGAGGCGCATCGTGACCAGGATCGCGACCAGCGCCGCACCGGCGCCCACGGTCGCGATCCGGGCGCCGGCGTCTGCCGAACGGATCCGCTCGACCAACGCATCCCAGTGCGCGCCCGAGCCGGCGACGATCCCGAGCGCGACACCGACGAGCAGTCCCATCGCGTGCGAGTCGCTGCCGAGGTAGGCCCGCGACGGGTCGCCGGTCGGCGAGACGAGCACGCCCATCCAGACCGTCGACGCCACCGCGCCCGCCGAGCGCGATCGCGGCCGCGCGCAGCGGATGGCGGACGACCGACCGCCGCGCCGCGAACAGCACGAGCGGCAGCACGACGTAGAACTGCTCCTCGACCGCGAGCGTCCACATGTGCAG
The DNA here is from genome assembly GCA_963829195.1 of uncultured Actinomycetes bacterium. Classification (GTDB taxonomy): domain Bacteria; phylum Actinomycetota; class Acidimicrobiia; order IMCC26256; family PALSA-610; genus PALSA-610. The sequence goes on from CAWHHS010000006.1 coordinate 143,198, forward strand.
GAACGGCGACGGCCGGCCGATGCTCGTGAAGTAGTTGCTCTTGATCGAGATCAGGACCCAGTTGGCGCAGTAGAAGAGCGTGCCGAGGGCCTGGGCGCGGATGTCGTGCATCTCCGCGTTCGGTGAGCTTCGACCGCGGCCGACGATCAGCACGACGACCGTGACGGTCGCGAGCGCGGGAGCAGCCGGCGGGCGCGGCGCGCCCAGAAGTTGACGAGCGAGACCGAACCCGATGCCGCGATCTCGCGCGTCACGAGCCGGCCGATGAGGAAGCCCGACACGACGAAGAACACGTCGACGCCGAGGAATCCCGCGGGGAGCACCGACGGCGCGAAGTGGTAGACGATGACCGCCGCGACCGCGATCGCCGCGGAGGCCGTCGAGCGCCGCCGACGTACGCGTCGGGCCGGGCGTCGGGGAGGCGCGTTTCGGTGACGGTCATCTGCGGCCGTCCTCCTCCACCGGACGGGTCACGGCACCGGGTCCGGGGGCCGGGCGCGCAGCCGGCCCGCGAGCGCGACGATGCCGACCGCGGCCAGCAGCGCGAGCGCGGGTTCGGCCCCGGCGCGAAAGCGCGTGATGCCGTAGGTCGCGATCGTGTTGACCGTGACGATGATCGGAGGGACGAGCAGCACCCAGAGCGCGGCGCGCGCCCGCCGCCGCCGCCACAACGCCACCGCGCCGGCGATCGCGAACAGCAGCGTCGGGTAGTACACCACGAGGCCGAGCCGCGTCACCCATTCCTCGCGTTCTTCGCCGGTGCTGAGCGAAACCGAGTCGAGCGGGCGGAACAGGCTCCAGGTCCGGCCCACGCGGGCGAGCACGACGACGGGCAGACGCGTCAGGTGATCCTTCATGTAGTGCAGGCCGCGGCGCCGCAGCGCGTTCGCGACCTGCGACTGGTCGCCGGCGGGGGTGCTGCCCGCGCAGCCGAGGTCCCAGAACCCGGTGCCGGTGCCGTAGTAGACGGAGTCGCAGTTGGCGCCGGCGAGCGTGAGCCCGTCGTTGGTCGAGACGAAGGTCGGCTCGTGGAAGCGCGCGAGGTTGAAACCGACCCAGGGTCGCGATCACGACCAACGTCGCCACCACGGCGACGAGCGCCTGCTTCGCGCGTTCGGCCCACGGTTGCGGCGAGACGATCGCGCCCGCGATTGCGAGCAGCGGCAGCAGGAGCACGAACTCGACGCGCGCCAGCGTCGCCAATCCGCACGCGCCACCGAGCACCGCGGCCCGGGCGCGCCCGGGCCGATCGCGCCACCAGAGCGCTGCGCACAACGCCGCGGCGACCGTGAGCGCGGTGAGCGTCTCCGACATGACGAGCCCGTCGTTCACCCAGATGTTGGGGCTCACCGCGACGATCGCGGCCGCGACGAGCCCGACCGTTTCTCCGCCGATGCGCCGACCGAGCAACCCGACCAGCCCGACCAGCAGCGTGCCGAGCAGCACCATCGCGTAGCGCTGCTCGCGCACGTAGTCGTGGAGGGGCTCCTTGACGATCCACGAGAACGGGGGGTGCGCCGAGAGCCACGAGACGGGCGTGAGGACGAAGACCGTGAGCGGCGGATGGTCGGCGGCCGGCGGCGGCTTCTCGCCCGGATGCGTGTACGAGTAGAGGGGCTCGACGAAGCCGTGGCCCGCCGCGACCCCGTCGGCCTCCGCGTTGTAGAAGAGCTCGTCGCCCCGCAGGCAACTGCTCGGCGAGGTCCCGGCGAGCTTCCCGCCGACCACGACCCGGCACGGACCGGCCTTCGCGATCGCGACGTACGCGACCCGGATGCCGAACGCGACCGCGACGATGACGAGCAGCACACGCCCGAATCGGGTCACGGTGCGCCAAGCTAGCGCCGCGCCGCCGTGTGCAGGCTCACCTGTGGGTCGTGTCCCGTAACCTCTGCCCCGTGATCCCGGGGACCGAGACGGTAGGCCGCGCCGCGCCCGACGCACCGCGCGAACCGATCGGCGTCGACGACGCCGCCGCTCCCGAGCACCACGGCTTCGCCTACAACGCCGCGCTCGACGGCCTGCGCGCGGTCGCGGTGCTCTCGGTCATCGCGTACCACGACAACTACTCGTGGGCGAAGGGCGGGTTCCTCGGCGTCGACATGTTCTTCGTCCTCTCGGGCTTCCTCATCACGACGCTGCTCGTGCTCGAGTACCGCCGCGGCACGACGATCCGGCTCGCCGCCTTCTGGGCCCGCCGCGCGCGGCGACTGCTCCCCGCGCTGCTGCTCGTCCTCGTGTTCGTCGCGCTCTACACGCACTTCGCGGTCGTGCCGTGGGAGCGCAACGGCGTGCGCGACGACATGTTCGCGAGCCTCTTCTACGTCGCGAACTGGCGGTTCATCTTCGACCAGCAGGGCTACTTCGAGCTCTTCTCCGCCGCGTCGCCGCTGCGGCACATGTGGTCGCTCGCGATCGAGGAGCAGTACTACCTCGTGTGGCCGTTGGTCGTGCTCGCGTGCCTGCGGCTCGGGCGGGGCTCGATGCGCGTCCTCGGTTGGGTGTGCGCGGCGGGCGCGATCGTGTCGATCGTCGCCATGCGGATCCGCTTCCAGCCGGGCGATCCGTCGGCCGCGTACTACGCCACCGACGCCCGCGCCCACGCGCTCCTGATCGGCGCGCTGCTCGCAATCCTGCTCCTCGCCCGGCAGCCCGGTCCGGCCGCCCAACGCCTGCTCGGCTTCGCCGCCCTGCCCGCGATCGTCGTCGTGTTCCTCGCCGCGCACTTCACGTCGGGAACCGGCGCGCACTACTACCACGGCGGCTCCGCGCTGTTCGCGGTGGTCGTCGCGATCCTCATCGCGGGAGTGCTGCGGCCCGGACCGGTCGCGTCGGTGCTCTCGCTCCGGCCGCTCGTGTGGATCGGCCGGATCTCCTACGGCCTCTACCTCTGGCACTGGCCGATCGACGTGTGGCTGGTGCCGTCGCGCGTCCACGTCGGCACCACGACGCTGAACCTGTTGCGGCTCGCCGTCACCTTCGCGGCGTCGGTCGCCTCGTACTACCTCGTCGAACGCCCGATCCGCGAGCGCCGCTGGAGCCCGCGCCTCTCGGCGGTCGCCTTCGTCCCCGCGGCGGCCGTGATGGTCGTGGTCATCAGCGCGTCGGCCGTCGGTGCGTCGGGCCCGCCCGGCTTCATCTGGGGCTACGGCGACCCGCTGCTCTGCGGCACGCCGCGGCCGAGCGAGACCCGCGAGGCGGTGACGGCCGAGGCCCGCAGCGGGCCGCTCGCGCTCCCCGCCGCCGCGCACGGGCAACGCATCCTGATCGTCGGCGACTCGACCGCGTGCAGCCTGTGGCCCGGGCTGAAAGCGGTCGGCGACACGACGGGCATCGCGACCGACCAGGGTTCGGTGTTCGGGTGCGGTGTCGCGAGCGGCGAGATCACGACGACGCGCAACGAAGCGATCACGCCCCACTCGTCGCGCTGCCCCGAGCTCGTCGATGCCGACGAACGCGCGGCGCTCGCCCGCGCCCGCCCGACGATCGTGCTCTGGATGAGCATCTGGGAGAAGTCGGATCTCGTCGTCGACGGGCACACCGTGGTGGCGGGGACACCGGCCGGCGAAAGGAGATCATGGCGCGCATGGACGCCGCGCTCGCCCGGCTCACCGCCGGCGGCGCGCGCGTGGTGATGGTCACCGAAGCCGCGCCCGCGCCGAACCCCGCGCAGGGGACGCAGACGACGAGCACCAAGGCCGACAACGACGGGTACGTGCGCCTGAACGCGCTGCTGCGGCGCTTCCAGGCCCGCCACCGCAGCCAGGTCACGCTCGTCGATCTCGCCTCGAAGCTGTGCCCGAGCGGACCGCCGTGCCCCGAGATCGTCGACGGGCTGCACGCCCGCCCCGACGGCCGTCACTTCACGCCGACGGCCGCGACCTGGGCCGCGCGCTGGATCCTGACGCAGATCTTCGGCCCGGCGAAGTGACCACCGGCGAGGTCACGACGGGCGAATCGTCGACCGGCGTCGTTCCCGCAGACGACGGCACGTCCACGCCGGCCGGGTCCCGGTGGCGGCAGCTCGGGCTCGCCGCTCCGGCCTACCTCCCGGCGTTGATGATCGCGATCGGCGGCTGGCAGCACCGGTGGATGGACGAGGACGCGTTCATCAACCTGCGCATCGTCGACCAGATCTTCGCCGGCCACGGTCCGGTCTTCAACGCGGGCGAACGGGTCGAAGCGTCGACGAGCACGATCTGGATCGTCGTGCTCGTCGTCGGCCGCGCGATCTTCGGCGCGTTCGCGAGCATGGAGTGGATCACGCTGCTCGCGAGCCTGGCCGCGGCGGTCGCCGCGTTCGTCGTCGCGGGCAAGGCCACCCGGCTCCTGCACCGCGGCGACGACGGCCTGGTCGTCCCCGTCGGGCTGATCCTCGTCGCCGTCGGTCGCGGTCGTCTGGGACTTCTCGACGTCGGGTCTCGAGATGGGCCTCGTCTGGTTGTGGATCGCCGCGTCCTGGTACGTGCTCGTCGCCGCGGCCCGCACGGACGAGATCAACGGCCGGCGCCGGCTCTGGTTCTGCGTGGTCCTCGGGCTCGCGCCGCTCGTCCGGCCCGACCTCACGCTGATGATGGTGTGCCTGCTCGTCGCGTGGTTCGTGCTCGTCCGGCCGCGCCGCATCGTCTTCGACCTCATCGCGATCTTCGCGCTGCCGGTCGCGTACCAGATCTTCCGGATGGGCTACTACGCGACGGTCGTTCCCACCACCGCGCTCGCCAAGGACGCGGGCGGGCTCCATCTCGGTCAGGGATGGGCCTACGCGCGACAACTTCGTCGGGCCGTACCGCTTGTGGCTGTCGGCCGTGCTCATCGCCGCGACGATCGTCCTCCGCACGCTCGCCCGCCGCGACCGGCGCCTCGTGATCGTCACCGTCGCGATGCTCGCGGCCGGCTTCGCGCACGCGCTCGTACATCACCGCGATCGGCGGCGACTACATGCACGGCCGGTTGCTGCTCCCGGCGTTCTTCGCGCTCGCGCTCCCGGCGTCGATCGCGGTGCCGCGCCGCGCGGCCGTCGTCACGGGGATCAGTGCGGTCGCCGCCGCGTGGGCGCTCGTCAGCGTCGTGCAGTTCCGCGAGCCGAAGAACCCGAACTCGTACCTCCTCAGCCCGATCAGCGACTTTCGCGCCGTGTCGGGCGCGAAGCTGCACCCGAACGACACGCAGTTCGGCCTGAACGGCAACGAGGCCGCGGCGCTGTACCGCCGGGGCGTGCGCGGCTACTTCAAGCTGACCGACAAGGAACCCCGACCCGGGCTCGACCCCCACGCGTTCGTGCTGACGCTCGGGTCGATCGGCGTGCCCGCGTACGACGCCGGCCGCCGCATCTGGGTCGTCGACATCGGCGGGCTCGCCGAACCGCTCGCGGCGCGCACCGCGCCCGTTCCCGGTCGCCCCGCCGGGCACCGCAAGCAGATCGACGACGCGTGGTACGACGCCGCGCTTCGGCGCCACGACGAGCAGCCCGAAGGACGCGGCGGCGCGCCACGCGCTCACGTGCGGCCCGCTGCCCGGGTTGCTGCGAGCCGTCGACGCGAAGATGAGCGCCGGGCGGTTCTTCTCGAACATCTGGCACAGCGTCGGCTACACGACGATGCGCATACCGACCGACCCGGTCGTCGCCGAGAAGCAGTGGTGCAAGGACGGCTGACCCGCCCCGAAACCGCGCGGCCGGATCAGCCCGCGGTCGCGGTGACCGCGGCGAGGATCGCCTCGGTCACCGCGGCAACGGGTTGCGCGGCGTCGACCGTCACGAGGATGCCCCGCTCTCGGTAGAAGTCGAGGATCGGACGCATGTTCTCGTGGAACACCTGCAGCCGGTGCTCGATGACCTCCGCGTCGCCGTCGTCGACCCGGCCGCCGACGGCCCGGCCCGCGAGACGCCGGCGCGCGACGTCGTCGTCGAGCGCGAGGTACACGGCGACCTCGGCGTCGATGCCCCTGGCGGCCGCGAGCTCGTACGCGCGCTCGGCCTGGGCGCGGGTGCGCGGGAAACCGTCGAGGATGTAGCCCGCCCGATTCGGCCGCGTCGAGCACCGCCTCCGCGACGACCGCGAGCACCACGTCGTCGGGGACGAGATCGCCGCGGGCGAGGCAGGCCGCGATCTCCCGACCGAGCTCGCTGCCGGCGGCGACGTGCGCGCGCAGGAGCTCACCGCTCGCGATGTGGCGCACGCCGAGACGCGCCGCCAGGACCTCGCCCTGGGTTCCCTTACCGGAGCCCGGCGCGCCGAGCAGGACGAGCCGCACGGCGCATGATCGCACGGCGGGAGGCGTCGCACCCCACCGGCGTCCTTACGGCCGGGCGACCGCGCCGTTGCCGCCGACCCGCGCACCCAGGCCGGAAACCATGCCCTCGGTCGCGCGGAACCGGCCCATGACCTGCTCGAACGGCGCCGGGCGGGCGAACAGGTAGCCCTGGCCGTAGTGGCAGCCGAGGCGCTGGATGCGCCGGAGCTTGCGGTCGGTGTCGATGCCCTCGGCGACGACCTTCAGGTCGAAGGCCCGGCCGAGCTGGACCATCATCTGCAGCAGCATGAGGTCGGAGGCTTCGTCCTCGAGCACGGCCACGAACGACCGGTCGATCTTGAGCTCGTCGATCGGGAGCTGGTGCAGGTAGGTGAGCGAGCTGTAGCCGGTGCCGAAGTCGTCGAGCGCGATGCGCACGCCGAGCGCCTTCAGCTCGTCGAGGAGCGCGACCGTCTCGTCGGCGTCGTCGACGAGGACCGACTCGGTGATCTCGAGCCCGAAGAGCTCCGGGCGCGAGACCGGTGTCGCGCAAGCGCGGCCTGACCGCCTCGACGACCGACGGGCTGTCGAACTGGCGGGGCGACACGTTGACCGAGACGCCCACGCCGGGGGCGACCTCCTGCCAGCGCGCGCGCAGTCCTGCGCGGCGCTGCTGCAACATCCATTCGCCGATCGGGTGGATGAGGCCCGGTCTCCTCGGCGATGCCGATGAACTCGTCGGGCGGGACGAGCTGCACGTCGGGACGCTGCCAGCGCACGAGCGCTTCGAGGTGCGTCGGGCGGCCCGACGCGAACGCGACGATCGGCTGGTAGTACGCGACGAGCTCGTCGCGGTCGATCGCGCGCCGCAGCGCCGACTCGAGGTCGAGGCGGGCCGACACGAGGGTCTGCATGCGCTCGTCGAACAGCTCGATGCGGCCGCGGCCGCGGTCCTTGGCGCGGTACATGGCGGCGTCGGCGTGGCGGACGAGCTCGTCGGCGCGTTCGTCGCCGCCGTTCCACACCGCGATACCGATCGAGGCGGTGAGCATGACTTCGTCGACGCCGTCGCCGAGGACGAACGGCGCGCGCAGCACCTCGTCGAGCCGGCCGGCGCGGTCGGAGATCTCGTCGATGTCGCGGGCCTCGTCGCAGAGCACGACGAACTCGTCGCCGCCGAGCCGGGCCACCGTGTTGCCGTCGCCGGCCGCGGAACCGAGCCGGCGCGGCGACCTCCACGAGGAGAGCGTCGCCGACGTCGTGACCGAGGCTGTCGTTGACGTGCTTGAAGCGGTCGAGGTCGAGCAGCAGCACACCGACGACGCGTGCGGCGGCGCTTCGACCGGCGGATCGCCTCGTCGAGCCGGTCGATGAACAGCTTGCGGCTCGCGAGACCGGTGAGCTCGTCGTAGAGGCCGCGCTGCTCGAGCTCGCGCGCGGTCGCCTTCTCCTTGGTGACGTCGCGCACGATCGCAGTGGTGAGCGTGCGGCCGTCGATCGTCGTGGTGGAGATCGAGATCCGCGCCTCGAACTCCTCGCCGTCGGCGCGGGTCGTCACGATCTCCATCGGGACCCCGGACCGGGCCGCGCCGACCGACTTGCGCACCCACATCTCGTTCTCGGCCGAGTTCGGCAGGAGATCGGCGTAGCGGCTGCCGACCACGTCGGCGGCCGAGAGCCCGAAGATGCGCTCCGCGGCCTGGTTGAACTCGAGGATCCGGCCGGCGTCGTCGTTCGTGATGATCGCGTCGGCCGCGGTCTCGAGGATGCTGCGCATGCGCAGCTCCGACATGCGCAACGCGTCCTCGGACCGGCGCCGGGCGTCGATGTCGTGCATGCTCATCACGACGCCGCGCACGTCGGGATCGTCGAGCCGGTTCGCGATCGAGCACTGGAACCACTGGTACTCGCCGTCGGAACGCCGGAGCCGAAGCTCGACCGTCGGCACGATCGACGCGTCGTCGGCGACGGCGAGGAACCGCTCGACCACCGCGTCCACGTCGTCGGGGTGCACGAGATCGACCGTGCAGCGCCCGACGAGGTCCTCGGCCGGGTAGCCGAGCATCGCTTCGGCCGCGGGCGAGACCCACGTGAGCCCGCTGTCGGGACTCGTGATCGCGACGATGTCGGAGCTGTGCTGCGAGAGCGCGGCGGCCCGGGCGCGCGCGTCGACGAGCTCGCCGATGTCGTACGTCATCGTCGCGACGAGGTCGTCGTCGACGGGGATCGCGATCACCCGCCGCCAGGTCGACCCGGCCGGAGCCTCGAGCTCGTGGTCGGTCTCGATGCGTTCCCCCGTCGCCAGCGCCGCTTGCAACAATGGACCGATCTTGGACTGCGTGACCGGGTCGGCGTGCGTCGACATGCGGTGGCCTTCGCCGGTCCCGTCGCCGTCGACCCAGCGATCGCGGACGTATCCGTTGGCGTCGAGGACCTCCCAGTCGACGCCGGTCTCGTGCCGCACGGCCCGGAAGACGACGTACCCGACCTCGGCGCCCTCGAGCGCCGAGCGCGCGAACTGTCGCACATCGGGTTCTCGCCGCACATCAGCTCTATCGGCGTCCCCGGGAGCGGGCTGAGGCAATAACCGGCCGAACCTTCTGCACCATCTGCCCCGATCGCAGAATTCGCGCTCGGGCCCGACGCGCCGTCAAGGCAGTTTGGGGCCGCGCCGATTGAGACATCGTGAATCCAACCGCGGACGCGGGGTCGTCCGCCGACGTCGTGCCGGTCCGGCCGGCACTCGGGCCGAACGCGCGGGGCAACCACGCCCGGTCCGCCGACCCGAAGAACCGAGCCGCGCGTCTCATGGCCGACGCGGTGGGGCCCGCGGCGCTCGTGGTCCTCATCGTGGCCCGCCGCTTCCACGTCGTCGCCGACGCTCCGGTGTGGGGTTACGTCGCCGCGGTCGGCGGCGCGATCCTCGCCGGCCGCTTCGCCGACGTCTGGGTCGACGCCGAGCCCGGCTCGGTCGGCCTCCACCTCCGGGTGATGATCCACGCCGCGTCGGTCACCGCCGTCATCTACCTGTCGGGCTGGGGTCCGGAGCTCGGCATGGCGTACACGTTCGCCGCGTTCGCCGACCTCGAGCAGTCGGGCGCGGCGACCTGGCGGGCGGCGCTCGGGTGGTCGTTGGCGGGCTGCGCGGTCGGTCAGACGCTCGTCGGCCTCGGCTTGGCACCGACGTTCATGTCGACCGCGCACGCGGAGGGGATCGGCTTCCTCGGCGCGTTCGTGTTCACGATCGCGATCCGGATGGCCGGCACGACCGGCGAGGCGAAGGAGCAGATCGAGGCGCTGCTCGCGCACCAGGCGCTCCACGACGGGCTGACCGGCCTCCCGAATCGCCAGCTCCTCGTCGACCGGCTCAACCACGCGATCGAGCTGACCCGCCGGCGCGGCGGGGTGCCACCCGTCGTCATGTTCCTCGACCTCAACCGGTTCAAGCTCGTGAACGACACGTTCGGGCACCAGGTCGGCGACGAGCTCCTCAAGCAGGTCGCGCAGCGCGTCGGCGCCGTCCTGCGATCGACCGACACCTTGTCCCGTTTCGGCGGCGACGAGTTCGTCATCCTCTGCGAGGACATCCGCGACCGCAAGACGGCGACCGCGCTCACCGAACGCATCCGAGGCGCATTCGACACGCCGTTCGACCTCGCGGGCGAGCAGCTCGCCGTGTCGGTGAGCATCGGCGTCGCGCTCGTCGACGACGACATGTTGAGCATCGAGTCACTGCTCAGCGAGGCCGACGCCGCGATGTACTTCGCGAAGGCGCACAACGGCTCGGCCAAGGTGCGTTTCTTCGACGAGGTCACCCGCCGGGCCGCCCGCCACCGTGTGCGCATCGAGTCCGACCTCGCGCACGCACTCGAGCGCGACGAGCTGCTCCTGCACTACCAACCGATCGTCGAGATGTGCTCGCGCAAGATCGTCGGCGTCGAGGCGTTGCTGCGCTGGAACCACCCGGAGCGGGGTCTGCTCGCGCCGGGCGAGTTCCTGGAGCCCGCCGAACGGACCGGCCTCATCGTCCCGATCGGCCAGTGGGTCATCGCCGACGCCTGTGCCACCGTCGCGCGCTGGAACCGTGACCGCCCGGCCGGGGACCACTTGCACCTGAGCGTCAATCTCTCGCCCCGCCAGCTCGCCGAGCACCACTTCGTCGACGACGTCGCCCGGCTGCTCGCGGCCGAGGGCATCGACCCGCGGGAGGTGCGGCTCTCGTTCGAGCTCACCGAGAGCTGGATGGCGGTCGACGCGACCGGCGAGCAACGCCGCCTCCAAGCCCTGCGCGACATCGGCATCACGCTCGCGGTCGACGACTTCGGCACCGGCTACTCGTCACTCGCGTACGTGAAGGACCTGCCGGTCAACGTGGTCAAGATCGACCGCAGCTTCGTGGCGCCCCTCGGCCGCCACCCGCGCGACCTCGCGATCGTGCGTGGCATCATCGACCTGGCGCACAACATCGAGCTCACGGTGGTCGCCGAGGGCGTCGAGACCGAGGACCAGTACCGCCTGCTCCTCGAGCTCGGTTGCGACTACGCGCAGGGCTTCCACCTCGGCCGCCCACAGCCGCCCGAACTGCTCTTCCCGGCCCCGTCGTCCCGAGTTCTGTAGCAGGACGGCTCGTCCGATTCGCTAGCTTGCGCTGCGCGCGGTTCTCCTTCGCGGCCGACACGGCGGCACGGACCGCGCCGGGACCGGCGAGCGCCGCGGCCGAGCCGGCGGAGGTCGTGGAGGATCGATGCATCCCGGAGGCGACGTGATCGAGTTCGCGGGCAGGGACGGAAACCGCCTCGCCGCGGACGTGGCCGGCGATCCCGACGGCCCGCCCGTCGTGCTGCTGCACGGTGGGGGTCAGACGCGCCACTCGTGGGGAACGACGCTCGGTGTGCTCGGCGCGCAGGGTTGGCGGGCTTATGCCGTCGATCTCCGCGGCCACGGACAGAGCGAGTGGGCCGCCGACGGCGACTACACGCTCGACGCGTTCTCCGGCGACGTCCTCGCGATCGCGCGCACGTTGCCCGAACCGCCCGCGTTGGTCGGTGCGTCGCTCGGCGGCATCGCGTCGCTCGCCGCGATCGGCGAACACACCGATGAATCCGTCGCGCGTGCGCTCGTGCTGGTCGACGTCGCGCCGCGCATGGAGGAGCAGGGTCGGATGCGCATCGGCGCGTTCATGGCGGAGCACATGGACGACGGGTTCGCGTCACTCGACGAGGTCGCCGACGCGATCCAGCGTTACAACCCCCACCGGCCTCGGCCCACCGACCTGCGCGGGCTCGAGAAGAACCTGCGCCACGCATCCGATGGTCGCTGGTACTGGCACTGGGACCCGACCTTCATCGGCGGCAAGCTCGGCGGCGAGGACGAGACCCGTTCGTCACTGGTGGATCCGGCCCGGCTCAAACAGGCCGCGGCCGCGATCGTCGTCCCGACGCTCCTCGTGCGCGGCCGGGTCAGCGACCTCCTGAGCGAAGAGGGCGCGCGCGAGCTGCTCGAGCTCGTCCCGCACGCACAGATGGTCGACGTCGCCGGCGCGGGCCACATGGTCGCCGGCGACCGCAACGACCTCTTCAACGACTCGGTCGTCGGTTTCCTCGACACCGTCCGGCGGTAGCGTCGCGGGCGCGTCCCGATCCGATCTCGCGTCGCGAGTCTTGCGAGGAGCCCGCATGTTGCTCGACGGAGTGAACCACGTCGCGATCGTCACCGACGACACCGAACGTCTCGCTCGGTTCTACGAGGAGGTCTTCGACGCGAAGGTCTCCCACCGCGAGGGCATCGGGCCGGGCACCCTGACCATGATCGACGTCGGACCGCGCAGTGAGCTCAACGTCTTCGAGATCCGCAGGCGTCTCGTCGCCCACGGCGCGAGCGACGGCTTCGTCACCGACTTCGGGCGTGCGCACAGCATCTTCTTCACCGATCCCGACGGGCTCGAAGGCGAGGTGTTGCTGTGGCTCTCACACGACGCCGAGATGCACCCGCCCGGTACTCCCGCCGCGGGCTACGACACCGACGAATAGCCGGGTCCGAGCGACGCCCGCCCGTCGGTGGCCATGACCGCGAGGACACAGATGTCGTCGCGCTGCGGCGACGGCGCCGCCCGCAGCACGAGATACTCGCAGAGATCGTTGAGATGCTCACGGTCGGGATCGAGCGGCCAGGCGGCGAGCGCGTCGCAGAGCCGCTCCAGACCGTCGTCGAGCGTCTTGCCGCGCGCCTCGATCAGGCCGTCGCTGTAGAGCAGGATGATGTCTCGCGGCGCGATCGGCGCGACGCCTTCGTCGTAGACCGCGTCGTCACTGGTTCCGAGGGGCGGCCCGCCGCGGCGCGCGAGCATCTCGACGACGCCCGACGCGCGCCGAACGAGAACGGGTGGGTGGCCCGCCGTCGCGTACCGGAACTGCGGTTCGTGCGCCTCGATCAACACGACCGCGATCGTCGCGAACTTCCCGGTCGTCCCGAGTGCGGTCACCCGGGTGAGCTCGGCCAGCAGGCGGCCGGGTGCGTGACCTTCGATCGCGAGGGTGCGTCCCGCGTTGCGGAGCTGGGTCATGTCCTCGACCGCGCCGATCCCATGACCGACGACGTCGCCGACCGCGAAGAACGCCCCGCCTTCGGCGAGCGCGAGGCTGTCGTACCAGTCGCCGCCGACGCTCGCGGCGTCGTACTGCGCGGGTCGGTAGCAGGCGCCGACGACGAATCCGCCGATCCGCACGTTGGCGAGCGACGGCGTGACCGCCCGCTGCAACACGGTGGCGATCGCATGCTCGTCGACGTACGCCCGGGCGCGGATGAGCGCCTGGGTCACGAGGTCGGCGGCCGTGGCGATGTACGCGAGCTGACTGTCGTCGAAGACCTGTCGTTCGCCCCACAAGAGGCCGAGCGTCCCGACGCAGCGGCCGCCGGCGAGGAGCGGCCAGTACACCCAGTCGCCGACCCCCGGGCTCTCGATCCAGCTCGCGCGTACGGGGTAGCGGGCGCGGTACTCGTCACGCGAGCGAACGAAGACCGGCCGGCGCGTGCGTATCGAGTCGGTCGCGCCGCTGGACTGATCGAGACGCACGGTGGCGAACACGGCTTCGATGTCCGGGGGAAAACCGGTGATCGTGAGCCACTCCAGCCTCCGCGCGGCCTCGTCGACGGCGCCGAGCGCGAGCGCGCTCGCCCCGAACACCGTCGGTGCGGCCGCGGCGATGCAATGGCCGATCGCCTCGGGCGTGAGCGCGGCGCCGAGCCGCGCGGTGAGGGCTTGGAGCGCTTCGATGCGGCGCCGTTCGCCGGCCTCGATCGCGCGCAGCCGCTCGGCGACGAACTTCTCGCGATTCGCCGTGTCGCGCGCGTCGGCCGCCCGTTCCCGCTCTTCCACCTCGAGGGCAACCAGCCAGCCGACCATGAACATGGTCGCGATGAACGCCTGCGTCACCGCGAGTTGCCACGACGGCGACAGGTCGAGGGCGCGCAAACTCTCCGTACCCCGCCACGGTCGCGTAGTTGGCCACGACCGCGAAGAGCCCCACCGCCACCACGACACCGATCGGCTTCAGACGGAACGCAGCCCACACGACGACCGGCAGGACGACGATCGTCGGCGGGATCTCGGTCGCGAACACGAGCACCGACGCGCCGAGCGTCAGCAACCAGATCCCGGCCATCTCGGCCCGGCGCGCACCGAGCAGCCGGCGCTGCTGCCACACCAGCACGACCGGCGTCGCGATCACGAGCACGGCGACGCCGTCGCCCGCCCACCACTGCACGAGCGTGGTCGGCCAGTGCCCGCCCGCGTCGATCTGCCTGACGGTCGCGCCGATCGCACCCCCGGCGAGTGGGCCGCACACCACGGCCCCGGCGACGAAGCGCACGACGCCGGCACGCGCGCTCAGAGCGGGCAGCCCGCCCACGACCAGTGCACCGACCAACGGCTCGACCGAGTTCGCGAGGCCGTAGCCGACCGCGGCCGCCAACCCGAGTCCGTGTTGTGTGTCGACCAGCACCTCGACCAGCAGCGCGGCCGTGAGGACGGCCGGCCAGAGGCGGCGCGGGCACAGGAGCAGCATCGCGACCGTCACCCCCGCGGGCGGGAAGAAGGCCGAGACCGACCGGCGCGCCGAACGAATGCCACGACATCTCGGCGCCGAGCGCGTAGGCGATACCCACTCCCACGAAGACGGCGGCGAACTGCCGGCTGCGATGCACGAGCGAGCGGCCCGACGCGTGCCGTCGCATTGTCGCCTCGCGGATCAAACGGTGTCGCGCCGCTCGGCTTCCGCGTCGAAGGCCCGAGCGAGACCGTCGAGGAGCTTCCGCCATTCGGCCGGCGCCGACGGCGGGAGCGGCGCGCGCAGACTCAACGCCTCGACGACGTCGACGGCTCGGCCGCGCAGGCAGGGCGCGTCGCTCGCGGCACGCGGGGCTCGGACGTCGACGGTGTCGGCGATCTCGACCTCGAACGCGAAGTCCGGCCCACTCACCTCGACCGCGAACGTTCCCGTGAGCGACGTTCCCGAGGTGACCGCCAACGCGGGACCCGAGCGCGGCCGCGTAGTGCAGGCTCGACCGGAGCTCGTCGGACTCGACCGGCGGCGTCAACCCGAGCGGCAGTGCGACATCGCGCTCGTGGATCCAGGAATCCCACAACGCGTGGTGCGCGAGGAGACGGATCGGCACGTGACCGGCCGGCGTTTCCGCCGCCGTCGACCAGGATGCGTCGTCGAGACCGTCGAGCGTGGCGAGGAACCCCTCGTTCGACGCGACGAACTGGTCGAGCACCTCCGCGGGCGAGAGCGCGCGCATCGGAGCGACCATGAGCGGTGGGGTCGCCGCGGGATCGAAGCCGGTCAGGATCCGCGTCGGCGAGCCCGCGAGACCGGCGGTCACAGCTGCCTGCCAGAACGCGTTGACGCCGACGAGATGGGCGACCACGTCCTGGACGGACCACTCCGCGCAACGGCTCGGCGCGCGCCAGCCCCCGTCGTCGAGCTCCGCGAGCATCGCCGCCATGCGCCGGCGCTGACGCGCTACGGGAACGGTCTGGTCGTCGGCCCGACCCTCGATCGAGATGATCGGCGGCCCGTCATAGCACGGCGAAAGCTTCATGCCGGCCGACCGTATCCGATCGGTCCGACACCGCGCGTGGGCGCACTACGTGCGTCGACCCCCGGCGGGTCTCCGCGCACTCAGACAGTCGCAGATCCGGAGCGGCTCGCGTCGGGCTGTTGCACATCGATACGACTGACCGCGAGATATGCGACCAACACGACGATCAGGCCCGCGAGCACGACAAGGACGGGACCGTTGCCGATCCCCGCGCCGCTCACCTTCTCGGGCTTGGCCAGACCGTCCGCGATGGAGGCGCCGAGCGGCCTGGTGACGACGTACGCGAACCAGAAGGACACAATCGCATTCCAACGCAGCCACCGGTAACCGACGGCGGGGATCAAGATCATCGCGGCGAACAAGCGCGGCCGACGGGAAGTAGCCGAGGTGCAGCGTGTACGCGGTGAAATCGCCGAGTGCGGTACCCATCGCGAACGTCGCCGCGACCGTCATCCAGTAGAACGCCTCCCGCCGGGGTGTGTCGATGCTGTGGATCGAGAGCGTCCCTTCCGTTCGTTGCCACACGGCGAACACCACGACGAGCACGAAGGCGTAGAGCGCCGTCGACGCCACGTACGGCACACCGAGCCCGACGTGCAACACGTCCGCGGCCATCGTCCCGAAGATCCCGACCATGACCACAGCGAGCCAGTAGGTCCAGGCGACATAACGGCGCATCGCGAATTGCAGCCCGAGCGCGCCGACGAACCCGGCGAAACCCAGGACCACCGCGACCGGTGGCGCCATCGCGTGCACGAGGAAGTCGGACGTCGACTCCCCCATCGCGGTCGACAGGCCTTTGATCAGCCAGAAGACGACCGTGATCTCGGGCACGCGCCGCGCGCCCGTCTCGGTCATCCACGCCGGCGCCGTCCGTTTGGGGTTCGAGGTCACCGACACACGCGAACACACCCACGGGTTAGCGCGAGGTAAACGCCGACCCTCGAGCGTGCGGCGCCGGCCGGACGAGACGGCGCCCGCGCCCGTGCCCGACGACAAGGTCCGAGTCCGGTCCACAGCCGCAACTCTCCAGTTGCACGAGACGGAGCTCGTCCCGCGGGTCAGAATGGCGCCCGCCCGGGACTTGCCCGCCACCGGGGTGGAGGTTCGTGTGAGCGGCGATCCGATCTTCCGTGACGATCTGTACCGCGGCACGGCTGCCGACTACGACCGCTTCCGGCGGCCGTATCCGCCCCCGCTGATCGAAGACCTGTGCCGGCGCGCGTCGGTGAGCGGTCGTGGCCGCCTCCTCGACCTCGCGTGCGGTCCCGGAACCGTCACGTTCGCGCTCCACGCTCGGTTCGCGGACGTGCTGGCCGTCGATCAGGAGCCCGAGGCGATCGACTTCGCGGCGCGCAAGGCCGCGCGTCTCGGAGCCGGCAACATCCGGTGGACGACCGGACGCGCCGAGGACGTCGATCCGGACGACTCGTTCGAGCTCGTGACGATCGGAACGGCATTCCACCGGCTCGACCGCCGGCGCGTGGCCGACCTCGCCTCGCGCTGGTTGCGATCAGGTGGGCATCTCGCGCTGTTGTGGAGCGGGACTCCGATCAACGGACCGGAGCCGTGGCAGCAGGCGCTCGCGGCGATCGTCGTCGATTGGATGCAACGCGTCGGCGCCGACGACCGGCTGCCGGCCGACCTCGAGGAACACCTCGCGCGGCACCCGCACGCCGCCGTGTTGGAGGAGGCCGCATTCGTCGCGGTCCAACGCCACGAGTTCTCCGCGATCCACGACTGGTCGATCGCGGACCTGATCGGCCTCTTCTACTCGACCTCGCTGCTCTCGCGCGAGGTCCTCGCCGACCGATCCCGCGCGTTCGAGGACGACGTCCGCGATCGGCTCCAGGCGATCGAGCCTTCCGGCATGTTCCGCGAACACGCGAGCTTCGCCTACGACCTCGCGTACCGGTCGCCCGAGAGCTAGCGCGGCGGGCGGGAATCGTTCACGGCCGATGCGAGCGCGTCGGCGGCCGACGGAGCTGATCCGCGGCGGACCATCGCGAGATTGGCGGTGGTGGTCGCGGCGATCGCACTGCTCGTCGGAGCAGGCGCGGGGCCCGTGGGCGCGGCGGGCGGCTGGGTGCCGTTCACCTCCGACCACGTCTCCGGCAGCAACGAGATCATCAACGCGATCACGGTTCCGGCCGCGGGCGACGCGTGGGTGATCGGCTACCGCTGGGGCTTCGTCGGTGGCGCGGCCGAGTTCCGGACGCTCGCGGAACACTCGACCGGCGGCGGCCCGTTCCACCAGGTTCGACGCCCGATCGGGAGACCGCGCCGGCGCGCGACTTCCTGCGCGGCGCCGCAAGTGTGGCGTCCGACGACGTGTGGGCGGTGGGAACGTCGGTCGGCATCGGCAGTCCCGACCTGACGCTCGTCGAACACTGGAACGGTACGAGTTGGTCGCTCGTGAACGCGCCGAACCCGGGCGCGAACGGCAACGACCTGGAGGCCGTTTCGGCATCCGCCCCCGACGACGTGTGGGTCGTCGGCGCCCGCGTCGATCGCGGCGCGTTCTACCAGGTTCCGCTCACGATGCACTGGAACGGAACGAAGTGGTCGGCCGTCCGGGCACCGAACCCCGCGGGCTGCTCCGGTCATTCGTACCTCACCGCGGTTCGGGTGCTCCGGCGGCCGTCGGACACTTCGACGGGGTCACGTGGACCGTCACCGCCGCGCCCGCGTCGGTCACAACGCTGGCGGGTATCACGACCGGATCACGTGGGATATGGGCCGTGGGCGCCGGGGACAGCCCGCAGCCGCCGTTCGCCGGCCCTTCCGCGATTTCGTGGCACGTGCAGACATGGACGGATCGTGCGCCCCGGCAGGCCGCGTTCGGTCGCCTGAACGCGATCACGACATCACCCGACGGCAAGGTGTGGACGGCCGGCCAACAGATACTCCCCAACGGCGACGACACCGCGCTCATCCTGAACCGCTAGTCCCGACGGGCCATGGACGGTGAATCGCGAGCGTCCGCGGTCCCGGTCCCGCACGTCTAGCGTCCTCCGCATGACGATCGCGCACGAGTCGGTCCCATCGTTCGGGTGCACGTTCGAGGTTTGGGACGGCGACATCGACGAAGAAGAAGTACGTGCGCACATTCTCCGGCTGGCCGCGGACCCGGAGTGGCCGCCGGGCGCGCTCAACCTCGTGGACTTGTCGACGGCGCGCAATATCAGCATTCCCGACCCGCAACTCGTCGCGTTGCTGCGAGAGGGGACGATCCTCGAGACCGAGCTCAAGACGGCTCTCGTCGTTCCGGAGCTCCTCGATGCGGATGCAACCCCCTACGAAGAATCAGCACACGCGACCGGCGTCACGACCTTCAGGGATCTTCCGTCGGCGTCCGCGCACCTCGGGATACCGCCCGACGCGTCACGCGGCCTCATCGACCACCTGCGACAATCGCTCTGAACCACTCGGGTCCGCCCCGGTTTCGGCTCGGTCACCTCCCGACGGCGGAAGCGCAGACCGGTGACGGACCTAACGTGTACGAGAGGAACGCCTGATGACCGAGAGCGAACGTCTCCATCTCCGATATGTGACACGACGGTAACGGGGATGCGCGAGGTCGACGTCCGCCGGATCTCACTCGAGCGGCTCGCGCGGCTCATCGGGCCGGAACGGAGCGAGCGCTTCGAACGTGCGGCCGCGGACGCCCGCGCTCGCCTCGGCGACCGTCGCGTGGTCAATGTCAACTCGACCGCGGCCGGCGGTGGGGTCGCCGAGCTGTTGCAGACGCTGCTCGCCTACGCCGCGGCGCCGGTATCGACGCCCGTTGGGTCGTGATCGAAGGCGACGACGACTTCTTCGAGATCACCAAGCGGATCCACAATCACCTGTACGGGACGCCGGGCGACGGTGGGCCGCTCGGTCCCGCCGAACATCATCTCTACGAGAGAACGACTGCGCGCAACGTCGACGCGTTACGAGCCTTCCTGCGCGCCGGCGACATCGTGATCCTGCACGACCCGCAGACTGCCGCGCTCGCACGGATGGCGATGCCCGACGGTGTCTCGGTCGTCTGGCGCTGTCACGTCGGCATCGACGAACAGAACGCTCACTCGGAGTACGGGTGGGCGTTCCTCCGTCCGTATCTCGAGGGCGTCGACGCATACGTGTTCTCCGCGAGCAGTTCGCCCCGCCGTGGATACCTCGAGAACGTCTGACAACCATCGCGCCCTCGATCGATCCGTTCTCCGCAAAGAACGAAGCGAGGGAGCCGGCGTCCGTCCGGCAGGTGTTGACGGCCGTCGGTCTCCTGGCCGGCCGCGACCGCGGGCCGGAGATGCGATTCACCCGGCGGGACGGATCGACCGGCACCATTTCCCGGCGGGTCGACCTGATGGGGACGGGCCGGCCGCCGGATGCGTCGGTTCCGATCGTGCTGCAGGCGTCGCGCTGGGACGCCATGAAGGACATGCGGGGTGTCATGTCCGGCTTCGCCGATCTGATCGGACCTCACACCGACGCGCATCTCGTCCTCGCCGGACCCGAGACCGACGGAGTCGCCGACGATCCGGAAGCCGACGGAATTCTCCGCGCGTGTCTCACGGACTGGGCGCGCCTCCCGGAGTCGATCCGCGGGCGCATCCATCTCGTGTGCGTGCCGATGGCCGACGGTGACGAAGCGGCTGCGATCGTCAACGCGTTGCAACGTCACGCCCGCGTCGTCGTGCAGAAGAGTCTCGCCGAAGGCTTCGGCCTCACCGTCACCGAGGCGATGTGGAAGGGACGGCCCGTCGTCGGCAGCGCGGTCGGCGGCATCGTCGACCAGATCGTCCCCGGCCAGACCGGCTGGCTCGTCGACGCACACGATCTCGGGGAGTACGGGCGCGCCGTGTGCTCGTTGCTGCAGGACCCACCGACGGCGGACCACATGGGCGCCGCGGGGCGCGAGCGGGCCGGCACCTACTTTCTCGGCGATCGCCATCTCGAACAGTGGGCCGCCGTCTTCGAAGGCCTGGTCTGACCGACGGAAACGCTCCGCGACGCCCTCGTTCTCCTGGACAGCGGGGCCGGAGGGGGCAAGGATCGTCGTATGGTGCATCTCGTCGAGGGCCGCTACAGGTGCGACTGGTGTGACGAGGACCTCGGCCTGCCGTTCGCGGATCGGGAGACCTTCGAGATCATCACCGAGCATGACGGCGGCGAGACCCGGATCATCGTGGTCGGCGGCGAGGAACGTCACCGCTGCGAACGTCGCGCCGACTGACCGCACGCCTCACATATCCGGCCCGGTCCCGACTTCCGGGCGGCAGGAGGAGCGGCCGGCCTCAGGCGGGGTGATCGACCGCCAGGCGGCCGGCCAGCACGCGCAGCTCGGCCCGGACCTCCTCGGGTTCGAGCACCTCGACTCGGCATTCGAGGCTCGCGACGTAACGGGCAATCCACTCGGCGTCGCCACCGATGCGGGCAATGGTCGAGTTCGGGTCGGTGTCGGGCTCGAGGATCGCGACGGTGCGCGACACGATCGTGCGCGCCTCGGCGATCGGGACGTGGAGGCGCACGCGCGCTTGGAGTTCGTATGCGTGCAGCGCGATTCCCTCGGCGACCATGCGCGCCGCGTCGGGAGCGTCCCGGTGCACGAAGCGCGCCCCGGTGAGCTTGAGCTCGCTCATGCGATCGACGCGGAAGGTCCGCCAGTCGGCGCGCGTCGTGTCGAATGCGACGAGATACCACGAGCGACTCGTGAACACGAGCCGAAACGGCTCGACGAGGCGGTCACTCGGGTTGTCGCTCGCGTCGGTGTACGAGAAGCGCAGACGTTCGGGACGTGAGCACGCGAGCGCGCTCGTGACGAGCACGTCGACGTCGAACTCCGGGAGCTCGGTGCGGCCGATGCCGACCGTGACGGAACGCAACGCGCCGACCTGCTCGCGCAGTGTCACGGGCAGCACCCGGTCGAGCTTCGTGAGCGCCGAGAGCGCGGCCGACTCGACTCCGGGCGCGCCGCCGGCGGCCGCGGCGCGCAGACCCATCGCGACGGCGACGGCTTCGTCGTCGTCGAGGACGAGCGGCGGTAGGTGCCCGCCGGCGCCGAGCGCGTAGCCGCCGTAGGGACCGCTGCTGCCCTCGACCGGATAGCCGAGGCTCCGCAGCCGGTTCATGTCGCGCCGCACCGTGCGTTCGGTGACCTCGAGCCGCTCGGCGAGCTCGGGAGCCGTCCAGGCGGCCCGCGCCGAGAGCAGCACGAGGAGCCGGAGCAGCCGGGTCGACGTGTCCATATTCCCAAGTCTTTCACGGGTTGCGGACCGGAACTGTCCGGGTCCGGTCGTAGCTTGCACCCAGCGAAGACGAACCACCCGAACGACCCTGGGAGCCTGGATGCAGCACCCCGACTTCACCTCGCAGCTCGCCCGCGAACGACGCGACCGCTATCGCTCGGATGCCGGTTGGAATCGCCTGACCCGGCCCGACCGCAACGACGACGCGGGGTGTCGCGTGCGGGATCGGGACGAGACCGAACCGACCTGACGGACGACCCGCGGCGAAGTGAACGGCCGCATCACTGTGCGGGAAGCGGGCTACCGCGTTCGTCGTCGGCGCGAGCTCGCGCAGCCGTACCCGTCGACCGGTCTGCAGCACGGCGGTCCGGTACACCCGGGCCGCGACGAG
The DNA here is from genome assembly GCA_963829195.1 of uncultured Actinomycetes bacterium. Taxonomy (GTDB): domain Bacteria; phylum Actinomycetota; class Acidimicrobiia; order IMCC26256; family PALSA-610; genus PALSA-610. The sequence goes on from CAWHHS010000006.1 coordinate 165,158, forward strand.
CGCCACGACGACCGTGCAGCCGAGCGTGATGACGACCGAGAGCAGGAACTGCCACCAGGTCGCATCTCCGAATCCGATCAACGTCGGCATGGCGAAGGGAGCCGTGGGCGGCAGGTAGGCGAGCACCTTCAGCAGCGGAGAAGCACTGCCCGAGCTCGCCTCGGTGAGCGAGACGATGTAGCCGAAGATGAGGGGCGCGCTCGAGTGGCAACGCGAGGCTCTGCACCTGGTCCTGCCGTTCGGCCAGCGAGCCGGCGGCGGCGTACAGCCAGCTGTAGAACGAGTATCCGAGGACCAGCCACGCGAGTGTGGCCGCGACGACGAGTGGGGCGGCGCCGTGCACCAGGCTCGACCCCACCGCCGCGGCCAGCACCAAGGCGAAGGCGACGAGGGCGACGGCCTGGGCGAGCGCGACCGCGCCGATGCCGATGACCTTGCCCGCCAGCAGCTGGATCGGCCGCACTGTGGCGAGCAGCACCTCGACGACGCGGCTCGCCTTCTCCTCCATCACCCCCATGAGCGTCCACGTGAGGTACTGGTTGAGCACGATGAAGACGAGGATGACGCCGAGCAGCGCCGTGGCCTCCGCCGTCGTGCGGACCTTCTTGCCGGGACGGATGCTCTCGACGGCCAACGGCTCGGCTCGGCCGACGGTCGCCGCCTGCTGCGGGGTCAGACCGGCTTGCGCGAACGCCCGCCGAGCACCCAGGGTCGCGGACACCGCCCGCACGAAGCGGACGGCGGCCGACGAGTCGGACTCGGAGATGGGGTCCTTCACGAGGATCTTCTCCGTCCCGTCCACCACCACGGCGAGGCGGCCTGCGCTCAGGGCCGCGCGTGCGTGCGAGAGATCGGCCTCGTTCACGACCGTGACCGACAGCCCGACGTTGTCGGCCAGTCCGCGCAGCTCGGCATCGAGGGACGCTGAACCGGCTACCACGCCGACCGTCTGACTCTTGGTCGTCGTGGTGTGGATCGTCGGAATGACAATGGCGGCCGCCACCGCGGCGAACAGGATGACCGTCACCACTCGGAACACCCGCCCCCGCATCCGCTCACGGATCTCACGTCCGGCTACCAATCCGGTGTCGCCGAGGAGCTTTCGGCCCCGGAGCCACGCCGGGAGGACGCCCTTCGGGAACCGGCCGCTTCGGCTCCGGCGGCGTCGACCGAGACGAACGAGGGCGACCACCACGCCGGCGGCGATGACGACGGGGAGCGCGTTCATCGGCCCACTGCCTCCCGGAACACCTCGGAGAGACGGCGGCGCTCGAAGACGAACTTGGTGACGCGACCAGCGGCGCGCGCGGCGTCCAACACCACATCGCTGTCGGTCGCGTCGTCGAGGACGAGTCGAACCTCACCGCCGTCCATCTCCGACACAGTGATGCCGGGGATCGCGCGAGCCCACGCGCCCTGACGGTCTCCGTCGACCCGGACCGCGAGTCGCCGCGCCCCTCGCGTCGCCAGCGCGTCGACGGTCCCGCTGACCACCAGCCGACCGTGATCGATGATCGCCACCGACTCGCAAAGGTCCTCGACCAGGTCGAGCTGGTGGCTCGAGAACAGCACGCAGCGCCCGGCACGAGCCTGCTCCACGAGGACGTCGCCAATGGCGTCGATGCCGGTCGGGTCCAAACCCGCCAAGGGCTCGTCGAGCACCAACACCTCGGGGTCGTGCACGAGTGCAGCCGCCAGTTGCACTCGCTGCTGGTTCCCGTGCGACAGCGCCTCGACCTTGCTCGTCGCCCGGTCGGCCACCGCCAGCCGCTCGAGCCAGCGCGGTGGTGGCGCGGGTGGCGGTCGACGCATCCATCCCGTGCAACCGACCGATGTACTCGACCTGGTCGGCGACGAGCATGTTCGGGTACAGGCCCCGTTCCTCGGGCATGTACCCGAAGCGGCGTCGTTCCGCGGGTCCGATCGAGGCGCCGTTCCACCGCACCGAACCGGCGTCGAGATCGGTCAGGCCGAAGATGGCCCGCATGGTCGTGGTCTTCCCCGCACCGTTCGGGCCGAGGAAGCCGACCACCTGACCCGCCGGGACGTTGAAACTCAGGTCGTCGAGCGCGGTGACAGTGCCGAACCGGCGGCTCAAGCCGTCGAGCTCGAGCAGACCGGCCATGATCGCAGCCTACGGGCAAGGCCGGGCCGGGGTCGCGTCTGAATGCACCAGGGAAGGTGCCATGGCCGCGGCGGTATTGTTTGCCGGCGGTGACGGATCGGAGCGGTGTGGCGGCCAGAGGATGGTGACGTGCCGGCCGATCTCGTAGGACGCGAGAGCGAGCGCGCCGCGTTGCGCGCGTTGGACTGCGCGGGCGTTCTGCTGCTGCTCGGCGATGCCGGAATCGGCAAGACGGCGGTGTGGGAATGGGCCGTTGCGCACGCGCGGGCGGCCGGCGACGGCGTGTTGGTGACGCGCGCATCCGCGGCGGAAGCGCGCCTGCCGTGGGTTGGCCTTTCCGATCTCCTTCGCGACGTACCGGTGACCGTCTTCGACGAGCTTCCGGTCCCGCAGCGGCGCGCGCTGCAAACGGTGGTGCTCGAGGCCGATCCGAGCGAGGGGCTCGACGACGAACGGGTGGTCGCGACCGCGTTCCTCGGCGTTCTCGTCGGGCTCGCGGCAACGGCTCCGGTGCTCGTCGCGATCGACGATCTCCCGTATCTCGACGCGCGCGACCGCTCGCGCCCTGTTGTTCGCGGTTCGCCGACTCCCCGACACCGCACCGATCCGGCTGGTCGCGACCGCACGGGGCGACACGCGCGCCGTCACTGCTCTCCGAGCTCCCCCGCGATCGTCTCGTCGTCCACACCGTTGGTGCGTTGTCGGTGGGTGGACTGTTCGAGCTGCTCGACCAGCGGCTCGACCTCCGGGTTCCGCGCCCGGTGCTGTCTCGCATCCACGACACGTCGGGAGGCAACCCGCTCTATGCGCTCGAGCTCGCGCGTGAGCTCACGCGGCTCGGCGTCACGCCGCAGCCGGGTGCGCCGCTCCCCGTGCCGTCGACGCTCGACGCGCTGGTGCACGCCCGCGTCCGCAACCTGCCCGACGACGTGCGCGCCGTCGCCGCGGGGCCGGCAGCAACGTGGCGGTTCACGACAACCGGGCTCGACGAAACGGCGCTGACGCGTGCGGTCGACGCGCAGCTCGTGTATGTCGACGGCACGATGGTGCGCTCGGCGCACCCGATCCTGAGCGCCGCCGCGTACAGCGCGCTGGGTGACGGTGAGCGTTCGGCGCTGCATGCCCGTCTGGCCGCGCGTGCCGAGGTCCCTGCGGAACGGGCGCGTCATCTCGCACTCGCCGCCCGCGGCCCCGACCGGCGAGATCGCGGACGCGCTCGACGCGGGTGCGGCTTCGGCGCTGCTCGCGGGCGTGCCCGACCTCGCGATCGAACTCGCGGAGCTCGCCCTTTGGCACACCGTCGACCACACCCAGCGACCGTCCCGGCTCGACCGGCTCGCGGACGCCAAGATGCGCGCCGGCGACAGCGCCGGCGCGTTCGCCGCGCAACGGGAGGCCGTCGAACTCACCCCGCCGGGTCCGGCGCGAGCCCGCCGGCGCATCCGCCTCGCCGAAGTCGACGTCGAAGTCAACGGCTGGGCCGCCGCCGAAACGGAGCTCGACGCCGCCGTCGCCGAAGCCGAGGCCGACGCGGACGTCACGGCCGAGGTGCTGCTGTCGATCGCGGCAGTGACCGACGACATCGCCAAGGCCGACGCCGCGGCGACGCGTGCCGTCGCGTTGCTCGACGCGCTCGAAGCACCCGACCCGGTGATCCTCTCCGGGGCGCTGTGCCAAGCGGCCGGCGCGAAGTTTCGGTCGGGGCGCGGGCTCGATCACGAACTGTTCGAGCGCGCGATCGCCCTCGAGCGCGCCCACCCCGCGCGCCGCCTCTCGGATCGCGCCGACGCGAGCTACGCCGCCCTCTTGAAATACGCCGACGACCTCGACGGCGCGCGCACTCGGCTCACCGCCCTCCTCCAGGAGGCGCGGAGCATCGGTGACCTCACCTCGATCGCGTACGTGCTCGCGCACCTCGTGCACATCGAGGCGTGGACCGGGAATCTCGATGCGGCCGAGCGCATCGCGGCCGAACACCTCGCCCTCGCCGAGCAAGGTTCGCTCCGCGGCCAGGGCGCGCAGGCGCGCTACAACCTCGCGTACGTATTCGCGTACCGCGGCCGCCTCGACGAGGCCCGCTCGATGCTCGTCGAGCTGCGCGACGATCCTGCGACGGACACCTGGGACCGCCACCGCTCGCACGGCGCGCTCGGTTTCGTGGCGCTGTCGGCGGGCGATCCGTCGACCGCGATCGAGCATCTCGACGAGTGGGACACGATGTTGCGGGCGATGCACTTCCGTGAGCCCGGCTACAGCCGCTCGCACCTCGATCGCCTGTGCGCGCTCGTCGGCGTCGGCCGGATCGAGGACGCATCGACATTCGCCGCCGAGCTGCGCACCCAAGCCCATGCGACCGGTCGCGCGTCCGCCGCGGCCGTCGCGCTGACGGGCGAGGCACTCGTCGCGGCCCACTCCGATCGCGTCGACGACGCGCAGCGCATGTTCGACGACGCGATCGCGTGGTACGACACGTCGCCACTGCGGTTCGACCGCGCCCGCACGCTGCTGCTCGCGGGCCAGGTCCACCGGCGAGCGAAGGCCAAAGCGCGGGCGCGCGACGCGATGCTCGAGGCCCATCGTGAGTTCACGACCTTCGGCGCGGCCGCGTGGGCCTCGATCGCCGCCGACGAGCTGGCACGCGTCAACGTGCGGCCCGCGCGCGTCGAACCAGCTGACCGAAACCGAACGCCAGGTGGCGATGCTCGCCGCCGCGGGACTCACCAACCGCGAGGTCGCGGCCCGCTGCTTCCTCGCGGTCAAGACGGTCGAGGCCAACCTCGCCCGCGTGTACCGCAAGCTCGGCATCCGTTCACGCGCCGAGCTCGGCGCTCGGATGGCGAGCGAGTAGTACCGAGTCCAGCAAGGTTCGAAGGCGTCAGCCGAAATCGGCGGCGACGATCCGATCGCAGCGCAAGCCGACGGCCGTGGCCGCGGCGCGCACGTCGCTTTCGTTGCGGGCGCGGAACCCGAACAGCGCCACCTCGTCGTCGGGGATGAGCACGCTCCCCATGTACGTCACATCGCCGGCCGCGGCAACGAGGCGCGCGTCGAGGCGGCGCACGTCGGCTGCGCGTGACGCCCGGCCAGTAACGCTCGACGAGATAGTCGGCCACTCGGCGACCGTACGGATCGCCGGCCGGCATATCCAGAGCCGGCGTCCAGGTCGAGGGTTTCCCCCGATTCCTCCGAGGGCTCGCCGTCGTACGTTCGACACGCTCCTCCACACCCTTCGAAACGGACAACCCTGATGTCTTCCAATCTCCGTCGGCTCGGGCTCGGCGTCAGTGCGTGTCTGTTCGCCGTCGCGCTCGCGGCGTGCGGCGGCGGATCGTCGTCGGGCTCGTCGTCGAGCGGGACGACGACCCCGGCCGGCACTCCGACCACGGTCGACTCGGGATCGGGGACGACGTCGAACGGGATCACGGGCCTGGCGACGACGGGCGATGCCAAGGCGCACTGCGACCAGATCACCAAAGCCGACGTCCAGCCGATGTTCCCGACCCAGACGATCACCAAGGTCACGGTCAAGGCGGCCGGGACCATCAGCAAGGGCCAATCCTGCCTGTTCTCCTCGGCCGACACGAGCAACCTGCTCTTCATCAACGTCATGAGCGGGCAGGACGCCACGAACGCATACCAGACCGACACCATCGGGTTCGGAAGCAACGCGATCGCGGTGAGCGGGATCGGCGACAAGGCGGCGCGCAACGGCAGCCACTCCGACCCGATCGTCCCGTCGATGCAGGGCGACCTCTACTGCTCGGTGCTCCCCAACATCGACGACTTCGTCGGTATCCAGCCCCTCGTGGCGCCGCCGGCAACACCGCCGGCGTCAGTGACAAGGACTACGCCGCGGCCGCGGCCGCGTACGGCACGCTCTGCAACCGCGTGTACGGCAGCGGCAACACGACACCCGACCTCAGCGCCCTCACCGCGCCGTGACCAACCCCGGCTCCGGCCCATCCCACAAAGGATCGATCACATGAACGCACACGGCATCCGCACGCGCGGAACCGTCGTTGTACTCGCCCTCGTTGACGCTCGGTGCGACCGCCTGCGGGAGCAGCTCGGCGAAGTCGACATCGCGACGCAGCCGCAGACGTCGACGACCGCGGCCGGGTCCGACTCCGCAGCGCGACCCCGACCACCGACTCCGGCGGCGCGACCACCACGACCGCGGCCGCCGGCAAGAAGACGGGACACGTCGGCGACACCCTGACCAATCCCGACCAGTACGTTCCGGCCGACGTCGCGACCGTCACCCTCGTCAAGGTCATCGACCCGGCCACGCCCGTCGACGCGAGCGAACATTCCGACGTCCCGGAAGCCACTGGGTCGGACTCGAGATGACGATCGTCGACAACGGCGACAACGCGTCCGTCGCCGTGGAACAAGCGCGCGTCACCGGCTCCGACGGCAAGCACTACGCGAGCGGTGCCGCCATCCAGGACGCGCTTCACCGGGTGCACGTCGACGATGCACGATCTCCAACCGAACCAGAAGGCGACGTTCTGCCCGGGGTTCATGCTGCCCAACGGTGTGACGATCACGAAGGTCGGTTACAGCACGCGCTACCGTCGACGCCAGCCAGCCGTCCGAGATCACCTGGACCGTTCCCTGAGCCTGCGCCGGCCCACCGTCGGGGCGAAAGCGTGGCCGCGCCGCCGAGCGAATCGCAGCCCTCGTCGCGCTCGCGGTCGTGTGCTCGGCCTGCGGCGGGAGTAGCGGTTCGGCGTCGCACTCGTCGAGTTCGACGTTGCCGGCCGCATCGTCGGAATCGACTGAATCGACTGAGCAGACGGTCGCCGCGCTCGCCGGCGCGGGAGTCGCGACGGTGGCCGACGAGACGGCGACGAAGCCCGAGGTCACGGTCACCGGAGCAACGGTCTACGCGGTGACGGCCGTGCAGGCGGCGAACATGACCCGCGAAGCGGTCGCCGGCGGCGGGATCACCGGTACCGATCTCGACGCCGCGGTCCCGACGCACGGCGCGCCCCCGATGGCGTACGTGATCGGCGGATGGGTGTTGGCGGCGAACGACGCGGCCTCCGCGGCGGCCGCGCGCCTGCTCGGCCCGGTCGACTGGACGCACGCGGCGGACGTCGTGTTCCCGACAGAAGTCTTGGCGCTGTTCGTCGGCGACGTCGTGCAACACATGACGACGACCACGTCGGCGGCCCGGTCGGGCGCGGGCGCGACGGTCGCGGCTCCTGCACAGCTCGACGTCGCGCGACCGGGACGCGGCACCGGTCCTGACCGCGCCGTGCAGCACCATCGCGAACTTCTTCAACACCATCTTGAACACGGTGTTCAACGCGTTGAAGCTCGACCCGAGCGCGGTCTCGGACTGGGTGAGCGGCAAGCTCGGCGGCGGGGCCCTGGGCGCGATCGCCGGGGCGTTCGCGGGCTGGTTCGCCTCCGGCGTGGAACCGGGCCGTCGACCTCGCCCGGTCCGCGGCGCGAGACGGTGTTGACGCAGCTCACCCAACCGGTGCTCGACATCCTCCGCCTCGCGATCGGCGCGGTCGCGACGATCACGACGGTGGTGTCGTACCTGAAGCCGTGGAAAGCGCCGATCACCGCCGACCCGGCCGCGAACCAGTTCGGCATCACCGGCGGACCCGCGCGGACCGGATCGGCCACCGTCGCGATCGACAAGCAGGCCGAGATCGCCAACTGGCCGCCGCAACTCGTCGACTGCGCGGACGACCTTCGACATCACGTTGCCGACACTCTCGAAATCGGGACTGCCGGTCACGTGGGAGGTCTTCGAACCCGAAGCGCTCGTCACCGTCGACCAGCCGTCGGGCCCACCGTTCGTCGGAGCATTGAACGACGAGCTCGAAGAGCACCTTGCAGTACACGACCCTGACCGAATCGGCGAAGCTCGCCAAGACCGGCACCCCGGTCACCGCCGAGATCACCGCGATCGCCCGCGTGCGGCGCACCGAGGTCGACGACCTGCGCAAGATGGTGACGAACTTCGTCACCGGCCAGGTTCCCGGCTTCCTCAAACCGGTCGTGGACCCGATCGTCGCGTCCTACATCGAGTGGGCAACAACGTTCCTCGACCAGCTCGTCAACGTCGAAGGCTCGGTCATGATCCCGATCACCCACCACGTCCCCAAGCCCCCCGAACCGACCACGACTTCGCCGTCGACGACCCCCACGTCGAGCTCCGCCCCACCCGTGTCAGCGAGCAACGCGAAATGCACCGACCTCACCGACGCCGCCGCGAGCGCGGCAGTAGGCCGGGCGACCACGGTGACGCTCGACACCGGATTCTCGGCGCCGGGACTGACGATCTGCAAAATCGCCGTGGCCGGCGAGATCGACCCGATCCAGCTCGACGTGAACACCACCGGGGCCGCGGCGAAATATCGCCTCGACCGCGAGGCGTTCGGTGAATCCGACATCGCCGGAATCGGAGACCAAGCCTTTCGCGACGCGACCGGGATCGAGGCCCTCGTCGGCAACGTGGAAGTCGACGTCTTCGGACCGGCGGAACCGATCTTGCTGCACCACGACTTCAGCCAGCCCACCGCGCTCGTGAAGGCAATGGTCGCCACCGTCAAGTGACCGGCCGGAGCCCCAGCTGCGTTCTCCTCTGGTAGATCTTTGCCGAGCGCGGCCGACCGACCGCGTTTCCCCGACTCGAGGTGCCTGCGATGCCGGTCCGAGATCCGCGCTATCCGAGACCGCAACTGCGGCGTGAGCCGTGGACGCTGCTCGACGGAGCTTGGGAGTTCCGAGCGGACCCGGACGCGACGATCACACACCCGCGCCACGTCGACTTCACCCACGTCATCCAGGTTCCGTTCGCGCCCGAAACCGAAGCGAGCGGTGTCGGCTTCGACGGCTTCCTCCGGCGCTGCTGGTACCGCCGGCAGATCGACATCGATCCGGGCTGGCTCGACCGGGGGACACGTCCTCGTCCACTTCGGCGCGGTGGATCGCGAAGCGCACGTGTGGGCCGACGGTCAGTTGGTCGGCCGCCACATCGGCGGCTACACGCCGTTCTCGGTCGACGTCACCGAAGTCGCACGGCTGGCTGACGCCGGACGCATCGAGCTCGTCGTGCGGGCCGACGACCAGCCGCGATCGCTCACGATCCCGCGCGGCAAGCAGGACTGGTGGGCCGAGCCCCACGAGATCTGGTATCCGAGAACGACCGGCATCTGGCAGTCGGTGTGGCTCGAGCACGTCCCGGTGACGTCCATCGCGTCGCTGCGCTGGACGTCGAATCTGTCGACGCTTTCGATCGACCTCGAGGCCGAGGTCGTCGGTGACGTGCGCGGCGGTGACACCGTTCGCGTCGTTCTCCGTCGCGACGGAACGCTGCTCGCGGACGACACGATGACGCTCGTCGACGTCATCGACGGTCGATCGATGCTTCGTCGCCGATTCGATCTGAGCGATGCGGCAAACGGTGACCCCGATCAGCTGGTGTGGCGCCCGGAACACCCGCAACTGATCGACGCGACGCTCAGCTACGCGGGTCACGACGACCGCGACGAGGTGTCGAGCTACACCGCGATCCGATCGGTCGGCGTGGAACGCGGACGGTTCCAACTCAATGGCCAACCGGTGCCGCTGCGCTTCGCGCTGGACCAGGGATATTGGCCGCGGACCGGGCAGACCGCACCGAGCGTCGACGCGCTGCGCCACGACGTCGAGATGATCAAGAACTTGGGGCTCAACGGGGTCCGCAAGCACCAGAAGGTGGAAGATCCCCGCTGGCTGGCGTTCTGCGACGAGCTGGGCGTGCTCGTGTGGGAAGAGCTCCCGAGCGCGCAACGGTTCTCGACGGACGCGGTCGCGTCGTTGACGACCGAATGGATCGAGATCGTCACGCGCGACCGGAACCATCCTTGCATCGTCGCGTGGGTGCCGATCAACGAGTCCTGGGGCGTGCCCGACGTCAGCCACGACCGGCAACAGCGGTCGCTGATCGACGCGCTGGCGAGCCTCACTGCCGCGCTCGACGCCGACGCGACCCGTCAGCGCGAACGACGGCTGGGAGACGTCCGGCGGGGAGATCGTCGGCATCCACGACTACACGCACGACGCCGACGTGATGTCGGAACGGTACGGCTCGGCCGAAGCTGTCGACACGCTGTTCGCCGGTACCGGCCCCGAAGGCAAGCCGCTCACCGTCGACGGCCGCGGCCGCGACGGCCGAGCCGTGGTGTTGTCCGAGACCGGAGGCACGACCTTCGGCGCGCTCGCCGCGGGCGCGTACGTATACGGAAACCTCGCGTCACAAGACGAGTGGCTCCGCAGCATCCGCCGTCTATGCCGAGCGATCCTCAGGAGCCGCACCCTGAGCGGATACTGCTGGACGCAGCTCACCGACACCTATCAGGAGGCGAACGGGCTGCTGCACATGGACCGATCCCCCAAGGCCCCGATCGAGCAGCTGCGCGCCGCGCTCATCGGCGTACGCCTTCCCATCGATCGCAGGCCGGAGGAAGGCGACGAACCCGAGTGAGCGCACACGACGCACGTCGAGCGGCCTGGTAGAAGAACCAGATGGCAGACCTCGAGGCCGTGCTGCTCGATGACGTGCGAACGCAGTTGGCCCGGTGGCAGATGAAATTCGCGGGGCAGCCGGAGCGGGAGCGCGAACACTTGTGGCTGCTCGCGCTCGAGCGCGAACAAATTGTCGCGGTGGCTTACCGCGAGGAGACCGTCGCCGCTCGAATCGACGACCTCGCCGTCGACGACGACGTACGGGCGTTGATCCGCCAGACCCTCGTATGGATCTGGAAGGACGAGGAACTTCACGCGGAGTTCCTGCGCGGCGAGTTGTTACGACGCGGCGGTCTCGGCGCGTCGACGGTCGTGTACGGGCGCCAACTGCAAGGCGCGATCTCCGGGTGGGTATCCGCGACTCGGAATCACCTGGATCCTCGTTCCGCGCCCCTGCGAACCGGCGCCGCGAGCCTGCTCGTCGCCGTTGCGGGTGCGTTCCGGCGGATGCCGCCGGCGCTGCAGCACGAACTGCGCCACCAGACGTTTCACGACTATTGCCGGCTCAACGTCGCGCTCGAGGCGAGCGCGGAGCTCGCCTACCGCCGACTGGTCGACCTCGCCGTCGATGATGACGAGCGAGACGCGTTCGAACGCATCCGCGCCGACGAGGAGCGGCACGTCCGGGCGTTTCGGCTGCTGTGCTCGACCGTGAACGCGGACGGGCATCCCGCCGAGCGCGCAACTTCTGCATGGCTCATCGATGAGCTCTCTCGAATCAGTCCGTGGTTCATACCCGCGTCGTTGCGGCGCGATTCCGGTCACGAGACGCCGCGGCGGGCGTTCGGCTCCGGCGATGAAGTGGTCGTTCGCAGCGGACGAGGCGACACCGACAAGCTCGCGGTGCTCGAGAAGACCCTCGATCGGGCCGGACTCGCGGCACGAGCGCGCGGCGCACGCCGCGCCGCAATCCGGGTGTCGTTCATGTTGGGATACGACCGAGCAGACCGGTCGAACGTCAACGACTGCGAACTCGTCGAAGCGGTCGCGCACTACCTGCACGAGCACGGAGTCGACGACGTCGCCGTTCTCGAAGCGCCGACCGTCTACGGCAACTGTTTCGCGCACCGCTCGGTACACGAGGTCGCCGACTACTTCGGATTCACGTCACCGGAGTACCGCATCGTCGATATCAGCAATGACATGCGGCCGTACACGTTCGAACGCGGCTTCGTGCAGCGGGCGATCAGCGCCACGTGGGTTGATGCCGACCTCCGGATCGTCATGCCGAAGTTGCGTACCGATCCGACCGAGTTCGCGCATCTGTGCCTGTCGACGTTGGAGGGAAGCACCGGCGCGATCGACGAGACGATCTACGCGAGCCGACGGGTCGACTTCCGCTCCGCGACGATGATGCTCCTCGATGTCGCGGCGCCCGACTTCGCGATCGTCGACGCGTGGGCGCCCGTGGCCGACGGGCCTTTCGGAGTCATGGGCTGCGCACGGCCGGCCGATGTTCGTGCCATCTACGCCGGCCCCGACGCGTTGGCGGTCGACGCGGCGGTCCTCGCCGATCTCGGCATCGATGATGCCCGCCGGGCGCCGATCGTCCGCCGCGTCTTCCATTGGTTCGGCCTGCGACCGCGATCCGTACCGGTCGACGGCGACCGACCACCGTTAGGCGACGGCTTGCGCGGTGCCCACGCGTCGAGGACACTGCGTGCGCTCGGCATGATCTCCTATCCGATCTACGTCTACCTGAGCGACTCCGGTGAGCTGTTCGTCCCCGCGATGGACACGACCGCGTTCCCACCGACGAGCGAGGTTGGGATCGTCAAGCGGTTCGTCCGGCGCGCGGCCCAATGGGCATTCGGGCTTCACGCTCCGGCGACGCGGCCGTGAGCCGCGCGTCCTGGTCTCGGGCGCGGGGCCTGCTCGGAGCCGTGCGCTCCGGTCACGTGGATGCGCGCGTCCTCGCCGTCGCCGACAGCCGCGCCCTCGTACGATCCCTCTTCTTGTCCTCGGGGACGCGACTCGGCGTCTTCGCCTTCTTACGCAAGCCCCGGAGTTTCGCCGAGATCGAACGCGAGCTCCGAGTCACCCGCGCGGATCGCCTCGCCGCCTGGCTCGCCGTCGGGGTCGAGGTGCGTGAGCTTCGACGCGCGGACGACACCTACGCCCTACGCGGCCGGCGCGCCCGGGCCATCGCCGACGGCGACACCATGCTCAGCGCGCACTACCGGTCAGTCCTCGACTACCAAGCCGGCCCCTACGACGACATCGAACAGCTCCTGCACGGCCCACCGGCCGACGGCCGCAGCGATCTCGAACGGCACGCGAGCATCATTGCCGACGTGTCCGTCGCGGCCGCACCCTTCGTCGTACCGTTCTTGCGCGAGGTTGTCGACGAGATCCGGCCTCGACGCGTCCTCGACGTCGGCTGCGGAACCGGCGTATACACGCGTGCACTGCTCGACGCCGATTCAACCTTGCGCGTCGACGGCATCGATCTCGCGCCGACCGTGATCGACCAGGCGAGCGCACGCCTCGCCGCAGCCGGTCATGCCTCGCGCGCATCGTTGCACGCCGGCGATGTGCGCGAGTTCGTGACCCGGACCGATGGTCGACCCTACGAGCTGATCACGCTCCTGAACAACGTCTACTACTTCCCTCCGGCCGAACGCGCCGCGCTGTACGAGCAGCTCGCCGGCACCCTTGCGGACGACGGCGCCCTGGTGATCGTCACGATGGCATGGCCGGGTTCGGTTGCGAGCGCGCATCTTCACATGATGCTCGTGAGTCAAGCGGGCTCGGCCGCACTCCCGAATCGCGAGACAATCGAAGCCGACCTCCGACACGCCGGCTTCCAAGTTGGTCCCGCGCGCACGCTCGTGCCGCTCGAACCATTCGTCGCGATCGTGGCCCGTCGCCCCGCTACGTGAAGATGATCTGCCCGCCGGCGGCGTGCTCGTAGAACTCGCCGACGGTGATGATGTCTTGAACCTGGTCGATGAGGTCGTTCTTCTCGAGTCCGAACAGATCGACTGATGCCTTGCAGGCATACATGCCGGCCCCGGTGTCGGCGATCATCTCGACGAACTCGGGGATCGAGGGAATGTCGAGCTGTTCCATCTTGTGATTCATGTAGTGCGTCATCGCGGTGGAGACGCCCGGCAGGCCGCCCGCCATCGTCGGGAGGTGCAGACCCGGGTTTCCGACCGTCGCGAGCTTGATGTGCTCGTGGCGAGCCTTGTGGATCGCGTCGAGCCCGAAGAACGTGAAGAACAGGTCGGCTTCTATGCCCTCGGCGCGCGCACCGTTGGCCATGATCAGGCCGGGATAGATCCCCTCCAGGGACCCCTTGGAGATGATGATCGAGACCTTCGTGATCGGCTCGGGCTTGTTCGTGTCAGTCATGGTCGTCGCCTTTCAGATGCAGCCGCGCGGTTTGGGGATTCCGGCGATCTTGGCTGCGACCTTGGCCGGGCCCTTGGGGAACAGCTGGTAGAGCTCCTTCACCGATACGCCCGACGTCTTGCCCAGCACGCGCACCGTCGGCCCGGTTCCCTTCTGCGCGTATTCGGTGCGCATGAACCTGAGGACGCGCCAGTGGTCTTCGGTGAGCTCGTCGATGCCCTCGGCGCGCGCGAGCTCGGGGGCCATGGCTTCGGTCCATTGGTCGGGGTCTATGAAGAAGCCTTCGTCGTTGCGCTCGACGGTGACGCCCGCGACGGTTGCGCTCGGCATGGTCAGTCCTCCTGCGATAGGTGTTTGCCCGAGGTCGGCATGGACGAGCCGAGGCCGGGGAGGTCGTGGCCGGGAAGCAGCGCGTGCCAGTACACGGACTGGAACAGCAGCTTTCCGAGGTGGTTCACGCGCGACTCCTTCAGCAGCGGCAAACCGATCCTTCCGGGATAGTGGCCGGGCAACGGCTCGGTCTCGTAGTCGAAGTCGATCAGCAGTGCTTTGTGGAAGCCGGTCTCGATGAAGCAGTTGGCATGCCCATCGAAGCCGGGCTCGAGCGGCTCGCCCGCAAGGAACCGGCGCACGTTCTCGACGAGCGTCTCACCTTCGAAGTGGGTCACCGAACCGGCTTTCGAAGCGGGCACGTTGGCCGCGTCGCCGATGACGAAGACGTTCGGCGCAGCTTTCGACTGCAACGTGTGCTCGTCGGTGGGCACGAAGTCGAGCTCGTCACCGAGTCCGGGTGAGCGGCCGACGTACTGCGCGCCGCCGTGTAGCGGGATCACCGCAGCAAGGTCGAACGGGACCTCGCGGCCGTCGTAGCCGATGAGCTTGCCGTCGGCGACCTCGCCGGTGTTGAACTCGGTCACGAGTTCGATCCCGCGCGCGTCGAGCATCCCGCCCAGGTGTCCGGCGGCGATCGGCTTCGTAAAGGCTCCGTCGAGTGGCGTCGCGTAGGTGATTTGGACCTGGTTGCGGATCCCGCGTTCGGTGAAGTACCAATCCGCGAGAAAGCAGAATTCGAGCGGAGCGACCGGACACTTGATCGGCATGTCGACCACGTTGACGACGAGGCGGCCGCGATCGAACGTCGCAAGTGCAGCACCGAGCGCTGCCGCACCTTGCGGCGTGTAGAAGGTGAACACGTTCTTCATCCAACTGGGACCGAGCAACCCCTCGGTTTCCTCGGGCACCAATCGGGCGCCCGTCGCGACGACGAGCACGTCGTAGCCGAGCGTCGTGCCATCTCCGAGATGGGCTTCGCCGGCATTGATGTCGACGTGGTCGATGGCGGACTCCACGAACTCGATGCCGCTCCGGAGCTGCCGTTCGCGGGGGCGCACGATGTCTTCGGAGTGCGTCAACCCGAACGGCACGAACAGCAGACCCGGTTGGTATACGTGCCGGTCGTCCTGGTCGACGACCGTGATGACGGCCTCGTCGAGGTTGTACAGACGACGCAGGCGATTGGCGGTCAGGGTGCCGCCGGTTCCGCCGCCGAGGATCACGATCCGCCAAGTCATAGGACCACCATGCGGCGCGCGGCGGACGTGGGGTAGGTCCGAAGGTCCCGGAGAAACCCGGGCACTATGCCCTTCGGATGCCCTTCGGCCCGACCGGAATATACCCCCAGGGGTATTTGGTTGGCTTGATCGCGAGCAGGGTGCGACACGTTGACCGAGGTTTCACCGCTGCTTCGACCGACCCCATGAGGAGCATCTGATGCAGATCCCCGAGGACGTCGTCGACGACGTCCGCAAGAGGCTCCGGCGCGCCGCCGGCCCGGTTCAGGCAGTCGAACGCATGCTGTCCGGGGGCCACGAATCCCGGGAGGTCGTCGTGCAGATCTCCGCGGCGACGACGGCACGGAACAGGCCGGGTTCACGCTCATCGCCGCCGGGCTGACCGATCGCGTCGAACGTCCGGATGACGCAAAGGCCGACGGCTACTCGCTCGCCGCGGTCGAGCGCATGCTGTTGAAGTTGGCATGACCGTGCACGCGCAGAGTCGCGCGACGGCGTCCGGCTGTCCGTGTCCTCCGCGTGTCCCCACTGCATCACCGAGGAGAGCTCCCGATGACCGTCACGCACGTCCCCGCACCGCCTGCACACGCTCCGTCGGCACCGCCTGACCCCAAGGCGTTGTTCTCCCGTCTGGCCGCGTTCTCCAGCGCGGAACCGGCGATCCGTGATCAGCGTTTGGCTGCTCGTCGCGTTCGCGGCCGCGCCGCTCGCCCTGACACTCACCCACGCGCTCTCGGGTGCGGGCTGGGAAGCACAGGGCTCGACCGCGCAGAAGGTCCGGGACGAGATCCGGCGCGACTTCCCACAACTGGGCGCCGAGGATCCCGTGGTCGTTTACCACCAGACGACGACGATCAAGGCTGATCCGGCGCCGTTGACCGCACTCGTCGCGCAGTTGCAGCACTCGCCCAAGGCGCGCGCCGTCGCGAACCCCCTCACCCTGCCCGCCGCGGCCGGCCTCATCTCGCCCGACGGCCACACCGCGCTCATCCCGGTCGACCAGATCGTCAAGAACGACGCGGCCCGGCCCGTGACCGCCGGCGCGCTCGGCGCTTACGTCGGCAAGCTGCAGCTCACGCCGGGGGCTCGGGCCGAGGTCACCGGCGAATGGCCCGTCTGGAGTGATTTCAACAAGATCAACGCCGAAGCACTCCACAAGGCCGAGCTCGTGAGTGGCCTCCCCACGTTGATCCTGCTGTTCGTCGCGTTCGGCGTGCTCATCGCCGCCGGCATCCCGCTCGTACTCGCACTCGCCGGCATCGCGGTCGGTTTCGCACTCCTGCACGTGCTCGGCTGGTTCATGCCGCTGTCGGTGTGGTCGATGAACTTCTCCATGATGATCGGCCTCGCGGTCGGCATCGACTACAGCCTCTTCATCGTCAGCCGCTACCGCGAAGAACGCGTCGAAGGCAAGGACGCACTCGCCGCGATCGAGAACACCATGTCGACCGCAGGCAAAGCCGTCTTCCTCTCGGCGCTGACGGTCGTCATGGCCCTCGCCGCGGTGTTCCTCGTGCCCGTGATGGTGTTCCGGTCGATGGCGCTCGGCATGATCCTGTCGGTCGTCGCCGTCGCGGTCGCGTCGCTCACCCTCCTCCCCGCACTGCTCGTCGCACTCGGCGACCGGGTCCTCGTCCGCAAGAACGCAGCAGACCCCGACATCACCGCCGAATCCCGCTGGCAGCGCGTGACGGGCGTCGCGCTCCGGCGTCCCGCGGCCGTGCTCGCGATCGGCCTCGTCGCGATCGGCGCGCTCATCGTCCCCGCGTTCGGCATGCATCTGGGTATGCCCGGCGCCAAAGTGGTCGACAAGGGCAACACCAGCCGCGACGGGTACGACATGCTCGTTTCCGCGTTCGGTCCCGGCGCGGCGGCCCCGGCATTCATCACGACACCGACGGCGACCGCGCCGACTGTCGTCGGCATCGCGGCCAAGGTGCCCGGCGTCATCGACGCCCGCGTCGTCACCCCACCGGCGACGACAGGAAGAGTCGTGGTCCGCGTCACCGGCTCGACCGCGGTCGACAATTCCCGCACCGCGACGCTCGTCAACACGCTGCGCGCCCGACTGAAGCGCGCGGTTCCCAGCGCGAGCGTCGGCGGTCCGGCAGCTCAGAACCGCGACCTCACCGCAGTGCTCACGGGACGGGCGCCGTACGCGATCGGCCTCATCCTCATCGTCGCATTCCTGCTCCTGCTCATCGTGTTCCGCAGCCTCGTCGTTGCCATCACGTCGATCCTGATGAACCTCCTCACCGTCGGCGCCGCGTTCGGCTTCGCCACACTCGTGTTCCAACACGGCTTCGGCACCGGGCTCCTCGGCATCGAACACCAGCCATTCGTCGACGCCTGGGCACCACTGTTCTTCTTCGCGCTGCTGTTCGGGCTCTCGATGGACTACCAGTTGTTCCTGCTCGCCGCGATCCGCGAACGGTACGAAGCCACCGGCGACACCAAACGTGCGATCGCCGAAGGCATCGCCCGCACCGGACGGCCCATCACCAACGCCGCGCTGATCATGATCATCGTGTTCATCGCCTTCGGCATCACCGGTCCGATCCCACCGACCGAGCTCGGGCTCACACTCGCAATGGCAGTCCTGCTCGACGCAACCATCGTCCGGGTGATGCTCGTCCCGGCGACCATGGCCCTCATCGGAGAACGCAACTGGTATCTCCCGCGGTGGCTCGAGCGCATCCTCCCCCACGTCCACTTCAGTCACTGACACACGAAGGAGTCGCAATCATGACGACCGTTCCTCATGCTGACGGCAGGCCGACCCGGCGTCCGGCGTGCGCTGCCCAACCGGACGTTCGGGACGTACGCAGGCGAGAGCAGGCCGTTCGGCCCTTTCCTGCCATCGGGCCATCGATCAGCCTTGCCCGAGGAGGTATTCGCGGTGATGACGAGATGGCATGACGGGTGGGGCCCAGGGGCGTGGATCGCGATGGTGTTCGTGATGCTTGTGTTCTGGACCATCATCGTCGGGACGGTCGTCGCCATCGTGCGCTCCAGCCGCTTCCGCGACCACGACCACGCTCGAGGTCGACTGCACGACGCGGAGCGCATCCTGGCCGACCGCTTCGCCCGCGGCGAGATCGACGCCGACGAATACCGGCAGCGGAGCGAACTGCTCCGATCGAGCTGACCGATGCGAACCCGGAACCTCCTCGGAGTCGGCGTACTCGCGGTCGTCGTGCTCACCGCGATCTCGGTCGTCGCGGTCGCGGCCATACACGGCCGGACCGACAATGCCGCCGCTCCGTTCGGGATCTCGCGAACGACGACGTGTGCGGTGCCGAACCTCGCGGGCGCGGTCGTGAACGTGTCCTTGAGCAACTCGGGCGGTCCCATGATGGGCGGACCGATGGCCGGACGCGGTGTGCGAGGAGGGATGATGCGCGTGACGGTCGACGCGGCGTCGGTGCCGCGGGGCACCGTGTCGTTCGTCGCAACCAACCTCGGGTCGATCAACCACGAGCTCGTCATACTCCCGCTCCCGACCGGCCAGATCGTCGGCACGCGCCCGCTGCCGCGCCGACAGCACCATCGACGAGTCCACGAGTATCGGCGAGGCATCCAACACGTGCGGTGCCGGCACCGGCGAAGGCATCGCCCCCGCTTCCTCGAGCTGGACAACCCTCACGCTCGCACCCGGTCGTTACGAGCTCGTGTGCAACATCCCGGGCCACTACGCGGCCGGCATGTACACACAACTCACCGTCCGCTAGCGCGACGACTCGCGATCCCCGTGCACGCCTCACCGCAACGAAGGTCTGCACGCTCATCCGGCACGCTCGGCTTCGGATGTTGCCGCATCGACCTCACTGGTAGGGCGGAGCCGTGATCCCTGCCGGTCACCCGGGGAGTCAGTTGATGTCATGCCGAACCGACAGGGCGATACCGACAACCCCCAGTGCGCCGGCCCAGGCGATCAACGTCATCGCGCCGGCGGCGTTGGTCTCGATTCAGAGCCACGCGGAACGAGCGCCGGTTACGACGGCGGGCCTATGCGTTCCAACTTGGTCCATCCGGTCCAACCGCGCTCCTCGAGCAGCTGCAGCAACGTTCCGGCGACCGGCACGGCGCTGACGAACACCCCGTCGAGGAGTTCGGCCAACTCTTCGTCGAGATCGAAGTCTGCGATCTCGTCCTCGCTCCAGCGCTCGGCGTCCTCCTCGAACATCGCGACGAGCCGATCGGCGACAGCCGGAAGACGTGGATCATCGGCCTCCCAGTTGGCAGCATCGACGAGCTCGAGGTACATCGCGACGACGGCGGGATCTTCGATCTGCGCGCGCTTCAGCGCCATCAGCGCGGGCATCTGAGCGGGCATCTGCGCAGCCACGAGGATCCAGGCGTCGCGCTCCATCTCGATCGCCCGCTCCGGGACATCGAGCTCGCGCAACCGATCGAGGTATTCCATCGCTTCGGGCGGCAGCGCCAACCGGTCACCGGCGGCAAGCTCGGCAACGCGCTCGCGGTGGCGCTCACGCTCGCGGATCTCGGCACGCAGGCGGCGGTCGATGTCGTCGATCGCCGCCGCGAACTCCTCCTCGTCGGCCGTCAACAGCTCCTGCACCCGCGACAGCGGCACGCCGGCTTCGGCAAGGGTCCGGATCCGGATCAGTTCGACAACCGCGAGTGCGTCGTAGCGCCGGTACCCCGAGGCGTCTCGCTCGGGCTCGGGCAGCAACCCCTTGGCGTGGTAGTGGCGCACCGCGCGCACCGTCACCCCGGCGTAGGCCGCGAGCTGGCTGATCGTCAACATGTCGAGACGGTGATCATCGTGGTCGGTGTGCGGGCCGAATCATGCGAGCCGGCGGCGGTAGGTACGCGCGGCAAGGACCCAGGCTACGACCAGGATGCCGATGCACCAGGCGAGCGCGATCCACACGTCGTCACCCAGCGGCTTGTCCGCGTACAGGTTGCGCAACGTGTCGACGATCGACGTGACGGGCTGGTGCTCGGCGAACCACCTCACCGGGCCGGGCATGCCCACGGTGAGTACGAAGGCAGAGCTGACGAACGGCAGGAACAGCAGTGGGTAGGCGAACGCGCCTGCGCCGTCGGGCGACTTGGCGACGAGGCCCGCGATCACCGCCAACCAGGTCAGCGCCAGCGTGAACAGCACGATGATGCCGAGCACCTCGAGCCAGGCGACGAGGCCGGCTCCCGAGCGGAACCCAATCGCCACGGCGACGATGAGGACGAGCGCGAGCGCGATCAGGTTGGCGATCACCGAGGTCAGCACGTGCGCCCACAGGATCGCCGAGCGGGCGATCGGCATCGACTGGAAGCGTCCGAGGACTCCGCCCGACATGTCGGTGTAGAGCCGCACCGACGTGTAGGCGACGCCGGACGCCACGGTGATGAGCAGGATCCCTGGGAGGAGGTAGTTGACGTACTTGGCGCCGCCGGTGTGAATCGATCCGCCGAAGACGTAGACGAACATCAACAACATGGCGATCGGCGTCACTGCCGTTGTGATGATCGTGTCGGGGCTCCGCAGGATGTGGCGCAGCGATCGACCCAAGAGCGCATTCGTGTCACGGACGAAGTACTTGTTCATCGTCAGACCTCAGTTTCCGGAAGCGGACGGGACGGTCGCGGAGCCGGGCGGGGCATGTTCCATTGCGGGGCGATCACCAACGAGCGCCAAGAAGACGTCTTCGAGGCTCGGCTGCTTCTCGACGTACTCCACCTCCGCCGGAGGCAGGAGCGCCTTGAGCTCCGCGAGCGTGCCGTTCACCAGGATCCGACCTTCGTGGAGGATCGCGACTCGGTCGGCGAGTTGCTCCGCCTCGTCGAGGTACTGCGTGGTGAGCAGGATCGTGATGCCACCCCGGGCGAGGTCGCGGACGGACTGCCACACATCGAGGCGACCTTGCGGGTCGAGCCCGGTCGTCGGCTCGTCGAGGAAGAGCACCGGCGGGCTCCCAGTCAAGCTCATCGCGAGGTCGAGGCGGCGACGCATGCCGCCCGAGTAGCTCGCCACCCGCTGATCCCCCGCGCCGGTGAGCGAGAAGCGGTCGAGCATGTCGTGAGCGACCTGGAGCGGTTGCTCGAGGTGCCGGAGCCTGGCGATCAGCACCAGGTTCTCGTACCCGGTGAGGATGTCGTCGACCGCGGTGAACTGACCCGTGAGGCTGATCGACTCGCGGACCTCGGCACCGTGCCTGACGACGTCGAACCCGTTCACCACCGCCGCGCCGCCATCGGGCTTGAGCAACGTGGAGAGGATCTTCATCACCGTGGTCTTGCCGGCCCCGTTGGAACCGAGCAAGGCGAAGATGCTGCCCGGCGCCACGTCGAGATCGACCCCGCGGAGCACTTCCAGGTCTCCGAACGACTTCGTGAGTCCCGTGATCCGAAGAGCTGGTGTCGTCTGCATGAGACCAGCTTGAAGGGTTGACCCAACGTCAAGGTCAAGCCCATCTTCACCGAAACGACCAACCCGGCCTTCCGCATCGCCTCACAACGCTCCGACCGGCCGGTGCTATTGGCAGGGTTGGCTGTAGCCGGCGGTGTTGAGCGTGTTGTAGGTGGCGGCGTTGGGTGTGGCGGCCGTGCCGTCGCGGCCGAGGTACTGCACGGGGACGTCGACGACGTGCGCGCCGGTCAGGTTGAGGTGAAGAAGGTCGAGGAGGCTCGTGCCGCGGTCGGTCGTGAGATTTTGCGTGAGCCCCCAGGCAGTGGTTTGGAGTGCGATCGGGTTCGTCCGTTGTTCGTGAGCCTTGGCCGCCAGGGCGCTGAACATGGACCCCAGCGAGCGGGTGCGGGCCGCGTCACCCTCTGCCGGCTGCGCGGCCAACCAGCCGAAGGGACTCAGCACCTGCGGGTGCCGCGAGCGAACCAGAGCGAGAACCTGGGCTCCGTTCAGGTGCACCCGCCCGACCTTGGTCAGGTCGAGCTCGCTGTAGAAGTCGCGTACAGGTACCGGGTTCGTGATCGTGACTCCGCCCAGGGCATCGACCGCCGCGGCAAAGCCCTTCATCGTGATGATGACCAAGTGTGTGGCGGGGATGTGCAAGGTTCGGCACAGACCATCGATCAGCTGTTGGGGACCTTCGTCGAGGGTCAGCGTCAGGCGACTGATCTCACCCCGTTTCGGACTCACGAGAATGTCCCGCGGCACAGACAGAACAGCCGTTCCGGTGCGGTCCTTGTGCACGATGATCACTGCGTCGGCGTGGGCCCCCGGCATTTGCTCGGCCGTCCCGTAGAAGTTGCGTCCCGGCGGAAGTGCGGCGCGCGAATCCGATCCGACCAGCACCCATGTGGTTCCCTCCTGCGATTCCGGGAAGTGGACGGTGACGTGACGAATGCGCGACGACAGCAGACCAACATCGATCGCAACCACGACCGCGAGCACCGCAAGGGTGATGGCGACGACGAGTACGACACGCGGCCACAGGCGTTTGGGCCGGCGCAGGGCGCGAGCCATCGCTCGTTACCTCGTAGCTACCCGGAGTGCCGTTATGGCGCGACACGGGATCCGGAATGCACGGTCGCTCAAGCGCCCCCCTCGGCCTCGACGAGCGAGACCTGCAGGGCACGGTCTTGCGATCCCGCGGCCACACACGCCGTGACCGACACGCATGACACCCCGCTGAACTGAGAGTAGTTTCCCGTCGCGCTCGGAGTGGACTGCGCTGTCCACGCGGAGCCGTTCCACACCTCCGCCAGCGAGACACTGAGGCCGGAGTCGTTGCCAAAACCGTAGTCCGAGGCCTGACCGACCGCGGTGCACGCGTTCGCCCGGACGCACGAGACGCCCGACAGGGATCCCCCGATGGTTCCGTTCGCGGACGGTTGTACAACCCATTTCGTTCCGTTCCACTTCTCAGCCAAGGTCACGGCCAGGGACGGGTCATTCCTGTAGTAAGAGCCGACCGCGGTACAGGCCGTAGACGTCGAACACGACACCCCATTCAACTGGCTCGCCACGGAACCGCTCGGAAGCGCAGCCGACTGCGCCGCCCACACCGTGCCGTTCCACACCTCAACCAAGGGCACCTCCGTCGGCGTGGCGTTCGTGGAGGAGCCGACCGCGGTACACGTTGTCGGCGTCGTGCACGACACCCCGTTCAACTGACTGGACACGGCAGCGCTCGGAGGCGACGTCGAGCGAATCGCCCACGCCGTGCCGTTCCACTCCTCCGCCAACGGCACCTGCCGGGATGCGGCGTTGGTATAGGAACCAACCGCGGTACACGCGGTGGACGCGGTGCACGACACCGCGTTCAGCTGCGCGCTCGAGGCTCCTGCCGGGTTCGCGGGAGGCTCGCTGACCCAGTTCGTGCCGTTCCACACCTCAGCCAGTGGTCGCTGCTGATACGACCGGTTGTAATAGGAGCCGACCGCGACACACGCGGTCGAACCGGAGCACGACACCGCGCTGAACGCGCTGGTTCGAGCACCTGTCGGCTTCGGGATTGATTGCACCGCCCACGCCTGGCCGTTCCACGCCTGCACCAGCGCCACCTCGGACGCGCTGCTCGTGGAAGAGCCGACCGCGACACATGCGGACGCCGTCGTACACGACACTCCATTCAAGCCGGTCGTCGTCGCGCCGATCAGGCGCGGGGTCGACTGCACCGTCCAGGCCGTGCCGTTCCACGCCTCCACCAGCGGCTCCTGATGGAATCCCTGGAAGACGTAGGCGTTGCCGACGGCAGCACATGCATTGGACGCGGTGCACGACACCGCGTTCGTCTGAGGGACGGATCCAGCTGAGTTCGCCGCAGAGTTGTGCACCCATTTCGTGCCGTTCCATACCTCCACCAGAACCACCTGGGTGAACGTACTGTCAAAGTCGAAGCCGACAGCGGTACACGCATTCGACGCGGTGCACGACACCGCGTTCAGCAGCGCAATCGACGCCCCGGTCGGGTTTGCCGGGGACTTGACCGACCAGGTTGTGCCGTTCCACATCTCCGCCAACGGAAATTCTTGAAGCGAGCTCTTGCTGTCGTAACCCACCGCGGTACAGACATTGGAGGCGGTGCAGGACACCGCGGTCAGCACCGCGCTCGACGCTCCGGTCGGGTGCGCCGGGGGCTTGATCGACCATCTCGCGCCGTTCCACATCTCGGCCAACGGCACCTGTTGCACCGAACTGTTGCTGTAGTAGTAGCCGACCGCGGTACACGCATTCGCCGCCGCGCACGACACTCCGGTCAGCTGCACATCCGCGGTGCCAGTCGGGTTCGGGGTGGACGTGACCGCCCATTTCGTGCCGTTCCAGACTTCAACCAAGGTGAGGTCGCCATTTGCGCTGTCTTGGTAGGAGCCGACGGCCCTACACGCATTCGACGCGGTGCACGACACTGCGTTCAGCTGGGCGCTCGACGCTCCGGTCGGGTGCGCCAGTGGCTTGATCGACCATGCGGCACCGTTCCATACCTCGGCCAACGGCGTCTGTTGCCCGTAACCGTCGGAGTAGTAACCGACCGCGGTACACGCATTCGCGGCCGCGCACGACACTCCGGTCAACAGCGCGTTCGCGGTGCCACTCGGGTTCGGGGTCGCGCTGACCGCCCATTTCGTCCCGTTCCACACTTCAGCCAAGACAACCTGATCGCCCGCCCCGTCCACGTACGAGCCCACCGCAACACACGAAGCCGGTGTCGTACAGGAGACGGCGTTGAACAATCCGTTGCCCGCGCGATCGAGCGGGCTGACGGTGTCTTGTACTGCCCAGGTACTTACGGAAGGGTCGACCGTCAATGAAACGACCGGGTAGACGATCTGAGACGTGTATCGATCACACGTGCTGTCAATGTCATACGACCCCGCCGCGGTAGACGGCGGCACCGTGAATTGGACGTGCCACGCGCCGCTCGCAGTCGGAGTGGCCGCCCCGCTCACGAGAACCGACCCCGTCGCGGTCACCAACGACACATCCGCCCCCGTCGGACCTGAACCGGTCGACGTGCATTTCACACCCGAGACGGTGACGATGCCTCCCGCGACGATCTCGCCGGGCGTGACAGTAGGCGCAGGAACGGCCGCGGGTGCAGGCTTCGCTGACGCCGACACTAGGCCCGGGAAACCAGTGGACGCGGCTGCGGCCGAAGGCAGCCCGACACCCGAACCCAACAGCAGGAGTGACACCACGACGGCGACGTCGCGGGACCGAACTGCAGCGCGCATCACGATCTACCCCCGCGTCCGAACAGTGAGCGAACTGTTGTGTCCCCACCTCAGCACCGGGTGGCGCCGAGCCCCGCCTCTGAATGTCGCCTCATCACGACTGCCGAGGTCCCGGATCCTCATGGCCACTTAGCGGCCTTGTCAAGCGCTCCCGCCCGGCGACTCCGAGATCAACTCGATCGCTCGATGACCGCCTGCGTTCGCGCAGGGGTCTCGGCTCGGATCCCGCGGACACTGGTGGGCGCGGGCGGGCTCGAACCGCAGCCGAGGGTGGTCAGCAGCAGCCGGACTTTGCGGCGGCCGCGGTCCGGCCGAGCGTGACGGGCTCCGCCGCGCTCGGGGCACAACACGTCGCGGTCTCGCCTTCGCCGACGATCTGGTTCGTGAGCTGGTCGGAGTCGCCGGTCTTGACGTACCACTCCCACTTGGCGCCGTCGGGGTCGGTCACCCAGGTTTCGACCTTGGTCGCGTAGCAGCAGATCGTGTCATCGATCCCAGTCGTCTCGAGCCCGGTGTCCGAAAGCCGGGCCTCCGCCGCCTCGACTTCTGCGGCGTTCTCGGTTTCGACGCCGAGGTGGTTGAGCGTCGCGCCCTCGGGGCCCTCGAAGAGCACCAGCTTGAGCGGCGGGTCGGCGATGGCGAAGTTGGCGTAGCCGGGCTTGCGCTTGGCCGGTTCCGTCGCGAAGAGCTTCGAGTAGAACTCGACGGCCTTGTCGATGTCGGTCACGTTGAGAGCGAGCTGGACACGAGACACGGGAATCCTCCGGCTAGGGTATATTGATGGTGATCGATGTGACTCTCACTGTACCAATACATCGACAGAAGTCAATACGTTGCGAGGTCGGTCTCGATCCGGATGCGAGGTGCCCGTGAAGGTCCAGGCGTTCGACGGGTGTTGCGCTCCGCTCACCGACGGAGTGCTCGACGAGTCCGACGCCGAGGATTTGGCCGCGGCGTTCAAGGTGCTCGCGGATCCGGCCCGGCTGCGACTGTTGTCGATGGTGGCCGCGGCGAAGACGGGCGAAGCCTGTGCTTGCGACCTGGTGGGGCCGGTTGGGCGTTCCCAGCCCACGGTGTCGCATCATCTGTCGATGCTCGTCGACGCGGGTCTGCTCGTGCGCGAGAAGCGCGGCAAGTGGGCTTGGTATCGGGTTGCGCCCGAACGGCTGCAGGCGCTGCAGGCCGCGCTCGCGCCGTAGATCACGTGGCTGCGGTCGGGGCGACGCCGATCGAGGCCATGAGGGCTTCAACCCGTCGACGGATCTCGTCGCGGATCGGGCGCACCGCGTCGACGCCCTGACCGGCGGGGTCGTCGAGCTTCCAGTCCTCGTACCGCTTGCCGGGATAGATCGGACACGCGTCGCCGCAGCCCATCGTGATCACGACGTCGGAGGCTTTCACCGCTGCCTCGTCGAGCTTCTTCGGGTGCGCGCCCTCGGCGCGCAAATCGATGCCGATCTCGGCCATGGCCTCCACGACCGCGGGGTTGATGTCGTCGGCCGGCGCCGATCCGGCGGACCGGACCGCGACGCGATCACCCGCGTGATGGGCCAACAAGGCCGCCGCCATCTGCGAGCGGCCGGCGTTGTGGACGCAGACGAACAGCACTTCGGGACGAGTGTCAGACATCAGAGGTCTCCGAATGATCGTGGGGATAGAACAGGCGGACCAGCCCGAAGGCAATCACCACGCCGATGAGCTGCATGACGATGAACATCGGCGCCGACGACGGCGCGATCCCCGCAAAGGTGTTCGACAGCGTGCGCGCGATCGTGACCGCCGGGTTCGCGAAGCTCGTCGACGACGTGAACCAGTAGGCACCACCGATCCACGCACCCACCGCGAACGGGATCACGTTCGCTCGACCCGTACGCACGCAACCCTGGATCAACAGCAACAACGTGACGGTGGCGACCACCTCGGAGAGCCACAACGCCGGCGAGGAGCGGATGTGCGTCGACACGTTGACGGCCGGGAGATCGAACATGAGGTTCGCGAGCATCGACCCGAGGCAGCCGCCGATCACCTGAGCCACGATGTACAAGCCGGTGTCGCGGGTGGTCGTCGTGCCGAGCAAGCGGTCCAAGATGGTGACCACCGGGTTGAAATGCGCGCCCGACACCGCGCCGAACATGAGGATCAGCCCGACGAGCGCACACGCCGTCGCCGCCGCGTTCTCCAGCAACTGCAACCCGACGTCACCGGGCGACAGCCGGCTCGCCATGATGCCCGACCCGATCACGGCCACGATCAACATCGCGGTGCCAAACCCCTCGGCCACGAGGCGGCGGGTGAGGTCGAGACGAAGCCGACCGATACCGGTTTCGATCTCCCCGCCGAGTTCGACATCGCTCAGGTGCAGCTCGTCGCTCACGACGCCTCCGTCACCGATACCGCGGCCCGGATCCGGTCCCGCAACTCGACCAGCGCGGCGTCAAACGCGTCCTTGGTCCCCGCCGGCACCGGGTCGGGCACCGACCAGTGCAGCCAGCTGTCGTCGGGCTCGAGCTCCTCGTGCGCCTGGTCGCAGACGGTCACAACCAACGGCGGGAGTACACCGACATCGTCGAAGTTGCGCGGTGCGGCCGACGACAGATCGAGCCCAGCCCGGCGCGCCGCCGCGACCGCGCCCCGGTGAACACGATTCGCCGGATGCGTGCCCGCCGACGTAGCCGGTTCGCCGGTGGCCTCGCGCCACAGCGCGGCAGCCAACTGAGAACGCGCGGAATTCGCGGTACACACGAACAACGCGCCGCCGGACGGAAGGGCGCGGCTGGGCGCGAGGCCGTCGAGTGCACCGCGCAACAGGTGCACGTAGCGACGCCGACCGTCCCCGCTCGAGCGCGACCGCTCGATCAGCCCGACCCGCTCCAGCACATCGAGGTGATGGGCGAGCAGGTTCGACTCCATGTGGAGAAGACGGCGCAGCTCGAGCGGCGCGCGGTCCGACACCGAGAGCTCGTCCGCGATCGCCAACCGAGCCGGATCGCCCAACGCGGCGTGACGTGCTGCCCGACCTGCCAGCTGTGACGAGCTCTCCACAGCAGCAGTATTTCACTCGTTACAAGGTGAGTCAATATTTCCTGAGCGAATCTGGGGCGCGGTCGTCAGACGCCCTACCCCACCGGCGTTCGGACCGCGGACTGCCTCGTGCGTGACCTTCGACCCGCGCAATCGGGCATTACGGCCCCGTCGTGGCGCGGCCGGCGCGCAGATGATGAGGACATGCTCACTTCAACGCCCGTTGAACCAACGCCCGTTGGGGTCGCGGTGCAGCGGTACGGGGCGCTCGCCGATCCAACACGGCTACGCGTTCTGGCCGTGTTGGCGGGTGCGAGCCGTTGCGTGTGCGATGTGCAGGCTGCGGTAGACGTCGCACCCAACCTGCTGTCGTATCACCTGCGGGTGCTGCGCGAAGCCGGGTTGATCGTCGGCGCGCGCCGCGGCCGCTGGGTCGACTACCGGGTCGCGCCCACTTCTGCGACCTTCGTCGCCGATGCCCTCGCTGCCGCGGGATTCGCACTGGGTGCCGGACTCACGCCGAACGGGTGCACGCCATGACTGCCACCAACACCGGCCACACCGGCGCGCCGGTGCTCGAGCAGCTGTCGGTCCTCGACCGGTTCCTCCCGGTGTGGATCGGCGCCGCGATGCTGCTCGGACTCGCGCTCGGCCGGGAGTTCTCCGGTCTGGACAGCACGCTCGACGCGGTGAAGGTCGGCACCGTGTCACTGCCGATCGCGCTTGGCCTGCTGGCGATGATGTACCCGGTCCTCGCGAAGGTCCGGTACGACCGCGTCGGCGCAGTCGCACGCGACCGCCGCCTGATCGTGCCGAGCCTCCTGTTGAACTGGGTGATCGGTCCTGCGTTGATGTTCACGCTCGCCTGGCTGTTCCTCCCGGATCTGCCTGCGTATCGGACCGGGCTGATCATCGTCGGTCTCGCGCGCTGCATCGCCATGGTGTTGATCTGGAACGATCTTGCCGGCGGCGACCGTGAAGCCGCCGCGGTGTTGGTCGCGTTGAACTCGCTGTTCCAGATCGTCGCGTACAGCCTCCTCGGCTACTTCTACTTGGAGCTGCTTCCGGGCTGGCTCGGCCTGGACACAGCCGCGCTGCACGTTTCGTTGTGGGAGATCGCACGCATCGTCGCGGTCTTCCTCGGTGTCCCGCTCGCCGCCGGCTACCTCACCCGCCGCATCGGCGTCGCGCGCCGCGGTAGCGACTGGTACGAGCACAAGTTCCTGCCGCGCATCGCACCGATCGCGCTGTGGGGATTGCTGTTCACGGTCGTGATCCTGTTCGCGTTGCAGGGCAAGAAGATCACGGCCAACCCGTTCGACGTCGCCCGCATCGCGGTACCGCTACTCGCGTACTTCGCACTCATGTGGGGTGGCTCATTCGCGCTCGGCTACCGGCTGCGGCTCGGCTACCCGCGCACCACCACCCTCGCGTTCACCGCGGCCGGAAACAACTTCGAACTCGCGATCGCAGTCGCGATCGGCGTGTTCGGAGTCACGTCCGGCGAGGCGCTCGCCGGCGTCGTCGGCCCACTCATCGAGGTGCCCGCCCTCGTCGCGCTCGTCTACCTCGCGCAATGGGCCCACCGGCGCTACTACCCAACCGAGCTGCGTACGCCATGACCGACGACGCGTCGTCTACGCCCGGTTACTGGGTCGTTGACCCTGCCGGAAACGTCTCGAATCTCGGTGCGGCGGCGGGTTTCGGCGGTCACCCGACGCCGCGCCCGGGTGAGACGGTGAGCGCCATCTCGGCGACTCCGTCCGGCAGCGGCTATTGGCTCTTCACCGACCGGGGACGCGTCTTTCCTTACGGCGACATGGCGAACGCTGTCCTGAACGGCCCGATCGTCGGCATCTCGCCGACGCCTGACAACCGCGTTACTGACTCGTCGCGTCCGATGGCGGTGTCTTCGCGTTCGCAGGACCGTTCCGGGGATCGATGGGTGGCGCCACGCCAGCCTGGCCAGTCAACGGGCTCGTCGCGTATGGCAACGGTTGCCTGAGGTCGCAAGCGACGGCGGCGTCTTCGACTTCTCGGACAAAGCGTTCAGGGGGAGCCTCGTCGGCCGCCAACTGAGTGCGCCCGTCATCGGCGTTACAGCATTCTCCCCTTGAAGTCGCTGGCTCGGTACCACCCCGAGCGAACGCGACCGCGCGGTACGCGCTAACGAAATGCTCGAGGGGACTTGAGGCCCGGTCGCGCATGCCCGATTGCTCTACCGAACGAGGGTCACGCAGAAGAACCTGGCCTGGTGATCATTCACCTCGCTCGCGCAGTTGCCGCTCGCTCCAGTGTCCACCGGCTCGCGCTCTTGGTCTCGTCGTGACCTCTCGACACGCCCCGCAAGAACCACTCAGCCGCAGGACGTTCCTCGCCGGCCTTGCCGCAGGGCTGGTCATCGTCACCGCGGGTGGAGATGCGATCGGCAACGCCCTCCGGCACGGCAATCACGCCGCGTCGTCGCGGGCGGGCGATCAACTCGCCCGCAATGCGTACCACACACTCGAGAGCCGCATCTCTTCCGATGCGCGCAACGCGGACGACAGCGTGCCTTGGAACATAAACCCCTTCGAACCCACCTACGCAAGGTTATGCGAGCAGTACGCGGTCGAAGCGCAGAATCTGACCGCCGACCAGGAAGCTACGCGCCAGGCGATCTCGGACATGATGCGCGTGGCCGTGGCTAAGAGCCCGCCCGTCGTCAGAGCGGTGGATCGCACACACGCCGACTTCGCTCCGACGCAAGACTGGTTCGGCGGAAACGAACTGGTGCTGAGCTGGATGTGTTGCTACGACACGAACCCGAAGACCAGCCGGGTCTTCGCCAATGTTTCGCTGCAGAACCCCTACGCGGTCTTCATGCTGGGCGATAACGGCTATCCCGACGGTGACATCCGGATCAACAAGGGCGTGCGACCACCGCTGTACTTCACCCCCAGAACGGCGGACGAGTCGGCACTCGTCCAGGCGTACTTCACCAACTCCTTTCTGCGAGTCGCCCGCGGCGCAGACTTCACCAGACTCAAAACGACAAGCATGATCTACGCGGTTCAGGACGACCACGACTACCTCGCCGACGGCCAGGATCTCTTCTCCGTCGATCCGAAAACGCATGCACTCGAGCTCTCGGTCCACTCTGCATCGCTCGAACCCGCGCGACGCGCGTTCGGCAGCGTCTTCACGCAAATCGGGACCTATCCAAAGCCGACCTACTTCTCCATCGACATCGGTGCCGGGACACAAGTCACCATGTTGAACGCCCGCGAGTACGCATACAACCACAAGTACGAGAATGTATTCGGCACCAGTTTTCCAGCGTTCCTAGGCCCGAACCAATGGGCCTGGTTCAGAGATGTCATTCAAGAAGCACCGAACAACAACCACTTGATCTGCCTGCCCGTATCCCCGACCTTCTCTCGCCAGGCCGCTGGCGATAATCAGATCACCCAGGCCAGCCGCAACCGGTTCTACAACTTCCTTCATAGCTTCCCGAACAAGAAGTTCGTCGTCCTCACCGGAGACCGGCACGCACTCGGCATTGCCCAGTTCGGAAACGTCACAGAACTATTGGCCGCTCCCTCGGGCACCCAGACATTCCATGCCGTGAATCTCTCAGACGCGTCCATCGCGGACCGCCTGTGGAGCAACGGCACGAACACCGGCGACCCCAGCATGCGTACGCACGCCTTCGGCATCGCCCGGCTCACCCCGGACGGTGGCCTGCAGGTCGAGTTCCGCCGCTCGGCAGACGGCTCGACGGTCGACACCCCCTACTGCGACGCAAACGGCCAGATCCGCATCTGGTGACGCCGAGCGAATCTTCATTGGACGCTCGCGGACGCGATCGGGGTGGCGCAGCGCGATCACATCGATGGCGGCGACCAGGGTCGAGTCCTGTCGAGACTCCTCGGACGACGTGGCGCAACCCCAGGCCGGCCGACCTCGTGTGAGCGAGTCGGGCGACATGGGAAGTCTGCGACATGTCGGTGGTGACGCTCGATTCAGCTTCCAGTCTCCGCGGGTAGGAGAACAGTGCCGCTCTTCTGCGCTCCGACCAGGTCGTTTACGGTGGGCGCTGGCGGGCTCGAACCGCCGACCCCCTGCTTGTAAGGCAGGTGCTCTACCGACTGAGCTAAACGCCCCGATCTTCGGGTCGGGTCGGGCGACCTCGAACGGCCACTGTATGTCCCCGGCGCCGTCGGGTTAGCGTCCGAACCCGTGACCGATCCGACCCCGCGCAAGGCCCGGCCGACCGAGATCGACGCGCTCGCGCGCACCTTGACGCACGCGTTCGACGACGATCCGCTGACCACCTGGCTGTTCCCCGACGACTCGGCTCGCCGGCGCAAGCTCCCGGCCTTCTTCCGTTCCCTGCTGCGCGTCTCGTTCCCGTTGGGCGAGGTGTACACGACCGACGAAGCGCCCTGCGTCGCGATCTGGAATCCGCCCGGCACGTTCCCGATGGGCTGGGCGACCGACGCGCGGCTCGGGCTCACGACCACCCGGCTCGTCGGGCCGCGCATCGCCAAGTGCGCGCGCGGGCTCATGTACTTCGCGAGCCACCATCCGAAGGACCGTCACTGGTATCTGCAGATGCTCGGCACCGAGCCCGAGTGGCAGGGCCGCGGCGCCGGCTCCGCGGTCATCGCACCCGTGCTCGAGCGCTGCGACCGCGAGCAGGAACGCGTCTATCTGGAGTCGTCGAAGGAACGGAACATCCCCTTCTACGCGCGCCACAGGTTCGAGGTCACCGAGGAGGTCCACGTCCCGTCGGGGCCGGTGGTGTGGGCGATGTGGCGGGAGCCGCGGTAGGCCGCGCGATCCCTCAACTGCGACCCGCCGCTCCCGATAGGAGATGGACGACCGTCGAAAGAGCGCGGGGAGCAACCATGACCGCTTTCGACATCGATGCGACCGCTCCGCTGTCCACGGGCACGGAGGTCGAGGTCCTGACCCGCTACGAGCGGCGGTGGACGACCGGATTCGAGATCGCGTCGGTCGACGACGGCAGATTCCGGCTCCGCCGCCGCTCCGACGGCGCCGTGCTCCCGATGTCGTTCAGCGCGAAGGAGGTCCGGGCCCGCCGCTAGGTGGCCGCCCGGCTCCTCAGGCCGGAAGCTCGTCCTCCTCGGAGACGACCTCGATGCCGGCCGCCCGCAACGCGGCCGCGGTGACTCCCTCGCCCGCGCGCAAGGTGCGCGAGAACGTGCCGTCGTAGACCTGCGCCGCGCCGCACGACGGACTGCGCGCCTTCAACACCGCCCGGCGCGCGCCGACGGCCTGCGCGAGCTCGACGGCCGCCCGCGCGCCCCGTTCGTACGCGGCGGTGACGTCGTCGCCGTCGACGTTCACGACCCGGTCGCCGCCCCGTTCGGCCGCGGGCCGGGGGTCGGGAGCCCGCCGCAGACCTCGGGACAGATCGGGACGAGGCGGTAGTCGGCGGCCAGCGCCTCGACCGCGGGCGGCGCGAGCTGCCGCCTTCGTGGTTGCAGCGGACCCCGAGCAGGCAGGCCGAGACGAGCAGCGCCGGGCGCTCGCCCTGCTCGTCACGGCCATCCGCGGAATTCGCCGTCGCGGCGATTCTTCGGGAGATTCGTCGCGACGGCACGGGGCGAAGGTAGCGGTCGGCCGGGCGCGGCGTCCGGGCCCGCCGGCAGGATCGGCGGCGGGAGACGGCGGCCGCTCGCAGGCCGGGACTCGCATCCGTGAGCGGCGGGGGGATGCCGCTCACGTCTCGTTGTCCCGGCCCGCGTGTGTGCGGCAACCGGTCCGCCGGGCTCGGGCCCCGTCCCGGGGCCCGGGCTCAGGCCGACTGGGCCTGCGGGACCTCCACCTCGGGGCGGACCTTCGGCGGCCGTCCCCGCTTGCGCTTCTGGGCGACGATCTTGCCGTTCACGAACAGCTCGCCGCCCCAGACGCCCCACGGCTCGCGCCGCTCCCGGGCGCCCTCGAGGCACGTCTCCTTCACCGGGCACTCGAGGCAGAACGCCTTGGCCGCCGCGATGTCGTCGAGCTGCTCGGAGAAGAACAGCTCGGTCATCGAGCCCGTGCCGTCGTTGCAGCGCGCGAGTTCCTGCCAGTCGGGTTCTCGTTGATCTGTCGGTTCGTCGGTCTCGAAAGGCTGGATGGCGAACATCGCCGATCACTCCCCGTTTTCTCGTCGTTTCGTGTGTTCGTCGTTCTGTTCTTCGTGCGGTCGCCGTGTTCGGTTCGGGCTCGGTGGGTCGTGGGTCGGTGGACTGGGATTCGGGCAAAGAAAAAGGCCGCCGGGTTGCCCCGACGGCCTTGTGGATGCTCCCTGGTAGCGGGTGCTACGGATGGGACACCTCGAGGCGTCGGGGCCGGCCATGCTTCGAAGCCGTCGTACCGAGCGAAATCGGCGACCAGGGCGCAAAGACCGCGAGACCGGGCACGGCTGGAAGGGCACGCACGCGCGCGTTCCCGGCCATGTCATTGGCCTGGGTTGCGTACATGCGGGTGGTCATCCTGGCGCGCCTTTTCCTGCGTCCAACATTCGAGCGTTCATCCGACCATGATCGGAAAGGCCCGTCAAATGATTTTCCGGGGCCGCCGCGCCCGGCGCGTGGATCGGGCGGATCCGGGCCTAGATCGCACCCTTCGTGGCGGCCGGCGAGCTCGAGCAGGGCGGCGTGGACGGCGGGCGGCCCGGCCAGGATGTTCCCCGACCGCAGCCAGGCCCGGTCGTCGCCGTCCCAGTCGGTCACCACTCCCCCGGCCTCCCGGACGATCACGCCGCCCGCGGCGACGTCCCAGGGCCCGAGGCGGAGCTCGAAGTAGCCGTCGAACACGCCTTCGGCCGTCCAGCAGAGGTCGAGGCTCGCCGCCCCCGGCCGGCGGAGATCCTCGAAGCCGCGCAGCGCCGCGGCCGAGCGCCCGCTCGTAGCGCGGGAGCAGGTCCTTGTGCCGGAACGGGAATCCGGTCGCGACGATCGCCTGCTCCGGCGGCACGCGGTGCTGACGTGCAGCGGCCGCTCGTCGCGGAACGCGCCGAGCCCTGCGCGCCGCGAGGAACGTGCGGTCGAGCAGCGGCGCGTGCACGACGCCGACGACGGGCACGCCGTCGTCGATCAGGCCGATCGACACGCCGACCGCGTCGAAGCCGTGCACGAAGTTCGACGTGCCGTCGAGCGGGTCGACGAGCCAGCCGGTGTCGAACTCCTCTCCCCCGGCCTCTTCGCCGTACACCGGCAGCCCCGACTCGCGCGTCAGCAGCTCGCGGATCGCCTGCTCGCTCGCGAGGTCGGCTTCGCTCACCCAGTCGCCCGGCGACTTCTCGCGCACGCCCTTCGAGGCGGCCGAAGTAGCGCCGCACGACCTCGCCGCCGCGCGTGCGCGGCCCGGTCGGCGCACGCGAGCAGCTCGCGGTAGTCGAGCGCGCTCATGCGAGAGCCTCGCCGTGAGCGCGTCGGCGAGCTCGGGCGTCCCCGCCGCGATGAGCTGGCGGCGCGCGTCGACGTCGTCGGTGACGAGCGTCGCGGCCCTGCGCGTCGCGCACGACCGCGCCCGCCTCGACGCACGCG
Organism: uncultured Actinomycetes bacterium; assembly: GCA_963829195.1. GTDB lineage: Bacteria > Actinomycetota > Acidimicrobiia > IMCC26256 > PALSA-610 > PALSA-610. The sequence continues at coordinate 201,466 of CAWHHS010000006.1, forward strand.
AGATAGCCGGCGAGGTAGTCCCACGGCGCGTGGAACCCGCCGGCGTCGATCATCCCGTCGAGATTCCCGGCCGCGATCTCGCACAGCCCGAGCGCGGCCGAGACCGAGCGAACGGAACTGCTTCCACGGCAACAACGTCGCGGGCATGCCCGGTGAGGTACACCATCGACTCCTCGACGCGCCGCGACGGGCGACGCCCGCAGCCGCACGCCGTCGCGGAACGCGCCGCCGCCGCGCACCGCGGTGACGCACACGCCCGTCGCCTGGTTGACGACGAGCCCCGCGAGCGCGCCGTCGGCGTCGAGCGCGCAGATCGACGTGCGCCCAGTACGGGAATGCCGCCGCGAGCAGTTCGTCGAACCGTCGACGGGGTCGAGCACGACGGTGACCGTCGCGCCCGCGCGCTCGTGCACGCCCGACTCCTCGCTCACGATCCGCACGCGCGCGCCGTTCGAGCACGCGGCACGCTTCGGCGTCGGCGACGAGGTCGAGCGCGTACTGGCCGTCGCGGTCGGTGCGGGCCCGCAGCGTCGGCGGGTCGATCGCGGCGACCGCGCGCCGCACCGCGCGCCGCCACGTCGGCGAACAGTTCGAGCAGCGCGTCGGGCGACGTCATCGCGGCCGGGACCACCTCGACGACCGCGTTGTAGTCGGGGACACCCGAGATCGGGTCGCGCCGCGCCGGCGCGAGCAGCGGGTTCGCCTCGGGGAAGAACGCCTGCACGTTGCCGGGCCGGATCGGCGCGACGTGCACGCGGGCGCGCATCTCGCCGTGCGGCGACCGCACGAGCACCGCCTCGCCGTCGCGCACGCCGAGCGCGGTCGCGTCGGCGGCGGCGACGAACAGCGCGTCGCGGCCGGCGCCGGTCAGCGGGTCGACGTCGTTCCACACCATCGAGTTGAACTGCTTGCCGCGCCGGGTCGACAGCACGAAGTGGCCTTCGGGCACGTCGTGGCGCGGCGGGCATGACGACCGCGAAGCGGCCGCGCCCGTCGGGCGTCGGGAAGCACCCCGCCCTCGCACAGGCGCGCGCCGCCGACCTGGATCGCGTCGCCGGTCTCGTGCAGGCGTCTCGATCCCGGCGTACGCGGGCACGACGCGCGCGATCTCGGCGCGGATCGCGTCCGCCGACTCGCAGCCGAACGCCGTCGGCGCGCTCGGGCCGCACGCGGCGGGCGATGTCGGCGAAGATCCGCCACTCGCTGCGCGCCTCGCCGACGCGCGGGCCCGGGATCTCGGGGCTGAACGCGACCCGCCGCTCGGTCGTGGTCGACGTGCCGCCGCCCTCCTGCTCGTAGCGGGTCGCCGCCGGCAACAGCACGACGACCTCGCCCGGGTCGACGAGCATCTGGTGCGTCAGCACGATGTCCTGGTGGACGCGCAGCGGCGCGCGCTCGAGCGCGGTGCGCGTGACGTCGGGCGCGGGCAGCACGTCGAGGAAGTTGCCGCCGCTCGACCACAGCACGTCGAGATCGCCGTGGCGGGCCGCGTCGACCATCGCGGCCGCGGTGAGCCCGGGCGTGGCGGGGACGTCGAAACCCCACTGCGCGGCCGAGCGTCGGCCGCGGCGTCGGGCGTGATCGGCGACGCCGCCGGGGAACGTCGTCGCGTAGCAACCCATCTCCGCGCCGCCCTGCACGCCCGAGTGGCCGCGGATCGGCATGAGCCCCGCGCCCGGCCGCCCGACGTTGCCGCGCGCGAGGCCGAGGTTCACGATCGCGCGCACGTTGTCGACGCCCGAGACGTGCTGGGTCACGCCCATCGACCACACGAGCACCGCCGACGCGCGCCGACGCGTACATGCGGGCGAAGCGGGCCATGTCGGCCCGCGTCGCGCCCGACGCCTGCTCGAGCAGGTCGTACGGCTCGTCCTCGAGCTCGCCGAGCAGCGCGTCGAACCCGGCGGTGTGCTCGTTGACGAAGCGCGCGGTCGATGCCGCCGATCGCCAGCAGCTCCTTCAGCACGCCGTTGACGAACGCGACGTCGCCGCCGGTGTGGATCGGGAAGAACTCGTCGGCGATCTTCGTGCCGAACACCGCGCTCTCGACGTTCGACGGCACCCAGTAGCGCTCGAGCCCCGGCTCGCGGAACGGGTTCACGACCGCGACGCGCGCGCCCCGCTGCTTGGCGAGGTACAGGTACTTCATGAAGACGGGCTGCGCGTTGGCGACGTCGGCGCCGAACAGCACGATGAGATCGCTCTCGATCACGTCGCGGTACGAGCACGTCGTCGCCGCGACGCCGATCGACTCCTTGAGCGCCGACGTCGACGGCGCGTGGCACACCCGCGCCGCGTTGTCGACGTTGTTCGTGCCGATGAAGCGCGCCGCCTTCTGCGCGGCGTAATACACCTCGTTCGTGATCCCGCGCGCCGTCAGGTAGAGGCCGACGCGGTCGGGCGTGGTCGCCCGGATCCGCTCGGCGACGAGGTCGAGCGCCGTGTCCCACGAGACGCGGGTGAACCCCCGCTCGCCCTTGCGCCGGACCATCGGGGTCGCGAGCCGGCCGAGCTCGCGCAGCTCGCGCCCGTTCAGCGCGGGCGAGCGCGTCGACGTCGGCGAGCTGCTCGTCGTCGATCGCGTGCGCGGTGTTGAGCTTCAGCAGGTCGAGGCGCGTCGTGCAGAGGTGCACGCCGCTGATCGTCCAGTCGTGGAAGCCGGCGACACCGAGCGCGCAGCCGTCGCACACGCCCTTGCGCAGGATGCGCAGCGCGTACGGCAGCTCGCGCCGGTTGTCCCAGATCGTCTGCGCGATCGCGCCGTAGTGGTTCGGCTTCTGCTCGCCGATGCCGTTCGGCCGCCAGCCGACCCAGAGGTCGCGCCGCAGCCCGGCGCGGCTCTTGATCAGATCCGGCGCCGCGCCGCCGGCGCCGGCCACGGCCGCTTCACTGCGTCACCCGTCCAGGTCGATGCGTTCGGGATGGCGTGTACACGTTGAACCGGCCGTCGCGGAGGAAGCCGACGACGGTCTGGCCGAGCTGCTCGGCGGCCGCGACCGCGAGGCTCGACGGCGCCGACACCGCGCACAGCACCGCGATGCCCGCGACCGCCGCCTTCTGCACGAGCTCGAACGACAACCGCCCGGACACGAGCAGGATGTCGTCGGCGAGCGGCAGCTCGCGCTCCAGCAGCGCGTGGCCGATCAGCTTGTCGAGCGCGTTGTGGCGACCGACGTCTTCTCGCACCGCGTGCAGCGTGCCGTCGGCAGCGAAGCGCGCCGCCGCGTGCAGGCCCCCGGTCTGGTCGAACACGAGCTGGTGCTCCGCGAGCTTCTCGGGCAGCGCGCCGACGACGCTCGGCGCCGACGACCGGACCGGCGCCGACCGGCGCGCACCGCACCTCGATCTCCTCGAGCGCGGCCTTGCCGCAGATGCCGCACGACGAGTTCGACAGGTAGCGGCGCTCTCGCGTGTCGGCGGGGACGAGCGTGCGCAGCCGGACCGTGACGACGTTGAACATCTGCTCGCGTTCGGGGCCGAGGCAGTACGCGATGGCGTCGAGGTCGTCGGCGCCGCGAACAGGCCCTCGGTCAGGCACAGCCCGGCCGCGAGCTCGAAGTCGTTGCCGGGCGTGCGCATCGCGACCGCGAACGGCGCCGGCTCCTGGCGCGGGCCAGCGACGCGGATCTCCATCGGCTCCTCGGTCGCGAGCCGGTCGGGCCGCCGGCGTGCCGCCTTCCCGTCGAACGCCAGCACCTCGACGTCGGTCACGGCGCTGCGCACCGGCGCGTCGGACAGCCGCATCCGGTTACGACTCCCCGAGCTCGTCGCGCGGACGACGATGCCGCATACGACGATGCTACGAGAGACCGAGACGGCGCAGGTCGGCGGGCGTGTCGACGTCGGCGAACGTGTCGGCGGCGCGACCGCACCCCACTGCGCCTCGGTCAAGCTCTCCCGCTCGCCGGCCGCCGACGGCCCGCAACGAGCGCTCGCCCGCGAGCCAGCGCGGCCTGCGCGCGGTCGAGCGCGTCGGGTCCGTAGCGCGCGCACGCGTACTGCAGGCGGCCGTCGACGACCGGGATCACCGTCGCGGCTCCGGGCCAGTCGGCGAGCAGGCGCAGGACCGGCAGCGTCGACGAACGGCAGGTCGCACGCGAGCAGCACGACCGGGCCGCGCCCCGGGAACGCGCCGCCGCGACGCGCGTGCACCCGCGACCAGCGCCGCGAGCGGACCGGAGCCCGGCGGATCCTCGCGCACACACGGCAGGCCCGCTCGCGCCGGAGCCGACCTCGACCACGGGATCGCACACCTCGGCGAGCACGCGCGCCGCGCGCACCGCGAGCGTCTCGCCCTGCCAGACGATGCTCGCCTTGTCGCGCCCATGCGCCGGCTCGCGCCGCCGGTGAGCAGCACGCCGGCGCAGGTCACTGCGGCCGCGGTGGGCGGTGCCGTCTCGCTGTCGGGTCGCAGCGAGTAGCTGATGACGACCCAACCGTTCGCGGTGTGGTCGAGCATCACGTTGTTGCGCACCGAACCGCCGTCGGCTTCGACCTTGGTGACGACGAGCGCGGTCTGGTGCCCGGCGACCGAGGTCTCGACCGTGATCCGCGCGCCGATGCGCGCGTGCTGTCTCGGCATCGGCGTACGCCGCGCGCTTGGCCGCGACGAACTGGTCGCGGCGCATGCCGTCGCGCAGCTCGGCCCCGGAGAGGTCGTAGAGCAGGTCGAAGTCGAGCTCGTCCCACGCCCGCTCGTACGCGATCGCGACGTCGGACGGACCCGGACCGGGCTCGCGGCCGATCGAGATCCACATGAACAGCAGCAGCCCGGCGATGACGATCGAGCGCGATGACGAGCGGCACGGCTACGCGACCTCCTCGATCCGGCGCGCGAGGTCGACGTCGTTCGCGGTGAGGCCGCCGGAGTCGTGCGTCGTCAGCGCGACGCGCACCTTCCGCCACCGGATGTCGAGGTCGGGATGGTGGTCGGCGGCTCGGCGAGGAAGCCGATCCGCACGACGAACGCGATCGCGTCGGGGAACGACGGCCGCTCGAACGTCTTCTCGATCTCGTCGCCGCGTCCGGGCCCAGCCCGCGAGCGCGGCGAGCGCGGCGGCGACCTCGGCTTCGGCGAGCAGCGGCATACGACCCATTCCTATCCCCATTCGACCGGCCCCATTCAACCCCAGCGCCGGCGTTGGGCCACACTCGCGCGGTGCCCCTCGACCTCCCCGACGCCGAAGCCCCCATCGACGTCGAGCTCGACCGCGCCGCACGGCCTCACCCTGCACTGGGCCGACGGCACCACGTCGCACTTCGGGCTGGAGGAGCTGCGCCGCAACTGCCCGTGCGCGGAGTGCCGCGGGCTGCGCGAGCAGGGCCGGGTCGTCGGGCCGAATCCCCGGTCACTGCTCGCCGTTCACCGCCGTCGGCGCCGAGCTGGTCGGCGGCTGGGGCCTCACGATCACCTGGAGCGACGGTCACGGCACCGGGATCTTCGCCTGGAGCATCCTGCCGGGCCTGGCGCGACGCCCGAGCCGAACGAGCCCGGCACCGTCGAACGACGAGTGATCAGGCGCTGACGCGCTCGCTCCACCGGAACCGGTGGTGCACGAGCGCCCGCACGATCTGACCGGGCTGCGGGCCGGGCGAAGTAGTAGCCCTGCCCGAGGTCGCAGCCGAGCGTGCGCAGCGTGTGGAGCTGCATGTCGTCCTCGATGCCCTCGGCGGTCACCGTGAAGTCGAGCGCGTGGCCGAGGCCGACGATCGCGGAGACGATCGCCGAGTCCTCCGGGCGCCGGCCGAGCCCCTCGATGAGCGAGCGGTCGATCTTCAGCGTGTGCACCGGCAGGTCGTTCAGGTGCGCGAGCGACGACTGCCCGGTGCCGAAGTCGTCGATACCGATGCGCACGCCGCGCGCCGCGAGCTGCTGCAGCACCTCGATCGCGACGGTCGCGGTTCTCGACGAGGACGGTCTCGTTGACCTCGAGCGTGAGGAGCGACGGATCGAGCCGGGTCGCCGCGAGCACCGAGTCGACGATCGACACGAGCTCGGGATCGATGAGCTGGCGGGCCGAGAGGTTGACCGCGACCGACAGCGGCGACTCGTGCGGCAACTCCGCGCACCAGCGCGCCGTCTGCGAGCACGCCTCGTGCAGCACCCACGCGCCGATCGGCACGATCAGCCCGGTCTCCTCGGCGATCTCGAGGAAGTCGGCCGGTTCGAGCAGGCCGAGCTCCGGGTGCTCCCAACGCACGAGCGCCTCGACCCCGATCATCTCGGAGCGGGCGAACGCGACGACCGGCTGGTAGTGCACGCGGAACTCGCCGCGCACGAGCGCCCGCCGCAGCGAGCTCTCGATCTCGAGGCGCCGGACCGCCCGGTCGCGCATCGCCTCGTCGAACAGCTCGACCCGGCCCCGCCCGAGCTCCTTGGCCGCGAACACCGCGACGTCGGCGTCGCGCAGCAGCCGCGCGGGCGTGTCGTGTCGTCGTCCGGAGACGATGACGCCGACGCTCGCGCCGAGGAACACCTCGTCCTCGCCGAGCGCGAACGGCTGGTCGAACACGGCGCGCAGCCGGTGCGCGAGCGTCAGCACGTCGTCGACCTCGTGGCGGACGTTGTGGCAGATGACCGCGAGCTCGTCGCCGCCGAGGCGGGCGAGCCGGTCGCCGGCGCGCAGCACCCGGCTGAGACGCCCGGCCGCGGCGGCGAGCAGCTCGTCGCCGGCTTCGTGGCCGAGACTGTCGTTCACGACCTTGAAGTGGTCGATGTCGAGCAGCACGAGTCCGACCCGCGCACCGTCCTTGCAGGCACGACCAGCGCGTGCTGCAGCCACTCGACGAGCATCACGCGGTTCGGGAGCTCGGTGAGCGGATCGTGGCGGGTGCGGTGCGCGAGCTCGGCCTCGATGCGGCGGTGCTCGCTGACGTCGTACGCGGCGCCGACGAGCTGGTCGCACGCGCCGTCGGGACCGACGAGCGGGGTCACGTCGACGGCGACGCGGCGCGGCGGCGGGACCGATCCGCCCCACTCGGCACTCGAACGAGACGGTGCGGCGCTCGTGCGCGGCCCGGGCGAACGCGCGGACGTGGGCGACGAGTGCGTTCGCGGGCACGACGTGGCGCAGGTCGCCGGTCGCCTCGTCGTCGCCGAGCAGCCCGCGGTACGCGTGGTTCGTGTAGACGAAGCGGAAGACGTCGCTCGCCGTCGACCGCGACCGCGAAGACGGGGTGCGGGAGCAGGTCGAGCAGCGTCGTGTCGGCGCCCGCCGGCCGTCCCCGCGGCGCCGCCCGGCGCGACCGCCGTCAACGAAACCGGCGGGCGCGAAGACCCGTGGGCCTCGCGCCTTCTCGTTCTCCGCACCATCCGACTGCCACCGTGCCATGTCGCCGCTCCCCAAGGCTCCCTTCGATTGTCGGCACGCCGATGGTCGACCTGAACGCGAAACAGCCCGAATCCGGGTCGTCCGGCCACATCGGCCCGGCCGGTATCGTGAGCGGATGACCTGCCCGGCGTGCGGCGTGCCCGTGCCCGCAGGGCGCACGTTTCTGCTCGGAGTGCGGCCAGCGCCTCATCGCCGCGGCCGACGAGCGCCGCCTCGTCACCGTCCTCATGGCCGACCTCGTCGGCTTCACCGCGCTGTCCGCCGCGAGCGACCCCGAGCAGGTGAAACGCCTGGTCGACGCCTGCTTCGAGGCGCTCGTCGCCGACATCGTCGACTTCGGCGGCCGCCTCGACAAGATCGTCGGCGACGAGATCGTCGCCCTGTTCGGGGCGCCCGTCGCCCACGAGGACGACGCCGAACGGGCCGTGCGGGCCGCGTTGCGGATGCACGAGACGCTCGCCGCGCTCGCCCCCGACCTCGGCATCCGAGGTGCAGATGCGCGTCGGCGTGAACACCGGCGAGGTGCTCGTCGGCGCGATGCGGGCGGGCGGCGACCCGACCGTCATGGGCGACGTCGTCAACACCGCGCAGCGGCTCCAGAAGCTCGCCGCGCCGGGCGAGGTGATCGTCGGGCCCGCCACCCACGCCGCCACCCGCGGGTCGATCCGCTACGAGGCGCTCGGGCCGCAGGGTCTGCGCGGCCGCGAGGAGCCGGTCGAGGCGTTCCGGGCCATCGACGCGCCCGAGCCGCCCGGCCGGCGGCGCGTCCGCGAGCAGGCGCCACTCCTCGGGCGCGACGCCGAGGTCGCCACGCTCGAACAGGTCGTCGCGATGGCCACCCGGCGCGGGCGGGCCCAGCTCGTGCTGCTCTCGGGCGAAGCCGGGCGTCGGCAAGAGCCGGCTCGCGAGCGAGCTCGGCGTCGCGCGCGCAGCAGCAGTTCGGCGCCGAGGTGCTCACCGGCCAGTGCGTCCCCTACGGCGACGCGAACGTGTTCGTCGCGGTCGCCGAGGCGCTCCGCCGCGCGTGCGACGCCGACGGCCGCGGTGACGGCGAGGGCGAGCTCGATTCCCGCGACCTGCGCGCCCGCATCGTCGACCGCGTCACTGCCGCGCTCGAGCTCCCGGCCGACGCGCCCGAGTCCGAGCGCATGGTCGAAGGGTCTGCTGCACCTGATGGACGGCGTCACGCGGCCGGGCGTCGACCCGACCCGTGCGCGCGACGACGCGCTGCGCTCGACGATCGCGTTCTTCGAGGCGCTCGCGTCACGCGGCTCCGCTCGTCGTCGTCCTCTCCGACCTGCACTGGGCGAGCGACGAGGCGCTCGACCTCTGCAACCGGATGCTCGCCCGGCTGCACAGCCTGCCGTTCGTGCTCGTCGCGACGGCACGGCCCGGGTCTCGACGAGCGCTGGACGCCCGGCGCCCGGCCGTCACAACGAGCTCGCGCTGCACCTCGATCCCCTCGACCGCGAATCGACCGCCGAGCTCGTGCGGGCGCTCTTCTGCGGCGAGGCCGACGACGAGACCGTCGACTTCCTGCTCGAACGCAGCGGCGGCAACCCGTTCTTCGTCGAGGAGCTGGTCGCGTTCGTGCAGGAGACCCGCGACAGCGATCGGCTGCACGAGCTGCCCGCGACGTTGCACGGCTTGGTCGCGGCCCGGCTCGACGCGCTCGACCCGTCGGAACGCTCGCTGCTCGAAGACTGCGCGATCGTCGGCGCGGGCGGCCCGATCGCGGCCGTCCTCGCGCTCGCGGCCCGAGCCGACGCACGGCGGCTGCTCGACGGCCTCGCCGAACGCGACTTCCTCGCGATCGAGCACGACGAGTTCCACTTCAAGTCGGAGCTGATCCGCGAGATCGCGTACGGCACGCTCACCAAGGCCGAACGGGCCCGCCGCCACGCCGTCGTCGCGCCGGTGCTCGCGGCCCGCGGCGAGCAGGCCATCGACCAGGCCGCCCACCACCTCGCGACCGCGGCCGAGCTCGTCGAGGAGCTGGGCGCGGTCGACGGCGTGCCGGCCGACGTGCGCGCGCAGGCCATCGACGCCCTCATGCGTGCGGCCGAGCGCGACGAGTCGGTCGAGTCGTGGCTACCGGCCGAACGCCATCACGACCGTGCGCTCGCGCTGCTCGGCGACGAGAACACGGACGCCCGCCGCACCGCGCTGCTCGGCCGGGGCCGCGCCCGCATCCACCGCCGCGTCCTCGACGACGCGCGCGACGACGTGCTGACCGCCCTCACCGAAGCGCGCGAGGCCGGCGACCGCGCCCACGAGGCGCTGGCGTTGACGCTCCTCGGCGAGGGCGAGGCCGCGACCGGCGCCTACGACGTCGCGGAGACCACGTTCGGCGAGGCGCTCACGGTCTGGCGTGAGCTCGACGACGAGTCGGGCGCGGCGAACGTGTTGCGCGGTCTCGGCATGTCGCATCTCTTCCGGGGCGACCTCGACCAGGCCGAGCGGTTCGTCTCCGAGGCGCTCGGCTCGTTCCGCACGTCCGGCAACGTACGCGGTTCGGCCTGGGCGTTGCAGAACCTCGCGTGGATCTCGTTCTCGCACGGCAACATCCCGCGCGCCGAGAGCCGGCTCGAGGAATCGGCCGACCTCTTCGGCGAGCTCGGCGACTGGGGCGGCCTCAGCTGGGCCTACGGCCTCCTCGCGTTCGTGCGCTACAACCAGGGCCGCCTCGACGAGGCCGCCGCGATCGCCGAGCACATCTCGATCGAGGGCCGCGAGACCGGCAACCGGTGGGCGGTCGGGATGATGGACGTGCTCCTCGCGAACGTGGCGCTGTGGAGCGGCCGCACCCGCGAGTGCGCCGACCGCGGCAACGACGCCGTCCAGTTGTTCCAGGAGATCGGCGACCGTTGGGGCGAGGTCATGTCGACGGCGTCAGTCGTCCGCGCCCACGCGGAGCTCGGCCACGACGACGAGTACGAGTCCGCACTGGCGCGCTACTACGAGGTGGCGCGCACGATGCCCGACGAGGACATGCACTCGTTCCCGCCGCTGGTCGAAGCGTCCGTGCAGCTGCAACGCGGGCACACGGTCGAAGCCGAGCTCGCGCTGACCAAGGTCGAGACCGGCAGACGAGGAGGACCTCGGCGCGGCCGACACCGCCGCCGCCATCGGGCTCGTGCGCCTGCAGCTCGGCGACGTCGACGGCGCGATCGCCGCACTCGAACGTCCGTACGAGGCCGCGACCGCCGACGGGCCGAAGCTCGGAGTGGGCTGCCGTCTCGCACTCGCGTACGCGGTCGCCCACCGGTGCGACGACGCGCGCCGCATCATCGAAGAGCTCAACGAGCGCCGCGGCGGTACGTACTCCGATCGCATGATCGCGCTGTGGGCCGAGAGCCTCGTGCACGTGCAGACCGGCAGCGGCGACGGCCGGGGAAGCGTCGACGCCGCGCACGCGATCGCCACCGCCACCGACGCGCGTCTCGAACACGCGATCGCGGCCCTCGCGCGCGCCGCGGTCCTCGACGCGCTCGACGATCCGGAGACCGCGGAGGTCGGCGAAGACGCCGAGCGCCAACTCGAGTCGCTCGGGATCTCCGGTGACGGTTGGCGCCGCGTGTTCCAGCTCGCGCTCGTCGGGGTACAGGCACCCGAGGGTTCCCGATGACCGGTCCGAGAGGTTGCGATGACCGAGGTTTCACAGCGTTACCGGCGGCTCGGAGACGCGTTCGCGGCCAAGATCGACGCCGTCCCGACCGGTCGCTGGACGGCGCAGTCGCCGTGCGCGGACTGGACCGCGCGTGAGGTCGTCGGTCACGTCGTGTCGACGCAGGGCCTGATCCTCGGGCTCGTCGGTCGCGAGCTGGGCGAGGTGCCGTCGGTCGACGACGACCCGGCCGCCGCCTGGGCCGCGGCCCGAGCGGTCGTGCAGGCCGATCTCGACGATCCGGCGCGCGCGGGCACGACGTTCGAGGGATCGATGGGCAAGATGACCTTCGAGGAGACCGTCGACCGCTTCCTCTGCGTCGACCTCGTCGTCCACGGCTGGGACCTCTCCCGCGCCGCCGGACTCGACGATCACATCGAGCCCGAGGACGTCGCGCGCGTGCGCAAGATCGCGGAGGGCTTCGGCGACGCGATCCGCAGTCCGCAGGCCTTCGGTCCGGAGGTCGAAGCGCCGCCCGGCGCCGACGAGCAGGCCAAGCTCCTGGCGTTCCTCGGCCGGACTCCGTAAGGCCGGCCGACGCGCCGTTGCGACTATCGCGGTTGCAGGAGGACGAGCGGGATCTCGCGACTCGTCTTCGTCTGGTAGTCGGCGTAGTTCTTGTGGTCGGCGATGACGAGCGGCCACAGGCGCGCGCGTTCGTCGGCCGACGCGATCGTCGCCCGCATCGGCTTCTTCGCGCCGCCCTTCAACGTGACCTCGACGTCGGGATTGTCACGCAGGTTGAGGAACCAGGCCGGGTTCTGGTCGTCGCCGCCCCGTGACGCGACCACGACGATCGTCGACCCTTCCTGGTAGGGCGAGGTGAGCATGACCGAGCGGGGCTGACCGCTCTTGCGGCCCGTCGTGGTGAGCTCGACGACGGGCATCCCCGACGCCCGCCACCCGACCTTCCCGCCGCTGATCTTGAGCAGCGCCCGGTGAACGCCGTTCATCGTCTTCAGCACCATGTCGCTCGGCATGGGCCGAACCTAGACCAGCGCGTGCACGAGACCAACCATGCCGCCGACCGCGAGCAGCGCGACCGAAGCGCCCTTGTAGCGCGCGAGCACCGCGAACGCGGCGACGGCGATCACTGCGGTCAGCGGATCGACGATCGCGCTCCGGCCGAGATCGAGGCTCACACCCGCCATGAGGCCGATCGCACCCGCATTGAGCCCGTCCAGCGCGGAGCTCGTCCACGGAGACCGCCGGAGCCGCGGAATGAGGGGCGCGAGTGCGGACATCATGACGAACGAAGGCATGAAGATCGCGAACGTCGCGAGCAGTGCGCCGCCGAGACCGCCGAGCAGATACCCCACGAAAGTCGCGGTCGTGAAGACGGGACCGGGCGTGAACTGACCCACCGCAACCGCGTCGAGGAGCTGGCGGGTCGTGAGCCAGTGGTGATGGGTCACGAGGTCGCCGCGGAGGAATGCGAGCAACACGTAGCCACTGCCGAAGACGACGCATCCGAGCTTGAGGAACTCGAGGAAGATCTCGACGAGCTTCGGCGAGTGCCGCACCCCGCCGCCCGCGCGCACGGCGAGCGGGAGGAGCGCCGGCAGGCTCGAACCCGGAAGCCGGCAGTTGTCGAACACCATCACGACCACGGCCACGCCGACCAACGCGAGCAGCGCGTTCGCACCGGCGAGGTACACCCCGAGCGCGAGCAACGCGCCGACCGCGAGCACGACCCGCCCCCGCACCGCCGTGCGCATCAGGCTCCAGAGCGCGTGCGCGACGATCGCGATCACGACCGGCTTCAGGCCGTAGAGCAAGCCGCTCCCGGCGACCGTCGTTCCCCAGTGCTCGTACGCCACCGCGAGGCCGAGCACGATGAGGACGGCCGGGACGATGAAGCAACACCCGCCGACGATCAGGCCCGGCCAGCCGGCGCGCCGCTTGCCGAGCAACATCGAGACCTGCGTCGAGGTGGGACCCGGAAGCACGCTCGCCGCGCCGACGAGATCGAGGAATTCCGGCTCGGTGAGCCAAGCCCGTTCGACGACGGCGGCCTGGCGCATCAGCGCGAGGTGCGCGGCCGGGCCTCCGAAACCGATGACCCCCAGCTTCGCCATGACTGCGACGACCTCGCGCAGCGGCGCCGCGCCGGCCGGTCGCGGGCTGTCGTTCACCACACCCGGGCCGCGCTAGGTCTCGTCGCCGGCGCTGCGTACGAATGGGCTCGCCGCGGAGCCGGTCGAGAACCTCGTCGCAGGCCCGGCCGTCGGAGAAGGTCGGCGTGCCCGGCGGCACCTCCCCCGACGCGACCGCGTCGCGGATCACTTCCGCGAAACGCCGCATCGGCGCGAGGTGACCGTCGCCCTCCTCGCCGTCGTCGAGGTCGATCGTCTCCCGGGTCCCGTCGGCGCGCCGCACGGAGATACGGGACTCTCCGACGAGCTCGGCCACGGCCTCGGCACCGAAGATCGTGAAGCGGGGCGCGACGTTCGCGACCGCCGCGAATCCACTGTCGATCGCGACGGAGATTCCGTTCTCGAGCGCGAGGGTGGCGCTGAAGCCGTCCTCCGCGGTGCACTCGTGCACGTCGCCGTCGGCATCGGGGCGCTCGCGTACGTCGATCCGCAGGAGCGCCTGCACGTCCGCGACCTCCGCGCCGAAGAGCCAGCGCAGGGAGTCGACGGCGTGCGAACCCCACGCGCCGATCCAACCGCCGCCCAGCGTCCGGTCGAAGAGCCAACCCCACCGGCGCAACGGCACGCGCGTACCCGCCGACAGCCGCGTCAGTTGTACGCGCTCGACCCGTCCGAGATCGCCCGCCGCGATCATGTCGCGCAGCACGGCCCGCGCCGGGCGCGTACCGGAACTCGAAGTTGCAGAGCGCGACCGCACCCGCGGCGCGGGCCTCGGCTTCGAGGTCGGCGGCCTCGTCGGCGTCGAGCGCGAACGGCTTGTCGCACAGCACCGCCTTGCCCGCCGCGAGCGCGCGGCGCACGTGCGGCGCGTGCAGGAACGGCGGCGAGTGCACGCTGACGAGATCGACGTCGGCCCGGCCCACCGCGGCTTCGATCGCGCGGTCGTCGCGGGCCGAGACGACGTCGACCACCTCGCACCCGTCGGTCGCGGCGAACACCGGCGCGACCACGCGCCGGCCGAACCCCCCGCCGACGACGACGACCTTCATTCGCCGAGCACCTCCGGCGCGTCCTCGTGCACGGGCAGATGGAAGCGGCGCAGGCCCGCATGCGTCGCGGGGCCGATCGTGAACGCGAGCAGCACGGTGCCGACGCCGACGTGCCCGCCGAGGAAGAACCCGGCGACCAGCGCGGTGCATTCGAGGCAAGTGCGCACGACCCAGATCCGGTGCCCGCGGCCCGCGATCGCCGTCATGAGACCGTCGCGCGGACCGGGCCCCAGACCGGAACCGATGTAGAGGCCGCCGCTCACGCCGAACATCACCACCGAGACGAGCAGCATCGGGATTCGTATGGACAAGGCGTGTTGCTCGGGGATCAGGTAGAGGCCGAGGTTCGCGATGAGACCCACCGTCAACGTGTTGAGCACGGTGCCGACGCCCATGCGCTGCCGTAGCGGGATCCACGCGAGCGAGCACCGCCAACCCGACGAGCACGACGACGATCCCGAACGAGATGCCCGTCTGCGCGGCGATGCCCTGATGGAGCACGTCCCACGGCGATACTCCGAGCTGCGCGCGCACCGAGACCGCGATCGCGAAACCCATCACAACGAGCCCGCCGACGAGCGGTGGCAGCCGCCGGCGCAACTCCGCCGCACTCGGGAACGAAAGGACCTGCGCGTACCGAGCGTCCTCGGGTGACGAAGTGCTCACGACTCGAGGAGCGCCGCCGACTCCGCGTCGAGATAGAGCGTGGCGTTCGGTTGGCGGCGGAGCACCGACGCCGGACACTCGGTGGAGATCGGTCCGTAGAGCGCTCGGTGTACGGCCACCGCCTTGCGCGCTTCGGGCACGATCACGAGGAGCTGCCGGGCCCGTAACAGTGCCGGAATCGTGACGGTGATCGCATGCGTGGGGACGTCGTCGATCGTCGCGAAGTGCCCCTCCCCCACTTGCTGGCGCCGGGATTCCGGTTCGAGCGCGACGACCTTCACGTCACGCGGGTCGTCGAAGTCGGCGACCGGCGGATCGTTGAACGCGAGATGCCCGTTCTCACCGATCCCCGCGCAGCACAAGTCGAGCGGATGCGCCCGCAGCAGCGTCTCGTAGCGGGTCGCTTCCGCCTCCGGGTCGGGCGCATCGCCGTTCAGGTAGTTGAACTCCATGACGGGAAGGCGGGCCGCCACCCGCTCGCGCATGTAGCGCTGGAAGCTGGCCGAGTGCGCCGGCGGAAGCCCGACGTACTCGTCCATGTGGAACGCGCGCACCTTGTCCCAGGAGATGTCGGGAAATGTCGACCAGCTCGACGAGGAACGCGAGCTGCGAGTTGCCCGTCGCGAGCATGACGTTCGCCTCGCCCCGCGCCGACGATCGCGGCGCGCAGGGCCCCGGCCGCGTCGACTGCGGCGTCGCGCGCCATCTCGGTCGAGGTCGTCGACGTGGACCGTCAACGCGTCGAACGCCTCGATGCGGCTCACGCGAACTGCGGGCAGCCACTGCGCGGTGGCGGCGAGCATCTCGTCGGTCATCTGCTCGAGATGGTCGAAGTCGATGCGTCCCGCGAGCGGGTCGAGCAACATCGCCTCGACGACCTTCTCGCGGTCGCCCGAGAGCGCGGCCGCGACCGTCGCCTCCTGCGCGGCCGAGATCCGGCGCAGCCATTCGGCGAGCACGGATGGCAGACGGGAGTCGTCGCGCGGATGCAGGCCCTTGCCGTCGGCGACGCACATCGCCTCGACGACGACGTCGGGCGGGAGGTCGGGCGCCTGGCCCGTGTTCGGCAGGTTGAGCGGAAACGCGTGCGGCCGGTCGCGCAGGAACGCGTCGATCATCGGCGCCACCATCTCGCCCGAGGGCATCGTCGACACCTCGTCGGACGCGCGCATCTTCGCGAGCGCCTCCTTGTGGCCGCCGGCGTCGCCCTCACGATCCGCGATCGTGGTGAGCTCGACGCCCCAACGCTTGCCCCAACCCGACTCCTCGGTGAGGAAGCCGGGGAAGAACTCGACGAGGTGACGGTCGCCGGCGCCCGGCAGCACGCCGTAACGCTCGAAGAGCGCGAGCTTCACCTTGTGGTGCTCGAGCAGATCACGTTTGCAGAAGCCGGACGCGAGGCGCTGCGCCTCCTCGCCGTATTCGGGCGGGATGCGGATCGGCTCGGCGCCCAGGCCGTCGGGATCGTCGATCAGTGCACGCAGACGCGGGAACGCGTCCTCGCCGTTCACGCGCAGCGCCGTGAAGATCGGGAGATGGTTCACGCCGACGATCTCGAAGTCGAGGTCGAGGAACCCGACGTCGAACAGCGTCGCCAGCGCGAACTGCGCGCCCGCGATCTCGTGACACAGCCCGACCGTCCGGATCTTCGTCTCGTGGGTCATCGCCCGGCAGAGGGTGGTCATCGGGTTCGTGATGTTGAGCATCCACGCGTCGGGACAGAGCTCCTCCATGTCGCGCGCGATGCCGACGAGCACCGGGATGTTGCGCAGCGCGCGCATGATCCCGCCGGGGCCGACCGAGTCGCCGACCGACTGCTTGATCCCGTGGCGCTCCGGGATCTCGAGGTCGTGGCGCATGCTGTCGAAGCCGCCGGTCGAGATCGTGACGACCACGTAGTCGGCGCCGGCGAGCGCGGCGCGCTGGTCGGTGGTGGTCGAGACGGTCATCCGGAGCTTCTTGAGACCGACGACGTGGCGCACGAAGTCGGCCATCGGTTCGAGCGGCGCGGGATCGATGTCCTGCAGGACGATCTCGGCCTCGGCGAGCGAAGGGGTGTTCACGAGGTCGACGAGCAGCTTCGGGACCCACTGGTAGCTGCCGCCACCGACGACGACGATCCGCGGTGCCATGGCGGCGATCCTAGGCGTCGAAACGCGGGAGCCACCGGGCCGTCGCCGCGAGCATCTCGTCGGTCATCTCGATGATGCGTTCGTACGGAAGCTGCGCCGCGATCGGGTCGGCGAGCATCGCCTCGAGCGACGAGCTCCCGGTCGCCCGCGACCGCGGCCTCGACCGTCCATTCCTGCACGACGTTGATGCGCCGCAGGAACTCACCCATGATCCCGGGAACGGTGGTCTTGTCGCGCCCGCGCACACCGGTCGTCGTCGGCGACACCCATGATCTCGACGACCGCGTCGTCGTCGAGGTTCGTGACGTTGCCCTCGTTCGGCAGGTTGACCGGCAGTTGCTGCGCGCGGCCCGTAACCATCCCGTCGAGCAGCTGCGCGACGAGCTCGCCCGACGGCATGCGCGTCACGTCGGGCGCGTCGCGCATCTCCTCGTAGAACTCGACGTCGTCGTCCGCGTCGCGCGCGGTGGCCCGTCATCCCGTAGTGATGGACCCGCCATTCGTGGCCGTAGTCGTTCGCCGGGGTGCACGAAGCCGGGCATGAACTCGACGGAGTGGTGGTCGCCCGATCCGACGAGCACACCGAAGCGGCGGAACAGCTCGAACCGCACCCGGTTGTTCTCGATGACGTCGAGCTTCGTCCAGTACGTCGGCCGGCGCCGTCTTGATCCAGCCCGCCTTCTCGGGCGGATCCATCCAGATCGGCTCGGTCGCGGTGCGCTCCGGGTCGTTGAGCAGCGCGTGGAGGCGCACGAACCCGTCGTCCTCGCCCTTGATGCGCAGCGACGTGGCCAGCGGGTAGTGGTTGACGCCGCCGAGGATCGGGTCGACGTCGGCCATGCCGCAGTCGAACAGCAGGCTGAGGATCCACGAGCAGCCGACCCACTCGTTGCAGAGGCCGACCGTCTTCACGTTCGTCTCGCGCGTCACGGAGCGGCACAGCGCAGTAAGCGGGTTCGTGACGTTGACGAGCCACGCGTCGGGCGCGACCTCCTCGACATCGCGCGCGATGTCGAGCAGCACGGGCACGCTGCGCAGCGCGCGCAGGATCCCGCCCGGCCCGACGCTGTCACCGATCGGCTGACGGATGCCGAAGCGCTGCGGGATCTCGATGTCGTGTTGCATCGAGTCGAAGCCGCCGACCGAGAATGCGGTGATGACGAAGTCGGCGCCCGCGACCGCGCGGCGCCGATCGCCTTCGGCTTCGACCGTCATCGCGATGCCGCGCCGGCTCGCGATCTGCGCACCGAGATCCTGCATCAGCTTCATGCGTTCGCCGTCGAGGTCGTGCAGGACCACGTGCGCGTCGCTGAGCGACGGCGTGTTCGCGAAGTCGGCGAGGAGCCGCGGCGCCCAGTGGTAGCTGCCCCCGCCGACGACCGTGATGCGCGCGCTCATCCGCGGAGCCTACGAGCGAACCCTCGGTACGAGCCACGAAACCCCAACGACAGTTCGCTGGGTTTTGGGCTCTGGACGCCCATATTCCAGCAAACAGTTCGCTGGGAAAAGGGCGTCACACGCCGATAATCCTGACAACTGTTGGCAGGGTTTTGGGGGTCAGGTGGTGAGGGCGACTTCGATCTCGATCTCGACCGCGCCGCCCCGCGGGAGCGCGGCGACGCCGATCGCCGAGCGGGAGTGGCGACCGGCGTCACCGAACACCTCGTAGAGCAGCTTGCTCGCGCCGTCGACGACGGCCGGCTGCTGCGCGAAGCCCGGCGCCGACGCCACGAAACCGAGGACGGTGAGCACGCGGTCGACGCGATCGAGTGAGCCGAGACCGTCGCGCAGCACCGAGAGCGCGTTCAGCGCGCACCAGCGCGCCGCCTCCGCACCCGCGTCGACCGTGAGGTCGGAGCCGAGCACGCCCGGGTGCACCAACTTGCCGTCGTGGTCGCGCGGCAGCTGGCCCGACGTGCGCGCCCGGCCGCCGTGCACGACGATCGCGTCGAGCGGATCGTGCGGCGGGTACGGCCCGGGCAACGTCGATTCCGAGCTCCTTCAGCCGATCGTCGATCTTGCTCACAGCCACCTCTCCAAGAAGGCCGGCACGTCGGTGCCGTACCAACGATGATCACCTTCGAACACCCCGTGCACGAGCGAGCCGTCCGGCGCGCCCATGCGTTCGTACACGCGACCGAGCTGAACGACCGTCGTCGCGCGCGACGTCCGCCGGGAAGATCATGTCGTCGGTTCCCGATTCGACGAGCAACGGGCGCGGAGCGACGAGCGCGCCGATGTCGAGGTGCTCGATCACACCGAGCTGGCCGGGCATCACCTGCGAACCGCACATGTTCCAGGGAACGCGGTGCGCGGCGTGCCACGACGACAGGTACCCGGAGACGACGGCGACGCGCACCCGCTCGTCGAGCGCGGCGAGGAACAGTGAACACGTCCCGCCGTACGACAGTCCCGCGACCGCCATCCGGGCGGCGTCGACGAGCGGGTGCGCGCCCAGCACGTCGAGCGCGCGCCCGAGGTCCCAGAGGTTGCGTTCCAACGGGACGACGCCGGCCATCGTCGCGCACACGAGGTTCCAGTCGCACGCGTACTTGTCCTCGGGCATCCAGTCGGCCCGCTCGCCGAAGCCGCGCAGGTCGGGCGCGAGCACGACGTAGCCGAGCGACGCGAGCGCGTGCGCGTAGTCGTCGCCGGGGCCTCCGGGTTCGAGACCACAAACGAGCGACTTGCCCGCGCCGTGGCCGTGCACCGCGAGAACCGCGGGACCGGGGCCGGCGTCGCGCCGGGCGTGCGGGACGAGCAGATACGCCGGCACCGACATCGTCGTCCTCGACGTCGAACACGACGCGCGCCCGGGTGTAGTCGCCGCAGTCGACCTCCTCGGTGGTCTCGAGGTCGAGCGGCACCGGCTCGGGATGCGCGCCGAGCAGCTCGATCGAGACGTGCGCGCGTCCGCGCCCGCCAGACGTCGTCGCTCTCGGCCGGGGGCGACGCCGGGAGCGCGACGGTGCGTTCGTGGTGCAACCGCCAGTAGGCCCAGTCGGAGAAGTTGCGCGGCCGGCTCACGCCGCGTCGCCGAGGGTCCAGGCGAGCCCACCGGCGAGATGACGGAGGTAGGCCGGGGACTCCCAGGCCGACGGGAAGTGGCCGAGGCTGGTCGAGAAGACCCGCCCGCGTCCCTCGGTGAAACACCATGCGAGCGGGAAACCGAACTCGGGCGTGCGCGCGCCGGACGCCGTGAGGTCGAGCTCGCCGTCGCGCACGCGCAGCAGCACCTGCGCGTCGGGGCGGAGGTCGCGGAACTGGTACACCTCGTCGTGCCAGCGTCCAACCGGCCCCGAGGTGCGCGCACGCCGGGTGCGCGGGTTCGAACACGTCGGCGACGAAGGTCTGCGTCCACGGATGACCGTCGAAGCGAGCGCCGACGATCGCGCCGTACTCCGGCCACCCGTAACAGGAATCGGTGGCGGAGTGGATCGCGCACACGGACAGACGGCCCGCGCGCAACCCTTCGACGATCGCCGACCGCTGCTCGGTGTTCCACGGCGTCTCGCCGATGGTGAAGAGCGCGAGCGCCCGCGCGGCGCGAATGTCGTCGACCGATACGCCGCGCACGTCGTCGACGCGACGGCCGGCGAGCCCGTGCATCTCGGCGACCTGGTGCACGCCGACCGCGGCCTGGTCGAGCACGCCGTGGACGCCCGCGGGACCGTCGGCGTACGGGCGCGACCTGCGTGACGAACAGCAGCGATGCACTCATGCGCGGCAAGGTAGTCGCCCGGCGCGCACGCTCGAGGCGATCACCTGACCGGGCCCGTGGCCGCAGGCCGTGGCGCGGAGTTCACCGATCGAAGCGCGCGGCGCGAGACCGGTGCCGTCCGCGGGCGGACGGCATCCCGCACCGCACCCGCACCACACCCGCACCGCACCCGGCCTGCACACGGGACCCAGACCGGTTCTCGTGCGGCCACTGGACCATAATGAGGCTGGTGGCGGACAGCAGCGATTGCCCGGATCGCGGTCGGAACCCGGGGCCAGTCGGTGGCCACGGGGCACCACCGTCGCGCTCGGCGCGTCCGGGGCGATCGGGATGGTGCTCATCACGGTCTCGGGCATTGCGGTCGGCCCCACCGGCCCGACCGGTTCGTCGGTCGAACGCGCGATCCTCACGGTCATGCCGAAGGGCACCGCCGCGACCGTTCTCGGCGCGGTCACGATGACGTTCGGCTTGATCCTCGTGCTCGGCGCGTGGCTCGTGCTCGGCCTGTTGCTGCGCCGCGGCGCGGAAGTCAAGCCGCTGTACCGGATCGCGTGCATCTGGTCCGCGCCGTTGTTGATCGGTCCGCCGATCTTCAGCCGCGACCTCTACAGCTACGCGGCCGACGGGCTGATGGTGAACCGCCACATCAGCCCGTACGAGTTCGGTCCCGCCGCGCTCGGCGCGATCGAAGTTCCTCGAGCCCGTCAGTCACGCGTGGCTCGTCACGCCGTCGCCGTACGGACCGCTCTTCCTGCGCCTCGCGAACGTCGCGGTGCGGCTGTCGGGCGGCAGTGTCGTCAGCGTCCGATCATGCTCCTGCGCCTGCTCGAGGTCGCGGGCGTCGTGCTGATCGCGGTCTCGCTGCCGGCGCTGGCGCGCGCCGCGGGCAAGGACCCGGCCCGGGCCGTGTGGCTCGGCGTCTGCAACCCGCTCGATCCTGTTCCACTTCATCGGCGGCGGTCACAACGACGCGCTCGATGATCGGGCTGATCGTCGCCGGACTCGCGGTCGGCGTCGTCGGTCATCGCCCGCTGCTGGGCGTGCTGCTCTGCATGCTCGCGGCGACGATCAAGGTGCCCGCGGTCATCCCGGCCGGGTTCATCATCCTCGACGCCGTCCGCCGCGCGCCGGCCGAGCGGCGGCTCCCGCTGTTCGCCAAGCTCGTCGGCGGCCGGCGCGCGTCGCGTTCGTCGTTCGTCTCCTGGGCGTGCGGTCTCGGTTGGGGTTGGATCGGCGCGCTCGGGATCCCCGGGACCAACCGCACGCTGCTCACCCCGACGACCTTCCTCGCGCACTGGATCTCCGTCGTCGTCGGCCACGAGACCCAGGTGCTCAACCTCGTCCGGACCGCGGGCGCGCTCACGACGGTCGTCGGCGTCGCGTACCTGCTGTGGCGCGCGCCGAAGATCGGCACCGTGCGCGCGTGCGGCTTCGCGCTCGCGCTCATCGTCGCGCTCGGGCCGATCGTGCTGCCCTGGTACGTGCTGTGGGGTCTCGTTCCGCTCGCCGCGGTCGGTCGCCGCATCGAACGCGGCTTCCTCGATCTTCGCGTCGGTGGTGCTCTCGATCGTCGTGCAGCCGTCCGGCTCGTCGATGCCCGACGTCGTGTTGATGGCCGCGGTCGTGGTGCTCACCGTGCTCGCGATCGCGATCGCGTGGCGTCCGGTGCGGGCGTGGATCCGCCGCGACCTCGCAGTCGCGATCGAGGAGTACCGCCGGCGGGGTCGCATCGCGCAGAGCGCCGACGTCCTGCGCATCGCGGTCCCCGACGCGTGGTCGTCCGCGTCCGCGCGTCGGAAACTCCCGCCGCCTGAGCGACGCGCGACTCCGTCGCACGCCGCGGCGTAACTTCGACCGGATGGCCGTCACGACCGCGGTGCGGCGGATCGGCGCCGGCGTCGTCGCCGTCGCGCTCGTCGCGCGCGGCGTGATCGTGACGGTCGTCGCTGCGCCACCACGCGCAACCGCCCCGCGTGCCGTGCGTCGTCGGCGACGGCACCACCACGCTACACGCTCGACCCCGACCAGGCCGCGAACTCGACGACGATCGCGGCGGTCGGCAAGCGGCTCGGACCTCCCCGACCACGCGGTCACGGTCGCGCTCGCGGCCGCGCTGCAGGAGTCGCGGCTGCGCAACCTTCCTACGGCGACCGCGATTCGCTCGGGCTGTTCCAGCAGCGCCCGTCGCAGGGTTGGGGCACCGCGACGGAGATCCTGACGCCGAGCTACGCGGCCGCCGCGTTCTTCCCCGCGCTCACGCAGGGTCGACGGCTGGGAGACGCTGCCGATCACCGACGCCGCGCAACACGTGCAGCGCAGCGGCGCGCCGACGGCGTACGCGCAGTGGGAACCCGAGGCCCGCACGCTCGCGATCGCGCTCACCGGCGAGACCGAGGCCGGGGTCGCGTGCCGGTTCTCGCTCGCCGCGCACGCGCGCCCCGTCCCGGCGGTCACGCCACGCTGGCGCAACGAGCTCGGCGTCGCCTCGCTCGACGCGTCGTTCGCGCCCGCGCCGCGGGCTGGACGGTCGCGAGCTGGCTCGTCGGCCATGCCCAGCAGTACCGCGTCACGACGGTGTCGTTCGCCGGTCGTGAGTGGCGCGC
This sequence comes from uncultured Actinomycetes bacterium, assembly GCA_963829195.1. Classification (GTDB taxonomy): domain Bacteria; phylum Actinomycetota; class Acidimicrobiia; order IMCC26256; family PALSA-610; genus PALSA-610. Next base: position 224,731 of record CAWHHS010000006.1, read on the forward strand.
GTCGACGGGCCGGTGGCAGCCGGCGGCCCCGAGCGACAACCACGTCCGCTTCGTCCAGCAGGCCGCCGAGACCTGACCGGCCGTCGGACGCCGCCAGCCCGTGTCACGCGGGGTGGTCGTGCGCGCCGAGGAACCGCGCCTGGCCGACCGGCGGATGTTCCTCGTCGAGCCAGCGCGTCGACGCTGTCGTACGCGCGGTCGATGAGCTCCTCGGAGTGCGAGAAGTCGAGCGGCGAGACGGTGAGCGGGCACAGCGGCGGGAGCACGCGCAGCTCGACCATCGATTCGTAGCGCTCGACGTCGACGCGAGCTGGCGGTGCAGCAGCAGGCTCAGCGCGTGCAGCGCCATCGCGAGCGCGCTCGTCGGCGGCTCGGTCAGCGCGCACGCGTGCCCGGCGCACAGCACCCAGACCTGGTCGACGCCGAGCGCGACCGTGTGCGAGATCGGCGTGTTGTTCCCGACGCCGCCGTCCATGTACGGCGACGCCGTCGATCTCGACGGGATCGAAGATCGGCGGGCAGCGCCGCGCTCGCGAGCACCGACTCGACCGCCGGCCCCGTCGACAACAGCACGTCGCGACCGGTGAGCACCTCGACCGCGACGACGTGCAACGGGATCGGCGCGTCCTCGAGCCGGTCGAAGGTCACGTGGTGCTCGATCAACGTGCGCAGCGGGCCTTCGTCGAACAAGCTGCGGCGCCGGCCGGCGAACGCGAGCAGGCCGCGCCGGGGATCGGCCGGGAAGACGTCGGAGCGGTGCAGTCGCCTTCCAGACCTCCGCGAGATCGTCGATCGGCGCGTCGGGATGCCCGGCCAGCCACGCGCCGTTGAGCGCGCCGACCGAGGTCCCGACGATCACGTCGGGCCGGATGCCCCGCTCGCGCAGCGCGGCGAGCATCCCGACCTCGACCGCACCGAGGCTGGCACCCCCGGAGAGCACGAACGCGACCGACACGGGCCCGACGCTACCGAGGGGGGAACCATCGAACGGCTATCGTACGTTGACGTTGACGTCAATCGACCGGGCGTGTTCAGGAGGTCTCCGCGTATGGCAACCCTCACGAGCGCCGGTCCGGCGCCCGCCGCCCCCGCCGAGGACCGCTACAAGTGGGTCGCGCTGTCGAACACGACGCTCGGCGTGTTCATGGCGTCGCTCGACTCCTCGATCGTCCTCATCTCGCTGCCCGCGATCTTCCGCGGTATCCGCCTCGACCCGCTCCAGCCCGCGAACGTCGGCTACCTGCTCTGGATGTTGATGGGCTACCTCGTCGTCACCGCGGTGCTCGTCGTGACGTTCGGGCGGCTCGGCGACATGTACGGCCGCGTCCGCATGTACAACGCCGGCTTCGCGGTGTTCAGCGCGGCGTCGCTCGCGCTCTCGCTGTGTCCGTGGTACGGGTCGAAGGGCGCGATGTGGTTGATCATCTTCCGCGTCGTGCAGGGAATCGGCGGGCGCGCTGCTCACCGCGAACTCCGCCGCGATCCTCACCGACGCGTTCCCGTCGACCCAGCGTGGCTTCGCGATCGGCGTCGAGCGTCATCGCGGGCATGGCCGGCGCGTTCATCGGTCTCGTCGTCGGCGGTGTGCTCGCCGACGTGGACTGGCGCGCGGTGTTCTGGGTCAACGTGCCGATCGGCCTCTTCGGAACCGTGTGGGCCTACCTCAAGCTGCGCGAGGTCGGGATCCAGGAAGGCGTTCGCGCATCGACTGGTGGGGCAACGTCACCTTCGGCGCGGGGCTCGTGATGATCCTCATCGGCCTGACCTACGGCCTGTTGCCGCACGGCGGTCACACGATGGGTTGGACCGGACCGTGGGTGCTGTTCGAGCTCGTCGGCGGCGCCGCGCTGTTGGTCCTGTTCGGCTGGATCGAGACGCGGGTCGAGGACCCGATGTTCCAACTCGACCTCTTCCGCATCAAGGCCTTCGCGATGGGCAACATCGCGGGTCTGCTCTCGTCGATCGGGCGCGGCGGCATGCAGTTCGTCCTGATCATCTGGCTCCAAGGCATCTGGCTGCCTCTGCACGGTTACAGCTTCGAGCGGACGCCGCTGTGGGCCGGCATCTACATGCTCCCGCTGACCGGCGGCTTCCTCCTCGCCGGACCGCTCGCCGGTTGGTTGTCGGACCGGCACGGCGCCCGTCCGTTCGCGACCGGCGGCATGTTCGTCGCCGCGGCCAGCTTCGGGCTCCTGACGTTCCTGCCCGCCGACTTCGCCTTCCCGGTCTTCGCGGCACTGTTGTTGATGAACGGGATCGGGATGGGGCTCTTCGCGGCGCCGAACATGACCGGCATCATGAACAGCGTCCCGCCCGAGAACCGCGGCGCGGCGTCGGGCATGCGCGCGACCTTCCAGAACGGCGGCATGGTGTTGTCGGTCGGCGTGTTCTTCTCGCTGTTGATCGTCGGGCTCTCGGCCACGCTCCCCCACTCGATGTCGACGGCGTTGAGCGCCAACGGCGTCGCGCCGGCGAAGGCCCACGAGATCGCGGCCCTCCCGCCGGTCGGCAGCCTCTTCGCCGCGTTCCTCGGCTACAACCCGATGCAGAAGCTGCTCGGCAGCGCGTCGAAGGCGGGCGTGACCCAGGCGCAGTTCAGCCAGATCACGGGCAAGACGTTCTTCCCGCACCTCATCGCCAACCCGTTCATGCACGGCCTGCGCATCGCGTTCGTCGCGTCGCTGATCATGTGCCTGATCGCGGCGGCGGCCTCGTGGTTGCGCGGCGCCCGGTTCGTCGCCGGCGACGGCGACGGCAGCGAAGATGCGGTCGGCGCGTTCGGCGCGCCGCCGGAACCGGGTCCCGGTCACGGGGACGAGGCACCGGAGCCGGAAGAATGGGTCCCCGCATGACCACCACCGGCGAGCCGACGGGCACGGGCGCGACGACCGCCGCGCCGCTCCTCGCCATCGGCGAAGTCGCCCGTCGTGCCGCGGTGACCACCCGCACGTTGCGCTACTACCAGGAGATGGGCCTGTTGCAGCCGTCGGGGGTCACGCCGCGCGGCAACCGGCTCTACTCCGACGCGGACGTCGAGCGGTTGCAGCGCATTCTCGAGCTGCGCGACGTGATGGGCTTCGATCTCGAGCGGATCCGCGTCATCCTGCAGACCGAGGACCGGCTCGCGGAGCTGCGCGCGGAAGCCGAACGCGGCATCTCCACCGCACGCCGGCGCGAGATGGTGCGCGAGGCGATGGAGCTGAACGCACGCCTGCAATACGAGGTCAACCAGAAGCTCGGCCTGCTCCAGGGGTTCCTCGCCGAGCTCCAGGCGAAGGCGAGCCGGTACCGGGACATCGTCGCCGAGCTGGACCCGGCCCCCGACGGTCACCCAGCGTGACTTCTGTCGGGACATTTGGGCGCCAAACGCCGTAACCGCACTCAGCCGGACACCGAAAGGGCCGATGTGAGCCCAGATCGGACACCGCATCCACCGGCGAGTCGGACATGCAGCACGCCAGAACCGCATTCACGAGAGCGAAGGTCGCCGGCGCCGTGATCGCGGCGACCCTGGTCGCGATCGCGACGGCCACGCGCGCGCCCGCGGATCCACCGTTGTTCGACGCGGGCAGCGGCCTTCCCACCGTCGGCAACTTCAATCCCGTGACGTTGAACGGAACCGACCAGCTGACCTCGGCGACGATCGCCCCGTTCGTGATCATCGACAACTCGGGTGCGCTCGCGGGCTGGAACGTGACCTTGCTCGTGCCCGACTTCCGCAACGGCACCGGCGCCGACTGCTCGGCCGGCGCGACGGCGACCATCTCGGGCACGAACGTCTCGATGGATCCGCCCGTCGTCTCCGCCGCCGACGTCGGCACGAGCATGACGGGTGTGACCTCGGCAGGCTTCACCGACTTCACCACGCCTCGGACGATCATCGACGCCGCCGCGGGCGACGGGGCCGGGACCTACGACGTCGCGCCCGCGCTCGTGAAGCTGCTCGTGCCGGCCAACAGCATGGCGGGCGCGTACTGCACGCAGGCCACGATCGCGATCACGTCGGGTCCCTGAGCCCGACCGCCTCCCGGGCCGCGGCTCGGGAGCGCACCCGCTCAGCGGAAGAGCGACGCGATCGCCAGCAGTCCGAACACGACCGCGATCAGCAACGCGGTCACCCGTACCCAGCCGGGCCACCCGGTGCGGCCCGGGAACTCGGCGTCCCAGTCCCAGAGGTCGGGATCGTCGGGGTCGATCTCCTCGGGCCCGAGCGGCCCCACGGGTGTCGGCACGACCGCATTCTAAGACTCGTCTGTACGTAGCAGGCCTCCGGTGATTAGCGTGATGGGTCCACCCTTCCAACCAAGGTGCCGGGCGTGTTCGGTCGACGCAAACGCCAAGAGACAGAAGAGCTCCTCGATGCGGCGAGCCGCCGGCTCGACGCGAGCGCGAAGCAGGCCGCGGCGCTCGTCGACGCGGTCGTGGCCCTGAACGCGACGATCAGCACGGAGATGGAACGAAACCAACGCCTCGAGGCCGCGAGCGAGGCCGCGGCGAGAGCGCTCCAACAGGCGATCGCCGCGCAGACCACCGACGTGTCCGGCGCGCTCCGGCAGGTCGCGTCCATGTACGAGTTGCTCGCCGGACGCATCGACGACGACCGTCAGGAACGGCGCGCGATCTCCGAGGCCATCGGGCGTCTCGCGCTCCCGCCCGCGCCGCCGGCCGAGCCACCGCGACCGCGGGTGCTCGGCGGGAGCGTCTTCGCGACGCCGCCCGGAGACGCGCGCGAGGTCGGTCGGGGCGATGCCGTCGAGCTCGTTCCGGGCGCGCCGTTCACGGTCGGCACCGCGGTGTGCTGCCGGTTCGGTGACCAATGGATCGACGGCGTCGAGATCGTCGAGGTGCTCGGCAATCCCGCGCGGCCTTCGTACCGCCTGCGACGGACGCAGGACGGATATGTCCTCCCGCCCTCGTTCGGCTCACGCGACCTGCGGCTCGCCTCCTGTGCCCCGCCGGCCGAGACCGGGACCGAACCGCGCGGTCGCTGGGCCCGTTCGTAACCCGGCGTGGTCGCCGCGAACTTCGAGGAGCTCACATGCTCTGTGCGTTCTCGATCACGCCACTCGGCGTCGGCGATTCCGTCGGTGAGATCGTGGCCGGTGCCGTGCGGATCGTGCGCGAGAGCGGACTACCGAACGAGACGAACGCGATGTTCACGCTCGTCGAGGGCGAGTGGGACGAAGTCATGACACTGGTCAAACGCTGTGTCGACGACGTCGCGCTCCGGGCCCCGCGCGTCAGCGTCGTCGTGAAGATCGACTCCCGCCCGGGTTCCGCCGACATGCTGCACGAGAAGGTGGCGTCGATCGAGGAGCACCTCCGCGAGGGCTGAGTTACCCGGCTGGCGCGGCGGGCAGCCCCGACCTGACCCCCGTCTCCGACCGCCGGGATCGTGGCCTTGGTCACTCTCCGGGCGGGCGGCTTCGGAACGTGGCGGCCGCGGCCGTTATTGCTCGGGACGGGATGTTGATCCTCCGGCTGCAACATGGTCGCCTCGCCGGCAGGGGAGTCAGTGGCGAAACCCACGTCTTCCATTGCCCGCCCCGTTTTCGTTCGGAGGAACACATGCTCAAGTGGAAGCCCCTCGCCAACGCCACCGTCGTCGCGGCCCTCGTCGCGGCTTTCAGCGTGCTTGCGGCGCCCTGGAAATGGTGAGCTAGCACTCAAGTCGTACGCCCGGCACGGCGAAGAACCACGGATGGTGGAGGACGCGCGTGGAGCCGGTCGGCGGGCCGCGCCCGTATCTATGTCGGCGGAGTCATCGTCCTCGGGACGAGCCGCCCTCGTAGCTGCGGGCGTCGGTTCGCGCCTGCACGACGTCTGCGGGCGCGCGACCTTCCGGCTTCGTGATCCTCGCGGTCCTGCTCCTCCTGAGCGAGGCGCGGCCGATGACCTTCCTTCGGCTGCACGAAGGCTCGGACATCACGATCTCGTGGACGTTCGCGTTCGCGTTGGTGCTCCTCTCCCCGGCGGGCGCGCTGTTCGCGATGGCGCTCGCGAGCGCGCTCGGCGACGCCGTCCGCCGCAAGCCCCCGGTACGGGTCGCGTTCAACGCCGCGCAGATGGTCGTCTCGCTCGGCGTCGCCGTCTGCGTGCTCGCACTCCCCCACGGACACGATCTGTTCGGGAGCTCGGAACCGATGTGGGCGTGGTTCGTGGTGATGGTGTGCGCGGCCGCGGCCGCGTTCTTCACGAACATCCTGTTGACGAGCGTCGTCCTCGCGCTGCACGAAGGCATCGGCGTGTACCCGATGGTCCGCAAGGCCGTCGCCTCCAACCTCTCGACCGACGGGATGCTGCTCGCGCTCGGGCCGGTGTTCGCGATCACCGCGACGCGGAACCTCTTCCTCGTCCCGCTGCTCGTCATCGCGGTCTGGAACGTGTACCGCGCGGCGAGCCTCGCGTTGCGACGCCAGCACGAGGCAACGCACGACGAGCTGACCGACCTCCCCAACCGGCGCCAGTTCTTCGAGCACGCCACCAACGCGCACGCGCACGCGGTCGCGCTCCGGTCGTTCGTACGCGATCGCGGTGCTCGACCTCGACGACTTCAAGGAGATCAACGACCGGCTCGGCCACCAGATCGGCGACCTCGTGCTGCAGGAGGTCGCGCTGCGCCTCCGTATCGCCCGCCGCGGCACCGATGTCGCGTCCCGGCTCGGCGGCGACGAGTTCGCGATCCTGCTGACCGACGTCGACGGCATCGACGGCGCGATGGCCGCGGTGCATGCGCATGCACGAGGTGCTCGCGCAGCCCTGCGTCGTCGGCGGCTTCCCGATCAAGATCAACGGCAGCGTCGGCGTCGCCGTGTACCCGGATCACGGATCGAGCATCGAGCTCCTGCTGCAGCACGCCGACGAGGCGATGTACGACTCGAAGATGTCGGACCACTCGGTCCGCCGCTACAGCATCTCCCGCACGACGAGCCACGGACGGCTGGCCCTGCTCGGCGAGCTCGAGCGCGCGATCGTCGGGTGCGAGGTCGGCGTCCACTACCAGCCGAAGGTCGACCTCGCCTCCGGTCGCGTCACCGGGCTTCGAGTCGCTGGCCCGTTGGGACCATCCTCGCCTAGGCATGATCATGCCGAACGAGTTCGTTCCGCTCGCCGAGCAGACCGAGCTCATGGCGCCGTTCACGGCCCGGGTCCTGTCGGAGTCGCTGGCGCAGTGCGCGGCGTGGCAAACGCCAGGGGCTCTCGCTCACCGTCGCCGTGAACGTGTCGGCCCGGAACTTGCAGGACCGCGACTTCCCGGGCATCGTGGCCGACCTCCTCGCGGTCTCGGGCGTCGGCGCCGAACTGCTCGAGCTCGAGCTGACCGAGAACGCGCTCCTCGTCGACCGTGAACGGGCGCTCAAGGTGCTGCGCGCGCTCAGCGAGCCGGGAATCAAGATCGCGATCGACGACTTCGGCACCGGGCTATTCGTCGCTCTCGAACCTGCGCGATCTTCCGGTCGACCACCTCAAGATCGATCGCTCGTTCGTGACGAACATGATGGCCAATCCGGCCGACGCGGCGATCGTCACGTCCACCGATCGAGCTCGCCGCGAAGCTGGGCATCGGCTCGGTCGCAGAGGGTGTCGAGAGCGAGGCAGTGCTCACCCGCCTCGCGCAACTCGGCTGCGAGAGCGCACAGGGCTACTGGATCGCCAAGCCCGCTTCCGGTCCGGACGTCACCAAATGGCTCGCGCAGTTCGCGGTGGGCGAGCCCGGCCGTACCGCTGCGGAGCGTGACGCAGTGATCATCTTCGCCGGGCTCGCGTTCGCCGCCCTCCTCGTCGTCGCTCTCGGCGGCCGCCTGGCCGAGCTGGGCAACGTCGAACTGCGGGGCAAGGCCGCGATCCTCTCGTCGCTCGGCCTCCAGCTCCTCGTCGTCACCATCGCACCGCCGCGCGTTCCCGCACACCGTCGACACGACCATCCACCTCGCGTCGTACGGGCTCGCGATCGTGTTCGTGTACGCGAACCGTCATCTCCCCAACCTCTGGGTCGCGGTGACGGGCGGCGCGGCGAACCTCGCCGCGATCGCCGCGAACGGCGGCGAGATGCCGGCGTCGCGTACCGCGCTCGTTGCGGCGGGGAAGCCCGTCGTGCATCAGGGCTTCGTCAACTCGGCGCCGGTCACGCACGCCCGGTTGGCGTTTCTCGGCGACATCTTCTCGATCCCGCGGTCGTTGCCGCTCGCCAACGTGTTCAGCGTCGGCGACGTGCTCCTGCTGCTCGGCGCGATCGCGATGCTCGCCGGCATCTGCGGCTGCCCGCGGTTCCCGGCCCTCGATCGGCTGCTCCACCGCCCCCACGTGCATCCCCCGGCTACCGACGACGACGCGATCGTCGACACCGCACCGAGTCGTTGACCTCGTAGACGGTCTTGATCCCGCCCACGTTGCCCGGTACGACCGCAAGGAGGACGCTTCAGCTAACGCTGAATCCGAACTGATGCGAAGCCAACTCCCCAGCCGGGCGACGGTCGTCGATATCGGAGCGGGCACCGGGCAGTTCGCAATCGCTGCCGCACGTTGGGCAGAGCGGGTCGTCGCGGTGGACGTGTCAGCCGTCATGTTGGACGGCTTACGAGCGAAGCTCGCTGGTGCAGCAATCCGCAATGTCGAATGCGTCGAGGCAGGCTTCCTCACCTACCGCCATCAAGGCGGCGGCGCCGACCTGGTCTACAGCCGACTCGCACTGCACCACGTGCCCGACTTCTGGAAAGCACTGGCACTGACCCGCGTCGCCGCGATGCTGAAGCCCGGTGGCCTCTTCCGACTGTGGGACGTCGTATACAGCTTCGGCCCCGATGAGGCTCCAGCGGCGCTCGAGCGATGGTTCAGCACAACCGCAGGCGCCGCGGTCGACACCGACTGGGTCCGCGACGAACTCGAAGAACACGTTCGGGACGAGCACAGCACCTTCACGTGGCTGTTGGAACCAATAATCGAGCGCGCCGGCTTGCGCATCCTGGAACGCAACTACACCGCAGACCAGATCGTCGCCGAATACGTCTGTCAGCGCCCGAGCTAACGAACTCATCCGCGTCAGATTGCCCCATCGCGAGCATCCAGGCGCGTCCCGAGCGACAGTTGTGGCGCTACGACCAATGGGCGCCCCGCCCCAGGAAAGGTGTCGTCCACGAAGCGCGATTTTCGCATTGCCATTCCAGCATCTCGAATCGACCGTTCGCGGGCGTTCTACGAGAGCGTGCTCGGACTCGACGATTACCGGAATATCTACAGATATGCACGCGTGGTTTGGGGCAGGTTGACGCCGCAAGGTGGGTGGCCCAGTCTTAGGGGCAAGGTGGCGGAGAGTGGGAGGCGAGATGAGGGACCATCACTTCGTTCGGCTGTTGGCGGTGGCAGGCGCGGTCGCCGTGTTAGCGGGTCCGGCCGCATGGGCGACATCGCCATCGATAACAGCAACTCTGACGGCAGGGTCCACGCGGACAACACGGGCCTCAGCTTCGGCGGCCTTGGCTCGCGCTGACGCCGCGCGAGCGTTGACGCGATGGTCCACCGCGGTCGGCCGGGCCCTGGCCTGCCAGCTTCGAATACGCACGTCCGGACGGGGGCAGGGACGACGGCGATCCGGTATTGGAACTGGTCTGGGTACGCGGATGACAACAGTTCGGGGAACACGTACTCCAAGGTGCGTGGCTCGTGGAAGCAGCCGACGATCACGTGTGGCCCGGAGGGCCAGATCGCGTTGTTCTGGGTCGGACTTGACGGCTTCAACAACAACACAGTCGAGCAGGACGGGACTTACGCCCAGTGTTTCGAGGGAACTGCGTACTACTACACCTGGTGGGAGATGTACCCGACGAATGACATTCAGATCGTGGCGGCGAACAACCCTGGTGACCTGATCCACGCCTCGGTGGTGTTCAGTGCGGGAACCTTCAAGCTGGCGCTGACCGACTCGACGACGCCGAGCGCGTCGTTCACGACAAGCCAGACGTGCGGGACCGGTCTGACCTGCGCCCGTTCGAGCGCGGAGTGGATCGCGGAGCGGCCGGGTGAGGTGACGGGCCTTTACCCGCTGGCGAAGTTCGCCCCGTGGAAACTGACGGGCGCGAGCGTGACCTCGGGAGCGACGAGCGGCGTGATCTCGACGTTCCCTGATGACGTCATCCACATGGTGGACACGTTCAACAGGTACGACCTGGCCACTCCGGGCGCGCTCAACTCCGCCGGCAATACCTTCACCGCAAACTGGGACGTTCCCTACTAAGAAGGTTCCGCCCATTAGGCCTGAACTGAACCTGAGCGGTCGCGGTGACGCGTGATCTCCCACGTCCGCTATTGAGAAATGGTCGATCCCGCTCGCCGCCAAGCGAACCGATCGGCGGGTCTGGCGCGATGCTCGTTGGCTGCACGTGAGCTAGCCAGGCAGCAGTTGTCGACGCCGGAGGCGCGGCGTCCAGTCGTTGGGCTGCAACCTCATGGAAGATGGTGCTGTAGTCGTCTGGTGTGGCGAGACCCCAGGCGAGATCGTCTTCGGCAAGTTGTTCAAAATGCGGTTCGAGTTCGGGTCCGGCGAATCCCGCTTCGAGGATCGCGGTCCAGCGTGCAAGTTCCGACTTGATCGTGTCGCGCACGATCGCGCCGCTGGGCGTGTCGAGGAGCCAGTCGACGATCTGCCAGCCAAGCGCGGCATGTCGCGGTTCGTCAGCGAGGACGCGAGGAGCAGCGATCGAGAGCGGTGCATGACTCGTCGATCCGCGCATGGTCGCGCAACCGATGCGCGACGCGGATCGCAAGAGTTTCTCCGAGGCAAAGGCTCGGGACCGTGAGTACTGCGATGTTCACTGCCGGGTCAAGTGCACGATCGGACTCGTAAACAGTGGGATCCCAACACCACCGGACCGGGCAGGCCCGCGGCATCACAGACCAGACGTGCGAGCCGAGCGTGCTCTAGCTCGTCGATGGCCATCGTCAACGCATCCTCGATCCAACTCCAAAGGAGCGCCAAAAAGCGTCAACCGTTGAGCGAGGTCCTGCGCAACCAGCGATACGCCGAACTCCGCCCCGACTCGACGTCCCCACTCGATCCGAACCGCCTCGGAACACGCGACACTCACTGCGTTCTGGGAAGGGTCGAAGCCGGTCGGGGCAGACCCCTTCTCCCGGGCTCGGCATCGAGCCAGGGTTCGCTGCCACCACCAGTGCTGGACCCGCAAGAAGGGGGGTCAATTTTCGACCGTCGATCGAGGGTCAGTATTCAGCCGTCGACAACAGGAGCACCGCGCTCGACACCGATCTCCCGGTCTCACGGATGCGTGGACCTTTTGTAGCCAGCCTTGCCTCCCGCAGTCCCAAGCACGGGACTACGACGAAAATGACTGCCGCATTGGCGTCGATCCATATCTGCTGGGGCATAATGCGCCTTCTTGGCGTTCGCGTTGCCCGCGGCGGAACCGGGGTTCGGAGGGGCAGCCGTTGTGGCTGATGCGTTGAATCGGCGCCGTGCGCCGGATGGGATCGGTCGTGCGACGGTAAGGCACTCGCGCAAGTTGCTGGCTGCGCTCACGGAGCGCGGGCGGTTGCGCAAGTTGCGTGCGCGGATCGAGGAGCCAGGCGACCGCGGCCTGTTGGGTTACCGCAATGCCGCAAACGTCAACCAATGGCAGCGGATCGTCATGAACCGCGAGACGGACGCCTTCCTGCGATCGCTCGGCCCGACGCGGTTGCGGGCGGTGGAAGTGAGCGGAAGTGGCTATGCGAAGCACCCGTGGAAGGAGTACACGTCCACGGACTTCCGTACATTCGATGTATGCAATCCGCCGGATGACCTGGCCCGGCACGATGTCGTGATCTGTGAACAGGTCCTGGAGCACGTCGAAGACCCATGGCGGGCGGCCCGCACATTGCACGACCTGTGCGAGCCGGGCGGTCACGTCGTCGTTTCGACGCCGTTCATGATCCGTGTGCACGGAACGCCGGACGATTTCTGGCGTTTCACGGAACACGGACTGTGTCGCCTGCTGGAAGCCGCGGGCCTTGCGGTCGATCAGGTCGCATCCTGGGGGAACAGGGCAGCAGTACGTGGCAACTTACGGAGATTCCCGCCGTTGCGTCCGTGGCGTTCTTTGCGCAATGACCCTAAGGTCCCGCTCGTCGTCTGGGCGTTCGCGCGGCGCTTGCCTGACCCTGCCTGAAGCAAGTCGCCGTTCGCTACGCCCCGAGTCATGCATCCGGCGTCCTGTGTGCAACTGCCGGTAACGGCCGTAACAGACAGGAGCAGAAATGCCCGGTCGAGACACGTTCTGCCACCCAGCGAGGCGGCACATAACGCGCGCTCGCCTTCCTCTACGGAGAGAGTGATCGGGTCGCGCGTTCTGGTCGACGAACGGCAGGCTCGACCTGCGCGAGATCGGCAGATCTGTCGCGGCACGGTTACCGGTCGAGCCGGACAGCTTCTTGATACGCCCGCGAGGTCGTCGTAGTTCATGCCGAGTTCGGCGAGTACCCGTGCCGCCAGCCCATCGGCGTCGACTGCAACAGCAAGGAGAAGATGTTCGGTGCCGACGTAGTTGTGGCCAACGCAACGGCCTCGCTGCTGGCCCGCGCTGACGCACTGCGTTGCTCGGGGGCGAACGGACCAGGGGCTGCCGAGATTCGCATGGGCAACGCGGGCACCGCGTGGCGATGCGTCTCGACCGCCTTCCGTGACACGCTCAACTCGTTGAGGACACCCGCCGCCACGCCGCCACCGGTCGAACACCCCCAACAGCAGATGCTCCGTACCGACGTAGTTATGGCCCATCGCAACCGGCTTCCCGACCCGCCGTGAGCAGCGTGGCTTGTGCCCGGTCGGTGAACAGCTCAGCCGTTGTTCAGCTGCGTTGAATCGCTTGTGCGCGGCTTGCTGCGTGACGCCGAGTGCCTCGCTGATCTCGGCCCAGACCGTCCGCTGCGACGGCATTGGTCGACGAAGAAACCGAGCGCCGAATCGCTCGTGCGTTTATCGCCGCCACCATCTCAGCCGCTGTGATGAGCTGCACCAGCGGATCTGAAGTCGCAGCATCCGAGCGGATTTCTTCGACCAGTTCGGTAAGAGTCGGTGCAGGAGCCAGCGTAACCGTAAGTTGACGACGCACGGCGTTGTCAACCATGAGTTGACGAGGGCCGAGCGCACCGATTGCCCGGTCGGGAGACGTTCTGCCACCCAGCGAGGCGGCACATAACGCGCGCTCGCCCCACCTCGACGCCGGACGTGTTCGGGCTGCGCATTCTGGTCGGCAACACACCTCGGGCGCGTGCGCGAGATCGATGTTCGGTGCGCGGCGCAGTGGCGAGATTAGGTTGACGAGCGCCTCTGGCGAGGCGCCCGGCGGCCTAGACGGTTCTGTCGGATGGTGACGTATCCGCGCTGCTCGGAGGGTGTGGCGCGCCGGAGCTATGGAGCGCCGGTTGCGGTCGCAGCGCTGGAGGAGGGTCCCGGTCCGACCGCGTTGACTGCGCGCACTTTGTAGGTACAGCTGTTTCCGGATCCACAGGTCGTATCGGTGTACGCCGTTGTTGTAGATCCGATCGATGTCCATGGTCCGAAGGCGCCTGCGCCGATCGCGACGCGGTATTGGTAGTCACTGATCGCCGCAGTCCCTGGGTTGCCTGGGGCGGTCCAAGCGAGGTCGACGGCGCCTGACACGGTACCGGTCGTCGCAGTGAGCGAGGAGGGCGCGTCCGGCACGGACGCGGCCGTCGCCGTGAACGCGTTGCTGAGCGGGCTTTGGAAGCCGAAGTCGTTGACGAACTGCACGCGTACGGTGCACGAGGCACCGGCGATGGGACAGATCACGTCCGCGACCGCGGGATTCGTTGTCGGTGGGTACGCCGCTGTTGTTGCTGACAGTGACCAGTTGGCGGCGCTCGAACAGTTCTGCGCACACACGTAGAAGACATACTGCGCGGACGTCGACGCGGAGCCGGTGTCGGAAGGACCCGAGAAGGTGACGGTTGCCGCATCGTTGGTAGACCCGGTCGTCGCACTGAGGGCAGTGGGAGCGCTCGGCTTGGAGTGGGCGCCAATGCTCCACTGACTCACTCCACCGCGGGTGTTGGTCGCCTGCACACGGTAGGTGCATGTCACCTGACCGGCTCCGCAGACGCGCGTGACCGAGAGGGTGTTGTTGGGGATCGCCTCGCTCGCCGACCATCCGGGCGAGAACGTGCCGCAAATACCGGCGCACTCCTGCAGCTCGTACGGCCCTCCACCCAGACCCACGACGGGAGGGTTCCACGAGATGGTCATCGTCGACGTGCCCGAGGTCGGATTGCCGACGGTTGGGTCGTCACTGAGATGTGCCACCGCGAGCGACTGCACCGGGCCGGGCGCGACCGCGAACTTCGTGATGTTCGACGCCGACGCGGCCACCCCGATGACGTTCCTCGCCCAGACCTTGTACTCGCAGACGAAACCGTTCGTGCACGAACCAGGCGCGAAGTAGCTCGTCGCGGCGACGCTCTGTGCGATGGTCGACCAGGTCGCGCCCCGGTCGTTGCTCACGGCGATGTCATAGATATCGGGGAGGCCGCCGGTGTCCGCAGGAGGATGCCATGTCACCGTGGCGTCGACGAAGTTCGTCGACTTGGCTGCGGCGGACCGAGCCGCCGACGGCGCCGTCCACGGGGCGGTGAACGGCGCGCTGGGCGCGCTCGTCCCCGCGGAGTTCCGAGCGTAGAGCCGGTACGTACAGACCGCAGGGTACGCGGCGCTACAGGGGAACGTCGCTCTCGTCACGTTGCGGTTGAGACTGACGATCGCGCTCCAGGTGCCGGTCTGCGTCCCCGCGTTGTAGTTCGTCGACACGTCGTAGAGATATGTCGCGATGCCGCCACCGGTGTCGACCGGCGGGGACCATGACAAGGTCGCGTGGGCGACCTGGTTCCCGCCCGCGCCGCCCAGCACCGTCGGAGCGCCCGGTACCGAGAGCGCATAGCCCGGCATCGTTCCCAACACGCCAACGAACCCGAACAACGCAGCACCGACAACCACCCGACACACGAACCGGCCCATCATCGGGCTCCCCCCTAGCCACTACCGCCTCGACCACGGCATGTGTAACAGAACTGCGCGCCGCCGCACCAGACCCCTCCGGGGCGACACAGCACCACAGGTTGGGGTGAAACGACCCAAGCGTCCCGAATGCCCGCTCTCTGGAGCGATATTGCGAAGCGTTCGTACGTCGGAGCTTCGTCTGGGTCCGCCTCCGGGTCGGGTGCGGCTGGTGGTGGAGGTCTGACATGACGATGATTCCGATGACGTCGACCTCGGTTGTGGTTCGGGGCGCGCCGGGCCGATATCGAGGGTTTCGGCCGTCACCTCGAAGCGTTGGGCCGGGCGCGCGCCACGATCGCGCGGCGGCTGTGCACGATCGCGTGCATCTACCGTTACGCCGAACAGGAGGCGCTGTTCGGGACCCGTCGGACGATCCGTGACGCGGCATGCCGGTCGAGACGCTCGCCGTCGGAACCGCAGAAGATCGGGCCCTCGCCGCGGTCTCCGATCGCGAGATCGACCGCGCGGGCGGTCCGAGGTGCGTTCATCACCGCCGCCCTCGATGCCGGTGTGCCGTTACGCGACGTGCAAGAGGCCGCAAGCCACGCCGATCCCCGCACGACGATGCGCTACGACCGAGCCCGCGTCAGCCTCGATCGCCACGCGACCAATCGTTGCCACCTTCATCGCCGGAGCGGCCCGCTGACGTCGCCGACCGGAGGGCTCACGGACTGGCGGGCCGCGCGTACTTCCACGAGGAGCCGGCCCAGCGGCCCGCCAGTTCATCGTCGAGCGCCGCCCGGAATCGTCGACGGCGTCCCGTCACGGTCTGGCGGGCTGCCGAGTCGGCCGGGATGATCCTCCCGATCTGCACCTTGACCGCCGCTCGGTCTGCCGACCACTTCAGACGGTCGTCGTTTGCGCCCGCGAGAATCAGTGCCGCGACCTCGGCCGCGAGCGGCCGTACATCGAGCCGCGCGGCCATGGGATACAGCTGGCGGTGTGTGCTGCGCACGACCCGCGCGGTCGCAGCCCGCGGGTCGACCTCCCAGTGCTGCACCTCGGCTCGGGTACTCCCCAACACCGTCCCGCCGTGACGCTCAACCGTGAACGTCAACACCGATCCACTCCAGTGCGGTGCTTCAAGACAGTTCAGCTTGAACGCCGCCATCTTTCGGTTCTCCCGATCGAGTCGATCCCACGCCTCGGCTAACACATCGACCAACCTGCCGTCCGCGACCGGGCCAACCGGCAACGCGAACAAGAACTCGCGAAGCGCCTCAACCAACACGACAAGAACGTATCGCCCCACGATCGCTGTCATCGCGCCCGAACGACAAGAGTTGAGGCTCGCAATATCGCTCCAGAGCGGAACATTATGTGTCTGTTGCAGCTTCCAACCTGCAGCCTGAGTGGGGGTTGGGCGTGAGGGCGTACAAGCTGGTTCTGGCCGTTGCGATCGCTATGATCACGACATCGATCCTGGCGTCGTCGGCGGGCGCGGCAACCGAGGGTCACGACCTTGGCTTCGAGCGACCGAACCTCGCCGCTCTCGGCAAAACGTCAAGGACCTACAGCGGCATCGGTACGAAGCTGGGACCCTGGACGCTTGCGGAGAACGGAAGCGTCACGTTGGAGACGGGCGCTGGCTATCCGCTCGACCCCAACAACGGCGGCAACCAGAACCTCGACCTCAACGGGAAGTCCTCGCCGGGCGGTGTCTATCAAGACTTTCCCACCGTGCCCGGCGACCATTACCAACTCACCTTCGATATCGGGTACCCGATCGGTCCGTCCGACCAGGTCTGGTACATGTTGGTCACCGACGGGACGAACCCGACGCCGCTGATGTGGGGCCCGAATCCGTACTGCACCGCGAGCTGGGCGACGTGTTGGGCGAGGACGCCCACCCCGATCTTCGTCGCCGGTGCAGGGTCAACCACCCGTATCTCCTTCTCCAGTTCTATGGGTGGCAGCGAAGGACCGCACATCGACAACGTGACACTGGCGAAGACCGCATAACTGCCATCGATCGGGCACTCGCTTCGACGTTCGAGATCGGACGTTATGCATGCGCGGTCTGGACGAGAAATCGTCGGCACGAAGGTCGTACGGGACTGCAGAATGCGGGCATGGCGCAGGTGCAGCGAGCCGGTCTTGCCGATCTCGAAGTGGTCCGAACGCTTCGACTGCGTGCGCTGGTCGATGCGCCGCAAGCCTTCGGCTCGACCTACGAGCGCGAGGTGTCCTTCGCACGAGACGTGTGGGTTGCTCGTCTCGGAACGCGCAGCAATGCTCACTTCATTGCGGGTGACGATCTGCCCGTCGGCATGGTGGCGGTCGTGCACGACGGCGAGGACAGCGGTGTCGCGTGGATCGTCGGCATGTGGGTCGATCCCGACGCCCGCGGATCGGGCGTCGCCGACGAGCTCGTCAGTGCGGCACTCGAATGGGCGGAGACCGAGGGATTCGCAACTGTCCGTCTGCACGTCACGCACGGCAACGAGCGTGCGGAACGGCTCTACGTGCGCCACGGCTTCTCTCGGACTGGCGAGAATTTCAGCAGGGACCGCGATGGCGCAGAGGAGATCGAGATGCGGCGCGAAATCGCATCCGGGTGACCGGCTACCCCCGCGTCAAGAAACCGCTCTTCGCAGCGCGACATCTGCATCGATCGCGCACACCGGCACCACCGCGAGATGTCCTGCCGGCGCGAGGGGTGAGAAACGCGCGGTCATGTCCCAATGAATAGCCCTGGGACACTTGGAGGCTCCATCAAACCCAGGGCGATTCACTCGACCCGGCTGCCTTGCGCGGGCATCATGATCACGTACGCGAAGATCTGCCACAGCTCGCTCCGAGCCTTGAAGGAGGTCGCATGACCGACGACATCGAGCTTTCGACAACCAAGACACTCGACGCAGCGAGTCCTCGCAACACACGGTCTCCTGAGGAGGCGATGCGAATGACCATCATCAGGTCGATCGCCGTGTCGGTACCGCTCGCGACCGCGATCTTCATCGGGATGGTTGCCCTTGCGCTCCACAACCAGAATCCCGATTGGAATGCGTACCTCGCCATGGCAGCCGGAATCGGTGTGATCGCTGGCGTGTTCTTCGGATTGCTGATGGGCTTCACCCTGACGAGCCATACCTTTGAATGACGATCGGCCCCGTGAATGCGCAGGTGCACGAGCAACATCGCACCCACCTCCACGCCGCTCGCCATAGCGCATAACCGATCCGCTACTCGCCGTGCCGGCGCGAGATCGGGCAGGATTGGCCAGTGAACACGGTCATATTCGAGTGGCGCGGCGCCTTCGACAACACCGAGATCAACGCCCTTCATGCGCAAGCGTTCGAGACGCGTGTGTTCGACGACACCGAGTGGAACTGGGTGACCCAAGTGGAGCGCCACAGTCTCGGGTGGGTCGTCGCCCGAGAGGACGGCGACTTTGTCGCCTTCGCCAACGTCCTCTGGGACGGACTCGTACACGCCTGGTTGCAGGACGTGATGGTCGCCGACCATGCACGGCGTCGCGGGCTCGGTGTCGAGCTGGTCCGCCGTGCTCGGGAAGCCGCCTCCGATGCTGGGTGTGAGTACCTGCACGTCGACTTCGAAGACGACTTACGGCCCTTCTACTTCGACGCGTGCGGGTTCACCCCCACGAATGCCGGACTCATCCGGCTTCCGTAGCAGCGCAGATCTGCCAGTGAGACTGCGCACCTCTCGACTCGTTGACCCGACCAGAACGCGCGGCCATATCGTGCAAGTCGTCGGGGCGACCGCGCTTGAGCGTTATGTGCGGGCTGGCGTGACCGGGGCCACTGGCAGAACGCACTCCTACCGCGCATTCGGTGCGGCATGACCTACGTCACAGCTTTCCTCGGATGAGCGGACCCTCGCCGAAGCGCCGGGTAGTGTCGGCCCCGAATGGATTGGTCGATCTTTCACAGCATCAACACGTTCGCGGACCACACCGCCTGGGCGCACGGGGTCATGCGCGACTACGCGAAATACGGCGTCGCGATCTTCGCGATCCTGCTCGCGGTCGCCGGGATACTGAGTCTGCGTCGTGGCCCCGAGCCGCTTGCCCGCTCGCTCTGGACCGCGGCAGCCGCATTGATCGCCCTGGGCGTCAATCAGCCCATCGCGCACGCCGTCGACCGGGCCCGGCCCTACGCGACCCACCCGAGCGTCCATGTCCTGATCTCGAAAGGCACCGATCCGTCGTTCATGAGCGACCATTCCCTGATCGCAGGTGCGGTTGCCGCTGGCTTGTGTTTCGTCAGCAGGCGACTCGGAATCATCGCGATCGTCGCAGCCCTAGTGATGGCATTCGCTCGGGTTTACGTCGGAGCGCACTATCCGGGGGACGTGCTCGCTGGCCTCGCTTTCGGTGCGCTCATCGCGTGCGTCGGGATGCCGCTCGCCGACCGCGTTCTCGCGCCCGTCATTCAGCGAGTACTCGCAACCCCGGTCGGGCGACCGTTCTCAAGCTCAGCAACGGTCGAGTCACCTCGACCATAACCGCCGATCGGGACGGCGAAAGTCGACCTGCGGGCCGACAAGCGGACGGGTTGCGGTTGTTCAGCGCACGCGTAGGCGTACGAATTGGCCAGTGTCTTCTTGCCATCGGCGCGCACCAGCACGAAGCGAGACGCGGATCCCGCGCAGGTCGATGATGCCTGTCGTCAACGGGATGATGGTCGCAACGACGTAGTCATTCGGACCGAGACGGATGCCGTGCGGCGTCACCAATGTGCCACATGCCGCAGCGAGGTCGCCGGGAGCAGCGCCGAAGCTCGGGCTGCGCGCATCTCTGCATACTGTGATCGCTGTCGCGGCGGGCGTTGAGCTGCGACTCACGATCGGCGTGATGTCATCGATCACGAGGTCAGGCCTCTGGAGCCAATACCCCACGTGGTACTGCTCGTTCACCGACGCGACACCAAACTCGTTTGGCTCACGTTCTACCGGAGGAAACACGCGCGGGCGTGCGTGGGAGTGCCTCGTCCACGAGAGCGCGCCGACTGAGGCCGCGACGATCACAACGAAGAGCATGATGACGGCCGCGGCACGCCTTCGATTCCTCGTTCGGGCGTCTCGCCCCGGAGAAGCTCCGGATCCTTGCACTTCCGGGGAGGTCATCACGGCGACCACGAGATGATTCTCGCGTCTGGCACCCCTCGCCGCACGCTCTGAATCGCCCTGGGAAACTTGGAGGCTCTGGGGTGCCCTGGGTTTGGTGGCGTCGGCGAGCACGCGCGGGAAGCGTTGGTGTCGACGGCGCATTTCGGGAACGAGCGCAAGTTTCGTGACGCGTTTCCGTCGTCGGGCGCGCTGATCCAATGCATGAGGACGAACGACGACGGACAACGGTGACCAAGTGGGCCCGGCTGGGATCGAACCAGCGACCGAGGGATTATGAGTCCCCTGCTCTGACCACTGAGCTACGGGCCCGCAAGAACACCTGATCAGCAGCCGATTCCGACCGCCCGAACGCAGACTAGCGCCATGCATTACGCTCGCAAAGCGAGAGATTCGCGACGGAGGTGCACGTGCTGCCGGACGAGCTCGAAGACTTGTGGCACGACTTTCGGCGGTCGCTCACACGCCGCAGTCGGTCTGAATCCACGGTTGTTGTCTACCGCAAGTCCTACGTCCAGTTCTGGACCTGGGCGCTGACAGCCGGAGAGCTCCCGCCTGACCCTGGTGCGGTCAGTTATCGGGACATCAACCGGTGGACCGACCACCTGGTCACGGTGCCGGCCATGCGCAACGGCAAGCCGTTGCTCGACACCGATCCCGAGACCGGCGAAGTGCGGTCGGCGCCGATCAAACCCTCAACGCGTCGCATCCGATATGTCAATCTGCGACCGTTCTTCGGATGGTGGTCGAAGGAGTTCGAGCAACCGAACCCCTTCGACCGGGCGGACCCCCCGGGCGACGCGCACGACGCGCCGATCCCGGTCGTTGTGCTCGACGATGTGCGGGCGCTGCTGCAAACTTGCGCCGGCAAGAGCTTCACCGACCGTCGCGACAACACGATCGTGCGCGTCCTGTTCGATACCGGCGCCCGTCTCGGCGAAGTACTCAACCTCACCATCGACGACTGGGATCGGCGCGCCGACGTCCTCACCCTGCACGGCAAGACTGGTGCTCGCGCCCTGCCGATCTCGGCGAGCACCGGTGAGGCGCTCTCGCGGTACGTGCGCGCTCGCCGCGACCATCCGAAGGCCAAGGTGGCGTCGCTCTGGCTCGGGCCGAAGGGAGCGCTGACGGCTTCGGGTGTGGCGCAAGTGCTGAAGCGCCGATGTGAAGTGGCCGGTATCGCACCGATCAATCCGCACCGGGCACGGCATACGTTTTCTCACGTGTTCCGTGCCGCAGGCGGAAGCGAGGGCGATCTGATGTACCTCGCCGGCTGGAAGTCCACGGCGATGGCACACCGCTACGGGCGGAGCGCCGCGGCAGAACGAGCGCAAGAGTCCCTCCGTCGGCTGCAGTTGGGTGACCGACTCTGACTGCGCGCCAACACCCCGACATCGCTCGCGTCGTCGGTTGGCGAGCGCGTTGGGTCTGCCCGGTCGAGAGGTGCGGATTCGTGGTCGCGATCCTCGGGCCGACCGCGGTGTTGCAGGTGGCCGTCGAGCCCCTCGGGCCGCACTACCGGACCGATCACGAGGTCTTGGTGTACGAAGGCGACGAAGAGTTCGAGGGGCACACCGATGGAGAAGGCCGCGACCGAGGAGCCAACGTCACGACGTACTCGCTGGCTGTCCTCGAAGGATCGGTTGAGCCGTGGTGCCCAGCCACCGTGCCCGCTTCCTTCTCGCTCGGACCGCCGTCGGCGAAGCGGTGCGCCACTACCAGGACACGAACGCGAGAAGGCCTACCCTCTCGAGCCCACAGCCCGTTGACGCACATCGCAGCAGGCGCGACGATCAACACCGTTCTGATCTGTCCCCCTGGCGTTGGACCCGCGGTGCGAGAGTCAGGCGACATTGGTGTGTTCCGCATTGCGTTTCTCATACGCGACCGGGGAGAGCATCCCGAGCGAGCTGTGCCGGCGGGTGCGGTTATAGAACACTTCGATCCGGTCGAAGATCTCGCTCGACAGCTCGACCCGCGTCTTCCACTTCCGGGTGTTCAGCAGTTCGGTCTGCATCCGACCCCAGGACTATTCGATGATCGCGTTGCGACCCTCACGATGGAACTCGCGATTGACCAGATCCACGGTAGTCACACGGTTGACCAGATTCGGTTTGCCTTTCCGCCGTGCCGAAAGACCCGCGATGCCCAGGTCGCGCATGATCGCTTGAATCAGCTTCTTGTTGACGCGCTGTCCGTACGCGTCGCTCCCGGTCGGTGACGTCGATCGCCACACGCGTGGTTCCAGTCCGTGTTCCGGCATTGTCGACCAGCACCAGTCCTCGGCACTCGATGTGATGCACCGTGCCGTCGGGCCAAGCCGTGCGGTGCAACAGCGTGTAGGGACCCGGGTTGGCAAGTGCGTTCTCGACCGTGGACAAGCACTCGGCACGATCCTCGGGATACAGGGCGGCGAGCCAGTCCTCGAACGTGCCGCCGGAACCACCGGCTGCGAGCCCGTGTAGCTCCTCCAGCCGGACCTCCCAGGTCGTCGACCCGGGCACCATGTGGCGACGCCCACGACCAGATTCGTTGCGCTCCAAGGACACGTCCACGGCCCGCGCTACATCGCGTCACGAATGTGCCGATGCGGCGCACGGTAGCCGCCGACAGTGCACACGACTGGGTCAGGATGGGTAACGATTCAGCAAAGACACGGCGAGCTGGTGGCGTCGACGACGCCCCGATCCGTCACAACTTGCGGAGGCTCCACGGCGGCGGAGCACGCGTGGTTCAATGCGGGCCGCGCCTGGCGGTCGGGGTGTGTGGCCATATGGTGCAGGGCCGTGACGTTCACGTATGACGGCGTCGATCCGGATCTGGGTGCTTCGACCGACTCTCGCATCGAAGGTGGTGACACGGTCGAGGTCGTGACGGCCCGCCGGAAGTTGCGGCGCCGGGCGCGCCGCATGCTCACGTTGGTCGTGGTTGCGGTTGTGGTCATGGGGGGCTGGTCGTTGGGAACGGCGTTGGTCCGCGGGTCGGATCCGGTGAGCGTGAAGTTCGTGGAGTGGGTCCGCGGCCATGGCGGGGGCGGGATTGTCAACGCGATCGAACGTACGTGGTATGCGCATCATCAACCGGCGAAGGGCGGTACCCCCAAGGGCGGTATCCCCAAGGTCGCCGCGCCCATAGGCCCGACGACACCAGCAACGGTCGCCGCGGGTACGCCGACAACGGTTGCATATACGCCGCCGCCCGTCACACCGATCGCCCGTCCCACGCTCGCGGGTGAAGGCGTGTGGCAGCCCACAGGTCAGCTGGTGCATGGCCGTCCCGCGGTGTACGAGACGTTCCTGCGTCCCGACCCGGTGCACACCAGCTTGCTCGCGGGTGTCGCGTGGCTCGACCGGCGCGCGTTACGCGCCGTGATTTTCAACGGCAACGATCAGCCGGGCGGTTCGGGGTGGCAACACGGCGACCACGTCCCGCCGTCAGCGACGCCCGGCTTGGTGGCCGCGTTCAATGGAGGGTTCCGCCTCGACATGGCCCAGGGTGGTTACCAGAGCGAAGGCCGAGTCATACGTCCGTTCGTGACCGGCCGCGCCTCGTTCGGTATACGCGCCGACGGCACCGTAGACCTCGGGATGTGGGGCCGTGACCTTCAACCCTCGACGCCGTACGCGTCCGCGTTCCAAAGCCTCGATCTCATCGTCGACCGCGGCCAAGACGTCCCGGGCCTCGAGCGCGATGACCACCTCCGTTGGGGCGAAACCCTCGGTGGCCGTGTCTTCGTTTGGCGCTCAGGAGTCGGGATCGACGCCCGCGGCAACCTCGTGTACGCCGCAGGGATACTCGACATCGTCAGTCTCGCCGACGTGCTGCGCGCCGCGGGCGCGGTACGGGCCATGGAACTCGACATCAACTCGTACTGGGTGAGCTTCGACACCTTCCTCCCGGGCAACAACGGGCCCGTACCGTCCAAGCTCCTCCCCAACATGGAACGCAGCGCGAACCGCTACCTCGTACCGGGCACCCGATACTTCGTCGCCATGTTCGCCCACTGAACTCAACCGTGAACAACACGCACAACGAGGATCGATACGAAACACGAACCGCCGATGCGTGGCTCTTGACCTAGCGCAAACTCCGTTCCCAGGTTCTCCTACTTTGGCCTTCCGATGATCGACCGATGAGGAGCGTCCGCGAGCGCTATCCCGCGCGAAGGACGCGCCGCGCTGATCGCTCGTTCGTAGAGAGCTTCGTAGCTCGCGGTCACCGCCGCGATCGAGAAGTGCTCCTGCACGAACTGCTGTTGCCCCCGCCCGACGCGGCGCGCGAGCGCGGCGTCTTCGATCAGGCGCAGCACCGCTTCCGCAAGGCTCATGGGGTCGTCGGGCGGCACGATCACGACGTTCTTCCACGACTCGAGCCGCATACCCGGAAACGGGAAGTTGTCGGGACGCACGACCGAGACTACGGGCACGCCGGCAGCCATCACCTCGAGGCTCGCCGTCCCGAGCCCATAGCCCTGAAAGTCGTGCCCCTCGACGTCGGCCGCGGCGACGAACGCGGGCAAGTCGTCCTTCGCGACCTGGCCGGTGACGATCAACGCGTCGCGCACACCGAGATCATCGGCGAGGTGCAGGAACCGGTCGTCGAAGACCCGGCCGACCACCAAGACCGCGACCTCGGGGTGCTTGTCGATGATGTACGGCAGCGCGCGCACGAGTGCGAGGCGGTCGCGCAACGGGATCACGTGCCCGACTGACAGGATGACCGGGCGGGAACCGAGAAGGTACTGCTCTCGTACCGGCGCGGGGTCGACGGTCCGAAACCGGTCGGGGTCGACACCGATCGGAATGCCGACCACGCGTTCGCCCGGCAGGTGATAGCGACTGTGCACATAGTTGGAGATGAAGCGGTCGATGACGACGACGTGGGGTCGTCCGATCGCGAGGAAGGGTCGGACCAAGATCTGGTCGGCGCACCACAGCACCGCGCGGAACGGCGCGACCGTATGCGTGAGCGCGGTGTGCACGGTGAGCACCGTCGGGACGTTGCGGCGACGAGCCCAAATCGCGCTCATCCAGGTGAGATCGAAGAACTGGCCGTGCTGGTGCACGACATCGGGTCGGAACTCGTCGAGCAGGCGGAACACGCGGCGCAGGTTGCGCGGCGACACTGTGATCGCGAGCTCGTAGTTGAACGCGAGCTTCGTCTTGGGCGGCGACCAGCACGGCAGGCGGACGATGCGGTACCCGTCGCGTTCTTCGCTCGCGGGTGCATCGCCGAACGCGGCCGTGACGACGAGGACCTCGTGCCCGGCGCTCGTTAGCGTGCGCGCCAGTCCTTCGGTGAGATGGGCGCTCCCGCTCGGCCGGGGCACGAAGAAGTTGTTGACGAGCGCAATCCTCATGGCGTGACGCTGCGATGCCTGCCCGTGCGCACGCGCTCAGTCGCGTTCTGCGAGGTCGATGATCTTTGCGACGACCGCGTGCGGGAGCAGCACCGATGCGGCTTCCGCCTCGATGTCGGCGCGGCCGTCGATCAGCGCGAGGAAGTGTTCGAACTGACCGACGAGCGGCTCGCGCGCGTTCTGCACGATGGGGATGTCGATGATGGTCTGTTGCCGCATCCCGGTGGTCTTGCCCTCGAAGAAGTCGGCGCCGACGTGGCGGTACACGGTCGCGTCCTGGCGAATCAGGTCGACTTCGACCATTCGTTCGAGCTCGAAGATGGTGAGCGACCGTACCTTGCGCTGCGCGATACGGCTGACCGAGAGCGCGGCGAGCAGCGAGTGGTTGTAGCCGAGGTTCACCTCGGCGATGTCTTCGGCGCCAGCCACCGACTTCGGGTGCACGTACCCGAACTGCGCCTTCACCGTGTCGGGCGCGCTCCCCATGATGCGAGTCACGATGTCGACGTCGTGAATGAGCAGATCGTGCGCGATGCCGGTGACGATGCGCGGCACGTAGGTCGAGTGGCGCACTGCGGTGAGGTGCAATGGCTCGTCGATGAGCTCGAGCGCGGTCAGGACCGCGGGATTGAACCGCTCGAGCAGGCCGCACATGAACGGTACCCCGGCCGCGCACGCGTCGGCGACGAGTTGGGAGACGTCTTCGAGGCATTCGGCGATCGGCTTCTCGACGAGGACCGGCTTGCCCTCGGCAATTGCCTTGCGGGCCCATTCGAGGTGCGTTGGCGTCGGTGACGCGACGATGACCGCGTCGACCAACGAGAACGAGTCGAGCGTCGGGGTCCAACGCGAGCGCCAGCGCTCGGCCAGGCGCTCACCCCGCTCGCGGCTCGGGTCGACGATGCACGTCAGCTCAGCGTCCTGGGATTGCGCGACGATCCGGGCGTGGAGGGCACCCATGGTCCCACCACCGACGAGCGCGATGTTGACGGCAGTGTTGCGCACGACGGTCTCCTTACTTCGACAGAGGAACGCTAGCGCAGGGCGGCCCGGGAATCCGGGTTGGCTGGCAGCCGGCGCTTCAGGCGACGAGCGACGCCCGGACCGCCTCGCCGATGCGGTCGAGGTCGCGCTCGGTGAGGCGGGGATGCACGGGCAGCGAGAGGACCTCGCGCGCGGCGCGGTGGGCTTCGGGCACCGTCGCGGCGACGACGCCCGGAAGGTGGTGGTAGCACTCGTAGTCGAACACGACCCGCGGGTAGTAGACGCCTGTCGTCACCCCTTCCGCGGCGAGCCGCTCCGCGAGCACGTCACGAGTGATGGGGGCGGCGGCAGTGACGCGGATCGTGTACTGGTGGAACACGTGGGTGCGGCCGGGTGCGATCGCCGGTACTTCGATTCCGTCAAGGTTCTGCAAACGCTCAGTCAGCCCCTGCGCGTTCTGTACGCGAGCAAGTGTTGTTTGCGCCAGGCGGGCCATCTGCGGGATGACGATGGCCGCCTGCAGATCGGTGAGCCGGTAGTTGTGACCCGGGATCTCGTAGCGGTACCGATCCCGCATGCCCTGATTACGCAACAACCGCACGCGGTCGGCGATCGCGTCGTCGTCGGTGGTGACGATCCCGCCCTCGCCGGCGGCGACGTTCTTGGTCGCGTAGAGAGAGAAGCAGCCGGTGCCGAACGACCCGACCGGCTGCCCCGCGTACACGGCGCCGTGTGCTTGCGCCGCGTCCTCGACGATCGTAAGTCGACGCTCCCGGGCCAGAGCGACGATCGGGGTCATCGTCGCGGGCTGGCCGTAGAGATGCACCGGCATGACCACACGCGTGCGTTCGCCGACCTCGGCCTCGAGCGCGGCGGGATCGATCGTGAACGTCGATGGCTCGATGTCGGCGAAGCGCGCGGTCGCCCCGGCCTCGAGGATCGCGTTGAGCGTCGCGACGAACGTGAACGGGCTCGTGACCACTTCGTCGCCGGGCCCGATGCCGAGCGCCTGCATCGTGGCGACGAGCGCCGTGGTGCCGGAGCTGACTGCGATCGCGTGACGTACCGAGCAGAGCTGCGCGAACGCCGCTTCGAGCCGCTCGACCATCGGTCCCTGGGCGAGTTGCCCGGAACGCAGCACCTCGAGCACGAGTCGCTCTTCCTCGGCTCCGAGCTCGACCGTGCTGATGGGGATCTTCTCGTTCACTGGTCGTCCACCAGTTCGTCGACTGCGACCGTGTGCGCGCCGAGCCGGCGCGCGAACTCGAGCTCATAGGCCATGTCGCCGACGTAGGTGATCGGCGTACCGTCGCGGCGCGGCCCGAGCGCGTCGACGCAGTGCCGGTAGCCCGACGCGAACACGTCGAAGGTGGTCTTGGGCCCGCCGAGCCCGCGCCGGCCCACGACTATGCGCACCGCGCGCCGCCAGGGCCGGCGCGCGTGCGAGGAACGTCTCGATCGCCCGCTCCGCGTTGCTTGACAGCACCGCGATGACCTCGGCTTGCTCGAGCGCCCGCAGCACCGCGGTGACCGGCTGGGCCGTTCGCGCCGCGTCGACTTCCGCTGCGGTCACCGCGTCCCAGCGGGCCGGGTCGTCGTCCCAGAGGTCGTCGATGCGGCGAACACCGACCTGCTCCCGCAGTGCGGCCCAGCGGACCGGCAACCGCGCAAGCGTGCCGTCGAAATCAGTGACGACCGCCGGTCCGAACGTCGCGTGCATCTCCCTGTGCGATCAGTCGGAGAAGTGCGGCCAGCAGTCGAGCTCGTCGCCGGGCACTAGGACGTATCCCATGTCGACCATGCGGATCCAGTAGAGGTCGGGCGGCAGCGGCGAGCTACCGACGGGCGCGACCCGTTCGCCGAGCGCGCAGCGCACGACCATGTCCGGCATGTTGAGGCCTGCGGCCGCGAAGAAATTCGACGTCGTGAAGAAGCGCCCGGCGTTGATCTCAGTCACCTTCGGCGTGCCATCGGCGGCCTGTTTGATGTCGACGCAATACACGCCGCGCGGCTCGGTGTCGAGCGCGCGAATGGCGCGCAGCGCGACGTCGTCGACGGCCGGTTCGGCAACCGTGCGCGCGACGGCTGGGGTCGAGGTCTGACCGCTCGGCGTGAGATGGCCGTAGAGGTACTCGACGCGTTCTCGCGCCTGACCTGCCAGCAGCGTGCCGTCCTGCCACACGCTCTGATACGCGAACTCGCGGCCGGGCAGCATCGCCGAGCCCATGAAGTCGCTCGGCTGCATGCCCCGCTCGTCGATCCACCACCGGATCCATGCCTCGGCCTGCGCGCCCGTCCGCACCGGCAGCGACCCGCGGGCACCGGCTCCGACCCGCGCCCGCACCCACACACGTTCGTGGCGCGTCGGCAATTCCTCGGTGACTCCGACGATGTCGGCGAGCGATTCGTAGTTCGCGCTCTCGGGGACGCCGACACCCGCGTCGCGCAGCCGCTGCGCGCACGCGAGCTTGTCGCCGGCGAGCGCGAGCGCGGCGTCCGTCGGCAGGTAGGTGCGCGCGCCAACGCGGTCGCGGACGGCAGCGAGTGCGCGCACGTCGGGGTCGGGCTGGGGGTGCACGACGTCGCAGGAGAACTTGCACACGACTGCCCGCAACGCGTCGACGTAACCCGGCTGATCGGCGCGCGGGATGATGACACGATCGTCGGCCGCCGAGAGGTGAAGGTTCACGGGCGACGCGTCGGCGCCGACCACGCGGTAGCCCCGCCCGGATCGGCGGAGCGCATCGACGACGTTCGCGCCCGCGCTCCCGCCCGCGCCCAGGACGAGCACGGTCGTCACGTGCGCTCCGCCACGACGTAGAGCTCGGCACCGTGCTCGGGAAAGCGCTGGGCGACGCGATGGAGTGCCTGCACCAGTGACCAGTCCCAGTCGAGCATCTCGCGGTTCGGCAGGACCTTGAGGAACACGGGCTGCACGTGCACGGACGACAAGCCGGCCGCCCGGACATCGGCGAGCAGCGTGTCGAGCGTGTAGTTGCGCGTGTGGCCTTGGGCGATGTCGCCCTCTGAGAGGTGCAACGGCTCGGGCAGCATCCCCATCTCGACGCCGACAAGGCGGTGCAGCGACAGCCCGTTGGGCACGACGACATGCAGGCATCCACCGGGCTCGAGCCACGTGGCCACGTGCTCGAGCAGCGCGACCGGCGCACCGACGTGCTCGAGCGCGTTGCACATCACGACGTCGGAATAGCGATGCTCGGGCCGGAACTCCTCCCACATGGAGTGCACGAACCGCGCGTCGGGCACGCGCACGCTCGCGACTTCGATGTTGTACGCCGACCCCTCGACGACGTCGAGGGTTCGCACGAGCGGCGCGAGTAACGTCGTGAACTCGCCGGTCGCGCACCCGAGCTCGAGCACGGCCTCACCCCGCAGCCGACCCGCTATGCACCCGATCTGCAGGCGCTTCAACCAGTAGTCGAATTGCTCCGCCGGGTTCGAGGGGTCGTACGCGCGACCGATCGCATCGAGAGTCGCGGCGTCGGCGGCGAAAGAGATGTCGTCCACCGACCAGCTCAATAGCTCATCTCATTCCACCGGTACGGATGATCCTGGAGCCACTTCCACTCGCGCTCGAGGCCTTCGCGTAGCGATACCTGTGGCTCCCATCCGAGCGTCGCCTTCGCGCGGCCGTAGCTCATGCGCATCGCGTGCAGCTCCGAAGGTAGGCGCATCCGGCCGTCCGCGAGCTGCGAGACGCCACCCTCGGGCACGTCATCGAAGATCGGTTCGAGCCGATCGCCGACGACGTCGCAGATGGCCTTCGCGAGATCGAGCACGGTCGTAGCTACGCCGGTCGAGCCGTTGAGGACGAGGTGACCCTCGAAGTCGATCTCGAAGCAACGGCGGTGCAGACGCGCGATGTCGCCCACATAGACGAAGTCGCGGATCTGGTCGCCTCGGCCGAACACCACCGGCGGCCGGCCCGCGAGGGCGCGCTTGAGGAAGAGCGTGAGCACCCGCCCGTACCACTCGCGTTCGCCGTAGACGATCGCGTAACGGAGGCTCGCGATCGACAGGCCTCGTGCTCCGTTCGCACGCGATCGCCGCGTACTTCTCGCACGCGAGCTTGCTGACGCCATACTCCCAGTTCGGGTCGGTCGGGTGGGTCTCGTCCTGGAGGTCGGTGACGGCCTGGCCGTAGACGCCGGCCGACGACGCTTCGACCATCTTGCTGATGCCGAGCTCGGCCGGGGCCTTGAGGACGTTGAGCGTGCCGATCGTGTTCGTGGTGAGGTCGAAGACGGGGTCGCCGATCGAACGTGTGATCTCGAGCTGCGCGGCATGGTGCGAGATGGCGTCGTGGCCACGCATCGCGTCGCGCAGCGACTCGTAGTCGAGGATGTCGCCGCGAACGACGATCACGCCGGCGACGCCTTCGAGGTTCTCGTCGTAGCCGGTCGAGAAGTTGTCGTAGACGGTGACGCGGGCGCCGGCGGCCAGCAATTCCCGAACGAAGTGCGAACCGACGAAACCTGCGCCACCGGTCATGAAGATGCGGGCGTCACGCAGTTCCACGAGGGCGAACGATAACATACGCGGCCCGATCGTTCCGTGTCCGAATGCGTGGGTCAGGCATGCTTGGAGTCCCCGCCGTCGTGCGATTCCTGCGATCGCGATTTGTCGTCACGACCCTGTTGCTCTTCGCGGTGCTCGCGACATGGGCGCTCGCAAACCCACGATACGCGTCCCCGGACGAGCCGTCGCACGTGCGCAAGGCGGCCGCGTTGGTGCGCGGCGAGTTCTTCGGCGATCGCATCCAGCATGGGCAGCCGTGGCAACGCATGGTCGACATTCCGATCGCGTACGGAACTGGAACCGGCGCACCCGACATCCCCGGCCATCCCGAACAGGGTGGGCGTGCGTTCGTGCCGTGCTTCGCGTTCAACGCGGCGCGTACCGCGGATTGTCAGCACTTCGAATCGAAGTCGGGCAACTCGCGCTTTTACACCACCGCGTCGATGTACCCGCCGGTGTACTACTCGATCGTCGGCCTGCCCACCCTCGTCGTGAACGACGCGAACGGTGTATACGTGATGCGCCTCGTGAGCGCGCTCGTGGTCGCGCTCCTGATCGCGTCTGCGTTCGAGCTGTTGGGAGCGCTGCCGTACGCCCCGGTCGCTCGATCCGTGCTGCTGATCGGATTGACGCCGATGGTCGTCTTCACGGCCAGCTCGGTGAACCCGATCGCCCTCGAGATCGCGGCCGCGCTGCTCCTGTGGACGTCCGGGCTCGTGCTCACGCGGCCGGCGGACGCGGGCGCCGTCCGTCGACGGCCGCGCTCGCGGCGTTCGGCACCGCCGGTGTGCTCCTCGTGCTGACGCGGCCGCTGGGTTGGCTTTGGTTGGCGTTGGCCGCCGGGTTCATCGTGGCGTTCCACGGCGGGCGCGTCGTGGTGGAACTGTTGCGCGCCCGGGCCGCGCTGGTGGTGGCAGCCGCGATCGCCGTCGCCGGCCTGCTGCAGGCTGCGTATCTCATCGGCTTCGGGTTGCTGTCGGTGTCGGAGCCGGGTAAGGCATTCGTCGGTTCCGACGATCAGTTGACCCGGACCGTGGTCGGTCACGGCCCGGCCCTCGTGCAGCAGATGATCGGCGTCTTCGGTTGGCTCGACACCTCCGCGCCTGCATACACGTTGTTCGTCTGGTCGTTTGCATTCGGCGCCGTCGCGCTGCTCGCGGTGATGCTCGCGAGCTGCCGGCGGCTGTTCGCGTTCGTCGGCCTCGCGATTGCGGTATGGCTCGTGCCCGTCGTGCTCGAGTTCCGCGCAGCGCGGTCAGTAGGGATCTTCTGGCAGGGCCGGTACACACTCCCGCTGGCATGCGGCCTGATCGCCATGGTTGCGATCGTCGTGGGCGAACGACTCGGTGCCCGGCACATGAGTCATCGCGTGCGTGTCGCGTTCGTCGGTGTGTTCGTGACCGCGCAGTTCGCCGCCTTCTACTGGAACCTGCGGCGCTATACGGTCGGCGTGGGCGGCGCGATCTTGCCGTGGCACACCGCGTGGTCGCCGCCGCTCACGGCCTTCCCGCTGCTGCTCGTCGAACTCGCCGCGCTGTCGGCCTTCGCGATCGTCACGACCTCTGCACCCAAGGCCGTTCCGGCGGTGCCGCGAGCCGAGCAGGTCGAGGACCCACCCGCTCCGGCCGCCGTCGCCGAGCTCACCTGATCTAGCGGGGGCCTCCCAATGAGCGGCCCCCGAGCACCGCCGACATCATTTGCGACTTCGCCATCGTCGAAATCATCATGTCGCCGGACGTGGTTCGCGAGCGCTCCCATAAAGTTTGGCTTCGACTGCCAGCTTCTGCTGCCGCGCCGTCATGGAGATCTCGATCGATCACAGCCGATGTTTCGTCTCCGCCGCGGTGACCGCACTCTCGTCGTGCATGCAGCCATGAGCGGCACCCTCCTCGCGAAGAACGTTCCGTGCGTACAGCCGTGCGACGACGCCTTCGGGCTTCGGCGTGAAGAGATCGCTAAGACGCTCCTGAACACGTGCAAATCGCGTCGAAGTCGCCGCCGGGGATCCGGCGAAGGTCTTGAATGGGGACACGACGTGGTCGTCGGAGTTCGGGAAGCTCCGGGATGATGAACGGCGGCGCTCCCCGTCTGCCGAGGCCAACTCCGTCCCGGCGCTCCTTCGGGGCTCCGACGACCACCGCCGAACCTTCGGAGTTGAGCTTGCGTAGATGGCGCCGGCATCAGGCGAGGACCGTGAGCGACCGGCCACCTCCGGCCTCGTTTCCGCGGCCGCACTGCCGATCGTGGCTCGTCGTCGACCGACCGGATCCCGGCGTCCTGGCCCGCATCGACGGATGGTGCGCCGAGCACGCGACGCTGCTGTTGTTCACGGACGAGCACCACGAGACGCGTCTCCTGGCACCGGGCCATGGCGGCATCGATCTGCGCCTGTTCAGAGCGCACAGCGACCGGGGCGTGTAGCCGAGCAACCCCGCCCGGGAACGAGCGTTCAGCCCGTCGGCGTGAGGACGTGGTCCGTGGCACCGTCGGCGCCGCCGCCCGCCTGGAAGCGCAGCCCGAGGCCGGGAACGGTGACGAAGTACCGGGGCCGCGACGGGTCCGGTTCCACCTTTTGGCGGATGCTCGCCATGTGCACGCGCAGGTACTGCGTCTTGCCCGCGGCTCCCAGCCCCCAGACCGACACGAGGAGGTCCTCGCGGGTGACGAGGTGCCCGGTGTGCCGGACGAGGACCTCCATGAGCCGCCACTCGGTCGGCGACATCGTCGCTTCGGTTCCGTCGGCCCGCGTGAGGCGACGATCGGCGATGTTCATCGTGAAGTCCGGAGTGACGATCGGTCGCTCCTCTTCGAGCCGCGCGACGCGACGGGCAACCGCGCGGATGCGGGCGAGGAGCTCCTCGGGGTCGAACGGCCGGGTCACGTAGTCGTCGGCACCGGCATCGAGCAGCGGCACCTTGTACGCGGATTCGTCGTGTGACGACACGACGATGATCGGTGCGTCGGTCCGGGCGCGGAGCTCCTCGACGGGGAGCGCCGGGGCGGCGCCCACGCCCGGATCGACGACGAGTGCGACGTAGCGATGGCGCCGCAACAACCGGCACGCCTCTTCCAAGGTACGTGCGCTCTCGGATTGCATGCCGCCGTAGCGGATCGCGGAGATGGTCCGCCGGCGCTCGGCGCGGTCGGCATCGAGGATCAGCACCGTGTCCATCCCTTGCGGCCCTCTCTCCGTCAGTGTCCGAGCCGGTCGAGCGCGAGGTTGAGCTCGAGCACGTTCACACCCTTCTCCCCGAGGAAACCGAGGTCCCGCCCACCGGTGTGCGCCTTGACTTGCGCCATGACTGTCGCGAGCGAGAGGTGACGGGCCGTCGCGACGCGCTGCGCCTGCAGGTCGGCGTTCGCGATCGTGATGTCGGGGTCGAGCCCGGACGCCGATGCGGTCACCGCGTCGACCGGGACCTTGGCGTTCGCGGCGAGCCCGTTCAAGGTGCGGTACGCGATCGCGCGTTCCGGCACCGTGTTCGGGTCGCAAACGTACGAGCCGTCCTTGTTCTTCTCGTACACCGGGTTGCCGGCCTTGTCGGTGACGTCGTTGCCGTCCTTGTCGGTGGCCTGTACGGGGACGCAGTACGGGTCGGCCGGTGTCGCGTACGCGTTGGTCTTGTCGGTGATGCTCACGCCCGGGATGTTGCCGATCAGGTTCGGGTTCGACGGGCCGAGGTTCGACGCGCTGCTCGAGCTCGCGTCGTAACCGGTGCCCGCCGCCGACGGCCGGGGCTGGAAGTACTGCGGCAGCGGATTGCCGTCCTTGTCGGTGAAATTCTGACCGAGCAACGACGATCCGACGACCTTGCCGTTCACCTTCACGAGCGAGTCGTTGGCCTTGTGGTGGAACGCGACCTGTGCGATACCGGTCACGACCAAGGGATACACGAAGCCCAGTGCGACGGTCATGACGACCGTGGCGATCAGGGCGGTGATGAGCTGGCGGCGAATCATCAGTGGACTCCGAGCGCGCTGACAATGAGGTCGATGAGCTTGATGCCCACGAATGGGGCAATGATGCCGCCGACGCCGTAGATCATGATGTTGCGGCGCAACACGGCACTGGCCGACATCGCTCGGAACTTCACGCCCCGCAGTGCGAGCGGGATGAGGAAGACGATGATGACGGCGTTGAAGATGACCGCACTCAGGATCGCCGAGTGCGGGTTGTCGAGCTTCATGATGTTGATGGTCCGCAGCTGCGGGAACACACCCATGAACATCGCGGGGATGATCGCGAAGTACTTCGCGACGTCGTTCGCCACGGAGAAGGTCGTGAGCGAACCCCGGGTGATCAGCAGCTGCTTGCCGATTTCGACGACCTCGATGAGCTTCGTCGGGTTCGAATCGAGGTCGACCATGTTGCCGGCCTCTTTGGCGGCCTGCGTGCCGGTGTTCATCGCGACCCCGACGTCGGCCTGCGCCAGCGCGGGCGCATCGTTGGTCCCGTCACCGGTCATCGCCACGAGGAACCCGCCGCGCTGTTCCTTCTTGATGTAGGCGAGCTTGTCTTCGGGCGTCGCCTCGGCGAGGAAGTCGTCGACGCCGGCCTCCTTCGCGATCGCGGCGGCCGTGAGCGGGTTGTCGCCGGTGATCATCACCGTGCGGATGCCCATCTGCCGCAGCTCTTCGAATCGGGCCGCGATGCCTTCCTTGACGATGTCCTTGAGGTGCACGACACCGAGCACCCGCGTCCCGTCGGCGACGACGAGCGGCGTGCCACCGCCGCGCGCGATGCGCTCGACGATCGGCTCCAGCGCGTCGGGAACGACGCCACCCTCGGCCACGACCCAGCGCTGCACGGCGTCGGCCGCGCCCTTGCGGACGACCCGGCCCTCGAGGTCGATGCCCGACATGCGGGTCTGGGCCGTGAACGGCACGAGTTGCGCGTCCCGCAGATCACGTTCGTGCAGACCGAAACGGTCGCCCGCGAGCTTGACGATGCTGCGCCCTTCCGGCGTCTCGTCCGCCAGGCTCGACAGCTGCGCGGCCTCGGCCAGATCACGCTCGTCGACGCCGGGTACCGGCAGGAACTCCGTGGCCTCGCGGTTGCCGATCGTGATCGTCCCGGTCTTGTCGAGCAGGAGCGTCGAGCAGTCACCGGCGGCTTCGACCGCCCGGCCACTCATCGCCAGCACGTTGTGCTGGACCAGACGGTCCATGCCCGCGATGCCGATGGCCGACAACAGCGCCCCGATGGTGGTCGGGATGAGGCACACGAGCAGGCCGACGAGCACGATGATCGACTGCGGCGCGGTCGAGTAGATCGCGAACGGCTGCAGCGTCACCACCGCCAGCATGAAGATGATGCTCAGGCCGGCGAGCAGGATGTTGAGCGCGACCTCGTTCGGCGTCTTCTGGCGCTCGGCGCCTTCGACCAACGCGATCATGCGGTCGAGGAAGGTCTCCCCGGGCTTCGACGTGATCTTCACGACGATCTCGTCCGAGAGAACCCGGGTACCACCGGTGACCGCCGAACGGTCACCGCCCGACTCCCGGATGACGGGAGCAGACTCTCCGGTGATCGCCGACTCGTCGACCGACGCGATGCCCTCGACCACGTCACCGTCGCCGGGGATCACCTGACCGGGGCGGACGACGCAGAGGTCACCGACCTGTAGGTCGCTCGACCGCGTCTCGACGAGAGAGCCGCCGGGGCCGCGCACGTAGGCGACGGTTTCGGCGCGCGTCTTGCGCAACGCCTCGGCCTGCGCCTTGCCGCGCCCTTCGGCCATCGCCTCCGCGAAGTTCGCGAACAACACGGTGAACCACAGGAACGCGGCGACGAGGCCGGAGAACCAGTCGGTTGCCGCGCCGACCCGGTTGAGGTCGCGGAAGAAGAGGAACGTCGTGAGGACGCTGCCGACTTCGACGACGAACATGACCGGGTTCTTGGCCTGCAGCCGCGGGTCGAGCTTGACGAAGCTGTCGACGAACGCGCGCCGCACGATCGCGGGCTCGAACATCGAACGGCTCTTGCGCTTGGAGTGTTGCGGGTTCGTCTCGGCCCCATGGGGCTCGAGGGTCGAAAGTCCCGAGGGAACATCTGACACTGACACGTCACCTGCTCCTTAGAAGTGGCCGACGAGGTGCTCGACGATGGGGCCGAGCGCCAATACGGGGAAGAACGTGAGGCCCACGACGATCACGACGATCGCGGTGAGCAAACCACCGAACAGCGGGGTGTCGGTCGGGAACGTCCCGAGGTTCGCCGGCGTCGGCTGTTTGCGGACGAGCGAACCCGCGATCGCAAGCATCGGGATGATCAGGAAGAAGCGCCCGACGAGCATCGAGATGCCCATCGTCGTGTTGTACCAATTCGTGTTGGTCGTGATGCCGCCGAACGCCGAGCCGTTGTTGCCGGCCGACGATGCGAACGAGTACACGACCTCCGAGAGTCCGTGCGGTCCCGAGTTGAAGATCGAGTGCACCGCGGATTGCAGCACGACGGACGCGGCCGAGAAGCCGAGGATGACGAGGGGCGCGAACAGGATGTGCAGCACCACCATCTTCATCTCCGCGCCCTGGATCTTCTTCCCGAGGAACTCCGGCGTTCGCCCGACCATCAACCCCGCGATGAAGACCGTAAGAATCGCGAGGACCAGCATTCCGGTCAGACCGACCCCCACGCCTCCCGGCGTTACCTCACCCAAGAGGAGGTTGGTGAGTGGGACGAGACCACCGATCGGCGTGAAACTGTCGTGGAACGCGTTGACCGAACCGTTCGACGATCCGGTCGTCGCGCCTGCCCACGTCCCGGACGCGGACGGCCCGAAGCGAACTTCTTTGCCCTCCATGTTGCCGCCCGGTTGCGTCGCGGTCACCGTCTGGGTGACACCCGCCTGCGTGATCTTCGGGTTGCCGTGCGATTCGAAACCGACCGCGACGCCAATCGACAGAACCATCAGCAGGAACATGGATCCGAAGATCACCCAACCGAATCGCTTGTTCTTCGCCAAGATGCCGAGCGCGAACGTCGCCGCGAACGGAATCATGATCAAGAACCACATCTCGATCATGTTGGTGAGGCCGTTCGGGCTCTCGAACGGGTGCGCGGAGTTCGTGTTGAAGAAGCCGCCGCCATTCGTCCCGAGCTGCTTGATCGCGATCTGGCTGGCGGCCGGACCGCCGGGGATGGTCTGCGTGCCGCCCGCGACCGTGGTCACCGTGGTCGACGCGTGGAAGTTCTGAACAACGCCCTGGCTCGCGAGCACGATGGCCGCGACGAACGCGATCGGCAGGAGGATCCGCAACGTCGTGCGGATGAGGTCGACCCAGAAGTTGCCGATCGTCTTCTTCCGGTTGCGGGTCAGGCCGCGAATGAGCGCCACCATCACCGCGAGACCGGCGGCCGCCGACGCGAAGTTCTGCACGGCGAGCCCGCCCATCTGGGTGAGGTGGCTCATCGTCGACTCGCCGCCGTAGCTCTGCCAGTTCGTGTTGGTGAT
Source organism: uncultured Actinomycetes bacterium (assembly GCA_963829195.1). Lineage (GTDB taxonomy): Bacteria > Actinomycetota > Acidimicrobiia > IMCC26256 > PALSA-610 > PALSA-610. Next base: position 263,222 of record CAWHHS010000006.1, read on the forward strand.
GAAGCTGGCGGCCGTGTTCCACGCGAGGTCCGGGTGAACCGCTGCGAGGTGGTCGGGGTTGAACGGCAGGTGCGACTGCAGGCGCTGGAACCCGTAGACGAACAGCAGCGACACCGCGCTGAAGGCCAGCAACGAGAACGTGTACGTCGTCCACCGCTGCTCACTGTCGGGATCGATCCCGCAGACGCGGTACGTAAACCGCTCCACCGGGCCGAAGACTCGATCGCCCGGAGCCTTGCCGCCGGCCCAGACCTTCGCCATGTAGCTGCCGAGGATCGGCGTGAAGACGACGACGAGGCCGAGGAACACGATGAGCTGGATCCAGCCTGCGGTAGTCATTACAGCTTCTCCGGGAAGACGAGGGCGTAGACGAGGTAGGCGGTCAGTGCGACCGCAAGGACGAGACCGAGCGTGTTGTCGTAACTCATTGGGCTGCGACCTCCAGCGCTGCATCTCCGATGCACGGGCACCACGCGCCCGCGCTTACGGCCTGCGCCTGGCTACTCATGCCGCGACCGGCTCGTCGGTGGTTTCCATCTCGTCCTCGTCGTAGACCGGGTCGGGTCCGATGATGCGATCGCACACGACTGTCAGCAGTCCGGCGAGCACGAAGAACACGATCGTCGAGCGCGATGAACGCGAAATCGTTGTGCACGGGTCCTCCCGCATGACCGACGCCCGCATTTCGGGCGTGCTCGTTCACAATGCGGCAAGCAGCACGGCTACACGATCTCGTTTGACGCGTCTGTGACGCGCGGCGAGCCGTGTTGACGCGGCTCGTACGCCGCAAACAGCCTCGGCCGCGGAGCGTGTTCGGAAACACGCCGGAAACAACTCCGAAAAAGCCGTGCAACCGACATCACATCGGTGACCTTTGCGCGTCTCATCCGCGTCAAGAGGGTTCCCATCGGGCTCCCATCTCCGTACAACGCTCATCACAGAGCCGCTCGGAGCGGCGAGAGGAGCGACTGTGTACGACATCATCAGCGTCGCGTTCATCGTGGGGTTCTTCGCGTTGTGCGTGGCCTTCACGCACGCCTGCGACCGGATCCTCGGGCCCGACGACCAGGTCGCCCTCGACGCGATCCCCGGCGACCCGACGGGACCGGCAGACGAGGCGGTCGCGGCGTGACACCCGTACTCGCGGCGTCCGGCGCCGACAACTGGACCGCCATGGTGCTCGCGATCGGTCTCGTGATCTTCCTGTTCTTCGCCCTCGTCTTCCCGGAGAAGCTGTAATGCGCGCGTCGGAGTGGATCCAGTTCCTCGCCCTGGGGGCGCTGCTGATCGTCAGCACGCCGATCGCGGGCGCCTACATGGCGAAGGTGTACGGCAACGACCGCGCGCCGGGCGACCGGGTCTTCGGCCCGATCGAGCGGCTGATCTACCGCGTGTGCGGGATCGACGGCCGGGGCGAGCAGCGTTGGAAGACCTACGCGATCTCGCTGCTGTCGTTCAATGCGGTCGCGGTGCTCGCCGTCTACACGTTCCAGCGCATCCAGGCGCACCTGCCACTCAACCCGACCCACGTCGCCGCGGTGCCGCCGTTCATGGCGCTCAACACGTCGGTGAGCTTCGTCACCAACACCGACTGGCAGAGCTACGTGCCGGAATCCACGGTGTCGCACCTCACCCAGATGGCCGTGCTCGGCGTCGAGAACTTCCTCTCGGCCGCGATCGGCCTCACCGTCGCGGTCGCGCTCATCCGCGGCCTCGCCCGCCGGCGCTCGAGCACGATCGGCAGCTTCTGGGTCGACCTCGTCCGCAGCTGCGTCCGCATCCTGCTGCCGCTGTCGATCGTCCTCGCCGTCGTGTTCCTGAGCCAGGGCGTCATCGACAACTTCCACGGCAACACCCCGTACAGGCCCGTCGACTCGGCGCTCGTGCAGGCGAAGGACGCGAACGGTCAGCCGGCGGGCTCCGCGGTCGTTCCCGGCGGCCCGGTCGCGTCGCAGGAGGCGATCAAGGAGCTCGGCACCAACGGCGGCGGCTTCTACAACGCCAACTCGGGCCACCCCTTCGAGAACCCGAACGGGCTCACGAACTTCCTGCAGATGTACTTCGCCGGCCTCATCGCCTTCGGGTTGACGTACACGTTCGGGAAGATGGTCGGCGACAAACGACAGGGCTGGGCGATCTTCGCGGTGATGCTCGCGTTCTGGGCGCTGCCGATGATCGCCGCGCAGTACCTCGAGACGAACGGCAACCCGCAGATCACCGCCGCCGGCGCTTCGCAGACTGCGACTTCCACGAATCCCGGCGGGAACATGGAAGGAAAGGAGGTTCGCTTCGGCGCCGCCGCCAGCGCCATGCACGGCTCGAACTCCACGAGCACGACGACCGGATCGGTGACTTCGTCACACGACTCGTTCACGCCGCTGGGCGGCGCGATCGTGCTCACGAACATCCTGCTCGGCGAGTACGGGCCGGGCGGTATTGGTTCCGGCCTCTACGGCGTCTTGATCCTCGCGCTCGTCTCGGTCTTCATCGCCGGCCTCATGGTCGGGCGAACGCCGGAATACCTGGGCAAGAAGATCCGGGCCCCCGACGTGAAGCTCGCCACGCTGTACGTCCTCGCGGTGCCGACCGTGACCCTCGTGCTGGCGGGCATCGCGGCCGTGCTCTCGACCGCGGTGAGCCAGCTCGGCAACACCGGTCCCCACGGTCTCTCGGAGATCCTCTACTCGTACGCATCCGCGGCGAACGGCAACGGTTCGGCGTTCCCAGGCATCACCGTGACGTCGCACTGGTACCAGCTCTCGCTGGCGTTCTCGATCCTCGTCGGCCGGTATCTGCTGATCGTGCCGGTCCTCGCGATCGCGGGCGGTTCGGCCCGCAAGCAACCGTCGCCGCCGTCGGCGGGAACGTTCCCGACGCACGGTCCGCTGTTCGCCGGATTGCTGTTCTGCGTGATCCTGATCCTCGTCGGGCTCACGTACTTCCCCGTGCTCTCGCTCGGGCCCATCGTCGAGCACCTGAAGCTGTAGGAGTCCAGTGACTGTCACCGATCTCAATCCCGAACCGGCCGACGTCTCGTCGGTGCACGAACCGGGCCAGGGCGCGTCGCCGACGCGGCGCGCTCCTGACCCCCCAGATCGTGCGCCGCGCGATGGTCGACGCGGTCAAGAAGCTCCACCCCCGCACCGAGGTGCGCAACCCGGTGATGTTCGTGGTGTTCATCGGGAGCCTGCTCACGACGTACCTGTTCGTGCGCGACCTCCCGACGGCATCCGCGGCCGACAGCGTGTTCACCGGCCTCGTCGCGATCTGGCTCTGGTTCACGGTGCTGTTCGCCAACTTCGCCGAAGCGGTGGCCGAGGGCCGCGGCAAGGCGCAGGCGGACACGCTGCGCAAGACCCGGTCGGAGACCGTCGCCCACGTGTTGCTCGAGGACGGCTCGACGGTCGAACGCCAGTCGTCCGAGCTGCACGTCGGCGATCGTGTCGTCGTCGTGGCCGGCGACCTCATCCCCGGCGACGGCGACGTCATCGAGGGCATCGCGTCGGTCGACGAGTCGGCGATCACCGGCGAGTCAGCACCGGTGATCCGGGAGTCGGGTGGCGACCGTTCGGCGGTGACGGGCGGCACACGCGTGCTCTCGGACCGGATCGTCGTGAAGATCCTCGCCGAACCCGGCGAGAGCTTCATCGACCGGATGATCGCGTTGGTCGAAGGCGCGAACCGCCAGAAGACCCCGAACGAGATCGCGCTCAACATCCTGCTGGCCGGACTCAGCATCGTGCTGATGCTGGCGACGGCGACGATCCAGCCGTTCGCGAAGTACTCGAGCGCGCAACAGGAGATCACGGTCCTCGTCGCCCTGTTGGTCTGCCTCATCCCGACCACGATCGGCGCGCTGCTCTCGGCGATCGGCATCGCCGGCATGGACCGCCTCGTCCAGCGCAACGTGCTCGCGATGTCGGGGCGGGCGGTCGAAGCCGCGGGCGACGTCGCCACGCTCCTGCTCGACAAGACGGGAACGATCACCTACGGAAACCGGATGGCGGCCGCGTTCATCCCGGTGAGCGGTGTCGACGAACGGGAGGTCGCCGCCGTCGCGCTCCTGTCGAGCCTCGCGGACGAGACGCCCGAGGGTCGCTCGATCGTCTCGCTGGCCGAGAACCGGTACGCGTTGCAGCCGGAACGGATCGACGACGCCGAGCTCGTCCCGTTCACCGCCCAGACCCGGATGAGCGGCATCGAATGGCACAACCGGTCGATCCGCAAGGGCGCCGCCGACTCCGTCGTCCGATGGGTCGAAGAACACAACGGGCACGTCCCCGCCGACCTCGCCGCCATCGTGGAGGGCATCGCGCAAGGAGGCGGCACGCCGCTCGTCGTCGCCGAGGGCACGCACGTGCTCGGAGTCATCCACCTGAAGGACACGGTGAAGACGGGCATCGCCGAGCGCTTCGCCGAGATGCGGGCGATCGGTATCCGCACGGTCATGATCACGGGCGACAACCCGCTGACCGCGGCCGCGATCGCCGCGGAAGCCGGCGTCGACGACTTCCTGGCCGAGGCGACACCCGAGGACAAGCTCGCCCGCATCCGCGCCGAGCAGGCCGGCGGCTGCCTCGTCGCGATGACCGGCGACGGCACGAACGACGCGCCCGCGCTCGCGCAGGCCGACGTCGGCGTCGCGATGAACACCGGTACGCAGGCCGCCAAAGAGGCCGGCAACATGGTCGACCTCGACTCGGATCCGACGAAGCTCATGGACATCGTCGAGATCGGCAAGCAAATGCTAATCACCCGGGGGTCGCTGACGACGTTCTCGATCGCGAACGACGTCGCGAAGTACTTCGCGATCATCCCGGCGATGTTCGTGGGCGTGTTCCCCGAGCTCAAGACACTGAACATCATGCATCTGGCCAACCCGCACTCGGCGATCCTGAGCGCGGTCATCTTCAACGCCATCGTCATCGTCGCCCTGATCCCGCTCGCACTCCGCGGCGTCAAGTTCCGGGCGATGAGCGCAGCGTCGATTCTTCGTCGCAACATCCTCATCTACGGCGTCGGCGGGATCATCGCGCCGTTCGTCGCCATCAAACTGATCGACCTCGTGGTATCGGGTCTGGGAGTCCACTGATGCGCCGTCAACTACTCACCTCGATCGTCATGTTCGTCGCGCTGACGGTGCTGCTCGGGTTGATCTACCCGCTCGCCGTCTACGCGATCGGCCAGATCGGTTTCAAGAAGCAGGCGGAAGGCTCACTGATCAAGATCAACGGCCAGGTCGTCGGCTCGAAGCTCCTCGCCGAGGACTTCACCAGCGCGAAGTACTTCCAGCCCCGGCCGTCGAAGGCCGGCGTCGGATACGACGGCAACGGCTACGACGCGACGGCGAGCGCGGCGTCGAACCAGGGCCCGTCGAACCCGAACCTCATCGGCAACGTGCCCGGCGTGAACATCGACGGGACGAAGAACCCGTACGCGACACCGGCCGATCCGCGGTGCGTGCCCGTACAGGCCACCGACAAGGACGGCAACGACGTCACCGACAAGAACGGCAACCCCGTCTACGAGAAGAACAAGGACGGCACCTACGTCTGCAACCCCAACACGGTGCCGGAACGGGTGCTCGCCTACCGCGCCGCGAACAATCTCGCGGCGACGGTCAAGGTCCCCGTCGACGCGGTGACGGCATCGTTCTCCGGGCTCGACCCCGACATCAGTGTGGCGAACGCGCGGCTGCAAGCCCCCCGTGTGGCCCGCGTTCGCCACCTGACCCTCGCGGTCGTGCTCGCGCTCGTGTCGAAGCACACCGACGGCCGGGGCCTCGGCTTCATGGGCGAACCGGGCGTGAACGTCCTCGAGCTCAATCTGGCCCTGGACGCCCACCCGGCGCAATGACGAGCTCGGCGTCGAACTCGGGCGTCGGGACGAACCGAACTCCCATCCCCGGTTCGGTCAGGAAGTAGCGCGGGCGGGCCGGTTCGGGCTCGAACTTCTGGCGCAACTGGGCCATGAACTGGCGGAGGTAGTTCGTCTGGGTCACGTAGCTCGGACCCCAGACCTCCTCGAGCAGCTTGCGCTGGCTCACGAGGCGGTCGGGGTTGCGCACGAGGATCTCGACGAGATGCCATTGCGTCGGAGTGAGGCGGATCTCCTCACCGGACGCGTTCGCCGCCCTCTTCATGCCGAGGTCGATCCGGAAGTCGGGAGTCTCCACGATCGGGAGTTGCTCCTCGCCCGGCTTGGCCCGCCGGAGCGCGGCCTGCAACCGGGCGAGGAGCTCGCGCATGCTGAAGGGCTTCGTGACGTAGTCGTCGGCGCCGGCGTCGAACGCGAGGATCTTCATCGCCTCCTGGTGACGCGCGGAAAGGACGATGATCGGGATGGACGTCCAGCCTCGCAGGCCGTGCACGACCTCGATCCCGTCGATGCCGGGAAGCCCGAGATCGACGATCGCGGCGTCGTGCGCGCTCGTCGCGGCACGCGAGAGCGCCGCCTCACCGCTCTCGACGAGATCGACCTCGTACCCGCGGGCGCGCAGATGCGCACCCAACGCGCGGAGCATCGGACGCTCGTCGTCGACAACCAGGATGCAACTCATCGGTCACGCTCCAATACGGCCGTTGCGACCGGGAGGCTGAGCACCATCGTGATGCCCCCGCCCGGCGTGTCTTCCACCAGGATCTCGCCATGCACGGCTTCGACGAAGCCCTTCGAGACCGCCAGACCCAACCCGATTCCCGTGCCCGAATCGGTGTCGCCGAGCCGTTGGAACGGCTGGAAGAGCCGGCCCCGCTGCGCGACCGGTATGCCCCGCCCCCGGTCGACGATGCGGAGGTCGACGCGGTCACCGATGACTCCGGCCTCGATGCGAACCGGGCGATCGTCGGTCGAGTGCCGTACCGCGTTGTCGACGACGTTCGCCACCGCCCGTTCCACGAGCGCGGCGTCGACCTCGACGCGCGGTAGCGAGTCCGACACGTCGACGACGACGTTGCGAGCCCGGTCGCCCAGGCTCGCCAGCGCGGCCGGGACGATCTCGTCGACACCGACCGTCCGCGTATCCAGGTGGATGACGCCCGACTGGATCCGGCTCATGTCGAGAAGGTTCTCGACCAGGCCGTTCAGGCGATCCGCGTCGGCGTCGATCGCGCTCATGAACTCGTGCGTATCGGCGGGCGACCAGATCACGTCGGGCTCCAACCAACCGCTCGCCTGCGCCTTGATCGAGGCGAGCGGCGTGCGGAGATCGTGGCTGACCGCGGCGAGGAGCGCGTTGCGCAGGTCGTTCGTCCGCGAGAGGTCTCCCGCCGCGCTCGCCTCCGACTCCAGCCGGTGGATCGCCATCACCGCCTCGAGGTACGAGAGGAGCGCCCCGATGAGCCGGTGCGCGTCGGCCGCGAGGGGTACACCGCGCAAGACGAGCACGTGGCCGTCGCGCAGGTCGTATCGCTCCCCGTCGCCCGGATGCGCGATCGGAGGGTCGCCCGCGCTCGCCTCGACGATCCATTCGTCGCCCCGGCGCGCCAGCAACGCGACCGAGTCACGATCGAGCGCGGCGTGGATCTCCTCGACGACGACCTGCGGTGGATTCGGCCGCGCGAGGCGCTCCGACAACGCGAGCACGATGTCGGCTTCGTCGCGGGCCCGCAACGTCTCGACGCGGCCCTGGGCCGCGTGCTCCACGACCACCGCGACGAGCGACGCAGAGGCGATGAACGCGACCAGGTACACCGCGTCGGAACCACGCGCGATCGACAGCGACCGGTACGGAGGGATGAGGTACAGGTCGACGACGAACAACGCGCTCAGCATCGTGACGAGCGCCGGCAGCCGGCCTCCGATCGACGCGACCAGGACGACGACAGCCAGGAAGATCAAGAGCCCGGCACTCGAGGTCACCGCGCCCGGGTGACCGGGCTGCAGCGCCGAAAAGTGCGCCACGAACTCCGTGAGCACGATCATCGCCACCGCCGCGACTGCGAACGCGGTGTAGAGGCGGCGGCGGGGATGCGCGAAGTGGATCGGCACGCGGGGCAGTGTCCGCTTGGCCTCGCGTACGTGTCCGTCGGTCGAGATCACGTGCACGTCGATGTCGCGCGAGGCGCGCACCACGCGGTTCACGATCGAACCGTGGGTCAGCTCCGTCCAGCGCGAGCGCCGGCTCGTGCCCAGGACGATCTGCGTCACGTGCCGCGCCGAGGCGAAGCCGATAAGGGTTGCGGGCACATCGGTGCCGGCGACCGCGTGGTAGCTGCCGCCGAGCTCCTCCAACAGCGTGCGATGGCGCGCCAGAAGCTCCGACATCTCCCGCCTGAGACCGTCGTCGCTGACGACGTGCACGCCGACGAGGTCACCGTGCGACCGCCGCGCCATGCGCGCCGCGCGCCGGATCACCTGGTCGTTCCCGGGCGCGCCCGTGAGCGCGACCATCACGCGCTCACGCGTCTCCCACGGCCCGTCGATGTCGTGTTGGCCCATGTAGGCCTGGAGCGAGTCCTCGACCCGGTCGGCGACCCAGAGCAGCGCGAGCTCGCGCAACGCGCCGAGGTTCCCGATCCGGAAGTAGTTGCCGAGCGCGGCGTCGACCTTCTCGGGCACGTAGATGTTCCCGTGCGCCATGCGCCGTTGCAGCGACTCCGGGCTCATGTCGACGAGCTCGATCTGGTCCGCGCGCCGCACGACGTTGTCGGGAACGGTCTCCCGCTGCACCACGCCCGTGATCCGGTTCACGACGTCGTTCACACTCTCGAGGTGCTGGATGTTCACCGTCGAGATCACCTCGATGCCCGCCGCGAGCAGGGTCTCGATGTCCTGCCAGCGCTTCTCGTTGACCGAACCGACGACGTTGCTGTGCGCGAGCTCGTCGATGAGGACGACCTGCGGGCGGCGGGCGAGGATCGCGTCGACGTCGACCTCGTCCCAGGTACGTCCCCGATACTCGATCCGGCGCGGCGCCACGATCTCGAGATCACGGATCTGGGCGATCGTCTTCGGCCGGCCGTGCGTCACCACCAGGCCGACGACGACGTCGGTGCCCCGTTCGCGTCGACGCCAGCCCTCGTCGAGCATCGCAAACGTCTTGCCCACTCCGGGAGCGGGGCCGAGATAGATACGAAACCTGCCGCGCATGGTTGTCAGCTCCTGACCTACGTCAAGGTGCCGACCAGGCTTCCCGGCGCTCCGAAATCCAATATACGGATCCGTGACGCCAATCTTTTCTTCTTGACGCGAACGATGCGCGTCCTTGACGCGGAATTGACGCTCGCGTGAAGACGACTGTTAGCGATGCGGCCATGACAGAGACCGGCCCGCGCACCATCGTCGTCGGCGTCGACGGCTCGGATTCCAGCGTCCGAGCGTTGACGTTCGCGGCCGAGCTCGTGCGCGACCTCGCCGACGCCCGCCTGGTCGTCGCGCACGCTCGCTTCATGCCCTATCTCTGGGCGCCGGAACACCTCGCCGAGCGCGAGTTCGCGACTTGCTCGACGGGGCCGAGGAGTTCGTCCGCGAAACCGCGAACGCGAGCTCGACTCGACTGCGCGTTCGTGGACTCGAAGCGAGCGTCGCACGTGCTCACCGCTCGCCGGGAGACCGCGCGAGCTCCTCGTCGTCGGGCGCGCTGGTACGCGACGACCTGCTGCTCGTCGGTCTCGAACCGGCTCGTGCACGCCGATCGGCTCTCGTCCGTGACCGGCGCCTTTGCGCGATCGGTCAGAAGGTGGCCGGACGCGCACGCGTGGCGCGTCGCCGACGGCCACGATCTCGAGCCCGAGCCGCTCCACGTCGCCGGTTGAGGCGGTGCAGGCTGTGCCGCAGCGTGCGCCAGGTGGCACCTTCGGGCCAGACCCGGCCGAGCAGCTCGGCGTCGGTCAGCTCCGACTCGAAATGGAACACCAACACGCTCGCGAGCAGCGCGTCGCGCTCGTTGAGGAACGCGGTGCGTTCGCCGTAGTGGATCTCGCCCCGGGGGCCGATCGTCGGCACCTCCGCGGCGCCGGGGACGTGCTCGGATCGCACGGCGACATCGATCGCGAACGGCCGGTCGGCACCGACGAGTGCTCTTTGCCAGTTCATCGGACCGCCGCTCCTCTCCGCTCGAGGTTCGTGACCGAACCGCCGGGACCGTGCAAGTGGGCCGCACCGTCCTCGTCGACGATGAGGAGGAGCGGCGTACGCAACGCCGACCAGCCGTCGAGCATCGCCACGACGGCCGGCGGGCACGCATCGCGGCGGAGTGTGCGCAGGGCACTGCCACCGCCGCGTCCGACTCGCGACTCGTCGACCACGACGTCGACGTGCCCGGCGCGGGATTCCACGGCCACCAGGGAAACCTCGCGCATCGCGAACCCGGGGGGCGCCGCGAGCCCGAGCACCGGATCAGCCGCCTGCGCGGCCACGAGGAAGCGCATCCGCATGGGCCAGGGCGCGACGAACGGCAAACCGATGCAAGCCACGGCCGTGGCGCCGATCGCACAACCGACGAAGAAGTGGAGCACGGCTCAGACCCCCCGTGCGATGAGGTAACGCATCGGCACGGCCGGGCCGAGCTCGGTGATCATCTCGACCACGTCGGGTGCGAGGAGATGGCGCGGGCGCATCGCGAACGAACAGGTTCCGCAGCCGCGCATGACGTCGAGCGCCACGAGCGCCCGGCACACGGAGTCCTCGACGTGGCCCTCGCCTTGCACCTCGTGGTCGCAGAGACGGGCGAGCAGCGGGCGGACGGCGCGGTGATCGCCGCTCGCGCCGAGTTGCCCGGCGATCGTCTCGAGGTCGAGCGCACGTTGCGCCACAGTGAAGCGATCGATCAGCCCGGGAAGGTCTCCCGCCTCGTGCCCCAAAGCAACGTTCGCCGGAAGCTGTTCTACGTACATGACCTGCACCTCGGGGATCGGAGACACAACCATCCAATCGCCGGGAACGTCTTCGCGCATCCGGCCTTGACGCCGTTTCTACGCGCCCGCGCCGACTTCTACGGCGTCTTGGCGCGGGCGGGAACCCGTTGCGCCCTACGGCTCCTCGACGATCGCGATCGACTCGCGTTCGATGCCGACGCCGACCAGCGCGTCGTAGCGGCGTTGGACGTCGGCCCGGTCCACCGGCTCGGGCACCGAGGCTTCGCTCGAGCGCAGGATCATGTGGGCCTGTTGCAACAGCACCTCGCGCTGGGCGGGCGTCGTGGTGTACTCCATGATCCGGGTGAGGGCTTCGAGCTGGCGGATCATGACCGCAGGCATCCCCCGGCCCGCCTGACGGATCTTGTCGAAGGCGCGGTCGACGAAACGCTCGTAACTCGGTTCGGCCGCGATGAGCCGGACCTTGCCGGTCTCGTCGAAGTAGACCCGGCGGGAGTGCCAGGCGACGGTGATCTTGCAGAGGCCGTCGCTGAGCCAGTCGATGCACGTCATCGCGGTGAACGTGTCGTTGACCGCCGGCGAAAGGGCGCGGATCGCGATCTCGACGAGCTGGTCGATGGCGAAGGCCAGATCCTGGCGCAGGGTGCGGTGCGCGCCGGTCACGTGCGTGCGCTCGAGCCCGCGGGCGACCTCCGGCTCGGCCGTCGCCGGCCACACCCCGCGAGCGGGAGCCCCTCCACCACGAAATGGCCGGGTCGGTACATCAGCTGGATCACGGCGTCGGCTTCGGTGGCAAGATCGACGAGCGTCGCGTAACGGACGAACTGCAAGTAGCCGCTGCGCGTGGCCGAGATCGGCGCGCCGTCGACCTCGATGTGGTTCGGCAGCATCCCGGCCGCCGCGAGCGACGCGCGCCGTTGCGTGTCGCCGCCACTGAACTCGGCGCTGATCGCGTTGGAGAGATCGTGCGCGATGCCCGCGATCACACCCGGGAGCTGGATCGAGCTGGCGATGTGGTGAATGAAGAAGACGAGAACGCCGAGATCGACCAGTGTCAACGCGAGCGCGGTCGTGACCGAGAGGTGCGGAACGAAGTCGCCTCGCGATCCGTGCGAGACCGAACCGAGCGTGAGGACGGCGTAGAGGAACGAGGCGACGAACGTGCCCAGTGTGACCTGCACGCCGCGGTCGCGGATGAAGTTCCGCAGCATCCGGGGCCCGAACTGGGTCGAAGCCAACGTCAACGCGACGATCACGATCGAGAACACGAGACCGACAACGGTGATGATCGCGGCGGCGAGGGCAGTGAGGATCTGGCGGGCGGCGTCGGACGAACCGTTGTTCACCCAGGCCGGAAGCGTGACGCTGCCTCGATACGCGGCCCGGTCCACCGCGTAGGTGAGCAGGAAGAGGACGACCGCCGCGAGCAGCTCCGCCGTCGGAACGACCCAAAGGCTCGTCCGCAACGTCTCGCGCCGCCAGTCGGACATCGTGCGGAGCCGGTGGCGGCGGCTCGTGCGGGTTTCGGTCACTGTCGGCCTCGGGAATTGGACGGATGAACTGCCGACCAGACTTCCCGGCGCACCAGCCCCAAGGCTACCCGCGGCCCGGGGGGCGAATCGGCCGTATTCACTCGGCGGGGCGGGCCCTCCGCACGGTCACGAAGCGCCGCAACGCGATCACCGACCAGACCGCCTCGACACAGCCGAACGGCCAGGCCCCGCTCAGGAATCCGTAGGAGCTCGAGAGTGCACACCCGACCGCGAAGGCCAGCACGAACTGAGGGCCGCGACCCTCGAGCGCGTACATGAGCATCATGAACGCGATGACGACGACACCGTAAAGGGTCAACACGCGGCCTCCCGCTCGCTTTGAGAGCTTCGTACGATTGTGCAGAAATCGTCCGTCGGCGCGCTAAGGAAACGTATGAGAGTCGCCGGACGGGATCGAGATGCGATATCAAGTATGCACGGCCGACCAGATCGGAAGGAGGTGGGCAATGAGAACTGACGACGACTATCCAAGTAGCACCGTCTCGACTCCCCCATCTCCCGGACGCGCTCGGCTGTGTGAGTCGTTGCTGCACGAACGGCTGATCAGCACGGCCTGATCAAGGCGAGCGTCGCCGGGTTCGACCCTGGAAGGGGTGATTCCGTGGCGACGCGCCAATCGTTCCCGAGTAGAGGCGCCCTCCGGCGCCCACGATTCGCACCGGTCGACGTCCTCGTCGGCCTGGGCGTGTTCGCGCTGTTGTACGGCCTGTTGCGCCTCGGGACCTCGATCAGCGCACCGCTCCCGACGCACCACACGACCACGAGCCTCTCGACCGATCCGTCGCGCCTTCCGTACTACGCGTCTGCGCTCCCTCTCCCGGATGTTCATCGCGCTCGGACTGTCGGTCGTGTTCACGTTCGTGTACGGAACCGCGGCGGCGCGACTCCGGCGGGCCGAGAAGGTGCTCGTCCCCCTCCTCGACATCCTCCAGTCGGTACCGATCCTCGGCTTCCTCGCGATCACGGTGACCGCGTTCGTCGCGCTGTTCCCGCACTCGATCCTGGGCCTCGAGTGCGCGTCGATCTTTGCGATCTTCACGTCGCAGGCCTGGAACATGACCTTCAGCTTCTACCACTCGCTGATCACGCAGCCGCGCGACCTCGACGAGGCCGCCCGACTGATGCGCCTGACGAAATGGGAACGGTTCTGGCGCCTCGACGTACCCGGCTCGATGATCGGCCTGGTGTGGAACGGGATGATGAGCTTCGGCGGCGGCTGGTTCTTCCTCACGGCGTCGGAGTTGATCACCGTCCGGGGCCAGGCCCACGTGCTCCCCGGCATCGGAAGCTACGTCGGCACCGCGAGCGCGAACGGGCAACTCGGCCGCGTCCTGCTCGCGATCGGCGTGATGATCGTGATGGTCCTCGGCGTCAACTTCTTCTTCTGGCGTCCGCTCGTCGCGTGGTCGGAGCGGTTCCGCATCGAGCAGAGCGAGGCGGCCGAACAGCCGCGGAGCATCGTGCTCGACGCGCTGCGGCGCTCGCGGGTGCCGCGGCTGCTCGGCGCGCCGCTGCGGCCCGTCACCGTCGGCCTCGACCGCGGCACCCGAGTCTTCGGCCTCGCCGACAATCCGCTCACCCCGGACACGGGACGACGACGCGCCGGCGACGTCGCGTTCGCGGCCGTCGTCACCGTCGCCGTATTGGTCGGCGCGACGAAGGCGCTGAGCTACATCGGTCACGGCGTCGGACTCGGCGAATTCGGCCACGCGTTCGGGCTCGGCGCGATCACGTTCTCACGTGTCGTCGTGCTGCTCGTCGTCGCGACCCTCGTCTGGGTACCGGTGGGCGTCAAGATCGGGATGTCACCGCGCCTCGCGCGTTACGCCCAGCCGGTGGTGCAGGTCTTCGCGAGCTTCCCGGCGAACTTCCTGTTTCCCTTCTTCGCGGCGCTGCTCATCGCGACGCACGTGAGCTTGAACATCGGCGGCATCGTGCTCATGGCGCTCGGCGCCCAGTGGTACATCCTCTTCAACACGATCGCCGGCGCGATCTCCATTCCGTCGGACCTGCGGGAGGCGATGGACGACTTCGGGGTCAGGGGTTGGCAGCGCTGGCGTCGTCTCATCATCCCGGGCATCTTCCCCGCGTACGTCACCGGCGGCATCACGGCTGCCGGCGGCGCATGGAACGCGTCGATCGTCGCGGAGCTCGTGGCGTATCACCACCACACGCTGGTCGCGACGGGGCTCGGCTCGTACATCGCGCAGGCGACGGCGAGCGGGGCGCCGAACGCGTTCGCCAAGGTGCTCGCCGGCATCGCCGTGATGAGCATCTACGTCGTCGGCCTGAACCAGTTGTTGTGGCGACGGCTCTTCCGGCTCGCAGAAACGAGGTACTCGCTATGACCGACGTACGCGCCGGGCGCACCATTCTCGCCGCCGACAACATCTCGAAGTCGTTCACGACGCCCGACGGGACTCCGCTCCCGGTGCTCGACGAGATCAGCTTCGAGCTCCACGACGGCGAGATCGTGGCGTTGCTCGGCAAGTCCGGCTCGGGCAAGTCGACGCTGCTGCGTTGTTCGCGGGTCTCATCGCTCCGACGCGCGGCCGGGCGCTCTACCGCGGGAACCCGGTGCGGTCCGCGAATCCCGGAGTCGCGATGGTGTTCCAGACCTTCGCCCTGCTGCCGTGGCTCACGGTCCGCCAGAACGTGGAGCTCGGGTTGGAGGCCCGGAACGTCCCGGCGGCGGAGCGACGCGATCGGGCCGAACGCGCCATCGACCTCATCGGCCTCGACGGATTCGAATCCGCCTACCCCAAGGAGCTCTCCGGCGGGATGCGGCAACGCGTCGGCTTCGCGCGGGCGCTCGTCGTCGAGCCCGACGCGCTCTTCATGGACGAGCCGTTCTCCGCGCTGGACGTCCTCACGGCGGAGAACCTGCGCACCGAGCTGCTCTCGCTCTGGGCCCAGGCCGACTTCCCGACCCGGGCGATGCTCATCGTCACCCACAACATCGAAGAGGCGGTCCTGCTCGCCGACCGCGTGCTCGTCCTGTCGTCGAATCCGGGGCGGATCCGTTCCGAGCTCCCATCGCGCTCGACCGCCCGCCGCGATCGGCGCGCGCCCGCGTTCGAGGCGCTCGTCGACGAGATCTACGGGATCATGACCGGGCGCGACGACGGCCGGAGCGTCGCCCCGCCGGTCGCCGCGGTCCAGGCCTCGCCCATCGACACGCCCCTTCCCGCCGCGACCGTCGGCGGGATGGCCGGCCTCCTGGAGATCGTCGTCGCGCGCGGCGGGACCGAGGATCTCCCCGCGCTCGCCAACGACCTGATCTTCGAAGTCGACGACCTCCTTCCCCTGGTCGACGGGGCCAGCCTGCTCGGATTCGCGACCGTCGACTCCGCCGACATCCACGTCACCGACGACGGGCGCGATTTCGTCCTCGCCGACATCCTCACCACCAAGCAGCTCTTCGCGCGCAAGGCCGCGGAACGCGCGCCGCTGGTGCGCGCCATCGTCAACGCCCTCGCGGCATCGATCGACGGGAATCTCCCCGAGGGATTCTTCCTCGACATCCTGCGGCGGGGCTTCTCCGACGACGAGGCCCGCCGCCAGCTCGACGTGGCGATCGACTGGGGTCGGTACGGCGAGCTCTACGACTACGACGCGCACACGGGCCAACTGCGACGCGAACCGCTCGCCCGCGACCACGATCACGACCACGCGTCCGATGCCGCGGGCGGCACCGCTCAGAGCTGATCCGGCTCCACCGCCGTCGGCGCGGCGTCCGACCCGATCGGCCGGTCGGCGGGCTGCCATTTCGTCAGGTCGTCGGCGGGGTGCGCGCCGACCGTCTCGGCCGGCAGGGGACGCCCGAGGAGATAGCCCTGCGCGGAGTCGCAGCGCAGGGCCCGCAGCACCTCGAGGTGCTTGGGCGTCTCGAGGCCCTCCGCGATCACGGTGATGTCGAGCGCGTGGGCGAGACCGATGATCGCCTCGACGATCGTCGTGTCCTCGGCATCGACGCCGATCCCGGCCACGAAGCTGCGGTCGATCTTGAGCGACTCGATAGGAAACCGTTTGAGATACGCGAGCGACGAATAGCCGGTGCCGAAGTCGTCGACGCTGATCCGCACACCTTTGCCGCGCAACTTCTCGAGCGCCTTCGTCGCCCGATCCGGGTCGCGCATCAGCGAGTTCTCGGTGATCTCCAGGCACACTGCGGTCGGGGCGACGCCCGATCGCGCGACGATGCGAGAGACGCGGCTCGCGACCGACGGATCGTCGAGCTGGCGGGGCGAGAGATTGACGTGGATCGCGAGCGGTGGCTGCGAGGCGGATGCGTTGCGCAGACTCTCCCAGTGCGCAGTCTGGCGGCAGGCCGTCTCGAGCACCCACTCGCCGAGCGGCACGATGAGCCCGGATTCCTCGGCGAGACCGATGAACTGGTCGGGCGGCACGAGCCCGCGCTCGGGGTGCTGCCAGCGGACCAGCGCCTCGAACCCGATGACCAACCCGGTGTCGAGCGCGACGATCGGCTGGTAGTAGACGACCAGCTCCTCGCGGTCGAGCGCGCGGTGCAGGTCGTTCACCGTGTTGAAGACGCCGCCGCTGACCCGGTGCGCGCGCGTGTCGCACTTCTCGATCCGGGAACGGCCGAGCTCCTTGGCGCGGTACATCGCCATGTCGGCGTGGCGCAGGAGCGTCTCGGGCGTCTCCGCGCCGTTCGCGGAGACGGCGACACCGATACTCGCCGTCACGAACACCTCTTGGCCGTCGATGCTCAGCGGCTCGGCGATCGACTTCATGAGCCGGCGGGCAACGTCGCGCGCGACCGTGGCGGTCGGGATGTCGGCGCAGAGCACGCCGAATTCGTCGGCGCCGAGACGGGCGACGGCGTCGTTCGGGCGGATCTCGCCGGAGATCCGTTCCGCGATGCTCGCCAGCACCCGATCGCCGAATCGGTGTCCGAGCGCGTCGTTGACGCGCTTGAAGTGGTCGAGGTCGACCAGCAACATCCCGACGTTCGATTCCCGCGCGCACGCCGCGTCGAGCGCCGTCGCGATCTGCGCGATGAACCCGGCGCGGTTGAGCAGACCGGTCAGCGGATCGTGCGAGGCCTCGTAGTCGAGCGCGTACCGCGCCTCAAGCAACTCGGCCTCGGACCGCTTCTGCTCGGAGATGTCGCGCACGATCGCGGTGAAGCTCATGCCCGCACTCTCGCCCACGGTGGAGAGCGCGACCTGCGCGGCAAATCGCTCGCCGTTCACCCGATTGAGCAGGACCTCCACCCGGCTTCCCCCGGGCTGCTGGGCGAGCGCATCGCGCAGGACCAGCAGCGACTCGTCGGGCGTGAAGCGTTGGTACGGACGGCCGATGACCTCTTCACCGGGCACGCCGAAGATCGACTCGGCCGCGCGGTTGAACGCGACGAAGTGTCCGGTCGCGTCCACCGTCATGATCGCGTCCGGTGCCGACTCGACGATGGAACGACTGCGGTTCTCCGCCTCTCGCAGCGCGTCCTGCGCCGCCTTCTCGGCCGTGACGTCGAACGTCATCACGGCCACCACGTCGTGCTCGATCGGCACGACGACGACCCGACGCCACAACGGAGCCTCGCCCGGAACGGACAAGCTCGTATCGAACTCTTCACGGGATCCGGACTGCAATGCGCGCTCGTAGACGTCGTTCAACGCGGAGTTGTCGGCCACCCGGTCGAAGCTCGACAAGAGGGTGCCGACCGGCTCGTCGACCAACATCCGGTAGCGGGAACGAACGAGCGCGTTCGCCTCGATGATCTGCCAGTCGAGCGGACCGTCGCTGCGCACCGCCCGGAGCACCGTGAAGCTCCCGCCGAGCCCGTCCATCGCGGCCCGGTAGAGCGAGAGCGAGTGCGAGGTCATCATCGCCGTCGAGAACGCCGGCGCGGTCCCGTGCTTGCGCGAATACATCGCGGTGTCGGCTTCGCGCAGGAGATCGTCGGGCGATCGCGACCCGTCACGGTCCTCGACGATCCCGACGCTGGCGGTCATGACGATGGGCGCGACCGCGGTCCAGGGCTTCGCGAGCGCCAACCGCACCCGCTCGACGAGCGCGTCGGCGTCGACGTCGGCCCGCGGCGACCGGAAGAGGATGACGAACTCGTCACCACCGAAACGGCCGACGACGTCCTCGGCCCGGGCAACACCGCGGAGGCGGTGCGCAACCTCGACGAGGATCGCGTCCCCCGTGTGGTGTCCGAAGGTGTCGTTGACGTGCTTGAAGCCGTTGAGGTCGACGAAGCCGAGGAACCGGCTCTCCCGCGAAGCGCAGCACTGACTGAGACGATCCGCGAAGGCACCGCGGTTGAGCAGTCCCGTCAGCGGGTCGGTCGCGGCCAGGATCGCGAGACGCTGCTCGCGCCGCCGAACCTCGCTCATCGCCCACGCGACGGTCTCCGCCACGACGACGGACACCACGATGACGACCGCGGAGTTCGAGAACGACATCCGTGAGTCGGGAACGGCCGCGCCGAGCGCCGACGCCCCGAGCGCCAGCACCGCGAAGCCGGCGCTCACGCCGCGCGGGGTCGCGAGCCCGAGCCAGACGAGGGCCATCATCAAGAAGACGGGGAAGACGATCGTGGACTGCGGTGTCGTCGCGTATTGCCCCACCGTCGCCGAGAACACGAGCAGGGACATGCCCCAGGCCGCGACACCGAGACGGACCCAGAGCGGAAACTGCTTGGAGAAGAAGCGCCAGACGCAGAACGCCGACGCGAGGCTCAAGACGCTCGTCGCCCGCAACACCCACAGATTGGTGCCCGCCGCACCGAGCGCGGAGGAGGCGGACGAGTTGATCATCCCGACGATTCCGGCGCCGACGAACAGGGCCGCCGCGGCTCTGCTCGCGAGATGCGACTCGCCGACGCGGCTCATCCGGACTGCCTCGGTGCCGCCGTCGGCAATCTTGAGCACCAATGCCGACGGGCGGAGACGAACTCGCCCCGCGCCTCCCCGTATCGCACCGTTGTCGTCGCCCTCTCGCCCGCGCGGTCGTTCATCTTCTCTCGACGCGCCGGGACACGGGATCACCCGTTCGGGTGGTTCACTCCCCGCGTTGGGACCTTGGTCCCGAACCGGACAGACCGGCTCGAGTCGGGCCGGCGGTCCGGGATCCACGCGCCCGCGGTCATCGCGACCGCGCCGAGCAGCGCGACCTTGGGTCCCCATCCGAGCCGGGCGATACCCGCGAGCCGGCCGAAGACGGCCGCGCCAAGGAGCGCGGCGACCAGTGCGACGACCGCGACGATCCGCGCGGTTCGGCTGCGGGCACCGAAGATCCCGAACGCGATCCAGCTCGCGGCGCCGAGCGCGGGAACGAGATACCAGAGGATCGTCAGCCGTCCCGCGGACAGCGCGGGGACGTGCCGGCCGAGCGCGACGAGCGCGTCGACGAGGGCGTGGCCCCGCAGTCCGCTCCCGGCCCGCGCGCGATCCAGTGGAGGAACGCCGACGCGAGGAGCGCGGCGCCGCCGAGGAGGTAACAGCCGTCGGCGAGCAACGCCTGCCGGCGCGACCCCTCACCCACCCGGGGCGACCGGCACGGAGGTTGCCGAGGAGGACTGCTGCGCGGTGCCGATGCTGTACGTGCCGCCGCCGTTCCGGCCCGATTCCTTGACGGTCTCACCCGGACCCGCCGTGAACGTGGTGCCCGTGACCGGTCCGCTCGACACGGAAGTGCACGACTGCGACGACCCCAGGATGAAGTAGGTCGACGTGCACGTGCCGTTGGCGGACGGCTGCCGGGCCGCGGCCGGGGCATCGGCCGCATCCCAGATCGTGACCGTCGACGAACCCAGGGAGGGATCGACGCCCTCGATCACGAAGAGGTAGCTGCCGTCGGCGGGCAGGGTGAGGGCCTGACCGCCGAGCATGCCGCTCGCCGTGCCGATCTCCGAGCCGTCCGGCCCGAAGACGCGCACGATCGCGGCGTCGAGGCTCGTGTCGGATCCTTTCGGCGCCGCATCCCGGGTCGCGAGTCCGAGCAGCTGCTCGCCCTTGCGACCCGCGAACGTGAGAACGGTCGCGCCGCGGCGCGCGGTCGTCGGGTCGATCCGGACCGGTTGCCCGAGTGCGAGCGCGCCGTCGGGCGGGATCTGGTTCGGGATGTTCAAGGCCGTGTACAGCGAGCGCCGGTCGAGCTGCGTCACGAGATGGTCGACCGCGTCGAGAACCGTTCCGACGGGGCTGACGAACCAACGGCCGCTCTGCTCGACCGTCGTGAACTGCGATTGCGAATCGAGACCCGAGGCGGGAATCCCGATCAGCGAAAAGCCGAGGAAGCCGATGCCGCACGGGAACGAGATGACCGGCTCGCCGGCGCGGGCGGGAGGCGCGAAGCAGCCGCCGTCGATCGACCACTTGCCCGAAGCGGTCGTTCCCGAAGCGTTCAGACGTCACCTTGGCGGTGTTGCCGTTGACCTGGGAAACCGTCGTCATCGAGTCGATCGTGAAGTTCTGCTCGCCCGCGGCGCCGGGCGGCGTGTTGCGGTCGATGAGCGCCGTCAGCGCGGTGCGGTAGTCGTACACGGGGATCTCGTCGGCGGCACCATCGTCATCAGCTTCGACCAGTCGGCGGACTGCAGCGCCCGCATCGAGTCCTGCACGGCCGCGTCGGGCGTCGCCGCACCGAGCGTCGAGACGGCCCGAGCGCCCGAACCGAAGTCGGCCGCGGGCAGCTGGTTCGACTCACGGATGTACTCGAGCACCGTGTAGGCCGCGCTCACGTACCAGTGGCCGTCGTGGCGGACGGTGACGAGGAACGTCGGGAGGTTCTTGCTCGCGGCGAGCTTGCGCGAGGTCGGCGCTGGCGGAGTTGTCGTCCGCGTCGCGCAGCACCTTCTGCATGAGCGCGGAGAACTGGGCCTTGTGCGTGCTCGCGGCTGAGAACGTTCCCGAGTCGATCGTCACCTTCGCGTAGCCGTCGGCGAGCGACTCGGTCGACAGTTTCAGCCCGCTGACGTTGAAGTCGACGCCCGCGAGCGGTGCGCCCGACGATCTGCACCAGCTGCAGCTCCGCCGCCTTGTGCTCGGAGGTCGCGAATCGTTCCGTCGAACGAACGCACCTCGTCGGGCGCGAGCACGTCGGCCGCGGCGAGCGGGTCTTCGTGCGATATCGCGTCGGCCAGTTGGCGCACCGCGCGCTCCGGCGAACCCGCCCCACCGCCGCTACCGACGACCGCGCTCACCGCGAGCGCGCCGACGAACAGCAACGCGGCGACGCCGGCCGCCGCGATCATCGAACCGAGCGGCCGGCGGCGGCGGACGCCGGTTCCGTCGTCACGAACGGGATCGGCGTCGAGGTCGGCGCCGGTGGCGGAGGAAGTGTCGCGCCCGACGGCGTCGGCGGCCGCGGCGTCGACCGCGCCGGCGAGCACGTGCTCGAAGCCGCGCGGCGTCCCTCGGTGCGCGAGCTCGTTCAGCGCGTCGTGCAGGTCACTCACCGTTCGCCTCCATGGTCAACTCGTCGCGCAAGCGCCGCCGCGCCCGCATCAGCGCGACGCGCGCGCTGCCGTTCGACATCCCGACGACCTCGGCCGCGTCGGCGACCGACGCCCGTTCGATCTCGACGAGGTAGAGCAGCGCGCGCACGCGAGCGGGGAGGCGCATGAGATCCTCGAGGTCGCTCGGGTACGCGTCGGTCGTCGTGGGCGGCGGGCCGATCCGCCGCCGCGCCACCGTCGCCCGGGTCGACCGCCGGCGCTCGTCGGTGGCGAGGTTCGCGATCATCCGCCGCAGGTAGGGCCCGAGGTCGCGGATATCGTCCGGGTGCAGCGTGAGCACCTTGGCGTAGGCGTTCTGGACGAGATCGTCGGGATCGACGTCGGAGCGCCCGATCACCGCCGCGAACCGCCGCAGCGGCTCGTACAGGTCCCGCAGCCGCCGGATCCCGTCGGGATCCCACCGCTCTTCCAGTCCCACCCGGGCCCCGCTCCCGCCTGCGCCGATGCGCTCCACCCCGACCGTCACACCCCACCGACGGCCGGTCGAGCCCGGATGTCACACTCGGAGGAAGAAAAAGGTGGCTCCGGGGGAGAGGCTCGAACTCTCAACCTACGGATTAACAGTCCGCCGCTCTGCCAATTGAGCTACCCCGGAATGGCGCTTGAGGATATCAGTGCCGCTCGGGGCCGCTCAGGACTCTTCGAGGTAGTCGCGCAGCCGTTGCGAACGCGTCGGGTGCCGCAACTTGGCGAGGGTCTTCGACTCGATCTGGCGGATGCGCTCGCGCGTGACGCCGAACTCTTTGCCGACCTCTTCGAGCGTGCGGATCTGACCGTCGTCGAGACCGAAGCGCAACCGCACCACCGCACGCTCACGGTCGTTCAACTCCTGCAGCGCCTCTTCGATCGCCTCGTTCAGCAACGCGCGCGCGGCCGCGGTGGCCGGCGCGATCACGTTGGGGTCTTCGACGAAGTCGCCGAGGAGGCTGTCGTCTTCCTCGCCGACCGGCGTCTCCAGCGAGACCGGTTCCTGCGCGATGCGTTGGATCTCGCGCACCTTGTCGGGAGTCATCTCGACCTTCGCCGCGATCTCCTCGACCGTCGGCTCGCGCCCGAGCTCCTGCAACATCTGGCGCGAGATGCGCAGCACCTTGTTCATCGTCTCGACCATGTGCACCGGGATGCGGATGGTGCGCGCCTGGTCGGCGATCGCACGCGTGATCGCCTGGCGGATCCACCACGTCGCGTACGTCGAGAACTTGAAGCCCTTCGTGTAGTCGAACTTCTCGACCGCACGGATCAGACCGAGGTTGCCTTCCTGGATGAGGTCGAGCAACGCCATCCCGCGCCCGACATAGCGCTTGGCGATCGACACGACGAGGCGCAGGTTCGCCTCGGTGAGCTGGCGCCGGGCGAGCTCGCCGTCGCGCTTGACCGCGTGGAGGCTCGCCCGCTGGTTCTCGCTGATCTCGACGACGTCGCCTTCGCTGTCGTCGACACCGAGCTTCTCGCGGGCGAGCAGTCCGGCCTCGATGCGCTTGGCCAGCGTCACTTCTTGCTCGGCCGTGAGGAGCGGGACCTTGCCGATCTCCTTCAGGTACATCCGGACGGGTCGAAGCTGCCGCTCTCGGTGTGCGTCGGCCGTGCAGCCGCGCGTACCGACACGAGGTCGGGATCGGGTTCGTCGTAGGAGACCGACCGCGAGGCCGCACCCCCGGGACGCGGGGCCGCGCTCGGACGATGCTCGGCGCGCCGCGCGGGCGCGGCCGGCGCCGCGGGAGTGGGCTGCGCGCCCCGGCGTTCGTCCTCGAGCTTCAGCTCCTCCGCGATCTCGTCGAGCACCTTGATGCCGCGCGACTCGAACATGTCCCAGAGGTCGCGCAACTCGTCGGCGTCGGGCTCGAGATCGGGGAACGCGGCGAAGATCTCGCCGGTCGTGATGAAGCCGCGCTCGCGGACCTGGCCGAGCACGTCGTCGACCGGCGACGGCTCGACGGCCGGCGCGCTCTCCGCGACTTTCGGTTCGCCCTGCGAACCCGCGGTCTCAGACTCCGGAGTCTGCGTCATCGGTGATCCACGTTACCAACTGCTCGGCCACGGCCTCGGCCGTATCCCAATGCTCGGATGCGCGTGCGTTGGTGAGCTCGTCGAGTCGCGCCTTGACCTCCGACGTACGGGGGTCGTCACGCCTCAACATCGACGTAAGGAGTCGTTGACTTGACGCTTCGACCAGGTTGACCACGACATGCGTCGCCAGCTCCTCGTTCGGGCCCTTCTCGTCGAGATCTTCGACCGCGAGCCGTTGGAGCAGGGCCGCGACCTCCGGTGACGCGTGCTCCAGACATTCGTGCCAGGGCAACTCGGTGAGTCCGGCGAACGCACTCCGCGCGAGCGGATCGACGAACAACGCCACGTCGAGCCGACCGCTCATCATCTCCGGCGCCTGCACGGCCCACCGCAACGCGTCGAGCTCGCGCCGGTCGACCGGCCGTTCGACGGGCGCGGGCGTGTCCGCCGGCGCGGATACGGGCCGGACGTGCGGCCGGGCGCGGATCTGACCGACCGCCTCGCGCACGCGGTCGGGTTCGATCTCGAGCCGGCCCGCGAGCTTCATGACGTACTGGTCGCGCACGAGATCGTCGGGATGTTCGGCGATGAGCACCGCGCCTTCGTGCGCGGCGCGGGCGCGCCCTTCGAGCGTCGACGTGTCGGCCGCGCGCAACAACCGCTCGAGCCGGAACTCGAGGAACGGCACCGCGCCCTTCACCGCCGCGACCAGCTGTTGCGGGTCGTCCTTCCAGACGTCGGCGGGATCACGTCCGGCGGGCAGGTCGGCGACCTGGAACTGCACTTCGAAGCGTTGCTCCCACTGGTAGCACCGTTCCGCCGCCGCCTGGCCCGCGGCGTCGGCGTCGTACGCCAGCGTCACCTTGCGGGCGAGGTTCTTCAGCGTGAGGAAGTGCTCGTCGGCGAGCGCGGTCCCGCACGTGGCGACCGCGATCGGCACGCCCGCGAGCGCGAACGCCATGACGTCGGTGTAGCCCTCGCAGATCACGACCTCGCCCTGCGCGACGATCTCGCCCTTCGCGAGGTTCAGGCCGTAGAGCAGGCGGGACTTGTGGTAGATCGCGGTCTCGGCCGTGTTCTTGTACTTCGGTCCGTCGTCGGTGAGCGTGCGGCCGCCGAAGCCGACGGGGTCGCCGCGCGTGTCCCAGATCGGGAACATCAGCCGGCCGCGGATCGCGTCCTGCAGCTTGTTCGCGCGGTTCACGAACGCGAGCCCCGCGTCGACGATGTCCTGGCGCGCGAACTTCGCCTTCTGCAGGTGCGAGCTCAACGGGTCGTAACCCTCGGGCGCCCACCCGAGCACGAACTTGCGTACGGCGTCGCCGTCGAAGCCGCGGCTGCGCAGGTAGCGGCGGGCGATGCCGCCGTCGGGTGCCTCGAGCAGCCGCTGGTGGTAGTACTCGATCGCGGCCTGCACCGCCGCGTGCAGACGCTGCTTGCGCTTGCGCTCTTCCGAGAACGACGCGTCGTCGTAGCGCAGGGTGATGTTGGCGCGCCCCGCGAGCCGTTCGATCGCCTCGACGAAGTCGAGATGCTCGACCTCGCGGACGAACGTGATCGCGTCACCGCTCTTCTGGCAACCGAAGCAGTGGAACACGCCCTTGTCGGGGCTCACCGAGAACGACGGTGTCTTCTCCTGATGGAACGGGCACAGCCCCTGGAAGCGCCGCCCGACGCGCTTGAGCGCGACGTGCTCGCTCACCAGCGCGACGAGGTCGGTCGCCTCCCGCACCCGCGCGACGTCGTCGTCGAGAATGCCCATCGCGTTGCAGGCTATGGGCTCGCCGAGCGGCTCACACGCCCCGCGGGAGGTCTTCGGGCCGCCAGCCGAGGAGCTCGACGCCGAGCCCGAGCGCGTACCGA
Source organism: uncultured Actinomycetes bacterium (assembly GCA_963829195.1). Lineage (GTDB taxonomy): Bacteria > Actinomycetota > Acidimicrobiia > IMCC26256 > PALSA-610 > PALSA-610. The sequence goes on from CAWHHS010000006.1 coordinate 288,955, forward strand.
TCGGTCATGCCGCTCACGTACCGAACCGCGACCGCGGCCGCCTCGAGCGAACCGGGGACGAGCCCGCGGTGCATCCCCGTGGCCGCGTCGGGCAACCGGGACGGTGCGTCGACGAAGAAGTCGACCAGGCCCCGCAGGAGCCCGACGACCTTCTCGGCCTGGCGGCGCGCGGCGGGGCGCAGGTAGATCCGGTCGAAGTTGAACGCCCGGAACGCGGCGAGGGCCCCGGCCGCGGGTTCGGTCATGCCCACCCGCCCGGTCCGGTCGATCGCATCGAGAACGGCATGGACGAACACGCCGACGGGATGTGCGCCCGCCGTCCCGAAGACGGCCGCCACCTCCTCGGGAAGGTCGGCGGGGGCGAGGATGCCCGCCCGGACCGCGTCCTCGAAGTCGTGACAGACGTAGGCGATGCGGTCGGCCCAGGCGACGACCTCGCCCTCGGGAGTGGAGGGCGCGGGACGACGCCACGAGTGGTTCCGGACGCCGTCGAGCGTCTCCGCGCAGAGGTTCAGCGGCGCGAGCGTGACGTCGGCGCCGTACACCGCATGGTCGTAACCGCCCGGCACGTACGGCGTGAACGCCTCCTCCGACGAATGGCCGGCGGGCCCGTGGCCACAATCGTGCGCGAGCGCGATCGCCTCGGTGAGCGCAACGTTCAGGCCCGACACCCGCGCGATGCCCGTCGCGACCTGTGCGACCTCGACCGCGTGGGTGAGACGCGTGCGCAGGTGGTCGTCCTCCGGCGCGATGAACACCTGGCACTTCCCCGCGAGTCGGCGCCACGGCGGCGAGTGCTTCACCCGATCGAGGTCGCGTTCGAAGCAGAGCCGGTACGGGTCGGGCTCCTCTTCGCGCGCGCGCGTGCCCGCGCCGACCGGACGGGTCGCGCCGGGTGCGAGCGCGGCGTCGACCTCCGCCTCGCGTTCCTCGCGCCGCGCCACGCGCCGGCCGACCAGCGCCTCCGCCCCCGGGTGCGCGCGCGGCACCCCGGCGTGGATCCCGGCCGGATCCGGCACCGGGTCGATCGCGTGGTCGATCTGCATGAACGCAGGGTACCGAGGGGGTGAGACACCGAACGCGGACACCTCGACCTTACGGATTGGGCGGCCGGTTCCAGCGCTCCATCCAGCGGTCGACCCGACCGAGCGGCCCGAAGCCGACCTTCTCGTATACCCCATGCGCGTCGCGCGTCGCGAGCACGAGTCGCGGAAGGTGCTCGTACGACTCCACGACACACCGCATGAGGAAGACGCCGAGCCCGCGGCCGCGATGGCCGTCGAGCACGAACACGTCGGCCACCCATGCGAACGAGACGTCGTCGGTCAGCACCCGCGCGTACCCGACCTGCGCGCCAGTCGGTTCGTGCACCACCGAGAAGCACGTCGACATCTCGTTCACGCGCGCCTGTTGCTCGCGGGAACGGCCCGCGGCCCAGTACGACTCGCCCGAGAGGAACGCGTGGACGACGTCGAGGTCGACGGCGGCGGGATCGGTGGTGACGGCGTAGTCGCCGTCAACCCACCGGCGGATCGAGGCGGACGGAAGGGATGGCATAGGTCACCGATGCTCGCGCGCACGGCACCTGCTCACCCGCGGAATACATGAGCACGTCGCCGACCGCGAGGCGCTTGCCGATCTTGTGCAACCGGGTGTGGGCGATCACGTCGGCCGCCGCGGGCTTGCGGAGGAAATCGATGTCGAGGTGCGACGTGACCGAGAGCGGCTCCCGGCCGATCATCGCCAGCAGCGCCACCCACAGCCCGGTGTCGGCGAGCGTCATCAACGACGGCCCGCTGATCGTGCCGCCCGGCCGGAGCCGGAACTCCGTGAACAGCATGCGCACCCGCGCGTGCATCGGCCGGACCTCTTCGATCGCGAAGTGGTCCATCGCGCCGGGAAAGACGTCGCTCAGGAACGCGGCGATCTCGGTCGCGTTCAACCGCAGAATCGGTTCCCCCGCGTTCGGTGCTCCCCCGCCGGTCGTCACCTCAGGCCGTGCCGCCGGGACCACCCGCGCCCACCGCGGCGTGTGCGGCCGCGAGGCGGGCGATCGGCACGCGGTACGGCGAGCACGACACGTAGTCGAGCCCGACCTCGTGGCAAAACGCGACCGACGCGGGATCGCCGCCGTGCTCGCCGCAGATGCCGAGCTTGATGCCCGGCCGCGCGGCGCGGCCCTTCTCGCAGCCCATGCGGACGAGCTGGCCGACGCCGTCGACGTCGAGCGTCTCGAACGGGTTCGCCTTCAGCAGCTTGTACTCGAGGTACTCGCTCATGAACCGTCCCTCGATGTCGTCGCGGGAGAACCCGAACGTCATCTGGGTGAGGTCGTTCGTGCCGAAGGAGAAGAACTCGGCGACACCCGCGATGTCGTCGGCGACGAGTGCGGCGCGGGGCGTCTCGATCATCGTGCCGACGAGATAGGGGATGTCGACCCCGGCGTCGCGCAGCACCCGGTCGGCCTCTTCGCGGGTCCAGCCCTCGAGCAGCTTCAGCTCGGGCTCGCTCACGATCAACGGGATCATGATCTCGACGATCGGGTTGCCGCCCTTGCGGCGCCGCGTCACCGCGGCCTGCATCAACGCGCGCACCTGCATGCGGTAAAGGCCGGGTTTGATGATCCCGAGACGGCACCCGCGCGTGCCGAGCATCGGGTTCGACTCCCGCCACAGCTCCGACGCGTGCAGGAGCTTCAGCTCGCGGTCACTGATCTCGCCCTGCGCCCGCTTGATGATCAGCTCCTCGTGGTCGGGCAGGAACTCGTGCAGCGGCGGGTCGAGCAGCCGGACCGTGACCGGCAGGCCGTCCATCGCCTCGAGGATGCCTTCGAAGTCGGTCTCCTGTTGCGCCCGCAGCTCCTCGAGCGCAGCTTCTTCTTCGATGGGCGTGTCGGCGAGGATCATGCGTTGCACGATCGGCAGCCGGTCGCCGAGGAACATGTGCTCCGTGCGGCAGAGGCCGATGCCCTCCGCGCCGAACTCGCGTGCCCGGCGGGCGTCTTCGGGAAGGTCGGCGTTCGTGCGCACCTTCAGCGTGCGCAACGCGTCGGCCCAACCGAGGATCACGCCGAACGGACCGCTCGGCTCCGGGGTGATGACGGCCACTTCGCCGACGACGATCTCGCCCGTCGTGCCGTTGATCGAGATGACCTCGCCCTCGCGCACGGTGGTGTCGCCCGCGGTGAACGTGCGACTCGCGAGGTCGATCTTCACCGCTTCCGCACCGCAGATCGCGGGCTTGCCCATGCCCCGCGCGACGACGGCCGCGTGCGAGACGAGACCGCCGCGCGACGTCAGGATCCCTTCCGCCGCGATCATGCCGTGCAGGTCGTCGGGAGACGTCTCGGGCCGGACGAGGATGACGCGCTCCCCCGCCTCGTGCCGCTCCTCGGCGTCGTCGGCGGTGAAGTACACGCGGCCGACCGCCGCACCGGGCGACGCGTTCAGTCCCTTCGCGAGCACGGCGAACTTCGCCTTCGGGTCGAACTGCGGGTGCAGCAGCTGGTCGAGCTGCGCGGGCTGCACGCGCAGCACGGCCTCGGTCTTGTCGATGAGGCCCTCTTCGACCATCTCGACCGCCATGCGCAACGCGGCGGCCGCCGTGCGCTTGCCGACGCGTGTCTGCAGCATGAACAGGCGGCCCTGCTCGATCGTGAACTCGATGTCGCACATGTCGCGGTAGTGGTCCTCGAGCTGCTGCATGAGCCCGAGGAGCTCCTTGTGCGGTTCGGGGAACTCGTTGCTCATCGCGTCGAGCGGCTCGGTGATCCGGATGCCGGCGACGACGTCTTCGCCCTGCGCGTTCTTCAGGAAGTCGCCGTAGCCCTTGTGCTCGCCGGTCGACGGGTTGCGCGTGAACGCGACGCCCGTCCCCGAGTCGTCGCCTTTGTTCCCGAACACCATCGTCTGCACGTTGACGGCGGTGCCGAGGTCGTCGGGGATCTTCTCCATCCGGCGGTAGTCACGTGCGCGCCGGCCGTTCCACGACTTGAAGACCGCGTCGATCGCGTACGCGAGCTGCTCCTGCGGGTCGGACGGGAACTCGACGCCCTTCTCGGTGCGCACGATTCCCTTGAACGTCTCGACCAACCCGACGAGGTCGTCGGAAGTCAGCTCCGTGTCGACGCTCACGCCGCGCTTCTCCACGAGGTCGTGCAGCGCCTCTTCGAAGAGCTCGCCGGGGATGTCGAGGACGATCTTGCCGAACATCTGGACGAAGCGACGGTAGGAGTCGTAGGCGAAGCGCTCGTTGCCGGTCTGCTTCGCGAGACCCTTCACCGATGCGTCGTTGAGCCCGAGGTTGAGCACGGTGTCCATCATCCCGGGCATCGAGAACGGCGCGCCGGAACGCACGGAGACGAGCAACGGATCGTCGGCGTCGCCGAGCTGCTTGCCCATCTTCTCTTCGAGCTGCTTGCGGGCCGCGGCGACCTCGTCCATGAGGCCCGCGGGCAGCACGTCGCCGCGCGCCATGTACGCCTTGCACGCGTCGGTGCTGATCGTGAAGCCGGGCGGCACCGGGCAGCCCGAGGTTCGTCATCTCGGCGAGGTTCGCACCCTTGCCGCCGAGGAGGTACTTCTGGTCCCGACCGCCCTCTTCGAACGCGTAGACGTACTTCTCTTTCGAGTTCTCCGACATCGACGAGCCTTTCAATCTTTGGAGTCGCGGACGACGATGGTGTGCGCGAGACGGTCGTGCAGTCCCTGCATGTTCGGGTTGCGCATCCACATGGTGACGCCGAACAGCACGAGAACCGCGGCGACCTCCCGCAGCAGCACATAGAACGACATCGTCACGAGGATCAACAGCCCGTAACGGATCACCGCGCCCGCGCAGCCCGAGTGGCGACCCGTCCTCGCGCAACGTCCGCAGAGTGTTGCGTGCGTTTCCCGAGCGTCTGCCCGTTGAGCGCGCTGGGTATCGCGAGATAGAGGAATCCGACGAAGAAGCGCGAGCGCGAGGCCGGTCAGGAAGTAGGGATTGAGCTTCGCGAACTCGTCGTCGTGCTGCTTCGTGAGCGCGGTCACCTGCGCCTTGGCCGCGTCCGAGACCTTCTGGTCGGCGGCCTGCTTGGTCGGGTTGTTCGCGGCTTTTGTCGGCGCTGACCAGTTTGTCGGCGTCGCTCTTCTGTCTTCGACGCGGCCGTGATCTGGTCGTTGAGCTGGTTGACCTTGTCGACGATCTGCGGCCGCTGCGACTTCGCCACCGCGTTCGGGCCGATCTGGCTGATCAGCACGAAGATGACGAGCAGCACGATGAGATCGATCACCATCGCGATGATGCGGTTCTTCGGCGCGGGGAAGGAGGTCCCCGGAGGCAGCGTGACCGTCGGCGCCTGGTTCAGCTTCGCCGCGCACGCGTCGCGTACCGACTGCCGGCGATCCTCGCGCGAGCCCTTGGCGTTCTGTTGCAGACCCTTGAAACCCGATTTCGCCGGCGTGCGTGAGCCCGAGCCGTTCGAGCTCGCGGTGTCGTCGCCGTCGTCGACGCCGAGCGTGCCCTGCGCTTCGGCCGTCGCGCGCTGCTCGTCGTAACGACCGCGCTGGTACGGGTCGGAGAGCACGTTCCAGGCCTTGTTGAGCTTGGCCGCGTCGGCCTTCCCGGCGTCGCTCGCGGTGTCGAGGCCGTCCTTGCGGACGCGATACGCGCCCCGGATGTCGTCGACCGACGCGTCCGCGTCGATACCGAGCAGCGAGTAATAGTCGTCCATCAGCAGGCCATACCCAAACGGTCGCGGAGCTCGCCGACGAGGCGGTCGAGCGGGATTCTTTCCTGGGCCATCGTGTCGCGGTCGCGCACGGTCACGGCCCGGTCGTCGATCGTGTCGAAGTCGATCGTGACACAGAGCGGGGTGCCGACCTCGTCCTGGCGGCGGTAGCGCCGACCGATCGCGCCGGCCACGTCGACGTCGATCATGAAGTGCGGCCGCAACGCGTTCGCGACGTCGTCGGTCAACGGCAGCAGCGTGTCCTTCTTGGACAACGGCAGGACCGCCACGTTGATCGGCGCGAGCTTCGGATCAGCCGGAGCACCGTGCGCTTTTCGACCTTGCCCTCACCCGTCGGCGCCTCGTCCTCGTCGTACGCGGCGAGCAGGAACGCGAGCGTGGCCCGATCCGCGCCGGCCGCGGGCTCGATCACGTACGGCATGTAGCGCTCGTTGTTCTCCTGGTCGAAGTACGAGAGGTCTTCGCCGGAGAACTTCGAGTGCTGGGTGAGGTCGTAGTCGGTGCGGTTCGCGATGCCCTCGAGCTCGCCCCAGCCCCACGGGTACGCGAACTCGAGATCGCTCGTGCCCGCCGAGTAGTGCGAGAGCTCCTCGGCGTCGTGCGGCCGGATGCGCAACATGTCGGCCGGGATGCCCAGGTCGAGGTACCAGTGGTAGCGCTCGCGCGACCCAGTACTCGAACCAGCGGGGCGCGTCGTCGGGCGGGACGAAGTACTCCATCTCCATCTGCTCGAACTCACGCGTCCGGAAGACGAAGTTCCCGGGCGTGATCTCGTTGCGGAACGACTTGCCGATCTGCGCGATGCCGAACGGCGGCTTCTTGCGCGTCGTCGTCTGCACGTTCTTGAAGTTGACGAAGATCCCCTGCGCCGTCTCGGGGCGCAGGTACGCGACCGACGCGTCGCTCTCGACGGGACCGACGTACGTCTTGAACATGAGATTGAAGTTGCGGGCCTCGGTGAAGGTGTCCTTGCCGCCGCAGTTCGGGCACGCGCCCGACTCCGGGAGCTGGTCGGCCCGGAACCGCTCCTTGCAGTTGCGGCAGTCGACGAGCGGGTCGGTGAAGGTGGCGACGTGACCGCTCGCCTCCCACACCTTCGGCGCCATCAGGATCGCCGAATCGAGGCCGACGACGTCGTCGCGGAGCTGCACCATCGAGCGCCACCACGCGTCTTTGACGTTGCGTTTGAGCAGGACACCGAGGGGCCCGTAATCCCAGGTGGAACGGAAGCCGCCGTAGATGTCGGAGGACGGGAACACGAGCCCGCGGCGCTTCGCGAGGTTGACGACGCGCTCCATCAATTTGGGGTCGGAGGGCGCTGCCATAGGGAAGCCAGGCTAGTCCGCGACCCCTGCTGTACCCGGGCCAGAAGCCTAGAGAAGCGCCGTCGAACGCAGGCGGCGCTCGACGTGGTGCTCGACGGCGCGGATGCCGAGCTGTTCGACCTCGTGGGTCTCGGGACCGGGTAGGCGGGCGAACACACCGTTCAAACCGCCGCCGAGCATCCGGCGCAGGAGGTCGAGCGCCGGGTACGACAGCGGCCACCCGCCACCACGCGCGCACGCCCGGCACAGCGTCCCGCCCTCGTCGAGATCGAACGCGATCAGCTCGGCGTCGTCGGCGCCCGCGTCGCGACCGCAACGGGCGCAGGCGTCGAGCATCGGATGGATGCCCTCGAGCGAGAGCAGCTTCCAGAAGAACGCGGAGGTGACGACGGGGTTCGCGAGCTCCGCGAGCGCCCGGAGCGCGCCCGTGAGCATGCGGTAGAGCGCGGGGTTCGGCTCGTGCTCCTGCGCGACCTGGTCGACCGCCTCGAGCATCGGGATCGCGTGGGTCAGCAACCCGTACTCCTCCCGCAGCGCCCGGTTCGCCTCGAGCGTCTCCGCCTGGGTGACGACGTCGAGCTCGCGGCCGCGTAGCACTGGAGCGCGACCCGGCTGGTCGGTTCGAGCCGGGCGCCGAAACGGCTCGACGTCTTGCGGATGCCCTTCGCCACCGCGCGGACCTTGCCGTGGCCCTGGGTGAGGAAGGTGACGATCCGGTCCGCCTCGCCGAGCTTGATGGTGCGCAGCACCACCCCCTCGTCGCGATACAGCCCCGGCATATCACACGAGTGTAATTCACCAACTCCCTGCCAACTGTTCGCTGGAAAAGTGGCTCCGCGCGCCCTTTTCCCAGCGAACTGTTGGCAGTGGTTCTGGGCGGTCAGATGCCGCCGTAACGGCGTTCGCGGCGCTGGTACTCGGCGATGGCCTCGACGAGGTCGCGGGTGCGGAAGTCGGGCCACAGCACGTCGGTGAAGACGAGCTCGGCGTAGGCCAGCTCCCACAGCAGGTAGTTCGAGATCCGGAACTCCCCCGACGTGCGCACGAGCAGGTCCGGGTCGGGCATGTCGGGCGCGTAGAGGTGGCGGGCGATCGTCCGCTCGTCGATCTTGGCGGGATCGAGCCGACCGCCGGCCGCGTCGCGGGCGATCGCCCGGACCGCGTCGACGATCTCGGCCCGGCCGCCGTAGTTGAACGCGAACGTCAGGGTGAGGCGGCGGTTCGCCCGGGTGAGCTCCTCGCTCTCCTCGATGCGGCGCCGCACACGGCCCGGCACGCGACCGCCGCGCCGCCCGATGAAGCGCACCCGGACGCCCCGCTCGTTCAGGTCGTCGCGCCGCGCGACGAGCAGCCGCTCGTTGAAGTTCATGAGGAAGCGGACCTCGTCGAGCGGGCGGCGCCAGTTCTCGGTCGAGAACGCGTAGACGGTCAGCCACGGCAGGCCGATGTCGAGCGCGCCGTCGACGGTGTCGAACAGCGCCTCCTCGCCCGCGGCGTGACCCTCGGTCCGTTTCAGACCCGCGCTTTTGCGCCCAGCGACCGTTGCCGTCCATCACGATCGCGACGTGCTTCGGCATCCGGGTCGGATCGAGCTCCGGCGGGAACGACGGCGTCATGTCGCTCCCCCACGTCCCCGGTTCCGGTTCGGGCGCAGCTGCATCCGCACGGTTCCGGACGCTACCCGCGCCGACGCCGGTAGCTTCCGGCCGTGCCGTGGACCGCGATCGTGAATCCCGTGGCCGGTCGGGGCCGGACGCAGAAGCTGCTCCCCGAGCTCGAACGCTGCCGCGAGCGCGGCCGGGATCGCGCTGCACGTCTCCCCCGAGCCCGGCGCGCCGACGAAGCTCGCCCGCGCCGCGTCCGACGAGGGCCACGACCTCGTCGCGTGCGGCGGCGACGGCCTCGTCACCGAGGTCGCGGGCGTCGCGGCCGACACGGGCCGCCGCCTCGCGATCGTGCCGACCGGCGCGGGCAACGACTTCGCCCGCGTGCTCGGCTACGACCCGAAGCACCCGCTGCGCGCGTTCGACGCGATCGCGCACGGCGACCGACCGGGTCGTCGACCTCGGCCGGGTGAACGGCCGCTGGTACACGTGCGTCACCGCGTCGGGCTTCGACGCCGAAGCGAACCGCTGGGCGAACACGGTCCGCAAGCTCTCGGGCACGACGCTGTACATCGCGGCGGTGCTGCGCACGCTCGCCGTGTACAAGCCGCACGAGTTCCGGGTCACCGTCGACGGCGACGCGACCGAGACCAAGGCCTGGCTCGTCGCGGTCGGCAACGGACCGGCGTACGCGGGCGGGATGCAGGTCACGCCGAACGCCCGGCTCGACGACGGCCTGCTCGACGTCACGATCGTCGGCGACATGTCCCGGCCCGAGTTCCTCTGGAACTTCCCCAAGGTCTTCAAGGGCAATCACGTGAACCACCCGAAGGTGACGACCCTGCGGGGCACGACCGTGCACCTGGAGTCGCTCGACGCGTCGATCCCGATGGAGGTCTACGCCGACGGCGAGCGGGTCGGTCCGCTCCCCGGAACGATGGAAGCGGTTCGGGACGCCCTCAACGTACGGGTCCCCGCACCCGCGTAACGGGAGTCCGACGCCGCGCGTCAGCCGGCCGCGGTCGGGGCGTTCCCGGCGGCGGTGAGCGCGGCGGTCAGCGTCATGGGCGGGCCGGTGACGGTGATCGTCCCGTGCATGCCCTGCGCGTCATGACCCGGGACCGCACAGAAGAACCCGTAGGTGCCCGGCGTCGGGAAGAACGCCACCCCCGACTTCACGGTGCCGCCCGCGTCGAGGCTGAGCGATTCCCACAACGTGCTCGCGTCGCGCATGTTGAACGTGTGTCCGGGCGCGGCGACGCTGACCGTGATCGTGGCCAGTCCGGTCTTGGCGGTGAGCGTGTCGGGCGCGAACTTGAGGTTGCCGCCCGGAGCCGCGGTGACCGTCAGCGTCTGCTTGGTCTTGAGCGTCTCGGGCAGGGTGGTGGGGCCCGTCTTCTCGGGCTGCGCGTGACCGAGCACGAGCCAACCGCCCGACATGATCGACAGGACGAACGCGGCGGTGACGAGCGTGATCGCCGACTGGCGCAGCCGCGGCGAGCTCGCCGACAGGAGCGTGGCGCCGAGCAGGATCATCACGGTGATGGCGGAGCCGACGATCACCGAGATGTGTCCGTGGCCGGCGAGGAAGAGGCGCGAGATGTTGAGGACGTAGGTGACGAGGAACAGGATCACCGCGATCGGCAGCAAGAACGGGATGAGGTACCGCTCGACGTAGGGCCGCTTCCAGAACGGAACCGGTTCCGCGGGCGTCGCCGCGGCCGGCGCGGGTTCGGCCGGGACGGGCGCGGCTGCTTCGTCCACTTCGCGTTCGTCGGTCGGGGTGTTCGTCATCGACTCTGCAACTCCATCAACTCGCGGTCGAGGTCGCGCGACACGCGCCGCGCGGGGGATCCGGTCTGCTCCGCGTTGTGCCACCTGAAGAATACGACCGTGATCGTGATCCACAGGCTGAAGCCCACGAGGATCTTCATGATGAGGCCCGCGAAGCGCATGTCGTCGAGCGCCGAGATGCCCCAGAGGCGGGGCACGGTCTCGTAGAACTTGTAGAGCGGACGGTCGCCGAAGGTCAGGAACGACGCCGGGACGGTCGGGACGACCGACTGCAGGAACAGGAACAACATCCGGGCGAGCGGCTGGAGCCGGGGCACCTCGGGGAGCGGGCTCAGGAGCGGCATCCACACGATCAGGGACGACACGAGGATCAGCGCGTGGAGGCTGAAGTGCAGGAGCGCGTGGTGCAACGACGCGTCCACGACCACCGGGATGTGGGTGACGATGATGACGAAGTTGAAGATCAGCGTGGCCGGGATCAGCCGCGTGAGGTAGCGGACCGTCCGCAACAGCCATCGAGGCGACAACAGCCACCGGGCCATCCACGCGGGCGTCCCCATGAGCAGCAGCGGCGCCGCGATGATCGCGTACGTCGTGTGCTGCACCATGTGCACCCAGAAGAAGTAGCGCTCACCGAGATCGTGGATCGGCCAGTCGGACGCGATCCACATGGCGAGGAGGCCGGCGGAGAACGTCGTGATCTGAAAGCGCGTCACGACCGGCGAGCCGACCGGCGCGAGGCGCGGCCCGAGCCGCTTGATCGCCACCGCGTAACCCGACGCGATCGCCGCGACGAGGAGCCAGACCTCGGGGTGGGCGGTCCAGGCGGGAAAGGCGACGTCGGCGAGCACGATCGCCTACGACTTCAGGACCGTGCTCGAGAAGAAGAAGAACACGATGCCGTAGACGGCACACGCGAGCACCATACCGCTGATGAACAGGCGCCGGAACACGCTCGAGTCCTGCTTCATGTGCATGTACCAGGCCGCGACGAGGAAGAACTTCACGCCGGCCATGACCGCGAGCGCGGCGATGAGCAGGTTGGAGTTGACGGTCCCGTCGAGGTAGGAGGTCGCGACCTCCACCCCGGTGAGGATCACCAGCACCAGCGCGATGAGCACGTACTGGCGCGGGCCCGGATGCGAGTGCTCCTCGGCCGTCACCGGGTGTTGGTCGCCGGCCGGAACGAGCTCGCCGCCGGCCGCGGACGCGGGAACCAGCTCCTCCGAGGTGGTCACCAGATCGGTGCTTTCGCTCATGCGTGCGCCCTCAGTGCGTCGGGATCAGGTAGATCGCGGTGAAGATGAAGATCCACACCACGTCGACGAAGTGCCAGTACAGACCGGCGATCTCGACCGCCTCCGCCTTCTCGGCCGGCAGACCGCCCTGCATCGAACGGCCCCAGAGCAACAGGAGCCAGATGATGCCGATGGTGACGTGCGCGCCGTGCAGACCGGTCAGCACGAAGAACGTCGTGCCGAACATGTTCGTCCCGAGGTGCAGGCCCTTGCGGTAGAACTCGGTGAACTCGTACACCTGCCCACCGATGAACGTGGCACCGAACAGCGCGGTGGCGAGCAGCCAGATCCGCAGGCGGCGGTGGTCGCCCCGCTGGATCGCGGCGAGCGCGAGCACCATGGTCAACGAGCTCATCAACAGGACGAACGACGTCACCGACGTGAACGGGATGTTGAGCAGCTTGTCGGGGGTCGGGCCCTTCAGGAACTGGGCGTCGCGACCGCGGTAGAGGAAGTACGTCGAGATGAAGGCGCCGAAGAACAGTGCCTCCGACGACAGGAACAGCCAGATCGCGAGCTTCGAGTTGCTGACGCCGGTGTTGGTCTCGTGGACGTGACCGCCGTCGTGCGACGCGACTCGGCGGAACCGGCGGTGACGACTGCCTGGGCCATCAGTGCGCCTCCGTCCCGCTCGCATCCGGTGCCGTCCCCGGTTCGATCGCCCAGCCGTTGAGCCCGAAGAACGCGATCGACGACGCCGGCGGCGAGCAGGTACCAGTTCTTGAACACGAACCCGTAGCCCATCACCGGCAGCGCGATCGCGAAGATCAACGGCCAGTACGACGGTGACGGCATGTGGATCTTGCTCGCGGTCGAACCCGGCCGGGATCAGGTCGGCTTCGTCACCGGCGCCGCCCGCGGGCAGCTTCACCAGCCGGCCCTCGTCGTCTTCGGTGTACTTGCGGTGCCAGTAGTCGTCGAGGCTCGTGACGACGGGGACGACCGCGAAGTTGTACTCGGGCGGCGGCGACGGGATGCTCCACTCGAGCGTGCGGGCGTCCCACGGGTCGTGGCCGACCTTCTCGCCGCGGCGGGCGGTGAAGATCACGTTCACGAGGAACACGAGCACCGACGTGGCGATGATGAACGCACCGATCGTGGCGAGCAGGTTCAGCGTGTCCCAACCCATCCCCGACGGGTACGTGTAGGTACGGCGGGGCTGGCCCTCGAAGCCGAGGAAGTGCATCGGGAAGAACGTGAGGTTGAACCCGATCACCATGAGCCAGAAGTTCAGCTTGCCCATCTTCTCGTTGAGCATCTTGCCGAACACCTTCGGCCACCAGTAGTAGAAGCCGCCGAAGATCGCGAAGACGAGGCCGCCGAACAGCACGTAGTGGAAGTGCGCGACGACGAAGTACGTGTCGGTCTGTTGCGTGTCGCTCGGGACGATCGAGTGCATGACACCCGAGAGCCCGCCGATGGTGAACTGCGCGATGAAACCCAGCGCGAACAGCATGGGTGTTCGGAGTCGTACCGCGCCGCCCCACACCGTTGCGAGCCAGTTGAAGATCTTCACGCCCGTCGGGATGGCGATGAGCATCGTCGACAGACCGAACGCGGAGACGGCGACCGGACCGAGGCCGGAGGCGAACATGTGGTGCGCCCACACGCCCCAACCGAGGAACCCGATCGCGATGCCCGAGAAGACGACGATCGAGTACCCGAACAGCGGCTTGCGCGAGAACACGGGGAGGATCTCGGAGACGATGCCCATGCCCGGGAGGATGAGGATGTACACCTCGGGATGGCCGAAGATCCAGAACAGGTTCTGGTACATCAACGGATCGCCACCGGCGGCCGCGTTGAAGAAGTTCGTGTGGAAGTTCCGGTCCATGAAGACCATGATCAGCGCCGCGGTCACGGGCGGCATCGCGAACAGCGTGAGGAACGCGATCACGAGCATCATCCACACGAACACCGGCATGCGCATCATCGTCATGCCCGGCGCGCGCATGTTGAGGATGGTCACGAGGAAGTTGACCGCGGTGGCGACCGACCCGATGCCGAGCATGATGAGCCCGACCGTCCAGAAGTCGGTGCCCCGACCCGGCAGGTACCCGTTGGCGAGCGGCGTGCTCGTGAGCGGCGCGTAACCGAACCAGCCGCCGTCGGGTGCGCCACCGAGCGCGAACGACGAGTACAGGAAGAGCCCGCCGCCCGCGAAGATCCAGAACCCCAGCATGTTGAGGCGGGGGAACGCGACGTCGCGGGCGCCGATCATCAGCGGCACGAGGTAGTTACCGAACGCGGCGGCCATCGGCATGCCGAGCAGGAACACCATGGTGGTGCCGTGCATCGTGAAGAACTCGTTGTAACGCGCCGCGCTCGAGGATCGTGCCGTTCGGCTGCGCGAGCTGCAACCGGATGAAGAGCGCCTCGATGCCTCCCACGAGGAAGAAGAACAACGCGAGGCGCCGCGTACATGATCGCGATCTTCTTGTGGTCGACCGTGGTGATCCAACTGAACTTGCCCGTCGTCGCCCGCGGCCGCTCGAGAATGCGGACGCGACGCTCGGGCGCGTGGACGACGGCGGTTGCGTCTTCGACAGTTGTCATTTGCCTACACACTCCGGAGGCGTGCTCGGGTTCGTGGCCGTGTTCTCGAGTAGGAAGCAGGCGATCTTCTGCGCCTCCGCCTGCGTCATGCCCGCGGCGCTGAAGTTGGGCATGTGCTGGGTCAGCTTGCCCATGGGCTTACGGCTGGGAGCGTCGTAGACCCACTTCCAGAGGTTGTCGTAGTTGGTCAGGTAGATGTCGCCCGCGAACGCCGTACGGTCGGCGAGGTGGGTGAGGTTGGGGGCGACAGCTCCGGCCGCGCCCACCTTGAAGCTGTGACAGCTCGCGCACCCGTACGTCGCGCTGTTCACGCCGGCCTTCAACGCGTCTTCGGTGGCCGTCGGCGTCAACTGCGCCTTGACCCACGCCGCGTAGTCGGCCGGTGACTCGGCGATCACGCGCATGCGCATGTTGGCGTGCGACAGACCGCAGTACTCGGCGCACTGGCCCTGGTAGACGCCGGGCTTGTCCGCTTCGAGCTTCAGGAACTGCTTGCGGCCGGGGACGACGTCCTTCTTGCCGTTGAGCTCCGGGATCCAGAAGGAGTGGTTGACGCCGTTGTTGTAGCAGGGCGCCGGCGAACACGTCGGCGTCTCGAGCGTGAGCGAGATCGGGGTGTTCGTCGGGATGTGCAACTCGTTGGCGGTCTCGATCCCGTTGCCGGCGTCGTCGTAGTGGAACTCCCACCACCACTGCCGTGCGGTGACCGTGACGTTCACGACGTTTGGACCCGACGGTTTCTTCGCGAGGCTGAAGATCGTCGCGACCGTGGGGACGGCCATCACCGCGAGGATGACCGCGGGGATGACCGTCCAGCTGATCTCGAGCACGGTGTTGCCGTGCACCTGCTTGACCGCACGCTCCTCACCGGGCTTCTCCCGGAAGCGCAGCGCGACGTAGATCGTGCCGGCGATGACGCCGATGCCGATCACGACCGCGATCCAGAAGAACGGCAGGGTCAGGTGCAGGATCTGGCGGGAGTACTTCCCCGCGGGTCGCAGCGCGTTCTGGTTGTTCTTCGGGCCCGTGCTGTCACCACAGCTCGTGATCGTGACAACGGCGATCGCGATGGCGGCGGTCGCGCCTGCGCGCCGGAACCGGTGCGTGCGGTCCAACATCAGCCTCTCTCGGCGACGGATTCTGCGGGAGATCGGCCGGACTCTACAGCGGTCGATTCTCCGAAACTCAACTCTGGCACGCCGACCGCGCGACGTGGTGGCACGCGCATGATCACAAGCGATCGGCGGGCGCGACCGGACCGCGTGCTCAAAGCCCGAGACGATCGAGCGAACCGGCCCGCCGTTGCCAATCGGGATCGACCTTCACCCTGGTCTCCAGGTGGACGCGCGTGCCGAGCAGGGCCTCCAACTCGAGCCGGGCAGCGGTGCCGGCGGCCTTCAAGACCGCTGCCGCCCCGGCCGATGACGATCCCCTTCTGTGAGTCGCGCTCCACCCGGACGACGACACGGATGGCGAGCAACGGCCCGTCCGCGGTCTCCCGTTCCTCGATCTCGTCGGCGGTCACCGCGATCGAGTGCGGCAGCTCCTCGCGGGCCATGGCCAGGAGCTGTTCCCGCAGCAGCTCGGCCGCGAGGAACGATTCGGGCTGGTCGGAGACCACGCCCTCCGGGTAGTAGTGCGGGCCCGGCGGCAGGCGCAGCTCCAGCTCGCCGAGCAGCGCGTCCACTCCTTCGCCCTCACGCGCGGAGAGCGGCACGTAGGCGGCGAAGTCGCCGAGCTCACCCGACGCCTCGGCGAGGTGGTCGAGGATCTGGTCGCGCGACGCGAGATCGACCTTGTTGACCGCGAGCACCACCGGCGTGCGCACCTCGGCGAGGCGCGCCGCGACGAAACGGTCGCCGGGGCCGATCGGGGCGTTCGCCTCGATCAGGAAGCACACGACGTCGACCTCGGCCAGCGTCGTCAGCGCCCGGTCGTTCGCGCGCTCGCCGAGCAGGGTCCGCGGCTTGTGCACGCCGGGCGTGTCGAGGAACACGATCTGGGTGTCGGGTGTCGTGCGCACGCCCCTGACCTGCGTGCGGGTCGTCTGGGGCCGGTCGGAGACGATCGAGACCTTGCGGCCGACGATCTGGTTCAGCAGCGTCGACTTCCCGACGTTCGGCCGCCCGACGAGCGAGACGAACCCGGAACGGAACTCCGGCGTCTGCGGGTCCGGAGCGTCCGGGTCCGGAACTCCGCGCCGGATCTTCTGATCGTGCGTTCACGAAGGACCCGTCATTCGCCCCGGTCGGCGGTCGCGGCGGTTTCCTCGTCGACCGGAGCGGGCGAGGCGCGTGATGATCACCGAGACGATGCGGCGGCCCTGCACCCGTTCCGCGCAGAACTCGAGCCGGTCGACGTGCAGGCACTCGCCCTCGATCGGGACGTGGCCGAGCGTGTTGAACACGAGCCCGCCGACCGTGTCCCACTCCTCCTGGGGCAGCTCGACGTCGAGCAGCTCGTTCACCTCGTCGATCGGGGTGCGGCCGGGCACGCGGAGCGCGCCGTCGGCAAGCCGCTCGACGACGGGTTCGGGCACGTCGTACTCGTCGGTGATCTCGCCGACGATCTCCTCGAGCAGGTCCTCCATCGTGACGAGGCCGGCGGTCCCGCCGTACTCGTCGACGACGATCGCCATGTGGAACTTCTCCGTCTGCATCTCGCGCAGGAGCTCGGCGACCGCGCTTCGACTCCGGGACGAAGGTGGCCGACCGCACGCTCTGGCGCACCGGTTCGCCGCCCTCGCCCGCGGCGCTGCGCGCGACGAGATCCTTCAGGAACACGAGGCCGACGATGCCGTCGGTCGTGTCCTCGTACGCGGGGAGCCGCGACTTGCCGGCCTCGATCGCGGTCGCGATGGCCTCGTCGACGGTCGCGTCGGCCTCGACCGCCACCATGTCGGTCCGCGGGCAGCATGACCTCGCGCACGACGGTGTCGCCGAACTCGAAGATCGAGTGGATGAGCTCGCGCTCCTCGGTCTCGATCGAGTCCTCCTCGGCGGCGACGTCGGCCATCGTGAGGATGTCGGCCTCGGTCGTGAACGGACCGGAGCGCATCCCCTTGCCCGGCAGCACGACGTTCGCGAAACCGATGAAGAGCCGCGAGAGGAGCCGCAGCGGCAAGAAGCCGGTGACCGACGCGAGCAACGGCGAGATCGCGAGCACAGTGCGCTCGCTGTGCTGCAACGCGAACGTCTTGGGCACGACCTCGAACAGCGTGAACACCACGAAGATCTCGACGAAGATGCCGACCGCCACTCCCGACCGCGCCGAGCGACGGTTCGAGCACGGTGCCGAGGATCGTCGCGCCGATCATCTGGCAGCCCAGCACGAGCAACAGGATGCGTGTTGAGCGTCTGCTCCGGATGCTCGAGCAGGCGCAGCACGCGCCGGGCGCGCTTGTCGCCTTCCTCCTCCAGCGCGCGCAGGCGGATGCGGCTGACGCGGGTGAATGCGGTCTCCGCGAGGGCGAGCACACCCGACAGCGTCCACAGCAGGCGACGACGATCGACGGCCTGATCGCGACGGCATTCATGGCAGATGAACGGTATCTGGGGGTGCGCCGCGTCCCACGGATTACAGCCCGTCCGCCCGGCGCTCCGCTTCGCGGAACTCGGCGAGGAGCTCCTGCTCGCGGCGGCGCATCGTCGCCGTCTCCTCGGGCTCCGCATGGTCGTAGTCGAGCAGGTGCAGGACGCCGTGGACGACGAGCAACGCGATCTCGTCGTCGGCGGGAACGCCGCGTTCGAGCGCCTGGCGCCCGGCGACGGTCGGGCACACGATGACGTCACCGAGCAGCGCCGGCGGCTCGCCCGGATCGGACGGCGAACCGGGCCCGCGCCCGCCCTGGTCGGGTTGGCGCCCGCTCGGCGGGAGCTCTTCGTCGAGCGGGAAGGAGAGCACGTCGGTCGGGCCCTCGCCGCCGAGGAACCGCACGTTGAGCTCCGCGATCGTCGTCCTCGTCGACGAACATCAGCGACATCTCGACGTCGGTGCCGTAGCGGTCGTTCACGCGTTCGCGGTCGAGGACCAGACGCGCGAGGCGGACCCAACGCGGAACGTCGACCTCGACGTCGTGCTGCTCGTCGGCGCCGAACACCGACGGCGACTCCGACTCCACCGCGACTCCCTCGTCTGCCATCTACCTCATCTACTTCTGGTTGCGTTCGTACGCGTCGACGATGTCCTGCACGATCCGGTGCCGGACGACGTCGCTCGATCCGAGCTCGACGAACACGAGGCCGTCGATGCCCTCGAGCACCGGGCGCACCTGCATGAGACCCGAACGGCCGCGCCCTTCGGGCAGGTCGATCTGGGTGACGTCACCGGTGACGACGACCTTCGAACCGAAACCCAGGCGCGTGAGGAACATCTTCATCTGCTCGGGCGTGGTGTTCTGCGCCTCGTCGAGGATGATGAACGAGTCGTTGAGCGTGCGGCCGCGCATGTACGCGAGCGGCGCGACCTCGATCGTTCCCCGCTCCATCAGCCGTACGACGACCTCGGGTTCGACCATGTCGTACAGCGCGTCGTAGAGCGGGCGCAGGTACGGGTCGACCTTCTGCAGCATGTCGCCGGGAAGGAATCCGAGCCGCTCGCCCGCCTCGACCGCGGGGCGGGTCAGGATGATGCGGTTCACTTCCTTCGCCTGCAACGCCTGCACCGCGAGCGCGACCGCGAGGTAGCTCTTGCCCGTACCGGCCGGGCCGATCGCGAACGTCACGGTGTTGTCGCGCACCGCGTCGACGTAACGCTTCTGTCCCGCGGTCTTCGGGCGGATGGTCTTGCGGCCGCGCACGACCTCGGTGGTCAGCACGTCGGTGGGGCGTTGGTCGGCGTGCATCATCTCGATCGACCGCCCGATGTTCTCGCGGTCGAGCTCGTGACCCTGTTCGAGCAGGACGACCATCTCCTCGAACAGCCGGCCGACCAGCTCGACCTCGTCACCGTTGCCGGTGATGTTGATCTCGTTGCCCCGCACGAGGATCTGCACGTCGAACTCGGCTTCGACGAGCCGCAGCAGCTCGTCGCGCTGACCGAGCAGGCCGACCATCAGGTGGTTGCCCGGCACGAGGATCTTCACGGACGCGTCCTGGCCGGGCTTGCGGGCCGCGGGGGTTCCGGACGTGGCGGTGCCAGAAGCGGTGCTGACGGCGTGCGAGCGGGCCAAGGTGCGCGCGAGGGTAGTCGAGCCCGGAGGCGGCCCGTTCCCCGTGCGGTCGTTTCGCGCGCGGACGTGCGAACCGGCGGGTCGGCGGCGGGTCAGCCGGACCGCGGCGCGGAGGCCGAGCTGCTCGAGCCGGGTGCCGAGCTCGTCGAGACTCCGGCCCATGCACGACGCCAGCACCCGGAGGTCGGAGCGGCGGATCGTGAGCATGCGCCCGTTGAAGTCCTGGCGTTCGCGTTGGAGCGAGGTGGCGAACCGGTCGAGGATGTGGGCGTCGGGATCGTCGAGCTCGTGCAGGCGGACGAGATCGATCGTGAACTTGGCGTTCGGGTCGAGGCCGTTGGCGGCGCCGGTCTCGATGAGGCTGATCTCGCCCTCGATCTCACGCGGCAGGAGCTGATCGGCCGGAACCTCGTAGATCTCGGCCAGGCGGATCAGGCGCGGGACCGAGATCGCGCGCTCGCCCCGCTCGTACGCGCCGAGGACGGATGCCTTGAACTCGAGGCTCGAACGCGCCTCGACGTCGTGTAGCGACAAGCCCTTCTGGCGACGGATCGCTCGCAATCGCTCGCCGACCCGCGCTCCATTGTTCGCCAATGCAATGCCCCCTCGCCCGGACTCGGCGTCTGCCTCGTCCCCGCTTCCGAACTCCGTGTACGGCACAGAGTCCGACGAAATTCATGATAACAGCACGCTCCGTGAAAGTCATGCTTCCCATCGCTTCCAACATCTGCCACCTCTCGTGGAGGCGGCAACTCTGGTCACTCTGGGCACAGGGGGCCCACGGCGGCGGCGCCGAGGACCGCGGCCGCCGCGATCGGCGCGGTCGCGGCCCGCAACACGTGGGCACCGAGCCGGAGGCGGGGAACGTCGCCGAGCAGGGTCAGCTCGGCCCGCGGTGAGGCCGCCTTCGGGTCCGACCAGCACGGTCCAACCCGCAGCGGGCGGCGCGGGAAGCGACGACACCGGCGAGCCCGGACGCGGTCGGCGACGACCAGGCCCGGCCGTTCCGCCAGGTCGCGGCAGGTCGACCACGTCGTCGACCTGCGGGATGCGGGCCCGGCGGCTCTGCATCGCGGCCTCGCGGCGCGACCATCCGCAGGCGCGGCGACCGCCCGGCGCGCCGCGCGCCTCGTCCCAGCGCACCACGACCCGGGCGGTGCGTACGGGGGTGACCCGGATGACGCCGAGCTCGGTGAGCCCGGCGACCACGTCGTCCAGCCCGTGCTTGGTGAGCGCGACCGCCAGCGCGAACGGCGCCCCGCTCGGAGCGCCGGCTGCACGTCGCCCCGCGCGTGCGAGCGAGAGCCGGCCCGTCGCCACCTCGACCACCTCGTAGACCCGCCACGACGCCCGATCCGTCGGCCGCGGTGACGACCTCGCCCGCACCCAGCCGGCGGACCCGTTGGAGATGGTGGCCGTCGTCGCCGCCGACCACGCAGCGGTCGTCGAGCGATTCGACGAAGACGTGCGCCACCGCGTCGACGTCGGCCGGTCCGCGCGCCGGGCGCGCGTTCACGGCTTGAACGCGGACCGGATGCGCGGCGAGGAGACCTTCGTGCACCGAGCTGACCTTCTCGCCGCGCAACTCGGCGAACTTGGCGAGCAACTCGGCTTCTTCGTCGTTCAGGCGCATCGGGACGTCGACGCGGACTTCGACGACGAGGTCGCCGCGGCGCGACGTGCGCAACGAGGGCACGCCGAGCCCCCGGAGCCGGATCCGCGCGCCGGGCTGCGTCCCGGCGGCCACGTCGACCTCGCGGGGTCCGTCGAGGGTCGTGATCTCGACCTGGGTGCCCAGCGCGGCCTGCACGATCGAGACGGGCAGCCGGTAGAGCAGATCGTCGCCGTGGCGTTCGAGGTCGGGGTGGCGGGCGACGCGCACGGAGACGTAGAGGTCGCCGGCCGGACCGCCGCGCGGCGCCGACGGGCCGCGCCCGGCGAGGCGGAGCCGCTGGCCGTCGTCGATGCCGCGGGGAACGTCGACCTCGATGGAACGGCTGCCGTTGACCCGGCCGCCGCCGCCGCAGGCGTCGCAGGGATTCGGGATCACCTGGCCGGTCGCGCCGCACGCGCCGCAAGGTCCGGCGGTGACGATCTGGCCGAGCAGCGAACGGCGGACCTGACGAACTTCGCCGGTGCCCTCGCAGGTCGGGCACCGATCGGGATGGGTGCCGGGCGCGCAGCCACTGCCCGAGCAGCGCTCGCACTCGACCGGCATCTGCAGGTCGAGGGTCTTGCGCGCGCCGAGCACGACGTCTTCGAGCGTCAGGTCGAGCACCGTCTCCGCGTCCGGTCCGCGCGTCGCGCCGGCCGGACCCGGGCGCCCTCCCCCGCCGCCGAAGAACGCGTCGAAGAGGTCGTTCAGCCCGAACGCGCCGGCGTCGAAGGGCCCGCCGCCGCCGAAGCCGCCCGCGTTCGCGCCCTCGGGCCCGAACATGTCGTACCGCCGGCGCCGCTCGGGATCGCGCAACGTCTCGTACGCGTCGTTGATCTCCTTGAACCGTTCGACCGCGGTGGGATCGTCGGGATTCGCGTCGGGGTGGTACTTGCGCGCCAGGCCCCGGAACGCCTTCTTGATCTCGTCGTCGGTGGCGTCGGACGACACGCCGAGCAACTCGTAGTAATTCATGCTCGTCTCATCGCGAGAGTTGGCGTCCGAGCTGTTGCGACACCGCGGCGACCGCGGCCTGCGCCTTGCGGTAGTCCATGCGGGTCGGGCCGAGAACGCCGACGGTACCGGCGGGTTCGCCTTCGACGAGGTACGGCGCGAGCACGAGCGAGCATTCTCGCAGGTCGAGGCTGGTGTTCTCCGAGCCGATGCTGACGGTGAGGCCGGGACCGAGGAGCTCGCGCATCAACGACGCGAGCACGACGTGCTGTTCGAGCAGTTCGAGCAGGCGCGCGGTGTTGGTCGTCGTGAACGAGTCGTGCTCCGCCGCGAGCCGGCTGGCGCCGCCGACGTACAGCGGTTCGCTCTGGTGCTGTTCCAGGCGGGTCTGCAGCGCGACCCGCGACGCGTGCACGATCGCCGCGACCCGCGCGCGCATCCGCTCGCCCGGGCCCTCGCCCGACGAGACCAGGACGTCGGCGAGACGGCGACCGGTGAGCTGACGCGCGAAACGCTTGCTGGCGTCGTCGATGTCGTCGTCGGAGACGTCGTCGTCGAAGACGACGACCTCCTTCTCGACCGAACCGTTCGAGAGGACGATCACCGCGAGCACGACCCGCGGCTGCAGCAGCACGAGGTTCGCGGCGCGCACGACGACCGCCTGCATCTCGGGACCGACCACCACGGCCGCGTGCGCGGTGACCCCCGCGAGCAGCTGGCTGGTCTGGGAGAGCAGCTGGTCCATCGCCCGGGTGGCGCTGCTGAAGAACTCGACGATGCGGCGCCGCTCGATCGCGGGGAGTTGACCGGCCCCGGCCAGGTGGTCGACGTAGTAGCGGTAGCCGCGGTCGGTCGGGACCCGCCCGGCCGACGGGTGGGGTTGGGCGATGTAGCCGTCGCGTTCGAGGAGCGACATCTCGTTGCGGACCGTGGCGGCGGAGACGCCGAGACCGGTGGTGTTCGTGACCGTCTGCGAACCGACCGGCTGCGCGGTGTCGACGTACTGCTCGACGATCGCGCGCAGGACGGCCGCCTTGCGTTCGTCGAGCTCGGTCATCGTCGCTACCCCTTGCCGCCGTTAGCACTCAATGGTACCGAGTGCCAGACGGGCGGGCCGACCGCACCCGGCTCGGGCCCGGTCCGGGCGGATGATGACGGGGCGCCGGCGCCCGCGGCACCGGCGATGAGCAGCCGGGCGGTCACGTCCGACGCCAGCAGCCGGCCCCGGGCCGTCAGGACGATCCGCGGCCCCGATCGAACGAGGATCCCGTCGGCCGCGAGCTCCTCGACCACCGCGGCGGCGCCGTGCACGGTCGCACCGCCCCGGGTGCGCAGCGCGAGCGAGAACGCCTCCTCGGCGCGGGTCTGCCGCGTCGAGGTCCTCGAATCCGGCGACCGTCGTGACGTTCCCGTTCACGGCGGCGATGTAGCGCTCGGGTGTGCGGAAGGTCCACCAACGCCGACCGCCGGTGTGGCCGTGGGCCGCGCACCCGATGCCGGCGTACTCGCCGCCGGTCCAGTAGAGCTCGTTGTGCCGGCACTCCTGTCCCGGCCGTGCCCAGTTCGAGACCTCGTACCACTCGAGCCCCGCCGCGCTGAGCACGTCGTCGGCACGGAGGTACGCGTCGGCCTGCAGGTCGTCGTCCGGCGCGGGCGCGCCCGCCGCGACCTGGCGGCCGAGCGCCGTCGCGGGCTCGACCGTCAGCGCGTACACGCTCACGTGGTCGACGCCGAGCTCCAGCGCGCCGTCGAGCGATCGCTGCCAGTCGGCGGGCGACTCGCCGGGGGTGCCGTAGATGAGATCGAGATTGACGCGCTCGAACCCGGCGTCACGGGCCAGCATCACGGCCCGCCGGACGTTCGCGGGATCGTGCGTCCGCCCGAGCGCGGCCAGGACGTGCGGCACCATCGACTGCACCCCGAAGCTGAGCCGGTTCACGCCGCCGGCGCGGAACGCGGCGAACTTGGCCGCGTCGACGCTGTCCGGGTTGCACTCGACGGTGACCTCGGCCCCGTCGGCGCGGTCGATCGCGTCGAGGATCCGCATGAGCTGCTCGCCGCGCAGCAGCGACGGTGTGCCGCCGCCGAAGAACACAGTGGTCGCCGCGGGCTGCCCCACGCGTCGGCGTCGGGTGACGTCGGCGACGCACACGTCGACGTAGTCGTCGATCAGGTGCCCGCGGTCGGTCCACGTCGCGAAATCGCAGTAGTCACAGACGCGACGCGCAGAACGGGATGTGGACGTAAACGCCGAACCCGGCCTCGGATGGCACGCACCATCGTCGCGCGGACCGGGCCGCGGCCGGTCACGCGAACGTGGCGGCGGCGATCGGCGTCTGCGACGGCTGCACGGCGCCCGGCACCTTCTCCACACTGATCGCGAAGCCGAGCACGTTCCCCGAGCTCTTGAACGCGGCGGCCTTCGGATGCGAGCCGAGCACGCCTTCGGAGATCGGCAGCGGATGCGCGGCACTCCCGGTGAGCGCCCACAGCTGATACGTGTGTTGCGCGTCGAGCGCGGCGAGCCCGTCGTTCTTCAAGTACCCGCTGCCGTCGGGAAGCAGCACGACGCGCGCGACCTCGGCGCCCTTCGCCGGCAGCAACGACACCTTGCGCGCGCCGGCGACCTGCCCGGCCCGGGCGAAGGCGGCGGCCGCGTTGCGTTCGCCGGTGGAGGGTTGGTTGTCGAGACGGTTGTGCAGCGAGACGACCTGCGTCGTGAGCACGAGGGCGATGACCGCGGCCGCGACCGCGATCGCGGTCATCCACCGGGTGCTCCGCGACGCCGCGCCGGGCCGCGAGCTCGTCCCCGGGCGCCGACGCCGACTCCAGCTCGAGCTCGATCGCCTCCGAGATCCGGTCCCAGAGCCCGGGCGGGGCGGTCGTGTCGTCGATCGGTGCGAGCGCGAGCGACGCCGCCGTCTCGCGGAGCTCGTCGACTTCGGCGCGGGCGCTCGAGTTGCGCTCGATGTAGGCGTCGACGAGATCGCGTTCGTCGGGATCGAGCGGCGTCGAGGGCGTACGCGCCGAGCAGGGTGTCGAGCTCCGGCTCGTTCGGAGCGGGCACGTTCATTCGTTCACCCCCGCTTCGATCAGCGCGGCCCGGAGGCGCAGGAGCCCCGAGCGGATCCGACTCTTGACGGTGCCCTCCGGGAGCTCGAGCAGCGTCGCCACCTCTCGATACGTATGACCGCCGAAATAGGCCAGCTCGATCGCGCTGCGCTCGCCCTCCGACAGTCCGGCGAGCGCGCGCCGTACGGCCTCGCCCTCGCTCAGCTCGGCGACCGCCCGCTCCAGGTCGACGTCGACCGTCGGACTGCGGAACGCGTCGCGTTGCTCGCGGGCGCGCCGGGCCGTCTCGGCGCGCAGGAGGTCGACGGAACGGCCGTGGACCTGGGCGAACAGGAACGAACGCATCGAGCCGCGGTTCTCGTCGAAGCGTTCCGGGTGGCGCCAGAGGCGGAGGAACACCTCCTGAACGACCTCTTCGGCCAGCACGCGATCGGCGAGGACGCGCCGTGCCGAGCGCGAAGCACGGACCCGCGTGTCGCGAGTAGAGCTCGCCCAGCGCCAGCCGATCGCCGTCCGCCACCGCCCACGCGAGGGTGCCGTCCGCCGCCGCGCGTCGTTGCGCATCGGACATCGTGGCCGACCCGCGGGCCGCGCTTCGCATGCCCTCACTTCGGAGCGGATCGTCGGGCCGGATTGAAATAGGTTCGCGCCCGTGGCCCGCGCGAACGTGCTTTCCCCCGCCGACCGGCTGCGGGCGTTCGCCGCCGAGCACGCCCCCGGGGGCGTGTACCCGCCCGATTGGAATGCACGCTTCGCCCGCGCCGGCTTCGTCGCGCCGCACTGGCCGGAGCCGTGGGGCCTCGGCGCGGGCCCGAGCGACCAGCTCGAGCTGGACGAGGTCGGGCGCGAGCTCGGCGTCCCCCGGCCCGTGAACCCGATCGGGATCGGCTGGGCCGGCCCGACACTGCTCGTCGCCGGGACGGAGGCCCAACAGCTTCGCTTGCTCCCCGGCCTCCTCGACGGCTCGGAGATCTGGTGCCAGCTGTTCAGCGAACCCGGCGCGGGCAGCGACCTCTCGTCGCTCACGACCCGCGCCGAACGCGACGGTGACGAATACGTGGTGAACGGCCAGAAGGTCTGGACGACGCTCGCCCACGTCGCCGCGCTTCGGCATCCTCCTCGCGCGCACCGATCCCACCGCCGACGAGCACCGCGGCATCACGTATTTCGTGGTGGATATGCGCTCGCCCGGGATCGAGGTGAAACCGATCGTCCAGATGACCGGCACCCACGAGTTCAACGAGGTGTTCTTCACCGACGTGCGCGTCCCCGCCGCGAACGTCGTCGGACAGGAGCACGACGGGTGGCGGCTCGCAAAGGTGACGCTCGGCAACGAGCGCGTCTCACTGTCGGGCGAAGGCGCGCTGTGGGGCCGCGGGCCGACCGCGAACGACGTGCTCGACCTCGTCGCGCGCGCACGGCGGCACCCGCGACCCGCTGCTCCGCCAACGCCTGGCGAACCTCTACGTGGAGTCGGAGGTCCTACGCCTCATCCGGCTGCGGACCGTCTCCGCACGCGTCCGCGGGCTCGAACCCGGGCCCGAAGCGTCGGTCCGCAAGGCGCTCTCGGACGAGCACGGTCAACACGTCATGGCCGCGGCCATGGATCTCGCCGGAACGGACGCGCTCTGCTCCGACCGCGGGCCGTACGGGGAGCCCGACCGCGCGGGCTGGCACTACGGCTATCTCTACGCGCGGGCGCTCACGATCGGCGGCGGTACCAGCGAGGTGCAGCGCAACATCCTCGGCGAGAAGGTTCTCGGTCTCCCGCGCGAACCGGAGGCGGGGACGCGCGCGTGAGCCTCGGGTGGTTGCCGTGGAACATCGCGGTCGAGGCGGGCGCCGCGGTCGGCACCGCCGGCGTCGCGGCACGAGCGTCGAGACGGCAGTGGTTGGCCCGGATCGCGCCGTTCACGATCGAGCTCGGCCTCGTGCTGGTCCTCTACGCGCTGTGGCGGGTCGTCGGCACGATCTCGCTGGTGAAGGTCAACCACGCCATCTCGGCCGGCGACCACATCTGGAACCTCGAGCGGGCGCTGCATCTGCCGAGCGAGCACGGCCTGCAACACGTCTTCCTGAAGAACCGCCTGCTGATCGAGGCGTGCAACGTCTTCTACGCAACCGTGCACATCCCGTCGATGGGCATCTTCTTGGTCTGGCTCTGGTTCCGTCACCGCAACCTCTACCCGACCGTGCGCAACGTCGTCGCGCTCACGACGCTGTGGTGCCTCGTCATCCAGCTCATCCCGGTCGCGCCGCCACGCCTCGTGCCCGCACTGCACATCGCCGACACGCCGGCCCGCTTCGGTCAGACCGTGTACCCCGCGCTCGGGAAATCGGGGCCGGCCCAGCTCTCGGCGATGCCGTCGGTGCACCTGGCCTGGGCGGTCATCATCGGCGTCACGATCGTCGTCGCGTTGACGAGTCGCTGGCGGTGGCTCGCGCTCGCACACCCGATCGTCACGATGATCGTCGTGGTCGTGACCGGCAACCACTTCTGGCTCGACGGCGTCGTCGGTGCGCTCGTCGCCGCGCTCGCGCTCGTCTTCGAGCAGCGGGTGCGCGCGCTCGTCAATCGCCGGCGGCCGGTTCCGGTCCGACGAGCTTCGCGTGTACCTCTTGGGTCAGCTCGTGGATCAAGCGCGTGAGGTCGGTGTTCTCCTTGAGCAACGCTTCTTCCTCCGCGTAGTCGTGGTCGGCCTTGGCCTGTTGAAACGAGGCCTGGCGGTTCTGACCGATCATGACGAACGTGGACAGGAAGATCGCCTCGAGCGACACGATCAGCGTGAGCGTCGGCCACGGTGACTTCTCGAACACCAACATCCAGACCGCGAAGAGCACGACGTGGATGTAGACGAAGTTCATCGACCCGGCGAAAGCCGTGATCGCGTCGGCGACCCGGAGCTGAACGTCTTCCGCCCGCTTCTCGAACTGCTTCAGGACGACGGGACTGTGCGGGAGATTCGGGTCGAGCTTGGGCATCACGGCCTCCGGGTCGCGGGTCTGTTCCCGATCGGCCATTCTGACGCCGGTACAGGGCGGGTACACGGAGACCGGTTGAAGTGGCCGGGGCCTTCGACGATTGCTGTGGACGCCCATCGTGTCGGGCCTGTATAGGGTCCGGGAGTTGTCGGCGGCGTTGTACGCGGCGGCGGTGCTTCCGGAGATCGTGGCGGCCGAAGTCGGTTGTGACTGTTCGTTTGCCGCGCACCGCGACTGGTCGTTCATGTTCTTCCGGCGCGCCGGGACTCGACGAGGAGCTCGCGTCGGCGCTGTACGACCTCGACCTGGATCCGGCTGGGCATCCCTTCTATCCCGACGCGGTCCCCTCGCTGCGAGCAATCCATGAACGCGGTTGCCGCATCGCCGTCGTGTCCGACGTCCACTTCGATCTCCGCCCGGAGTTCGCGGCGATCGGCGCGGCCGGCTACGTCGACACGTTCGTGCTCTCCTTCGAGCACGGCGTGCAGAAACCCGATCCGCGCATCTTCGACATCGCGCTCGGCACGCTCGGCGTCGACGCGGGCGACGCCGTCATGATCGGCGACCGTGCATCCCACAACGGCGCGGCCGCCGCGCTCGGTATCGCGACCTGGTTGTTGCCGGCGGGACCGACCGCCGGGCAGGACCGGCGCGCGGGGCCTCGACCGGGTGGTCGCGCTCGGTGTCGTGAATCGTGAAGCGGCGGGCTACTCGTCGAGGCGGAGGGCGGCGACGAACGCCTCCTGCGGCACCTCGACCCGGCCGATCTGCTTCATCTTCTTCTTGCCTTCCTTCTGGCGTTCGAGCAGTTTGCGCTTGCGGGTGATGTCGCCGCCGTAACACTTCGCGAGCACGTCCTTGCGCTTCGCCTTCACCGTCTCGCGCGCGATGATCCGGCCGCCGATCGCGGCCTGGATCGGCACGTCGAACAGCTGACGCGGGATGAGCTCGCGCAGCTTCGACGTCATCTTCTTCCCGTATTCGTACGCCTTGTCGCGGTGCACGATCGCGGAGAACGCGTCGACCGGGGTCGCGTTCAGCAGGACGTCGACCTTCGCGAGGTTCGAACGGCGGTACCCGACCGGTTCGTAGTCGAGGCTCGCGTAGCCCTTCGTGCGCGACTTCATCTGGTCGAAGAAGTCGAGGACGATCTCGGCCAACGGCAACACGTAGACCAGCTCGACGCGGTCCTCGGAGAGGTACTCCATCTTCTCCATGACGCCGCGGCGGTTCTGGGACAGCTCCATGAGCGTCCCGACGAACTCACTCGGCGTCAGGATCGTCGTGCGGACGTACGGCTCCTCGATCGCCTCGATCTCCTGCGGCGACGGCATGGCGGAAGGGTTGTCGACGATCTCGATCGTGCCGTCGGTGAGCTCCAGGCGGTACTCCACGTTGGGCGAGCTCGCCACGAGCGACAGGTTGTATTCGCGTTCGAGGCGCTCGCGCACGATCTCCATGTGCAGCAGCCCGAGGAACCCGCACCGGAACCCGAAGCCGAGCGCGCCGGACGTCTCCGGTTCGTAGGTGAACGACGAATCGTTGAGCCGGAGCTTCTCGAGCGCCTCGCGCAGGTCGGCGTACTCGTCGCCCTCGACCGGATACAGACCGCAGAACACCATCGGCTTCGGCTCGCGGTAGCCCGCCAGCGCTTCCGCGCGGCGGCCGGAGTCGGTGACGGTCTCGCCCACCTTCGCCTCGCCGACGTCCTTGATGCCCGCGATGAGATAACCGACCTCGCCCGGCCCGAGCGTCGCGACGGGCGTGAGGACCGGCAGGCGGACACCGATCTCCTCGGCGTCGTGGTCCTGCGCGGCGTTCACGTAGCGCAGGCGCGCACCGCTGCGCAGCACACCGTTGAACACGCGGACCGACGAGACGACCCCACGGTACGCGTCGTAGATCGAGTCGAACATCAGCGCCTGGAGCGGGGCGTCGGGGTCGCCGGTCGGCGCCGGGATGCGCTCGACCACCGCGTCGAGCAGCTCGGCGACGCCGGCCCCGGTCTTCGCGGAGATGCGCAGGACGTCGCCGGCCGGGATGCCGAGGACCCGCTCGATCTCCTGCGCGCGCTTGTCGGGTTCGGCGGCCGGGAGGTCGATCTTGTTGAGCGCGGCCACGATCGTGAGGTCGTTCTCCATCGCCAGGTAACAGTTCGCGAGGGTCTGCGCCTCGATGCCCTGCGACGCGTCGACGAGCAGGATCACGCCCTCGCAGGCCGCGAGCGACCGGCTCACCTCGTAGCCGAAGTCGACGTGGCCGGGCGTGTCGATGAGGTTGACGACGTAGCCGTTCCACTCGAGGCGCACGTTCTGCGCCTTGATGGTGATGCCGCGCTCGCGCTCGAGATCCATCGTGTCGAGGTACTGGGCCCGCATGTCGCGCGCGTCGACGGCACCCGTCAGCTCCAGGAGCCGGTCGGCGAGCGTCGACTTCCCGTGGTCGATATGGGCGATGATGCTGAGGCAGCGGATGCGGTCGAGTGCGGTCACGATCCGGCCATTGTCGCTTATCCGCAGCGGCGTTCCGGCAACAGTGCGCCGGAACCGGGCCCCGGAGGCGTATCGCCGCGCCGGCCCACGACGAATTTCCGGTCGTGAACCGGCGGATCGTCGTGGTCGGGTCGGGTCGGCAAACGTCGATCTCGTGTGGCACGGCGATCGGCTGCCCGCGCCGGGCGAGACCGTGACCGACGGCGAGCTCGTCGAAGCGCTCGGGGGCAAGGGCGCGAACCAGGCCGCGGCCGCGGCCGCGCTCGGCGGGGAGGTGCGTGACCCGGGGCGCGGCCGGCGCGACCTTGTACCGCGCCGTGGGCTCTCGCGTCCGGTCAGGACCTGGAACCCGCCGTGCGGCTCGCGTGCGCGGCGGGCGCACTCGCAACGCGCGCGGTCGGCGCCCGCGCTTCGCGGGCGACGGCGGCCGAGGTCTATGCGCTCGTGACCGCCTGTCGGCGGCTTCCGGATCGGCCCAGATGTTGAACTCGGCCGCGGCCGACGCGTTGCCGAACGTTCCCCCGCCCATGATCGAGATCCCGGCGATCTTCTCGGTGATCTCGGGCGCGCGCCCGAGGGCGAGCGCGAGGTTCGTCAGCGGCCCGACCGCGACGATCCACAGCCCGTCGGTTCCCAGCGCGGTCTCCACGATGAAGCCGGGGCCGTCCGACCCGGTCGCCGCGCGGCGTGTGCTCCAGTGCGGCGTTCCCGGCGACCGTCGTGATGCCGATGAGGTGGGCGTCGTCGCGCCGCGGCGAGGATGGCGAGGACGTCGTCGTGGCCGGGATCGCCGTCGAGAAGGACGGGTTCTCCGGTCACCAGGCCATTCTGGTAGCCTCACCCGGTTCACGAACAGGTTCGGAGCACCCTTTCTCATGGCCAACATCCAGTCGCAGAAGAAGCGCAACCGTCAGAACGAGAAGCGCCGCGTCCGTAACAAGGCCGTGCGCTCCGAGCTCAAGACGCGCGTGAAGGTCGCGACCGAGGCCGTCGGCAACGGCGAGGCGAACGCGGCCGAAGCCGTGAAGGCCGCGCAGAAGCGCATCGACAAGGCCGGCGCGCAGGGCGTCATCCACAAGAACGCGGCCGCCCGGCGCACGTCACGGCTCATGAAGCGCGCGGCCAAGTCCGGCGTCTGAGCCGAACCGGCCGACCCCGGCGCACTCGAACGCCGGACCGATCGCTAACGCCGAGCCGAACGCCGGCTCAGTGCCGCGAGACGCGCGACGAGAACGTCCATCACGGCGCGATCGTCGAGCCCGCCCGCGCCCCGGAGATCGAGCTCGGCCTCGCGCGAGCAAGTCGATCGCCTCGCGCAACCCGTCGCTCCCGAGCCGTTTGGCCGCTTCGAGCGGGAACCGCGCGCCGCCCGCGCTCTTCATGCCGAGCGCGGTCGCGGCGTGCTCCTTGGTGACGATCGCGGGATCGTCGAGGCGCAACAACCGCTGGTAGTGGAACACGAGTGACGCCATCACCTGCATGGGGTGCAACGGCTTCAACTGCGCCGAGCTGCTCGCGCTGAGCATCCGGTGCAGCGTCTCGAGCGCGGCGCCGACCTCGCCCCGGTCGATCGCGTTCGTGAGGTCGAAGCGCCCCGCCGTACCAAGCTCGCCGAGGTACTGCCCGACGTCGTCGAGTGACAACGTGGTGCCGTCGCCGTACGTCGCGTGCAGGAGTTGCACGAGCTCCGGCACCCGGCCCGCGTCCTCGCCCAGGTGCTCGGCGATCTGCTTCGACGCCGCCGGCGCGAGCTTGAGGTGCGCGTCGCGCAGCTCGCGCTGCAACACGTCGGCGGTCTGGTCGGCGGCCGGGCCCGTGATCTCCGCGTGCGCCTTGACGGCCTTGTCGAGCGCGCTCGGCGTACGCCCGCCACCCACGACGAGGACGAGGTGCACGCCGTCGAGCGGGTCGGCCATCCACGCCGCGAGCCACTGCGCCTGCTCACTCGTCGCATTGGCGATCTCGCGCACGACGACGACCCGCGCCGAGGTCATGAAGGGCGGGCTCTGCAACGCGGTCGTCGAGCGCGGCGAACGCGGGCAGCTCGGTCGAGCCCTCCGCCGAGATGCCGGAGTCGTCGCCGTCGTCGTCGCCGTCGGCCGCTCCCTCACCCGCGCGCCGGCGGCTCGCGAACGAATGGTCGTCGAGCGCGAACGAACGATCCTCGCCCGCGAGCAGCTCGTCGACCAGTCGCTGCACCTCGCGGTCGCGCAGGGCGGGGTCGGCGCCCTGGACGAGATGGATGCTCACAGGAGCGCCTCGATCGTGCGGCAGACGCGAACGGTGCCGAGGACGTCGTGGACGCGCACGATCCGGCAACCGTGGATCACGCCGTAGGCGACCGCGGCGAGCGACTCCGCCCGCCGGTCGTCGATCTCGCGGGCCAGCAGCTCACCGATGAACCGTTTGTTCGACGCGGAGAGCAGGAGCGGGAACCCGAGCGTCGCGTGCTGCGCACTTTCGCGCAGCAACACCGCACTCTGGGCCGGCGTCTTGCCGAGGTCGAGGCCCGCGTCGAGGACGATCTGCTCGGGCCGCAGGCCCACCGCTTCGGCTCGGCGCGCCCGGTCGAGCAGGAACGCGGTGACGTCGGCGACCAGATCGTCGTAATGCGGATCGGGGTCGGGTACGCGCGGGCGCAGCCGGATGTGGGTGGCGACGACGGTGACGTCGTGCTTCGCCGCGACGCGCAGGTAGTCGGGGTCGGCGAATCCCGAGATGTCGTTGCCGACGACGGCACCGGCGCCGCACGCGGCGTCGAGGACGGACGCGCGCCACGTGTCGACGGAGAGCGGCACGTCGAAGCGGGCGTGGAGCGCCTCCACGGCCGGGACGACCCGGTCGAGCTCCTCGCTCTCGCCCACCTCGGGCCCCGGTCCGGCCTTGACCCCGCCGACGTCGAGCAGGTCCGCGCCGTCGACGACGAGCTGCTCGGCCCGGCGGACGAAGGCGTCGAAGTCCCAGGTCGCGCCCTGGTCGTAGAAGGAGTCGGGGGTGCGGTTGAGGATGCCCATGACCGCGACCCGGGCCCGCACGTCGAGGGCGCGCTCACCGAGCCGGAGGGTCGGGTACGGCTCGACGGGCACGGAGGCAGGCTACCGACGCGCCCGCGGCGAGGAGCGAGGCGAGACCGAGCGCGCCCCGCCCGTCGATCCGGAACGGCACCGCCGCGCCGGCGCGGGCGACGCCCGTGATCCAGGCGACGAGGAGCCCGGTCGGTTGCTGGAGCAACGGACCGAGTCTCGGTACCAAACCGCCGACCGCGGACGCGAAGAACCCGTAGACGCCGAGCACCTCCGCGGCCGGGGCCGCCGCGAGATTGGCGATTGGCGTGATCAAGGGGAACGTGCCGAAGGCCCAGAGCAGGACCGGGAGCACCCCGAGCTGGGCCGAGACGGAAACCGCGAGCGGCTCGCGCAGGAACCGCGGCCCGGGCAGCGCGGGCGGCGATCGGCTGCGAGAACAGCGCGATTCCGGCGCTCGCGCCGCACGAGAGCGCGAACGCCACCGAGTGCAGCAGGAACGGGTCGACGAGGAGCAGCACGATCGCGGCGTAGACGAGGACACGCAGGCTCGACGCGGGCCGGCCGCCGAGGGTCGCGAGCAGCGCGATCGCGGCCATCGCCGAGGCGCGCAGCACCGAAGGCTCGAAGCGGGTCATCGCCGCGAACACGAGCACGATCCCGAGCGCGGTCGCGGTGCGGGGACCGAGCCGCAGGCGCCGGAGCAGCGGCGCGGCGAGCGCCATGACGAACGCGACGTTCTCACCCGAGACCGCGAGCAGGTGCGAAAGGCCGGAATCCCGGTAGTCGAGGATCACCGGCGCCGGGATCGAACGGGTGTCGCCGAGCAGGAAGCCGGCCACGAGCGCCCGCGGGGTCGGGGTCAGCGGGCGGGTCCCGCGCAGGATCACACCGCGGATCGAGTCGGCGACGGCGAGCAGGCCGCGCGGCGACGACAACCCGATCACCTGCACCTCGTCGAGCCGACCGACGGCGTGGCGCCAGCGGGCCAGGTCGTCGTACCCGGACGGGTCGAGTGGCGCGAGCCGGCCGCGCAGCACGACGTGGTCGCCGGCCTCGATCACGCGCAATGCCGCCACGCCGTCGCCGGAGGCACGCGCGAGCAGCGTGCGGTGCGTGCCCGCACCGGCGTCGACGCGGACGAGGACGCTCGCGGCGAACGCGGGACCGGACGGATCGCCGGTGGCCTCCCCCCGCACCGTCACCTCGTCACGCGCGTCGACCGCCGCCCGCAACGGCGAACGCGCCTGGCCGTCGACCGCGCGGCCCATCACCGCGCAACCGAACAGCGCGCACGCGCACGCGGCCAGCACGCCGCGCCCCGGCCGGCGTACGAACCACGCCGCGCCCGCGGCGCCCGCGCCGACGACGAGCGCCGCGTTCGCAACCGCAACACCCGATCGTTCCCCCACCGCGATCCCCGCGATCAGAGCGGCGACCACCGCGAGCGGCCCGAGGTCGACGTCCATCTCAGACCGCCACGAGCTTGCGCAGCTGCTCGAGCTTGGCGTCGCCGATGCCGCGTACGCGGCCGAGGTCATTGACCGTCCGGAACGGTCCGTGCGTCTCCCGATCGCTGATGATCGCGGCCGCGGTGGCGGGGCCGACGCCCGGGAGCGCGTCGAGTTGCTCGGCCGTTGCCGTGTTGAGGTCGACGGGCGCTGCGGGCGTCGCGCCGGTACTCCCCGTCGCGCCCGACGATGCGCCGCTCACCGCGCCGGGATCGACGGCGGGCGCGGGCGCGCCGACGCGCGGTACCGCGACCCTCGCACCATCACTCAGGACCGCGGCGAGATTGAGCCGGGACAGGTCGGCGTCGGCCGCGGCGCCGCCCGCGGCGTCGATCGCGTCGACGACCCGGGATCCGGCCACCAGCCGGACCACCGCGGGGCGCCGCACCGCACCGACCACGTCGACGACTAGCGGCGGCGCCCGGCGGGTCGTGCTCGTGCTCGCGGCGAACGATCCGTTCGGCGCGGGACTCGTCGCCGGCGCCGGGGCCGGGAGCGCCGACGAACCGGTCGCGCCCAGCGCGCAACCACGCGACTCCGGCTGCGACCGCGACGCACGCGAGCAACGCGGCCGCGACACGACGATCGCCGCGCCACCCGTGCCAGCGCGCGACCCATTCGGCCCGGGGAGTCCCGGAGGCGCCCGGGAGCGGGCGCGGTACTTCCTCCGCCAAGACGACCTCCGGGCGCGCGGCGACCAGCGGAGGAAGTTCGGGGAAGTGCACTCACGCTACCGCGCGGGTGCGCCACCACAAAGCCGATCAGGCGATGACGAAGTTCACGATCTTGCCGGGGACGACCTTGAGGTTGCGTACGGTCGCGCCCGCGAGCAGTTCGGCGATGCGCGGTTCCGCGCGCGCCGCGGCCTCGTGCGCGGCCGCGTCGGCGCCGGCCGCGACCTCGATGCGGGCGCGGACCTTGCCGTTGATCTGCACGGGAACCTCGACCCGGTCGTCGACGAGCCACTGCGGGTCGGCGCTCGGAAACGGTTCGTAGGTGAGCGTGTCGGCATGACCGAGGCGGGCCCACAGCTCCTCGGCGATGTGCGGCGCGAGCGGCGCCACCATCAACGCCATGGGTTCCGCGACCTCGCGCGGGAGCGCGTCGCCACGCTGCACGAGCGTCGTCAGGTGATTGTTGAGCTCGAACAGACGGGCGATCGCGGTGTTGAAACCGAGCGCCGCCATGTCGGTGCGCACGGCATCGATCGTGCGGTGCAGCAGTCGCCGGGTCTCGTCGTCGGCGGGCGCGTCGGAGACCTGCGAACCGCCGGTGTTCTCGTCGACGAAGTTCCGCCACAGGCGTTGCAGGAAGCGGTGCACGCCGACGATGTCGGCCATGCTCCAGGGGCGCTCCTTCTCGAGCGGGCCCATGAACATCTCGTAGAGCCGGAGCGTGTCGGCGCCGTAGTCGTTGTAGATGTCGTCGGGCGTCACCCCGTTGCGGAGGCTCTTGCCCATCTTGCCGAACTCGCGCGCGCGACGGGTTTCCCGTCGAAGAAATAGCGGCCGTCGCGTTCTTCGACCTGCTTCGCGTCGACGTACGCCCCCCGGTCGTCGACGTAGGCGGGCGCCAGGATGTAGCCCTGATTGACGAGGCGTTGGAACGGTTCGAGCGTCGAGACGTGACCGAGGTCGAACAGGACCTTGTGCCAGAAGCGCGCGTACAGGAGGTGCAGCACCGCGTGCTCCACGCCGCCGACGTACAGGTCGACGAGGCCCGTCTTCGCGGACCCGTCGGTGCGCGCGCCCGCGGCCCAGGCCTCCTCGACCGCGGGGTCGACCATCGCGTCTTCGTTGGTGGGATCGAGATAGCGCAGGTAGTACCAGCACGAGCCGGCCCACTGCGGCATGGTGTTGGTCTCGCGCAGATAGGTGTGCGGCCCGTCGCCGTAGCCCGCCCATTCGGGACCGGGCAGGTCGAGGTCGACCTCCACCCAGTCGACGGCGCGCGCCAGGGGCGGTTCCGGCAGTGCGTCGGGGTCGTCGGAGGTCGCGGGCGCGAAGTCGGCGACCGCGGGGAGCACGACGGGCAACATCGACTCGGGCAACGCGATCGGGCCGGCGTCGTCGTACACGATCGGGAACGGCTCGCCCCAGTACCGCTGGCGGCTGAACAGCCAGTCGCGCAACTTGTAGGTGACGGTCGGACGCCCGATCCCCGATTGCTCCAGCCACGCGGCGATCGCCTGCTTGGCCTGCGCGACGGGCAGGCCGTCGAGCGAAACCTCGGCGTTCGCCGAGTTCTGGGCGACGCCGTCGCCGACATACGCGTCGGGCCACTCGGTGGCGTCGGCGGGATCGGCGCCGTGCTCCGCGAGCCACGCGTCGCTCGGTCGGATCACCGGCACGATCGGCAGGTCGAACGCGCGGGCGAACGCGAAGTCGCGTTCGTCGTGCGCGGGAACGGCCATGATCGCACCGGTGCCGTAACCCATGAGCACGTAGTCGGCGACGAAGATCGGGATGCGCGCGTCGTTCGTGGGGTTGATCGCGAACGCGCCGACGAAGACCCCCGTCTTCTCCTTCGTGTCGGCCTGGCGTTCGAGGTCGGTCTTCGACGCGGCGAACGCGCGATAGCGCCGCACCGCGTCGGGCGGCGGGTCGGACGCGCCGAAGACCCCCTTCCACGCGTCGAGGTCGTTGTTCGCGAAGTCGTTCGCCAGCGCGTCGTCGGGCCACTGGTTGGCGGTGATCACGTCGACGAGCGGGTGCTCGGGCGCGAGCACCATGTACGTGGCGCCGAAGAGCGTGTCGGGCCGGGTGGTGAAGACCTCGATGTCGAGATCGTCGTGACCTTCCACCGCGAAGCGCACCGACGCGCCCGTCGACCGGCCGATCCAGTTGCGCTGCATCAGCTTGATGGATTCCGACCAGTCGAGCGCGTCGAGGTCGTCGAGGAGACGATCCGCGTACGTGGTGATGCGCATCATCCACTGCTTGAGCGGCCGCCGGTAAACGGGGAAGTTCCCCCGCTCGCTCCGCCCGTCGGCGGTGACCTCTTCGTTGGCGAGCACGGTGCCGAGCCCCGGGCACCAGTTGACGGGCGCGAACGCCTCGTACGCGAGGCGGAAGGAGTCGATCAGCCGGCGTTGCTCGAGCGGGCCGAGGTCGTCGAACGGGATGTCGTCGGGAGTCTCGAACCGCCCGGCCCGGAACTCCTGCACCAGTTGGGCGATCGGACGGGCGCGCTCGCGCGTCCTCGTCGTACCAGGCGTTGTAGATCTGCAGGAAGATCCACTGCGTCCACCGGTAGTACTTCACGTCGGTGGTGGCGGGACCACGTCGGGGGTCGTGGCCGAGGCCCAGCGCCCGCAACTGGCGGGCGTACGTGGCGATGTTCTGCTCGGTCGTCACCTGCGGATGGGTGCCGGTCTGGACGGCGTACTGCTCGGCCGGGAGCCCGAACGCGTCGAAGCCCATCGCGTGCAGGACGTTGAACCCGTTCATGCGCTGGAAACGGGCGTACACGTCGGTGGCGATGTAGCCGAGCGGATGGCCGACGTGGAGTCCCTCACCGCTCGGGTACGGGAACATGTCGAGGACGAACAGACCCGGCCGTCCGGCGATACCCCGCGGATCCTCGGCGAGCAGCCCGGCGCGGTTCGGGGTGTAGAAGACGCGCTCGGCGTCCCAGCGGTCCTGCCACTTGTGCTCGATCTCGTTGGCGAGCGCGGCGGTGTAGCGCTGCGGCGGAATCTCGTCGGCCATGGGAACCGAGGCTACCGGCCGAGCCGGCGCGACCCTGCTGGTATCTTGGCTCACCCACGGGGGCGTAGCTCAGTTGGTAGAGCGCTTGCATGGCATGCAAGAGGTAGTGGGTTCGATCCCCATCGCCTCCACCGGTGTTGTCGTTTCGACAACGATTGGCCAGGTCAGCGCGCGAGTTCTGAATTGCGGCCCTTCAGATGTCGCGCCTTCCGGGATACACGCAAGGGAGCGGGCGCGGCCGTCCGAACTGCGACACTCACAATGACGGATGAGTCACCGACAATCTGTCGAGCAGCCTCGAGCTGTTCAGGTCCGTTGGATGAGCTGCAGTAGTTCCGAGGGCTCCATAGTGACGTGGGCAAGCGGTCAGGACGAGAGCAACTCGGCTTGGATCGGAGCGGGGAACCGCATCGTGAAGCGGGTGTCGCCCAACTCGCGCTCCAGCACCGCGCGGTCGCCTCGACCTGAGCACGGCGAGCCGGGGGCACGTCGGTGAGCCACCCGAGCGCGATGGTGCCGTCCTCGCGTTGGACCCAACTGCCCACGACGCGGCCCTCGACCCAGATCGTGGGTCCGGCGTTGCCGTTGCGGTCGACGACGTGCGACGCGACCCCGGCGTCGAGGTACCAGCGTCCGGTCCTTCCAGCCCATCGTCGTCGGATCGAGGCCGGGTAAGAGCGCGACCCACTTCGACGATCCACGCACCGCGTCGAGGTCGTCGGGTGCGAGCCACGCGTCGATGTCACCGTCGGCGGTCTCCATCGCGACCACGACCGCGCCCGCGTCGTCCAGAGCGCGCCGGGTGTCGCGGAGTGTCCAGCCGGTCCACCACTGCACATCAGCGGTCGTTCCGGGGCCGAACGTGTGCAGCCAACGTCGGACCAGCTCGGCGGAGGCCTCACGTGGATCCATGCCGACGATGCCGCCCGGCACCCAGTCGTCCATCGCGGCCCAGCGGTACTGGCTGTTGATCCAGGAGCCCATCGGGCGGCTCCGCACCACGACACCCTCGAAGCCGAGGTGCAACATGATGCGCACGTGTGCCTGTTGGGTCGCGGCGTACGGCTTGCCCGGCGACAGCTCGATCGGTTGCCGCAAGGCGGGCACAGCCTCGCCGAGCTGACGCGTCGACGCCTCACCAGCCCGGTGCAGCGCAGCCAGAACCTGCTCCTTCGCCGACACGATCCAGTCGTCTCCGTGGTCGGAGATGCCGTTGTCGGCGAGCAGCTTCACGAACCTGCGGTGCTCGGGCCCCAAGAGCTTCGTCGTCGATGATGCGTGGGCCATCCGCGCCACCGATGGGGTCGCGACCCACAGGGTACGCCGCATCGCGTGGAACCGGATCACGCTACGGGCCTCGTAGAGCGCGGCCTCCACCGCCGCGATCGACGGGTGGCGCATCCGGGCCAGCGCCGAGAGGAACACCGACACCGGATCCGAGGAATGCAGCGCCACCACCGAATCCGCGATCGCCGCGACGTCATCGGTTCGTGCCGAGGGGACCAGACGATGGCGGCGCGCCAGCCGAGCGCGTCGTTCGCCGACCGTGATGCGTCGCGTTCCCACAGGTCCATGATGACCGAGCGGGACGAGGGCACCGATGGCCGCACCACCCCCAACAATCCACCCACCGCGGCCAACGACATGCCTGAGGCATACATCCGGGTTGCCCTGTTTCGGGGTTCGAACAATCGGCTCTGAACCGCCGCGCGGCACTCTTCGAGCAGTATGCGAACACGTTCTCCCTGGTCGGAGAGTTTCGAATACCGAGCCATCGCCTCCACTGTGGGTCCGCGGTGACGTCCCGCGACCCGGTATCTCACACCCCTCCGGAATTCTTCGCGGCGGCGACTTCGTCGCCGAGCTTGGCGAGCTCGTCCCGAGCGAGCTTCGCCTTCAGCTTCGGAAAGATCTCCGTCTCTTCTTCTTTCACGTGGTGCTTGATTCCCGCGGTCACCATCGCGACCGCGGCGCCGAAACCGCCCTCGTCGACGAGCTCGTTCATCTTCGCGAG
Source organism: uncultured Actinomycetes bacterium (assembly GCA_963829195.1). Lineage (GTDB taxonomy): Bacteria > Actinomycetota > Acidimicrobiia > IMCC26256 > PALSA-610 > PALSA-610. Next base: position 329,845 of record CAWHHS010000006.1, read on the forward strand.
GCCCTCACGCGCGAGCGCGAGCGCGTGCTCGGTCTCGGCCTCCTCCCTTGTCGAGTCGATTACCGAACGCGGCGAGCGACGATTCGGTACCCGCGGCCGCAACGGACATACCGGTTTCGCCGGCCCGACGATCGGGAAGGCGGGTTGCAACCGGGACGGGCGGCGCCCCCCGTCGCCGGAATACTCTGGACCGACGAGGGATCCAGCGGTGGACGACACTTTCGGCGCGGAAATACGCAGGTACCGGCTCGCGGCCAGCTTGACGCAGGAGGCGCTCGCCGAGCGCGCCGGGATGAGTGCAACCTCGATCGCCGCGCTCGAACGGGGCCGACGGAAAGCGCCGCGGCTGTCCACGTTGCGCCGACTCGGCGAGGCGCTCGGGTTGGATGCCCTCCAGCTCGCCGAGCTGTCGCAGGTCGCGTCGGCTACGGAACCGGCGTCATCGGACGGCGCCGCGGCGGACGAAACGCACGCGCCCGGGCGTGCCGGTTCCGGCCCCCCGCCGGGCGCGGATTCCGGCGGGCGTTCGGTCCCGCGCGTCATGACGCGACGCTGGCGGACCGACTTCGTCGGGCGCCGCGGCGAGCTCGAAGTGCTCGATCAGGCCCGGCAGGACGCCGTGCGCCTCGTCCTGATCGCGGGCGGAGCGGGAATCGGTAAGACGCGGCTCGTGACCGAGTTCGCACAGCGCAGCGCGCGCGACGGCGATCCCGTCGCGTGGGGCCGCTGCAGTGAGGAGACGCTCGGGCCCTACGCACCGTTCGTGGAGATCGCACGACATCTCGTGTCCACGATCGACCCCACCCGCCTCGGCCGCGCCGTCGGCAAACGAGGTGAACTCACGCGCTTGCTGCCCGACCTGGAGCAGATCGTGGGACCGCTCCCGGCACCGACGCGAGCGGACTCGGGCACGGAGCAGCGACTCCTCTTCGAGTCGGTCTCGGCGCTGATCGCGGCATTCGGCCGAATGCTCGTCGTCGTCGACGACCTCCACTGGGCCGACGAGGCAACCATCGCGCTGCTGCGATACCTCGTCTGCGACCCGGACCTGTCGGAGGTCACGTTCGTCGGCACCGTCCGCGACTCCGACCTCGATTCCACGCTCGCCGGACGGCTCGCCGATCTCGATCGACGGACCGACACGCTCCGCCTCCGACTCGGCGTGCTCGAAGGTGACGAGTTCGCGTCGCTCGTCGCGGACCTCGTCGGCTCGCCGGTCGCGGGCGAGATCGTCGATTCGGTGGCCGAGGCCACCGGCGGCAACCCCTTCTTCGCCGAGGAGATGACCCTGCATCTGGTCGATGCCGGCCTCATCGCCGAAGGTCCGGACGAAGCGTTCCTGCGCGGCGACACCCTGTCCGCCGGCGTCCCCGATCGCGTGCGCGAAACCCTCACCAGCCGTCTCCTCTCGCTTCCTTCCGACGCGGTGGACCTCCTCGGGGTCGGCAGTCTCATCGGTCGCGAGTTCGAGCTGCCGCTGGCGGGACGGGCCGCGGGCATCGACGGCGCTCGTCTCGTCGATGCCGCCGACGACGGGCTGCTCTCCGGTCTCGTCGAAGAGACCGCGACCGGTTCCCTCGCGTTCCCGCACGCGTTGGTGCAGCACGCCGTCGGGGACCGCCTCTCGCAGGCCCGCGCCGCGATGATCCACCGGCGGGTGGCCGAGGTGCTCGAGGAACAGGCCAAGGAAACGGGCGGGACGACCTTCCCCGTCGCCGAACTGGCGCGGCACTGGGCCGCGGTCGCGGCCTTCGACTCGACCGCGGCATCGGTGGCCGCGCGCTGGGCCGTACACGCGGGCGACATCGCGCTGGCCGCCGCCGCGGCCGACGAGGCCATCGCCCGCTACGAGGAAGCGTCGGAGTTCTGGTCGGTGGCGAGCTCCGGCCATGCGGACGCACTGATTCGTCTCGGCACCGCGCTGCAGTACCGCGGCCGGGCCGACGAAGCCGACAAGCGATTCCGGGAAGCCCTCGTGCTGGCCGAGACGCTCGGGGATGCAGTGCTGCAGGCCCGCGCGGCCGTCGGGCTCGGGCGGCGGTATCCGTATTGGGAGTCGGACTCCTACCGGATCGACGTCCTCGAGCGGGCCTTGTCCGCGCTCGGTGACGCAGAGCCCCTGCTGCGGCTCTCGTTGATGGGTCTCCTCGTGACCCAGATGGTCAACGGCTTCCGGGAGGAGGAGGCCCATCGTCGCGACGAGCTGGCCGAGCATCTTGCCGACGTCGTCGGCGACCCCGCGACGGACGACGAGACGCTCTCCAGCCTGGGTCAGGTTCGGATGTACGACTGCATCGAGGATCCGGTGCACCTCGCGCGGGCGGCGTCCCGGCTGACCGAAGTCGGAGAGGCCAGGAACGATCTCCGCGTCCTGTCGGTCGCCCACTTCTCGCACGCGCTCTCCGCCCTCGATCGGGCGGCGATGAGCGACCTGCGCGCGGCGTCGGACCGTTACGGAGCGATAGCCGACCGGATGGACGACCCCCGGGACCGAAGTCAAGCCGACACGGTGCGCTCGACGATCGCGTTCATCGAAGGCGAGTACGCACGAAGCGAAGCACTGACGGCGCAGGCCCTGGAGCAGGGGCACGAAAGCGGCGACTACAACGCCGACTTGGTCTTCTTCGCGCAAGGGCTGCTGCGCGCCATCGATCTCGGGCAGGCGCCGGACGTGCTGCCCCTGCTCGTCGCCGCGACCGACTATCAGGGCATTGCGAGCTTCACCGCGGGAATCTCGTTGTGCGCCGCGCTCGCGGGCGAACGCGACCTGGCCGTCGAGCATCTCGAACGTCTGATCGACAGCGGCCTGGCGCGCAACGCACGCGGCGCCGACCGCCTGGCGCCGACGGCGTTCCTCGCCCACTCGTGCGTGCTTCTCGGTGCCGTCGAACACGCCGAGACGTTGTACACGGCCCTGACGTCGCAGCCGGCCGACGCGGTGCGGGTCGGACCGCTCATCGGATGGTGGGGGCCGGTCGACCATCATCTCGGCAGCCTGTGCCGGTTGCTCGGACGAAACGAGGAGGCCGAAGCCCGCCTGCGGCGCGCGCTCACGCTCGAGGAGCGCATGGCGGCCCGACCGTTCCTCGCCCGAACGAGAGCCGAGCTCGCGCGAGTCGTCGGCAACGGGACGGGACCGGAGGCCGACGAGCTGCGCGCAACGGCGACCGCCGAGGCAACGGCCATCGGAGCAGTGGGAATCGCGGCGGAGATCGCGTTCACGACGTAGGCCCTCGCACCTTTCCGGGTCCGCCGCGGGCGAACCGAAGGCGAAGTGAGGGTCCGACACGCGAGGTGAGGGTGACGTGAGGGCCGCGTGAGTGGTGGGTGGATTGCCGTTCCTTCAGGGTGTTCGTAGTCACCTCCACCGGAGAGGTCCCCTGCAAGGAGAACATCATGCGATCCAAGAAAGCGGCCGCGTCCTTGGCGTCCCTGGCCCTCGCGGCCTCGATCGTCGGAGGCGCAACAGCCCAAGCCAGCACCACTCCCCCGCCCGTCAAGCAGTACTTCGCGTGTCTCAGCAGCGGGGGCGCCTTGTCGAAGGTGAACACGTCGGCGCTCCCGACGTGTACCACCGGCACCGCCGTGTCGTGGAACAAGACCGGGCCGCGGGGCCTCACCGGAGCGACCGGACCCGCCGGCGCAACGGGCGCGGCCGGGCCGGCCGGTCCGGCCGGACCCACAGGCGCGCCGGGCCCGCAGGGTTACACCGGTGCGACGGGTGCAACGGGCGCGACCGGCGCAACGGGCGCGACCGGTCCGCAGGGTCCCTCGGGGATCAGCAACTACCAGGTCGTCACTGCCACGACGTCGTACACCGCCTCCTACGGATCGACCTACCAGCCGTACGTCGACGCGTGGTGCCCAGGCGGCACATCCCTGCTCGGCGGGGGTGTGCAGAGCAATGACCCGGCCGCCTACACGGTCGACTCCGGCCCGTACTCCTACGCGGGCACGATCTACAACTTCTGGAATGCCGACTTCGTGATCCGATCGGATTCCGGTTACGGCGAGACGGGCACGATCACCGCGTACACGATCTGCGGGACGGTCTCGACCGGCGGCGGCGCCCCGACCGCAGCCTTGAACACGTCGACGGCGCGGCCGTCGGTCATCCACCGGCCGGCGTTGCTTGCGGGCGCCATCCGCTGACACAACGGCCGACGCGTCCAGATGAACGGGGGGTCTGCGGACCCCCCGTTCACGCGCGCGGCTCCCCGAGACGGCGGTCCACGCCGGCGACCATTCAGCGCGAATCGGTGCCGGCCGCCCCTTCTTCGTCGGCCAGCGAGAGGTAGCCCTCGTCCTCCTGGGCGAAGTGCAGCTGCAGGATCGCGTGCAGGCCGTAGAGCAGGTGTCGCAGCTCGATGATGTCGTCGTCGTCGGGACCGGCCGGGTCGATCTCGTCCAGCACACGGCCGAGGCGCCGGATGTGATGTGTGATCTCGACGTGCGCTCGACTCATCGTGGCCGTCGGGTCTTGACCGCCGAGCACGCGGGCCAGGATCGGGTACAGCGCGGCGTCCTCGGCCTGTTCGTGCGGATCCAGCTCCTCGACCAGGAACCGGTGGACCTCGCGGACCCGCGCCAACGACTCGGGCCCGCGCGACGCGTCGAGAGCGTCCGCGACGACCCGAATGTTCGCGACATCCGGACGCAGGCTCGCGTGCTGCGCGCTGAAGCCACGTGTGAGCGCGGCCTCGTCCGCCCGCAGACGATGCTCCGAAGTCGTGTCGCGCAACACGCGCAGTGCGTTCAGGATCACCGCAACGTCGATGACCTCTTGGAGCGCCGCGCCCCAGACCGGCGGCAGGTACCCGAGCGCCGCGACACACATTGCGATGAACGAGAGGCCGATGCCGGCGAGGACACTCTGCAGCGCGATGTGCCGGGCCCGGCGCGCGATGATGATCGCCTCGCCGAGCCGGTCCAAACGGTCGACGGTGAGCACGACGTCGGCAGCTTCGGACGACGCGGTCGCCCCGCGCGCACCCACGGCGACGCCGACATCGGCGAGCGCGAGCGCCGGTGCGTCGTTGATGCCGTCGCCCACCATGATCGTGCGCCCCGACCGGCGCTCAATCCGCACGACGTCCACCTTGTCGGCCGGCGTGCGGTCGGCGAGCACCTCGTCGACCCCGATCACGTCGCCGACGGTACGGGCCGCGGCCTCGCGGTCGCCGGTGACCATCACGATGCGGCGGATGCCGTCGCGGCGCAGCTGGCGGATCGTCCGGGTCGCGTCCGTCCGTATCGGGTCGTCGAGCAGAAGCGCCCCGACCGCGACCCCGTCCACCTCGACGAAGACCGTGAGTGAGTCGTCGACCTCGGCCCGGCGGCGCACGGTTCGCACCCACCGCGCGTTCGGAAGCGTCGAGATCCACGCGGCCTTCCCGACGGCAACGCGGTGCTCGTCGACGGTGCCGCGTACGCCGTGACCCGGAACCTCCTCGACCGCGCTCGGCAACGACAACGGCAGCGAGCGGGCGCGCGCGGCACGCACGACCGAGGCCGCGAGGACGTGCGGTGAAACCTGGTCGAGCGACGCGGCCAGACGGAGGACGTCGTCGGAGCTCATCGCGCCGGCAGTCACGACCTCGGTGACGGTCGGCCGGCCGGCGGTGATGGTCCCCGTCTTGTCGAACAGCAAGATCTCGCCGCGGGCGAGTCGCTCGAGTGCGGCGCCGCCCTTGACGACGACACCGCGGCGCGCCGCTCGAGACAGCCCCGAGACGATCGCGACGGGCACGGCGAGGATCAGCGGGCACGGCGTCGCGACGACGAGCACCGCCACGGCGCGCACGGGATCGGCGGAGGCCGCCCACGCCACTGCCGCGAGCACGAGACTCACGAGAACGAACGCGCCCGCATACCGATCGGCGAGCCGGACGGACGGGGCGCTCGACGCCTCCGCCTCGGAGACGAGCCGAACGATCCCCGCGTACGTGCTCTCCGCCGCCGACGCGGTGACCCGCAGGTCCAACGGGCCGCCCGCGTTCACGACGCCGCTGCGGACCGGATCACCGACATCGCGTTCGACCGGCAGCGGCTCCCCCGTGAGCGCACTCTCGTCGAGAACGGCGAGCGCCGCCTCGACGCGCCCGTCGACCGGCACCACCTCACCGGGCTGAACGAGGAGCAGGTCGCCGGGCCGGACGTCTTCGACCCTCCGCGACGTCAGCTCCCCGTTCTCGTATCGGTGGGCGACGCGTGGTGCTCGCTCGAGAAGCCGGCGCAGTTCGCTACGGGCGCGGGCGGCGGCGCGGGACTCGAGCGCCCGACCGCTGGCGAGCATCACGGTGATGACCGCGCCCGCGAGGTACTCGCCGATCGCGAGCGAACCGACCAGCGCGAGGACGGCGACGACGTCGACACCGAGCCGGCCGTGAAGAGCCGCCTCGCTCACCCACCAGAGGGCGGAGATGAGGCCGACGACCGCCGTCGCGGCCCATACGGCATGCGCGGCATCGCCGCGACCGGCGAGATGCGCGAAGCCGCCGACCGCGAATCCCGAGGTCGCGGCGGCGAGCAACACGATCTCCGACAACCCGTGCGCACGGCCCGCGCCGCGGCGAGCCTCCACCGCTTCGCTCCGCGCGGAATCGCCGGCATCCATGCTCCCACCATGGCGCCCGGGGGCCGGTGCGAGGCAGGGCCGATAGTCCCGACGTCGAAGGCCTCCGCCCCATCAGCCGTCATCGCGATCGCACGCGCCGATCGCAGTCGCGGCGGGACCGACGACGCTCACCGCCCGCGCCCCGACGAAGCGATGAGGCTCCTCGACGAGCGCCTCGCGCACGGCGAGATCGATGTCGACGAGACGGTGCTCAGCCCTGGTGGGCGACTGTGACGTGCGCGCCCAGCCCGGCGACCGCGGCGGTGTCGAGCCCGACCGGCTGCGGGTCGATGTGGAGCGCCCACCGGAAGAACGCGACGCTCAGCTGGTCGATCGCGGGGAACGCCGTCGCCGGGTCCGGATGGTCGGCGGTGCAGCCGTCGGACCCGAGCTTCAGCAGCTCGGCCGGGATCGGCAGGTGGATCGCCTTGACGATGCCGATGACGCCGCCTTCGCTGCGCCCGATCAGGCAGATGTCGGAGAAGACGAGGTGGCCGGCCTTCGGCACCTCGACGAGGTACTTGGGCGTGTGCATCCCGTCGTAGACCTTGATGCTCTGGGCCGGCGGGATGATCCCGTCGGTTGTGCCGAGCATGACCATTCCCGGTTTCGTCGGCGCCGCGGGTGCCGATCCCAGCTGGCCGCCGAACCCGACGGAGTAGGAGATCCACGCCTTCACGCGCGGGTCGGCGGACGCGAACTCGTAGGCCGCGCCCGCGCCGGCCGAATGGCCGGCGGTGACGACGCGACCGGGGTCGACGAGCCCGTGCAACAGACCGGAACCGGAGGACGCCTGCTCGACGAGCGCGAGGGTCGCCTGCAACACCGCGACGTCGGATGACTTGGGCACGCCCAGCGGCCGCGGTGCCGAGCAGCCCGTCGAGTGAACGTTCGACGTGATCGGGCGCGGCGACGACGAAGCCCCACGACGCGAGATGCGTCGTCAACGACACCGACTGCTCGGGATAGCCGGCGAACCCGTGACTGAACACGACGAGTGGATAGCTCCCGGGCGAGGGAGCCGGCGGCGCGTCCTCGAACGCGTCGGCCTTGTACAGGACGCGGTCCGGCGCGGGGATCTTCGCCCGCAACGCCGGGCTCAACAGGCCGCCGAGGTCGATCGTCTCCTGCTTGTGGCCCGCGGTCGTGGCCGGGGCGGCCGGATACCACACGACGACCTGCCGACCGCCCGCGAGGTGCAGGTTCGTGTAGCCGACCGCGAACGCACCCTTCTTCGCGTAGGGCGCGGGATCGGCGGGCTTCGACCGTGGTGGGCGGGCCCGCCGAGACCGACGTCGACTTCGACGAGCTGCGCAGGCCGACGCGAGGAACACGACCGCGACGAGCAGCCGCCGCGACGCGTCGCATGACCGCGCCGTTCATCGTGCCGCCGCCGGGTTCCAGGCGATGCGGGGCGCGTCGGCCCACAGCCGCTCGAGGCCGTAGAACTCGCGCGTCTCGGCGCGGAACACGTGCACGATGAGGTCGCCGTAGTCGAGCAGGACCCACGACATGTCGTCGATGCCCTCGACGGAACGCGGCTTCACTCCGGCGCGCTCGAGGAGCTGCTTTTTCACTTCTTCCACGATCGTTCGCACGAGGCGGGGGTTCGACGCGTGGACGATGACGAACGCGTCGACGATGCCCATGATGTCGCCGACGTCGAGGACGACGATGTCCTCGCCCTTCTTGTCGTCGGCCGCCTGCGCGGCGATGCGCGCCCGCTCGGTGCTCGTCGTGCGTGCGGGTTCGGTCACGGAGTCCTCTGCGGGTCGACGAATGGGACCGAGGTGGAGGTCGGAACCTTCGTGGGCGGGTTCTCCCACGAACGATGCGTCCCGAAGTGGGCCGCGGCGAGCCCGCACAGCGCGGCCACCAGGACGGCCGCGCCCGCCTCCCACCCGTCGCGCCTACGACGCCGGCGGGGGGACGTCGGACGCGGTCGGGTCATCGCCCACCAGTGTAGAGACCCCGCGCGCGGAGCACCCGCGCGGCCGGGGGCGGGACGAGGAAGTCGACCGACTCGCCGGCCGCGATACGGCGGCGGAGATCGGTCGACGACACGTCGAGGCGAGGCATGTGGACCCGGACGCACCGCCAGCCCGCCGGCGGCGTCGAGGGCGCGACGTCCTCCCGGTCGACGATCGCCAGCGTCACCGCGGCGCGCAGGTCGCCGGCGCGGTGCCAGCTGTCGACCGACTGCGCGACGTCGCTCCCGACGATCAGGAACAGTTCGGCCCCGCCCGGCGGATCGTCCCGGCGCAGCGCCTCGACGGTGTCGATCGTGTAGGTCGGGCCGTCCCGGTCGATCTCGAGCCGCGAGACCTCGAGGCCCGCGACGCCGTCGATCGCGGCCGCGACCATCGCGAGCCGGTCCGGCGCGCTCGCCCCGACCCGACCCCGCTTCTGCCACGGGTCTCCGGCGACGACGACGAGGACCCGGTCGAGATCGAGCTGGTCGCGAGCTGCGGCCGCCGCGGCGAGGTGCGCGACGTGGACGGGGTCGAAGGTGCCGCCGAGGATGCCGAGGCGCTCCACCGGACGAGTGTAGGAGACGGCACCGTGAACAGCCTCTGTACACCCAGCCTCGGTGAACCCGGTCTCTGTAAACGCTGTGTTGCGGGCGGCGTCGGGCGCACGCCCGCGCCGTAGTGTTTCTGCGTGCCGAGTCTCGTGGTGCGCGTCTGGCTCCCCGACCGCCCGGGCGCGCTGGGTCTCGTCGCGTCCCGTATCGGCGCGATCGGCGGCGACATCGTCGGCATCGACGTGCTCGAACGCAGCGAGCACGTGGCCGTCGACGAGTTCGCGGTGATGCTCCCCGACCGGGATCTCGTCGCGTTGCTCGTCCGCGAGATCGAGGAGGTCGACGGCGCGTCCGTCGAGGAGTGGCGCGAGGTCGCCACGTTCCCGGATCCGCGCCTCGACGCGCTCGAATCGGTCGAGCGACTCTCTTGTGCGACCTCGGCCGCGGACCTGTCGCAGCGCCTCGTCGACAGCGTGCGCAACGAGTTCTCCGCCGACTGGGCGGTGCTGCTGGAAGGGGACGTCGCGATCGCGAAGTCGGGCGACGACATGCCCGATCCATCGGTGCTCGAAGCGCTCGCGGCCGGCACCGCCGCGAGTCCGGTCGTCGCCGCCGGCGATTCCGGGCCCGACGACCTCGCCGTCGCGCCGTTCCCGGGCGGCGCCGTCGTTCTGCTCGTCGGTCGCGACGGGCATCCCTTCCGCCGGCGGGAACGCCGCCAGCTGTTGGCGCTGGCGCGCATCGCGGAGCGCGTCGGAACGATCCTCTCGCCCTAACGGCCCCGCGCGTTCTCGTCGAGCTCGCGGTCGAGGCGCCGGTAGTGCTCGAAGCGCGCCGCGTCGAGCGCGCCGCTCGCGATCGCGGCACGGATCGCGCAGTCGGGTTCGGTGCCGTGCGAGCAGTTGCCGAACCGGCAGCGCGCCGGCGAGCGCCTCGATATCGGAGAACACCCGACTCAACCCGTCGTCGGCCTCCCAGAGCGCCACCGAACGCAGACCGGGAGTGTCGACGAGCCAGCCGCCGCCGGGCAGCTCGACCAGCTCCCGCGCGGTCGTGGTGTGTCGCCCCCGCTGGTCGTTCTCCCGCACCTCGCCGACCGCCTGCACCGAACGGCCGATGAGACCGTTCACGAGGCGCGACTTGCCGACCCCCGACGCACCGATCAGCGCAACGGTGCGGTCCGGACGCGCGCGGGCCGCGCAACTCCTCGAGCCCGGCGCCGGTGACCGCGCTCGTCACCACGACGTCGACGTCCACCGCCGCGGCCCGCGCGATCTCGGTACCGCGCGCGCCGGTCGGCCGCGTCGACGAGGTCGGCCTTCGAGAGCACGACGACGGGCGCGGCGCCGCTCTCGAACGCGAGCACGAGCTCGCGCTCGAGCCGGCGGAGGTTCGGCCCGTTGTTCAACGCCTGGACGACGAACACGAGGTCGACGTTCGCGGCGACGACCTGCGGCCGGCGCGTCCGCCCTTCACCGGAGTCGCCGCGCACGAACGCGGAACGGCGCGCCAACGTGCCGGCGATCTTGTCGTGGCGCACGAGGACCCAGTCCCCCGTGACGACCGAGTGCCCCGCGAGTTGCACGCGCGCCGTCCCGCGCCCGTCGAGGACCGTCGCCCATCCGCGGTCGACACGCGATACGCGCGGGTGCCGCGCCGCGGAGATCGAGCGCCGCGGCCGCGGCGGCGAACGTGTCGTCCCAGCCGAGCCGGGCCACGCGCGGTCTTCGGCCCCGGGCATCGGACCAGCGTACGCTCGCAACATGGCCCTTCGATCGTTCGACGTCGAACGCATGCAACCCGGCGAGAAGCCGGCGATGATCGGCGCGCTGGCCCGCGCGTTCTACGACGACCCGCTGTTCGGCTACTTCCTTTCCGACCCGGTCGCACAGAGCAAGGGCCTCCTGCACTACATGGCGGCCGCGGTCGCGGACGCCATGCCGTTCGGCGAGATCTGGGCCGCGCGGACGGACGGCAAGATCGCGTGCGGCGCCGTGTGGCTGCCCCCGGGCGCCTATCCCCGCGGCGTCCGGCGCGACCTGATGACGAACCTGCGCGGCGCACCTGCGTTCGTGCGCACGGGCCGACGGCTCGCCGGCGCCTTCCGCCTCCTCGCCGCCCTCGACGGTGTACACCACGAGGTCACCGAGCCGCACTACTACCTCGGCATCCTCGGGACCGATCCGCTCTTCCAGCGCTCGGGCGCCGGCACCGCGACACTCCAACCGGTGCTCGAGCGGTGCGACACCGAAGGCCTGCACGCGTATCTGGAGACGCAGAAGGAAGAGAACCTCGCGTACTACGCGCGCCACTCGTTCGAGCTGGTCCGCAAGGTCGAGGTCGAGGGCCTCCCGCCCGTCTGGACGATGCTGCGCACGCCGCGTAGCCCGGCGGCCCGCACGCACCGGCGCGTCGGGCGGCTCAGGCCTCGATGACGTCGGCGACGAACTTCTGCAGCTGGCGCAGGTTGCGCACCTCGTACACGCCGTCGCAGTACGGCGCGTACTCGGACACGATCGAGTCGCCGGTGTCCCAGTAGCCGCGAGGCTCGGGATCGAGCCAGAACACCTTGCGGGCGCGCTTGCGCATCTCCGCGACCGTCCACGCCTGCGACGCGTGGTAGTTGTTGCGCGCGTCGCCGAGCAGGATGATCGACGACTTCTTCGTCACCTCGCGGATGTGGCGCTCGTGCCACACCTCGAACGCGTGCCCGTAGTCGCTGTGCCCGTCGACCCACACGACGTCGGCCTCGGTGTTGACCCGGTGGATCGCCTCGCCGAGCTCCTGGGATTCGTCGAAGAACCGCGTGACCTCGTCGACACCGTCGATGAACACCCACGACCGGACCTTCGAGAACTCGCTCTGCATCGCGTAGACGAACTGCAGCGTGAAGCGCGCGAACGAGGCGACCGAACCCGAGATGTCGGCCACGACCATGATCTCGGGCTTCGACGGCCGCGGCCGCTTGAACTTGGGCTCGACCGGCACCCCGCCGTACGACATCGAGTGCCGCACCGTCTGGCGGAAGTCGAGCTGGCCGCGGCGGCGGTGCCGGCGGCGCTGCGCGAGGCGCGCGGCGAGCGCCCGGGTCAGCGGGTAGATGGCCCGCTGCAGCAGCTGCATCTCGTCGCGCGACGCGTGCATGAAGTCGACGTCTTCGGGCAGCGGTTTGCGCAGTGTGCGCGCCATCGCGTCGACGCCGCGGTCGGCGACGAGCCGGCGGCGGATCTCGGCCTCGATCATCTCCTTCAGGACCTTGAGCCGGCCCTCGAAGTCTTCGCGCGCGAGCCGTTCGTCGAACGCGCCCTCGCCGATCTGCTGCTCCTCTGGGCCCGGGCCATCATCTTCGTGACGAGGCCGTCGGCGTCGAGCTGCCGCAGCGTGCGGTACAGGTAATACGCGCCGCCCACCGGCCGGCCCGGTTCCATGCCCGCGAAGCGCGCGACCGCCGCGCCCGCGAGCATGCGCATCTCGTTCTGGTCCATGCGCATCAGCGCGTCGAGGAGCATCTGCGCGAGCTCCTCGTTCGACACCTGACTCATCGCGCCGCCCTGGTCCATCGCGGCGCGGAGCTCGTCGAAGCTCGCCTGGGCGTCGGCGTCGAGGTCGGATTCGCCGTCGGCGTTCACGCCCGGCGAGAACATCGAGAAGAACACCTCGAACACCGTGTCGAACACGCGGTAATGGCCCGCGTTCTTCACGAGGGTCGCCCCGAGCGCGGCCTTGAACGACTCGCGGTCGTCGAGCGGCACGTACTCGATCGCGCGCATCGCGTCGAGGTTCTCCGTCATCGACACGGGCAGGCCCGCGGTGCGGAGCTCGTGCACGAAGCCCTGCAACACGTCGAGCATGTGCGGCTCGGCCGGCAGGATCGTCACGTCACCGCTTCCCTTCGCCCCACTCGCCTTCGTCATGGCGTAGTCGAGCTTGCTCCATTGCACGGACTATTTCTTGATGACCGCGGGCGCGTCGACGCCGAGCTCCTTGCGGGCCTTCGCGATGTCGCTCTGGTACTTCAGCAACACGTGCAGCGTGTCGCCGAGCACCTCGGGCGTGATCTCGTTGCGGCCGAGGAACACGAGCGTGCGCGCCCAGTCGATCGTCTCGGAGATCGACGGCGACTTCTTCAGGTCGATGTTCCGGATCGAGTTCACGACCTTGGCGATCTGGCCGGCGAGCGCCGCGTCGACCTCGGGCACACGGACCCGCACGATCTCCTTCTCGCGCTCGATGTCGGGATAGTCGATGTGCAGGAACAGGCAGCGGCGCTTCAACGCCTCCGACAGCTCACGCGTGTTGTTCGACGTGAGGAACACCAGCGGGATCTGCTTGCCGACGATGGTGCCGAGCTCGGGGATCGACACCTGGAAGTCGGAGAGCACCTCGAGCAGCAGCGCCTCGGTCTCGATCTCGACGCGGTCGACCTCGTCGATGAGCAGGACGACGGGCTCGTCGGCGCGGATCGCCTCGAGCAGCGGGCGGGTCAGCAGGAACGCCTCGGAGAAGATGTCGGACTCGACCGTCTCCCAGTCGCGCTCGTGCTCACGGTCGGCCTGGATGCGCAGCAGCTGCTTCTTGTAGTTCCACTCGTAGATGGCCTTCGACTCGTCGAGGCCCTCGTAGCACTGCAGCCGGATCAGACGCGCGCCGAGCGTCTCGGCGACCGCCTTGGCGAGCTCGGTCTTGCCGACGCCCGCGGGCCCTTCGACGAGCACCGGCTTGCCGAGCCGGTCGGCGAGGTACACGACCCCCGCGATCGACGAGTCGGAGAGGTAGTCGACTTCCCGCAGCCGTGCGGCCGCCGCTTCGACGGATGCGAACCGTTCGCCCATTACTCCCGTACCTGCCCTTCACCCCAGATGACGTACTTATAGGTCGTCAGCTCGCGCAGGCCCATCGGGCCGCGCGCGTGCAGCTTCTGCGTGGAGATGCCGATCTCGGCGCCGAAGCCGAACTCCTCGCCGTCGGTGAAGCGCGTGCTCGCGTTCACGACGACGGCCGCCGCGTCGACCTCGTGGGTGAAGCGGCGGGCCGCTTCGAGATCGCGCGTCAGGATCGCCTCGGTGTGCCCCGTGCCGTACTCGTTGACGTGCGCGATCGCGCGCGTCGAGGTCGGGAACGATCGCGATCGAGAGCTTCAGAGTCGCAGTACTCGCGGTGGAAGTCGTCCTCGGTGGCGACGCCGATGTGCGGCGAGCGCCGCTGCGCCGCGGGGTCACCGACGAGCTCGACGCCGCGGGCGTGCAGCACGTCGGCGACGCGCGGCGACGAACGCGTCGGCGACCGACGCGTGCACGACGAGCGACTCCGCCGCGTTGCACACGCTCGGTCGTTGCGTCTTCGCGTTGAGGACGATCTTCAACGCTTCGTCGAGGTCGGCCGCGGCGTCGACGTACACGTGGCAGTTGCCGTCGCCGTCGATGATCACCGGGACCTTGGCGTTGTCGCGGATGCTCTTGATGAGCGCGGGACCGCCGCGCGGGATGAGGCAGTCGACGTAGTCGGTGAGCTGCATCACCTCGGTCGCCGTCTCGTACGCGGTGTCCTCGACGAGGATCACCGCGTCTTCGGGCAGGCCGTGCTTGGCGAGCGCGTCGCGCAGCACGAGCGTGATCGCGATGTTCGAATCGCAACGCCGACGACGAGCCGCGCAGCAGCGCCGCGTTCCCGGCCTTCACGCACAGCCCCGCGGCGTCACTCGTGACGTTGGGCCGGTTCTCGTAGATGATCGCCACCACGCCGAGCGGCACCCGGGTGCGGACGATCTCGAGGCCGTTCGGCCGGCGCCAGCCGTCGAGCACCTCGCCGACCGGGTCGGGAAGCGCGGCGACGGTGCGCAGCCCGTTCGCCATCCCCTCGAGCCGGGAATCGGTGAGCCGCAGGCGGTCGAGCGGGCCGGCGTCCATGCCCGCGGCCTGCGCGGCTTCGAGGTCGGCGTCGTTCGCGGCGCGGATCTCGTTCGCCCGTTCGGCCAGCAGGTCGGCGGCGGTGAGGAGCGCCCCGTTCTTGGCCGGGGTCGGCGCCGCGGCGAGCAGCCGGCTCGCCGCTTTCGCCCGGCGGCCGAGCTCGATGACGGGGGTCATCCCGCAGGCTACCGCTTGACCGCTCGGTCAAGTCCGGTGGTTTCCGTGCGCCGATGGTCCCGGCGGAACGGGGATATCGGCCCTGCCGGGAGGGCGGCGCGCGTCGCGACACTCGGAACGACCACTGCCCGGGAGGTGACCACGTGACGATGCTGCGCCCGACGACCGACCGCGCCGCGCTCGTACATGAGATCCGAGACGTCATCGGCGATCTTCCGGCCTTCCTCGCCGCGCCGCTCTTCCGCAAGCGCCACCTCACGTGGGGCGCGACCGCCGACGAGGTCGCCGCCGCCCTCCCCGGCGATCGATCTGGTCCCGCACGCGGCCTACTCGATCGACGCGGGCGATCACGATCGACGCGCGCCCGAAGCGGTCGTGGCCGTGGCTCGTCCAGGTCGGGTTGCCGGCGCGCGGGCTTCTACAGCGACGATCTGCTCGACAACCTCGGACGGCCGAGCGCGACGACGATCGTTGCGGAGTTGCAGCAGCTCGAGGTCGGACAAGCGATCCCGATGTCGCCGTCGTCGCGAAACTCGGAACGCACCGCGTTCGCGGTCGCTCGTTCGAGGTCGGCTCGTCATTGCTGTGGGCCAAGTCCGACAGCACCTGGTCGTGGCGGCTGACACCCGTCGACGGAGGGACTCGCCTGGTCACGCGACTGCGCGGGACCTACGACTGGCACCACCCGCTGTCGGCGACCGTCGGCTTCGTCCTGATGGAGTTCGGCGACTTTGCGATGATGCGCCGCATGTTGCGCGGCATCAAAGCCCGCGCCGAGTCGACCCTCCCCGCGTCGGCTCGCTGACCCCACACCGTACGGGCCTGACGGTCTTCGCCACCGCGGTCGCGTTCTCCGCCTACGCCGGCGCGATCGGGCTCGCCACCGGAACGCTCGACATGGGAGCCGAGGTCAATCGCCGGCTGCCGCTGCACTCGCCCGTGTTGGGCGGCTGCGCACTTGCGCTCTGGGTCGGCGCACCGTCGACCGTCGTCGCGATCGCGGCGTGGCGGCGCGACCATCGCGCGGACCGGGCCTGTCGGGTGGCCGGGTTGCTGCTCGTCGGCTGGATCATCGTGGAGCTCGCGTTCATCCGCGAGGTCAGCTTCCTTCAGCCCGTCTTCGTCGGCGTCGGCGCGGTCTTCGTCGCGATCGGTCGGCGGACCGGCGATCGGCGCGTGTCGTGAGAGGCCGGAAACGGTGTCGAGCCGCGGCGCCCGTCGGCGCGTGTCCCCGCGACGCACTGGTCGTGCGCGTGCCCGACCATCGTCACGGACCACGCGATCACGATCGGCGCGACTCCCGCACGTCCGGCCGCGGCGACTCGTCCAGATGGGGTTGGCCTCGGGCGGGTTCGCTGGAGAAAAGGGCGCGTGAGCGCCCATTTCCCAGCGGACAGTTGGCAGGAGTTTGGGGCTCGGGGCGGCGGCGGGTCGGGGTCAGGGCAGCACGACGAGGTCGTCGCGGTGCACGACCTCCTGCGGCGAACCGCTCGGGCAGGTCGGTCGTGCGTTTCCCCGCGACGGACCGCAACTGCGACGCGCCGTAGCGGCAGAGACCCTTCGCGAACACCCGCCCGTCGTCACCGACGATCTCGACCGGCGCGTCGACCTCGAACGTGCCTTCGACCTCGCGTACCCCCGCGGCGAGCAACGACTTCCCGCCGTCGACCAGCGCCTGGCGCGCGCCGGCGTCGACCCGGACGCGGCCGTCGGAACCCTGCGCGAACGCGATCCAGAGCTTGCGCGACGACAGGCGTGTCGGCCGCGGCGCGAACGACGTGCCGACCGCGCGCGTCCGGCGAGCGCCTCGGCGATCACGTCCGGCGCCGACGCGGACGCGATGACCGCGCGCACGCCCGACCACGCCGCGATCTTCGCGGCCGCGAGCTTGCTCGCCATCCCGCCGCTCCCGCGCTCGGTGCCCGCGCCGCCCGCGGCCTGCTCCATCGCCTCGTCGACCTCGACGATCTCCTCGATCAGCGACGCGCCCGCGTCGTGGCGCGGATCGGCCGTGAACATGCCACCGGTGTCGGTGAGCAACAGCAACGTGTCGGCCCGCACGAGGTGCGCGACGAGCGCGGCCAGCCGGTCGTTGTCGCCGTAGCGGATCTCGTCGTCGGCGACGGTGTCGTTCTCGTTCACGATCGGCAGCACGCCCAACTCGCGCAACCGGTGCAACGTCTCCCGGGCGTGCAGGTACTGGTTGCGGTGGGCGAAGTCGTAGGGGGTGAGCAACACCTGGCCCGCGACGATCCCGAGCGCCCCGAGCAGCGAGTTCATGCGTTCCTGCAGACGGGGTTGACCGACCGCCGCGATCGCCTGCAAGGTGCCGATGTCGGTGGGACGGCTCCGCAGGCCGAGCGCGGGCATGCCGGCCGCGATCGCGCCCGACATGACGAGCACCAGCTCGTGGCCGCCGGCGCGCGCGGTCGCGAGATCGTTCGCGAGCTTCCACAACGCGTTGTCGACGAGCTCGCCCGCCTCGTCCGCGATCGACGACGTCCCGATCTTCACAACGGCAACGGGAGCCACTACGCGGGCTCCTCGTAGACCAGCTCGTGATCGCCGATGTGCACGGTGTCGCCGTCGACCGCACCGGCGCGGGCGAGCGCCTTCTCGACACCCATGCGTTGCAGACGCTGTTGGATGTACGCCATCGCCTCGGGGTTCGTGAGGTCGGCGAGCGCGACGGCACGCTCGGCCGGGCGACCCTGGACGCGCCACACCTTCGGACCCTCGCGCACGACGGAGAATCCTTGTTCCTCGGGCCGGAACACGACGAACGGCTCCTGCTCACCCTCGGCCGCGCGCGCCTCCTCGATCAACGTGGCGAGCGCGGCCGCGGAACTCGTCGAGCCCGGCCCGGGTGACGCTCGCGATGCGCAGCCCGTCGAACTCGACGTCGGGTGCGGCGACGTCGGCCTTGCTGCCGACGACGAGACGCGGACGCTCGAGCAACTCGGGGCGGTAACGGCCGAGCTCGTCGAGCAGCACGCGTTCCTGCTCCGCGGGCGAGCGGCCGTCGACGGGCGCGAGGTCGCACAGGATGACGAGCACGCGCGCCCGTTCGATGTGCCGCAGGAACTGGTGGCCCAGCCCGCGACCCTCGGCCGCGCCCTCGATGAGCCCGGGGATGTCGGCGAGGACGAACTCGTGATCCTGCCAACGCACGACCCCGAGGTGGGGCTCGAGGGTGGTGAACGGGTAGTCGGCAATCTTGGGTTTCGCCGCGCTCACGACCGAGATCAGCGTCGACTTGCCCGCGTTGGGGAAGCCGACCAGCGCGGCGTCGGCGAGCAGTTTGAGCTCCAGCTTCAGCCAGCGCTCCTCCCCGTACTCGCCCTGCTCCGCGAAGCTCGGTGCGCGGCGCGCGTTCGACAGGAACCGCGCGTTGCCGCGCCCGCCCTGGCCGCCGTGGGCTGCGAGCCACGTATCGCCGTGGTGCAGGAGGTCGGCGAGCAGCTCACCGTCCATCGACCGGACCACGGTTCCTTCGGGGACGTCGACGACGAGGTCGGCACCACCCTTGCCGTGCAGCTTCTGGCCTTTGCCGTGCGTTCCCGACCCCGCCTTGCGGTGCGGGTGGTCACGGAACGCGAGCAGCGAGGCGACGTTGCGGTTCGCGCGGAGCCAGACGTCGCCGCCGCGTCCGCCGTCGCCGCCGTCGGGACCACCCTTCGGAACATGGGCCTCGCGCCGGAACCCGACGCAGCCCGCGCCGCCGTCGCCACCCTTCACGTTCGTTTGTGCGGTATCGACGAAGCCGGACATTGATGACCAGGATACGGAGGCGCGTGCACCTATTCTCCGTTCGTGGGTCGCCTCGCCTCGGTTCGCCGCCTCGCGGTCGGCCCCATCGTCCTCACCGCCGCGCTCGCGGGCTGCAGCAGCGGGCACAAAGGCGCCACCCCGCCGACCACGACGACGACCGCCGCCGGCTCCGTCCCGACGACGACCACCGGCCCTTCGACCACGACGACGACCGCCCCTTCCTCCACCTCCTCGACGGTGCCGCCGACCACGACCGCCCCGACAACCCCGCCGCCGACGGCCGGCTCCGGCGCGGCACCTGCGATCACGTCGTACACGGTCTCGCCGGCCCGGCCGGTGTGCAACACCCCGACGCAGGTCCAGCTCGAGTGGACCGCGGCCAACGCCCTGACCGTCGACCTCGCGATCGACGGTCAGTTCTTCGCCTCCTACGGCGGCGGCGCCCAAACCCATCTCGAATACTTCGCGTGCGACGGGCACCCCCACGCCTACACCTTGACGGCCCACGCCGGCTCGCGTACCGCGACCGCGACCAAGGTCGTCACCTCGCTCACTGCCCCGACGTAGTGCCGCGCGAGTTCCTCGCGGCTGTTCCTCGGGCCGCACTATGTTTTGCGTCCGAGTTGCAGACCCGCTTCGAGCGCTGCCTCGATTGCATCGAGACCCAGAGGAACGGCCGGACTCCATGAGCAGCGAGCGCAGGCTTCCGTCGCCCCGGTTCGTGTACACACGCGCGCGCGATCTTCTCGGCCGGCAATCGGAGCCGGCAACGACACCGACCGCCGAACGCCCGAGCCCGGACTCGAACGGTGGCGCGGACGCGTCGATGCCCGAAGATCTCGGACCGGTCTGGGAGGGCCCGCCGTTGCCCCTCCCCGACGGGATGACCCTCGCCGACGTCGAGGAGATGTTTCGCACGTGGTCCGTGGACGGTGATGCGCCCGGCCACCTCGATGTCTACCTCGAAGACTCGTTGTGGCGTTTCTGTCACACCTGGTGGCTCGTTCGCGACGAGACCGGGCGCGCGCTGGAGCTGGGCGCGAATCCCTACTTCACGACCCAACTCCTCGCCGACCACACCGCGCTCGATCTCACGCTCGTCAACTACTACGGAACGCGGGGCGAACGCAGAGAGACGGTCTCGTTCCTCCGCCCGCACGCGGCCGAGCGGTCCGTCCACCATTACGACACGCTCATGTTCAACGTCGAAGAAGACGACTTCCCGTTCGAAGCCGGGTCGTTCGACGTCGTCCTGTTCTGCGAGCTCATCGAGCACCTGCTGATGGACCCGGTCGAGGTGCTGCGGAAGATCCGCCGCGTGCTCAAGCCGGGCGGGATCCTCGTCCTCACCACTCCCAACGTGGCTCGACTCGACAACGTCGCGGCGATGGTCGACGGTCGCAACATCTACGACCCGTACTCGGGTTTCGGCCCGTACGGCCGGCACAACCGCGAGTACACCCGCCACGAGCTGCACCGGCTTCTCGAGTTCGTCGGCTTCGAGGTCGAGATCTCGTTCACCGCCGACGGGCATCCTCCGTATCCCGAGCGTCGCGCGCGCTACGCGGAGGTGGCACCGCTCGTCCGCTGGCGGGAACCCGATCTCGGGCACTACCTCTTCGTACGAGCCCGGGTCGTCGACGACGGCCGGGACGGGCTACCGAGCTTCCTGTACCGGAACTGGCCCGGAGACACGATCGTCGAATACTGACGGCGTCAGCCGAGGACGCTGCGCGTGAGGTCGATACCGGCCTCGAAGCCGCCGGATGCCGAGATCGTCACCCGCACCCGTTCTCGCCGGCGGGTGCGGAACACGATCAGCTCGGCGAGCAACCCGAGCGACGCGAGTTGCACTCCGACCAGCAGCAGCAGCACGCCCCCGAGCAGGGCCGGGCGCGTCCCGACGCCGATCCCGCGCAGCTTGTCGACCAGCATCCACAGGAGGAGGCTGGCCCCTACCGCCCCGCAGCCGAGGCCCATCCCGCCGAGGATGTGGAACGGTCGGGTCTTGTACGTCGTGAGGAACTTGACCGTGATGAGGTCGAAGAAGCCCCGCCAGAAACGCGCGCGGCCGAACTTCGACTCGCCGTGCAGCCGGGCCCGATGGGGAACGTCGATCTCACCGACCTTGAAACCCTGCGCCACCGCGAGCACCGGGATGTACCGGTGCATCTCTCCGTAGAGGTCGACCTCTTCGATGACGTCGCGGCGCATCGCCTTCAAACCGCTGTTGAAGTCCTTGCCCGCGACTCCGGTCATCTTCGCGGTGAACCAGTTGTAGAACTTCGAGGTCGAGCGCTTGATGAACCGGTCGTTGCGTTCCGCGCGCCGACCGGTGACGAGGTCGAGACCGTTGTCGAGCGCCTCCATCAGCAGCCGTATCGCTCCGGGATCGTCCTGGCCGTCGGCGTCCATCAACACGATGTTGCGACCGGTCACGAAGTCGAAGCCGGCTTGCAAGGCCTCGGACTTCCCGGAGTTGCGCCGGAAGTGGATCCAACGCAGCTGCGGGTACTCCCGACCACACTCTTCGAGGACTTCGACGCTGCCGTCGTCGCTGCCGTCGTCGACGACGAGGATCTCGAAGGACCACTGCGTCGCTTTGAGCGTATTGACCAGCTCCTCGATCACCTCGGCGAGGTTGGAAGCCTCGTTGTAGGCCGGGAGCAGGACCGAGATATCCGGTTGCGTCACGCAAACAGGCTAGCCACCGGGCACCGGCACGACCGGCTTGCACGGCGGCACGAGGTTCTGCGCCCAGGACTGCACGGGTGAATCGAACGGTCCGCCCAGCTTGTAGCCGACCATCCCGAAGTACAGCGTTCGCGGGTCACCCGGGGACGGGATCCGCGGACTGCCGGCGCCGACGCGGAAACGAAGCTTCGACTTTCCGGGCGGGATCACCAGCTGCCGACTCCACGCCGCGGCGCCGCCGGAGAACCCGATCTCCTCCTTGTCCCCCGGCGCGTCCAGGCTGATGTGCGTCGCCGCCGGGTTCGCGACGAAGGACGCCGACGCCGTAACCGACACCGCATGCCCCGAGGTGTTGTCGAGCTCGATCGTCGCGGTCGGGGACGTCACCCACCGGCGCAGCCCCGCGCAGGTGATCTCGGGACCCGCGAAGCCGGTCCAGCTCACGGTTTGGTCGAGCACGACGCGAGAGCTCTGCGTCAGCGCATCGGCTCCGAGCTCGTTCTCCAAGCGCGCGTGCAGGCCTGTGAGATCGAGGTACTCGAGATTCTGATCCGTCGAGGTGAGCTTGGGCGCGCCGACGTACGGGGCGGCCGCGTTCATCAGCGCGGCGGCGCCGTCGGCGAAGCCGGAGCGGTTGACGACGACTCCGACGAATCCGACCGCCGCGATCTGCGCGAGCAGGCTCAACGGTTCTTTGATGTCGAGGTTCTTCTGCCAGTCGCCTTCGTTGCGACCGTTGATACCGCCGTAGCTCCAGCGCAGCGTCTTCGTCTGCAGGTAGGCGGTGAGCTCCTCGTAGGAAGGCATCTTGTTGAGCACCGGAGGCTCGGGATAGATCGAGATCGGGAGCTGGAACACCATGGAATGCGGCGGGACCATGTTCTCGAGCGCGTGATAAAAGGCCGCATCGTTGTCGAAGACCTTGACGGTTCCGGCGAAGCCGGGCACGTACTTCGGCGTCGTCTGATCGAGCGCCCCGGCGAGGACGATGACGGCGACGACGACCGCGAGAACCCCGACACCAACTCTCGGCTGTCGGAAACGGCGGCGCAGATACCCGAACCCGCGCTCGAGCCCGACCGCGGCGGCCAGCAGGGAAAAGAGCGCGATGAAGAGCGACACCCGGTTCCACGTTCGGTACTGCCGAAAGCCGGCGAGCGCGATCAGGAACGAGAGGCCGCCCATCATCCCGATCAGGATCGCGATGAGATTGAGGACACCGAGCTGCGCGAGGAAACCCGGTGGCGCGCGGCGGGACCGGGCCCCCAACGCAATGCCGAGTGCCGAACCGACACTCGCGATCAGACCGATCGATCCGATGAGCCCGAGCGAACTGCTCCCGGACTCGTTGTTGGTGGATTGGGCCTTGGCCGACTTCGCGGCGACGTCGGCCAAGGCCTTGATGCGGTGCCCGGGCGCCGGCAGCACGAGATTCACTGGCCGTAACGCGTAGTAGTCCTGATCGTGCAAGGAGCGATCGGCGACCGCGGCGTTCGGTCCGCGTTCCAGTCGCGCGACCACGAACGGCACGTTGTTGACGAGCAAGGTCCCGAACGCGGTGACGGACACGATCGCGGCCAGCGCCAGCGGTCGCCAGTCGCGGTCGCGGAGTGCGATGACGAGGGCCAGCACGCCCAGAAGCGACGCCAGGTAAGCGCTGTTCTGATCGTCGGTACAGCCGATGAGCACGGCGACGGCGAGCGCGAAGCCGAGCCGGCCGCGCCGCACACGCCAACGGCCGTCGTCGTCGCGCAGGAACTCCTGCCGGTACCGACTGAGCCACACGATGACGAGCACGGCCAGCGGAATCGGGTAGTACGCGCCGCGGGGGAGCTGGGCGATTCCCCGCCACGCGTGATACGGAAGGAACGCGTACAAGGTGCCGACGACCAACGCTGTCGGTACGGAAAATCCCATGTACCGCACGACGAAGTACGTGACGAGCGCGATCGCGAAAAAGCTGAGGACGAAGTAGAGGTTGATGGCGGTCGCGTAGTTCCCGGTGACGACACCGAGGACCTTCAGTGCCAGCCAGTGGGCGTTCTCACCGCCTAAGGGAAAGTCGCGGAAGTCGGCCGTGAACGGCGCCGCCAGCCTCGGGTTCGAGAGGTACCAGCCGCTCTCGATCATTCCCTTCGTGTACGTCGCCAACCCGAGCCCGTCGCCCGTGTAGTCGAACGGGATGCGCCAGTGCGCGTCCCACAGTTCGTAGATCAACGTCACCAGGGGCGCGATCACGACGACGACCAGCGCCGACTCCCGCAGGGGCCGCACACCTTCGGGGAAGCCCCAACGAACGAGTCGGGATTGCGAATTTGTCGCGCGCACGAGCCTCCGGGAACTCCCCTTTTCTCGGTAACCTAGTACCGGCACGCCGACGATTCTGTGCACTCATCTACGCTCATACAACAATGCTGCATCCTCACCGGTTTCCCACACTCACCGCCGCGGCGTGGATGCGGTTCGACGAGATTCGCCGGGGGCTCGCGACGGTCCGGCCTCGCAATGTGCTCGAGATCGGCGCCGGCCAGGGCGGCCTGGGCGCGTGGATCGCGCAACGCTACGAGTACGTGGGCTACGAGCCCGATGCCGAATCACGCGCCGTCGCGGTCGGGACGCGTCGCGTCGAACGGGGCGCTCGAGTCGTCTCGCATCTCGACGGGAGACTGCCCGAAGAGTTCGATCTCGCGTGCGCATTCGAGGTGCTCGAGCACATCGAAGACGACGCGAGCGCGCTGGATGAGTGGTACCGGCTCATTGCCCCGCGGGGCTACCTGCTCATCAGCGTGCCGGCACACTCGGCCCGCTACGGCGCCTCCGACACCTACGTCGGCCACTTCCGTCGCTACGACGGGCCCCAACTCCGCGAGCTCCTCGAACGCCACGGGTTCTCCGTCGTACGCGTGAGCTCGTACGGCTTCGGCCTCGGTCATCTCCTCGATGCCGCGCGGAACGCGATCCTCCGTCGCCGGCCGCAGGTGCCGAGCACCGAGCAGGGCACGGCGATGAGCGGGCGCCTCTTTCAGCCGGGCGGCACGACCCGGGCGATCCTGAACTATCTCGTCGCCGCGCCGTTTCGGGTGTTGCAGCTGCCGTTCGTGCGGACCGACGCCGGGATCGGATACGTCGTGCTCGCCCAACGCGCATCGTGAGCCCGGGCCGCAAGGGGCTCATCCGCGCCCTCGTCGCGGTCTTCGTCGCTCTCGCCATCGGCTTCTTCGCGTACACGATCATCGATGCGTGGAACGCCACGAACGGCGAGCTTCCGTCGCTCGCCCGCATCCTCGCCGCGTCGGCACTCTGGATCGTCGGGCTCATCGTGGGCGCGACTGCATGGGCGACGATGATCGGCGGCGACCGACGAGTCGACCACGGCGCCGCGTTGTTGGTGTCGCAACTCGCGAAGTACGTCCCCGGCGGCGTCTGGCAGGCGTCCGGCCAGGTCGGGCTGGCGCGGGCCCTCGGCGTGCGCCTGCAACGGGGCGCGACCGCGTTCTCCGTGCTGGCCGTCACCCAGGCCGTCGCGGGCTGCACGTTCGGACTCGTGCTCGCGGCCGCGTGGACCGACGTCGACGTCCTCCTGCGCGTCGCCATGGCCGTCGGCGCGCTCGGCACGCTCGTCTTCATCGACCGCCGGTGGATGGTGTGGGCGCTGCACAAGATCCCGAAAACGCGCTCGGCGTCGGCGGAGCTCGTCCCGCCGCAACGGGTGATCGTCATCGGCTGGGCACTCTCGCTGGTGACCGTGGCCGCGACCTCCTGTGCGTATCTCGTGCTGCTCGGCAGCTTCGGGCCCGTCCACCACCCGTTGCTCGTCATCGGCGACGTACGCGATCGCGTGGACGATCGGATTCATCGCAATACCGATCCCGTCCGGTGTCGGCATCCGCGAAGCCGTGCTCGCCACCGTCCTGCACGGCATCTTCCCGGCATCGGTCATCGTCGCGGCGAGCGTCTACTACCGTCTCGTCTCGGTCGCGACCGAAGGTGTGATGGCGGCGATCGCGTCGCACCGGGTGCGGCCGAGTCGCCTGGCGGCCGTATCGGACAACCTCAGCGACGACGAGTAGAACGACGCGACGGGCGCACCGATCCGATCGCCGTTCGGAGCTCGTTCTCGAGTTGTTGCGTGACCGAATCCGTGGCGTACGCGGTGAGGTAGTGGCGTTGCGCCGCTCCGGCCATCGTCTCGCGGCGCCGAGGATCGGCGAGCAGGTCACGCACGGCCTGCGCCAGCGCGTCGGGGTCGCCGGCGGGTACGAGCGCGACCTCGGCCTCCGTGAACGTGCGCCGCATGGCCGGCGTGTCGGCGGTCACGACGGGCCGGCCGACGGCGACGCACTCGAAGACCTTGTTCGGAACGATGCGTTGCACCTTCTGAGACGAGCCGAAGACGCCACAACACACGGCCGCCCTCGCGATCTCGGCCGGGAGATCCTCGAGCGGGACCCGGTCGGTCATCTCGATGTTCGACACGTGCAGCTCGTCCACGAGCCGCTCGATGTTCGCACGCTCCTGCCCGGACCCGATGAACCGGAACTCGACGCCCTCTTCTTCGAGTAGCCGGGCCGCCCGCACGATGACGTCGATGCCGTGCAGCTTGATGTAGGTGCCGTAGAAGAGCACCCGCTTCGGATCCGGCTCGATGTCCGGCCGCGGCCGGAAGACGTCGTCGTCCGCGCCGACCCAGACCACGCCGACCCGGTCGCGGGCGATGCCGCCGAGGTCGGCGTACAGCTCGGCATGCTCGGGGGTGTCCGCGATGACCCTCCGCGCGCCGCGCAGGCTGAGCCGGTCGACGAGGCGGCTCACCCGCCCGATGACGGACCGTTCGGATGCGATCTTCCGATCGGAGACGATCGTGTCGGACAGCGAGATGTACATGTCGAAGACGATCGGCATCCGTCGTAGGCGCGCGAGCGGAGCGAGCACGATCGTGTCGAACCAACCGGGGTACATGGTCAACACCGCGTCGCCACGAGGAATGCGGGCGAAGCGCCAGAGGACCCGGGCGTATGCCGCGACGCCGCGCGCGAGCATCGAGAGCTTCCCGGTGTCGACGATGTCGTACTTGGTCGTGCCGAAGAGGTCGGACTGACACAAGACGACCTCGTGGCCGGCGCGCTCGAGCAACGCGATGAGCCGGCGATTGCGCCCGAAGTAGCGATCGAACGTTCCGGCCGCAATGACCCTCGACATATGGGCTCCCCAACCTCCGGACGGAGCGAAGACGCTACAGGTCGGCGGGTCAGGTCTCGGGCTCGGCGGCCAACCTCGCGGCCGCTTTCATCGCCCGCTTCTTCTCCCGGATCTCGAGGACGCGCTCGAACGAGTCGACGTCGGCGATCGACGGCCAGTCGGCCGCGACGAGCTCCCAGCCCGGCGGCTGCACGCCGAGCCGCTTGCCCAGCAGGCCGACGAAGATGCGCGCCTTCGCCTTGCCGAATCCGGGCAACGCGACCACCCGCGCGAGCAGCTCGTCGCCCGTCTGCACGCCGGTCCACACCCCGTCGGCCCGCCCGCCGTAGTGCTCGACGAGATGCGCGCAGAGGGCGTGGGTCCGCTTCGCCATCGACCCGCGGATACCGGTGCAGCGCGGGCTTGTCCCGGAAGATCGCTTCCAGCGCGGCCGGGTCCATCTCGGCGATCGCGGTCGCGTCGAGCGCCGCCGCCGAGGCGCGCCTTCAGGAGCAGCGGGCGCGTTGAACGCCCACTCCATCGGGACCTGCTGGTCGAGGAGCATGCCGATCATGACGGCCAGCGGTTCGGACGCGAGCAGCCGGTTGGCGGCGGCGTCCGGGGTGAAGTGCAGCGCGGTCGGCATCGGCCGGGAGCCTAGGACGCCACGCCGGGCGCTCCGCCGGGGAGCGTCGGGCCGGCGGCCGAGATCCGGCGCCCGGACCCGAACGACTAAGCTGACCCATCCTGAAATCTCGTTCCGCCGATCCAGGGGAGCGATTTGCCCGACCGTGCATGGACCCGTGAAGCTCGGCCGCCGAGCAGGCCTATGTGACGGCGGCATACGCGCGGCTCGAAGCCATGCGCGCCGCGGCCGAACGGGTCCGGACCGCCTACGCCGACGTGCGCGCCGGCGGCACCCACCAGGCCCGCCTCGAACGCGACATCGCCTGGGACGTGACCCAGCGCCGGCTCGCCGACCTCGACATCGGCGAGTCGCCCCTGGTCTTCGGGCGCCTCGACCTCGAAGCGCGGGGTGCGCTGGTACGTCGGGCGCCTCGCGGTCGAGGACGAGGGCCACACCCCGCTCGTCGTCGACTGGCGGGCGCCGGTCGCCGAGCCCTTCTACCGGGCGACGGCGGTCGAGCCGATGGGGGTCGTCCGCCGCCGTCACCTCATCACCCGCAAGGGCCGCGAGGTCATCGGCCTCGACGACGAGGTCTTCGACCAGCTCGCGGTCGAGGACGAAGGGCTCGGGGTCGCGGGCGAAGGCGCGCTGCTCGCCGCGCTCGAGCGCAACCGCACCGGGCGCATGGGCGACATCGTCGCCACCATCCAGGCCGAACAGGACGAGGCGATCCGGGCCGACGTGCACGGCGTGCTGGTCGTCGGCGGCGGCCCCGGCACCGGCAAGACCGCGGTCGCGCTCCACCGCGCCGCGTACCTGCTCTACACGCACCGGCGCCGGCTCGCGAACCAGGGCGTGCTGCTCGATCGGGCCGAGCCCGGTCTTCCTGCGCTACATCGAGCAGGTGCTGCCGTCGCTCGGCGAGCAGGACGTCCAGCTCTCGACCATCTCCGGGCTGAAGCCGCGGCTGCGCGTCGTCGCCACCGATCTCCCGCGCGGTCGCGGAGCTGAAGGGCGACGCCCGCATGGCACGCGTCATCCAGCGCGCGGTCACCGATCGGGAGCGTCCGCTCGCGCGCGACCTCGATCGTGCTGATCGACGGGCTGCGCGTGCGGCTCTCGCGATCCGACACCGCGCGCGTCATCGAAGGCACCCGCCGCCGGCGCAACACGCACAACGAGAACCGCCAGTACGTCGCGCGCCGGCTCTACGACCTGCTCGTCGCGCGCTACAAGAACGCGGCGATCCGCTCGTACCGCGAGCGCGGCATCGACTCGCCCCGGCCGACAACGTCACGAGCATCTTCGACCGCGACTCCGCGCTCGACGCGAGCATCGCGAGCACGCTCGCCCGCGGCGAACCCACGCCCGAAGGCTGGGAGCAGGAGCTGCGGTCGCGCTTCCGCAGCCGGCCCGAGGTCAAAGAAGCGCTCGAACGCATGTGGCCGGTGCTGTCGGGCGCGGAGCTCGTGAACGACCTCTTCGGCTTCCGCGCGCTGGTGCGTTCGGCGTCGGGCACGATCCTGACCGACGAGGAGCAGGAGCTGCTGCACCGCCGCCGCGACCCCGACGTCGCGCCGCGCGCCGTGGACCGAAGCCGACCTCGCGCTCGTCGACGAGGCCGACGCGCTGCTCGGCCCGGTCGAGGCGGCGCGGCCCGTCGCCCGGCGCCGCAACGGCGGCGGCGACACCTACGACACCGCCGAGCGGGTCATCAACGATCTCGGTCTGCGCGGGTTCGCCGACGCGGCGACGCTCGCCGACCCGCTTCGGCGAGCCGCGCCGGAGCAACGGCAACGGCGAACGGGCACGAACCGTCGTTCGAGCCCCGCACGTTCGGGCACGTCCTGGTCGACGAGGCCCAGGACCTCACCGCGATGCAGTGGCGGATGCTGGCCCGGCGCTGCCCGTCGGGATCGATGACCCTCGTCGGCGATCCGGGCCAGGCGAGCAAGCCCGGCGCGGTCGCGTCCTGGGACGACGTGCTCGCGCACCTGCCGACGCACAACGCGACGCGCTTCGTCTCGCTGAGCATCAACTACCGCACGCCCGCCGAGGTGATGGAGGTCGCGTCCCGGCTCCTCGCGGTCGCGGCGCCGACCGTCGAGCCGTCGCGTTCGGTGCGCAGCACGGGCGAGTACCCGCGACTTCGTCTCCGGTCGCCGCACGACGATCTGATCGCGACCATCGAGCGAGCACACCGCGCGGCGCTGCGCACGCACCGGCGCGGTCGCGGTCATCGCGCCGCCCGCGCTGCACGCGGCGATCGTCGCGTCGCTCGCCGACGTCGGCGCGGTGTCGACCGCGGCCGACGCGCTCGACGCGCCGATCGCGGTGCTCGACCCCACGAGCGCCAAGGGCCTCGAGTTCGACCACGTCATCGTCGTCGAACCGTCGGCAGCTGGTGAACGCGGACCGCGCCGGGCTCCGCCTGCTCTACGTCACGATCACCCGCACGACCAAGACACTCACCGTCGTGCACGCCGAGGCCCTCCCCGAAGGCCTCGCCCCCCGCCGCGACTGACCCCATTCTGCAAACTGTTGCAAGAATCGCGCCGAACGCCCGAAACTTGCAAACAGTTGGCAGGTTTGGGTCACGCGGGGGCGAGGCGTCTTCGTGGAGGACGATGTCGACGAGCTTGCGGCCGCGGCGGGTGCCGAACTTCACGACCCCGTTGCGCCTTCGCGAACAACGTGTCGTCCTTGCCCAGCCCGACGTTGTAGCCGGGGTGGAAGCGGGTGCCGCGCTGGCGCACGATGATCGTGCCCGCGGTGACGACCTCGCCGCTGTAACGCTTCACGCCGAGCCGCTGCGCGTTGGAGTCGCGCCCGTTGCGAGAGGAGGCAGCACCCTTCTTCTTCGACATGGTCTGCTCCCCTAGCCCTTCGTGATCCCGGTGATCTCGATCGTCGAGTAGTGCTGACGGTGACCCCAGTGCTTGCGCTCGTTCGACTTGTTCTTGTACGTGAAGCCCTTGATCTTCGGGCCCTTGGCCTCGCCGACGATCCGGGCGGTCACCGACGCCGCGCCGAGCTCGGCGGGCGTGGCGAGCACGCTGTCGCCGTCGACCAGCATCACGGGCCGCAGGGTGACCTCGTCGCCGTCGAGGCGTTCGACGTCGAGTCCGATCGCCTTCGGCGACGCGGTACTGCTTCCCGCCGGTGTGGATGACTGCGTACATGCGCGATGCCTCTTCAGAGTGCTTCTCGGAACCGGGAAAGGATAGCCGACCGGCGCCGGACGGCCCGCAGTGGGCCGTCCGGCGGGCCGAGCGGCTATTCGAGCAGCGACTCGTCGACGACGAAGCCGCGGCCGTTGCAGTGCGGGCACGTCGACGAGAACGCCTCGACCAGGCCCTCGGAGACCCGCTTGCGGGTCATCTCGACCAGCCCGAGCTCGGAGATCGGGAAGATCTGGGTGCGGGTCTTGTCCCGGGCGAGCGCCTGGCGGAACGTCTCCTCCACCGCCTCGCGGTTGTGGCGGATCTCCATGTCGATGAAGTCGATGACGATGATCCCGCCGATGTCGCGCAGCCGCAGCTCGCGGGCGATCGACCTCGGCCGCCTCGAGGTTGTTGCGGTAGACCGTCTCTTCGAGGTTCGACGTGCCGACGTTCTTGCCGGTGTTGACGTCGATGACGGTCAGCGCCTCGGTGCGCTCGATGATGAGCGACCCGCCCGACGGCAGCCACACCTTGCGGTCGAGCGCCTTGTGCAGCTGCTCGTGCACGTGGAACTTCTCGAAGACGGGGAGGTTCTCGGCCTCGGCGTCGTAGTACTCGACCCGCTCGGCGAGCTCCGGCGCGATCGCGTCGATGTACGAGCTCACCTCTTCGTACATCGCGGCGTCGTCGATGACGACCCCGCGGAACTCCTTGGTGAACTCCTCGCGGATCAGGCGGATCGCGAGCTGCGGCTCCTTGTAGAGCAGGCTTCCCGGCCTTCGCCTTCTTGGCGATCTCGGAGATCTGCTTCCACTGCGCGTTCAGGCGCAGCATGTCGCGCTCGAGCTCTTCTTCGGTCGCGCCTTCGGCCGCGGTGCGCACGATCAGGCCCGGCGTCGGCCGGACGCAACCGGTCGAGCACGCGCCGCAGCCGCTTGCGCTCGTCGTCGGGCAGACGCTTCGAGATGCCGTAGGTCTGGGGCTGGCCCGGGACCATGACGACGAAGCGGCCGGCGAGGCTCACCTCCTGGGTCAGCCGCGCGCCCTTGTGTGCGATCGGGTTCTTCGTGACCTGCACGATGATCGCCTGGCCGTTGCGCAGCACCCGCTCGATGCGCGGCTTCTCGCCGCCCTCGACGTCGTTGGCGTCGTAGGCGACGTCGCCGCGGTAGAGCACGCCGTTCTTCGGGCGTGCCGATGTCGATGAACGCGGCCTCCATGCCGGGCAGCACGTTCTGGACACGACCGAGGTAGATGTTGCCGTCGATCGACGTGTTGTCGTCGGTCGGCGTCGAGATGTAGTGCTCGATGAGCTGGCGGCCCTCGAGCACGCCGATGTGCGCGAAGCCGTCGGGGCGGACGTGCACGACCATGAGGTAGCGGCCGGCGGGCCGGCCCTTGCGGCTCGTGCCCCGGCGGCGCTGCAGCGTCTCGTCGTCGAGCGAGTCGAGCAGCGCGGTGCCGTCGACGTCGACGTCGCCGAGCTCGCCCGCGTCGACGTACTGCACCGGCCCGCGGCCCGAACCGCCCTGGCCCGACCCTGACCGTGGTTCTGGCGGCTCGGCGCCGTTCCCGCCGCGGCCGACCCGGCGTCGGCGCCGGTCCGGCGCGCCGCCCTGCCCGCCGCCCTTGCTGCGGCCGCGGCCACCCCGGCGGCGGCGGCGCTTCTTCGGGCGCGCCGTCGGGACCGGTCTCGCCGCCGTCGTCGCGCGACCGCCGGCCGCGCCGTTCTCGGCCCGGCGCCGGCCGACCGGGGCGGGCCGGCTGTCGCCGATCTTCGGGCCGGGCCGACGGGCGGGCGGGCCAGCCCCGCGTCCTCGCGGGCCTGCTCGCCGATGTCGTCGTCGGTCAGGCCGCGGTCGGCGCTCTCGGCGGTCCAGTCCTCGCTGCCGTGCGGATGCGCTCGTCGGCGTCGTCGTCGTCCTCGTCGTCGTCCGTCGTCGTCGTCGCCGTCCTCGCCGTCGCGTCGCCGGTACGGGCCGGCCGCGCCCGACCCGCGCACCCGGCCCGGACGCGCCACCTGCGCCGCGCCGGCTTCTTGCGGCGTCTGGCCGCCGCGGGTGCCGCGCCGGCGCTTCTTCCGCGGCGCCTCGCCGTCGCCGGCCGCGCCGCCGGCACCGGCGCCGGTCGGGCGCCGATCGTCGCCGACTTCGGCGCGAGCTCGTCGGCGCCGCTAGCTGCGGCGAGCCGCCCGCGATCCCGTCCGACGACACGATCGGGCCCGTCGCGGACGCGCGGTCTCGGCGTTCGTCTCGTCCTCGAGACGGTTCAGGTCTGACATCGATGCCTTCTCTCATGACGCGCATGCCTCCGGCACACGCGGGCGCGTGTCGGCGTCGAGCGGCTCCTGCCGCGCGCCGTCGCGCTCGATCCATTGGTGCGTGCGCCGCGCTCGGACGTCGGTGAAGTCGCCGATGGCGGCGAGGACTTCGCCCGGCTTCGCGCCGCGCGGTTGCGTTGACATTTCCATCTCGACGCGTCGCCGACGGACTCGTCGCACACGGTGATGCGACGGATCACCGGCCGGACGTCTTCGACGACGTCGCGACCCTTGCGCCGCTTGGTCGTCGGGAGCGCCGGCGCCGCCGAGCGCGGCGTCGACGCGTTCGCGCAGGAACGCCGGGTCGACCGTCGGTCAGGTCGGTGTGCGGCGACGTCGACCCGCCACTCGACACACGTCACCGCTTCTTGCAACGCCGGGGACGCGGTCGGCGAGCGCGACCGCGCCGACGACGTCGATGCCGTCCGGCAACGCGCGCGGTGAGCGGCTCGGGAGCACGTCGAGGTCGACGGGCTCGGCCAGCACGAGGTCGACGTACTCCGCGTCGCTCTCGTGCCCGGTCGACAACGCCAGCCCGAAGCTCACCTTCGGCCGGGGCGAGAAGCCCTCGGTGAACGCGAGCGGGAGCTGCGCGACGCGGAACGCCCGCTCGAGGGCACGGGCGACGTCGCGGTGGCTGATCCAGCGCACCTTGCCGAGCTTCGTGTACTGGAGCCGGACCGGGTTCGCCGCGCCGCCCCTCACGACTGCGCTCCCTCGGTGCCCGAGTCCGCGCCCGCCGGCACCTTCGTGCCGAGGAACCGCACGGGAACGTCGGCGCCCGAGCCGCCCAGGTCCTGGCCCGTGCCCTGCGAGCCGCCCGCGGGCGCAACCGGCGACGCCACCACGTGCTCGAGGGCGTAGTCGGTGCACACCCCGCAGTCGTAGCACGGAGTCCACCGGCAATCGGGGAGCCCGTGGGCCTGCAAGCGCGGCCTGCCAGTCGTCCCAGAGGAAGTCGGCGTGGAGGCCGGCCGCGATGTGCGCCCACGGCAGCACCTCGTCGCGGGTGCGGTGCCGGGTCACGAACCAGTCGGGGTCGAGGCCCTCGGCGTGCATCGCGTCGAGCCAGCGGTCGAGCGAGAAGCCCTCGCTCCACTCCTGGAAGGTGCCGCCCGCGCGCCACACCCGTTCGATGACCCGCCCGATCGCGCCGGTCGCCACGCGACGCGATGCCCTCCGCGAACGTGGCCTTCGGGTCGTGCCACTTCACCTGCGCGCGCGGTGCCGCGCACGGCGTTGCGCAACAGCGTGATCTTGCGCTGCAACTCGTCGACGCCGTTCTGACCGAACCACTGGAACGGCGTGTGCGGCTTGGGGACGAACCCGCCGACCGACACCGTGCAGCTCGCCTGCTTCGTGTACTTGCGGCCGATGTCGGTGACGTTGGTGGCGAGCTGCGCGATGCCGAGCGTGTCCTCGTCCATCTCGGTGGGCAGGCCGGTGAGGAAGTAGAGCTTCACCCGCCGCCAACCCTGCGAGTACGCGGCGTCGACCGCGGCGTAGAGGTCGTCTTCGATGATCAGCTTGTTGATGACCTGGCGCAGCCGCCACGTGCCCGCCTCGGGCGCGAACGTGAGGCCGCTGCGGCGGACCTTCTGCAGCTCGCTCGCGATCCCGACGGTGAACGCGTCGACCCGCAGGCTCGGCATCGAGACGCTGACGCCGCCGGTGCCTTCCTGGTCGGTGACGAGATCGGCGACGACGCCCTCGATGCCGGAGAAGTCGGCGCTCGACAGCGACGTGAGCGCGACCTCGTCGTAGCCGGTGCGGCGCAGGCCCTCGCGGACCATCGTGCGGACCTGCTCCTCGGGCCGCTCCCGGACCGGCCGGGTGATCATGCCCGCCTGGCAGAACCGACAGCCGCGCGTGCAGCCCCGGAAGATCTCGACGTTCAGGCGGTCGTGCACGACCTCGACGAGCGGGACGAGCTGCTTCTTCGGGTACGGCCACTCGCGCGAGGTCGGCGACGGTGCGCTTGTCGACGACGGCCGGGACGTCGGGGTAGCGGGGCGTGATCGAACGCACGACCGGGCCGTCGTACTCGACGTCGTAGAGCGACGGGACGTAGACGCCGGGGATCGTCGCGAGGTCGCGCAGCACGGCCTCGCGGCTCCGCGCGCCGCCGCGCTTCCACGCGCCGACGACCTCGACGATCTCGGAGATGACCTCTTCGCCGTCGCCGATCACGAACGCGTCGACGTACTCGGCGAGCGGCTCGGGGTTGTACGTGCAGTGGCCGCCGGCGATGACGATCGGGTGCGCGGGCGCCCGGTCCTCGTTGCGGACGGGCACGCCCGCGAGGTCGACCAGGTTCAGGAGGTTCGTGTAGACGAGCTCGGCCGAGAGGTTGAAGGCGAGGACGTCGAACTCGGACGCGGCGCGGTGCGTGTCGACGCTGAACAGCGGCACCCGGGCCGCGCGCATCGCCGACTCCATGTCGGTCCACGGCGCGTAGGCGCGCTCGGCCACCGCGTCTTCGCGCTCGTTGACGAGCTCGTAGAGGATTTGCAGCCCCTGGTTGGGGAGCCCGATCTCGTAGGTATCGGGATAGATCAGGAGAAAGGCCGCCCGGCCGCTCCCATGGCGGGGCGCCAGGTTGCCCGGCTCCGTCCCCATCTCCATACCGATGTAGCGAGCGGGCTTCTCAACCCGGGCCAGCAGCGGTTCTATCCGCGGCCACAGGTCTGACATCTCCGAGCAGTGTAGCCCGGGCGCCGCGCGGCGCCGGATCACCACGCTTCGTGATCGGCGTCGCGGAAGAGGGGCCTCGGCGTCCGACGGGACCACTCCGCTGCCGCTCCGTGTACTGGTCGCCGCGCTGCGTCGTCCCGGAAGAGGGCCTTCGGCGTCCGACGGAACTTCGCTGCCGCTCCGTGTTTACTGGTTCGCGCTGCGTCGTCCCGGAAGAGGGGCCTTCGGCGTCCGACGGGACCACTCCGCTGCCGCTCCGTGTTTACTGGTCGCTCGCGCTGCGTCGTCCCGGACGGAGGGGCCTTCGGCGTCCGACGGCTCCGCGCGCGCTCCGTGTTTACGGCGCTCGCGCTGCGTCGTCCCGGAGAGGGGCCTTCGGCGTCCGACGGGACCACTCCGCTGCCGCTCCGGCGCTCCTAGCTGAAGCGCCGCATGTGGATGTTGAGGACGAGGCCGATCGCGATGAACGACGCGATCACCGCCGAGCCGCCGTACGACATGAACGGCAGTGGGATCCCGGTGATCGGCATGATCCCCATCGTCATCCCGATGTTCTCGAAGATCTGGATCGCGAACATCGCCAGGACGCCGATCGCCACCAGGGTCCCGAAGAAGTCCGAGGACAGGAGCGCGATCCGCCAGAGTCGCCAGGCGAGGAGCCCGTACAACAGCAACAGCGTGGCGCCGCCGACGAAGCCGAAGTCCTCGCCGAGCGCGGTGAAGATGAAGTCGGTGTGCTGTTCGGGGACGAAGCCGTTCTTCGTCTGCACGCCGTCACCGAACCCGGCGCCGGTCAGGCCGCCCGACGCGATGGTGGCCTTCGACGCCCCGAGGTTGAACTGGGTCGGCGTCTCCTGGTTGACCGAGAGGTGCGCGGTCGACTGGTTGGCGAAGCCGGCGAGGCGCTGGAGCTGGTAGGTCTGCACCTTCCCGGTCACGACCGCGGCGCCGACGAGGGAGCCCGCGAGCAACAGCAGCACCGCGATGTGCACGGGCTTGAGCCCCGCGATCACGAGGACCGCCGCCGCGCACACCATGATCACGAGCATCGTGCCGAGGTCGTGCTGGGCATAGACGATGGCCATGACGAGCCCGGCCAACCCGACCGCGACGGCCACCCGCCACGCGTCGAGATCACCGCGATGTTGATGGCAGTAGCCCGCCATCGCGACGACGAGCACGACCTTGGCGATCTCGGACGGCTGGAACTGGAAGGGACCGACCTGGAACCAGGCCTGCGCGCCGCCGTGGTCGCGCCCGAGCACGACGACACCCGCGAGGAGCGGCAGCACCGCGAGATAGACGAGGGGCCAGGCGTCGCGGATGCGGCGGTAGTCGATGGCCATCACGACCGCCATCGCGATCAGGCCGATCACGATGGCCGCGCCCTGGCGCTCCACGTAGTAAAGCGCGCGACAGCCCGCCGATCGCCGTCTCGTGCCGCGACGCGTCGTAGATCATCAGCAGGCCGAGCATGCTGATCGCGATCGGCAGCGTCAGGAGCGCGAGGTCGAGGTGCGTGAAGACGCTCGTGTCGGTCGCGGTCCGGCGGCGGCCGAGGGGGGCGGTGATCGTGGCCATCAGTCCTTCGCCGTCCCGTTGCCGTGCGGGATCGGGGTGGGCGGCAGGTTGTTCAGCGCCTCGATGACCTGGCGGACGATCGGCGCCGCGACCTGCGCGCCGTGGCCGCCCTGCTCGACGACCGCGACGACCGCGTAGTGCGGGTCGGCGATCGGCGTGAACGCGGCGAAGAGCGACGACGCGGCCTTGCCCTGCACGTCGGCGGTGCCGGTCTTCCCCGCAACCCCACCCGGTATCAACGATCCCTGGAACGGGGCGTACGCGGTTCCCGCGGGGTCGTTCACCACGCCCGTGAATCCCGCGACCATCTGCGAACGGGTGAAGGGATCGATCGCGACCGTGCCGAGCGCCTTCGGCGCGTACGACGAGACCGCCTTCTTCGTCATCGGGTCGATGATCGACCCCTCGACGTGCGGCGTCCACAGCGTGCCCCCGTTGGCGAAGCAGGCGTACGCGTTGACGAGCTGCAACGGGGTGACGAAGTCGTCGCCCTGCCCGACCGCGGCGTGGATGAGGTCGGCCGGATACCAGATCGACGCGTAGTGGAGCTCCTGCGAGCCCTTCTTGTAGTTCGCCTCCGCGAACGCGGTCTTCCACGCGGGGTCGGGGATGCGACCCGTCGCCTCGGCGAGCTCGATGCCCGTCTTCTTGCCGAACCCGAGCTCGCCCGCGACGGTCTGGATGCCGAGCCCGCGTTGTTGGTCGCCGAGCTTCCAGATGCCCCAGAAGTCGTTGGCGGCCGTGTAGAAGTACACGTCGCTCGACACGGTCAGCGCCTTCTGCAGGTCGACCGAGCCGTTGCGGGTGCCGTTGTCGTTCTTGAAGACGGTGCCCTCGAGCGGGACGGACCCGTTGTCCTGGATGACCTCGCCGGCGCCGCGCACGCCGTAGCGCGTCATCGCGATCGACGGCACGATCTTGAACGTCGAGCCCGGCGCGTATTGACCGAGCGTCGCCCGGTCGAGCAACGGGTTCTGCGCGCCGGGCGCGCTCGAGCAGGGCGAAGTGGTCGGTCGAGATACCGCCCCGCCACCAGGACAGCGGATACGTCGGGTTGCTCGCCATCGCGACGACGGAACCGTCGTGCACGTCGAGCACCACCACCGCACCGCCGGTCGGCTTCAGTGTCGAGTAGCCCTTGGCCTTCGCGGCGTCGCTCGTGTTCTGCATCGTCTTCGCGGCCACGATGCCCTGCGCGAGCGCCGACTCGGCCGCCTTCTGCACGTTGATGTCGATCGTGAGCTTGACGTTCTCGCCGACGGTTCCGGGCTGGACGCTGATCGGCGGCCCGACCTGCTTCCCGCTCGGATCGATCTGCACGGTCTCGCGCGTCGGCTTGCCGCGCAACACCGACTCGTACGCGGCCTCGACGCCGTCGCGCCCGATGAGATCGCCGGCCTGGTAACCGCGCGACTTCAACTGCTGCAGTTGGTCCGCGCCGATCTCGCCCACGTAACCCAGGACCTGCGACAGATACCCGTCGTAGGGATACGCGCGGACCGTCAACTCGACCACGTTCACGCCCGGGTAGTCCTCGCGGTGCTCCTCGATCGCGAGCTGCTGGGCGAGAGGCACGTTGACGTCGACGATCGCCGGCGTGAGCGGCGACTGCCGAAGGCTCTCGTAGTTCGCGAGCAGCGTCGGCTCCTTGACGCCGAGTACCTCGGCGAGCTGGCCCAGTACCTGGTCCCGAGCCTTCGTCGAGAGATTCCGGTCGACGGTGACCGCCCACGCGGCGACGTCCTGGGCGAGCACCTTGCCGTTGCGGTCGAGGATCTCGCCGCGCGGCGACTCGGTCTGGATGACGCGTGTGCTGAGGCTGCTCACGACCCGGCCCAGCTTCTGCTCCGGGCCCATCTGCAGGAACCACAACCGCGCGAAGAGGGATGCGAACAAGGCGACGACGACGACGCCGACGATGCTCACGCGGACGCGGCTGTTGTCGCTCATAGTTCGAGGAGGCTCATGGAGACGCGATCCACGCTACCGGCAACGGTGGCTGCGGGTCCGGTCGCCGCCGGAGCCGATCCTTCGGTGGGATCAGCGCCTCGACCATGCGTCGCGTACGCGGTCGCCGCTCCCGAGCAGCCGCCTGACCAGGAAGAACACGAACGGCGCGAGCAGGGCGTCGTAGACCGCGGCGTAGGAGATGGTGAGGATCCCGTGCGTCCCCTTCACCGAGTCCACCCCGACGAGGACGCCGACGCCGATGAACATCAGACCACCCGCGAGACCACCGACCGCGCCGAGGAACGACGGCAACCACCGCGGCGACCGGAAGAGGCCGGCCTCGAGCACACCGATGCCGTAGCCGACGACTGCGTACACCAGCGCGTTCAGTCCGAGTGGGGTCGCGAGGAAGAGGTCGAAACCGAAGCCGGCGACGAACCCGACCACCGCGCCCGCCTCCGGACCCTCCTGATAACCGACCGCGAGCGCGACGAGCAGCCCGACGTCGGGCACCACACCGAACAAACGGAGGTGCGGGAACACCGTCACCTGGGTCAGGACGATGAAGGCGACGAGCGCGCCCAGCCGCGCGGTGCGGCTCATCCGCCCGGCCGGGTCGTCGTGGGGCCGGACCCCGCCACGGTGCTCGTCGTCGCGCCGCCCGCCACCGTCGTCGTAGTGGTCGCGGTCGTGGTCGTCGTCGGCAGCACCGGACCGGGCGTGCCCTGCGGCCACAACAACACGATGAGATGTTGGAGCGCACCGAGATGCACGTACGGCGTGATCGTCGCGTTCACGCCCGTGTTGCCCGGTTGGATCGTGACCGACGAGATGATGCCGACCGGAAGTCCCGACGGGAACAACGTCGACTGCGGTGACGTCACGATCGCATCACCGCGCAGCACACGCGTCCCGGGATCGAACTCGACCCCGAGATCGTGCGACTCACTCTGACCGGTCGCGATGCCGGTCGTCGCGGGCGCGGCGCCGTGACCGGGAGTCTGCACGCCAACCGAGAAGCTGGGGTCGGTCAGCACCTGGATCATCGCTCCGCCGTGCCAGACCTGGATCACCTTGCCGACGATCCCCTCGGGCGCGATCACGGGCATGTCGACGGAGATGCCCGTCTCCGACCCCTTGTCGATCGTGAACGTCGGATCGAAGTTGCCCGCGCCGCGGCCGATGATCAGGCCGGTCACGTTCTTCACGAGGAGCGCGTTGGTCAGCTTGAGCAACGCCTTCAGGTCGGTGTTCTCGCGGATCGCCTCGGCCGCCTGCGTCTGCTGCCCGCGCAGTGCCGCGATCTGCTGTTCCAGGTCACGGTTCTTGCGCTTCAGGCTCCCGCTGCTCGTGACGCCGTCCCACCAGTCGCTCACGGGCCGGGCCACGTCGTCGACCGCGCCCTGGACCGGCGAGACGATCCGGTGCGCGATCCCGCCCAGCGAGGCCAGCGGGCCCGAGCGGCCGTTGCGGGTATCGAGGGTGATCAACGTCAGGCACGTGAGGACGATCACGCCCAGGACGTAGCGTCGTCGGCTCGCGCGTCGAGCACCTGCCATCGTCTCGGTCCGGCCCGGCTATTGCTGGGCGGAGGAGATCAGGACGTGCTTCAGGACGTCGAAGTTCTCCAGGCACTGGCCCGAGCCGTGCACGACCGAGAGCAACGGGTTGTCCGCGATGACGATCGGCATACCGGTCTCGGCCGACAGCCGGTCCTTCAGCCCGTGCAACAGCGCGCCGCCACCGGTCACCACGATGCCGTTCGACATGATGTCGGCCGCGAGCTCCGGCGGCGTCTTGTCGAGCGTCACCTTGACCGCGTCGACGATTGCCGCGACCGGTTCCTCGATCGCATCGCGGATCTCTTCGGTCGACACGACGATCGTCTTCGGCAGGCCGGTCACGAGATCGCGGCCGCGCACCTCCGCGTACAGCTCGGTCTCGAGCGGGTACGCGCTGCCGAGCGCGATCTTGATCTCCTCGGAGGTGCGCTCGCCGAGCGCGAGCGAGTACTCCTTCTTCACGAAGTTGATGATCGATTCGTCGAGCTCGTCCCCCGCGATGCGGATCGACTCGCTCGCGACGATGCCGCCGAGCGAGATGACCGCGACCTCGGTGGTGCCGCCGCCGATGTCGACGATCATGTTGCCGGCCGGTTCGTGAACCGGGAGCCCGGCGCCGATCGCGGCGGCCATCGGCTCCTCGATGATGAACGCCTCCTTGCGCGCGCCAGCCTGCTGCGCGGCTTCCTGCACCGCGCGCTGCTCGACGCCCGTGATCCCCGAGGGGACACAGATCACCATGCGCGGTTTCGCCCACTTGCGCGGGTGCACGCGCTGGATGAAGTAGCGCAGCATCTTCTCGCAGATGTCGAAGTCGGCGATGACGCCGTCCTTCAGCGGCCGGATCGCGATGATGTGGTCGGGAGTGCGCCCGATCATCTTCTTGGCTTCGATGCCGACCGCGAGCGGGCGTCCGTCGCGTGCGTTGACGGCGACGACCGACGGCTCGTCGAGCACGACACCGCGGCCGCGCACGTACACGAGCGTGTTCGCGGTTCCGAGGTCGACCGCCATGTCACGGCCGAGCAATCCTGCGTAGAACGGTTCGCTCACCGGGGTCATCCTCCGACGGCGGGACACGCTCAGGCTAGGAGCCGCTCGGCCTGATTGCCACCCGCCTCGGGTGTTCACTCCGAAAGGCCCGGAAAGAACAGCGCGATCTCGCGCGCAGCCGACTCCGGTCCGTCACTGCCGTGGACCAGGTTCTCGGTGAGCTCGATCGCGAGATCGCCCCGGATCGTGCCCGGAGCGGCCTCTCTCGGGTTCGTCGTGCCCATCAGCGTCCGCACCACCTTGTAGGCGTCGGGACCCTCGGCGACGAGCGCGACGAGAGGTGAACGGGTGATGAACGCCACCAGATCGGGAAAGAACGGTTTGCCGTCGTGCTCGGCATAGTGGCGCTTCGCCGTCGCCTCGTCCAGTGTGCGCAGCTCCAGGGCCACGATCTTGAGCTGCTTGCGCTCCAGGCGGGCGACGACTTCGCCGACGAGCCCACGCTCGACACAGTCCGGCTTGCAGAGAACGAGGGTTCGATCAGTCATAAGCAGTGAAGCCTAGGACGAGGCCCCCCGACTTCGACAAACGCCACGACCCGGCTCCCTCTGCGGCCGGGGGCCTTGCTCGTCCGCACAACATGGCTCCCTCGGCTGCGGCCGGGGGCCTTGCTCGTCCGCACAACATGGCTCCCTCGGCTGCGGCCGGGGGCCTTGCTCGTCCGCACACGATCAGGAAACGAGCACGGAACGGGCCGCGCCGACGACATACAGCGATCCGGTGATCACGATCTGGCCGTCCGCGGGAGTCGCGAGGAGCGCGATGCCGACCGCGTCCTCAACCCGATCCGCGATCTCGATCCGCTCCGGCGGCAATCCGAGGTCGACCGCGGCCTTGGCGATCAGCGACGCCTCCAACGCCCGCGGGCTGGGCGCCCGGCAGCACACGAGCAGTCCCCCGTTCTCCTCGTCGGCGAGCTCCTCGACGCCGAGCGCGGCGAGCATCTCGTGCGGTTCTTTCTCGCGCAACAGGCCGACGATCAGCGTGCGAGGGCCGGCATTCCATTCCTCGTCGAGCGCGCTCCGCAGCGCCTGCGCGCCGGCGACGTTGTGCGCGCCGTCGAGGAGCACGAGCGGCTGGCGGCGCACGACCTCGAGCCGACCGGGTGAACGGACACGCGCGAACGCGTCGGCCACGACCTCGAACGGCAGGGCCGCCTGCACGAAGCTCTCCGCGGCCGCGAGTGCGATCGCGGCGTTGTCGGCCTGGTGCGCGCCGTGCAACGCGAGGAAGACGTCGGGGTACTCGGCGCCGGGGCTGCGCACGTCGACGAGGCGACCGCCGATCGCGAGCACGTTGCGCGACACCCCGAAGTCGACGTCACGGCGGAACACGCGCGCCGCGCCGCGCGCTTCGAAGATCGCCTGGATCGCGGGGTCGGTGTCGCCGAGCACGAGCGTCGCGCCGGTCTTCACGATGCCGGCCTTCTCCTGCGCGATCTGTTCCCGCGTCGGGCCGAGGTACTCGACGTGATCGACGCTCACGTTGGTGACGACGGCGACGCGGCCGTCGACGATGTTGGTCGCGTCCCAGCGTCCGCCCATACCAACCTCGACGACCGCGACGTCGACGGCTTCGTCCGCGAACCAGCGGAACGCCGCCGCGGTGAGGACGTCGAAGTACGACGGCTCGACCCCGACCGACGATTCGACGAGCGAGACCGCGTACAACATCTCCTCGAACGCGTCGTCGTCGATCGGTTCGCCGTCGATCGACATGCGCTCGTTCACGCGCTCGAGGTTCGGGCTCGTGTACGCGCCGACCTTCAGCCCGAGCGCGGTCAACAGCTCGGTCAGCACGCGGACCGTCGTCGTCTTCCCGTTCGTACCGGTGATGTGGATCGCGGGGAATTCGGTCTCGGGCGAGCCCAGGTACTGCATCAGGGTCGAGATCCGCTCCAGCGTGGGCGGCCCGCGCCGGCTCCCGGCGGGAACGTTGATGCTCTCGAGGTTGACGTGCGAGCTCAGCCAGGACGGCCCGTCGAACCCGCGCGGCGCGCTCGACGAGCCGACCGGCGGCGCGAGATCGACGCGCACCGAGAAGGTCTCGCCCACCTCGGTGTCGAGCTGCGCGATCTTGCCCGCGGCGCAGAGGTCGCGGTTCCCGGCGTCGAGCGCGGCCAACCGTTCGGCGGTGTCGACGACGCCCACGCGCTCGACCGGGGTCGCGAGCGACACCTTCGCCGTCGACTTCGCCTTGCGCACCTCGGCGATCACCGCGGCCGAGACGTCGTAGACCAGGGGGTCGGCGCCCTCGATCCGCATGCCGGCCGCGTCGGGCCACGGCGCGCGGTGGATCGATCCCTCGCGCCACCACGACCAGACCTCTTCGCTCACGTACGCGAGGACGGGTGCGAACAGGCGCAACAACGTGGAGAGCGCGATCCGCAACGTGACCGCGGCGGAACGCGCGTTCTCGTCACCCGC
The DNA here is from genome assembly GCA_963829195.1 of uncultured Actinomycetes bacterium. GTDB lineage: Bacteria > Actinomycetota > Acidimicrobiia > IMCC26256 > PALSA-610 > PALSA-610. The sequence goes on from CAWHHS010000006.1 coordinate 374,089, forward strand.
TTCTCCGTAGGAGCGGCTCTTCACCAATTCGACGTAGTCGTCGCAGAACGACCAGAAGAAGCGCTCGGTCCGCTCGAGCGAGCGCGCGTAGTCGAACGCGTCGAACGCGACCGTCGCCTCGTCGACGAGATCGGCGAGCGCGACGAGGAGCGAGCGATCCAGTGCGGACGTGACCTCGCCGAACTCCTCCCCCGCGTCGCCCGAGACGCCGAGCACGAACTTCGACGCGTTCAACACCTTGATCGCGAGCTTGCGGCCGACCTTCATCACGCCGAAGTCGACGGCCGTGTCGACACCGGGACGGCCGTTGCACGCCCAGTACCGCAACGCGTCGGCGCCGTACTCCTCGACCAGCGGCATCGGTGTGACGACGTTGCCCTTCGACTTCGACATCTTCTTGCGGTCCGGGTCGAGGACCCAGCCGTTGATCGTCGTGTCCGTCCACGGCAGCGCGCGGTGCTCGAGCCGGGCCCGCACGACGGTGTCGAACAACCAGGTGCGGATGATCTCGGGCCCCTGCGGGCGCAGGTCCATGGGGAACGTGCGCCCGAACAGGTCGGGATCGTCGACCCAGCCGGTCGCGATCTGCGGCGTGAGCGACGACGTCGCCCACGTGTCCATGACGTCCGGATCGGCGGCGAAGCCGCCCGGCTGGTCGCGCTGGTCTTCGGTGAACCCCGGGGGGCAGTCGGTCGACGGGTCGACCGGGAGCGACGCTTCGTCGGGGAGCAACGCGTCGTCGTAGGCGCAGACACCGTCGGCGCCGACGCGGTACCAGACCGGGAACGGGACACCGAAGTAGCGCTGGCGGCTCACCAGCCAGTCGGCGTTGAGCCCGTCGAGCCAGGTCTCGTACCGGATCCGCATCGTGTCGGGGTGCCAGCGCAGCTCGCGGCCGAGCGCGAGGAGCTCGGCCCGCAGCTCGAGGTCGCGGCCGCCGTTGCGCAGGTACCACTGGCGTGACGTCACGATCTCGAGCGGGCGCTCGCCCTTCTCGAAGAACTTCACCGGGTGGGTGATCGGGCGGGGGTCTCCGGCGAGCTCACCGGAACCCTGCAGCTGCTCCACGACGATCTTCTGCGCCTGCTTCGCGTTCCGCCCCGCGATCTCGCCGTACGCGGTCACGCCCTCCGGCGCGAGTCCGTCGGGCGCGTCCGTCTTGAACCGCCCGTCGATCCCGAGGATCGCGCGGGTAGGCAATTGCAGCTCGCGCCACCAGACGACGTCGGTGGTGTCACCGAACGTGCAGATCATCGCGATGCCGGTCCCCTTCTCGGGATCGGCGAGATGATGCGCGACGACGGGCACCCGCGCGCCGTAGAGCGGCGTGAGCACCTCGGCCCCGAACAACGGCCGGTAACGCTCGTCGTCGGGATGGGCGACCACGGCGACGCACGCCGCGAGCAACTCGGGGCGCGTCGTGTCGACGAGCACGTCGCCGGAGCCGTCGGCCTTGTGGAAACGCAGCGCGTGATACGCGCCGGGCATCTCGCGGTCTTCGAGCTCGGCCTGCGCGACGGCGGTACGGAAGTCGACGTCCCAGAGCGTCGGCGCGTCGGCCTGGTACACCTCGCCGCGCGCGAGGTTGCGCAGGAACGCCCGCTGGCTCGTGCGCCGCGCCGCGGGCCCGATCGTCGTGTAGGTCAGCGTCCAGTCGACCGACAGACCCAACCGGCGCCACAGTTGCTCGAACGCCTCTTCGTCCTCGGCCACGAGCCGCTCGCAGAGCTCGAGGAAGTTCGGACGCGAGATCGGCACGACGTCCTTGCCGGGCTTCTCCGGCGGGACGAAAGACGGGTCGTACGGCAGGTGCGGCTCGCAGCGCACGCCGAAGTAGTTCTGCACCCGGCGCTCGGTGGGTAGCCCGTTGTCGTCCCAGCCCATTGGGTAGAAGACGTGCCGGCCCCGCATGCGCTGGTAGCGCGCGACCGCGTCGGTCTGCACGTAGCCGAAGGCCGAGCCCATGTGCAGCGAGCCGCTGACGGTGGGCGGCGGTGTGTCGATCGAGAAGATCTCGGCCCGCGTGCGGTTGCGGTCGAAGCGGTAGGTACCGGCCGCTTCCCAAACCGCCGACCAACGCGCTTCGAGCCCATCGAGGGTCGGCTTCTCCGGGATTCGGGCCATGCACGAGAGTGTAGGAGGGACGCTCCCGGCGACCCCTCTCGTCGAAGCACCCGGTTACAGTCCTCTCCCCGTGGACCGCGACGCCGTCGTCACACCGGGGAGCGCGGAACCGGCCGACTCGCACGACGCGCCCGCGCCGCCGCGCACGACGGTGACGCCCGCGACCGCGCGCGTCGTGCTCTTCGTCGCCGTGCTCGCGTACCTCCTCCCGTTGCGCGCGTTGTTGCATGCTCCGGGCGCGGCGATGGAAGAGGGCTACATGCTCGCCTTCCCCGACCGGGTGCTGCACGGGGCGATCCCCAACAAGGACTTCCTCTACCTCTACGGCCCCGGGAGTCTGTGGGCGCTCGCCGCGGTCTACAAGGTCTTCGGTACGCAACTGCTCGTCGAGCGCCTCGCCGGCCTCACCCAGCTCATCGCCATGGCGACCGCGGTCGGGCTGCTGGTGCGCGGCTGGGGTCGACGCGTCGCGGTCGCGGCGGTCGTGCTCAACGTGGTGCTCGTGATGCCGGCGCTGCAGCTCACGGCGATCCCCTGGGCCGGGGGTGTCGCGCTCGGCACTGGGTTCACTGGTCGCGCTGCTCCAAGCGCGCGCGGACCGCGCCGACGACCGGCGGGCCGGGCGGTGGGCGCTGCTCGGTGGAGTCCTCGGCGGCTTCGCGCTGCTCTTCCGCATCGATCTCGGGCTCGCCGTCGTCCTCGGGGGGGCCGCCGCGCTCTGGGCGCTCCCGCGCCCGACCGTGTGCCGCGCGCTGACCGGCGCCGCGCTCGGTCTCTCGCCCTACCTCGTGCACCTGGCGACCGCGGGGCCGGCGACCGTCTGGCGCGCCATGATCGTCGATCCCGTCTTCCACCTGCGGGCGACCCGCCATCTCCCGGTACCGCCCGACCCGAGTCACCTCGTCGGCGTCGCGCGTGTCATCGCCGCGGTCGACCGATCGTGGCCATTGCCCCGATTCACGCCCGCCCAGCAGCTCTTCGTCTGGTTCATGGTCCTGGCGTGCGTGACGATCGCCCTCGTCGCGTTCGGCGCCTGGCGCGTCCGCCGCGATCCGTCCGGTTTGCGTTCGCGGGTGCTGTTCGCGGGCGCCCTCTTCGGCCTCGGCCTCTTCCCGCAGGCCGTCCAGCGCGCCGATTCGGCCCACCTGGCGTGGGTCAGCGGCATCGTCTTCGTGCTGCTCCCGGCCGCGGTCACCGAGCTCGTCGCGCTCCGGCGACCGGCGTGGAAGATGGCGTCGGTGGGCGGCGCGGCCGGCGTGGCGGTGGTCGTGGGCGTCGCGCTGCTGTTCCCGAGCTATACCGCGCGCCGGTACGTGACCGCGGTGCAGGACTCGGTGCACCTGCCGAAGTCGATTCGGATAACGAGCGAGGGCCGGTCGTGGTACGTCGGCGACGACCCCGGCTTCGCCCGGAGCATCACGGAGACCTTGCACGCGGTCGAGCACGACGTCCCGCGGGGCGGTCGCATCATCGTCGGGAACACCGACATGCGCCGGACGCCGTACAACGACACCTTCCTCTACTACCTGCTCCCCCACTACACCCCGGGAACCGCGTCGATGGCGTTCGAACCGGGACTCACCAATCGGGCGGGCACCACGCTCACCGGGGAGATGCGCCGCGCCGACGCGTTCATCGCGTCGGATCGCTGGCTCACGTGGGACGAACCCAACGATGCGATGAAGCCCGGTGATCCCGGCCCGGCCGACGTGTTGCACCACGACTTCTGTCTCGTGCAGGACTTCGGCAACGGATTCAAGCTGTTCCTGCCGTGCGGCGTCGGTCAGCCCGCGGGCTGACCGAGATCGATCACCTCGAAGCGCGCGTCGTGACCGAGTGATCGGTACGCGTGCAGGACCGGGAGGGCCGCGTTCACGCTCGCGCAGACGCCCGTGAGCTTCTCGAAATCGACGACGACAAACCGTACGCCGAACTCCGCGCGCAACGCGACGACGTCGGCCGCCGCGAACGGCGCCGACGGTGCGGGCGTGGTCCGGAGCTGACCGTACTGCGTGCGGTCGCACCGCAGCTTCGTGATCGCCGCCGCGCGCGTGTACGCGACGAGCTTCGACCACGGGTTCGCCGCGAACGATCCCGCGCATCCCGCGACCGCGGTGTGGTGGAAGACCTGCAGGCTCACGAACGACGGGTCGCAATCGGCGGGAACGCTCAACACCGTGTCGCCCGGACGCGCGAGGTGTGCGATCTCGCGCAGCGCCGTCGCGCTCGACGCGGTCGTGCCGAACTTCGTCGTCGGTACGGGCACGAGCAGGTTGGTCGCGAGCAACACGCCCGCGCCCGCGCCGATCAGCCACGCCCGGTCCGGCGCGCGCTCGAGCAAGCGGCCGAGCGCGACGACCGTCGCGGCGACGAGCAGGGCGACGAGCACGTACTCGACGCGCACCGGCGCGCGCAGCGCGCCGAGCCCCGGGACCGCGAGCAGCAGCCGGTACGGCAGCCACGAGACCGGCGTCCTCCCGTGCTCCCACACGAAGCGCCCGCCCACCTTCAGCGACGGCCCGAGCGCGAAGACGAACAGGATTCCAATGGTCGCGAGGAGCGGCAACCGGCGCCGATCACGGCCGAGGGCGAAGGCCACCAGCCCGGCGAGCAGGAGGAGCCCGGGAAAGAGCGTCGCCTCGATCGCAAAGCGTGGATCGGGGAGCCGCACGATGCTGCGTTCGACCGTCGCCGGTCGTGCGAGCAGGAACGTCGAGCGCGTCGGCTGGGCCACGACCGAGAGCGCGTCGGCCGAGAACAGGTTGCTGTCCGAGAGCAGCTCGGTGTCGACTCCGTGCGCGGCTTCCGTCCGGTCGAACTGGATGCGCGGCACGATGAAGGGCAGGAGCACGATCACGGTGATCGCGACGGCCGCCGCGGTCGAGCCGATCGCGCGCCAGTTCCGTTCCCGGAGCGCGGCGACGCCCACGATCACGCCGTACGCGAGACCGCCGAAGACCAGGAAGTAGACGCTGCACAGGTAGGCGAGCGCCAACAGCGCCGCCAAGCGGACGGGGCGGACACGACGCGCGCCCGAGGCCACGTCGAGCGCGTCGGCGACCAGCAGCGGCGCGGTGAAGGCCCAGAAGAGCGGCAGGAGTCCCTGCTGCACGTTCATCGCGACCGGCGGCGCGGTCACGAACGCGACCGCGGCGATGGTGTGGACGAGCGGGTTCGTCGTGAACCGGCGCGCGAGTGCACGCGCCGCGAGCACGTTCAGGATCGCACCCGCCACGAACGTGAGGTTGAACGCGAGGATCGGCCCGACGATCAGGTTGAAGAGTCCGCAGACGTACGACGGCAGGTAACCGTCGAGCAGGCGGAGATCGAGACCGAAGGGATGGATCGCGTCGCCCACGTGTACGGGCACGAGGTGGCCGTGCGCGATCAGCCGGCCCATGCGCCACCCGAGCCACGTGTAGTAGCGGGCGTCGTCCCCCGCGCCGAGGATCTGGGTGCGCGCGTGGAGGATGCCGGGCCACACGACGAGCACGACCGCGAGCGCGCAGACGAGCGCCGGCGCGGTCCGGGCGCGACCCGGAGCGGCGCGACCGGCCGCGGCGCGACGTCGTGGGCGGGGTCGGAGCCGTCAACGTTCGGGCTACGCGTCGCGAAGCGCGGCGCGATCGCGCGCGCCCGGTCGGTCCGGTCGCCGGCTCCCCGGCGCGACCCGGTGCGCCAACCGCAGGATGGGCCGCTCGAGCCCGAACCAGCTCACGCTCGCGGCGAACACCACGATCGGCAGCGCGAGCAGGAAGATCGCGGGCCAGTGGCCACGGTAGAGCGGCCAGTGCAACCAGTCCGCGACGATCCGCAGGATGAACCAGTGCCACAGGTAGATGCCGTAGCTCACGAGCCCGAGATACACCGCGGGCCGCGACCGCAGCACCCGACGGACGGCGCCGTGCTCCTGCGGCCCGAGCACGACAGGCACGACGACACAGAGCCCGACGACCATCTGCAGGAGGTTCAGGCCGATCGCCTGGGCCGTACCCGGCGCCTCGAGGGGGTCGAGCCGGAGCACGTACGGGATCGCGAACAACGCGAGCAGCGCGCCCGTCCACCAGATCCACGTGGGTCGCCCGATCCGTTCCATCCGGTCCGTCGCCGCTGCGCTCCACCGTCGCGCGCTGAGCACGGCGAGGAACATGCCGAGCGCGAACGCGCCGAGGTGCTGGGGCAGGACGGTCAGCCACGGTGCGTCGACGCCCGCCGCGAGCACCACGATCGCGACCATCCCGACGACCATGAGCACCGAGAGCCCCGCGAGCTCGACGACCAACGGTCGGCCGCGCCGCGCCAACATCGCGACCACCGCCGCGTAGCAGGGAAGGAACGCGTAGAACGAGATCTCAACCACGAGACTCCACGCCGGGGGCAGCCCGTCGACGAACGGGTTGATGTGGACGTAGGTCTGCGTCAGCGAGGTGTGCAGCAGGAACCCGTGGAGGCCGTAGATGTTGATCCGCGGTACGACGAACGTGAAGAACGCCAGCACGAGCCAATAGGCCGGGTAGACGCGCGCCAGCCGGCGGACCGCGTAGCCGCGCGGATCGACCGGGCGCGCGTCGCTCAGATGCGCGGCCGCGAACGGCAGGTAGAGCAGGCAGCCGGACGTGACGAAGAAGATCCACACACCCGCGTTCAGCGTTCCCAGCAACGCCCCACCCGGCGTGCGGAAGTCGGCGTTGAAGAATGCGGCGTGATACACGACGACCATGAGCGCGGCGAGGGCCCGCACCCCGTCGAAGCACGGGAACCGGTCGTGCGAACGCACCGGTTGCGCGACCGAGTCGTCGAGGCCCATCGAGCGACCTTGACACGAAGTGCGGCCCGCGGCAAGCAACCCTCCTAGGCTCCCGCCGTGCAGGACGAGCCGGTGTTGCAGTGCCGTGCGGTGAGCCTCGTGCTCGACGGTGCGCAGATCCTCGACGGCATCGACTGGGCGGTGCACGCCGAGGAACGGTGGGTGGTGCTCGGCGCGAACGGGGCCGGGAAGACGTCGCTGCTGCGCATCGCGGCGCTCTACCAGCATCCGTCGACCGGAACCGTCGAAGTGCTCGGGCAACGACTGGGGCGCACCGACGTGCGCACGCTGCGGGAACGGATCGCGTTCTCGTCGCCCGCGCTGGCCGCGAAGCTGGAACCGACGATGACCGCGGCCGAAGTCGTCATGACCGCGCGTCACGCGGCGCTCGCACCCTGGTGGCACCGCTACACCGACGCCGACCAGGCCCGGGCGCGGGCGCTGCTCGCCGAATGGCACTGCGGTGCGCTCGCCGACCAGGGATTCCCGACGCTGTCGGCCGGTGAGCGCCAGCGGGTCCTCTTGGCCCGGATGCTGATGAACGCGCCCGGCATCGCCCTCCTCGACGAACCGACCGCCGGCCTCGACATCGGCGGCCGGGAAGAGCTCGTGTCCGATCTCGCGGCGTGGGCCCGGGACCGGACCCGGCCCGCGATGGTGCTCGTCACCCATCACCTCGAGGAGGTGCCGCCGGGCTTCACGCACGCGCTCGTCCTGAAAGACGGACAGATGCTCGCGACGGGCCCGTTGCGCGAGACGGTGACGAGCGAGATCCTCAGCGACGCGTTCGGGATCAGTCTCGAGGTCGAGGAACGCGCGGGCCGTTATTCGGCGCGGCTGCGCTGACTACGCGCCTGCACCGACGACGCACCTGCACCGACTACACGCTGCGGCGACTCTCGTCCTCGGTGACGAGCGTCGGTGTGACCTTGCGCAGCACGACCTCGCGGTCGACGACACACCGCACGACATCCGTACGCGACGGCAGGTCGTACATGACCTCGAGGAGCACCTCTTCGAGGATCGCACGCAGACCGCGGGCGCCGGTGTTGCGCTTCAACGCCTCGTCCGCGATCGCGTCGAGCGCGTCGTCGCCGAACACGAGGTCGACGTCGTCGAAGTGGAAGAACTTCTGGTACTGCTTCACCAGCGCGTTCTTCGGCTCGATGAGGATGCGCATCAGCGCGTCCTTGTCGAGGTTGTGCACGACACCGACCACGGGCAGACGACCGACGAACTCGGGGATGAGCCCGAACTTCAGGAGGTCTTCGGGCAGGACGTCGGCGAGGAAGCGGCCGGTCTCTTCGAGGTCGTTCTTCTTGCGCACGTCGGCGCCGAAGCCGATGCCCCGGTTGCCGACCCGCGCCTCGATGATGCGATCGAGGCCGGCGAACGCACCACCACAGATGAACAAGATGTTCGTGGTGTCGATCTGGATGAACTCCTGGTGCGGGTGCTTGCGCCCACCTTGGGGCGGGACCGACGCGGTCGTGCCCTCGAGGATCTTGAGCAGCGCCTGCTGCACACCCTCACCGGAGACGTCACGGGTGATCGACGGGTTCTCGGCCTTGCGCGCGATCTTGTCGATCTCGTCGATGTAGATGATCCCGGTCTCGGCCTTCTTGACGTCGTAGTCGGCCGCCTGGATCAGCTTCAACAGAATGTTCTCGACGTCTTCGCCGACGTAACCCGCTTCGGTGAGCGCGGTGGCGTCCGCGATCGCGAACGGCACCTTCAACATGCGCGCCAACGTCTGCGCGAGGAGCGTCTTGCCGCACCCGGTCGGGCCGACGAGCATGATGTTCGACTTCTGCAACTCGACGTCGGGGTCGCCGTACGCGCCGACCTGCACGCGCTTGTAGTGGTTGTAGACCGCGACGGAGAGGATCTTCTTCGCCTGCTCCTGCCCGATGATGTAGTCGTTCAGGTACTCGTAGATCTCGCGCGGCTTGGGGAGGTCGTCGAAGTGCACCTCCGTCGTCTGCGAGAGCTCTTCCTCGATGATCTCGTTGCAGAGATCGATGCACTCGTCGCAGATGTAGACGCCTGGACCCGCGATGAGCTTCTTGACCTGCTTCTGACTCTTCCCGCAGAAAGAGCATTTGAGGAGGTCACCACCGTCACCGAACTTTGCCACCGGAAAGGCCCCTTTCCCCCGGGTCCTGGAGGTCCCTAGCTCGTGCCTTCGGCCGACGGTACCGCGGCGAGCTCACGATTGGTGAGGATCTCGTCGACGATGCCGTAATCCTTGGCCTCGATGCCGCTCATGATGAAGTCGCGGTCGGTGTCCTTCGACACCCGATCGAGCGCCTGTCCCGTGTGGAACGCGAGGATCTCGTCGAGGAGCTCGCGCATGCGCACGATCTCCTTCGCCTGGATCTCGATGTCGACGGCCTGGCCCGAGGCCCCGCCGTGCGGCTGGTGGATAAGCACGCGTGCGTGCGGAAGGATGAACCGCTTGCCGGGCGCCCCCGACGCGAGCAGCACAGCCGCGGCCGACGCGGCCTGACCGATGCAGCAGGTCTGCACGTCGGGCTTGATGTACTGCATCGTGTCGTAGATCGCGAACAGACCCGTGATCTCGCCGCCGGGCGAGTTGATGTACATGATGATGTCTTTTTCGGGGTCTTCGGACTCGAGGATCAGCAGCTGTGCGATCAGGAGGTTCGCGACGCTGTCGTCGACCGGGGTCCCGAGGAAGATGATGCGGTCGTTGGCCAGGCGCGAGTAGGGATCCCATTCCATCCGGCCGCGCGGCGTGTCCTGGATGAATCGCGGCACCGGGACGTATTCGTTGCGGATACTCACGCCTCGGACTCCTTCGTGTCGGTGCTGTCTTCGACTGGGCTGTCGTCGACGGGGCTGTCGCTGTCGTGTTCGTCTTCGGGCACCGTCAGGTCGATCTCGTTGCCTCCCTCGTCGACCACGATCGCGTGATCCACGAGGAACTCGAGCGCCTTTCCACGTGCAACGTCAGAGCGTACCGCCTCCAGCGCCCCACTCCGTTCGAGCTCGCGCCGCACCTTCGCGACCTTCTGCTCACTGCGTTCGGCGAGTTGGAGCACCTCGGCGTCGACCTCGTCGTCGCTGGCCGTGACCCCTTCCTGCGCGACGACCACACGCAGCGCGAGGTCGGCGAGCACCGCCCGGGCGGCACCCACCCGGATCTCGTCGATGAACGCCTGCGGTTCCTGACCGGTCATCTCGAGGTACTGCTCGAGACTCGCACCCTGGTGCGAGAGGCGGTGTGCGAGGTCCTCGACCCGCCGCCGTGTCTCCCCGTCGACAAGGGTCGGGGGCGCTTCGATGGGGACGAGGTCGGCCGCGGCGTCGAGCACCTTGTCGCGCAGCGCCATCTGCGCCTGGAGCCTCTGCATCGTCTCGACCCGTTTGCGGATGTCGGCGCGCAGTTCGTCGACGGTCTCGAACTCGCTCGCCTCGGTCACCCACTCGTCGGTGACCTCGGGGAGCACGCGCTGCTTGACCTCTTTCACCATCACCCGGAACTTCGCGACGCTGCCGGCGAGCTCGCCGAAACGTTCGGGCAATGTCGCGGTGAACTCCAAGATCGCGCCGGGCTTCGTCCCGCGCAGCTGGTCGTCGAGCTCTTCGACCACCATCGCAGAACCGACGCGGTAGAGGAAATCGCTTGCGGTCAGGCCCTCGACCGCGTCGCCGTCGATCGTGCCCGAGATGTCGATCGTCGCGTACGCGTCGTCGACGAGCGGGAACTCGGAGTCGACGAGATCGGCGAAGCGCTCCCGCAACGCGTCGACCTGCTTGTCGACGTCCTCGTCGGAGATCGCCTTGAACGGCAACTCGACGCGCAGCTCGTCGTAACCGACCAACTTCACCTGCGGACGGATCTCGACGACGGCATCGAACTCGACGTCGCCGTCCTCTTGTCCCGCGGTGATCTGGATCTCGGGCGGTGCGATCACGTCGACGTCGTGCTCGTTCACCGCGTCGACGTAGTACTCGGGCAGCGCGTCCTGCAACGCCTGCTCGCGCGCCATGTCGCTGCCGAGACGCGCCTCGAGGAGACGGCGCGGCGCCTTGCCCGGACGAAAGCCCGGGATCCGGACCTCCGCCGCGAGCTTTCGGAACGCGGCGTCGATCGCCTGTTCGAACTCGGGCGCCGGAACGACGACGTGGAGCTTGACCTTGTTCGCGACGCCGACGGGACTGTCGTCCGGCGTGGCGTTTTCCTCGTCATTGCCGACTGGGCTCTCGACGGGTTCGACGGTGCTCTGCATAAGGAGGAGCAAGTGTACCGGCGACGGCTCCCCGCCCCCGCCTACGATCGAATCGGTCGCTCGAACGCAACGACTGCCGCGACCAGGTCGCGTACGCAGGTGGCCCGGATGACGATCTGACCAGGGCCTCCTGGGCCCGTGTCCGCCCGGGAAAGGACCGAAACGTTGATCGATCTGGGGGAACGGGTCGCAATCGTCACCGGCGCGGGTCGCGGGATCGGCCGCGCGTACGCACAGCGTCTCGCCGCGTACGGAGCCCGGGTGGTGGTGAACGACGCCGGGGTCGCGACCGACGGCGCCGCGACGAACGAGGATCCAGCCGCCGAGGTGGTCGCCGAGATCGTCGCCGCCGGGGGCGAGGCGGTGGCGCAGCGCGGCGACATCGCCGACTCGGCCGTCGCCGACGCGCTCGTGGCCCGTGCCCTCGACACGTGGGGCCGCCTCGACGTGGTGATCAACAACGCGGGCTTCGGCCGCCCGCACATGGTCTTCAACCTGAGTGACGACGAGTGGGACGACGTGATCCGCGTGCACCTGCGGGGAACGTTCGTCGTATCCCGGCCCGCGTGCCGGTACTGGCGCGCGCAGGCCAAGGAGCACGGCACGACGTACGGGCGGCTGATCAACACCGCCACCGGGCTGCTCCTCTACGGCGGCGCCGGGCAGTCGAACTACGTCGCCGCCAAAGCCGGCGTGCAGGCGTTCACCGAAGCCGTCGCGACCGAGATGGCGCCGTACGGCGTCACCGCGAACACGATCATGCCGGGAGCCAACACGCGGCTGGCCCGGATCGGCTGGCGCATGGCGCGCAACGTTCCCGACGAGAACGCGGCAACGGAGACCCTGCTCGATCCGCGCGATCCCGTGCACGTCGGCGAGTTCGGCGCGTACCTCGCGTCACCGGATGCGGGTTGGATCTCGGGTCAGACCTTCCAAGTGCACGGCGGAACCGTCGAGCACATCGGGAGCTGGTCGGCCGGCGCGACCGCGCCGGCGAGCGACCGCGGATTCACGGCCGACGACTATCGCAACGAGATCCCGCGTCTGTTCGGCGCGGCCGCGAAACGCGCGGACCCACCACCGTCCGGGTGGAAGGCGAACTAGTCCCGTCAACCTGCCGTTCGCGTCGGCGAACGTTCAGTCGGACTTGGACTTCTCGGATTTCTTGGAGTCAGTCTCTTCGACGTGACCCTCTTCGAGGCCCTTCTTGAACTCTCGCTGCGCCGAGCCGAGACCGCGTGCCAGCTTCGGGAGCTGAGAGCCACCGAACAGCACGAGGATGACGACCAGGACGATCAAGATGTCGGGCCCGATGATCTCGGAAAGCATGGGACGAAGTCTAACGGTGAAATCGGCCGCCGGTGTCGGCGGTCCAGATGCGACCGGTTCGCACGTCCGGACGCGTCAAGGACGCATCAGGTCCGGGGGCGGGCCGTCAGCCGCTGCCAGGTCAACAGGTCGCGTTCGTCGGCGGGACGGCCCGTCCGGGTGACCGTGTCGACACCGGGCGCCTCGGCCCGTCAGCGCGCCCGCGGAGCAGCGTTCGCGCGGGCGGTGGGCGAACGGGTCGAACTGGTAGTGGCGCAGGGCGTTGCGATGCGTGATCCGGGCAACGACGTCGTCGTCGAGGTCGCCCAGCAGCTCGGCGCAGCGCTCGGGCGCGTTCGGCCAGGAGCTGTCGGAGTGCGGGTAGTCGCTCTCCCAACAGACGTTGTCGACGTTGAGCTCGTCGAGCAGCTTCACGCCGATCCGATCGGTGATGAAGCAGCAGAGGATCCGCTCGCGGAACAGCTCGGTCGGTGACAGGCCCTGCGGCCGGTCGTGGCGCATCCAGCCGTTGTGGCGGTCGAGGGTGTGCTCGGCGCGCCACAGGAAGTACGGGATCCAACCGATGTCGCCTTCGGTCAGCGCGAAACGCAACGTCGGGAATCGGTGCCAGAAGTCGGCCCACAGCAGATCGCCGAGGGTGTAGATCGCCATGACCGACGAGAGGTTCATCGGGACCGGCGGCGGCGCGTCGGGCGACGTCGACGCGCTCTTCGACGACGACCCCACGTGACAGCACAGGACGGTTGCCGTCTCGCAGCACGCGGCGAACAGCGGATCCCATTCGTTCGTGTGGATGCTCGGCATCCCGAGACCCGTGGGGTTCTCCGAGAACGTGACCGCGTGGCAACCCTTGGCCGCGAGCCGGTGCACCTCCCGCGCGGCCTCGTGCACGTCGAACAGCGGGAGGATGCCGCACGGGATGAACCGGTCGGGGTACGCCGCGCACCATTCGTCGACGTGCCAGTCGTTGTACGCCTTGATCATCACGAGGTTGACGTCGCGGTCGGGCCCCTGGTTCAGCACCTGGCCGGAGAAGCCCGTCCAGTTGGGGAAGTTCAGGCCGGCGAGTTGCCCGCCGGCCGACATGTCGCGGACGCGTTCGTGCACGTCGTAACAGCCGGGCCGCATGTGCTCGTAGCGCAGCGGGTCGACGTTGAAGAACTCGGGGGATTTCCCCGCGACGGCGTTGAGTCCGAGGTTCCGGCCGCGGATGTCGCCGTAGTACCACTGCTGTGATCCGTCGGCTTCGTCGACGACCCGCGGCGCGAGCGCGCGGTAGCGATCGGGGACGTGGGCGTCGAACATGCCCGCGGGCTCGCAGATGTGGTCGTCGACGGAGACGAGGATCAGCTCGTCGGGTGCGAGGACCCGCCGCGTCAACGGACGACGTCTCCCGAGATGCTCGGCGTCGGGACGACGACGAGCGGCATCTCCTCGGGCGCGCCGAACGCGACCGACGCCTTGGAGAACGCGATCGCGGTCGCGATCGTCGCGGTGAGCTCGACGATCTCGGCGTCGGTGAACTCCGCGAGCAGATCCGAGCGCAGCGCGGCATCGACGCGGGCGGCGGCAATCAGCGCGTCCGCGAGCCGGGCCGCGAGCTTCCAGCGCGGCGGTAACGCGCTGGCGGCGTAGCCGTCGTCGATCAGCTCGACGTGCTGCTCCTCGAGCCCTTGCTCACGCGCGGATTCGAACCGGAGGTTCTTGCAGATGCCGCACCCCGTGACGCGGGCGTTGCGCAGGCGGCCGACCTCCTTGGTGGGATCGTCGACGATGCCGTCCGACCACAGGGTGCCGTAGTAGCGGTTGAACGCCTCCCACAGGGCGGGGTGGTGGTCGAACGGCGTGAGACCACCCTTCGGGGATCTGACCCTCGCCATCACACCTCCAAAGCCGTGGAGAAGCGCGCCCACGCGTCGTACATCGCGACCGCGAGGGTGAGCGTCGCGAGCTGCGCGTCGGTGAAGTGCTCGTGCAGGGCGACGAAGTCGGAGTCGCGCAGGCCGTGGGGATCGAGCGCGTACTGCTCCGCGTAACCGACGGCCGCACGTTGCGCGTCGGTGAGGTCGAGCGCGGTCGTGGGGTCGGGCTCGAAACGGAGCAGCGCGTCGATGCGCGCCGCGCAGGCGTCGAGGGTCTCGGGGTCGATGTCGGCACGCGCCAGCCCGTCGAGGAGCTCGCCGAACCGCGCGTACGCGTTCGGACGCAGGCCGAAGGTCCGGTCGAGTCCGGTCGCACCCTGCGCCTCGCGGCGCAACCAGGTCACGCGGCGTCTCCCGGTGCGGCCAGCGGCACGAGCATCTCGACGAGCTCGGTCCGCTCGTCGTCGTCGAGCACCGCGAGATGCCGCCCGAACATGCGGTCGGTACGGGCCTCGGCGAGGCCCCAGCGGTCGTGCAACGGCTTCGGATCCGGGTGGGGTTCGGGCCAGCCGAACACCGGCACCATCTCGGGGGTGCGAACGACGATCGCCTCGACCGGCGTCAGCCCGACGGTCAGCACCGCGGCTCCGTGCAGCGCGCCCCGCAACTCGCGCAGCACGTTGAGACGGTGCAGGGCGAGCGCCTTGGGCGCTTCGGGTTCCTCGAGCAGTCGCCAACCGGCGAACAGCGGCGCGCCCGCGACCGGCGCGGTCTCGACGACGCGTCCGAGCAGCGCCGCGACGGTCGGCCAGTCGACCTCGTCGGGAAGGTGCGCCACCGCCCACGCGTGCCCGGCCGCGGCCCACTCCCGCGCGGTCTGCGCTCTCGGCATCACCGCCGCGGACCGGTCCCACGCGCGGTGCACCACGTCGCGGGCTGAAGAACACGAACGCCGCGACGACGACGTCGGCGGGAACCTCGCCGAGCACACTGCCGCGGCCCGCCGTGTAGAAGTCCATCCCCTCGAAGCCGAGCTCGGCGCCGCGGCCGTAGGTGGCCGCGTCGGTCATGAAGCCGCCGGGGATGCGGACGATCGCGTCGCGGAGCTCGTTTCCGGCCTGCTCGGGGGTCATACGCGGAAGTATGGGTTGCGGGGCTCGCCCACGTCGAGCACGGTCCGGATCGACGGGAGGTCATCGCGTCCCGCGGCCAGCGCGGCCAGCACGGCTCGCGCGTTGTTGGCGAAGACGGCCTCCTCGTCGTCGGCGGCCGGGTTCACCCAGACGGCGGCGACCAGCACCAGGTCGTCGACGTCGTCCGCCGGCAACACGCCCTTGCGGTGCGCGTCGATGACACCGGCGGCGACGCCCGCCTGCGCCGCGCCCCACGTCAAGGTCGCATGGCGGGGGTTCCCGTCGTCGACCGTCGCCTTGTTCACGAACAGCGTCATCGGTTTGACGGGCACGTTCGGCGCGGCCACGACGACGAACGCCGCGTGCCCGGCACGCGGCGTCGCCAGCGCGGTCGCCCACGCCACCCCGACGGGACCGCTCTTGGCACCGAGCATCGTGTTCACGTGCGCGGCGTCGACGCCCTCGCCCGCGAACCCCTCGCCGATGGCGAACGTCACGCGACACGCCCGTAGCGCACGGCCTTGAGCAATTCGCTGCTCATCGTGCCGGGCTGCGAGTCGTAGCCGAACAACCCGACCAGCCGCGGCGTCGCACCGCTGATCGGCGAGACCCGGTGCATCGAGTGCCGGCCCACGAAAACGAGGAGCGTTCCCGGGGTCATCGGCAGCACCGTCAACCCGGCGCGGTCGCCGGCGAGGACGCGCGCGACGTCGTCGTAGCGCTCGTGGTCGGCCGACCGGATGAACGGCGCGACCTCGAAGTCACCACCGATCTCGGCATCCTGCAGCGCGAGCGAGACCACGAAGTCGGTCTGGTCGAAGTGCCACTGCAACTCGTCGTCCGCACCCATGACCGCGAGGTTCAACGCGCCGAGCGGGTCGGCGTAGGGGTAGATCGTGTCGAGCCCGAGGATCGCGGCCACGAACGCGCGCAGCTCGTCCCATTCGAACAGCCACCGGATCGGCGACTCCACCGGGAAGAGGTCGTACGCGACGGCGCCGACGCCGTAGTTGCCGAGCCACTGGCGGGGATGGTCTTCCGGGAACGTCTCGTCGGGAAACCCGAGATAGACCGTGCCGAGACCGCCGCTGCGGTGCGCGAGCGGGGCGAGCCGGCACGCGTCGTCGACGAAGGCCGGGAGCGCGTCGGAGCGGACGAATCCGGGCAACTCGCACGCACCGGTGGCCCGCATCTGCGCCCGGCCGTGCTCCACCGCGGACCAGTCGAGATCGACGAGTGAACGCAGATCGGACGCAAGCCGATCGAGGCCGGGCACGGCCCGAGTGTACGCGCCGACCCCGCCGGTAAGCTGGGGCCGTGAGCGAGCTCCCCTACGCCGCGTTCGACGCCGACAACCACTACTACGAGGCCCTCGACGCGTTCACCCGTTACGTCGAGCCGAAGATGCAGCCCCGCTGCGTCCAGTGGTGCGAGATGAACGGGCGCAAGTACCACGTCGTCGGCGGCATCGTCAGCCACACGGTCGTGAACCCGACCTTCGACCCGGTCGCCAAGGCGGGCGCGATGCACGACTACTTCCGCGGCAACCCGAACAAGCTGCAGCCGTACGAGTTCCTGCGCGAGCGCGAGCCGATCCCGGCCGAGTACCGCGACCGCGACGCCCGCATCGCCAAGCTCGACGAGTTCGGCCTCGAGGCGGTGTGGCTCTTCCCGACACTCGGCATCCTCTACGAAGAGCTCATCAAGCACGACATCGAAGCGGTCACCACGTTGTTCAGCGCGTTCAACCGCTGGCTCGACGACGACTGGGGCCTCGACTACCAGGGCCGCATCTTCTCGTCGCCGTACATCACGCTCGCCGATCTCGACTGGGCGGTCCGCGAGCTCGAATGGGCGATCGACCACGGCGCGCGCCACGTCGTCATGCGCCCGGCCGCGCCGCACACCGCATCGGGGCAGATCCCGGTGAGCGATCCGCGCAACGACCCGTTCTGGGCACGCGTGAACGAGGCCGGGATCACCGTCGTGGTGCACGCCGGCGACAGCGGCTACTCGAGCAACGGTTACGCGGTCGACGGGTTCGCGGCGGGATTCAGCGGCAACGGCCGGTGGGCGCCGTCGGTGAAGGCGTTCCACATCGAGCGCGCCGCGTACGACTTCCTGATCACGTTGGTCTTCGACAAGCTCTTCGAGCGCTTCCCGAACGTGCGGGTCGCGTCGGTCGAGAACGGCGCCGAGTTCCTCGGCGACCTGTTCCACAAGTTGACGTCGACCGACCACAAGATGCCCGGGTACTTCACCGAGGATCCGGTCGAGTCGTTCAAGCGCAACGTGTGGATCAACCCGTTCTGGGAAGACGACGTGAACACCGTCGTCGAGCACATGGGCGCCGAGCGCGTGATCTTCGGTTCCGACTGGCCGCACATCGAGGGCATGCCGCGGCCGCTCGACTACGCGGTCGAGGTCAAGCACTTCGACGACGCGAGCCGCCAGAAGATCATGCGCGACAACGCCCGCGAGCTCACCGCCCGCAAACCCGCGTAACCCCCGAAACCCTGCCAACAGTTAGCAGTGAAAGTGGTTCCACGCGCCGTTTACCCTGCCAACAGTTGGCAGTGAAAGTGGTTCCACGCGCCACTAACCCTGCCAACTGTTGGCAAGGTTGGTGGCTCAGGGGATGAGGACGACGCGGCCGACGGCCTGACGGCTCTCGATGTACACGTGCGCAGCGGCCGCTTCGCGCAAGGGGAACGAACGGTCGACGACGACCTCCAGGCGCCCGGCGGCGACGTCGTCGACGAGACCCGCGATCATCGCGTTCGCACGGGGCGTGAGGATCTCCGCACCGAGGAACACGCCGGTGATCGACTGGTTCCCCGCTCCGAGCACGCTCACGTCGAACAGCTGCGGGTCGCGGCCGGCGCGGCCCACCGTGATCGCGCGGCCCCGGTAGGCGAGGCACTGCACGCTGCCGGCGAGGACGCGTCCGCCGACCGAGTCGACCGCGAGATCGACTCCGGTTCCGCCGGTGATCCCGCGCACGACGTCGACCCAACCCGACTCGGAGTAGTCGACCGCGTGGTCGAGACCGAGCCGCTGCAAGCGGTTCGAGGCGCTCGAGGCTCGACGCGGTCGCGATGGTCGTCGCGCCCGCCCGCTTCGCGAGTTGGATCGCGGCGACACCGACCCCGCCCGCGCCGGCCTGGATCAGCACCGTCTCCCCCGCCTGCAGCCGCCCGAACTCGAAGAGGCAGTCGTCGGCGGTGCCGAACGCGACGGGAACGCACGCGCACTTGGTGAGGTCGGCGCCGTCGGGGATCAGCCAGGTCAGCACCGCGGGCGCGGCAACGATCTCGGCGTGCGAACCCCACAGGCCCGTCGCGACGACGCGCTGGCCGACCGCGCGGTCGGTGACGCCTTCGCCCACCTCCCGGATCCGGCCTGCGCACTGGTAGCCGACGATGTGCGGCGTCGTCGCCATCTCGCCACCGGCGCGGTTGAGCGTGTCGCCGCCCTCGATGCTGATCGCCTCGACGTCGATCAGCACCGTGCCCGGCGCGCACTGCGGATCGGGGACATCCTCGTAGCGCAACACGTCCGGTGCGCCCGTCTCGTAGTACACGGCTGCTTTCATGGCTCCCTCAGAGGGTCGCGAAGAACTCGTCGGCGACGCGTTCGCGCTGCCAACCCTGCGCGCCCATCAACAGGTCGTCGACCTTGGCCCGGCGCAGGAAGAGGTGGGAGTCGTTCTCCCACGTGTACCCGACACCGCCGTGGATCTGGATGCACTCGGCGGTGACGTAGTTGGCCGCGCTCGCGGCCTGGGCCTTGGCCATCGCGGCCGCGATCTCGCGGTCGGCCGCGTCGACCGCCGACGCCCACGCCGCGTAGTGCACCGCGACGCGGGCGATCTCGATCTCGCGCAACATGTCGACGGCCTTGTGTCGCGTCACCTGGAACTTCGACAGAGGCTTGCCGAACACCTCGCGCGCCTGGGCGTAGTCGAGGGCGAGCGCGTTCGCGGCCTCACTCACGCCGATCAGCTCGGCCGCGAGGAGCACGCCCGCGTCGTCGGCGATGCGCCGCCAGATCGCGGCGTGGTCGCCCTGCGGACCGACGAGCAGCGCGCGCGTCTGGTCGAACTCGAACCGGGCGAACTTCCGGGTGACGTCGAGTGACGGCGCGGGCTGCGCGTGTCCTCCCGCGTTCTCCACCAGGAAGGTCTGGAGCCCGTCACGCGTCCGGGCCGGCACGAGCACCCAGTCGGCGGAGCGGCCGTCCATCACCATCGGCTTCACGCCGTCGAGATGGTGCCGCGTGCCGCGTCCGGTCGCGCGCACACGGATCCGCTCGATCGGGTCGCCGTGACCGGCCTCGTCGAGCGCGACCGTGCCGCGTTCGGTTCCCGCCGCGAGCCCGGCGAGCCGGTCGTCGAGACCGAAGGCACGCGCCGCGAGGGTCGCGACGATCGCGGACGAGAAGTACGGGCCGGGGAACAGCGAGCGGCCCATCTCCTCCTGCACCACCACTGCGTCGAGGATGCCGAGACCGAGGCCGCCGTGCTCCTCGGGGACGAGCAGCCCGGTCCATCCGAGGTCGACGATCGTGCGCCAGAGCTCCGGCGTGATGCCCGTCTCGTCGTGCTCGGCCATGCGGCGCACGTACACGTTGGGTGCTTGCGCTCCGAGGAACGAACGCACCGCGGTGCGCAGCGCCTCCTGATCGGGCGAGAAGGTGAAGTCCACGGAGTTCACGGTACTTCGACCCTGACACTAATGTCAGGTGCGCAGCTATGGACTTCTCCTGGTCACCCCAAGATCTCGCGTTCAAGGAAGAACTCGAGGCGTTCCTCGACAAGGAGATGCCGCCGTTCATCGAGCAGTGGTCGATCAACGAGGACCTCGACGCGTCGCGTGGCGTCATGGGCGTGATGGACAAGCGCAAGGCGTGGCAGAACAAGCTCAACGAGGGCCGGTGGGCCGCGATCCTGTGGCCCGAGGAATGGGGCGGGCGCGCGGCCACGACCGCGCAGCAGGTCATCTACACGCAGGTGATGACGAAGTACCGCGCGCCGGGGATCTTCAACGCGAACGGGATCGTGCAGATCGGCCCGTCGATCATCTCGTGGGGCACCGACGACCAGAAGGCGCGCTGGCTGCCCGGGATCCTCGACGCGAGCGAGCACTGGTGCCAGGGATTCTCGGAACCGCACGCGGGCTCCGACCTCGCCAACCTCCGCACCACCGCGATCCTCTCCGACGACGGCTCGCACTACGTCGTGAACGGGCAGAAGACGTGGATCAGCTCGGCGCAGATCGCGAAGTGGGGACTCTTCCTCATGCGGACCGACCCGACCGCGATCGCGCGGGGTCAAGCACGAGGGCATCACGACGTTCATCGTCGACATGGAGTTGCCCGGCATCGACATCCGGCCGATCCGCGAGATCACCGGCGACTCGCTCTTCTGCGAGGTGTTCTTCACCGACGCGAAGATCCCCGTCGGCGACCGGCTCGGCGACGAGGGCAACGGTTGGCTCGTCTCGATGGGCGCGCTCGGCCAGGAACGGGTCGGCAGCGCGGGCCAGGCGATCTCGATGGCCCAGGACCTCCGCGCGCTGCTGCAGACGGCCCGCGCCGAGAACCCCGACGCGCTCCGCGATCCCGCGATCCGCGAACGCGTCGCGAAGCTGCACATCCAGATCGAGGCGACCCGGCTCCTCATCGCGCGCGCGTTGTCGAAGGTGTTGAAGGGCGAGAAGGGTTGGCCCGAGGTCCCGCTCGCGAAGCTGCAGTGGGGTTACATCTCGTTGTGGCTCGCGGAGCTCGCGCTCGACGTGCTCGGGCCGACCGGCACGCTGCTGAAGGGCGCGCCGGGCGCCATCGACGGCGGCATCTGGGCCCGCAACTACGTGTGGCAGCGCTACACGACGATCGGCGCGGGCCCGACCGAGGTGCAGAAGAACATCATCGCCGACCGGGCGCTCAAGCTCGAACGCTGACGAATCGTCGTGGCGGCCGACGCGTTGCTCCCGGCCGCGTCGTAGCCGTCAGACGTCAGCGCGTGGCGAATCGCTCCGCGCCGAACGGCGCGAGGTCGAGCGCGGGCGCGCGCCCGCACACGAGATCGGCGACGAGCGCGCCCGAGACCGGGCCGAGCAGCAACCCGTTGGCGCCGTGCCCGGTGGCGACGAACACGTTCGGCACACCCGGCAGCGCGCCGAGGATCGGCGAGTCGTCGACGCTGACCGGGCGCAGGCCGACGCGCACCTCGCGCAGCGTCGCGCCCGCGAGGCCGGGCATCACCCGCAGCGTCTCGCGCAGCACCTCGTGCACACCGCCCGCGGTGACGTCGGCCGCGAAGCCGGCGTCCTCGACCGTCGCGCCGACCGCGACGCGCGCGTCGGCCCACGGCACCATGTAGTAGCCGAACACCGGCTGCACGATCGGCCACGCGCCGGTGTCGTGCCCGTCGACACCGAGATGGATGATCTGCCCGCGCAACGGCCCGACCGGCAGCCGCACGCCGAGCTGATGCGCGACCTCGTCGGTCCACGCGCCGCCCGCGATGACGACCGCGTCGGCCGGGAGCGCGCGCACGTCGTCGACCGACTCCTTGCGCACCTCGACGCCGTATTCGTTCACCGCGGCGCGGCGCAGCGCCGCGCACATCGCCCGACCGTCGACGCGGGCCGCCGCCGGATGGTGCAGCGCGCGCACGACGTCGCCGAGGACCGGGACCATCGCGCGCGCGTCGTCGCCGCTGATCTCGGTCGCGCCCCGGCGCGCGTTCCGCGACCCACTCCCACGCGGGCACGTCGGACGTCGCGGGTCGCGAGCTGGAGGATGCCGCAGCGCGCCCAGCCCGTGTCGCCGTCGAGCTGCGGGACGAGCTGCTCGTAGTGCTCGCCCGCGGCGCGCACGAGCGCGACCCAGTCCGGGTCGTCGCGCTTGGTCGTCTCGGGCGAGAGGATCCCCGCCCCCGCGTCGGTGGCCCGGCCGGGGTCGGCCCGGTCGACGAGGAGCGTCCGCACGCCCCGCGCGACCCAGCTCGTAGGCCGTCGCGGTGCCGACCAGCCCGCCGCCGACCACCGCCACGTCGTAGCTCGCCATCCCGGCATTCTCGCCTCGCGGAAATATCACAAGTAACTACTTGCGTTATTCGAGACGCAGGAGCAAGATGCGCTGGAGAACGAGGAGGAGCACCATGCCCGTCGCAATCATCACCGGCGCCTCCCGGGGCCTGGGACTCGCGCTCGGCCGATCCTTGTCCGCCGACGGCTGGGATCTCGTCGTCGACGCCCGCGAGCCCCGGCGCCCTCGGACCGCGGCCGCCGCGCGACTCGGGCCGGCGACGGCGCGTCCGGGCCGTCGCCGGGCGACGTCGCCGACCCGGACCACCGGGCCGCACTCGTCGCCGCCGCGCGTCGAGCTCGGCGGCGATCGACCTGCTCGTCAACAACGCGAGCGTGCTCGGTCCGTCGCCCCAACCGCGGCTCGCCGACTACCCGCTCGACGTGCTCGCCCACGTCTACGCGGTCAACACCGTCGCCCCGCTCGCGCTGGCCCAGCTCGCGCTCCCCCAGCTCCGCGAGCGGCGCGGCGACGATCGTCGACATCACCTCCGACGCCGCGGTCGAGCCGTACGAGAGCTGGGGCGGCTACGGATCGTCGAAGGCCGCGCTCGAACAGCTCGGCAACGTGCTCGCGGCCGAGGAACCGCTGCGTGCACGTGTACACGTTCGACCCCGGCGACATGCGCACGCAGATGCACCAGGAGGCGTTCCCGGGCGAGGACATCTCCGACCGTCCCGAACCGGAGACGGTCGTTCCCGCGCTGCGGCGTCTCCTGCACGACCGACCCGCGAGTGGCCGCTTACCGCCGACTACCGACCTCGCGCCGGCGGTGACGTCATGACCACCGTCGTCGTCCGCGAAGCGACCGAGCCGCCCGAAGCGCGCGGGATCACGCGCGACGCGGTGCGCATGATGGTCGCGCACCGTTCCGGACCTGCAGATCGTGCACGCGCACGCGCACGACCTGCCGCAGTACCTCGACGAGGGCGACCTCGTCGTGGTCAACACGTCGGGAACGCTGGCCGCCGCGCTCGACGCGCTCGGCGAGGACGGCACCCCGCTCGTCGTGCACCTCTCGCAGCGACTGCCCGCGGGCCTGTGGCTCGTCGAGCTGCGCCGTCCCGAACGGGCGCGCGACCGAACCGTGGTTCGAGGAGCCGCCCGGCACGACGCTGCGGCTCGTCGGCGGCGGCTTCGTCCGCCTGGCGACGCGCTTCGAGACGTCGGCCCGGCTGTGGGTCGCGACGCTCGACCTGCCCGACCCCGTCCTCACCTATCTCGCGGTGCACGGCCGCCCGATCCGCTACGGCTACGTCACCCGCGACTGGCCGCTCGACACGTACCAGAACGTGTACGCGCGCGAACCGGGCAGCGCGGAGATGCCGAGCGCGGGCCGACCGTTCACGCCCGAGCTCGTGACCCGTCTCGTCGCCAAGGGCGTCGGCGTCACGCCGCTCGTGCTGCACACCGGCGTGTCGTCGCTCGAGGCCAACGAGCACCCGTATCCCGAGTGGTACCGCGTGTCGCCGTCGACCGCGGCGCGCATCAACGAGACGCGGGACGAACGGCGGGCGGGTCGTCGCGATCGGCACCACCGTCGTGCGCGCGCTCGAGTCGGTCGTCGACAGCGCGGCGCGTCGTGCACGCGGGCGAGGGCTGGACCGACGTGGTCGTCACTCCCGAGCGCGGCGCGCACGCGGTCGACGGGTTGCTCACCGGCTGGCACGAGCCCGAGGCGTCACACCTCCAGATGCTCGAGGCGATCGCGGGCCGCGACCTGCTCGACGTCTCGTACGCGGCCGCGTCGGCCGAGGGCTACCTCTGGCACGAGTTCGGCGACGTCCACCTCATCCTCCCGTGAAGGGTTCGCACTTTGGACACTCAGACGTACTGCCAGCGCTTCTGCGGGCTCGGTCCCGGGCGCGTGCTCGATGACCTGCACGTCGAACTGGATCGGCAGCAGGTAGCGCACGTAGAACGCGTGCACGGTCACCGGGCCCTGCACGAGATCCTTCGCGAACTCGGTGATCTGCACGCGGTCGTCCTTGTCGCGCCACCGCTTGGCCCGCTCGAGCAGCTCGTCGACCTCCTCGCGGGTGTCGCACAGCACGCCGAGGTGGTCGTAGCCGGGCGACTGCATGTGCTTCTTGGCCTCGGCCAGCAGGATGAAGTGCTGCGAGCCGTCGTCGCCGGTCAGCAGGAAGTTGCGCTTGTCGAAGAGCACGACGTCGGTGCCCGTCCAGCCGAACATCTCGCCGTAGAACGCGGCGATGTCGCGGCGCGTCGCGTCGTCGAGCCCGCCGGGCGGGAACGTGAGCTCCATGTGGTTGAACCGGTGCGGCATGGCGATCCTTTCGCGACGATCAGAGACGGGCGGGCAGGATCGCGTCGATGAGGTGCGGTCCGGGTTCGTGCAGCGCGCGCTCGAGCGCGGCGACGAACTCGTCGGCCGTCTCGGCGCGCGTCCCGTCGACGCCCATGCCCGCGCCGAGCGCGACGAAGTCGAGCGGCGGGCGCGAGATGTCGAACAGGTCGGCCGCGTTGCCGTCGGTGCGCGCACCGACGCGCGCGAGCTCGAGGCTGAGGATCGCGTACGACCGGTTGTCGAAGATGACCGTGGTGACGTCGAGGTCTTCGCGCGCCTGCGTCCACAGCGACTGCAGCGTGTACATCGCGCTGCCGTCGGCCTGCAGGTTCAGGACCTTGCGGTCGGGACACGCGACCGCGGCGCCCGTCGCGACCGGCATGCCCTGGCCGATCGCGCCGCCCGTGAGCGTCAACCAGTCGTGGCGGGGCGCGCCCGCGGTCGCGCCCGAGACGAACAGCCCCGCGGTGTTCGCCTCGTCGCTGACGATCGCGCCCTCGGGCAGGAGCGCGCCGATCGCCTGCGCGATCGTCTCGGGGTTCAGCGGACCGCTCGGCCGGTCGGGCCGCGCCGGGCCACCGTCGCGCGGCGCGTCGAAAGCGGGCGCGCCGAGCGCGTCGGCGAGCGCCTCGAGCGCCGCCTCGGCCAGTCGCGCTGTCGCCGACGAGGTCGACGATCTCGCAGCCTTCCGGCGTCAGCACGCTCGGCAGGTTCGGGTACGCGAAGAACGACACCGGCTTCTTGGCGTCGACGAGCACGAGGTGGCGCAGGTCCTGCAGCTGCGCGATCGCGAACTCGGCGAGGTAGCCGAGCCGGTCGACCGCCGGCAGACCCGCGCCCCGTTCGAGGCGGGCCGGGAACGTCTCGCACAGCAGCTTGGCGCCGGTCGCCTGCGCGATGCGCGACGCGGCGACGCAGCCCGCGCTCGCGCAGCGCGGCACCGCCGAGAAGCAGCGCGGCCGGCTCGCCGCTGCGCAGCGCCTTGACCGCCAGCTCGACCTCGTCGTGCAAAGCCGCGACCGCGCGTCCGGAGCACCGATCCGCGGACCGGGTCGCGCGCCGTCCGACCACGACGCGTCGGCGGGCAGGATCAGCGTCGCGACGCCGCCGCGCCGCGCCTCGGCGATCGCCGCGGCCGCGTCGGCGCCGACCGTCTCGGGACCCTTCGACTCGTGCACCCAACGCGAGACGTTGCGCGCGACACCGACGATGTCGGACGCGAGCGGCGCGTCGAGCGCCTGGTGATAGGTGGCGTGGTCGCCGACGATGTTGACGATCGGCGTACGCGCCCGCCGCGCGTTGTGCAGGTTCGCGAGCCCGTTGCCGAGCCCGGGACCGAGGTGCAACAGCGTCGCCGCGGGCTTGCCCGCCATGCGCCCGTAGCCGTCGGCCGCGCCGGTCGCGACGCCTTCGAACAGCGCGAGGACGGACCGCATCCCCGGGAAGTCGTCGAGCGCGGCGACGAAGTGCATCTCCGACGTCCCGGGATTCGTGAAGCACGTGTCGACGCCGTTCGCGACGAGCGTCTGGAGCAGCGCGTGCGCACCGTTCATGATGTCGGTCTCCTCGCCGCGGCGCCGCGGTCGGATTGGTCAGTCGAACAGGGTTCCGGGGTTGAGGATGCCGTTCGGATCGAAGGCGGCCTTGATGCGGCGCATCAACGCGATCTTGTTGGGGTCCTCGAGCTCGAGAAAGTACTGCTTCTTCTCCTTGCCGATGCCGTGCTCGGCCGAGATCGCGCCGCCCAGCTCCACGCCGGCCGCGATGATCGCGTGCATGACCCGGTGGCGCACGTCGTCGTCGGGCTGGAACACCGACAGGTGGATGTTGCCGTCGCCGGCGTGCCCGGCCGCGCTGACGAACGACGCGTGCTCGGCCGCGATCGCGGTGACCGCCTGGAGGTACTCCGGCACCGAGGCGCGCGGCACGACGACGTCGATGATGTCGTTCGCGCCGAGCGCCTTCACGACCCAGAACGCCTTCTCGCGCGCCTCGATCAGCAACGCGCCCGCGTGCGGCGGCAGCACGAACACGTCGATCGCGCCGAGCTCGCCGACCAGTTCGGCGAGGCGGCGACGTCCTCGTCGAGGCGTTGCTCGACGTGCTGTTCGATCACGACGATGAGGTACGCCTGCGCCGCGGCCTGCACGTCGGCGCTGATGCCGAGGTCGAGGCCGACGTTCGCGGCGAGCGTCGCGAGCCCGCCGCCGTCGACGTACTCGAGCACGAGCGGGTTCACGCCGCTGCGGACGATCCGCGGAACTGCCGACGCGATCTCGTCGACCGACGCGAACGGCACGAGCATCGTCGCGCTGTGCGCGGGCCGCGGGTAGATCTTGAGCACCGCCTCGGTCACGATCGCGAGCGTGCCCTCCGAGCCGATGACGAGCTGCGTGAGGTCGTAGCCGGTCGTCGCCTTCACGAACTTGCCGCCGGTGCGGATCACGTCGCCGTTGGCGAGCACCGCTTCGAGCCCGAGCACCTGGTGGCGGGTGACGCCGTACTTCACCGCCCGCATCCCGCCCGCGTTCGTCGCGACGTTGCCGCCGAGCGACGCGCTGTTCTCGCCCGGGCACACCGGGTACACGAGGCCGAGCGGCGCGAGCGCGGCGTCGAGCTGGTCGAGGCTGACGCCCGGCTGGACGACGGCGACGTAGTTCTCGGTGTCGATCTCGACGATCGCGTTCATGCGTTCGAGCGCGAGCACGATGCCGTCGGCCCGCGGGATGCACGCACCCGACAGCCCGGTGCCCGCGCCGCGGGCCGTGATCGGGGACGCCGAGCTCGTCGCAGATGCGCACGACGGCCGCGACCTCGTCGGTCGACCCGGGCCGCACCACCGCGAGCGGGCGCACCGGGGTCGGCGGTCAGAGCCTCGTCGTGGGTGTAGTCGTCGCCGATCGCGGCGCCGAACTCGACATGTCGGGCGCCAGCACTCCGAGCAGCCGCGCTTCCAGATCGGCCATGCGGCCTGTGTAGGCGGCCGGCCGCAGCCGGTCAAGCCCGCACCGCCGAGCGTCCGCGTCACTCGGCGTGGTCGACGGGTCCCCGTAGGATCAGGCTATCGCCGAGGTCGGGCGAAAGGATGGTACACGCCTCATGTACACGCACTGTCGGTCGGGACGAACCGATGAACGGGGAAACGTCGAGTACTCGCCCGATGCGATCGGCCGATCCGGTCGTCGACGCGCTGCTGCGGGCGAGCCGCGCGCTCGTCGCGATCACGGCGCGATCGCTTTCGGCCGTCAACGAGGAGGTCACGCTGCCGCAGTTCCGGTCGCTGGTGGTGCTCGCGACCGCCGGGCCGCAGACCGTGAGCGCGCTCGCCGATCGGCTGGCGGTGCACGCGTCGACGATGACCCGGATGTGCAACCGGCTCGTCACGCGCGGCCTCGTCGTGCGGGCCCCGTCGGCCGTCGATCGCCGGGAAGTTGTGATCGCGCTCACGACGATGGGTACATCAGTGGTGGAAGACGTGATGACCGCGCGGCGAAGGGAGCTCGACGACGTCGTGCGGCGCATGGGCGACGACGACCGCACCGCGGTCGTCGTTGCGCTCAACAAGTTCGCCGACGCGGCGGGAGAAGCACCCGATCGTCCGACTCTCAGCCGCCGAGATACGGGCGGCACGTCAATCCTGGAGGAATGATGAAGCCCTACGAGCTCCCCCCGCTCGACTACGACTACGCCGCGCTCGAGCCGCACTACTCGGCCCGCGTCCTCGAACTCCACCACGACAAGCACCACAAGGCCTACGTCGACGGCGTGAACACGACGCTCGAGAAGCTCGCCGCCGCCCGCGAGTCCGACGACCTCAGCGCCATCGTCGGGCTCGAGAAGACGCTCGCGTTCAACCTCTCCGGGCCACGTGCTGCACACGCTCTTCTGGAAGAACCTCTCGCCCCACGGCGGCGACCGTCCCGACGGCGAGCTCGCGGCCGCGATCGACGAGCACTTCGGCTCGTTCGACGCGTTCAAGAAGCAGCTCACGCAGTCGGCCGCGACCGTGCAGGGCTCGGGTTGGGGCGCGCTGTCGTGGGAGCCGCTCGGCGAGCGCCTCTTCATCGAGCAGATCTACGACCACCAGGGCAACGTCGGCCAGGGCGGCGTGCCGCTGCTCGTCATCGACGCGTGGGAGCACGCGTACTACCTGCAGTACGAGAACCGGCGCCCCGACTACGTCGAGGCGATCTGGAACGTCCTCGACTGGTCCGACGTCGCGGCGCGGTTCCGCCACGCGTCGAGCCGCGGGTGCTCGTCGAACCCTGACCGCGTCAGCGCGACGAGCTCGGCCATCGTCCGGAGCGTCTCGAGGTCGCCGTTCACGATGATCGTCGTGACCGGGCTCTCCTTCCACGCCTCGAGCCGGTCGCGGATGCGCTCCTTCGAACCGACGAGCGAGATCTCGTCGGCGAACTGGGTCGGCACGAGCGGGATCGCCTCGTCGCGCCGGCCCTCGAAGAAGAGGTCCTGGATCTTGTGCGCCTCGGCCTCGAAGCCCATGCGGCTCATCAGCTCCATGTGGAAGTTGCGGTCGCGCGCGCCCATGCCGCCGATGTAGAACGCGAGCGCGGCCTTGGTCGGCATCAGCGCCTCTTCGATGTCGTCGCCGATGCGGCAACCCATGACGTTGACGCACACCTCGAAGCCGGGCTTGTCGGCCGCGCCCGCCAGCGACTCGGTGTACACGTCCTGGCGGAACGGCGAGTAGTAGAGCGGCATCCAACCGTCGGCGATCTCGGCCGCGAGCTCGATGTTCTTCGGGCCCTCCGCGCCGAGCAGGATCGGCAGGTCGGAACGCAGCGGGTGCGTGATCGAACGCAGCGGCTTGCCGAGCCCCCACGAGCCCGGACCGTCGTACGGCAGGCGGAAGTGCTCGCCCTGGAACTCGACCGGTTCCTCGCGCCGCAGGATGCGCCGGACGATCTCGACGTACTCCCGCGTGCGCGCGAGCGGCTTGCCGAACGGCTGGCCGTACCAGCCCTCGACCACCTGCGGGCCCGAGACGCCGAGGCCGAGCGTGAAGCGGCCGTTCGACAGGTGGTCGAGCGTCAGCGCGTGCATCGCGCACGACGCGGGCGTACGCGCCGAGATCTGGACGATGCCGGTGCACAGCCGGATCCGCGACGTGTGCGCGCCGATCCACGCGGCCGGCGTGAACGCGTCGGAGCCCCACGCCTCCGCGGTCCACACCGAGTCGAACTCGAGGCGCTCCGCCTCCTGCGCCAGCGCGATCGAGAACGGGTTCGGTTGCGCGCCCCAGTAGCCGAGCTGAAGTCCGAGTTTCATGGCGACGGTCTATCGCGCCCGGGCGCGGTCACGGAATTCGCGCGCCCGGTGCCGGAACGCTCCGCGACCGACCCGTTGGCAGACTCTCGCCATGGACCGGCATTTCGAAGGCGTGATCGGGCGGGACTGGCGGACGTCGACACCGTGGTGGCCACCCGAACCGGAGCCGCCCGCCGGCGCGCCGAACGTGCTGCTGCTCGTGCTCGACGACGTCGGCTTCGCCCAGCTCGGCTGCTACGGCTCCGACATCTCGACGCCGACGTTCGACGGCCTCGCCCGCGACGGCATCCGGCTCACCAACTTCCACACCACCGCGCTCTGCTCGCCGACCCGCGCGTGCCTGCTGACCGGCCGCAACCACCATCGCAACGGCATGGGCCGCGTCGCCGACCTCGCGGTCGGCTACCCCGGGTACTGGGGCCGAATCCCGCGCGAGAACGGGTTCCTCTCCGAGATCCTGCGCGCCCACGGCTACGCGACGTACGCGGTCGGCAAGTGGCATCTCACGCCCGACGACGAGACGCACATGGCCGCGTCGCGTGCGATCGTGGCCGCTCGCCCGCGGCTTCGACCGTTGGTACGGGTTCCACGGCGGCGAGACGCACCAGTTCGTGCCGTCGCTCTACCACGACAACCACTCGGTGCTGCCGCCGGCGCGACCCGAGGACGGCTACCACCTGAGCGCCGATCTCGCCGACCGCGCGATCGAGTTCCTCGGCGACCTCCGCGCCGTCGACGCCGACCGGCCGTTCTTCTGCTACTTCGCGACCGGTGCGTGCCACTCGCCGCACCACGCGCCGCGGGAGTGGATCGAGCGCTACCGCGGCCACTTCGACGCCGGCTGGGACGCGTGGCGCGAAGCGACGTTCGCCCGCCAGATCGCGGGCGGCGTGCTCCCCGCGCACACCCGGCTCTCGCCGCGCCCGCACTGGGTCCCGGAGTGGGAATCGCTGAAGGCCGAGGACCGCGCGGTCGCGGCGCGCTTCATGGAGTGCTTCGCCGCGTACCTGTCGTACACCGACGCGCAGATCGCCCGCGTGCTCGCGTTCCTCGACCGAGACCGGCGACCTCGACAACACCATGGTCGTCGCCGTCTCCGACAACGGCGCGAGCGCCGAAGGCGGGCCGAAGGGCTCGATCAACGACGGCCGGCTCATGAACGGCGCGCCCGCCGGCCGGCGCGAGCTGCGGGCCCGCATCGACGAGATCGGCGGCCCGACCGCGCACAACAACTATCCGTGGGGCTGGACGATGGCGGGCAACACGCCGTTCAAGCGCTGGAAGCGCGAGGTCCACGAAGGCGGCGTCGCCGACCCGTGCATCGTCTCGCTGCCGGGCATGACCGGCAAGGGCGGGACCCGCCGCCAGTTCGCGCACGCGATCGACGTGATGCCGACCATCCTCGACCTCGTCGGCATCGAGGCTCCCGCCGACGATCGACGGCATCCGCCAGTCGCGCGTCGACGGGACGAGCTTCGCGTCGGTGTTGCGCGACGCGGCCGCGCCCGAGACGCACGAGACCCAGCACTTCGAGATGCTCGGCTCGCGCGGCATCTACCACCGGGGCTGGAAGGCGGTGACGTTCCACCCGCTCGGCGCGATGTACGACGACGGCCTCGACCCCGACGCGCCGTTCGACGACGACGTGTGGGAGCTCTACGACGTCGTCGCCGATCCGTCGGAGACCGAACGACCTCGCCGCCGCCGAACCCGAACGTCTCGCGGCGATGGTCGAGCTGTGGTGGGAGGAGGCGGCCGCAACGACGTGCTCCCGCTCGACAACCGTCCGCTGTTCGCGATCATGAATCCCCGCCCGACGACCCGCCAGGCGCGCACGACCTACGTGTACTACCCGGGCGGCGCGCCGGTGCCCGAGCCCGTCGCGGTGAACGTCCGCAACCGCTCGCACTCGATCACCGCGTCGATCACCGTGCCCGCCGGGCGTCGACGCCCGAGGGCACGCTGCTCGCGCTCGGTTCGGTGCTCGGCGGGTTCACGCTGCAGCTGCTCGACGGCCGGCTCCGCTACGTGCACAACCTCTACGGCTCGGGGCGCGACGTCATCGACAGCGACGCCGCGCTCGACCGCGGGCGCGCACGGGTCGGCTTCACGTTCACCCGGACCGCGCCGTTCACCGGCCGGGGCGAGCTGTTCGTCGACGGAGCGGTCGTGGGCGGCGCCGACATCCCGCACTTCACCCCGATGACGTTCTCCTACACCGGCGGCGGGCTGACGTGCGGCTACGAGGTCGGGCCCGCGATCGGCGAGGGTTACGAGGCGCCGTTCCGGGCCAACGTCGACATCGAAAAGGTCGTCGTCGACGTGTCCGGCGAACCCCATCGCGACCCGGCGGCCGAGTTCGACGCGATCATGTCCGAACAATGAGACCGGTCCGGACAATGCATCGTGGTGCGATCGTCGGTCTCGCGCTCGGCGCGGCGGCCGTCGCGCTGATCATGGTCCCGACCCCGGCCTCGGCGCAGTCGGTCGGCGAGCACATCGCCGAATACGACGTCGCGATGACGCTCGCGCACGACGGCACGCTCGCGGTGACCGAGCGCATCGCCTACGACTTCGGCGCGGTCGCGCGCCACGGGATCTTCCGCGACCTCGTCGAGAGCGAGACGTACGACGCGCACCACGACCGCGTCTACCGGATCAGCGCCGTGACCGTGGCGGTCGACAACCGCCCGACGCCCGTGCAGACGAGCCACACCGGCCACTATCTCCACCTCCGCATCGGCGACCCGAACGTCACGATCACCGGCGTCCACACGTACACGATCGCGTACACGCCTGCAGGGCGCGGCCCGGACGTTCGCCGATCACCAGGAGCTGTACTGGGACGCGATCGGGAACCAGTGGTCGGTGCCCATCGACCACGCCCGGGTCGTCGTGAACGCGCCCGCCGCGATCACCGACGTCGCCTGCTTCAGCGGCGCGCAGGGAAGCTCGCTGCCGTGCGCTGCCGCGGCGAATCGGGGCACGGCGGCGACGTTCACCGGGAGCCGGCTCGGGCGCGGGCGAAGGGCTGACGGTCGTCGTCGCGGTCCCGCCGCGATCGATCGTGCCCGATCCGCAACCGATCCTCGAACGCCGGCGCACACTCGCCGACGCGTTCGCCGTGCGCCCCAACACCGTCGTCCCCGCGGCCGGGCTCGCGGTGCTGGCGGTCGCGTCGGTGCTCGTGCTCGCGTGGCGGCGCGGGCGCGACCGCCGCTACGCGGGCTCCGCGGTCGACGCCGCGTTCGGCAACACCACCGGGACCGAGGAAGCGCGTCGGGCTCGGCCGTTCCGATGAAGGCCCCGTCGAGTTCGTACCGCCCGACGGCGTGCTGCCCGGCCAGGTCGGCACGCTCGTCGACGAGCACGCGAACCTCGTCGACGTCACCGCGACGATCGTCGACCTCGCGGTGCGGGGCTGGCTCACGATCACCGAGCTCGACAAGGACTACGAGCTGAAGGCGTCGGCCACCGTCGGCAAGGGCACACTGCTGCCCTACGAGACCGCGCTCGATGAACGCCTTGTTCGCAACGGGTTCCGACGTCAAGCTCTCCGAGCTCAAGTACATGTTCCGGGCCGAGCTCGCGGGGATCCTCGACGCGATGTACACCGACA
This sequence comes from uncultured Actinomycetes bacterium, assembly GCA_963829195.1. Classification (GTDB taxonomy): domain Bacteria; phylum Actinomycetota; class Acidimicrobiia; order IMCC26256; family PALSA-610; genus PALSA-610. The sequence goes on from CAWHHS010000006.1 coordinate 407,908, forward strand.
CGGTCACCCAGGGCTGGTACCGCGTCCGTCCCGACCGCACCCGCCAACACTGGACGCTGCTCGCGCTCGGCGCCTTCGTCGTGGCCGTCGGGATCACGGTGCTCGTCGCGGCGAAGTCGTCGTTCGGGCTCGTGCCGCTCGGTCTGGTGCTCGGCGCGATCGCCCTCCTCGCGTCCGCGAGCCGCATGCCGTCGCGCACCGGCAAGGGCCGGGCGATGTTCTCCCGCGTCAACGGGTTCCGCCGCCTGTTCGACGAAGGCGACCAGGGCCTGCGCGAGAAGTTCGCGGAACAGCACGACATCTTCTCGAAGTACCTGCCGTACGCGATCGTGTTCGGCTGCACCGACAAGTGGGCCCGCGTGTTCGCCGAACTCGACGCGGAGCAGCTCGACACCGGCTGGTACCACGGCAACGCGCCGTTCAACGCGGTGGTGCTCGCGAGCTCGATGAACCACTTCGGCACGGTCGCGACCGGCACGCTGTACGCGAGCATGCCGTCGTCGTCGAGCGGCAGCGGCTTCGGCGGCGGGTTCTCGGGCGGCGGCGGCGGCGGCGGGGGCGGCGGCAGCTGGTGATGCGCCGGCGCTACTTCGCTTTCGTACCGACGCGGTCGTAGACCTTCTGCGCGAGCCCGGTCTCGAACGCCCGATCGGGAGCCGAGTCCTTCTTCGCGGCGGCGGGGAGGTCGTCGGAGGGCTTGTAGGGGGTGCTGGTGCAGCCGGGCAGGTCGGCGCTCGTGAGCCCGCGGCCTTCGCGACGCGCGAGATCGGCCACGGGATCGACCTTCTTCGCACTGCCCCCGCACGCACCGAGGCCGAGCATTGCGCACGCGACGACGACCACGACCGAACCGGCCCGCCGAGAGATCATCCGGCGCCGCTAACCCGGTGCGTCGAGGTATTCGTCGATCACACGGTGCATGTGCAGGATGTTGCCCTCCTGGCGCGGGTTCAGGCGCGCGCCGGTCCAGCCCGCCGAGCGCATGCCCTGTTGCACGTTCCCGAGGTTCTCGTAGTCCTGCTCGGTGATCTCGCCCCAGTCGCGGTCGCGCCAGTTCTCGAAGAACTTCGGTCGCACCCGCCGGTCGTCGGCCGTGTCGGGCGCGCGCCACTCGAGCACCCACGTGTCCTTGATCGATCGGTCGGGATCGTCGCCGAGCGGCCGGACACGAAAGAGGATCGCGCTGCCCGGATAGATCGGTCCGACGACGTTCGGGAAGCAGTACACGTCGTCGGCGCTCGTCATGAGCTCCGGTGAGAGCCCGGACACGTCGAAGCCCGCGCGCCGCGAGCAGTTCCATGCGCCGGGCCTGGTACGCCTCGAGCAGGGTCGAGCCCGGCGGCGGACCGCTCGCGCGCAGTGCCTCGATCGCGGCGCGCTCCTCGCCGAGGAACGCGCCGCCGAGCCCGCCGACGAGGTTCGCGAGGATCTCGCCCTCGTCGTAGTCGTCGGCGCCGAGGTGCAGGCGCGGGCTCGGCCGCAGCTGGCGGCGCGCGCCGGGAAGCCGGCCGTAGTGCGCGTGCTTGCCGAACTGCTCGTACTCGATGCTGACGTCGTCGGTCCACGGCAGGATCTGCCGGTGCAGGCCCTGCACGTGGTAGCCCTCGTTGAACGCGTCGACGACCGCCTTCCAGTTCGCGTCGATGATCGTGCTCAGCGACGCGCGCAGCCGCATCTGCTCGAGGTGGTACGGCGCGAGGAGCGCCGGGAGCGGGTCGAGGAAGTCGAGCAGCGGTTCCGCGTGCGGGTCGAGGTTGACGAACACGAACCCGCCCCAGGTGTCGACGCGCACCGGCGCGAGCGCGAGGTCGTCGGGCAGGCCCGCGAACTCCTCGCGGTCGGGAACGTCGACGAGCCGCCCGTCGAGCGCGTAACACCAGCCGTGGTAGCCGCACCGGATCCCGTCGCCCGCGAACGAGCCGCAGTCGGCGACCAGCCGGCGGCCGCGATGCAGGCACGTGTTGTAGAACGCGTGCAGCGCGCCCGTCTCGGCCCGCACGATCACGACCGTCTCGTCGCCGATCGCGTACTCGACGAAGTCGCCGGCCGCGGCGACCTGCTCCTCGCGGCACGCGATCTGCCAGACCCGGGGCCACAGCCGCGCCTGCTCGAGCTCGGCGAAGCCGCGGGTCGTGTACCGCTCCTTCGGCACGAAGCCGTCGGGCCGCACGAGCAGGGACTGGAGGTCGGTCATGTCAGAATCGGACTGTAGCGGTGAGTGGAGGGCAGCGTTGCAGTTCAATCTCGCGGATCTCTTCGAAGCGGTGGCCGACGCCGTCCCCGATCGCGACGCCGGCGGTGTGCGGCGCCGAACGGCTGAACTACGCGGAGCTCGACGAGCGCATCGACCCGGTTCGCGCACGCTGCTCGCCGCCCGGGGCGTGCAGCCCGGCGAGCACGTCGCGCTGTACATGCGCAACTCGATCGAGCACCTCGAGGCGATGCTCGCCTGCTACAAGCTGCGCGCCGTCCCGATCAACGTGAACTACCGCTACGTCGACGACGAGCTCGCGTACCTGCTCGCCGACGCGGACGCGGTCGCGCTCGTCCACGACGCCGAGGTGCGCGCCCGCGCGCGAACGCGTCGCCCGGACGTCGACGCGGTTCGCTTCGCGCTCGACGTCGACGATCCGGTCGTGGGCGGCCGAGCTCGCGGCCGCGTCGACGGCGCGCGATCTCGGCCCCCGCTCCCCCGACGACCACTACGTGCTCTACACGGGCGGGACGACCGGCATGCCGAAGGGCGTGGTGTGGCGGCACGAGGACATCTTCTTCTCGGCGATGGGCGGCGGGAACCCCGGCGGCCCGCCGATCGAACGGCCCGAGCGAGATCACGGGTTCGGTCGTCGACAACCCCGCGCAACGCCTCCGGCCGTTCCTGGCCGCGGGCGACGCCGGACCGCCGCAGTTCGTGTCGCTCGCGCTCGGTCCGCTCATGCACGCGAGCGGTCAGTGGTCGGCGATCGGGACGCTGCTCGGCGGCGGCAAGGTCGTGTTGTACGACCTCCCGCACGTCGACATGGAACACGTGCTCGATCTCGTCGAGCGCGAGCAGGTGAACGCGATGAACCTCGTCGGCGACGCGAGCGCGCGGCCGCTGCTCGACACGCTCGCCGGTCATGCCCGGCCGTTGGGACACCTCGTCGCTGCGCCTGCTCGGCTCGGGCGGCAGCATCCTCTCGGCCGACGCCAAGGAGGCGCTGCTCGACCGCGATCCCGTCGGTGCTCGCGATCGTCGAGGGCATCGGCTCGTCGGAGTCGCCCGCGCAGGCGGTCGCGGTCACGACGCGCGCCGGCCTCGCCGCCGCGGCCGCGTCGCTCACCTTCGCGGCGAAGGCCGAGACGATCGTGGTCGACGACGACCTGCGGCCGGTCCCGCGGGGATCGGGGATCGTCGGGCGGCTCGCGACGCGGGGCCGCGTCCCGCTCGGCTACTACAAGGATCCCGAGCGCAGCGCGCGCACGTTCGTGGAGATCGACGGTGCGCGCTGGTCGCTGCCCGGCGACATGGCGACCATCGACGCCGACGGCACGGTGCACCTGCTCGGGCCGCGGGTCGCTGTGCATCAACACCGGCGGCGAGAAGGTCTACCCCGAAGAGGTCGAGGCCGTGTTGAAGGGGCATCCCGCGGTCGCCGACGCGGTCGTGGTCGGCGCCCCCGACGACCGGCTCGGGCAGCGGGTGGTCGCGGTCGTCGCCGCCGCGTCCGGTGCGGACGCGCCCGATCTCGAGGCGCTGCAGGAGCACTGCCGCGCCCATCTCGCCGGCTACAAGGTCCCGCGCGCCGTCGCACGTCGTCGACGCGGTGGAGCGCACCGCCGCGGGCAAGGCCGACTACGCGTGGGCGCGCGCCGTCGCGACACCCTGAACGACGGGCCCGCACGTCAGCGCGGCCGCGGATCGGCCTTCTGCAACGACGCAATCACGGCCGGACCGATCGGCAGCGGCGCGCACCCGTGCGTCGTCCCGCACACGAAGTCGAACTGGGGTTGCGCGGCACTGTGACACGACGCGCAGCTGCCGCCGAACCGGTTCAACACCTTGGCGCCGCCGCGGCTCAGGATCGTCGTGCCCTTGGCCGACACGTCGAGCGAGAAGAACTCCCAGTCGTTCGTCGCCGGGCTGAAGCCGGGCGCGCGTTTGACCATCGCCTCCTGCGGCACGAGCTGGATGATCGTGCCGACCGGATAGGCACCGCCCTTCGCCGAGCGCGCGACCGCGAGCGCAGCGGCGAGATGGCCGCGCACGTTGGTCACGAAGTGGTCGCCGACGCGCGTCATCGTGTTGATGTTGTGGAAGTCGGCCGCGCTCAGCTTGGCGTCCTGCACCACGATCGTGGTCGACGGAGCGGCCGGGGTCGACGGCGCGGGCGCGGCCGCCGGGTGCCCGGAAGAGCCGCCGCCGCACGCGACGAACAGCAACGACGCCAACCCGAGGGCACTCCCCCACACCCAACCCGTCGTCACCAACGCGCGCGGCACGCGCGGGATACGCACGCACGCGGGCCCGGGTTCAGCCCGGCCCCGCCGATCGCCGGATCTCGGGCTCGAGGTCAGGCCGGCGTCCCGTCGAACCAGTTCCACTGCCACGGGGTGATCGTCTCGAGCGGACCCGCGAACATCGTGCGGCCGCCGGATCCGGCCCGCCGCCGCTCGGCGACGGGATCGAGACGAGTGGCGACGTCCAGCGGCGCGCCGTCGAGCCACGAGACCGACACGCGCCGGTCGTCGTCGGCGAACGACCACGCGCCGGCGACGCCCGGGACCGCGCACAGCGCATCGAGGTGTTCCCGTGCGCGGCGCTCGGTGTCGGGATCGGTCGCGCCCGCGAGCTCCTCGACCTCGACGTACACGCCGAGGTTCGGGCGGTACGGCACCGCTTCCCGGGAGATCAGCACCCGCGGCGCGACCGCGGCGGCGCGGAACGGGAACGGCCCCGAGAGGTGCGAGCGGCGGTGGAGGTGGAACCGTCCGACCTTGTGCAGGTCGCGACCGAGCTGCATGAACTCGCGCAGCGTGCGATCGACCGGCTCGGTCATCAGGTAGAGCGTCATGTAGTGGATCGGGTCGAGCAACGGCTCACTGACCGAACGGGCGGCCCGGCACGCCGGCGTCGAGACCCAACGTTGTCCGTACGCGACCCCGTCGAGCGGGTACTGCTCGGGCATGTGGTCGAGCTGGTGCCACTCGTTGTACGAGTGGTGCTCGCCGGGATCGGTGATCTCGGTGAACGAGAAGAACCCGAGCCGGATCTTGTTCGTCGCCGGGCCGTTCATCGCGGGCCGTGGTCGCGCACGGCGATCGTCACGCGCGAGGTCGCGCAGAGCCGGTCGTGGTCGTCACGCATCTCGACGTCCCAGACCCACGTCATCCGACCGCGGTGCACGGCGACACCGATCCCGTGCACCGTGCCTTCGCTCACGGGCCGGAGGAAGCTCGTGTTGTTCGACATGCCGAGCGGCACCCGTCCGTCCGGCAGCACCCCGCGCGCGGTCCCCATCGAGGCGAGCGTCTCCGCGATCGCGGCATAGACACCGCCGTGGACGATCCCCATCGGCTGGCAGACGCCGGGCCGCACGGGAAGGTGGCCGGCGCACCGGCCGATCTCGTCGGCGTCGTCGACGACGAAACCGATCGTCGCGTCGAACGCGTCCTCGGGGTTCACTCGGAGCTCGTAGGGCGCGGGGTCGGTCACGGACGCCGAAGCTAATGGGTGGCGACCATCTAGTGTGAGGCGATGGCCGCGGGCACGTGGGAGAGCCACCACGCGATCTCCACCCTGATGTTCCGCTACGCGGAGTACATCGACGCGGCCGACTTCGACGCCATCGCCGATCTGTTCGCCGACGCGGTCATGACCAACGAGGGCGTCGACGGCGAGATCGCCGGCGGCGAAGCGATCAAGCAGCTGTACGTCAGCACGAACCGGGTCCACGACGACGGGACGCTCCGGACCCGCCACCTCACGGCGAACGTCGCCATCGACATCGAGGAGGCCGCCGGCACCGCCACCGCCCGCTCGGTGTTCGTCGTGTTCCAGCAGACGCCGACGCTCCCGCTGCAGCCGATCGTGTCCGGCCGCTACCGGGACCGGTTCGCGCGCTCGGCCCGGGGTTGGCGATTCGCGCAACGCCACATCATCGTCGACCACGTCGGCGACGTCCGCGAACACCTCGCCTTCGACCTGGCCGCGTTCCGGGAACAGCACCGGCAGTAGTGTCCGCGCCGTGTGCGCGGCCGAAGCCCGTCATCTCCTGATCGTGTACCACTCGCGTTCGGGCGGCACGCAGGCACTCGCCGACGCCGCGATCGCCGGCGCAACCGACGACGACATCGACGACGTCGAGGTGCGGGTGCGCAAGGCGTTCGACGCGACGATCGACGACGTCCGTTGGTGCGACGGCATCCTGCTCGGCACGCCCGAGAACTTCGGGTACATGAGCGGGGCGTTGAAGGACTTCTTCGAACGCATCTACTACACCCTGATCGACGAGACCCGCGGACTCCCGTACGCACTGTTCGTCAAGGGCGGCCACGACGGCGAAGGCGCGATCCGCAGCGTCGAGCGCATCGTGACGGGGCTGGCCTGGAAGCAGGCGCTCGCGCCCGTACTCGTCGTCGGCGATCTCGACGACGGCGCCCTCGAACGGTGCCACGAGGTCGGGATCACCTTCGCGGCCGGCCTCGAAGCCGGGGTGTTCTGAACCCATGACCTACGGAACGCTCGCGCTCGTCGTGGCGATCGGCCTGCTCGGGCCCGCGCTCGCGCTGCTCCCGACGCGCGTCGCACCACCGGTGGTGATCGGCGAGATCGTGGCCGGGGTGGTGTTCGGCCGGACGGGCACGGGCACGATCGTCGCGACGCAACCGACGCTCGCGTTCCTGGCCGACGTCGGCTTCGCCCTGCTGATGTTCATCGTGGCGACCAACCTCCCGATCCGCGACGCGCGCATCCGCACCGCGACGCGACGCGGCCTGTTCGTGACGGGCCTCACGCTCGCCGGCGCGATCGCGGTGTCCCCCCTGCTCGCCGCGTTGACCGGACTGCACCGACCCGCACTGCTCGCGGTACTCGTGGCATCGAGCTCGGCCGCGATCGTGTTGCCGATCATCGGGAACCGCAATCGCGACAGTGCGTTGCTCGAGACCATCGCGTGGGTCTCGTTCGCCGACGTCGTGACCGTCCTCGCGGTGCCGTTCGTGATGTCGACCGGCAGCTTCGGGCGCGCGCTCGCGGGCGCGGTCCTGGTCGTTGCGGGCGCGGCCGTGATCGGCCTCGTGGGCCACCGCCTCATCGACTTCGCACCGGTCGAGGAGCTCCGGGACGCGTCGCACCACCTCGCCTGGGCGCTCGACCTCCGGCTCTCGCTGCTCGCCCTGTTCGCGCTCGCGTGGATCGCGGAGCGGTTCGACACGAGCGCGCTCCTCGCCGGGTTCGCGGCGGGCGTGATGGTGTCGGTGCTCGGCGAGCCGAGGCGCGTCGCCGACCAGCTCATCGGGCTCGGGGAAGGATTCTTCGTCCCGTTGTTCTTCGTCGTGCTCGGCGCGCGCCTCGACCTGCGGGCGCTGGTGCACTCGCGCGACGATCTCCTGCTCTTCGCGCTGCTCGCGGTCGCGACGACGGCGGTGCCCGTCGCCGCCGCCGCGATCGTGCGGCTCCCGCTTTCGAGCGGGCTGCTCGCGGCCGCCGAGATGGGCGTGCCGTCGGCGATCGCGTCGCTCGGGCTCGCGTCGAACGTGCTGCGGCCCGGTCAGGCCGCGGCGATCATGGGCGCCGCGGCGGTGTCGTTGGCGGTCGCGACGCTCGGTTCGGCCCTGCTCGGACCGAGCCCCCCGGTCAACCGACGCGCACCGGACGACGAGGCGTGAACACGAACCTCGCGCCGCCGCTGATCTTGGCGAGCGCGATCTCGGGCGCCTCCGTCGCGGCCGGGGCATCCGGGTCGATCACGGCCTCGTAGGCGAACTGCTCGTCGCCCCGCGTCGCGACCGGGTGGCACGCGGGCGCGCGGGTTCGACCGCGTGCACGATCGCGTCGAGCGCGCGGTCGCCGGCGCCGCCCAGTTGCGCGAACCAGGTGAAGCCGTCGGCTTCGTCGAGCACGGGGCACGGCCCGAGCGCGAAGCGCACGCGCGTCGTCGTCGACGACCTCGACCCGCAGATCGACGTACGTGCGCGGCCAGAACATCGGGTGGAAGCGCAACAGCTTCGCGCATGTCGTTCGCGTCGCCGTTGGTGAGCCCGAGCACGGGCACCAGTCGCTGTGCGGTCATGCCGGCGAGACCGGTGAAGATCTGCGGCACCAGTTCGAGCGCGGTCTCCTCGCCGTAGCGCTGCGCGACCGCGACGAGGAACCCACGGAACAGCAGATGGCTCTGCACCGCGACCTCCTGCAACGCGACGACGAGCGCGCGGTGCGAGAGGTCCTCGAGCTCGAAGTCGGGATCGAAGTCGCCGGAGTAGTCGTCCCAGCCCCCCGGCTCGTCGCCGTGCGGACCGTCGCCGGCAGGCTCCTCGATCGCGATGCCGGCGATCTTCGACCGCTCGACGATCGCCAGGTACGGGTGCGCCTCGACCGGCGGGAACGACTCGTCGATCGTGATCGTCCAATGGCAATGCGGCTCGCGACCGGCCGGAACGCGCGGCGGCCGGTGGACCGGCCGCACCTGCGCGCGCGGGTTCGTCGCGACGGCGGTGGCGTCGAACGTCGGGTCCTCGATCGCGTGGCACATCCCGTGCACGTATTCCTCGCCCATCGGCTCGACGTCGAGCAGCGCGCCGCAGTGGGCCAACCAGAACTCGCCGTGCTGTCGCGTCGTCGACCCGGCACCGGAAGTCCATGAAGTGGTGCGGCGCGCCGATGTCGAGCTGGATGTTCTTCAGGATCGTGGCGACGTCGCCGTTGCCGAACCGGAGGGCCGCCTGGGTGCGGCGGGAGTAGATCGGGCTCGCCGCCATCCACTCCTCGATCGCGATCTGCTCCATCTCCTCGCGCTCGCGGCCGGTGTGCACGAGCGGCATGCCGACCCGGTCCTGGAGGTGACCGTGCAGGAGCCACTCGCGGCCGAGCACCGCGAGCTGCGGCCCGGGAGAGTTCGTCGAGCTCCACGTTCAGCGCCCCTTGGCCGCGCTGATCACGGCGTCGATCTCGGCCATGTCGGCGTCCGTGAGTATCAGGCCGCCGGCGGCCGCGTTCGCGGCGACCTGTTCGGGCTTCGTCGCGCCGGCGATCACGCACGCGACCACGGGCCGGGCGAGCAGCCACGCGAACGCGAGCTCGAGCAGCGTGCGCCCGTGGCGACCCGGCCCACGCGTCGAGCGCCTCGACGCGGTCCATCGTGGCGTGTCGACAGCGCCTGCTCCTGCCGGTCGGCGGGCATGCCCGCGAGCCGGGTTCCCGCGGGCGGCGCGGCCCCCCGCTTGTACTTGCCCGAGAGCACGCCGCTCGCGAGCGGGAAGTACGGGATGAACGCGATGTCGTGCTTCGGCACACGCGTCGAGGACTCCCTGCTTCTCCGGCGCGCGGCGCAGGAGGCTGTACTCGTTCTGCACGCTGACGAAGCGCGCCCAACCGTGATCGGCGCTGATGCGGGCCGACTCCTCGATCATCTCCGCGGAGAAGTTGCTGCACCCGATCTCGCGGACCTTGCCCGCGCGCACGAGCGCGTCGAGCGCGCCCAGCGTCTCCTCGAGCGGCGTCTTCTCGTCGGGGAAGTGCAACTGGTAGAGATCGATGCGATCGATCCCGAGCCGCCGCAGCGAGTCGTCGCAGGCGCGGGCGACGTACGCCGCGCTCGCGCCGCCCTTGCGGTCGTCGTCGATCGGGCACGCCGAACTTCGTCGCGATCAGCGCCCGGTCGCGCCGGCCGGCGAGCGCGTGGCCGAGGAACTCCTCGCTCAGCGTCCCGCCGTAGATGTCGGCCGTGTCGAAGAGGGTGATCCCGGCGTCGAGCGCGGCGTCGACGACCTTCGGGTCGCGGCCTCGTCGATCCGGCCGCCGAAGTTGTTGCATCCGAGACCGACGACCGACACGTCGAGGGCGCCTATCGAGCGAGTCTCCATGCACCCAGCATGGCCCAGCGGGCGCGGGCGTGTCAGGCCCGGCGCACGGACCGGGACGGCGCGCCAGCCGCGCGCGACGCAGCCGCGGCTTCGCGCTGCCTCGTCGTGCGGTGCACCGGGTCGGTGTCGAACACCGGCAGCACGTGCTTGCCGAACGTCTCGATCGTCTCCGACGCGAGGTCGCGTTCCATGGTCGAGGACAGCAGCCCGAACACGACCTGGTCGACGCCCGCGTCGGCGTACTTGCGGATCGCCGTCTCGACCTCCTCGGGCGTGCCGTACGGCGTGTCGCCGGCCTTGATCGACGCGTCGATCTCGGCGGGAGTGGGATCCGGGAGCAGCGCCGGCCATTCCGGGATGCCGGCCGGACGCGGGAACGTGTCGAGGTAACGCAGCAGAAGGCTGCGGTGATAGCCCATGCCCATGTCGGCGCCCGAGGTTGCGGGCCCGCTGGCCGTCCTCGAGGCACAACAACTGCGTGGTGACCATGATGTTGTCGTTCACGAAGTCGCCGACCGGCTCCGCGTTCGCGATCTCGTTCTTGTAGAGCTCGACGAGCGGCTTGACCGACTCGGGGCCGCCGATCGTGAAACAGAGCACGCCGAGCCCCATGCGCGCCGCCTTCGTGAACGTCGACGGGTTGCCCGCGGCGACCCACATCGGCGGGTGCGGCGCGGAATAGGGCTTGGGCAGCACGTTGCGGGCCGGCATCGAGAAGAACTCGCCGTCGAAGCCCGGGTATTCGCCCGGCTTCCACATCTTGGCGAACTCGCCGACGACCTCGTCGAACATGTCGCGCGTGAGGTCGGGGTCGGTGATGCCGAAGCCCTTCTGCTCCGTCGTCGACGAGCCGCGGCCCATGCCGAACTCGAAGCGCCCTTCGGAGAGGTGGTCGAGCATCGCGACCCGTTCGGCGACGCGGGCCGGGTGGTTCACCGGCGGCGTGACGTTGAAGATGCCCGACCCGATGTGGATCGTGCGACGTCGCGGCCGCGAGGTAGCCGAGGAACACCTCGTTCGCGGAGAGGTGCGAGTACTCGGTGAGGAAGTGGTGCTCGGTCGCCCACGTGTACTTGAACCCGACCCGCTCGGCGGTCTGCACGATCGCGGCTTCGTCCATGATCCGCCGGTGCTCGTTCCCGTTGAACTGCGGCAACACGCACGCACTGTTGAAGAGCCCGAACTCCACGGCACACCGATCCTTCGCGCCGGGCACGGCGCCCCCGACTCCGATACGGCGCGAGACGTTACCCGGTCCCCGGAACCGGATCCGCAAGGCACGGGTCCTGACAGGGTTGCAGAACGGCGGGCGGAACCGAGGCCGACACGGACACGATCCGGCGTACGGTCGCCCACGCGATCGCGCCACCGAGCACACACAGCAACGCGCAGATCCGCATCGCGGCCGCGACCCGGTCGGTCAGGACCCCGGGCACGAGCGTGGTGTCGAGATGCACGACCGCGGGGAGCAGCGCCACCGCCAGCAAGCCGGCCAGACGCGCGGCGGCGTTGTTCACGCCCGACGCGACGCCGAGCTCGTCGGCGCCGACCGAGGCGAACACCGCCGCCGTGAGCGGGGCGACCGTCGTCGCGAGACCGAGGCCGAACACGATCGCGGCGGGGAGCACGGACGTGAGGTAGTGCGCGCCCGGGTGCACGCGCGTGAACAGGAGCGTTCCCGCGCCGACGACGACCGGGCCGATCGTCATCGGGAAGCGCGGTCCGATGCGCTGCGCGAGCGCGCCCGAACGCCCCGACAGCAGCAGCATCAGCGCGGTGATCGGCAGGAGCGCGGCGCCGGATTCGAGCGCCGAATAGTGCAACGCGATCTGGAGCTCGAGCACGATCATGAAGAACGCGGCCCCGACGGCGGCGTACACGGCAAGGGTCGTCGCGTTCACCCCGCTGAACTGCGCGGACCGGAAGAGACCGAGGGGCAGCATCGGGTGGTCGTGCCGTGCTTCGCGGACGAGGAACGCCACGAGCGCGACGCCGCCGACGGCTGCGGCCACGCCCACACCCGCGTCGACACCCTGGGGGCCCTGGATCAACGCCCAGCAGGCGCCGCCGAGCCCGAACGATGCGAGCAGCGCGCCGGTCACGTCCAGCGGCGCCTGATCGTCGGAGCGGCTCTCGGGCACGTGGCGCGCGGTGATCGCGATCGTCAGCACCGTCACCGGCACGTTCACGAGGAACACGAACCGCCACGACGCGGCATCGACCAACCAACCGCCGAGGAACGGTCCGATCGCGCCCGAGATCGCCGCGAGTCCCGACCAGAGCCCGATCGCCCTCGCCCGGTCGTCCTCGGCGAACGACGCCGCGAGAATCGCCAGGCTGCCGGGGACGAGCAACGCACCGCCTGCGCCCTGCACGGCGCGCGCCGAGCGCGAGCACCGTCGCGTCGGGTGCGGCCGCGCAGCCGGCACTCGCCGCCGTGAACCCGGCGAGACCGATGACGAATACCCGTTTGCGGCCGAAGCGGTCACCGAGCGCGCCTCCGAACAGCAACAGCGCGGTCAGCGTGACGAGGTACGCGTCGAGCGTCCACTGCAGCCCGGCGACATCGGTGTGCAGGTCGCGGCCGATCGACGGGAGCGCGACGTTCACCACCGTCCCGTCGAGGAACACGACGCCCGACCCGAGCACCGTCGCCGCGATCACCCAGCGGGCGGCGGCGGTACGGAATCGCAGCACGGTCGCAGTCTGGCCCGAAAGCGGGTACAACTTGGGCGCAGACCGCCACCCGATGGGAGCCAGCACGTGGACGACCGCGACCTGATCAACCGGATCACCGAGCTCGTCGCCGAGGAACAGCGGATGCAACAGAGCACCGACCACGATCCGGCGAAGCTCCGCGAGATCGAGGTGACGCTCGACCAGCTCTGGGACCTGCTGCGGCAGCGGCGCAGCCAGGAGGAGTTCGGCCGCGACCCGTCCGAGGCCCAGCCACGCGACCCGAAGACCGTCGAGGGCTACATCCAGTAGCTCCCGGTCATTGCCGTCAGGTGGTGCCGACGGTCACCGACTGGAGCGGTTGCGCACGTTCCGCGCGCATCCACGCGAACGAGAGCCACGCCACGAACCCGGAGACGAGCGCCGCGACACCGCCGACGGCGAACCCGGCGCGCGCACCCCAGACCGCGCAGATCCAACCGACGATCGGACTGCCCACCGGCGTGCTGCCGAGGAACGCGATCGCGTACAACGCCATGACCCGGCCGCGCATCTCGGGCCGGCTCGTGAGTTGCAAGGTGGTGTTCGCGGTGGCGATGAACGCGAACGAGGCGCCGCCCATCGCGAACAGGGCGAACACCTCGGTGAGCAGCGTCGGCGCCGCCGCGGCGAGCAGGATCGAGACGCCCATCGCGTAGGTCAGCCCGATCAGGCGCCGGTACGAGACCCCCCGACGCGACGCGGCCGCGAGCCCGCCCAGCACCGCGCCCGCACCCATCGCCGACGTGAGCCCGCCGAAACCACCCGCGCCCAGCCCGAAGACCTTGGTGGAGATCAGCGGGATCACGACCTGGAAGTTGAACGCGAGCGTGCCGATCACCGCCATCATCAGCAACGGGATCCGCAACATGCGATCGGACCAGACGTATTGGAAGCCTTCGCGCAGCTGCCCCTTGGCGCGGGGCACGGTGGCGACCCGCTGCAAGGCGTCGGCACGCATCATCCAGAGGGCGAGCAGCACGGCGAGGTACGACGCGGCGTTGAAGAAGAAGCACGGCGCGAGGCCGACGGCTTGCGATGACGATGCCGCCCACCGCCGGGCCGACGACGCGCGAGCTGTTCATCACGACGCTGTTCAGGCCGACCGCGTTGGGCAGCTCGTCGCGCCCGACCATCTCCATCACGAAGGTCTGGCGGGCCGGATTGTCGATCACGTTCACGAAGCCGAGCAGCACGGAGAAGACGTAGTCGAGCAGCGACCGTCGCCGCGCCGACCGCGACGATGACGCCGAGCCCGAGCGCGAGCACACCGGCGACGATCTGGGTCAGGTAGAGCATGCGACGCTTGTCGAAACGGTCGGCGATGACCCCGCCCCAGGCGCCGAACAGGAGCATCGGCAGGAACTGCAGGCCGGACTCGATACCCAGCGCGAAACCGTTGTTGTGCGTGAGCCGGAGGATCAGCCACGCCTGCGCGAGACGCTGCATCCACGTACCGCTCACCGAGATGATCTGCCCGATGAAGTAGAGGCGGTAGTTGCGGTTCTTCAGCGACGAGAACGTCGCGCGACCGAGACGACCTGCACGCGTCATGGCTCGGGGTCCTCGATCAGCCGTTCGAGGAGGCCCGCGGCCCGTTCGAGCAGCGCGCGGTCCTCGGCGAGAGAACGTGCGGAGCCGCCGCGCGAGGTATGCGTCGCGGCTGCGCCGGATCGTGTCGACGAGCGCGCGTCCCTCGGGTGTCGGCTCGACGAACGCGAAGCGACGGTCGTGCGTCGGACTGGATGCGCACGGCGAGGCCTTTGCGTTCGAGAGTGTCGACGATGCGGGTGATGGTGGGCGGTTGCACACGCTCGGCCTCCGCGAGCTGCGAGAGCGTGAGGCGCTGATCGCGCACGATGACCGAAAGGGCGGAGAGCTGTGACGGCGTGATGTCCTCGGGCGCGTGCTGGCGGAGGCGACGGCTGAGCCGCATCACCGCGAAGCGGAGCTGCGATGCGAGCTCGGAACTACGGATGCGCTGGTCGGTGGTCGCCATACCGTTAGCATAGCTAAATAGCTAGGCGAAATATTCCCCGACTGAAGTCCAGAACCCTGCCAACAGTTGGGGGAGAAAGTGGCGCCCACGACCACTTTCACTGACAACAGTTGGGGGAGAAAGTGGCGCCCACGACCACTTTCACTGCCCACACGGGCGGATCTGGCGTGGCGGCGTTGTCAGCGGCGGCGGTAGGTGAAGTCGTCGCTGCCGCTCGTCGCGAGCGCGCTGAACTCGGCCAACGCCGTGCGGCGGAACGCACTCTCGGCCGGCCGGGCCGGGCGCGACCTCGGCCTCGGGGACCGACGCCTCGGGCGCAGCCGGGGGCACTTCCGCGTCGCCGGCACCGGCGCCGCGGGCAGCGACCGGCACCGGGCCGGCGACGTTCTGGGCGCCCGCGACCGCGGGCTCGCGCCGCGGCCGGGGACGGCGGCGCGCCAGGGGCGGCGCCGGGGCCTTCTGGCCGGCGACCCGGAGCGGGAGCGGCGGCGGGGACGCATCGCCCCGCTCCGGGTCGGACCGCGCCACCAACGATTCGTCGCGCCGTTCCGACGATTCTTCGGAAGATTCGTCGGAACGGGTTGCGACGGGTGGCGCCGCGACGAAGGCGGGAACGACCTCGGCGGCGGGAACCGCGCCCGGACCGGGCGAGGGAGCGGGCGCCGCGACGGGGGCCGGAACGGAGGGGGGTGCGGACGCGGCCGCCTGCAGCTCGGCCACCGCCGCGCGGGCATCGGCGAGCTCGTCTCCGAGAATCGCGCAATGCTCACGCAGGCGGTCGCCATCGGCACGCGCCCGCACGCCTTCGGCCGACAGCTGTTCGACCCGCGCCCGCAACTCGTCGCGCTCGGTCTCGGCTGCCGCCAACTGCTGCTCCGCGGCCCGGCCGGCGTTGGATGCGTCCCGCGCCTCCCGCCGGAGTTTGCCCAGGGTGAGATCGAGCTCCACGCGCACGCGCGTCCGTCGCGCTCGACGTGCTCCTGCATCGCCGCTTCCAGCTCGGCGATCCGCGCCACGGCCGACGCAGCCGCCGCCTCGGCATCGATCCGCGCCCGCTCCGATTCCGACAGCCGGCGTTCGGCGTCGGCTCGGGCCGCCACCGCCGCGTCGCGCTCCGCGACCGCGGTCTCGACCGCGTCCTCCGAGGCGTCGATCCGCGCGTGCAGGTCCGCGATCCGTACCCCGAGCGACGCGATCTCGCCGTCGCGCTCGTCGACCTGCGCGGTGAGCCGCGCGATCGCGCCGTCGCCGGACGTCAGCTCGCCCAGTTGCGCCGCGAGGCGGTCGCGGTCGGAACGGGCGTCGGCCAGTTCCTGCTCGGCGGTCGCGAGCCGGATCATCTCGTCCTCGGCGCCGTGGCCGCGCGTTCTCGGTCGCCGCGCTGCAGGCTCCGTTCGGCCAGCGAGCGCGCGGCTTCGGCGCGGTCGAGCTCGGCGCGCAGCGCCGCGCGTGCGCCCTGCTCCTCGCGCAGGCGGGTCACGTACTCGTCGAGCAGCCCGTCGTGTTCCGTCAGCGAGCTGCGCAGCCCGCGCATCTCCTGCACGACCCGCTCGTGTTCTTCCTGGAAGTGCCGCAGCTCGTCGGCGATCTGGGCGCGGGCGGCCCGCTCGGCGCGGGTGCGTTCCTGGGCGGAGCGGCGCGCCTCCTCCTCGGCGAGGCGGTCGATCTCACGCCGCAGGGCGGCGGCTTCGTGCTGCGCCTGCGTGCGCGCCGTCGCCTCCTGTTGGAGCCGCTCGTGCTCCTCGGCCAGGACGCGGCGGGCCTCCTCGGCGGAGCGGTAGTTGCGGCGGGCCGCGCTCTCGAGCTCGACGAGCCGCTGGCGAACCGCCCGGCGACCGGTTTCGATCGTCGACGGGACGGCGACCGGGTCGACCGTCAGTACCGGTGTCGGAGCGGTCGGCGCCTGGGCGCGTTCCCGCTCCGCGAAGAGCTCGTCAAGGAGCATTCGCGATCCCCCCGTGCGGTGCGTCGTCTCGGGAACGACGTCCGCCGGCCAGTGAACGCCTGACCCACGCATGCCAACTGTTACTTCGACCACAGTGCGCGCGAAACTTTACGGACGCGGCCGAATTTCGCGCGCCGCGTGATGCCCGTGTTAGCGCTGTAGGTCGCTGACCACTTCGAGGCCGTCCGCCGCGGGCCTGGAGCAGCGACGCGTGGGCGGCGATGAGGTCGCCGTAGGCGGTCTCGAGCACCGCGGTGTCGTGCGTCATGTCCGCCGCGGGCTGGAGCCCGGGTACGGGAGCGATCGTCGGGCCCGGCGCGGGCGGTGTCCCGATCTTGGCGCCGGCGGCCGCGATCGCGGCGTTCATGGCGTCGAGGTCGGCCTTCGCCTTGGCGTCGGACCCGACCAGCGGGGCGAGCTTCGCCGCCGCGTCGCGCAGGCGCCCCGTCGCATTCGCGAGATGGTCGGCCGCGACGATCACCTCGGTCTGCGGCACCCGGAGCCAGTACACCCGGTAGTCGACGAAGAACTTGCTCGCGTCGGCGTGCAGCGCGGCGAGGGTCGGATAACAGGTCTCGCGATCTGAGCGTCGAGCGCGGTGATCGCCGAGCTCGCGCTCTGCAGCGCGGCGATCTGGGCGCCGTTCAGGCCGAAGGCGTCCTTCCGCGCCTGAACCTGGGCGACCAGATTCGTGAGCGTTGCCTCGCGGCGTACCGCGTCCGCGTGCACGATGGGCTTCACGTCCGCGCCGCGGCATTGCGACGCGGGGGTATTGGTACCGATGGTCCCGCTCGTCGCGCCTGCGCCGAGGGCGCCGGCCGGGGCCACGAATGCGAGGGTCGCGGTCGCGGCGAGCGTGGTCGCCGCGCCAAGGATCTTTACGGTCGGGCGGTTCACGGCGCGCTCCCTTCCTGGCTCTTGGCCGCGTTCACGTTCGAGGCGGTGATCGCGCTCTGGCTGTCGGTCAGCGATGTACCGGCGCCGGAGAGCTCGGCCGAGACCGTCGCCAGCTGCGCGGCGGACGGGTGCGGAGCCGGTGCGACCGTGGTCACGGCGCCGGGCGCCGACCCCGAGCGCGTGGACGTCGGCGTGCTTGCGCCGGTATCCGGACGGACTGTGGAGGCGGTCGTCGCGACACTGCCGGCCGGCGCGACGGGGGTCGCCTTCGTCGAGGTCCCACCGCAGCCGGCGACGAGCGCCGCGACCCCGAGTGCGAGGGCCGCGAGGCCGGCGCCGGAGCGTCGTGTCGTGTACATGCATTCAGGTTCGACCCCGAACATGAACGCTTGAGGGGGAGGTTTGTAAAGAGATCGTCAGGTGCTGCGGGCGTTCCACGTGCGGAGGGCCCGCACGTCGTGCTCCGCCCCGACGACGCTGATCGGGCCGGATCCAGCGCAAATCGGGCACCGGCAGCGGGGCCGAGCTCGAGCGCGACCGCGACGAGCACCCGCGACGCGTGCCCGTGCCCGAAGCACAGCACGTCGCCGCCGGCGGCCGCGACCCGCTCCAGCACCCGGCGCCGCGCGCGCACCGACCTCGGCGAGACGTCTCGCCGCCCGGGCACCGGGCCACGCCAGATGGTCCAGTTCGTCGAACTCCGCGCCCCGCGTGCCGGATCTCGGGCGTCGTGAGCCCTTCGAGATCGCCGTAGTCCCACTCGCAGCAGGTCGTCGTCGACGACCGCGTCGGGGAAGCCGGCCGCGCCGCGGCCGTCGCGCGGCTCGCGTCCTCGGGCTCGTCGAGCACGAGCGCGAACGCGGTGCCGGGCGAGCACGGGCGCGAGCGCGGCCGCGGCCGCGAGTCCTGCTGCGGTCGAGCGGCGACGTCGGTCCGGCTCGTGTGGCGGCCCGACGCGCTCCACTCGGTCTCCGCGTGCCGCACGACCCAGAGCTGGTTCAGGCGTCGCCGACCCTACGACGGGCAACCCGACGGCGCGATCACGACAGGACCGCCGCGGCCGCGCGGAGCTCGTCGCGGAAGTCGGGATGCGCGATCTCGGCCAGCGCGAGCGCGCGCTCGCGGATCGTGCGCCCGCGCAGCTCGGCGACGCCGAATTCGGTGATCACGACGTCGACCTGATGGCGCGGCGTCGTCACCGTCGCTGCCGGCACCGCAGCGCCGTGACGATCCTCGACACGACGGCGCCCGGACCGCGTGCTCCGGCGGTCGACGGCAGGCAGATCAGCGAGCGGTCGCCCAGCTCCAGTCCCGACTGCGCGACGAAGTCCTCGTGGCCGCCGATGCCGGAGAACTGCAGGCCGTTCAAGCGGTCGGCGACGACCTGGCCGTAGAGGTCGATCGTCGAGCGCGCCGTTGATCGAGACGACGTGGTGATTGCGGGCGATCGCCTCGGGCGCGTTCACGACCTCGACCGGCAGGAACCGCACGTCGGGATTGTGTCGAGCCACGCGTACAGCTCGGTGTTCCCGAGCGCGAACGTCGAGATCGACATCCCGCGGAACTCGCCCTTGCGCGCGTTGGTCACCTTGCCCGCCTCGTGCAGCCGCATGAGGCCGGTGGTGAACATCTCGGAGTGCACGCCGTAGTCGCCGCCCGGGCCCTCGGCGAGCACCTCGACGATCGTCGACGGGATCCCGCCGATCCCGGTCTGCAGCGTGCATGCCGTCGGAGACGAACCCGCGGGCGAACTCGGCGATCGCGCGATCGACGTCGGTGGGCGCCTCGTCGGGGAGCGCGAACGGCGGGCACGTCGTTGCGCACGATCACGTCGACCTCGTCGACATGCAGCGCGTGCGTGAACTGCGGCGGGATGCCGAGCGTCCGCGGCAGGTTGCTCGTTCACCTCGACGATCACGATGCGGTCGGGATCGACCGCGGCTCTGTGCAGCTCACCGACGGTCGCGCCCGCGTGCAGGGAGAGGCTCATGATGCCGTCGGTCGTCGGGCGGCGCGGCGGCGGTGGTCATGACGCGCGGCGCGAACTGCTCGGCGATCGTGACGAAGCGGCGGAAGTCGGCCGGGATGAACTCGATGTTGCCGCCCGCGTCGCGCAGCGCGCGCTCGGCCGGCCCGAAGAAGCCGCTGCGCAGGCGGACGCCCGGCTTCGTGAAGACCAGGTAGAGGTCGAGAAGCAGGGCGCCGAAGACCTCGAGCTCCTGCCAGTCGTCGCGCTCGCCCAGCGCGTGCATCAGCCCGCCGGGCATGCCCGGACCGAGCGGGATCGCGAGCGTGTCGGCGGGCCGAACCAGCGCGGCGGCGTCCGCCGCGGTCATCTCCCTTGCGGTCACGGTTCGGGCGAGATCACGTGGTTGACGGTACGGCTCGCACTGTTCACGCGTTCGAGCACCGACGGTGAGGAGCCCGAGCGCCTTCGCCGTCGCCTCGAGGTTCTGGCGGATCGCCTCGCGCCTGCACCTCGCCCCGCTCGGCGGTCGCGGTCAGCAGCTCGACCGGTCCGCGCACGACCCGTTCGAGCTCACGCGCGCCCGGCACCTTGCGCACGACGTCGACCGCCGCGCTCGCGAGCGACGCCGCGTGACCGACGACCTCGTTCGAGCACGCTCGTCTCCCGGTCGGCGATCTGCAAGCACGTTCGCGACGTCGCGCTGCGCCTGGTTCGCGATGCCCACCGCGTCCCGCACCAGACCCGCGACGGTCGGGTCCTCGGCCGCCTTCACGAGCGCGCGCATCTGGCGCACCGCGTCGCGCACGACCTCCTGCTCGTCGGCGTAACGACCGCTGCGCGCCTGCGCGCGTACGAAGTCCTCGAGTTGCTGCGGGAGCGACGACTTCCATGGCGACTCCCTAGATCGTGAGGACGGTGCGCAGGCCGAGGCCGGCGGTCATGTCGGCGAAGGCCTCGTTGATCTCGGCGAGCGGACGCCGGGCGGTGATCATGCCCTCGAGGTCGAGGCGGCCCGGCGCGCCAGAGGTCGAGCAGCCGCGGGATGTCGCGCCGGCCGTTGCAGCTGCCGAGCAGGCAGCCGATGAGCTTGCGCTCGGTCACCGTGAAGATGACCGGCGGGCGCGAGCGTGACCGTCTGGTCGATGCCGCCGGCGCCGACCATCACGGTGGTCCCGCCGTTGCGGGTCGCCCAGATGCACGTCTCGATGACCGGGCCCGCGCCCACCGCGTCGAACGCGAAGTCGACGCCGATGCCGCCGGTCAGTTGCTGCACCGCGCCGATCACGTCGTCGGTGGCGGGATCGACGACATCGGTCGCGCCGAAGCCCGTGGCCGTCTCGCGCCGCGCGGCCACGGGATCGGAGACGATGATCCGCGTCGCGCCCGCGACGACCGCGCCCTGGACGATCGAGACGCCGATACCGCCCGCGCCCGCGACGAGCACCGTCGCGCCTTCGGGCACGCGCGCCGTGTTGAGCACCGCGCCGACACCGGTCTGCACCGCGCAGCCGATGACGCACGCGATGTCGAGCGGGGTGTCGTCGGCGACCTTGATCGCGCCGGTCTCGGTCGTGATCACGTACTCCGCGAAACCGCCGAGCCCGACCCCGCGCAGCACGGGAAGGCCCTGGCGCGACAACGGCGTGCGGCCGTCGACGAAGGTGCCGCTCGTGATCGACTGCGCGTTGACGCAGCAGCCGTACTCGCCCCGTGCGCACCAGTAACACGCGTTGCACACCGGGATCGGCGTGAGCACGACCTTGTCGCCCGGGGACCACCGAGGTCACACCCGGCGCCGATCGCGTCGACGACGCCGGCCGCCTCGTGCCCGAGCACCGTCGGCCCCATGAACGGGAACGTGCCGTTCGACGAGCGAGAGGTCGGAGTGACACACGCCGCAGTGCGACACCCGCACCCGGACCTCACCGGCGCGCGGATCGTCGATGTCGACGTCGTCGACGATCGCGAGCGGCTTCTCCGACGCTTCGAGCAGGGCGGCGCGCATGGCGCAAACGTAGCCCGTGCGCCGGATCCGCGGCCTTGGCTAGCGTCGCCGGCTCCATGGACATCTTCGACATCTGGGTCAACCTCGTCACCGAGCAGTCGGCACAACAGTTCGTGACCCAGGAGGGTTACGAGGAACATCCCCGGCTACCTCGGCAGCAACCAGGGTCCGGTCGGGGTCGACTCGCTCCTCGCGATCATGGACGAGCTCGGCGTCGCGACCGGCGTGTTCACCGGCGGGCTCGACCGCAACACCGACAAGCTCCTCGACATCTGCGACGCGCACCCGGGCCGGTTCATGGTCGCGGGCGGCGTCGGCGATCCGTCGCGGCCGGGCCGGCAGGTGAAGCGCATCCGCGAGCTCGCGCAGCATCCCGCGTTCTGCATGGTGCGTGTCATGCCGCTCGCTTCGCAGGTTCCCACCAACGACGCGCGCCACTACCCGATCTACCAGGTGTGCGAAGAGCTCGGGCTCCCCGTCGGCATCAACGCCGGCATCCCCGGCCCCCGCGTGCGGTCGCGGGTGCAGCACCCCGAGCTCCTCGAGGACGTCCTCATCGACTTCCCCGACCTCACGGTGATCGTCGCGCACATGGGGCATCCGTACGAAGAGCTGCTCATGAACTACATGCGCAAGTGGTCGAACCTGTACGTCTCGTGCACGGCGTACGCGCCGCGTTACATGGATCCGAACCTCGTCGCGTTCATGAACACGAAGACGTACCGCGGGCGTGTGCTCTGGGGCAGCGACGAACCCTGGTTCCCGATGCGCCGCTCGCTGGCGGAGGCGAAGGCCCTGCCCCTCGACGACGAGGCGATGGCCCTGTTCCTCGGCGGCACGGCCCGCCGGCTGCTCGACCGGACACCGGTGCAGGTAGCCCCGGGCGCGGGCCGATTCGGTCGCAAGTCGGCGCCCGCCGGCGCCGAAAACAGAGGGTGCAGTCGACCGAACCCCGGCGGGCGCGCACGCGCCCGGACCGGGCTGGTACCCGGACCCGTGGCGCGTCGCGCCGACCCGTTGGTGGGACGGCATCGCGTGGACCGGGTTCACCACTCCCGCGCCCCGACCCGCTCCCCCGCCGCCGGCGGCCGGCTTCGCGCCCGCCTCCGCCGCGACTCGTCGCCGTCCCGACCCGCGCGATCGCCGCGCCGCCCACGGCCCGCGACGACATCCAGGGCTTCGGGATCGCGGTCCTCGGGTTCGTCGGCGCGATCGTCGGCTCCCTGATCTGCGCGAAGGTCGCCGACCGCGGCCGGTATGCGCCCGCTCACCGTCCCCAACCTCGTCCTCAGCCAGTCCGGACTGTGGGCCGGGCTCTGCGTGGCCGCGTACGTCGTCGACGCCACCGCCGCCCGGGCGGGACGCTGGCCGACCTCGGCTTCGTCGCGCCGTCGGGCCAGGAGATCGGTGCCGGTATCGGCGTCGGCGTCGTCGGGATCATCCTCGCGGGCCGGGTCGCGGTCGGCGCTGCGCACGCTGTTCCCCGACAACGGCGGCTCGCATCTGTTCGTCGGCGACCGCGCCGAGCTTCTCGCTCGTCATCGTCGTCGGTCTGCTCGCGTGCATCGGCGCGCCGATCGTCGAAGAGCTGTTCTTCCGTGGGCTCGTCCAGAGCGGCGCTGACGCGCGACCTCGGCAGCACCCCCGCGATCGTCGTCCAGGCCGATGCTGTTCGGCCTCGCGCACTTCGAGCTCGGCATGACCTTCAACCAGGCGGCCGTCCGATGCGGCACGGTCATGGTGCTCGGGCTGTTCAACGGCTGGCTGCGCGCGAGCACCGGTCGGCTCGGCGCGGGCATGGTCGCGCACGCGACCTACAACACGATCGTGACGCTGATCACGCTGGTCGCGATCGTCGGGCGTCGACGGTCCACTGACCGCGCGGCGTCGCCGACGCGAGCAGCTCAGGAGCGGGGCGGCTTCATCGAGTTGCGCGCCCGGCCGCGGTCGTTCTGCGAGAGCGACACCTTGCGCAGCCGCACGTTCTTCGGCGTCACCTCGACGCACTCGTCGTCGGTGATGAACTCGAGCGCCTGCTCGAGCGACATCGCGCGCGGCGGCACGAGCCGGACGAGGTCGTCGGAACCCGACGCCCGGTGGTTCGTGAGCTGCTTTTCCTTCGTGGGGTTCACGTCCATCTCGTCGGCGCGCGCGTTCTCGCCGACGATCATCCCCTCGTACACCTCGACGCCCGGGCCGATGAGCATCGCGCCGCGCTCTTGCAGGTTCATGAGCGCGTACGCGGTCGTCATGCCCCGCCGGTCGGCGACGAGGCTGCCGGTCGGGCGCGTCCGGAGCTCGCCGAACCACGGCGCCCAACCGTCGAACACGTGGTGGAGCATGCCGGTGCCGCGCGGTCTCGGTCATGAACTCGGTGCGGAACCCGATGAGGCCGCGCGCGGGGACGCGGAAGTCGAGGCGAACCCAGCCGGTGCCGTGGTTGACCATCTGTTCCATGCGGCCCTTGCGCAGCGCGAGCAGCTGCGTGACCACACCGAGATAGTCCTCGGGCACGTCGACGGTCAGGAGCTCGACCGGCTCGTGGCGCTTGCCGTCGATCTCGCGCATCGACGACCTGCGGCTTGCCGACCGTGAGCTCGAAACCCTCGCGGCGCATCGTCTCGACGAGCACGGCGAGCTGCAGCTCGCCGCGGCCCTGCACCTCCCACGCGTCGGGACGCTCGGTCTCGAGCACGCGCAGCGACACGTTGCCGACGAGCTCCTGCTGCAGCCGGTTCTCGACCTGGCGCGCGGTGAGCTTCTTGCCGTCCTGGCCCGCGAGCACCGACGTGTTGATGCCGACGGTCATCGACAGGCTCGGCTCGTCGATGATGAGCGGCGGCAGCGGCCGCGGGTCGTCGACGTCGGCGAGCGTCTCGCCGATCGTGATCTCGGGGATGCCGGCGACCGCGATGATGTCGCCCGGTCCGGCCTCCTCCGCGGGAACCCGGTCGAGCGCGTCGGTGAGGAACAGCTCGACGATCTTCACGCGTTCGATCGTGCCGTCGATGCGGCACCACGCGACCTGCTGGCCCTTGCGCACGCGGCCGTTGCGCACGCGGCACAGGGCGAGGCGACCGAGGTACGGCGACGCGTCGAGGTTCGTGACGATCGCCTGGAAGGGAGCGCCTTCGTCGTACTCGGGCGCGGGGATGCGCTCGAGGATCAGCTCGCACAGCGGCTTGAGGTCGCTGCCCTCGACGTCCGGGGTCGAGCGACGCCCATCCGGCGCGCGCGTTCGAGTAGACGATCGGGAACTCGATCTGGTGCTCGTCGGCGCCGAGATCGATGAAGAGCTCGTACACCTCGTCGAGCACCTCCGCGATGCGCGCGTCGGGCCGGTCGACCTTGTTCACGACGAGGATGACCGGGCAGGTGCGCTTCGAGCGTCTTGCGCAGCACGAAGCGCGTCTGCGGGAGCGGTCCCTCGCTCGCGTCGACGAGGAGGAGCACGCCGTCGACCATCGCGAGCGCCCGCTCGACCTCGCCGCCGAAGTCGGCGTGACCGGGCGTGTCGACGATGTTGAGCGTCACGTCGCCGTACTTCACCGCGGTGTTCTTCGCGAGGATCGTGATGCCCTTCTCGCGCTCGAGGTCGTTCGAGTCCATGACCCGCTCGTTGATGTCCTGGTTGGCGCGGAACGCGCCGGACTGCCACGAGCAGCGCGTCGACGAGGGTCGTCTTGCCGTGGTCGACGTGGGCGATGATCGCCACGTTGCGCAGGTCGTCGCGCGCGGTCATGAGAACTCCAATTCGGGGGGAACTGCCAGTGTAGGGGCCGCGGGGGTGGGTTCCCGGTCACCGGGACCCACCCCCGAACCGGCCGGCGAGCCTGCGCCTACGCCGTACGGGTGATGACGAACGGGTCGCGTGCCGGGTGACGACCCGCGGCGCCGATCGCGACGCGCGCGGCGGGCACGACGTGGCCGTCGGAGGCGAACCCGAACGCGAGGAACGGCGCGCAGTGCGTCGCGAAGTCGAAGCCGTCGATCCCGCCGTAGTTGTTGAAGCGGAAGCCGGATCGTGTGCGCGTCGGGACCGACCGCGACGGCATCGTTGCTGCTCGAGGCGCACCGCCTTCACGGCGACGAGCGCGCCCGTCGTCGCGGATCTCGCCCGAGAACACGCGATCGTGCAACGTGTCGTGCGTCACCCGGACGTGCCACCCGGACGCGTCGTGCCACACCGCGACGCCCGGCTCGCGCACCGGGCGTCCGTCGGCCCAGACCGGCCACACGTCGTCGTGGCCCGCGGGCAGGCACGTCGTGCGGCGACGCGGTCGCGGGTGCGGCGCGCGGCCGCTCGTTGCCGTCGTCGCGAAGGCGCTCGCGGCACCGCCGACGACGAGCGCGGCCGCGATCGAGCCGACCGCCACCGTCCTGCCGAGCTTCGCTCGTCTTCCCGAGAATCCCTGTCCGTGCATGTCGTCCTCCGTGCGGGATCGGTGGAAACCGTCACGAGGAGGATCGCCCGGCTTTGTGAGGGGAACGCGAAGCCGCTGTGCGGGCCGCGCGAGCGTCCGCGCTCGCCGCCCCGGCACTCCTTTGGTAGACCAATCCCATGACCGAACTGCACGGCACGACGGCAAACGGCTTCGAGGGCGTGCAGGACGCGTTCGAGGCGAACTTCGCCAAAGGCCTGGAGGTCGGCGCGTCGTTCAGCGCGTACTACCGCGGCGAGAAGGTCGTCGACCTCTGGGGCGGCACCGCCGACCTCGACGACCGGCCGCGCCTGGGACGAGCGACACGCTCGCGCTCGTCTTCTCGACGACCAAGGGCGCGACCGCGGTCTGCGCCAACAAGCTCGCGCAGGAAGGCGCGCTCGACGTCGACGCGCCGGTTGCGCGGTACTGGCCCGAGTTCGCGGCGGGCGGCAAGGCCGACATCCCGGTCAAGTACCTGCTCTCGCACCAGGCCGGCCTCGCGTGGGTCGACGGCGAGATGACGCTCGACCAGGCGCTGTCGTGGGATCCGGTCGTCGACGCGCTGGCGCAACAGGTTCCGCACTACGAGCCCGGATCGCAGCACGGCTACCACGCGACCACCTACGGCTGGCTCGTCGGCGAGGTCATCCGGCGCATCACCGGCACGCAGCGTCGGCACCTACTTCCACGACGAGATCGCGACGCCGCTCGGCCTCGACTTCTGGATCGGGCTCCCGGAGTCGGAGGAGGCGCGCGTCGCGACGCTCGTCGGCGGGCTCGCCGACCCGCTCATCGCTCGAGGACCCCGAGGTGCGCGCGTTCGTCAACGAGATCATGGGTCCCGACACCATGCTCGGCAAGGCGCTGTTCGCGCCCGGCGGCGCGCTCGTCCGATCCCGACGTGTGGAACTCGCGCGCGCTGCACGCGGCCGAGGTTCCCGCCGCGAACGGCATCGGCGACGCCCGCTCGCTCGCGCGCATGTACGCGGCGTGCATCGGGACGGTCGACGGCATCCGCCTCCTCGACGACGAGCAGCTCGGCCGCGCGACCACGCAGCTGACCACGGGTCCGAACACCGTGCTGCTCGACATGGACATCCAGTTCGGTCTCGGCTTCATGTTGCGCTCGAGCCTCATCGAGCTCGGCGGCCCGCGCTCGTTCGGCCACTTCGGCGCGGGCGGATCGGTCGGTTGGGCCGATCCCGACGCCGGGCTCGCGTTCGGCTACGTCATGAACCGCATGGACATGGGCCTCGCGGGCGACGCCCGGAGCTACGAGCTCATCAACGCCTGCTACGCCGCGATGGGCTGACGCGATGCCCGTCGCGCCCGCGATCGATCCGGACGTGCCGTTCGAGCGCCTCGCGCTCGACGACACCTCGTGGATCGACATCGCGCGCGGCTGGCTGCTCGGCGCCGACGCCGTCTACGAGCATCTCGTGGCGAACGTCGCCTGGCGCCAGGGTCGCGTGTGGCGTTACGAGCGCTGGATCGACGAGCCCCGCATGGGCGCGGGCGGCTCGATCGCCGAATCCGGGCCATCCGGTGCTCGCCGACGCGCAGAAGGCGATCGCGGCGCGGTACGACGCGCGCTTCGACGGCTTCGGCTTCGCGTACTACCGCAACTCGCGCGACAGCGTCGCCATGCACCGCGACCGCGAGATGACGCTGGCTCGACGACACCGTCGTCGCGATCCTGACGTTCGGCGCGCAGCGGCCGTTCCTCGTGCAGCGCGCGCAACACCCGCGACGCGTCGACGCGCCCGCGACCTCTCGCCCGCCGGCGGCGACCTGATGGTGTTCGGCGGCCGCTTCCAGGCCGACTGGCTGCACGGCGTGCCGAAGACGCGCCACGCGGTGCGGGGCCGGATCTCCGCGCAGTGGCGCTACACGTCGAAACGCGGCCGGCGCGACACGCAGCCCGGCTACTACGAACCCCGAGAGTTCTCCAGGAAGGCGAGCCGATGAGCATCCGGGTCGAGCTGCGACGAGCTGCGCGACGATCGCCGCGCGGCAAGCGCCGTTCGCGTACCTGCTCACCGTGTCCGACGACGCGAGCGCGCACGCCGTCGCGATCACGCCGCGCGATCGGCGACGGCGCGATCACGTGCGAGGCCGGCAAGCGCAGCTGCGCGAACGCCGCCGACCGGCCGAACGTGTCGCTGCTCTGGCCGCCGGCGCGGCCCGACGACTACTCGCTCATCGTCGACGGCCGCGCGTCCGTCGACGGCTCGATCGGTGACGATCACGCCCGCAGCGGGCCGTGCGGCACCGGCCCGCGCCCGGCGGCGGATCCGACTGCGCGCCCGTCGCGCTCTCGAAGCCGACGCCTGATCGGCTCAGCCGTCGAGGTCGCCGGTCATCGGCCGCGTGCCGCGCTGCTCGCTGTCGCGGTACGCGGTCTCGGCCATCCGCGCGCCGAACACGACCTCGCCCGGGCTCGCGCCGTCGACGTGGCCCATGATCCCCTTGTAGAGGCGGTAGCCGAGCAGCTCGAGCAGCCGGTCGGAGAACGTCGCCGCGACCTCCGGCGGGATGCCGAGGTACGGGTTCTGCTGCTGGCGCACGAACCCGGGGCAGTACTGCACGTTCACGCCGCAGCGCCACGACGTCGGCCGTGGTGTTCGCGCCGCCGCCGTGCCACAGCGAACCGTGGAAGATCATCACCGAACCGGCGCGGCATCTCGAGCGCGCGCGACCTCGATGCCGTCGAGCGCGCCCGGGCTCGTCGGGCGTGCCGCGGAAGCGGTGCGAGCCGGGAACGAAACGCGTGCCGCCGTTCGCGGCGGTGAAGTCGTCGAGCGCCCACATGCTCGTCACCATCATCGGCGCGTGCGGGCGTTGCAGGTGGCGCGACATCACGATGTCGTCGCCGTGCATCGGCTGCGCGTCCTCGCCGGGACCGATGTCGATCGCGGTCATGCCCGACAGCAGGCACCCGCGGTCGAGGACGCGCTCCACGATCGGCAGCACGCTCTCGTGCAGCGGCATCGCCTGGAACACCGGCGTCCTTGGCGAGCAGGTTGTACATGCGCCGGGTCGCGTGGCCCTCGGCCGCCGTGCCCTTGGGCTCGACGTCGCAGCTCGCGCTCCAGCCGCCGGATCGTGTCGCGCAGCCGGTCGACGAGCTCGGGCTCGATCGCGTCCTCGACGATCGTGTAGCCGTCGACGTCGATCCGGGCGAGATGATCGAAAATCGCGGGTTCGGCGAGCGTCACCATGACACCATCGCGGACATGGAGCCGCTCGACAACCCCGTTTGGCACGCGCTGACCGGCCCGCAGGCCCAGTTCTCCGAGGGGAGCAGCCTCGCGCTGCGCTACCAGACCGACGTCGCGGTGTTCGCCGCGCTCCCCGACGACGTCGGCCCCGACGCGTGGGCCGCGCTCGCGCGTCTCGTCGGGCCCGGCGGCGCGCACGTGATCTTCCGGCCCGCGCCGCGGTCGCAGGTGCCCGCCGGCTGGGAGGTCACCGATCCGGATGAACTCGCTGCAGATGGTCGCGACCGAGCCGATCGGCGAGCCCGACGACACGTTCGTGCGAGCTCGGCGCGCGCCGACGTCGCGCGACATGCTCGCCCTCGTCGAGCGCACGCGTGCCCGGTCCGTTCGCGCAACGCACCGTCGAGCTCGGCACGTATCTCGGGCTGCCGCGCCGAGTCGGGCCGACGGTCTCGTCGCGATGGCGGGCGAACGCGTCCATCCCGCCGGGCTACACCGAGCTGAGCGCGGTGTGCACCGATCGCGGACGCGCGCAAGCGCGGCCTCGCGACCCGGCTGGTCCGCGCGGTCGCGGCCGGCATCGAAGCGCGCGGCGAGACGCCGATCCTGCACGTGCTCGCGGAGAACCACTCCGCGATCCGCGTCTACGAGGCGCTCGGATTCACGACCCGGGTCGCGTTCGAGACGCTCATCGTGCGAGCGCCGCAGCTGATCTCGTCGACGATCGCCGCGACGCCGTCGCCGTCCGCGTCGACGACGAGCGTCGCGAGCGCGCGGTAGCGGCTCGTCGCGCGCGGCGAACTGCGCCGCGAGCACCGCCGGCGCGTCCGCGGTCCGACGAACGGGCGGTGGTCGTCGCCGGCGGCGACGCCGCGCGAGCCGCGGGCGAGCGACCGTCGGGCGTCGCCCGCAGGTACACCACGTCGTGGGCGGCCAGCGCCGCGGCCGCGAGCGGCTCGAGCGGCGCGGCGGCCGCCGCCGCGATGACCGCCGGCGCCGGGCTCGCGAGGGCGTCGACCAGCGACCTCCGCCTCGCGGCGGTGCAGCGCCTCGGCGCCCTCCGCGTCGGCGATCTCACGCGCCGAGCGGCCGGTGCGCGCCGCGAGCAGCGGCGTCGTTGTCGACGAACGGCCGGCCCAGCCGGGCGGCGAGGAGGCGCCCGACCGTCGACTTGCCCGAGGCCATGAGCCCGACGAGCACGACGTGGCGAGTCGCGGTCATCGCCGTCGTGACTCACGGGCACCGCAACCTGTGAATCGCGCAGGTCAAGGTTCGGTCAGAGACCGGCGCCGGGCCCGGTTATTCGGGCCTTGCGGGCCCGGCTTCGATAGATTCTCTGCTCATGCGCGTGCCCCCTGCCCGGGTGTGCTTCCCGGCCGAAGACCGCGCCGAGATCCTCGCCCGGATCGACCAAGCCCTCGACCACCGGCCAGCTCACGCTGGGCCCGATCGGCCGCGAGCTCGAGGCCGCGTTCGCCAAGCGCCACTCGACCCAGCACGCGGTCGCGGTGAGCTCCGGAACGAGCGCGCTCGAGATCATCCTGCGCGCCCTCGACGTCGAGGGCCGCGAGGTCATCGTCCCCGCGAACACCTTCTTCGCGACCGCGGCCGCCGCGGTGCA
Source organism: uncultured Actinomycetes bacterium (assembly GCA_963829195.1). GTDB lineage: Bacteria > Actinomycetota > Acidimicrobiia > IMCC26256 > PALSA-610 > PALSA-610. The sequence goes on from CAWHHS010000006.1 coordinate 438,766, forward strand.
CGCCGGCGCGCGCGTCGTGTTCGTCGACTGCGACCCCGAGACGATGGCGTTCGATCTCGCCGACGTCGAGTCCCGCATCACGTCCCGACACCGCGGCCGTCGTCGCCGTCCACATCGGCGGCCTGATCAGCCCGGCCGTTCCCGCGCTCGCACAGCTGTGCCGCGACCGCGGGCGTCCACCTCGTCGAGGACGCCGCCCACGCGCACGGCAGCGCGCTCGGCGGCAAGCAGCGCCGGCACCTTCGGCGTCGCGGCCGCGTTCTCGTTCTACCCGACCAAGGTCATCGCGGGCGGCGAGGGCGGCATGATCGTCACCGACGACGAGGCGATCGTCGAGGCCGCGCACACGTACCGCGACCAGGGCAAGGGATCGTTCCTCGCCAACTTCCACACCCGGCTCGGCGCCAACTGGCGCATGAGCGAGCCGCACGCCGCGATCGTGCAGTCGCAACTCGGCCGGCTCGACGAGTTCATCGCCGCGCGCCAGGCGCTGGCCAAGCGCTACGACGCCGCCGATCGACGACCTCGGGCTGCGCCCGCTGCAGATCCCGGCCGACGCGCACTGCAACTACTACAAGTACATCGCGTTCCTGCCCGAGGGCGTCGACCGCGCCGCGCTGAAGCAGACGCTGCGCGAACGGTTCGACGTCGGGCTCTCGGGCGAGGTCTACGACACACCGCTGCACCAACAGCCCGTGTTCGAGGCGTTCGCCGACCGGCCGCTCCCCGGCGCCGAGTTCATCGGCGCGCGTCACATCTGCCTGCCGTTGTACCCGTCGCTCTCGCGAGAGCGACGCCGACTACGTCGTCGAGTCCCTCGGGACCGCGCTCAGCGAGATGGGTCTGTCTTGAGCAACGAACTGATCGCGATCACCGGCGGATCCGGGTTCGTCGGCTCGCACGTCGTCGACGCGCTGCTGGCCGCGGGCTACGAGGTCCGGGTCATCGACCCGAAGCCGCCCGCGCAGCCCGAACGTCGAGTGGGCCGACGTCGACATGCTCGACCAGGACTCGGTCACCGACGCGTTGAAGAACGCGCACGCCGTGTTCCACCTCGCGGCGATGGCCGACGTGAACGACATCGTCGCCGACCCGGCCGAGAGCGTCGCGCTCAACACCCTCGGCGTGGCCGCGCGTGCTCGAAGCCGGCCGCCGCGCCGACGCGGGCCGCGTCATCGTCTCCAGCACCGTCTGGGTGTACGCCGCGACCCACGGCGACGTCGTCGACGAGACCACGCCGTTCGACCTCGAGACCGACCGCCACCTCTACGTGTCGGAGAAGATCGCGGCCGAGATGTTCTGCCGCGACTACGCGACGCTCTTCGGCCGTCCCGTACACCGTCCTGCGCTACGGCATCCCGTTCGGTCCGCGCATGCGCAGCGACCTCGTCGTCGCCGCGTTCCTCCTGCGGGCGATGCGCGGCGAGCCGCTGCGCATCGACGGCGACGGCTCGCAGGAACGGCGGTTCGTCTACGTCGAGGACCTCGCCGCCGCGCACGTGCTCGCACTCGAAGCCGGCCGCGAAGAACCGCACGTACAACCTCGAATCCGAAGAGGCGATCTCGATCCGGCGGCTCGCGGAGACGGTGCGCGATCTCGTCGGCGACGTCGAGGTGACGTTCGGGCCGACCCGCCCCGGCGACTACCGCGCCCGGATCGTGCAGAGCGACCGCGCCCGCGACGAGCTGGGCTGGGTGCCCCGGCACACCTTCGCCGAAGGCCTGACGCAAGACGCTCGCCTGGTACCGAGACCAGCTCGCCGACTCGTGAGCGACCCCGCCCCGCGCCGGATCGCGGTGGTTCCCGCCTACAACGAAGAGCCGATGGTCGTCGGTCGGTGCTCGAGGAGCTCTACCCGCTCGTCGACGAGCTCGTCGTGGTCGACGACGGATCCACCGACAACACCCGCGTCGAGATCGAAGGGTTGCTCGCCCGCGGCCGGCCGAACTGCCGGCTGCTCGTGCACGAGGTCAACCGGGGCATGTCGGAGGCATACCTCACCGCGCTCGACCGAGCTGCGGGACCGGCTCGGCCGGGGCGAGCTCCACGCAGACGACCTCGTGTTCACCGTCGACGCCGACGGTCAGCACGACCTCCAGGTGCTCGAGGAGCTCGTCGAGATGACCCGCGCCGAAGGCCTCGACGCGAACATCGCCCGCCGCGACCTCTCGTACCACGGCCCGTTCAAGCGCACCGGGAACTGGGTGCTGTCGAAATGGGCGAGCGGGTGGGCCGGCGCGCCGCTGCACGACGTCGAGTCCGGCTACCGCATCTTCCGCCTCGGTGCGCTCGCGCACACGCTCGAGTACTACTCGGGCTACCAGTACAGCGAGACGGTCGAGGTCGCGGTCGTCCTCTGCCAGCTCGGTTACAACGTCCGCAACGACCACGTGGTGCCGGTGCCGGTCGCGCGATCGCGCACCCGGCTTCGCGATGCCGCGATCGACCTGGCGGTCATCCCCGTCGCGGCCGGTCGGGTCTGGCGGCGCGACCGCGCCCGCGAGGCGTTCCGCACCGACGCGATCGCCCACCTGTCGATCGCGGGAGTGCTCGGCGTCCTCATCGCGATCGCCTCGCAACGGTCCACGGGATCGTTCCTCACCGTCGCCATCGCCGCCGTCGTGGCGTTCGGGTTCGGCGCGCGCGCTGCGCCGCTCCGTGCCGCGGCCGTCGCTCGCGTTGCTCGGATCGTTCGTCGCGCTCGTCGCCGCGTGGCTCATCCCGCAGCGACCCGACCCGGTGAGCGCAATCCTGCTGTCCGGCGTGTTCGGCGTGGGCGCGGCGCTGGCCGCGCCGATCGTGCGCCGGCCGCGCCCGAGCGTGATCGGCGGCGCGCTCGTCGTGCTCGGCATCGTCGCGATCGCCGGCTCGCGCGACATCGTGCTCGGTTTCGCGGTCGGTGCGGTGTTCATCGCCGCGGTCGTGTCCCGGTTCGGCCGGTTCGGTTTCCCGCGCACCCATCGGCTGCGCACCCTGGCGCTCGGCAGCACGCTCGTCGTCGCGGTGAGCGGTCTCACCGGGTACTTCGGTGCGAGCACGGTCGGCGCGACGTGGTTCGGCGGTGGGGTCGTGCACGGGCCCCGCGCGTCGGGTGAGGTCGCGATCACCTTCGACGACGACCCGAACGCCGCCTCCACTCCCGTCGTCATGAAGATCCTCGACGCCGCGCACGTGAAGGGCTCGTTCTTCGTCGTCGGCAAGACGATCGACGCCGCGCCGCAGCTGGTGCGCGATCTCGTCGCCGACGGCCAGCTCGTCGGCAACCACTCGTACCACCAGGACGACTGGCGGTGGCTCGATCCCCGCTACCCCGAGCTCGAGCGCACACAGAAGGCGTTCGCCCGCGACATCGGGACGTGCCCCGTCTGGTTCCGGCCCCCGCACGGGCAGCGCACCCCGCTCATGGCGAGGGTCGTGAAGGACCATCGCATGCGCATGGCGATGTGGGACGTCGCGGTGAGCGACCGCGGTACGGACGATCCCCGCGCGATCGCGGCCAAGGTTCTCGCCTCCGCCCGGGGCGGCTCGATCATCGACCTGCACACCGGCCGACAAGGCACCACGTCGCTGCACCAGGCCGCGGTCATCGCGGCCCTGCCGCTGATCCTCGACGGGCTGAGCGCGCGCAACCTGCGGCCGGTACGCCTCGACACGCTGGTCGGCGGTCCCGCATACCAGACCTGCACGACGCACAGCTGACCCGCGTGCAGATGCACGCCGGCGACGGCGCGGAACCGGGCTCCGACGTTCCCGGCGCGCGCGTCGTCGTGGCGCTGCTCGCCATCGCCTGGTCGGTGGTCCTCGCGCTCGTACCTCCGCCACGCGATCGTCCTTTCGTCCGACAGCGTCAACAACCACGTGCACGTCTGGTACGTCGCGCACGATCTCTGGCATCACGGCCGGCTCCCGTGGCGTATGCCCGTGCTCGCCCACGGCGAGGCGTACGCCTACCCGTACGGGTTCGTGAACTGGACGACCGCCGCGCTCTTCTGGCCGCTGTTCGGGAACTGGGTGGTGACCCTCTGGACGGTGATCGGCACCGTCGGTTGCATCGTCGCGACGTACGTCGCCTTCCCGGAGCTGCGGCGCGGCTGGTGGTCGGCGGCCGTGCTCGCCAATCCCGCGATCCTCGAGGCGCTGCTCTTCGGGCAGCAGTCGTTCGCCTGGGGCGCGATGTTCCTGCTGTTCGGCGTCGCGGCCTGGCGACGCGGTCACCGCGGTTGGGCCGTCGTGCTCGTCGGGGTCGGCCAGGCGAACCACGCCGCGATCGTCCTGCCGATCGGCATCCTGCTCGTGCTCGCTTACCTGCCGTTCTCTCCCGACCGGCGGGAGACGCTGCGTTACTACGCGCTGGCGTGCGTGCTCTCGCTTCCGGCGGTGTGGCTCGTCTTCGCGTCGCCGACGACCGGGCAGACGAGCACCGGCCACAAGATCAGCGACTTCCTCATCACGCTCGGCCCGCGCGTGATCGTGGCCGGGCTCCCGTTCATCTGCGTGCTGCTGAAGAGCACCGGTCGCCGCGCGCTCGCCCCGCTCGGCGTCGCGCTGGCGCTGATCGGACAGCTCGGATTCGAGATCCCACTCAATGTCGGCCAGCAATGGAGCGCGCTCGTGCACACCGGTGCCGACACCGCGGCGCTCGAGGCGTACCTGCACTCCCCCGAGTTCGTGCCGGGCGCGACGTACCGCGTGTTGCGCGGCGGCGACGGGAAGCTGGGACTGTACGACGTGCTGCGCGCGGGCGGGCACCTCGACTCCGAGATGTTCCCGGAGAGCATGGCGATGAAGAGCTTCGCAAACCCGTCCGAGTACGCGTCGCTGCTCTGCTCGCGGCACGTCGACCGGATGGTCCACGACGTGAGCTACGACTCGGCGCGCCACACCAACGAGGCGGTGATGATCGACGCGCTCGAGCGCGCGCCGGCCGCGGGTGTGCGCCTGCAGGTCGTCGCGAGCATCTCGACCATGAAAGTCGTCGTGGTGGACCGGTCGGGCTGCGCACCACGGCGCGGTTCGGCCGGCTGAGGCGCCGCGTCGAGATCGTGACGACCGCACGCGCAACTCCGGTATTTCCGCCGCACGCAGTGGATCTGACCGGCCCGATCCGGTCCCGTATTCTGTCGGGCGACGGTGCGCGTAGGGTGCGTCCCGCAGTCAAGAGAAGGTACGTGAAGTGACAACTGGAACGGTGAAATTCTTCAACGCCGAGAAGGGCTACGGCTTCATCTCGCTCGAAGACGGAGCAAAGGACGTCTTCGTCCACTACTCCAACATCCAGGGCAGCGGCTACCGCACGCTGGAAGAGGGCCAGAAGGTCGAGTTCGACATCGCGCCCGGCCGCAAGGGAGACGAAGCCCAGAACGTCCGCGCCGTCTGACGCTCGAAGGCTTGCGGGACGAGGCCGCCGGCGCCGCGCCGGCGGCTTTGTTCTTTCCGGGACCGGCTGCGAAGCTGAACCGGTGAACGACAGCCGTCCCGCGCCCGACACCACTGCGACGCCGCGCCCGCCGGGCTCATGCCCGCCGCCGTCTACGTCGGCGACGGGGCGATCGAGGTGCAGGACCTCGCGGTGCCGCAGCTTCGGCCGAGCGAGGTGCTCGTCGAGGTCTCGCACTGCGGCATCTGCGGAACCGACCTGCACCTCGTGCTCGAGCGCTACGCGCGCCCGGGATCGGTGCTCGGCCACGAGTGGGCCGGCACGATCGCCGCCGTCGCGGCCGACGTGCAGCGGCTGGGAACCCGGCGCGCGGGTGGTTCTCGATCCCACGCCCGGCTGTGGCCGCTGCCGCGCGTGCACGCGCGGCCGGCCCTCGGTGTGCCTGCAACGCGAGCCGCCCGACCTCCTCGACTTCTCCCGCGGCGCGTTCTGCCGTTACAAGGTCGCGCCCGCGGCGCGGCTGCTCCGCGTACCCGAGCGCCTGGCGACGCGGGCGGCCGCGCTCACGGAACCGACTGCGATCGCGTTGCACTCGGTGAACCTCGCCGGCGTTACGTCCGACGACCGTGTGCTCGTCACCGGCGGCGGTCCCGTCGGCCTGCTCACCGTCGCCGTCCTGCGCAGCCGGGGGGTGACCGAGATCGTGGTCTCCGAGCCCGCGCCCGCCCGCGCGGGAACGCGCACTCGCCGTCGGCGCGTCGGCGGCTGTCGCACCCGACGCGCTCCCGCGCGCGCCGATGGGCCGGCCGGTGGAGACGCCCTTCACGGTCGCGTTCGAGTGCTCGGGCCACGCGCGCCGCGGCGGAGTCGGCGCTCGATCAGCTCGACTACGCGGGGACTTCGTGTTCGTCGGCACGGGAAGCACGCCACCGCGGGTCAACCACAACCGCGTCATCGTGATGGAACAGACCCTCATCGGTGCCTACAACTACGACGCCGACGGGTTCGGGCCCGCGCTCGCGCTGCTCGCGTCCGGCGCGCTGCCGCTCGACCTGCTCATCGAACCCGTCGACGTCCGCCTCGACGAGGTGCTGGCGACGATGCACCGGCTGGGGGCGGGCGAGCTCCCCGGCAAGGTGATGGTCGTACCGCGAGGTGTCGGCATGAGCGGGCGGCCCGTGTTCAACCACGTCGCGATCAGCATGGACCGCGCCGTCCTCGACGAGCAGGGTCGGGCCGACCTGCTCGACTTCTACGGCGACGTGTTCGGGTGGATCGAAGGCGACAACACGGGCGAGACGGGGAACCCGCTCATCCTCTACACGGGCGCGTTCGGCCAGTTCGTCTACCTGCTCCCCGCCGACGAACCGCTCACGGCACCCGCGCTCGACCATTTCGGCATACAGGTCGAGAGCCGCGACGAGTCGCTCGCGATCGTCGGGCGCGCGCAGGCCCGCGCCGCGCACGACGAGCGCGTGCGGGTGATCGACGTACACGAGCGCACGACCCACGGGCCGACGCACGACTTCACACTGACGAGTGCGTACATCGGGTTCGTCTTGCCGCTGATGATCGAGCTCCAACACCTGGAGCGCGTCGAACGGGCGTGATGCCGGCGTCAGCGGGTGAGTGCGGCGCGCCGGAGCTCGTACACGTGCTGCAGCAGTGTCACGAGCGCGACCTTCACCGACTCGCGGTTCCGGGCGTCGCAGTCGACGACGGGAATGTGCGACGCGACGCCGAGCGCCTCGCGTACCTCCGGGATCGGGTAGTGGTACGACCCGGTGAAGTGGTTCACGCCGACGACGAACGGGGTGTTGCGCGCCTCGAAGTAGTCGAGGGCGACGAAGCTGTCGGCCAACCGGCGGGTGTCGGCGAGCACGACGGCCCCGAGCGCACCGTCGCAGAGGTCGTCCCACATGAAGGCGAAGCGTTCCTGGCCGGGCGTGCCGAAGAGGTACATGACGAGCGCGTCGTCGACGGTGATACGCCCGAAGTCCATCGCGACCGTCGTGGTGACCTTCCCGCCGACGAGCGACGCGTCGTCGACGTCTTTCGACTCCGTCGTCATCGCCGCTTCGGTCGTCAGCGGTGGGATCTCCGAGACCGCGGACACGAACGTCGTCTTGCCGACGCCGAATCCGCCGGCCACGACGAGCTTGACCGACGTGACCTTGCGCGAGCGCGGCGCCGCCGGTTCCGTCGCGGGCTGCGGACGGGTCGCCGAGATCGACGGCGCGCCGCCGGAGGACTCAAAGGGCCCGGACACGTTCGATCATCCTTGTGAGGGCCGAGAGCTCGATCTCGACGGGGTCGCTGTAGGTCGTCTCGAGGCACCCGTCGTCGACGAGGTCGCCGACGAGCACGATCGCGACGCCGAGCGGCACGCCGAGCTCGGCCGCGATCTCGGCGATCGAGAGCGGCTCGTAAGAGCAATCGACGATGCGTGCCCGCTCGAAGCTGAGGTCGTCACGCGGTTTCCCGACGGTCTGCACCATCGTCTCCATACGAAGGGATGCGTCGGCGGCGCGCGTGCGGCCGCCCGTGATCACGAACGGTCGTACGAAATCCTGAGCCGTCGCACGCGGCGGAAGCTCGTCGGTCATCGTGTGCCTTTCACTGGAGCACACTTTCCTTCAGCTCGGCGACGAGCGAGGGACTGAGCGCGGCGCCGACCCTTTCGACCAGCAGCGTCATCTGGTAACCGACCGCACCGACGTCGCAGCGCTTGTCGGCGACGACGCCGAGCGAGCTCCCGTCGGACACCGACGACACGAAGAGATAGCCCTCCTGCATCGCGACGATGACCTGCTCGAGCTCACCGAGCGCGAAGCACCGCGCGGTGCTGTCGGCCAGGCTCGTCATTCCGGCGATGATCGCCGAGAGTTGTTCGGCACCGGCGCGCTCGAGCGAGCTCGACATCGCCATGAGGAGCCCGTCGGACGACACTGCGACCGCGTCGGTCACACCCGGTGTCGCGTCCACGAAGCTCGACAGCAACCAGTTGAAGTTGCGAACCTCGGCGCTGGCGGTCAGGCCGTTCGCTCCGTCTGCTTGCACCGTCAATGCCCTCTCCGATCATCGATACCGGCTTCCTCACGGGCCTGTTCGGCCGCGGCCCGGAAGGCGGCGAAGAACGCGAACCGTTCACCACCGTCGACCGGGTTGGCCGACGCCGGATCGGGTTCCGGGACGCTCCCGCCGTTGGCCACGGGAGCGGCGACGGGCGCGGTAGCGACTTGGGTGCCGGCGCCGTTGCGCGGAGGCAAGGGGCCGGCAGTGGCCGCGGGCGGCGCGGGCACGGGTGCGGGGACCGGCTCGGGCGGCGGCGCGAGCACCGTCGGGCGTTCGCGCACCCACGGCGTCTCGAGGCGCGAGTTGCGGCGCCCGCGCTTCGGCAGCCGTTGCGGCAGCAGGTCTTCCGAGAAGGGCGACGCCGGCTCGGGCGCGCGGCTCGTCGCGACGTCGACGGCCTGGGCGACCTCGGCGAACGACGCGTGCCGGTCCGGCGCGACGGCGGGCGGGCGATCGGGATCCGCGGCCGCGGGAGCGACCGGCGGATCCGACGCCGCGGGCGTGGCCGAGGCCGGTTGCGGGGCGGGAGCCGGGCGCGGGGCGGCCGGGGGCACGGCGGCGCCGCGCAGGTCGGCGAACGACCCGAGACCGAGCCGCGGGCGGAAGGCGCGGCGGGGGGTGCCGCCGGGGGCTCGGGTGCCGCCGCTTCGGCGACGGTCGCGGGCGCCGGGTCGACTTCGGGTGCGGGCGGCGCGGCCTGAGCCGGCGGCGCCGGGGCCGCTTCGGACTCGTCGAGCGAGACGGCGGCGACCGCGGGCGGGGCGTCGTCGACAGCACCGAACGCCTCGGCGAAGCTCGACTCCGCCGGTACCGCGATCTCGTCGTGCTGCCCGTCGTGCTGCCCGTCGTGCTGCCCGTCGTGCGGATCGTCCTGCTCGAGCGGGGCGACGAGCCGGAGCTCGCGGCGTCTCGGGAACGTCGTCACGAGGCGCGGACCCCGCGGCTGCGGCCCGGAACGCGATCGGGGCGGCGGGGGCACGGCCGGCGGGCGGCGCGTCGATGTCGGCCGCACTCTCGCGGCGCGGCAGCGCGATGACGGGCCGTTCGGTCTCGTCGCCGGCCGCCTCGACGGGCGGGGCCGCGGGCGCGTCACCGGCCACTCCGCCCGGCTTCATGCCGAGCAGTGTGGTCGGGAGCGCGATCATCGCCGTCAGGCCGCCGGCCGGCGAGGCCACCAAGCGAACCAGCAGCTCGTGCCGGGCCGCGAGTTGCGCGACCACGTAGTGGCCGAGGAACCGGGACGGCGCGAGCGTCAACGCGTTCGCCGACGAGATCAACGCGTTCGCACGTTCGAGGTCCTCGTCGTGCATCCCGATGCCCGAGTCGACGATCGTGATGACGTAGCCGTGCTCGTCGCGGCGTCCGTAGACCTCGACGTCCGCGTCCGGCGGCGAGAACGAGAGCGCGTTCTCGACCAGCTCGGCGATGACGTGGCTGACGTCGGCGGCCGCGGCGCCGTCGACGCGCGCGTCGTCGACGTGACGCAACCGGACCCGGCGGTACCCCTCGACCTCGCCGAGCGCGCCGCGCACGACGTCGCCCATCGCGACCGGCGCGCTCCAGGTGCGAGGCGGCGCCAGACCGGCGAGCACGAGCAGCGACTCGGCGTTGCGGCGCATGCGGGTGGCGAGGTGGTCGAGACGGAACAGGTGCTCGAGCGTCTCGGGGTCGGATTCGTCGTTCTCCAGCTGGGTGATGAACTCGAGCTGGCGGGAGAGCAGGTTCTGGTTGCGGCGCCCGAGGTTCACGTAGGCGTCGGCGACGTTGCGGCGCAGGGTCGCCTGTTCCACGGCCAACGACACCGCGCTGTCCTGCACCTTGTTCAGTGCGATCGCGACGTCGCGCACCTCGCCACCGGCCTGGACCCGGACCTGCTCGACCTCGGGTTGGACCACGCTCTCGTTGACCGGCGTCTCCAGGATCTCCTGGACCGCGGCGGGGAGCCGCTCCCCCGCCATCACCGCGGCCTGGTCGGCCAGCGCGCGCAGCGGGCGAGTGACCCACCGGTTGGTCAGCCACAGCAGGGCGATGGCGAGCATCACCGACGCGATGGTGAAGGCGATCCAGTTGCGCTCTTCGTCCTGCGCGGCCGCGGTGAGACCGTGCGCCCGCTCGGTGACGATCGCCGCGGTGTTCGTCTGCGCGACACGCAGCAGGTTGATCGAGTCGGGCCGGATCTTGAGCAGGGTGACCAGATCCGCGTGGAGCGGGTTCGCGCGCGGCGGCCTGCAGCTGCGTGACGGCCTTCTCGCGGTCGGGCGCGTCGAGCGCGCCGAGGACGGCACTGGCGAACGGACCGTCGGCCCGCACCCGCAGGTCGGCATCACCTTGCGCCTGGCGGTCGGCGAGCTGCTGAGCCTCGAGCATCGCGACCGGATCGCGCGTGATCGCCGCGAGCCCGACCTTGATGCCGACGCCCGACTCGGTCTCGCTCTGGCGCGCGATCGCGTTGAGCAGCTCGGCGCCGCTGCGCAGCTGCGCGTCGTCGATCGTCGAGCCGGAACGCTGGTCGGCGTCGAGCAGTGATCCGATGAGGGTCGTGTAGTGGTCGAAGATCGCGGTCGCGTTCTTCGCGTTCGCCGGCGTCGCGCCGTGCGATGCGTCATCCTCGGCCTGCTGGCGGAACTGCACCAGGCGCGTGCTCGACCTGGCTCAGGGTCGCCAGGTAGTTGCCGGCCGCGTCGCCGCCGACGTCACCGAGCAGCAGGCGGAAGTTGCCGAGCGCGACATCGGTCGACGCCGTCACCTGCGCGGAGAACTTCGTCGTCTTCGGCGCCACGAGATTCTGCTCGCCGATCGCCGCGCAGCGCCTCGTAGTCCCGCTCGTTCTCGAGCGCGGTCAACACACCGGCGGGGCCGGTGGCCGACGTCGCGAGCCCGGCCTGGAGCTTGACCGCGGCCGATCGGTTGTACGCATCGCGTACCTGCAGTGCGGCAAAACTCGCCAGTGCCGCGAGCGGCACCGCCAGGGTGGCCGCCAACTTCGTCCTGATCGTCAGCCTGCGTTTCACCAGCGATCCCTCGCCCCGCGTTCGTGGTCAATGACGGGCCGCCGTCGGGAATGGCCCACCGGGTGGGTTGTCGGCTCGCCTGGGCTCCGCCCTAAGCCCGATGTTCACCGACGGTGGCGGAATCCGGGTGGGACCGCCGGACCGCGCGGCGATTCGGGCGGTTCGGTCACGAGGCGGCACGGTCGTACCGGCGCGGCCGTCGCCATCCCGCTCGCCGTCGCCCGATCGGGCATGCTGTCCGAGGTCGGAAAGCTCCGCACGGCTGGTCGGTGCATCTGGAGGTGAGCGATCTTGGGAATCGCCTATCAATGCGACGAAGCGAGTGGATGCACCTTCATCGTCTGGGATGCCGAGGTGACCCCCGAGGAGTGGCTCGCATGTGAGCGGCGCCTCTTCGCCGATCCCGCGTTCCCGCCGGGCTCGCGCGCGCTCGCCGACCTCCGCAGTGCCGGTGGCGCCCCGAGCATCTCGGTCGAGGTCGTCCGCGAGATGGCCGAGCACCTGCGGGAGCACGCGCCGCAGATCGGGTCCCTCCGCTTCGCGCTCGTCCCGAACAGTGCCTGGGGTTGGACGAAAGCCACCGAGTTCGAGAAGCAGCTCGAAGGCTCGGGAATCAGCTCGGTGACCTTCACGAGCCTCTCGACCGCGTGCACGTGGCTCGGAATCGACGCGACGACGACGACCGAGGCGCTCAACGATCTACGCAACGGCCTCCGCGCGTAGCCCGTGGAGCGTGGCCCGTTCGGGTCTCGGCGTCACCGTCACGACAACGCCCCCCGAGGGCGTCAATCGACCGTGGGTTCGCTGGAAATTGGGCGCCACACGCCCATTTCCCAGCGAACTGTTGGCAGGGTTGTGGCGGCGACGGTCTTTGACACCGAGGGCGAGCGGCGGTAGGCAATCGTCGGTCGACGGCGCGAATCAGTGCCGGACCCGACACCAAGGAGCTGGAGTCATGAACAAGGGCGGATGGAGCTGGAAGCGCCAGTTCGGCGTGACGAAGTTCAAACGCAAGATCTCACGGGCAACGGGCATCCCGCTGACCCGGTCCGGTCGTCAACGCAAGCTGGGCAAGTTCTTCGGCATGCGCTGACAGCTCCGGCCCGGGCCGACCGCGTCACTCCGCGTTCAAGTCGGGGCGGTATTCCGGGTGCGCGGTCAACCACGCCGACGCGCGGCGCATTGCATCCTCGTTCTGCTTGTCGATGAACTCGTAGATCGGTCTGCTCGCGCATGAACCGGTCCTCCGTCCGCGCCTAACGTGCGAAACGTGATCCTGCACGATCTGAAGGTCGACGAGCACGATTTCGAGCTCCGCACCGGCTGGGCGATCAAGCCCCAGGGCGCGTGCAAGGGCGAGAGCTGCGTCCCGCTCCCGCCGCAGGCCCGGCTCGACGACGGCCGGATCGACGTCACGGTTGTCTCGGAACGGCTCGGGATGCCGATCGTGGCCGACGCCGCGCACGGAATCTGGGCGCTCGGACCCGAGACGGCGGTGACCGGCCGGGTCCTCACCACCGCCGAGGCACCGGAGCTCGAGTTACCCGACGCGGACGGCAACCCGTTCAAGCTGTCGAGCCTGCGGGGCAAGAAGGTCGTGCTCGTCTCGTGGGCGTCGTGGTGCGGCTGCCGCTTCGACCTGCCGCTGTGGCAACAGCTGCGAGACCGTTGGAAGGACCGTCGGCCTCGAGGTCGTCACCGTCGCGCTCGACGTCGAGGCCGACGACGCGAGGCCGTTCATCGCGAAGGCGGAGCCGCAGCACCCGTCGCTCATCGACCAGGCCCACGTCTCCGACGAGCTGTTCGGGTTCGTGAACGTGCCGAACGGCGTGTGGATCGACGAGGAGGGCATGATCGTCCGCCCCGCCGAGCCCGCGCATCCGGGCCGCAACCCCGCGACCGAGGCGTTCCGCAAGATCGACGTGTCGACCGTGCCCCTGACGTCGCCGAGATGCTGGTCGAGGCGCGCAAGATCAAGAGCGATCCGAACATCTACGTCGAGATGGTCGACGACTGGATCGCGCACGACCGCGACAGCCGCTACGCGCTCGCGCCCGACGAAGTGATCCGTCGGTCCGACCCGCGCGCGGACGCCGAGGCGACGGCGGCCGCGGAGTTCGAGCTCGGCCAGTACCTGCATCGTGCCGGCGACCACGCCGCCGCGATCCCGCACTGGCGGTCGGCGCACCGCCTGTATCCCGACAACTGGACCTACAAGCGCCAGGCCTGGAACTTCGAGGACCCGTTCCGTCAGGGCCCACCGACGTGTACGACAGCAGCTGGTTCGAAGACCTGAAGAAGATCGGCGCCGAGAACTACTACCCCGAAATCGTTCCCTGACCGCGGAGCAGCAGGTGGCGCGGATCGACATTCCCGACGGGCCGGGCGGCGACGGAGCGATGGTGTGGTCGTTGCGGCCCGAGATGGCCGGCATGGTCGACCGCATGATCTCGACCGCGTACCAACGGTCGAAGATCCCCGCCGCGGAACGCGAGGCCGCACGGATGCGCATCGCACAGCTCAACGCGTGCGACGCGTGCGCGACCTTCCGCTCACCTTCGGTCGTCGAGGCGGGCGTGACCGAAGACGTCTATGCGCATCTCGACGAATGGCGCACCTGGCCCGGGTACACCGATCGTCAGCGCCTCGCGATCGAGTACGCGGAACGGTTCGCCACCGATCACCGGGCCATCGACGACGAGCTCTTCGCGCGCCTGCGGGCCAAGTTCGCCGACGACGAGATCCTCGACCTCACGTTGTGCTGCGCGGTGTTCCTCGGCCTCGGGCGCACGCTCGAAGTCCTCGGCATCACCGACAACTGCCCGCTCGACGTCTGAGCCGCGCCGGGCGCCGGCGCCCGGCGCCCGGGAGTGGTGCGTTCAGCCGTCGTAGAAGAACGGCGGGTGCAGGCCGATGACGGTGCGCGCCCGCTCGGAGGTCGCGCCGCGCCGCGGCTTCCGGCGACACCTGATTCGCCTCGTCGGTCGTGCGGACGCGTTGGGCGATGTCGCGCCGGCCGTAGTGCGCCTGCAGGAAGGAACGGCCCCGGCCACCGGCGCGGGCGGGCATGCCGCGGTGCCACACGTCGGAGACGAACAACGCGACGTCGCCGGCTTCGACCTCGAACACCACCGGCGGGCGGCCGTCGTACGAGAGGTGTTCGGCGTTCATCCGCTCGAAGGGCGCGAGGCGACCCGACCGGTGGCTCCCCGGCACGACCGCGGTGGGTCCGTCGGCCAGGGTGCAGTCCTGCAGGTAGATGTGGGTGGCGACCGCGAAGACCGGGTACGGGATGCGATCGTCCCAGGGAACACCTTCCGGACGCGGGACGTGCGGGCCCGCGTCGCAGTGCCAGGGGCCGCCCGCGAAATCGGCCGGGTTGCGCCAAGCCGTGTTCGCGATGACGTGGCAGTCGTCGCCGAGAAGTGGCTCGACGACGGCCAGGATCGCGGGGTTCGCCACCGCGGCCTGGCAGGCGGCGCTGCGGTTGAACATCTCGTAGCGGAACTGGTCGCTTGATCGCCGCGCGAGCGCTCGGCCGGGAGCGTGTCGAACGCCGCGTCGATCTCGGCGCGCATGCGGCGCGACCTCGGCGGCATCGAACACGCCGCGCAGCTGCGCGTAGCCGTCCCGTTCGAGTTGCGCCGACTCGGCGGGCACGCCGGAGGCGTCGAGGAGCGCCGAGATTCTTGAACACGCGCCGGATCACGACGCAGACCGTAGGCGTCCGCCCGGCCCACGCGTCAAGACGACCCGGCTCGCGTCAGGGTTGGAGCAGTTTGCCGATCCGGCGCGACGCGACCCGGAGGCCGATCATGCCCATCACGACGAGATACGCGACGTGGACCAGCAGCGTCCAGCGGATGTCGCCGACGACGAGTGAACGCTCCAGCACCACCCCTTGGTACAGCGGGGTCAGACGGATCACGGCCTGCAGACCCGCGGGATAGCGCGTCAGCGGGAAGAACGTCGCCGAGAAGAGGAACAGCGGGATGATCGCCATGTTGACGTAGTCGAAGTCGACGAAACGAGCGCATGAACGTGGTCGCGGCCAGCCCGACGCCCGCGAACCCGAACCCGATGACCACCGCACCCGGCAGGGCGAACACCGCCCAACCCGAGCGCAGGTCGCCGAAGGCGAGCATCGTGAGCAGGAACACGAACGAGTACGCCGCGCCGCGCAACAGCGCCCACGTGATCTCGCCCACGGCCACGTCGTTCGGCGCGAGCGGCGACGCGAGCACGCCGTCGTAGGTGTGCGCGTACTTCATCTTGAAGAAGAAGTTGAAGGTCGTGTCGAGCAGCGAGCCGTTCATCGCCGCGATGGCGAGCAGTCCCGGCGCGACGAAGCCGCGGTACGCGACGACGTGCCCGCCGACGTCGAGGTCGCCGACGAGCTTGCCGACACCGACGCCGATCGAGAGCAGGAAGAACACCGGCTCGAAGAAGCCGCTCAGGAAGATGTACCAGATCCGCCGGTACGCGAGGACGTTGCGTTCGACCAGCCGCCACGGGCGGTGCCGCCACCGCAGGAACGGCACGATGCGCAGCGCGCCGGGCGCGACCGTGGTCGTCACGAGCTCAACCGCTTCGTGAAGGCGCGCACGCCGAGCATCCCGCTCACACCGATGCACCCGACGAGCACCGCGACGTGCGCCGCGACGGCGGCCGCGTCGAAGTGCCCCGTCGTCGCGTCGCGCGCCAGCTCGACGCCGTGCCACAGCGGCGAGAGCACCGCCAGCGGGCGCAGACCGCGCGGGAGCTGGCTGATCGGGAAGAACGTCCCGGAGAACAAGAAGAGCGGCAGGATGCCGAGGCGCATGATCATCGGGAACGCGACGTCGGAGTCGAGGCCGATCGAGAACGCGGTGAGCGGCGCGCAGAACGCGCGCCGCGCACAGGCCCGCGGCGGGGACGGCGAGGATCCCCCACGCCGACGGCACCGCGCCGAGCAGCGCGGCGACGAGCAGGAACGCGGCCGCGCCCAGCATCGAGCGCAGCGCGTTCCACAGCACGAAGCCCGCGTACAGCTCGCCCGGCCGGATCGGTGTGGCGACGACGCCGTGGAACTGGCGCATCCACTTCACGCCGCCGAGCACCGGCCACATCGACTCCGACGCGGCGAGCTGCATCGCCGTCGCGACGAGCAGGCCGGGCGCGATGAAGTCGAGGTAGGTGAGGCCGTCGACGGAACCGGCGTGCGCCTTCACCAGCCCGCCGAGGCCGACACCCATCGCGCCGAGATAGAGCGCGGGTTGCACGAACGTGCTGAACGCGAGCCCGCGCCAGAGCGCCGCGTACACACGCGCCTCGCGTTCGACGACGCGGAACATCGCGGGAGTCGACACGGCGGGTCTCAGTCCTCGAGCGTGCGGCCGGTCAGGATCAGGAACACGTCCTCGAGACTCGCCGCGCCGGACGAGCACCGACGCGGCGTCGAAGCCCTCGCGCGCGATCGCGGCCGCGGTCGCGTCGCCGTCGTCGGTGTACAGCAGCACCCGATCGGCGAGCGCCTCGATGCGGTCGCCGTAGCGCTTGAGGCGCGCGACCTCGGACGCCGGGTCGGCGTCGACGCCGAGGCGGACCTCGACGACTTCGCGCGTGACGTTGTCGGCGATCAGCTGGCGCGGCGAACCCTCGGCGACGATGCGCGCGTTGTCCATGACGACGAGCCGGTCGCAGAGCTGCTCGGCCTCGTCCATGTAGTGCGTGGTGAGCACGAGCGTCACGCCGCTGCGCTTCAGCTGGTAGAGGCGATCCCACAGGAGGTGGCGCGCCTGCGGGTCGAGACCGGTCGTCGGTTCGTCGAGCAGCAACAGCTCGGGCCGGTTGATGAGCGAACGCGCGATCGTCAACCGGCGCTTCATGCCGCCCGAGAGCGGGTCGACCTTGGAGTCGCGCCGGTCGCTCAGCTGCACGAAGTCGAGGAGCTCCGCCGCCCGCTCGCGGATCTCGGGCCGCGGCAGGTCGAAATACCGGCCGTAGATCAGCAGGTTGTCCCAGACCGTCAGCTCGGTGTCGAGGTTGTCCTCCTGGGGCACGACACCGAGCCGCGACCGGATCTCGGGTCCGTCGTGCAGCGGGATCGAGCCCGAGCACCCGCAGCTCACCCGACGTCCGGGGCGAGACACAGCCGATCATCCGCATCGTCGACGTCTTGCCCGCCCCGTTCGGGCCGAGGAATCCGAACGCCTCGCCCGGCTCGATCGCGAAGTCGATGCCGTCGACCGCGACGAAGGAACCGAACTGCTTGCGGAGTGCGCGCGCCTCGACCATCGGGACCGTCACGACGCCCGACGCTAATGGCTGCGCGCCGGTTGGCCCGCCGAATTTCCCGGCACAATGATGGGGTGATGAGGTCCCGGTGCGGCGGAACGGTCAACAACGCCGGACCTCGGCGATGAGTACGACCTTCGCCGCGCCGCGCGGCGTCCGGCGGACTCCGCGGTGTCGACGGATGGCCCACGTTGACCGCGGTCGTCGGGGTCGCCGGGCGTGCTCGCACTGCTCGCGATCGCCCTCGGCTGGCGCGGCTCCGATCTCCCCGCGCAGATCTTCCGCGCCGAGCTGTTCCGCCAGGACGGGTTCGTGCTGTGGAACAGCCAGTGGTTCGGCGGCCACGCGCTGCTCGGCTACAGCGTCATCGCGCCCGCGATCGAGCGCGCCGATCGGCCCGCTCGCACTCGGCGCGCTGAGCGGCATCGCGTCGGCGTTCCTGTTCGAACGCGTCCTGCGCTTCGCGTTCGGATCGGTCGCGTGGCTCGGCAGCCTCTGGTTCGCGCTCGGCACCGTCATCAACCTCATCGTCGGGCGCACCACGTACGCGTTCGGCGTCGCGCTCGGCGCTCGGCGCGATCTACGCGCTGCAACACCGCACGGTCGGTGATCGCGGTCGGCTTCGCGGTGCTGTGCTCGCTCGCGAGCCCGCTCGCCGGCTGCTTCCTCGCGATCGTCGCGGTGGCGTGGGCGGCTTCCGACAAGGCGCAGCGCGTCGCCGCGCTCTGCGCTGCTCGCGGGCGCGCTCGCGCCGATCGCCGTCGTCGCCCTGCTGTTCCCCACGGCGGGCGTCGAGCCGTACGAGACGTGGGCGCTGGTCCTGGATCTCGTCCTGTGCGCCGTCGTCGGGATCGCGCTCCGCGACTACCCGGCGGCGCGGTGGGGCACCGCGTGCTTCGCGGTCGTCGCGATCGGCTCGTATCTCGTGCCGACCGCGCTCGGCGGCAACGTCAGCCGCCTCGACCAGTACGTCGCCGGGCCGCTGCTCGCGTGCGCGCTGCTGCCCCGCCGGCGGATGCTCCTCGTCGTCGTCGCGGTCCCGCTGCTCGATCTGGCAGTGGTTCCCGGCCGTCGACGGCATCGCGTTCGCGCGCACCGATCCGTCGACGCGCGCAGTCGTACTACCAGCCGCTCCTCGACGTATCCTGGGCAGCCGGCGGCCGGCGGCCCGATCGGGCGGGTGGAGATCCCCTCGACCTACCGGCACTGGGAAGCCGCGTACGCCGCGCCCAAGGTGCTGCTCGCGCGGGGCTGGGAGCGCCAGCTCGACATCGCGTACAACCCGATCTTCTACTCGAGCCGCTGACCGCGACGACCTACCACGCGTGGCTGCACGCGAACGGCGTGAAGTTCGTCGCGCTCCCCGACGCGCGGCTCGACGACTCGTCGCTCGGCGAGCGCGCGCTCATCGAGCGCGGCCTGCCCTACCTGCACGAGGTCTGGCACGACGCGCACTGGCGCGTCTGGCGGGTCGACGACTTCGGCGGCCTCGTCGACGGCCCCGCGACACTGCAGTCGATGTCACCCGACCGTGTGACGCTCACCGTCACCGGCTCCGACGACCTCGTCGTCCGCGTGCGCGCCACGAGGCACTGGTCGGTGCAGCCCGGTGGTTGCGCGGCGTCGACCGACGACGGCTGGACCGTGCTGCGCAACCTCCCGCTCGGCACCGTCACCCTCACGCAGTCGCTCGCGGGCACGCCGTGCCCCGACGACGATCACTGACCGACGATCACCGGCCGTCGTCGAGCCGCTCGCGCACTTCGCGTCAGTGCGACGTGTAGTCGATCTCCGGCGCGCCCTTGACCGCGACCGCGAAGCAGAAGCAGTGGATCGCGCCGCCGCCGGTCGGGCGCAGGCTGTGGATCGTGTCCGGCGGGATGTAGACGAGGTCGCCGGGCGCGACGTCGCGGTCCTCGTCGGCGATCGTCATGACTCCGCGGCCCGACATCACGAAATAGAACTCGTGCGTCGGGTGCGAGTGCGGGTAGACGTAGCCGCCGTTCGCGACCTCGAACTCGTTGACGAGCTCGAGGTGGCCGCCGTCGGTCAGATCCTTCATCTCCCGGGGATGCACGAGGTACCAGACCGGCACGGTGCCGTTGTGCTCGACCTCCGGTTCGACGTCGACGATCGATCGCACGTCCATTCCCAGCTCCTCGTCCTCGTAGTCAGGTTGTCGTAGATCAGCCCGGTTTCCGGTCGAAGCATCGCGGCGCGCGGCGGCACGTCAATCCGGCGGCCGAGCGGCAATACTCTTCGCGTGGATCGGAACCGGCTCGCCGCGGGAATCGCGCTCGTGGTCGCGGTCGCGGCTGGGCGGTGTCATCGTCGCCACGAGCCACAAGTCGTCGACGCGCGTGCGCACCGCGGAAACCGGCACGCACATCTCGTCGGGCTCGTCCGGCCGTCGGGCTCGGGGTCGACCGGATCCGACCGGACGACTTCGACCTCCGCGCGTCGACGACCAGCGCGCCGCCGGCGACCACCACGACGATCCCCCACAACCCCGCCGACGACTTCACGCTGACGCGCGTCGCCACGATCAACGGCGAGATCTCGCCCAAGTCGGTCGACGCGACCGGCACCGGGCTCGTGTTCGCGCAGAACATGATGTACCGGCACACGATGACCGTGTACGACGCCGCGACCGGCGCGCTGGTGAAGACGATCCCCGACAGCGTCGACCTCGCGCAGTTCGGGATCACCGGCCATCCCGGCATCTCGCGGGGCGCGCCGGTCGAGGCCGCGGTCGACCACGCGCACAAGTACATGTTCGCGACCAACTACTCGATGTACGGCGCGAACTTCGGTCCCGAGGGCTCCGACAACTGCAGCGGTCCGGGCGGCCTCAGCCCGAGCTACGTCTACCGCGTGAGCCTGAAGACGCTCGACGATCGACGCGGTCGGCCAGGTCGGCATGGTGCCGAAGTACGTCGCGGTCACCCCCGACGACCGGTACGTGCTCGTCAGCAACTGGTGCAGCTACGACCTGAGCATCCTCGACTACAACACGCTGCACGAGGTGCAGCGCATCCACCTCGGCGCGTACCCGCGCGGCATCGCGATCGACGGTGCGCGGCAGGTCGCGTACGTCGCGGTCATGGGCTCGCTTCGACGTCGCCCGCATCGACCTCCGCACGTTCGCGCTGTCGTACTTCCGCGGCGTCGGCAACTCGCCCCGCCACCTCGTGCTGTCGAAGGACGGCTCGCGGCTCTTCGTCACGCTCAACGGCGACAACCGCGTCGTCGCGGTCGACACCGCGACCGGGACAGGTCGTCGCGCGCACCGCGACGGGGACGCAGCCGCGGAGCATGGCGATCTCCTCCGACGGCCAGGCGCTCTACGTCGTCAACTACGCGTCGAACACGGTGTCGATGCTGAAGGCATCCGACCTGAGCGTCGTGCGCACGTTCCCGGTCCCCGACCATCCGATCGGCATCGCGTACGAACCGATTCACCACCGCGTCTGGGTCGCGTGTTACAGCGGCGCGATCCTCGTCTACGACGCCTGAGCCGCGGCGAGATACGCCTCGCCGCGCGGTGACAGCCGGTAGCCGACCTCGAGGCTGATCGTGAGCCCGAGGTTCTTCAGCTTGCGCACGTCGAGCTTGAACGGCTGCGTCTCCCGACCGAAGCCCGCGGCGAGATCGGCGGCGCGCACGCCCGGCCGCGCCGCGATCGTCCGCAGCACGGCGGCGGTCCAGCTGCCGTGCGAGCTCGCGCGGTCGAGCCGCGCCAGGCGGCGGCCGAGGTCGGCGACCTCGTCGTCGGACAGCACGGCCGTCGCCGCGAGCACGGCCCGCGGATCGGGACCGGTCGCCGGGTGGAACCGGATGCGATAGGTCGGCAGATCCGGCGTGCCGCGCAGCTCGCGACCGAGCTCGCGCGGCGATCCGAAGCCGGCCCGCTCGCGTCCGCATCCGTGATGCGGGCGGGGTCGACGACGTCGACCGCGTCGACGACGAGGCGCCCGGCCGCCGGTGCGGTACGTGTTCCCGGCGACGACCTGGGGCCGCTTCCAGCGCCGGAACGTCAGGGTGAGCCTGCCGCTCGTCGACCGGTTCGCGGAAGCGGATCGGCATCAGCATTGAGCCCAATCCTTACCAGCTCCGAAGCCGGGTCTTACCTTCGCACCAGGGTCCTCACATGCCCACAGGCACCATGACGCCATGAGCAATCGAGCACGACACCGTCCGCCGTAAGCGGAACCGGGACGCCGGGCTGCGCCGGATCCGCCAGCTGACCCGCTGGTCGCTCGCCGGCGCCCTGGCCGGCACCGGGCATCTTCGCCGGGCTCGCCGCCCAGGCCGGCGGCGCCACCGACGAAGACCGCGACCAAGGCGGCCACGACCACCGCCCGGACCGCCACGGCCTCCTCCACCGTCGACCTCGGCGCGCGCCGCGAAGACGACCACGAGCACCGTCGCCGACGGTCGACCGCCCGGGCCGCGAAGTCGACGACGGCGACCACGACCGGCGACCACGGCGACCACCGCCACGACCGCGACCACCGCGACCACGACGCCGACGACCACCCCGTCACGGTCGACCCAGGCGACGGTCGCCGGTCGTCACCTCCGGAGCGTCGTGATGGCCGCGCTCGATCCCGAACAAGACGCTCTGGTACATCGCCCGCGGCACCGGCTTCGTCGCGGTGATCATGCTCACCGTCGAGCGTCGCGCTCGGCATCGCTCACCACGATGCGCTGGAGCTCGCCGCGCTGGCCGAGCTTCGTCACCGCCGGCGCTGCACAAGAACATCTCGCTGCTGGCGTCGTGTTCCTCGGCATGCACATCGCGACGACGGTCTTCGATCCGGTCTCGCCCGTGCACCTCCTGAACGCGATCGTCCCGTTCACCGGCAGGTACCGGCCGCTCGGCATCGGGCTCGGTGTCGTCGCCGTCGACCTGCTCGCCGCGCTCGTCGTCACGAGCCTGCTGCGCCAGCGCATCGGCTACCGCATCTGGCGCGCGGTGCACTGGAGCGCGTACGCGTGCTGGCCGGTCGCGATGTTGCACGGGCTGAAGTCGGGCACCGACGCCGCGACGCCGTGGGCGCGCGTCGTGTACCTCGCCTGCGCGGCGCTGGTGCGCCGCCGGCGTCGTCTGGCGGCTCACCGTCACCGCTCACCGAGCCGGCGGAGCGCACCCGGCGCCACGCCGATCGACTACCGGGAGCCGACCCGATGACCGCCACCGCCGAACCGGCCACCGTGCCCGCGACGCCGACACGCCGCGACTGCTTCCCCGGCCGCCGGCCGCCTCGCCTCGTCGATCATCTCGCCCGCCTGGGTCGTTGCCCCCGGCTCCGGCGCGCGAGCTGATCGGCGAGGTCGAGCGGGCCGGCCTGACGGGCCGCGGCGGCGCCGGCTTCCCGACCGCGATCAAGATGGAGGCGGTGCGGACCGCAGGGCGCCCGCCTCCTGCAGGGCCGCACGCCGATCGTCGTCGCGAACGGCACCGAGGGCGAGCCGCTCAGCGCCAAGGACAAGACGCTGCTCGTGCACGCGCCCCATCTCGTGCTCGACGGCATGGTCGCGGCCGCGCACGCGGTCGGCGCCGACGAAGCCGTCGTGTGCGTCGAGCGCACGCCGGCGCCGGTCTGACCGTCGCTGCAACGCGCGATCGACGAGCGCCGATCACCTCGACGACGGCATCACGCTGCGGGTCGCGGCGACCCCGGCCCGCTACGTCGTCGGCGAGGAGACCGCGCTGGTCAACTGGCTCAACGGCGGCGACGCCAAGCCCACGTTCACCCCGCCCCGCCCCTTCGAGACGCGGCGTCGACCGCCGGCCGACACTCGTCGACAACGTCGAGACGCTCGCGCACGTCGCGCTCATCGCGCGCTTCGGCGCGCAGTGGTGGCGAGCGGCCGGGACGGCAGCCGATCCGGGCACGATGCTCGTGACGCTGACCGGCGTCGGCCGGCCCGGCGTCTACGAGGTGCCGCTGGGCACGCCGCTGCGGCACGTGCTGCGCAACGCGGGCGCGCACGACGTGAGCGGCGTGCTCGTCGGCGGCTACTTCGGCACCTGGCTCACGCCCCGCCAGGCCGCGATGGTGACGCTGTCGGCCGACGACCTGAAGGACGATGGGCGCCGGGCTCGGCTGCGGCGCGATCGCGGTGATCGGCCCCGAGCACGTGCCCGCTCGCCGAGATGGCCCGCGTCACGCGCTGGCTCGCGAGCCAGTCGGCGGGCCAGTGCGGCGCGTGCGCGTACGGCCTCCCGGCGATCGCGGGCGCGGTCGAGCACATGGCGCAAGGCGCCGGACCGCAACGGCAACGCCGAGGCCGCGGCGCGGCGCTGGCTCGAGATGGTCGCGGGCCGCGGCGCGTGCAAGCTGCCCGACGGCGCGGTGCGCTTCGTCTCGAGCGGCTTCACGGTGTTCGCGGAGCACGTCGCCGAGCACGCGCGCCACGGGCGCTGCCGCGCGTTCCACGCCCCGGCGATCCTGCCCGTGCCCCGCCCGGATCGGTCCTGGCGATGAGCAGAGCGCGGCAAGCAACTCCGGCTCAACCCGATCATGTGCGTCGCGCACGGCCTGTGCGCGGAGCTGTTCCCCGAACGCATCACGCTCGACGACTGGGGCTACCCGATCATCGACCCCACGCCGATCCCCCCGAGCTCGAGGAGCACGCCCGCCGGGCGACCGACGCGTGCCCGACGCTCGCGCTGCTGCTCGAGACGGCGCAACAACGGCGCTGAGCACGCACCGCCCGCGGATGACAGACTCCGCGCGTGCTGCGGGCGAACCTCCGAAAGCTCTCGACGTCGGGCGCGGTCGTCGCCGTCGTCTTCACGACGTGCGCCGGTGCGTCGGCGATGCAGGCGCCGGCGCCGACGACCACCCGCCCGGTGCGCCGACCGGACCTGACCGTCGACGACGACCCGGCGCCGCTCGCCGTCACGGGCGCGCCCGCGTTCGGTTGGGTCGTCGACGACGCCGACCGCGGCTCGAGTGCAGCAGGCCTACGAGCTCGTCGTCAGCGACGCGCCCGACGCTCGGGCAGGCACACGGTGCTGTTCGACAGCGGCACGATCACGAGCGAGCACGCAGTCGTACGTGGCCGCGCCGGGCCTCCGGCTCGCGGCCGACCACCGGTACTGGTGGACGGTGCGCACGCAGGACGCCGCCGGCCAGTTCGGCCCGTACGCGCCCGACGCCACTTCGACACCGGTCTGGGCGACGCCGACTGGCACGCGTCGTGGATCCGCCGGGCGGGGACCGTGCCCAAGGTCGTCCAGGTCGCGGGCACCGACATCGCGGTCGACGACTTCGCGCTGCGTCCGCAAGGAGGTCACGCTCGAGCGCCAGCCCGATCGTCCGGGCGCGCGTGTACGCCGCGGCCGGCCAGCAGTACGAGCTGCACGTCAACGGCACCCGCGCCGCGCGAGGGCCCGTCGTACTCGTATCCCGACGAGCAGTACTACGAGACGACCGACGTCACGGCAGCTCGTGCACGCGGGCGCGCCCAACGCGTTCGCGTTCGTGACGCACTGGGCGACGGCGAGCCAGGGCCGGCCCGACTCGCCGGAAGCGTTCATCGCGCACATCACGATCGACCACGCCGACGGCAGCCGCGAGGTCGTCACGACCGACGCGTCGTGGCGGACCCACACCGCGATGTGGGTCCCGGACGGTCCGCGCAACGACGAAGGCGATCTCGTCGAGCACGTCGACGAACGGCTCGAGCCGGTCGGTTGGGACCGGCCCGGCTTCGACGACCACGCGTGGGCGCCCGCGGTCGTGCTCGGCGCGCACCCGTGGGCGCCGTTCACGCACCTCGTCGCGGCGCGCACCCACGTCGTGTACCAGTCGATGAAGCCGATCACCTTGCGAGCGGCTTGACCGACGGCACGTACGGTCGCCGACTTCGGCCAGGTCACTCGGCCACGCCGGTCGTCGAGATCCACGCCGGCGTCGCGGGGCGCGCGGTGAAGGTCGTCACCGGCGACCTCCTCGACCCGGACGGCCACGTCTCGACCACGACCGGTCACCAGGACACCGACATGCACTGGGACTTCACCGAACGCGCCGGCGTGCAGGAGCTCCGGCCGCTCGGCTACCTCGGCGTTCCGCTACCTCGAGGTCGACGGTGCCGCCGAACCGCTCACCGCGGCCGACGTCTCCATCGCCGCGCGTCACGCCGAACTTCCCCGACGAGACCGCGGCGAGCTTCCACACGTCGAACGCCGGCCTCGACGCGGTCTGGAACCTCGCCCGCCACTCGGCGCTGTACGACGCGCAGGAACAGTTCCTCGACACGCCGACTCGCGAGAAGGGGCCCTTCCTCACCGATTCCTACGACGTGTCGCAAGCGGCGATGGCCGCGTTCGGCGACCGCATGGTCACGTCGGAGGCACTCACCGACTTCGCGCATTCGCAGGCGAAGTACTGGCCCGACGGCCGCGTCAACGCCGTCTATCCCAACGGCGACGGCCAAGCGCGACATCCCCGACTACACCGAGGACTACGTCGAGTGGGTCTGGAACTACTGGATGGCGACCGGCGACCGCACCAACTCGCGGCGCTCTACCCGGTCGTCCGCAACATCACCGACCTACCTCGCCGCGCGCGATCGATCCGAAGACGGGCCTCGTCACGAACCTGCCCGGCGGGGGCGGCGACTACGCCAACGGGATGGTCGACTGGCCGCCGCAGATGCGCTACGGCTACGACATGAGCACCGCCGCGCGCACGACGCTCAACGTCATGGCCGTCGACGACTTCCGCCGCGTCGCGGCGCTGGGCCAGGCGCTCGGACGGCCCGCGACCGAGAGCGGCGCGGAGACGGCCCGCGCCGACGCGCTCGACCGCGCGCGATCCGCACCCGGCTGGAACGGGCCGACGGCGTGTTCGTCGACGGACTGCTCGCCGAACGGAACGCCGAGCGCGCACGCGTCGCAGCAGGCGAACGCGTTCGCGCTCGCGTTCGGCATCGTCCCGGCCGCGCACGTCCGCCAGGTCGCGACGCAGGTCGTCGGCCTGAAGTCGGCGATGGGGGTCATGCAACTACAGCGTGTTGTTGAACGCGCTGCACGACGGCGGGCGCGACGACGCCTTGGTCACCGACCTCACCGACCCGAACCGGCCCGGCTACGCGCAGATCCTGCGCGAGGGTGCGACCTTCACGTGGGAGAGCTGGGACGCGCGCCAGGTCGGCGACAGCGAGTCGCACGGCTGGGGTGCGGCGGTGCTCGCGGTGCTGCAGGACGACGTGCTCGGCGTGCGGGTCGAGCGCGCCCGGAGCGGCCGCCGTCGACGTCGCGGTCCCGAAGTCGTCGGTCACCCACGCGACCGGCGTCGTGACGACACAACGGGGGCCGGTCGCCGGTCACGTGGACACGGCCCGCCGCCGGACCCGAGACCATCGCCGTGACCGATTCCCGCCAACGTGACCGCGACCGTGCACCTCGCCGGCACCGCGCTCGACCTCGTGAACGAGAGTGGTCGGAGCGTGGTCGGCGACCCGGGCGTGACCAACGCCGGCGTCGCGGGCGGCGAGGTCGTGATGACCGTCGGTTCCGGGCGCTACGAGTTCGCGAGCTCGAAGCCGACCGTGGTTGCCCCCACGGCCAAGTCGTCCTCGTCGGGTGGCACCGGGGCGCTCGTCGGTGTCGTGGTCGTGGTGCTCGCCGGCGCGGCGGCGCTGTTCTTCGTCGTGTTCCGGCGTCGCCGTCGTGCGACGTAATACCGCCGGCGGCGTTCGCCGTCCTCGCCCTCGCCGCGTGCAGCAGCAACAACGGCCGCGCCACCGGTTCGACGACCACCACGACGGGCGTCGCGGCGAACGCACCGTCCACCACCGCACCGGTTCGAACCGCCGCGTCGACCATCGCGTGGACGCGCCTGCGCAACCCGCTGTACGGCGACGCGACCCACGCGGTGAAGGACCCCGCGCTCGTCGCCGTCGACGGCGGTTGGGTCGCGCTCTTCTCCCAGGTCGACGAGCACGGCACCTGGCGCATCGGGATCGCCCGCAGCCCCGACCTCGCGTCCTGGTCGCCGCGCACGACGCTCCCCCACGACCCCGCGACGGAGGGCGAAGCGTCGCCCGACGTCGTGCGCGCGCCCGGCGGCAGTTTCGTGGTGACGTACCAGTCGTTCGTGCACGACCGGGCCGGTGGCCAGTCGAAGCTCTACGCGCGCACGACCACCGATTTCCGCACGTTCTCACCGCCGATCCGCCTGCTCGCGAACGTGCTGAACGCGCCCGCGGACCGCCTCATCGATCCCGCGCTCGTGTACTCGCCCGCGGGCCTGCTGCTCGGCTTCAAGATCGGGACCACCGCCCCGGGCTCCACGCAACACTTCGAGCTCGCCCGCTCGCGCACGGGCACGACCGCCGGACCGTGGGACCTCGTCGGCCGGCCCGACATCACCGTCTACGGCGACACGATCGAGAACTACCAGTTCCTCGTGATCGGCGGCCGGCACGCGCTCCTCGCGACCAGCAACCAGCTCGATCGGCCCGAGCTCTTCCAGCTCGCGGGCGCGCCGGGCGACCCCAGGGGTTGGCTGCACTGGTCGGCGGCGCGGCGAGCTCGTCGTCCCCCAGGAGGCGTGGAACCCCGGCCAAGGGGTCACCGGCGGCAGCTTCGAGCACGCGAACTGTGCGTTCCTGGTCGGCGGCGGTCAGGTGATCGACGGCTACTCCTACCTCGTCTACGCCGATTCCCCCGAGGTGACGACCTTCACCGGGGACGGTCACGCGCAGCTCGCGATCGCCCGCAGCCGCGACCTCGTCCACTGGTCGGTGCCACCTCGCTGACGGGCATCGGGCAAGATCTCGCCCATGCGCTTCAGCTACGCCGAGACCTTCTGCGATCCCACGTTCCTCGCGCCCCTCGCGCAGGCCACCGAGGCCGCGGGTTACGACTCGTTCGTCGTGCCCGACAGCCTCATCTTCCCGGCCGAGTCGGACACCCTCTACCCGTACACCGCCGACGGCGACCGCGCGTTCCTCGAGGACAAGCCGATCATCGAGCCGTTCACACTCATCCCGTACCTCGCGGCGCAGACGAACCGGATCCGGTTCACGACGTTCGTGTTGAAGCTCGCGATCCGCCAGGTCGCGCTCGTCGCGAAGCAGGCGGCCAGTGTCGCGGTGTTGTCGGACGACCGCCTCCGGCTCGGCGTGGGAATCAGCCCGTGGCCCGAGGACTTCGCGGTCATGGACGTGCCGTGGGAAAACCGTGGCGCGCGCATGAACGAGATGGTCGACGTGCTGCGCGGACTCATGGCCGGCGGATGGTTCGAGTACCACGGCGACGTCCTGCAGATCGAGCGCTGCAAGATCTGCCCGACACCGACGAAGCCGGTTCCGCTCCTGATCGGCGGGCACGCCAACGTCGCGCTCCGGCGGGCCGCACGGCAGGGCGACGGTTGGATCCACGCCGGCGGCGATCCGGCCGACCTCGGCACCATGATCGAGAAGGTGCACGCGCTGCGGGCCGAGTACGGCCGCGCGTCCGATCCGTTCGACGTGCACGCGATCTCGCTCGACGCGTTCTCCGTCGACGGCGTGCACAGGCTCGAAGATCTCGGCGTGACCGACGCGATCGTCGGGTTCCGCTACCCCTACGTCATGGAGCCCGACAGGCAGCCGCTGCAGGAGAAGATCGACCTCCTCAACCGGTTCGCCGACTCGGTGATGTCGAAGGTGTGACCGGACGCCCCGGCGCGGGGCGCGGACGCGCCGTCCGGCGACGCTGCTCCGGATGTGAGCGGGTCACCCGCAACTTGTACGTTCCTGTCGCTATGGGCTGGCGGGATCCCTCCGCTTCGACGACCGGTAGCCCTACGCCAATCGGCTCATCCGGGCGCGCATCGGCGCCGTAGTACCGGCGTCCCCCGTCAATGCCCCGGGGCACTGCGGAGCCCCGTGTACGGCGCGGGGCTCCGCGGAATTCGCTCAGGGAGCGGCGTCGTAGACGTCCTTGCCGAAACAGGTGAGGCCGGGAGCACCCGCGAAGCCGAGGTGCGCCAGCCCGAAGAGGTTCTCGACGCTGCAGAGCAGTGCGTAGTGGTTGTACGGCGTCGCATCCTTCGTTCCCGGCGACACCTTCGCGGAGATCAGCAATGTGCCGATACGGCCGCCGCCGGGACCGTCGAGCCCCGGCTTGTCCGCGTTCGGCGAGGCGGGCGTATGGCAGCACGCGGTCGCGTTGGTGATGGTCGCCTCGTCGAGCGTGATCACGAGCAGGCCGTCGGCCTTGTACGCGGGGGACGCGAGAATCTTCGGGATCTCGGTGGAGAGGAACTTGTCGCTCGAGACGAGCCCGCCGGGTTCGCCGTCGACGCACGGCGCGTCGTGTCCGTCGTGACACACGTTGGGTGTGATGAAGACGTAGTTCGGCGTCGTTGCCTCGGACTTCAGATCGGTTGCCAGCCGGGTGTAGTCGACGACGTTCTGCGCGCACGACGACGTGTCGATGATCGAGTGGAAGTAGACGAACGGATCGTGGCGCGTCGCGTACATGTCGCGCGGCTTCGGGCTGATCGTCGTGTCGCTCGCGCCGATGGCCGGGTGCCGGCACGGTGTCCCCATGTCCTCCTGGTAGGCACGCCAGGTCTTGCCGGCGGCCTGCAACTGGTCGGCGATCGTGAGCACCGACTTGGGATAGATGCACCCCGTCCCGAGGGCCTGGCCGTACCTCCCGGTCCCGTGGGCGGCGAACTCGACGTAGTTCAGGCAGTCGCCCTGCGTCTTGGGATTCGGCGACTGGCCGCTGATCTCGGCGACGTAGTTGTCGAGGCTGGCATGCCCGATCGCGTAGTAGCTCGTGAGCAGCTTGCCCATCGGCACGAGGGTGTCGTTCAGGTAGTGGGCGGGCGAGGCCGGGCCCCAGGTCGTGTCGTAGTCCTCGTTCTCGAGGTTGATCACGAAGACGTGCCCGATCGGCCGCGCCGCCGCGGCGACCGTCGTGGCCGTCGTCGCGGAGGGCGCGAGGCTCGACGGCGAGCCCGAGCCCGAGCCCGACGAGCCCGACGAGCCCGACGAGCCCGACGAGCCCGAAGAGCTGCAGGCGGCGAGGGCAACGGCACAGGCGATGATTCCGGCGAGTCTGCGCACGCGCAGAGCTTGCCCGCCCCGGCGCTGTTCCGGCAACGCGGCGCCGGGGTAGCGTCGCCGCCGCGACAAAGGAGCGACACATGGAGTATCGACGACTCGGGCGCACCGCGCTGCGCGTGAGCCCGCTCTGCCTCGGGACCATGAACTTCGGGCCGCTCACCTCCGAGCCCGACTCGTACGAGATCATGGACCGGGCGCTCGAGCTCGGGATCAACTTCTTCGACACCGCGAACCGGTACGGCGGTCCGAAGGGCCCGGGAACGACCGAGGAGATCATCGGGCGCTGGTTCGCGAAGGGCGGCGGACGGCGCGAGAAGGTGGTGCTCGCGACCAAGGTGTTCGGTCCGATGACCGAATGGCCCAACGACGGCGGCTTGTCGGCGCGTCACATCCGCGCCGCGTGCGACGAGAGCCTGCGCCGCCTGCAGACCGATCACATCGACCTGTACCAGATGCACCACGTCGACCGGGCCGCGCCGTGGGACGAGGTCTGGCAGGCGATGGAGTCGCTCGTCGAGCAGGGCAAGGTCGTGTACGTCGGCAGCAGCAACTTCGCGGGCTGGCACATCGCGCAGGCCAACGAAGCGGCAAAGTCGCGGCATTTCCTCGGCCTCGTCAGCGAGCAGAGCCTCTACAACCTCGCGTCGCGGACGATCGAGCTCGAAGTGCTCCCCGCGTGTCGCGCCTACGGGCTCGGGCGTCATCCCGTGGAGCCCGCTCGCGGGCGGCATGCTCGGCGGGATGGCATCGACGGGCGACACCGCCCGCCGCAAGAGCGTGCAACCCCGCTACGAACGCAACCGCCCCGCGCTCGAACGCTGGGAGAAGCTCTGCGCCGACCTCGGCGAGGAACCCGCCGCGGTCGCGCTCGCCTGGCTGTTGCACCAAGAGGGCGTCACCGGCCCGATCATCGGGCCCCGCACGATGCAGCAACTCGAAGGGCGCGTCGCTGCGCGCGCTCGATCTCTCACTCGACGACGCGACCCTCGCCGCGCTCGACGAGATCTTCCCGGGCCCGGGCGGTCGCGCGCCCGAGGCCTACGCCTGGTAAACGACTCGACACGGAGCAAACCATGGACGTCTACGAAGCCCTCTACACGACGCGCGCGATGCGCCGCTGCAAACCCGATCCGATACCGATCGACGCACAGCAGCGCATCCTCGACGCGGCCGATCCGCGCGCCGAGCGGCGGCAACACCCAGAACTGGCGGTTCATGCTCGTCGACGACGCCGACGTGAAGGCGAAGCTCGGGCCCATCTACCGCGACTGCATCGACGATGCTCTGGGCGACGATCTACAAGGAACGGCTCGAGGCCGCGAACGCCGATCCCGACGATCCCGAGAACGCGTCGATGTTGCGCATCCAACGCTCGGCGCAGCATCTCGCCGACCATTTCGAGGAGTACCCGCTCCTGCTGTTCAGCTTCGTGCAGTTCGACCCGACCGGCGGGTCGATCTTCCCCGCGACGTGGTCGGCGATGCTCGCGGCGCCGCGCCGAGGGCATCGGCGCGTCACTCACGAGCGTCTTCATGTTCCGGCTCGACGACGTGCTCGAGATCCTCGGCGTGCCGAAGCACGAGGGCTGGCTGTTCTCGTCGTGCGTGACGTTCGGCTACCCGACCGGGAAGTGGGGTGTCGCGCCGCGCCGGCCGGTCGCACGAGGTCACGTATCCGCAACGATGGGGACAGCCGTCGGGCTTCGAGGTGCCCGAACCACTTTGGCCCTGATGACTGTGCAAAGGTGAGCCGAAGGTCCCTGTGCAGACGGCGGTGCCGTCGTTAGGTTCCGGTCATGCACAAGTTCTGGTCGTGGCTCGGGCTCAATCTCGGCCGGCACTGGATCCTCGTCATGCTCGTCGGCACCGTCATGACGCTCGGGCTCGGCTTCGGCACGACCAAGCTCGAAGTTCTCCACCGGTCAGGAGAACTACCTCAACAAGTCGGACCAGGTGTACAAGGACAACGTCGCCTACCAGAAGCTCTTCGGCGGCCAGGCGATGGTCGGTCTGGTGACGATGGATCCGGGCCACAAGGTCGCCGAGCTGTTCACGCCGGCGAACATCGCGCAGTGGCAGGCCGTCGAGCGCGATATCCGCAACTCGCACAAGGTGCTCGACGTCGTCAGCCCGCTACACCGCGCTGCAGTGGAACGACAACCTCGTGAGGAGCCCGACCGGCGATCCGAGCGCCGGCGTCGCGGGCAAGATCGTCGCGGACGAGCTCGCACCGCGACCCGTCGGCGGCGGGAAAGAAGGCGCGGCTTCATCGACGCCACCAAGACGCTGCAACGCGTCGGCGCGATCCCGGTCGCGCAGCGGACGATCGACAATCCCGAAGTACCTCGACGTCCTGCTGCACGACAACACCGGCGCGATCCGCAAGCCGCTGCTCGCGGTCTTCCCCGACGACCGGCACGCGCAGCTGGTCGTACGCATGCTCGGCAACCAGTCGATCAAGGACGAGGGCGCGGCGGCCGACTTCGTGCAGGCCGCGGTCGAACGCGATCTCCACTTCGCCAACGCGCAGATCACCACGACCGGCGCGTCGGAGCTCCTGAAGAACCTGAACGACTACCTGACCGGCGGCATGGCGACGCTGGCCGCGATCGCGATCGTCGTCATGACCCTGATCCTGCTGCTCCTGTTCAACGTGCGCTGGCGGTTGTTGCCGCTCGGCGTCGTCATCGTCGGCGTGATCTGGGCGTTCGGTATCGCCGGCTACATCGGCATCCCCCTCACCATCGTCACGATCGCGGGCCTCCCCGTCATGCTCGGCATCGGCATCGACTACGCGATCCAGATGCACGCGCCGCGTCGAGGAGGAGGTCGTGATCGACCGGCAGCGCGCACCCGATCCAGGAGACGTCCCGGAACCTCGGCCCGGCGCTGCTCGTCGTCACCTTCGACGCCGTGTTCGCGTTCGCCGCGCTGCACTTCGCCCGCGTCCCGATGTTGCGCGAATTCGGGCTCCTGCTCGCGGTCGGCGTCGTCGCCATCTGCGTGAACAGCATCATGGCGCCGCTCGCGATCCTCGGCATCCGCGAGTACCGCTCTCCCACCAAGGGGCACGATTTCCGCGAGGGTGCGCTCGGGCGGCTGACGGTGAAGCTCGGATCGCTGACTCCGAAGTGGGCCCCGCCCATCGCCGTCGCGAGCCTGATCGTGTTCGCGGCGGGCATCCTCGTCGAGGGCAAGCTCGTCCTGCAGACCGACCCGGTGCAGTGGGTCAACCAGAAGTCGCAGGTGATCAAGGACCTGCACGTGCTCGACCGCGAGACGGGATCGTCGAGCGAGCTCGGACTCTACGTCCAGGCGAAGAACGTCTTCCAGGACTCCACGACGAAGTTCGTCGACAACTTCACGCGCAGTCAGCTGCGACAGAACAAGGAGACGCTGCTCACGGCGTCGGGACTCGTCGAGCACGGTCAGCGACCTCGGCGACGTCCCGGGCGCGCCGCACGTCACGCCGACCGGCGCCGAGGTACGCGCCGCGTACGACGTCGCACCGCCCGACATCCGCCGCTCGATCGGTCTCCGCCACCGGCGACGCGGCCAACATCGTCTTCCGCACCGGACCGAGCTGGCTCGACGCCCGAGCGAAGGTCGTGCGCGAGATCCGCAAGACGGTCACGCCGCCCGCGGGGATCCGCGCCACCCCGTCGGGTCTCGCGGTCGTCGGTGTCGGACTGCTCGACAACCTGCTCGCGAACCGGATCCTGCTCACGTACCTCGCGATCCTCTTCGTGTTCCTGTTCTTGTCCGTGCGGCTGCGCAGTGTCGTGCGTGCGCTCCTCTCGCTCGTTCCTGTGTTGATCGCGGTCGGTGCCGCGTCGCTGTTCGCGTACGCGCTGAGCCTGAAGCTGAGCCCGATGACGGCCGTCGGGGGGCCGCTCGTCGTCGCCGCCTGCACGGAGTTCACCTCGTTGATCTTGTTGCGCTTCGTCGAGGAACGGCGCCGCGGGCTGCCGCCGCGCGAAGCGATGGACGTCGCCGCGGCCCGCACCGGACGCGCGTTCATCGTCTCGGCCCTGACCGCGGTGTCCGGCGTCGCCGTGATCGCCACGTCGTCGCTGCCGTTGCTGCGCGGCTTCGGCGAGATCGTCGCGCTCAACCTCGCCGTCGCGTTGTTGAGCGCGCTCATCATCCTGCCGCCGATACTCGTGTGGGCCGATCGCCGAGACTGGGTATCGCGAGGACTCGTACCCGCCGATGTTCTCCTAGCCTCGCGGTCGACGCCTGATTGAGAGGTGGTGTCCAGCAACCTCACAGCCCGGTCACAACCGGGTCGACCAGAATCAGTGGCGCAGCGCCACCCCCCGGGGCGCAGGAACCCACGAACGAGGCAGCACCGATGAGCGAATCGGACCAGACCTGGAACGCCGACGACGGGGAGAACGCCGCCGCCGCCGGCGAGCCGCCCGCGGCGTTCGAGCCCGAGGCCGAAACCACCTCCTCCGCCGCAGCGGGAGCACCGGTCGAGTGGCCGCAGTATTCGTGGCCGCCCACGGCCGAGGCCGCACCCCCGGCGAGCGCCGCGCCCGGGACGCCCGAACCGTCCGGTGACACGCCGACCGCGCCGACCTGGGTCTCGTGGCCGCCCACGCAGCCGAACCCGGCCGCGAACGTTCCCGACCCGACGCAACCGAACCGCGCCGGGCCCGGCGCCGCCACCCCGGGCGGATCCGGTTACGCCGCGGGCCCGTATGCCGCGGGCCCGTACGGCGCGGACCCGTCGGGTCCGTACGCGCCGGGTCCGTACGGCGCGCCTCCCTCGACTCCGTACGGGGCCGGTCCCTACGCGGCCGGCCCGTACGGCGCTCCCTATGCCGGCGGTGGCTACCCGAACGACCCGAACGCGCCCGGCGCGGGCTCCTTCGGGCCTCCGCCCGGCTGGACTCCCCCCGCCGGAGCCGGCGCCTGGCCCCCGGCCCCGCCTGTCCCCGCCCGCCCCGCCCGGCGCGGTTTGGCGGTCCTCGCCGCACTCGCGCTCGTCCTCGCGTCGGGCGGCGTCGGCGCCGGCATCGCGATCGCCGTCCACAACGACTCAACACGCGCAGCTTCAGCTCGGCCGGCACGACCGCTCCGTCGGACAACGGCAACGGCTTCGGCAACGGATTCGGGAACGGATTCGGCGGCAACGGCAACGGCAACGGAACCGGGAACGGCAACGGAACGGGCTCGATCCCGTCGGGCACCGGGACGCTCGACATCAACGCGATCGCGGCGAAGGTCGACCCCGCCCTCGTCAACATCAACACGACCCTCGCGTCGGGTCGTGCCGCGGGTACGGGCATGCTGATCTCGTCGACCGGTGAGATCCTCACGAACAACCACGTGATCGCCGACGCGACGAGCATCAAGGTCGACCGTCGGCGGCACGGGCGCCGACCTACGACGCCAAGGTGCGTCGGCTACGACGTCACCGAGGACGTCGCGTTGATCAAGATCACCGACAACGTCTCGAACCTGCCGACCGTCGTCTTCGGCGACCCGTCGAAGGTGCGGATCGGCGATCCGGTCGTCGCGATCGGCAACGCCCTCGGCAAGGGCGGTACGCCGAGCGCGTCGCAGGGCCAGGTCACCGCGCTCGACCAGCAGGTCACCGCGGGCGACTCCGGCGGCAACGCAGGAGACGCTCGAGGGAATGATCCAGATCAACGCGCCGATCGAACCCGGTGACTCCGGTGGCGCGCTGATCGACAGCAGCGGGAAGATCATCGGCATGAACACCGCGGCCGCGGGTGGCGGTGGGCGGTTCAACTCGCAGGGCTCGAACATCGGCTTCGCGATCCCGATCGACAACGCCGTCAGCATCGTCAGCCAGATCCGCACCGGTACGACCACCGCGAAGGTCCACATCGGCGACCGTGGCGCTCCTCGGCGTGCAGGTCGAGGACCTCGACGGCCAGGCCGCGCCGGTCACGGCGGGTGCGCTCGTCACCGGCGTCCAGTCGAACACCGGTGCGAGCGGCGCCGGGATGCAGGCCGGCGACGTCATCATCTCGGTGAACGGCAAGTCGATCTCGGATTCGGCGTCCTTGCGCCTGGCCCTCGACCCGTTCCACCCGGGCGACTCGGTGAACGTGGGCTGGGTCGACGCGAACGGGAACCAGAAGAGCGCCGGCGTCAAGCTCGTCGTCGGCCCGCCCCTCTGATCCTCTGATCCTCTGATCCTCTCGTCCTCGCCGGCCGAGCGGAACCGTCGATTTCGGCCCACATCGGTCCGGCGCGACGAGCGACCGCTCCCGGTACGCGAACCTGTCGGGATGGACCGGCCGCCGATGACCCGGAGACACGGACGCCTCGGTCCCGGTGAGCTGGCCGAGGCGGTCGTCCTCGCCGACGTCTCGCTCGCGCTGACGGTCGTCGGTCAGGTCATTCCTCTCGGCGGCGCGCTGCTCGCGGCCGCGGTCGTGCCGCTCGCGGTCGTCGCGGCCCGGCACCGGCTGCGCGCGGTGGTCACGGGAACGATCGCGGCCGTCGGTCGTCGGGTTCCTCGTCATCGGCTCCGCCGCGTTCACGTCGATGGGCGCGTGCGCGGCGCTGGGTGCGCTCGTCGGCGCGGCCGACCGGCGCGGTTGGAGCCGGCGCCGGACGATGATCACCGGGCTCGCGACCCTGTGGCCCGCGGCCGCGGTGCTCGACCGACGTCGCGCTGCTCGTCTTCTCGAACCTCCGCAAGCTCACGCTCGACCAGGTGCGCAACGGCTGGAACGGGCTCCTGCACCTGTTGCGCAATCTCGGCCTCGTTCGCGTCGCCCGTCCCGGCGAGCACTTCGTCGCGTGGGTCGTGCGCGACTGGTGGTTGAGCGTCCCGCTCACGCTGTTCCTCCTGCTGTGGTTCGGGATCTGGCTCGCGCACGGTCTCTCGACCCCGGCACTGCGCCGCGTCCGCTACGCGTTCGGCGACGCGTACACCGAGGAGGAGGCGCCCGGAACCGCCGGCGACGCGGACCGGCGCGCCGCAACCGCTTCCGGTCGTGCTGCACGACGTGCACTACCGCTATCCCAACGCGGCCGGCGACGCGCTCGACGACGTCACCCTCGAGCTCAGGCCCCGGGAGCTGGTCGCGATCGTCGGCTCGAACGGTTCGGGGAAGTCGACGCTCGCGCGGCTGCTCGCGGGCCGCCGCGCGCCGACCGCGGGTCGCGCTCGAACGGCCGGGCGCGGTCGGGCTCGGGCGCGCGGGCGGGACCGCGATCGTGTCGCAACGTCCCGAGGCCCAGGTCCTCGGCGTACGTGTGCGCGACGACGTCGTCTGGGGCCTGGCCGATCCCGAGCGCGTCGACGTCGAGGCCTTCCTCGATCGCGTCGGGCTGCGCGCGCTTCGCCGACCGGGAGACGTCGACGTTGTCGGGCGGTGAGCTCCAGCGGCTCGCGATCGCGGCCGCGCTCGCACGCCGGCCGCAGCTGCTGATCTCCGACGAGTCGACGGCGATGGTCGACGCGACGGGCCGCGCCCAACTCGTCGTCGCTCTTCGACGATCTCGTCCACGACGACGGGCTGTCGGCGTCGTGCACGTCACGCACCGCGCCGCCGAAGCGGCGGTCGCGGACCGCATCGCTCACCCTCGACGCGGGCAGGGTCGTCGACGGCACCCGCGCGCCTGCGCGCGGAGGACACGATCGCGGCGGTCGCGCCGTGCCGGTCGCACCGCCCGGCGCGCCGCTCATCACGCTCGCGCACGTCGGTCACGTCTATTCGCGCAACACGCCCTGGGCGAACCGCGCGCTCGACCGACGTCGATCTCACGATCCGCGAAGGCGAGGCGATCGTCGTCGTCGGTCACAACGGATCGGGCAAGTCGACGCTGGCGTGGATCCTCGCGGGCCTGTTCGCGCCGAGCGAGGGGGAAGCGCTCCTGCGGGGCGAGCCGATCGCCGGCCAGGTCGGCCGCGTCGGCCTCTCGTTCCAACACGCGCGCCTGCAGCTGCTCCGCCCGACCGTCCTCGACGAAGTCCGCACCGCCGCGAGCGTCGACGACGACGACGGCGCGCGCCGCGCTCGCCGCGGTCGGCCTCGATCCGTCCGAGTTCGCGACGCGGCGCGTCGACGAGCTGAGCGGCGGGCAGATGCGCCGCGTCGTGCTCGCCGGCGTCCTGGCCGAGGAACCGAGCGCGATCGTCCTCGACGAGCCGTTCGCGGGCCTCGACGCCGCCGGACGCGAAGAGCTCGACGCGGTGCTC
This sequence comes from uncultured Actinomycetes bacterium, assembly GCA_963829195.1. GTDB lineage: Bacteria > Actinomycetota > Acidimicrobiia > IMCC26256 > PALSA-610 > PALSA-610. The sequence goes on from CAWHHS010000006.1 coordinate 477,779, forward strand.
ACCGAGCTGCGGACGCGCCGCCACATCGCGCTCGTCATCGTGTCGCACGACCGCGATCTGCCGGCCGGGCTCGTCGACCGCATCGTCGAGCTCGAGGCCGGCCGCATCACCCGCGACGAGCCGCTCGAGGACGCCGTTCCCGGGGCCCAGCCGTGAGCCGGCCCTTCGCGCCGGCCCGCGAACGCGAAGGCCGCGCCGAAGCCACGGCGCGAGACCGAGCTGACCTTCCTCCGCCTCGTCCCGGGCACGTCGCCGGTCCACCGGCTGTGGGCCGGGACGAAGCTGCTCGTCGCGGCGGAGCTCGCGTTGATGCTCTCGATCTCACCGACCTGGCCGATGATCGCCCTCGCCGCGGGCGTGGTCGTGCTCGAGTTCCTCGATCGCGCGCATCCCGCTCGGCGCGTTCCCGCGCCTGCCGAACTGGTTCTTCACCGTGGTCGCGATCAGCGCGCTGTTGAGCATGTGGTCGTCGGCCAAGCCCGTGAAGTACGTCGGCGGCATCGGGCTCAGCATCGGCGGGCTCAACGAGTGGGCGCTGTTCACCGCGCTCGCGGTCGTCCTCGTCGTGTCGGGAGCGATCGTCGGCTGGACCACGCCGCTCGGCGAGATCGCGCCCGCGCTCTCGCGCCTCGGCCGGCCGCTGCGCTGGGTGCGCCTCCCCGTCGACGAATGGGTCATCGCGATCGCGCTCGCCATCCGGTGCCTGCCGCTGCTCATCGAGGAGATCCGGATGCTCGGCGCGGCCCGGCGGCTGCGGGCGCAACCACCGCCGACGCGGGAGAGTCCCCGGGCGGCGATGCGGGCCGTGCTGGCCGAGACCCACGATCTGCTGTCGACCGCGATCGTCGTCTCGATCCGCCGGGCCCGTGATCTCGCCGACGCGATCGTGGCGCGCGGCGGCCTCGACAACGCGGGCAACGTCCCCGGGCGCGCGGTTCCGCGTCGCCGACGGTGTCGTGCTGCTCGCGATGACCGCGTTGTGCGCCGCCGGCCTGACGGTGTTACATCTCTGACATGCAACACGTTCGCCTCGGCCGCACCGGCCTCCAAGTCTCCCGAATCTGCCTCGGCACGATGACCTTCGGTCTCCAGGTCGACGAGGACGCGTCGCGCGCCATCCTCGACAAGGCGGCCGGCGCGGGCGTCACCTTCCTCGACACCGCCGACGTCTACCCGCTCGGCGGCGACCTCACCACGGCCGGGCGCACGGAGGAGATCGTCGGCCGCTGGTTGCAGGGCCGGCGCGACGACTTCGTGGTCGCGACGAAGTGCTTCGGACCCATGGGACCGAACCGGTGGGACATGGGGAACAGCCGCCGCCACATCATGGACGCGATCGACGCGTCGTTGCGCCGGCTGCAGACCGACTTCGTCGACCTCTACCAGCTCCACTTCGACGACCCGGGCGTCCCGCTCGACGAGACCCTCGGCGCGCTCGACGACCTCGTGCGCGTGGGCAAGGTCCGCTACGTCGGGTGCTCCAACTTCCTCGCGTACCGTTTGGCGCGCGCGCTCGGCCGCAGCGAGGTCAACGGCGTCGCGCGCTTCGACTCCGTGCAGCCGCGCTACAACCTCCTGTTCCGCGAGTTCGAACGCGAGCTCTTCCCGTTGTGTCTCGAAGAAGGCATCGGCGTCATCCCGTACAACCCGATCGCGGGCGGGATGCTCTCGGGAAAGCACGACCGGTCGCGCGCACCCGAGGAAGGGACGCGGTTCACGCTCGGGAACGCGGCGCAGACGTATCAGGATCGCTACTGGCACGACAACGTGTTCGACACGGTCGACGAGCTCGTGAAGATCGCGGACGAGGCCGGCATCCCGTTGCCGACGCTCGCGGTCGCGTGGACGTTGCGGCATCCGGCCATCACGTCACCGATCGTCGGTGCGAGCCGGCCCGATCAACTCGACGCCACGATCGCCGCGGTCGAGACCAAGCTCGACGACGACCTCGTCGACCGCTTGAACGAGACGACGGCCGCATACCGGCGTGGTGACGCGCCGCGTTAGCGTGCGCGGATGACCGAGATCGCGGTCCCGTTCTTCTGTTCGCTGCCCGCGTCGGCGCCGCCGTGGCCGGGGGTCGTCGTGGTCATGGAAGGCGACGGCATGAAGCCGCAGCTGCTGCGCGTGTGCGAGCGACTCGCGGCCGAGGGCTACGCGGTCGTCGCGCCCGACCTCTACTGGCGCTTCGGCGGGAGCAATCCCGAAGCGGGCGCCAACATGTTCGGGCAGTTGCGCCACGCCGACGGCCGCGCCGACATCGTCGAGGCCGTCGATCGCCTGCGCGGTCTGGGCGCGGCGACGGTCGGGATCACCGGCTTCTGCATGGGCGGCGGCTACGCGTACATGGCCGCGGTGTCAGGCGTCGACGTCGACGCGGCCGTGTCGTTCTACGGCGGCGGCATCGCCGCGCATCTCGGCGATCCGTACTGCCCGCTGCTCTGCTTCTTCGGCGGCCGCGACGAGTGGATCCCCGCCGACGACATCGCGCTGGTCGAGAAGCACCATCCGGGCCAGGTCGTCGTCTACCCGGATGCCGAGCACGGCTTCATGCGCGACGGATCGAAGAACTACGACGAGACGGCCGCGACCGACGCCTGGCAACGCCTCCTCGACTTCTTCGCCACCCACCTCCGCCTCCCCTGACCCACCCCAGAACCCTGCCAACTGTTGGTGGTGAAACTGGCGTCACGGACCACTTACCCTGCCAACTGTTGGTGGTGAAACTGGCGCCACGGACCACTTCCCTGCCAACTGTTGGTGGGGATTCGGGCGCAGGGCATGATGGGTCGGCGATGTTGGACATCTCGGAGGCACCCGAACCACGAACCGTCCGCACCGCGGACGGCCGGCTCGTCGGCTACTACGACTACGGCGACCCCGACGGCACGCCGGTCGTCGCCCTCCACGGCACTCCGGCGTGCGGCGCCGGCTTCGCGTGGGCGGACGACCGCGCCCGCGCCCGCGGGATCCGGCTGCTCGCGCCCGACCGCCCGGGCATCGGCGAGTCCGACCCGTGGGAGCACGGCCACACCGTCTCCGTCGGCGAATACCGCGCCGCTGCTCGGCGCCTTCGCCGACGCGCTGGGCATCTCCCGTTTCCCCGTCGTCGGCTACTCGGGCGGCGGACCGTACGCGCTCGCGGCCGCGCACGCACTCCCCGATCGGGTGCAGGCCGCGGCCGTCGTCTCCGGGGCCGGGCAGGTGGGCGTGTGGGCGTCCGTCGGCGACTTCGAGACGACCGACCGCCAGCTCACACGCCTGTCGCATCGGGCACCCGCCGTCGCCCGCACGGTCCTGGAACTCTCGGCACGCGCCACGCGCCTCCTTCCCCGCCCGTCGTTGTGGTTCGCGCAGATCGAGATGTCGGCCGCCGACCGCGCGGTGATGGCGCAGTTCCCGAACGCGCGCGCCGCGCTCGCGGTGTTCAGCCAGTCCTGTCGCCACGGCGCGGGCGGGGTGGTCGACGACTACGCCGTGCTCGGCCGGCCCTGGGGCTTCGCGGTCGAGGCGATCTCCGTACCCGTCCACTGCTGGCACGCGACCACGGACAACATCGTGCCGCTCCGGCACACCGACGAACTCGCGCGCCGGATCCCCGGCGCGCGGGTCTCGCATTGGGACGGCGAATCGCACCTCGCGATCATCGACCACGTGGGCGAGGTCTTCGACGCGTTGCTCGACACCGTGCGCGACTGATCGGTCGAACTAGCCGAGCGGATCCGTCCGGCCGGCCGGTCGTGCGATCGCGACTCCCGCGCTCCAACCGGGCGCACGACCACCGCGGCGGAGGGTGGATCGCCGCAACGTCGATGCCGCCGCGGGCGAGCACCCACGACACGACCGAGTTCGAGTTCCACATCTCCCCGGTGTGCAGCTCGTCCCGGCCCCACACGGGTGTGGGTATCGACGGCAACACGTCGAGGACGCGCTGCGCCACCTCGACGTTCTCGCTCAAGCGGACCGGGCTCGCAACCAGCGACCGGCGGGAACGTGAACGACGAGCGCCGAGTGATACAGGTCGCACCGCGGCCGCCGGGCGATCAACGCAGCCAGCGTCTCGAAGATCCGGCCGCTGATGCGAACGACGTGCGCACCGGCACCCAAAGGGATCCAGTACAGATCCACCGCCCATTGCACACGCGTCTGCGACGGCGAAGAACCGCTAGCCGCGGGGACGGGCGAAGTGCTTGCTCAGCGTCTCGTTCTGGCCCTGGTAGTTCGAGCCGATGCCCTGTCCGTACAGGCGCGCCGGCGCCTCGAGCATGTGCTCGAAGGTGAGCTTGCACACGCGTTGACCGTGCTCGATCATGAACGGCACGTCGTGGGCGCGCACCTCGAGCGCGGCGCGCGAACCCACCGAGTGCCCGCCGGGATCGAAGCCGAAGCCGGGATCGAAGAACCCCGCGTAGTGCGTGCGCAGCTCGCCGCTCGTCGGGTCGTACGCGGTCATCTCCGACGCCAGCGTCGGCGGGATGCACACGGCCTCGTTGCTCATCAACAGGTAGAAGCGCTGCGGGGTGAGCACCACCCGGTCGCCCTCCTCGCGCTTGACCGGCTCCCAGAACGCCTCCGGGTCGACGGGCGCGAGCGCGCTCTCGCGCGACGTCGAGCAGCGGCGCGTTGTCGCGCGCACGGTGACCGACGTACCCGTCGGCGTCGCCGTGCAGGTCGAGACCGAGGAACAGGCCGCCGCCGAACGCGAGCTTCGCCGCCGGCACGGGCTCGCCGTGGTCGAACAGCAACGGCTGGCCGTCGTGGAACGCGCGCACGTCGTCGTCGGTGAGCAACGCGGAGCCGACCGAGAGCCGCAGCTGGTTCAGCGACAGGTCTTCGCGGACGCGGACCGGGAACGAGAGCGGCACGACCTCGAGGTAGAGCGGGCCGTCGTAGCCGGCCGCGATCTCGTCGAAGCGGTAGCTCTCGTCGGTGATGACGCGCGTGAACACGTCGATGCGGCCGGTCGAGCTCTTCGGGATTCGCCTTGCCCCGGACCTTGGGCGGCAGCGACAGCCGCTCCTTCAACGGGATGAGGTACGGCCGCTTCGTCTCGAGCACCACGCCGTCCTTGCGCAGGTCGAGCTCGTCGATGACGTAGTCCTTGACCCGCCGCTCGACCGACTGGCGGCCGGGCAGGAAACTGCAGCGGATCCGGTACGCGACCTCGCCCAGCCGCAGGTCGAGGCTCGCGGGCTGCACGTTCTCGCTCGGGATCGTGAAGCGCCCCGCGTCGATCACCCGCGCCGCGATCGCTCGCTCGAGGTACTGGCACGGCAGCACGCCCGTGCGATACAGGGGGAGGTCGAGATCCACGACGATCCAGCCTACGCGCGCCCCGTCCGCGAGCGTGCCGGGTCGCTGACGCGTTCCTTGCGTACGATGCGCCGATGCGCGCCCCCAAGCTGTCATGCACCGCGGCCGCGGCGGCCCTCCTGTTCGCCGCCTGTTCCTCGTCCTCGAAGTCGTCGGGCCCGTCGGGGTCGACGGCGTCCGGACCGACGACGACCACCTCGATCGTCCCCGCGCCCGCCGGACTCCCCGCCTTCTACTCGTTCTCCGAGCCGATCCCGACCAAGCCGGGCACGCTGATGAAGTCCGAGCGCGTCGCCGCGCCCGACATCGACGGGACCGTGTACCGCGTGCTGTACGTCTCGACGACGGTCGACGGGAAGCCGACCCCGGTCACCGGCGTCGTCATCGTGCCGAACCGCCACCGCCCGCCGGCGGCTATCCCGTCGTGTCCTGGGGGCACGGCACGAACGGCATGGCCGACAGCTGCGCGCCGTCGCTCGACCCCGACGGCCAGTTCAGGCCCTCGCCAACATGCTGCTCGACCAGGGCTGGGAGTTCACGGCGAGCGACTACCAGGGCGAGGGCACGCCCGGCCTGCTGCCGTACATCGCCGGCGACAGCGCGGCCCGCAACACGATCGACATCGTGCGCGCCGCGCGCAACCTGCCCGCCGCGAACGCGAGCGCCAACTACGTCGTGTGGGGCCACAGCGAAGGCGGCCAGACCGCGATGTTCACGCTCCACATCGGCCCCACGTACGCGCCCGAGCTGCACATGAAGGGCGTCGTCGCCGGCGCGCCGCCGTCGCAGTTCAACCTGATCTACACGTTCTTGAAGACGAGCCCGTTCCGCTACTACCTGCTGATGGCGGCGGGCGGACTGAACGCCGCGTACGGCGACACCGCCGCGCCGCTCGACCAGGTGCTCACCCCGAAGGGCATGGCGCTCGTCCCCGACCTCGACAAGGGCTGCTCCGACTACCTCTCGAAGCAGCTCGGGACCGTCGACATCACCACGGTGACCAAGGCCGACCCGTTCACGATCCCGCTGTGGAAGAAGGTGCTCGAGGCGAACGACCCGCAGCAGTTCACGGCGAAGAGCCCGGTCCCGCTGCTGATCATCCAGGGCGGCAACGACGAGCAGATCCCGGTCGTGTCGACCCAGATCCTCGCCGAGCACCTGTGCGGCCTGCACCAGGATCTCGAGCGGTGGATCTACCCGGGCCAGAGCCACGCCGGGCGTCATCGGGCCGTCGTCGCCGCGACATGATCCACTGGATCGCCGACCGCTTCGCCGGCGGCGCCGAACCCCGATCCGTACGCGCCCAAGGGCCTCGCCGACATCACCACGACGGTGTGCCCGTACGGCGCGATCGCGAACCTGACGCTAACGTCAGGGAACACGATGCCGACCGCCCGGCCGGCCGCTAGGGAGCACTCGATGGAGCTGCCGAAGATCATCAGCGTCGACGACCACGTCGTCGAGCCGGCGCACGTGTGGCAGACCTGGCTGCCGGAGAAGTACCGCGAGAAGGGCCCCCGCATCGAGCGCAAGCGTTGGGGCGCGTTCTCGCACAAGCCCGGCGCGAAGTACGTCAACACCGAGGACCCCGACGGCCTGTGGGGCGACGCCTGGTACTTCGAGGACCGGCTCATCTACGTGCACAAGCGGTTCGTCGCGATCCCGCTCGAGGCCACGCCCGACGGCGACCTCTCGAAGTTCGACCGCTCGAAGATGGTCATGGAAGCGCTCACCTACGACGAGATGCGCCCCGGTTGCTACGACCGCGACGAGCGCATCAAGGACTTCGAACGCAACTGGGTCGACGGTTCGCTGCCGTTCCCGACGTTCCCGCGCTTCTGCGGCCAGACGTTCTACGAAGCCGACGACAAGGAGCTCGGGCTCGCGTGCGTGAAGGCGTACAACGACTGGATGGTCGAGGAGTGGTGCGCGCCGTCGAACGGCATGAACATCCCGCTGTGCCTCATGCCGCTTGTGGGACGTCGAGCTCGCGGCCGCAGGAGATCCAGCGCAACGCCGACCGCGGCGTGCGCGCGTTCTGCTTCAGCGAGCTCCCCCACCACCTGAAGCTGCCGACGATCCACAGCGGCGAGTGGGACCCGGTCTTCCAGGTGTGCAACGACACCGGCGTGACGCTGTGCATGCACATCGGCTCGTCGTCGACGAACCCGGCCGCGTCGCCCGACGCGCCCGGCGGCGTCGGCGGCACGCTCGCGTTCAACAACTCGATGGCGTCGCTCGCCGACTGGTTGTTCTCGGGCAAGCTCATCGAGTTCCCGAAGCTGAAGCTCGCGTACTCCGAAGGCCAGATCGGCTGGATCCCGTACGTGCTCGAGCGGGCCGACACGGTGTGGGAGCAGCACGACAGCTGGCAGCACTCGAAGGAGCGCATCCCCGAGCCGCCGTCGACCTACTACTACGGCCGCATCTTCGGCTGCTTCACCGCCGACTACCACGGCCTGCACTCGCTCGCCGAGGTCGGCGAGGACAACATCTGCTTCGAGACCGACTACCCGCACACCGACACGACGTGGCCGAACTCGAAGGAGTACGTGGAGAAGATGCTCGCCGACTTCGACGACGAAGATCGCGTACAAGGTGCTGCGCGGCAACGCGATCAAGATGCTGGAGCTCGACCGCACCTGACGCGACCGCCGTTCGCGTTCAGCGCGTGAGGAAGCGTTCGGCGAAGCGATCCACTGCCGCGCGGCCACCCGCCGGCCATCCGCAGCAGAGGTACCCGAAGCCGGCCTTCTCCCACGCGTCGACGTTCGCCGCGATCGTGTCGAGATCGTCCTCCAGGGACAACGACGACGCGCGCAGGATCTCCGCGGGGTCACGTCCGGCGGCCTCGGCGTGCGCGCTCAGACGTTGCGACTTCCCGGCCATCGATTGCCGGTGTCGCCCCACGAGTGCCACACGTCGGCGTAACGCGCCGCGATCGGCATCGTGCGCTTCTCGCCGGACGCGCCGATCCAGATCGGGGGATGCGGTTGCTGCACCGGTCGCGGGAGCAGCGTCGCGTCGCGGACCTGGAAGTGCTCGCCCTCGAAGGTGAAATCGTCGGTGGTGAGCAGGCCGCGCAGGATCTGCACCGCCTCCTCGAACGCGTCGATCCGCGTGCTTCAGCGGCGGGAACGGTATCCCGAGCTCGATGTGCTCCTTGTCGTACCAGGCCGCGCCGTAGGCGAGCTCGAGCCGCCCGCCCGATGCGTGGTCGATGGTGATCGCCTCGGCCGCGTACACGGCGGGATGGCGATAGGTCATGCCCGTGATGAGGATGCCGAGACGCACGCGTTCGGTGATACCGCTCCACGCCGCGAGCGTGGTGCTGGCCTCGAAGCACTCGCCCGGGCCGTCGCCGTACATCGGCTGGAAGTGGTCGAAACCCCAGATGCCGTCGAAGCCGAGCTCGTCGGCGAAGCGGGCTCGCGACGCGAGCTCACTCCACGGCATCCGTTGCTGGGCGATGTCGAGTCCGAATCTCACAGTGCCCCCCTCAGCTGAACTTCGTCTTCGGGCGTTCCTCGAGCACGCCGTCGATGAACGTGTCGACCTTCTCGTTGTAGAACGCAACGTACCCGGCGACGCGCTCGCTCTCGGGCAGGGGCGTCGGATACGACCAGGCGATGTTCTCCGCCATCGCCTCGCCCACCCGCGCCGACCAGTACTCCGCCTGACCCTTGTACGGACAGTGGCTCACCTGGTCGGTTGTGATCGAGGAGGTCCATGCGCACGTCGACCTGGGGTACGTACCAACGGGGAGGAAGGCCGGTCTCGAACAGCGCGACGGCGCGCGGCGAGTCGGCGAGCACGACGCCGTCGATCTCGATGCGCACGTGCCGCGACGTCGGCAGGATGTCGACGCGCGTGTACGGGCTGCGCGGGTGCGTGTAGACCTGCTCGTCCTCCTCGAACCACGCGTCCATCGCGTCCCAGTCGAAGCGAATGTGGTCGCGCAACGCCTCGATCGGCGAGGCCGGGTACTGCCACGCGGCGTCGACACGCTCGTCGCCCGTCGACCCGCACGGTGAAGTGCTCGCGCGTCGCCCCGACTCGGGGAATGCGTCACCGTCCCGGTCGGCTCGAGCAGATCGGTGCGCACGTCGGCCACCGGGACGTAGTACTGCGGGTAGAAGGGCGCCTCCCACACGTAGAGGGGGTGAACGGTGTCGGCGATGGCGACGCCGGCGACGAACGCGCGCACCCGCTTGGCGCCCGGCTCGACCCGGACCCGCCCGCGCGGAACCGACGGAGTGTCTGGTGCCATGCGACGGCCAACCGGCCGGACTCGGCCTCGCATTCCCGGCCGCCGGGGCTGCAAACTGGCGCCGTGGCCCGCACCGCGCGACCCCGTCCAGGCCGTCCGCGAGCTGTGCCTCGCGTTCCCCGAGGTCAGCGAGCGGCTGAGTCACGGCGCGCCCACGTGGTTCATCCGCGGCAAGAAGACGCTCGCGACGGTGTGGGACGACCATCACGGCGACGGGAAGCTCGGGCTCATCTGCGCCGCGCCGCCGGGCGTGCAACAGCAGCTCGTCGACGAGGAACCCGACCGCTTCTACGTGCCCGCGTACGTCGGTCACCGTGGCTGGATCGGTGTGCGGATCGACCGCAAGGTCGACTGGGACGAGATCGAGAAGATCCTCGTCGACGCGTACACGTGCGTCGGGCCGGCCAAGCTCGTCGCGCAGATCGACGCCGCACCGTGACACCCGGACCGGTCAGAGTCGCCCGGCCGCGGTGATCGCGCGCTGGAGCTCGACCGCGGCGTTCGCGGCCCAGTCGCCCTCGGCCCGGCTCGGCGCGCGCGACGCCGTACAACGTCTGCGCGTTGGTGCTCAGGATGCGTTCCTTCACCGCCGCGGTGAGCGCCGGATACCCGAACTGCTCCTGCATCGACTCGGGGATGGTGAACGCGCGGAACGCGTCGATCAACGGCTGCGGCGAGCCGTACCACGCCGAGTCGGTCCCCCACACGATGCGTTCCGGCCCGAGCGCGACGAGCAGCTTGCCGAGCACGTGCGCGGCTTCGACCGGGCGGCGCAGCATCAGGAACCACGTCGTGCCGAGCTCCGCGTACACGTTGGCGCCGGGGCCGATGCCCGCGCCCGCGAGGCTCCGCACGAGCCGGTCGACACCCGACACGCTCGTTCGGGCGGTCGCGTCGTACGGGCCTTCTTCGCCGTCGGGATTGCGTTCGTAGCCGGAGTGGTAGACGACGAACGTGATGTCGGGGAACGCGGCGGCGGCGGGCCCGATGTCGCGCGGCGACGCGGCCGCGACCGACGCGTCGGGGATCGGGCCACCGATGCCCTTGTGCGTCGCGACCACCCGCGGCCCCAGCGCGCCGCACCCGCTCGAGGAACGGGAAGCCGATCTCCTCGTCGTCGAGGAACCAGCCGCCGGTCGGCGACGCCTTCGTCGGCGGTCCCCACAGCGTGTAGCACTTCCAACCCGCGGGCCGGAGCTGCGCGCTCCAGTCGACCATCGCGTCGAGCTCGGCCGGCCCGAGGTTCGGGTGCACGATCGTGTGCGTGAGGACGCGGCCGGTCCCCGCGTAGCGGTCGACGACGTCGCGCGCGGCCGCGATCTGGCGGTTGGTGAGCACGTTCACGTCGGCGCGCCCGGCGTGGACGTGAGCAACGCGACCGCCGTCTCCGACGCGCCGAACACGAGCGCGGCCCACGCCGCGCCGTCGATCGCGCGCGGGTCGATCGCACCCGACCAGCGATCGGGATCGGCCATGCGCAGGAATCCCGCGAGCGCGTCCGCACCGGGCCCGATCCAGCGGTCGGGATCGACGAGGTGGGTCTGCACGTCGACCACCGGGCCGGAACCGCGGAACGCCGCCTCGGCCGCGTCGAGGTCGTGGGCCGCGAGGTCGTCGACCGCGTAGAAGCCGCCGCCGTGCGCGGCGTCGATCGCCCGCAGCGTCGCCGCGGTCCCGCGCCGGTCGAGCGCGTACGCGCGCGGCGAACGGTCGAGCCGGGGCGCGGCAGACCGACGCAGATTCGCCGTAGCGGCCGAGCGCCTCGAGATCGGCCGCCGACCACGGCAGCGGCGCGTACTCGTCGCTGGAACGGCGCCGGAGCAACGGCGGGACGATCACCGTCGGCTCGCGCCGACGGCACCGTCGCTGAGGCGCTGCGCGAGAGACACGGGGATGATCGACGGCGCCAGGACGACGGTCGGGTTCCCCGCGCCGGACGACGCCGCGTCGACGAGCGTTGGCTCGGGCAAAGCTTCCTCCCGCGCTCGGTGCCGGGCCGAACCCTAGCGACTCCCGGGCGCCCGGCCCATGATGTCCGCGCTCGACCGGCGCCCGCGCGTGCACCGCGCGCGGCTACGAAATTCGTAGATCAGATGTCGACCGCTTCGGCGTCGGCCCGGGCGCTCGGCGCGGTCAGGGTCTCGAAGACACTTGGCGGTTCACGCCACGGCGAAGCGTGCGCGCCCGCCTCCGCGTCGCGCACCGCGGCCCAGACCCGCTCGGCCGTGCACGGGATGTCGATATGCCGCACGCCGAGATGCGCCAGCGCGTCGACGACCGCGCTCTGCACCGCGGGCGTCGAGCCGATCGTGCCCGACTCGCCGATGCCCTTGGCCCCGAGCGGGTTGCGGGGCGACGGCGTCTCCGTGTTCGACGCCTCGAACGACGGGAGCTCCGCCGCGCTCGGCATCGCGTAGTCGGCGAGCGTCGAGGTGAGCGGGTTGCCGTCGGCGTCGTAGACGTACTGCTCCCACAGGGCCTGCGCGACCCCTTGCGCGATCCCGCCGTGCTGCTGGCCGGCCACGATCAGCGGGTTGAGGATGCGCCCGCAGTCGTCGACGGCGACATGACGGACCGGCGTCGACGCGGCCGGTGTCGAGGTCGACCTCGACCACCGCGACGTGCGCGCCGAACGGGAAGGTCGCGCCGTGCTGCGCGAAATCGGAGATGGCCTGGAGCGGTTCGTGCTGCGCGAGCTGCGCCCAGGTGAGCACGCTCGCGGGAACGCCGGCGACGCCGACACCGCCGTCCATCACGACGATGTCGTCGGGGTTCGCTTCGAGCATCGTCGCCGCGACCTCGCGGGCCCGGGCGACCACGGCGTCGGCCGCGTCGAGCACCGCGGAGCCGCCGAGCTGCAACGACCGCGAACCGCCGGTGCCACCGCCGGTCGGGACCTCGGCGGTGTCGGACTGCACGAAGCGCACGTGATCGAGCGGGATCTGCAGACGGTCGGCCACGATCATCGCGAACGACGTCGCGTGGCCCTGCCCGTGCGCCGACGTCCCGACGCGGATGGTCGCGGTGCCGTCGTTGTTCACCGTCACCGATCCGAACTCGGCGCCGCCGCCGCCCGCGGTGATCTCGACGTACGCGCTCACGCCGATACCGAGCACGACCCGGTCGCCGCGGGCGCGCCGCGCGGCCTGCTCCCGACGCAGCTCGTCGTAGTCCGCGACGCGCAACGCCTCGGTGAGCGCGGCGTCGTAGTCGCCGCTGTCGTACTCGGTGCGCATGACGGTCGTGTACGGGAACTCGTCGGGCGAGAGGAAGTTGCGCCGCCGGATCTCGGCCGGGTCGATGCCGAGCTCGACTGCCGCGATGTCGATGATCCGCTCGAGCATCGCCGCGGCCTCGGGCCGGCCCGCGCCGCGGAACGCGCCCATGGGCGTCGTGTTCGTCGAGCGCGACCGCGCACTCGTAGGAGATCTTCGGGATCCGGTACACGCCCTGCGCCATCATCCGCGTCGGCCCCATCGCCGAGCGCGCCGCCGAAGCCCGCGTACGCGCCCGCGTCGGCGACGATCTGGCACTTCATGCCGACGATCGTCCCGTCCCGCTTGCAACCCAACTGCACGTACTGGACCTGACCGCGGCCGTGCGGCATCGCGATCAGGTTCTCCGACCTCGTCTCGACCCACTTCACCGGCCGCTGCAACCGCAGCGCGGTCGCGACCGCGACACAGTGCTCGGCCGCGAGCCCGGGCTTGCCGCCGAACGCGCCGCCGACGTGCGGCGCCACCACGCGCAGCCGGGCGGGATCGAGGTCGAACATCGGGGCGACCCGGTTGGCGAACCCGTGTGGCATCTGGGTTGAGACGTAGACGGTGAGGTCGTGACCGGCGCCGTCGTCACCCGGGACGACCGCGATCGCGCTTCCCTCCATCGGCATCACCGCGATGCGCTGGTTCTCGATGCGCGCCTTGACGACCACGTCGGCGCCCTCGAGCACGTCACCCTCGTCGCGCGGCCCGATCGCGGCCGCGAGGTTCGAGCCGAGCTCTTCGAACTGCAAGCGGCGCACCGGGCGCGAGCGCGGCCTCGGGGTCGGCGACGGCCTCGAGCGCGTCGTACTCGACGACGACGGCTTCGGCCGCGTCGGCGGCGGCCGCCCGACTCGTCGCGACGACGACCGCGATCGCGTCGCCGACGAACCGCACCTTCTCCTCGCGCGAGCGGCGGCCGCGCGCACCGCGCGTTGAGCTGCATCAGGCCTTCGTAGGGCGGGAGCCCGAGATCGGCGGCGGTGAACACGGCCACGACACCGGGCCACGCCGCGGGCTTCGTCGACGTCGATGGAAAGCAGGCGCGCGTGCGCGTACGACGACCGAACGAAGTGCAGGTGCAACACGCCGTCGATCTGGAGGTCGTCGACGAAGCGGGCACGGCCGAGCAGGAGATCGGGGTCTTCGACGCGCCGAACTGCGGTTCCGAGGATCGATCCGGGCATGTTCGGACCCTAGCCAGCGCGCGGAGCTCCTCGACGACGACGTCGAGTGGAGGTCGGCCCGCACCCTCCCGCAGGGCGGCGAGTTCCACGGCCCGGACGAGGTCGTGAAGTTCTTCGAGGCCATCGGCGCGGCCTCGCCCGGCCGGGTGGACGGGCGCAACCGCGCCCTTGGACAGAGATGGCCGCGCATCTGCGCGACGATGGGTCCTTCGTGAGCGCCACCGTCCCCGTGACCCACGTCGAGCTGATCGCCAAGAACCGGCGCACGTCGCTGGTGATGCTGGCGAGCGAGTTCCTGCTGGTCGGGATCCTCGGCGCCGCCATCGGGATCCTCGTGACCCGGTCGGTCCCGGTCGGGATCCTCGTCGGCGCGGCCATCGCGATCGTCGTCGACATCCTCGGCTGGATGATGGCGGTGCGCGCCACGATCGCGCTCACCCACGCGGTCGAGGTCACACCCGAACAGGCGAAGGTGCTGCACGACGTCATCGAGGGCCTCTGCATCCGGACCGGCCTGCCCAAGCCGCGGGTCTACATCGTCGACGACCCCGCGCCGAACGCCTTCGCGTTCGGGCGCTCGCCGACGAACGCGGGCGTCGCCACCACCACCGGGCTGCTGAACCTCATGTCGCGCCGCGAGCTCGAAGGTGTGCTCGCGCACGAGATGTCGCACATCCGCAACCGCGACGTCCAGGTCACGACGCTCGCGGTCACGACCGTCGGCATCCTCGTCGCCGTCGCCGAGATCGCGGCCCGCATGAGCTGGTTCGCCGACTTCGGCGACGACCGGCGACAACGGCGCGATCGTGCTCCTCGCGATCGCCGCGCTCGCCGGCGTGCTCGCGTTCGGCGCGCGCATCCTCTCGCTCGCGATCTCCCGCCACCGCGAGGAGCTCGCCGACGTCAGCGCGGCCGAGCTCGTCTCGCCCGACGGCATCCGCAAGGCGCTCGAGAAGCTCGAAGCCGACCACACCGTCGTGCACCACATGTCGCGTGCGACCGCGCACCTGTGGCTCGTGACGCCGCTGCGCAGCCAGGGCGACGACCGCCACGCCAAGCTCAACAAGATGTTCGACTCGCACCCGCCGCTCGCCGAGCGCATCGCGATCCTGCGCAAGCTCGAAGGCCTCGACCCGAACGGCCGCGGCCCGGTCGACGAGACGATCACCGGCGTGCCCGTCGACCTCGGCCACACTCGGGCGCTCGGCCGAGCGGCGCACCGGCCCCGCGCCGCTGACCGGCGGGCTCGCGGCCGAACACCCCGACGGAACCCGCGCTCACGTCGACCGCCGACGGCGCGCCCGTGACGATCCCTCTCCCCGGTGCGAGCCCGCCCGGCTGGTTCCGCCGCGACGCGACGACGTTGCGCTACTGGAACGGCAACGTGTTCACCGACTGGCGGGCGACGTGGAACGGCACGCGCTGGGTGCAGTCCCGCGAGGCGGACTGACGGCGTCGCCTCAGCGCTCGGCGCGCCACATGGTGGTGACGGCCGGGCGGCCGTCGGGCACGAAGATCTCGCCCGTCGGCTCGAACCCCAGGCGCAGGTAGCGCTGCAGGTTGCCGGGGTTGCTCGACTCGAGGTACGCGGGCATGTGCTCGGCGTCGACGAGCTTCAGGTTCTCGGCGAGCAGGCCTTCGCCGATCCCGTGACCGCGATGGTCGTCGTGCGTTCCGACGATGCTCAGGTAGTAGTGCGGCTCGTCGTGCGGGTGCGCCTCCTCGAAGCGCGCGAGCAGCTGCAGCACCTCGTTGCCGTGATCGCCCCCGATGAACTCGCCGACGAGCCGGACGAGCTCTTCCTCGTCCGACGGAGTCAGCTCGTCGGCGCCCGGCGGGGCCCACACCGCGACCGACTCGCAGCTCGTCGGTCACCCACATCCATTCGTTGCGGAAGCCGGCGTCGACGAACACCCGCCACCAGACCCGGAACTGCCCGGCGCGCAGGCGCTCGTCGGCGAACGCCCAGCTCCAGAACGGGTCGTTGTGGAACGCGGTCGCGATCGTCTCGGTGATCGCGTCGAGCGTCGTCCGGGCGCGCGACGGTCTGGGCATGGCGTTACGCGTCGAGCACGCTGCTCGCGACGAGCTCTTCGAGCACGCGGTCGTCCCACCACGAGATCTGTTGCTGCTTGGCCCGGCGGAAGTAGAGCTGGATGTCGTACTCGACGGTGAAGCCGACGCCGCCGAACACCTGCTGCGCCATCGCGGTGACGTCGCGGAACGTCTTGCACGCGAACAGCTTCGCCATCGGCGCGAGCCGGTCGACGGGCGGCCGTTCGCCCGCGCCCACGCCGCCTCGTACACCAGCGTCTCGGCGCCGTCGACCGCGGTCGCCGCGTCGGCGAGGTAGTGCGCGATCGCCTGGAACGCGCCGAGCGGCTTGTCGAACTGCTCGCGGTCCTTCGCGTACTGCACGGTGATCTCGAGCGCGTACTGCGCGCCGCCGACCGCCTGCGCCGCGAGCATGATCGACGCCGTCGAGCATCGTGTCGTGCCAGGTCGCCCAGCCCGGAGCCCGCGGCGCCGATCCGCGCCGATCCCGGGACCCGCACACCCGCCAGCGTCACCGCGAACTGCGCGTCGGACGCGAGCGTGAGCTGTTGCTCCATCGTCACGACCCGCGGCCGTTGCGTCGACGAGGAACAGGTCGATGTCGTCGTCGCCGTCACCGGTGCGCGCCAGCACGACGATCGCGGTCGCCGCCTACGCGAACGGCACGTGCCACTTCACGCCGTCGAGCACGAAGTCGTCGCCGTCGGCGGCGGCGCGCGTCTGCACGCCGCGCGCGCCGAACCCGTTGCCCGGGCTCCAACCACGCGGTGGTGACGATCGCGTCGCCCGACGCGATGCGCGGCAGCCACGACTGCTTCTGCTCGTCGGTCCCCGCCCGCAGCAGCACGCCCGCGCCCATCACCGCGCTCACGAAGTGCGGCGACGGCGCGAGCGCGCGCCCGAGCTCGGTGTAGACGACCGCGCCTTCGAGCGCGCTCATCTCCGAACCGCCGTACTCGGCCGGGATCATGAGCCCGATCAGGTCGAGCTCGGCCATCTGCTTCCACAGCTCGGCCGGGAACCCGACCGGGTCGTCCTCGAGCTCGCGCACCGTCTCGAGGTTCGCGTACGAGCTGCAGACGCCGCGCACCATCTCGCGCAGCATCTCCTGCTCTTCGTTGAGATCGAGATCCATCCGTTCAGCTCCTACGTTCACGGTTTCCACTGGTCGCCGCGGCGGGTCCAGGGATTGTCGGTCGTCGTTGGTCGGCAACGCGATCCGCGCGGTGCAGTCGGTCTTGAGGTCGCCGTCGACGGTGAGGCGCACGAGCACGGTCGCCCAGCCGCAGCCGGCGTCGTCGGTCTCGACCTGCTCGACGGTTCCCGACAGCACCATCGTGTCGCCGGGGAACACCGAGCCCTTCATGCGGAACTTCATCCGCCCGAGCCGGCCGGTCGGACCCGACCAGTCGGTGAGGAACCGCTCGAACCACGCCGCCTGGTTCGGCGTGTTCATGAAGATGTCCTTCGTGCCGTTGCGGTTCACCGCGAAGTCGTAGTCGTGGTGCATCGGCCGCCAGTCGCGCGCCGCGAGCGCGCCGAGCACGATCGTCGTCGCGGTCACCGGGTACGCGAGCTCGGGCAGCGCGTCGCCGACGTGCACGTCGGCGAGCGTGAGCCCTTCGTGGTCGTCGCGTCATGCCTCACCTCGCCGGTAGCCGAAGCCGGTGTACGACTCCACGCCGACCAGCTCGTCCGTCTGGTTCAGGTACTCGACCTCGATCACCCAGAACCGTCCGGTGCCGAGCTTCGTCGTCTTCGGTTCGCTGACCGAGCGCAGGATCTGGCGCGTGCGCAGCCGATCGCCGGGCCGGACCGGCTCGTGGAAGACGATCGTGTTGTCGGTCATCACCGCTTCGGGCAGCTCGAAGATCCGCTTCAGGTCGAAGTGCGCCTGCAGCGGCACCGCGGGCTCGGTGCGGCCCGGGCGACCACTGGTGCGGGCGGAACCACACCGAGATCATCGTCGGCGGCGCGATCGGCCCGCCGTGATCTCCTCCGCGACCGTCGTCGTCCCAGAACAGCGGGTTGCCGTTCTCGACCGACGAGCACGTCGTGTAGATGTAGCCGCGCTCGACCGGGAACTCGCCCGCCTCCTCGTACTGCACCTCGTCGATCAGCTTCTCGACCTCGGGCGGCAGATCGCTCACGCGGCGACTCCTTCTTCGCGTAGGGCCGCGATCTCCGCGGCCGAGTAGCCGACTTCGCGCAAGCAGCGCGTCGGTGTCGGTGACCGTCGCGTCGCGCACGACGGGCCCGGGCTGGGCGCGGTCCATGCCCGCGAGCACCCAGCCGACCTGTTCGAACGTCGCCGTGCTCGGGCGCGGTCGCCTCGACGAACACGTTGCGGGCCCGCAGGTGCGCGTCGTGCACCAGCTCGGGCACCGACGCGACCTCCGACACGCACGTGTCGGCCGGACCGAGCTCGCGCGACCCACTCGTCGCGCGTCTTGGTCGGCGATCGCGGCCGCGAAGTCGGCGCGGATCTCGTCCTGCACCGCGTCGTCGGTCTGGTGCGCGAGCCACTGCTCGCAGCCGAGCGCGCGGCACAGGTTCGCGTAGAAGTGCGGCTCGATCGCGGCGACCGCGATCCAGCGGTCGTCGGCGCAGCGGTAGACGTCGTAACACGCGTAGCGGCCGGTGAGGATGTTGTGGCGCGGGCCGGGCACCTCGCCGGTCGCGAAGTACTCGTCGACGTACAGCGACATGAGCGCGACCACGCCGTCGGCGACCGAGACGTCGAGGTACGCGCCCTCGCCGGTCGCCGCGCGCTGCACGAGCGCGGCGAGGATCGCGATGACGGCCTGCATGCCGCCGCCCGCGGCGTCGCCGATCGTCGCGCCGGGCAGCGCGGGACCGCCGTCGGCGTCGCGGCCGGAGCAGTCGAGATAGCCGCCGACCGCGAGGTAGTTGAGATCGTGGCCGGCCCACTGCGAACGCGGGCCGGTCTGGCCGTAGCCGCTCGTCGAGCAGTAGACGATGCGCGGGATTGACCGCGCGCACCGCGGCGTCGCCGAGACCGAGACGGTCCATCACGCCGGGGCGGAAGCTCTCGATCACGACGTCGGCCTTCGCCGCGAGCCGCAGGAACGCGTCGCGACCCGCGTCCGACTTCAGGTCGAGCAGCACGCGTTCCATCCCGCGGTGCCCGCTGTACGCGTAGAACGGCGGCACGATCTGCACGCCCGACTGCTTCGGCGGCGGACCGACCTTCACGACGCGCGCGCCGTAGTCGGCCAGCCAACGCGACGTGCGCGCGGCCGGACCCACCGACGCGAGATCGAGAACCGTCACACCCTGCAGCACCGCGCCGAGCCCGCGTCAGAAGTTCTTCGGGAGACCGAGGCCGCGGCGGGCGATGATGTTCTTCTGGATCTCGGACGCGCCGCCGCCGATCGTGTCGATCACGGTGTAGCGGTACGTCGACTCGGCCCGGCCTTCCATCGGGCGTCGGTCTTCGTGCGCACGCGCAGTTGCGTGCCCGGACCGCCGATGTCCATCGACACGCTCGCGAGCCGGCGCGAGAACTCCGTCGCGAACAGCTTGTACTTCGACGACTCGACCGTCGGCGGCGGCGTGCCCGGGAACCTTCTCGCCCTTCATCGACGCGGCGACGACCTTCAGGCCGAGCACGCGCGCGACCTCGGCGTCGGTGACGAGCTGCGCGATTGCGCGGCGGACGACCGGGTCGTCGCGCAGCGGCACGCCGTCGCGCACGGCCGTCGTTCACGTAGTCGATGAGGAGATCGAGACGCTGCTTGATCGGCGAGAACGTGAACATCGTGAAGCGCTCGAGGTCGAGCGCCTGCGAGATGTACTGGAAGCCGTGGTTCACCTCGCCGACGACGTACTCGTCGGGCACGAACACGTCTTCGATGAAGACCTCGTTCGTGCGCTCGTCGCCCATCGTCCAGATGCCCTTGATGGTCACGCCGGGCTGGTCGAGCGGCACGAGCATGAGCGTGATGCCCATGTGCTTGTTGTCGGGATCGGTGCGCGTCCCGAGCCAGTACCACTCCGCGAAGTGCGCGGAGGTGGTCCACGTCTTCTGGCCGTTGAGGATCCAGCCCTGCTTGCCGTCGCGCTCGCCCCGCTCGGCCTTGAGCCGCATCGACGCGGCGTCGGAGCCGGCGTTCGGTTCGCTGTAGCCGACCGCGAACTCGACGTCGTTGCGCAGGATCTGCGGCAGGAACTCCTGCTTCATCTGCTCGCTGGCCTCTTTGATGAGCGTCTTGCCGATGATGCCGACGCCCTTGCCGATCTGCGGGCCGCCGCGCGCCGCGAGCTGCTCGTTGAGGAGGTACTCGTAGACACCGGCGCTCTCGGAGCCGCCGTACTCCTTGGGCCAGGTGAGCCCGAGCCAGCCCCGCTCGCCGAGCGACGCATGAACGCGCGGCGCTTGGGCGTGTCGACGATCTGCGCCATGTTCTCGCGGGTCAGGTCGAAGACGTCCGGGATCGTCGTGTTCGTCGAGGAAGCTGCACGACCTCCTGCTCGAAGGCGCGCTGCTCGGGCGAGAAATCGAAGTCCATGCGCCGGATTGTACGAGGCGACCTGCAGGGGGGCGCCAACCCCGGGAGCCGGTGGCGGTGTGTAATCCGGGTGGACCAACCGGATCGGAGACGACGTGGACGACCCCCCGCCCACCGCGGGCGACAGCGAGCGGTCCGCCGGAGCCGCTCGACTTCGACACCTGCTTCGCATCCTCTTATCCGCCGCTCCTCGCCTCGCTGTCCGCGGCGAGCGACGACGCGCCCGCCGCGCTCGAGTACGCCTTCACCCGGGCGCGGCTGCGGTGGCGTCGCCTTCGCTCGCAGCCCGACCCGGCGGCGTGGGTGCGGCGCGTCGCCGTCCGCTCGCTGCTCTCCCCGAGATCGGCGCGCCACCGGCGGCGCGTCCGCCGCCCCGGCCCACCTCGACCTGCCCCCGAACGACCATGCGTTCCTACGCGGCTGCCGCGTTGGTCGACGCGATCACCGTCCTCCCGCGGCCGCACCGCTTGGCGCTCGCGTTGCACTACGTCGACGACCTCACGCCGGAACAGATCGCCGACACGATGCGGCACCTCCGAGGAGCTCGTCGCGTCCCGGCTGGCCGAAGCGCGCGCGTTTCTCCAGCACGCCGCGGTGGAGCGCGACCGTGGCTGACCGGCTCGACGCGGAGATCACGGGCCGCGCTCGCGCAGCTGGGCCGAACGGGCGAGGTCGAGCGCGCGCGGGCGACCGTGTCCGCGCGGGCACGCGCCGCGCGTCGCCGGCGTCGCGGCGCGTGTCTCGTGCTCGCCGTCGGACTGTCCGCGGCTGCGCTCGGCCCGGCCGTCGCGCGGATTTCCGGCGGGCGCCGATCGGACTGTCGACGTGCAGGTCCGCACGACGACGACCGACAACGATGCGGCTCATCTCCGAGAGCCCGGTGCCGCCGCCGATGGGTGCGCCCTTCCCCGTGACCCACACGCCGGGCACCGCCGTCCTGCCGATCGCTCCGGCGGTCCCTACGTCTCACGGGCGTGGATCGCGGCCTCGGTGTTGTCCCAACTCGGTTGCACGATCGGCACGCCGAGGGCGCACATGCCGGGTTTCGTGTGCGCCACGTCGACGTCGCATTCTTCGACCGTTACACCGACGCGTGGCAGCTGCGCGGCGCGATCTGGGTGTCCGTCTCCTCGTGGGCCACGGACCGCGAGATGTACGTCGCGACGGTGTGGGGCCGGCTCGTACCGGGCCCGGCGGCGGTCGGCGACGCTCCGCACGAGTTGACCGAGATCACGACCGTCGAGATCGACGCGACGACCGGCCGGACGATGATGGAGGGCGGACCACCGTTACCCGCGGCGGACGCCGACCGCTGACGCGTCGCTCCGGCCGGACGAGTCGCGGCGCTCAGCTCACGACGCCGCGCGCGCGGAGATCGGCGAGATCGGCATCGGTCAGGCCGAGCTCCGTCGCCAAGCACGGCCGCAGTGTGTTCCCCGACCCAGGGCACGCGCGTCTCCGGGCCTTCGCTCACCTTCGACAACTTCACCGGGTTCCCGGGGACGAGCACCGGTTCGGCGAACGCCGTCGGTGCGGGGCATCTCGACGAGCATGTGCCGGGCGGCGACGTGCGGATCGGCGATGACGTCCGACGCGTGGTTGCTCGGACCGGCGACCACGCCGGCCGCGGTCAGCTCGCGGGCCGCCTCGAGCTTCGTGCGCTTCGACGCCCACGCGTCGACCGCGGGCCGGATCTCGGACTCGAAGGCCGCCGCCCAACCCGCCCGCGTCGCGAAACGGGGATCGTCGCGCCACCCCGGCCGGCCGACGAGGTCGCCGAGGTTCCAGAACTGGTGCTCGCGCACGATCTGCCGCGACGACGAATCCGTCCGACGCCCGGAAGCCCTCGCAGATGACCTGGAGCCCCTTGCCCGGTTCGGGCCGGACACCGAGCGACCAGAAGTTCGTCACGATGTCGGTCATCGCGACCATCGCGTCGAACATCGCGATGTCGACGTACTGGCCCTCGCCCGTCCGGTCGCGGTGACGCAGCGCGGCCATGATCCCGATCACCCCGAACAGCGCGGAGCTGATGTCGCCCAGCGCGCCGACCGGGATCGTGACGGGCGGTTCGTCGGGATGGCGGTAGTCGTAGATGCCGGACATCGCCTCGACGATCGACGCGTACGCCGGCCAGTCGCGGTACGGCGTCTCGACCGTGTTCCCGAATCCCGAGATCGACACGTAGATCGCTTTCGGCGATGCGCGCCGAGATCACGTCGTAGCCGAGGCCCATCCGGTCCATCGTGCCCGGCTTGAAGTTCTCGGCGACGACGTCGAACTTGGGGACGAGCTCGAGGAACAGCTCGCGCCCCTCGGGCGAGCTTGAGGTCGATTCCCACGCTGCGCTTGTTGAAGTTGTTGCGCAGGTACGTCGCGCCGACCGCGCGACCGTCGGGGTCGAGCATCGCCGGCGTCGACGCCCGGCCCGACTCCCCGTGCACGGGATGCTCGACCTTGACGACGTCGGCGCCGAGACGGGCGAGCAGTTGCGTCGCGTACGGCAGCGCCTGCATCTGCTCGGCGGCGAGCACGCGCACACCGTCGAGCGGCTTGCCGTACTGCTGTGCAGCTTCGTTCGCCACGTCTCCCAGTCGCATTTCCCAACCTTAGGGACCGCGGTGCGGCGAGGCCGGAGCCGGTCCGCGGGGAATCATTGCGGCACACCCGATGCTGCGCTCAGCCGAGCTGCTGGATGAGTACGGAAGCATTGACGTTGGCTTGGGTTCCACCCGTCAGGCTCGGAAGGCCGACGGCCGCGGCGGACGAGTGGTTGCGCAGGGTCAGGATGTCACCGGCCGCGAGGTTCAGGATCGCCTGGCCGTTGTCCTGTTGTGTCCCGGCTCCGGAGCCGTACGTCGCGTTCGGGACCGCGGTTCCGTTGACGGTGACGGCGAACTGGCTGACTTCGGTCGCCGCGGTGGCGAAGTCGACGATGTAGACACCCGCCACGGTCGCGATCATCGTCGCGGCGCCGGGCGCGTGCGTGAATCCGAAGATGGGTCCGTTGCTGTCGAAGGTCACGTCCCCTTCGATCGCCACGGTTTGCGCGGCGAAGTTGAGGACGTACGCGTAGTGCGGAACGTTGGCCGGGCCTTGCGGACCTTGCGGGCCCTGCAGACCCTGGGAACCTGTCGGGCCGGTGGGACCGGCCGGGCCGGTACTCCCCGTCGGTCCGGCACTCCCCGTCAGCCCGGTCGACCCGGTCGGTCCGGTCGGTCCGGTCGGTCCGGTCGGACCCGGAGGGCCGGTCAGGCCGACGCCGCCGATCGCGCCCGGGGCGCCGCCGGGCCCGCGCGTACCCGCGGCGCCGGGCGGTCCCGGGATCGCTCCGGGGTTACTGGTGGCGATCCCGACAACGGACACGTTCAGGGCCGTGCCGCCCAGTGATCCCGCGAACACCGCGTCACCGAAGTTGAACACGCCGCCGTCCTTGGCCACGAGCCAATAGCCGCGTCCGTCCGAGGTCGCAACGATGCCGCTGATCGGCGAGTTGAGATGCATTCCCGCAGCCGATCCGTAGAACTGAGCAGTGCCATAGGTGTACACACCGCCAACCGATGTGACGAGCCAGTAGCCGGTACCACCATTGACCTGCGCCACTCGCGTCGCGGACGAGAGCCGGGCCTCGAGCATCGTTCCGGCGCGGCTCGCGGGTGCCTGCGCAGCCGAAAGACCGATGATCGAGAGTGCGAGTATGACGACGGCGGCCGCGGCCGTCCTCCGCCTGCCTGCGATCTTCATGTTCTTGCTCCTCCGCGTGACCCTTTGGTCGAGACGTATCGCATTCAGTTCGTCAAACGCCGACGGCGGTGCCACCGGACTTCGACAGGAGGATCCGAACCAGGCGCGCAGGCACCGAGAGCCCCGACCGCGCGTCACCCCGGAACTCGAACGCGGCGTGCTGCACGGGAGCGTCGGACCGATCGGGCGCGGGCGCCGTTTGCCCTGATTCGTACGGTGAGCGGCACAATCGCCCGGCCGAAGGGCAGTGCCGCCGCCACTGGGAGTTCTTGACAGGTGCATTGGCTCGGGAAACCGCGTGCGCTCGCGATCGCCGGGATCTACAACCCGACGACCAACCCGACCGGCGTGTCGATCAAGGGCGTGGCGGAGACCGGCAAGCTGACGTCGGCGACCAACGACTGCCTCGGTCGGCAGGGGCTCGGCAACAACGCCGGCAGCCTGGTGGGCGCGTGGTCGACCAACGCCGGTACGCCGGCGCTGGTGAACACGAAGAGCACGCTGAACATCACCCAGAGCTGGGGCGGCACGTTCGGCATCGGCGGCTTCACGCTGCAGTAGCTCGAACGGGTCCGTGAGGACCCACGCAACGAATGCGGTGGTGCCGGGCCCAAAGTGCCCGGCACCATTCGCGTCGGTGCCCGTGCGCGGACGCCCCGGCGACCGCGGGCACGGCGGGTTAGTGCGCCGAACGGGGCACCTCGGCCCAGAGGTCGGTCGTGCCGTCGGCGTTGCGGCGCTCACCGAACGCGAGCGTGAGCCCGCGGAGCACGCGTTCGCGCGATGTGGAACGGCTCGTCACGCAGGTCGACGTTGCGGATGCCGCGCAACCGGACACTGTGGAGCCGGGCGAACGTCTCGATCACGACGATCATCGGCGACGCGACCTCCGAGTCGTACGCGGCGCCGAGCAACTCCGAGACGACGAGCTCCAGGACCCAGATGTCCTCCTCGGCCAGGCCGCGGTCGACGAGCTCCTTGCGGACGAGATGGCGCGCCGCGGAAGGCCGGCGAGCCGAACGGACCCGGAGCTCCAGTTGCAGCATCTGCATGGCCTGTACCCGGGCCTCGGTCGCCGGCAACCCTCGCAGGGCGCGAGATCCGGTCGGCGGCGGCCGGCGGGCGGCGCGGCTCGATCCCGACCGGACGAGAGCTGACATCGGCGTCATAGACTCCCGCCCATGCGTGGCATCATCAGCGCCGGCGGCTACGTGCCCTTCCGGCGCCTTCAGCGGTCCGAGATCGCGAAGACCTTCGGCAGCGGCGGCGGCAAGGGAACCCGGTCCGTCGCGTCCTACGACGAGGACACGACGACGATGGGCGTCGAGGCGGCCCGCCTCGCGCTCCGCAGCGCGCCCGCGGGAACCTCGCCCACGGCGCTGTGGTTCTCGACCGCGTCGCCCGCCTACCTCGACAAGAACAACGCGTCGACGCTGCACGCGGCGCTTCGGCTCGACACCGACGTCTCCGCCTTCGACTTCGGCGGCGCGTTGCGGTCGTCGGTCGGGGCACTGCGCACCGCGCTCGAAGGCGGTGGCACGACGTTGCTCGTCACCTCCGATCAGCGCGGCGGTCTCCCCACGAGCGGCGACGAGGCCGCGACCGGCGACGGCGCCGGCGCGCTGCTCGTCGGCGACGACTCCGCCGGGCCCGTCATCGCCGAGTACCTCGGCGGCGCGAGCACGACCGAGGAGTTCCTCGAGCGCTGGCGGACGCCGGGGTCGGCGCGCTCACGCGTGTGGGAGGAGCGGTTCGGCGAAGTGAAGTACGGGCCGCTCGTGGAGCAGGCGTGGAACGCGGCCCTGAAGTCGGCGGAGCTCTCGGCCGACCAGGTCGCGCAGGTCATCGTCACCGGCATGCACGCGCGCGCCGCCCGAGCGGTAGCCGCGCGCCTCGGAACGGCGAAGGAAGCGCTCGTCGACGACCGCTCGACGACGGTCGGCAACACGGGGAGCGCGCACGCGGCGCTGCTGCTCGCCGACACGCTCGAATCGGCGCAGCCCGGCCAGGTCATCGCGCTCGTCGTGCTCGCCGACGGCGCCGACGTGCTCCTGTTCCGCACCACCGACTCGATCGCGTCGTACGCGCCGGCCCGCAAGGTCGCCGCGCAGATCGAAGGCGCGTCCGACCTCCCCTACGGCAAGTTCCTCGGCTGGCGCGGCGAGGTGCGGATCGAACCGCCCCGCCGGCCCGAACCCGACCGCATCTCCGCGTCGGTGTCCGGCCGCACCGAGGACTGGAAGTACGGCTTCGTCGGTTCACGCGACCGCAGCAGCGGCGAGCTGCACATGCCGCCCGCCCGCATCTCGCGCGTCGGCGACGCGGTCGACGACATGCAGCCCGCGCCGATGGCCGACGTGCAGGGAACCATCGCGCTGCTCACCATCGACCGCATCGCGTACTCGCCGAGCCCGCCGGTCGCGTTCGCGGTCGTCGACTGGGACGGCGGCGGCCGACTGCCCGTCGAGCTCACCGACGTCGACGCCGACACGCTGAAGATGGGCGACCGCGTCGAGATGACGTTCCGCAAGCTGTTCACCTCGGACGAGATCCACAACTACTTCTGGAAGGCCCGCCCGGTACGGGGCTGAGCCCGGACACAACGGAGACGCAACATGGGTTCGCACGGCATCAAGGACCGGGTCGCCATCGTCGGGATGGGCTGCACCAAGTTCGGCGAGCAGTGGGACAAGGGCACCGACGACCTCATCGTCGACTCGACCGAAGCGACCTTTGCGTCGACCGGCATCACCAAGGACGACGTCGACGCGTATCTGGGTCGGCACCGCGATGTCGGGCGCGAGCGGCATGATGCTCGCGCGCCCGATGCAGTTGCACGACAAGCCGGTCACGCACGTCGAGAACTTCTGCGCGACCGCGTCGGAGGCGCTGCGCGGTGCCGCATACGCGGTCGCGAGCGGCGCGTACGACGTCGCGATGGCGGTCGGCGTCGAGAAGGTCAAGGACAGCGGCTACCAGGGCCTCGTCGGCGCGGGCAAGACGCCCACCGACGGCACCGGCCGCACGCTCACCGCGGCGGCGATGTTCGCGATGTGCTCGCCCGGCTACGGCAAGAAGTACGGCCTCGACGACGCGCAGATGCGCGAGGTGCTCGCCCGTATCGCGTGGAAGAACCACTAGAACGGTGCGCGCAACTCGAGGGCGCAGTTCCGCAAAGAGGTCTCGATGGAGACCATCTGCAACGCGCCGCTCATGGCCGGCGGGCTCGGCGTGTACGACTGCTCCGGTGTCGCCGACGGTTCGGCCGCAGCGATCGTCGTGCGGGCCGAGGACGCGCTGAAGTACACCGACAAGCCGATCTACATCAAGGCGCTGTCGCTCGTCGCGGGGAACTGCTCCGGCAACGCCGATCCCGACTACGACTACACGACGTTCCCCGAGATCGCGGCGACCGGTCGCGACGCGTACGCGCAGGCCGGCATCACCAATCCCCGCGAGCAGCTCGCGATGGCCGAGGTGCACGACTGCTTCACGCCCGCCGAGCTCCTCATCTACGAAGACCTGCAGTTCGCCGAGCGCGGCACCGCGTGGAAGGAAGTGCTCGACGGCACGTTCGACCTCGAGGGCGCGCTGCCGGTCAACCCCGACGGCGGCCTGAAGAGCTTCGGCCACCCGGTCGGCGCGTCGGGTCTGCGCATGGTGTTCGAAGCGTGGCTGCAACTGCGGGGCGAGGCGCCGCCGGAGCGCACGATCGCGCACGCCGACCGCGGGCTCGCGCTCACCCACAACCTCGGCGGCTACCCCGGCGAGATGGTGTCGTTCGTGTCGATCGTCGGCAACCAGCTCGGCTGAGCGTCCTCCGGCCCCGGCGTCTCACCGCTCGGGCATGATGCGCCCATGGTCGACATCCCGACCCGGGAGTCAGCGACCGCCTCGGGCGGGGCGTCATCGTGGGTCCGGGCGCGCCCGCGCCCGAGCACTGGGCCGGCGCCGAGCGGGTCGTCCTCGACGACGACGCGATCCGTGATCCGAATTCGGTGCTCGACGCGCTGCACCGCCACTGGTCGGAGCGGGTCCCGGTCGTCGTCGAGCTCCGCTGCTCGGCCGACGAGCTCCGCGCGCCCGAGACCGACCCCCGGCCGCCCTACGCGCTCTCGCCGCGCTTCGAGTTCGCGCGCGAGCGGCTCTACTTCCTCGCCCGCGCCAACAACTACGACGACCGCGCCGGCCGGATGGTGTGGGGTCCCGCGGTCGAGGCGCAGCGCGCGGGCGCAGCACCCTCGACGGTGGCCGACGTCCAACTCGCCGACGGCACGCCCGCTTGGTGCGACGGCGGTCCCCGCGCCGCATCCACCCCGGTGCCCGACGGGCACGTGCTGGTCCACCGCAACAACCTCGAGCAGGGCCGCCTCGACCCCGACCGTCCGGTGAGCACGCACGCCGAGCTCGCGGCCGACCAGCTCGCGGCGGTCGTGCACGACTCGGGCGCGGCACGCGTCATCGCGCCCGCGGGCTCGGGCAAGACCCGCGTCCTCACCGAGCGCTTCCGCCTCCTCGTCGACCGCGGTTGGCATCCGGGCTCGATCACCGCGGTCGCGTACAACGTGCGGGCCAAGGACACGATGCAGGACCGGCTCGCCGACATGCCCGACGGCACCCGCCGGCGCGTCCGCACGCTGCACGCGCTCGGCAACGACGTGCTGCGACGGTCCGCGGGGAACCAGGCGCTCATCGACGAGTGGGAGATGCGGCGGCGCATCGAAGCGCTCGTGCCGGTCCGGCCCCGGGCGAACACCGACCTGTACGCGCCGTACCTCGAGGCGTTGAGCGAGGTGCGGCTCGGGCTCGTCGACCCGAACGTGGTCGAGGCCCAGCGCGACGACGTCGCCGGCTTCGGCGCGATGTTCGACGAGTACCGCGACAAGCTGCACGCCGATCACGCGATCGACCACGACGAGCAGATCTACGGCGCGATCGAGGCGCTGCTGCGCGAGCCCGACGTCCGGCGCGCGTTCCAGCGCGAGGCCCGTCACCTCCTCGTCGACGAGTTCCAGGACCTCACTCCCGCCCAGCTCCTGCTGCTGCGCCTCGTCGCCGCGCCCGCCTACGACGTCTTCGGCGTCGGCGACGACGACCAGGTCATCTACGGCTACGCGGGCGCCGACCCCGAGTTCCTCATCAACTACGACCGCTACTTCCCGGGCGGCACGCACCACGCGCTCGCCACCAACTACCGCTGCCCGGAGCCGGTCGTCGCCGCGACCCGCAACCTCCTCTCGTACAACCGGCGGCGCATCGACAAGGAGATCGTCGCCGCGAAAGCGCCCGGGCCCGACTCGAACGACGCGCTCTCGGTCGCGACCGCCGCGCCGGAACGGATCGCGGGTGCGGCCGTCGAGCGGGTCACCGCGTGGCTCGAGTGGCGGCGCGCTTCCCACCGAGATCGCGGTGCTGAGCCGCGGTGAACGCGGTGCTGTTGCCGGTGCAGCTGCTGCTCGGCGAAGCCGGCGTCCCGTGCTGGACCCCGGTGAGCGTCGCGGTGCTGAACCGGACCGGCACCCGCACCGCGCTCGCGTACCTGCGCCTCGCGCTCGCGGTCGCCGACAACACCGGCTTCCACGGCGCCGATCTCGCGCTCGCGCGCGCCGCCCGAGCCGGTCGCTGCGGCGGGAGGTGCTGCAACGCCTCGAACGCAAGAGGAGCTGGCGTCTGCCGCAACTGCGGCGGGAGACCGACGCGCTGAGCGGCACCGCCGCGGCCAAGTTCGACGTGTTCTGCGACGACCTCGACGCGCTGGGCCGCGCCTTCGACGGCGGCGCGACCACCGACCAGCTCCTCACGCGCATCCGCGACGACGTCGGGCTCGGCGCCGCGCTCGCCACGCTCGACCTCTCGGGCAAGTCGCCCGACGCGAGCCACCGCGACGACCTCAACGCGCTCATCGCGGTCGCCACGTTCGAGCCCGATCCCGCCGCGTTCGAACCGTGGCTGCGCGCCCGCCTGCGCGCGCCCGAACGAACGCGCCGGCCGACGACGGCGTCGCGGTGTCGACCGTGCACCGGGTCAAGGGCATGGAGTGGCCGTACGTCGTCGTGCTCGGCGCGCACGACGGGCTGATGCCCCACGCGCTCGCCGACGACATCGAGGAGGAGCGCCGGATCTTCCACGTCGCCATCACCCGGGGCGACACCGCAGTGCACGTGGTCGCCGACGCGACCGTCCGCGCCCGTTCCTCGACGAGCTGCACGAGCCCGCGCCGCCGCCGACCGAGCGCACGCGGGTAACACCGGAGACCGACGGCGACACGGAGCGCCCCGCCGCGCGCGGCCGCGCCCGCAGCACGCTCGACGCCGAGCTCGGGCCTGCAGGTGACGTTCGCGGGATCGACCGGCGCGATCGTCGAGCTGCGCACCGACGCGGCCGTGCTCGAGGAAGCGAGCGGCACGCGGCTCGTCATCCCCTACGGCGAGCGGGTCGAGGTCGACGGCCGGCGGGCGCAGCTCCTGCGCGGCCGCGTCGGCCGACATCACCCACGCGTCGCCGCAGCTCGTCGACGCGCTCAAGGCGTGGCGCAAGCAGCGCGCCGGCGAGCGACCACGTGCCCGCGTACATCGTGCTGAGCGACGCGCACCTCGAGGGCATCGCCGACCGCGAGCCCGAGTCGCTCGCCGACCTCGCCCGCTGCGCCGGGATCGGCCCGACGAAGCTCGAACGCTACGGCGACGAGATCGTCGCGGTCGATCGCCGACGCGGCCCGCGTCGTAGCCCGGCTATGCGGCGCGGCTTCGCGACGGCGGCCGCGACCCGCTCGAGCGTCGTCTCCATGCCGGCCCGGTTGTGGCTCGCGCGGTCGCTCACGCCGCTGACGGGCCCGCCGAGCATGCGGACGAGACGCCGCGCTGGTCGATCCACGTCTCGGTCACCCGGCAATCGCCCGCGTCGGCGGCGTCGAAGCGGTACTCCCAGCGGGCGACGCCGAAGGGCCCGGCCTTGACCACGAACGCGAACGACTTGCCCGGGCTGCGCGTCGACGACGTCGCCACCGTCTTCCACTGCGCTTGCCGTTCTGGTTCGTGCCGCGGAACCGCGCGCCGACGACCGGGCGCCGCGCGCCGCCGATCCATTCGCAGCCGATGTTCTCGGGCGACCACTCGCCCATCCGGGTCACGTCGGCGACCATCGCCCACACCGCCTCCGGCGCGGCCGCCACGACCCGCTCCACACTCACGCTCTCGCCCATGGCCGGAACCTAACCGCCCTGCCGCATGTCGCCCGGGGCGGCGCGTCGCGTCGGCGGGCCGATCGGATCATCGTCTGGGACCAGCCGCCGTCGAACCCATCAGGAGAGGCACGCCGATGCCCTACCCCCGCGACGAGATCGAAGCCACCGTCGAGCGCTACGTCGAGACCCGCAAGGTGATCGACGCCGGCGGCGCCACCTGGAGCGCGCTCGCCCAGTACTTCACCGACGACGCGGTGTTCATCGATCCCGCCTGGGGCCGGGTCGAGGGCATCGACGAGATGAAGGCGACCGTGTTCGGCGACGCGATGGTCGGCCTCGAGGACTGGACGTTCCCGGTCGAGTTCTACGCGATCGAGGGCGACAACGTGCTCATCAAGTGGAAGCAGCTGCTGCCGGGCAAGCGCGCCGACGGCCGGCCCTACGAGCAGTCGGGTGTCTCGACGCTCATCTACGCGGGCAACGGGAAGTTCCGCTACGAGGAGGACCTCCTCAACATGGTGCACGTGTTCGAGGACATGCGCGAGAGCAAGTGCAAGGTGCCCGACGTCGCGATGCCGCCCAAGCACCCCAACCGCGACTTCTCCCGTCCGGCGGACTGACCGAGATGGCCATGACGGACGAGCTGCAGGACACGGTCGACTACGTCGCGATCACCCGCCTGCAGAACGCGTACGCCGACGCGGTGACGCGCCGGGCGTGGGCCGAGTTCCACGACATGTTCCTCGCCGACGCGCCGGTGCGCGTCGACACGGTCACGAACCCCGTGATCGAGCTCGCCGGCCCGCAGGAGGTCGGCGACTTCATCGGCACCGCGGTCGAACGCTTCGAGTTCTTCGAGTTCGTGCCGTTGAGCACCCGCGTCGACGCTGCGCGCCGGCGGCGACGCCGACCGCGCCACCGCCCGCCTCTACATCTGCGAGCTCCGCCAGGACGCGGCCTCGGGCCACGCCACCCAGGCGTTCGGCGTGTACCAGGACGACTACCGACGCGTCGACGGCCGCATGGTGGTTCGCCCGCCGCGACTACCAATCGCTCGCGCGCAGCGGCCGGGGCGAGGTCTTCGCGTTCCCGGCCGGACCCGTTCCGGCGCCTGAGTCGACCCGCGCCGCGGCGTCGAAGCGACGGACACCTTCAACTACGAATATCGCAGCGCGCGTCGGCGTTCACGGCACCACATCCGGGTACGACCGGCCGACGTGTGAATCGTGAGAACGATCGAGCAGATCACAGTTGCGGCGTGCGTCCGCGTCTGCGAGCGTGTCGACTATCGGCCGCAGACGCTAGGAGGCCGGGTGACGGATCCCGAAGGACCAGTCGAGGTCGGCCTCTACGGCGTGACCAAGCGCTTCGGCGACATGGTCGCGGTCGACGACGTGACGATCGCGGTCAAGCGGGGCGAGTTCTTCTCGATGCTCGGCCCGTCAGGCTGCGGCAAGACGACCTCGCTGCGCATGATCGCGGGATTCGAAGAGCCCGACTCGGGCCGGGTCGAGCTGACGGGCCGCGACATCGTCGGCGTGCGCGCCGTTCAAGCGCAACGTCAACACCGTCTTCCAGTCGTACGCGCTGTTCCCGCACCTGACCGTCGCCGACAACGTCGCGTTCGGGCTGCGCCGCAAGAAGGTCGCCAAGAGCGAGATCCAGGACACGCGTCAAGCGCTACCTCGACCTCGTGCAGCTCCAGGGCTACGACGATCGCCGGCCGTCGCAGCTCTCGGGCGGCCAGCAGCAACGGGTCGCGCTGGCCCGGGCGCTCGTGAACGAGCCCGCCGTGCTCCTGCTCGACGAGCCGCTCGGCGCGCTCGACCTGAAGCTCCGCAAGCAGATGCAGCTCGAGCTCATGCGGATCCAGCGCGAGGTCGGCGTCACGTTCGTCTACGTGACCCACGACCAGGAAGAGGCGCTCGTGATGAGCGACCGCATCGCCGTCATGTCGCAGGGCAAGGTCGAGCAGATCGGATGCCCCGAAGACATCTACGAACGCCCGGCCACCCGCTTCGTCGCCGGCTTCATCGGGACGTCGAACATCATCGAGGCCGCGGTCACCGGCCGCGTCGGCGATCTCCTGCAGATCGAGTCCGCGCCCGGCGACCGCCTGCTCGTCGCCGCGCCCGGCCGACCGCGCCCTCAGCCCCGGCGACCGGCTCGCGTTCACGGTGCGGCCCGAGAAGCTGCGCGTCGTCCCCGAGAACGAGCCGGTCGCCGAGCGGCTCTGCACGATCGCGGGCACCGTCGTCGACGTCGTCTACCAGGGCGTGTCGACCCAGCTCGTCGTCCAGACCGACGCGGGCACGACGCTCGTCGTGCTTCCGCCAGAACAGCGAGCGGGTGAGCGACGCCGGCGAGCCCGGACGCGCGCCCGGCTCGTTTGGGACCCGGAATTCAACGTGGTGCTCGCCGACGAGCCCACCCTCGACAAGGAGCTGACGTCATGAGCGATCCGGACCGCGTGAATCTGGCCTTCATCTGGGACACCGAGTCGCCGCACTTCAGCCGGCGCACGTTCATGCGGACGATGGCGTTCGCGTCGGCGGCCGGCTTCGCGGCCGCGTGCGGCAGCAGCAGCAAGTCGGGCACGAGCACCGGCGGGTCGACGACGCCGCCGACGTTCCCGAACAAGCCCGAGGCCAAGGTCCTCAACTTCTACAACTGGACCGACTACATCGCCGACGACACGATCCCGAACTTCCAAAAGGAGACCGGGATCAAGGTCACGTACGACAACTACAGCTCGAACGACGAGCTGTTCGCGAAGCTGTCGGCCGGGAGCACGGGTTACGACATCATCGTCCCGACCGACGCGACGCTCGTGAAGATGAAGCACGCCAACCTGGTCGAGCCGCTCGACCTCTCGCTCATCCCGAACGTCAAGAACCTCGATCCGCGCTTCCGCACCGCGGCGTACGACCCCGGCAACCAGTACTCGATCCCGTGGCAGTGGGGCACGACCGGCATCGGCTTCGACAAGACCAAGGTCGGCGGCACCGTCACCGACTGGGACGCGTTCCAGCTCCCCGCCGTCAAGGGCAAGTCGTCGTACCTCGACGAGGCGCGCGACGCGTTCGCGATGGCGTTGTTCGCGTTGAAGAAGGACCCGAACACCACGAACACGTCCGACCTCGACGACGCCAAGAACTACCTGATCGACCTGAAGAAGAAGATCAAGCAGATCACCTCCGACTACCAGGACCCGCTCAAGGGCGGCGAGCTCCTGCTCTGCCAGGCGTACTCGGGCGACGTCTTCACGATCCAGGCCGACAACAAGAACATCGAGTACGTGATCCCGACGTCGGGTGCGTTCTCGTGGGTCGACTCCATGGCGATCCCGAAGGGCGCGCCGCACCCGCGCAACGCCGAGGCGTTCATGAACTACATCCTCGAGCCGAAGGTCGGCGCCGCGCTCACGAACTTCGTGAACTACGGCAGCCCGAACAAGGCGGCCGAGCCGTACATCAACAAGGACATCCTCGACAACCCGTTGATCTACCCGCCGGCCGACGTGCTCGCCAAGCTTCCGTTCCAGAAGGACATCGGCGACGCCGAGCTCGCGTATTCCGACCGTTGGACAGAGGTCAAGACGGCTTGAGCGTGACCGCCGTCGAGACGCCGGCTGCGCCGCCGTCGGAAGGGCCGCCGGTCGCGCCGTCGGAGAAGCGACGGCGCGTGCCGGACTGGTTGGCGGGCAACCTGCTCCTGCTGCCGACCAGCGTCTGGTTCTTGTTCCTGCTGATCATCCCGACGCTGCTCGTCATCGCGTACAGCTTGGGCCAGCGCGGCTCATCGTCCCGGTGAAGTTCTCGTGGGGCAACCTCGTCTGGTCCAACTACAAGACCGCGTTGAACCCGAGCTTCCTGCCGATCTTCCTGCGATCGGTCGAGTACGCGTTCATCTCGACGATCGCGTGCGTGCTGCTCGGCTTCCCGCTCGCGTACTGGATCGCCCGCTTCGGCGGGCCGCTTCCGCAACGTCTACCTCGTGCTCGTGATCATCCCGTTCCTCACGAGCTACCTGATCCGCATGTACGCGTGGCAGTTCATCCTCGACGGCCACGGACTGCTGAACTCCTCGCTGGGCATGCTCGGGCTCGGCAGCCACCACGTCTTCCTCAACACCGACTTCGCCGTGATCCTCGGCCTCACCTACGGCTTCCTGCCGTTCATGATCCTGCCGCTGTACGCGTCGATCGAACGGATGGACAAGTCGCTCGTCGAGGCGAGCTACGACCTCGGCCACGGCAAGGTCTCGACGCTCTTCCGGGTGATCATCCCGACGGTCTCGCCCGGCCTCATCGCCGGCGTGCTGCTGGTCTTCATCCCCGCGGTCGGCGACTTCGTCACGCCGGAGCTGCTCGGCGGCGTGAAGACCCAGATGTTCGGCAACACGGTCTACGACCAGTTCAACAGCGGCAACAACTGGCCGCTCGGTTCGGCGATGTCGGTGCTGATGATGCTGTTCATCCTGCTCGGCGTGTTCGTCTACCTGCGCCGCGTCGGGGAGGACGCGCTGTGAGCCGCAAGAGCGCGCTGCGGCCGCGCTACCTCAACCTGCACGCGATCCTCGTGTTCGCGTTCTTGTTCGCGCCGATCATCGTGCTCGTCGTCTTCAGCTTCAACCAGGCCAAGAGCGGCACCGACTTCACCGGCTTCTCGACCCGCTGGTACACGCCGCTCATACACAACACGCTCGCGCTGCAGGCGTTCCGCAACACGATGAAGGTCGCGGTCACCGCGACGATCGTCTCGACGATCATCGGGACGCTCGGCGCGTTCGCGCTCACCCGCTTCAAGTTCCGGGGCCGGTCCGGGTACTCGACGCTGATCTTCATCAGTCTCGTCATGCCCGAGATCGTCATGGGGATCGCGCTCACCGCGTTCTTCCGCCGGTTCGCGCACGTCGAGCTGAGCATCTGGACGGTGATCCTGGCGCACATCACCTTCTGCATCCCGTTCGTCGTCGTCGTGGTGAAGGCGCGCCTGACGGCGTTCGACAGCCGGCTGGTCGAAGCGGCGGCCGACCTCGGCGCCACCCCGGTGCAGGCGTTCCTGCGCGTCGTCCTCCCGCTCGCCATGCCCGGGATCCTCGCGGGCGCGATGCTCGCGTTCACGATCTCGCTCGACGACGTCGTGATCACGTCGTTCACGTCCGGACCCGGGTCCACGACCCTCCCGCTCTACATCTTCGGCCAGCTGCGGTTCGGGGTGTCACCGTCGATCAACGCGCTCTCGACCATCGTGTTGGGCTCGGCGCTCATCCTGTTGGCGATCGGCGGCCTGTTCAGTCTGCGCGTCGGCCAAGCGCGGCATCGGCGGCGTCGACGCGACCGCGCTCGGTTAGCGGAGGTTCGCATGGAACATCCCGCATGGAACAGTGCGCAAGCTCGTCACCGAGATCCCCGGCCCGCGCTCGCGCGAGCTGTGGGAAGCGGCGAGACACAGGCGGTACCGCCGGGCGTCGGCACGACGCTCCCGGTCTTCGTCCGGCGGGCGCAGGGCGGCATCGTCGAAGACGTCGACGGCAACCGCCTCATCGACCTCGGCGCCGGGATCGCGGTCGTGAACGTCGGCCACGCGCACCCGGCCGTCGTCGCCGCGATCTCGAAGCAGGCCGCCGACTTCGTCCACACGTGCTTCCAGGTGACGCCGTACGAGGGCTACGTCGCGGTCTGCGAGCAACTCGCGGCCCGCACGCCCGGCGAGCACGAGAAGCGATCGATGCTGGTGAACTCCGGCGCGGAAGCGGTCGAGAACGCGGTGAAGATCGCCCGTGCCGCGACCGGCCGGCCCGCCGTGATCGCGTTCGACCAGGCGTTCCACGGCCGCACGCTGCTCGGCATGTCGCTCACCGCGAAGGTGAACCCGTACAAGAAGTCGTTCGGGCCGTACGCGCCGGAGGTGTACCGCGCGCCGTTCTCGTACCCGTTCCGCGGCACCGGCGGTCTCGACGAGACGATCGCGTGGATCGAGGCGAGCGTCGACCCGTCGCAGGTCGCGTGCGTGGTCGTCGAGCCGATCGCGGGCGAGGGTGGCTTCGTCGTCCCGGAGACGGGCTGGCTCGCGGGCATCGCCGACTGGTGCAGGGCGAACGGCGTGGTGTTCGTCGCCGACGAGGTGCAGACCGGCTTCGGGCGCACGGGCGCCTGGTTCGCGAGCGAGCACGAGGACGTCGTCCCCGACCTCGTCGCCACCGCGAAGGGTCTCGGCGGCGGCATGCCGATCGCGGGCGTGACCGGCCGGGCCGAGATCATGGACGCGGTGCACGTCGGCGGTCTCGGCAGCACGTTCGGCGGCAACCCGGTGTCGTGCGCGGCCGCGCTCGCCGCGATCGACGTCATCGAGAGGGAGGGACTCGTCGAGCGGTCGCGCAAGATCGGCGACCGGATGATCGAACGCCTCACCGCGATGCAACGGGCAACGACGGGGGTCGGCGACGTGCGCGGCCGCGGCGCGATGGTCGCGATCGAGCTCGTCCACGACGACGGATCACCCGACGCCGATCGCGCCAAGCGCATCTGCGCGTCGTGCCACGCCCAGGGCGTGATCGTGCTCACCGCCGGCACGCTCGGCAACGTCGTGCGGCTCTTGCCGCCGCTCGTGCTCGACGAAGCGCTGCTCGAAAAGGGTCTCGACGCGCTCGAAGCCGCGATCTGCGGATAGCGGTTCTCGGGCGCGGTCTACTCGAGCGAGCTCATGACGTGCTTGACGCGGGTGTAGTCGTCGAGCGCGTACATCGAGAGGTCCTTGCCGTACCCGGAGTGCTTGAACCCGCCGTGCGGCATCTCCGCGACGAGCGGGATGTGGGTGTTGATCCACACGCAGCCGAAGTCGAGCGCGGCCGACAGGCGCATCGCGTTCGCGTGATCACGGGTCCACACGCTCGACGACAGGCCGTAGTCGGTGCCGTTCGCGTCACGCACGGCTTCGCCGACGTCGGCGACCCGCTGCACGGTGATGACGGGCCCGAACACCTCCTGCTGCACGATCTCGTCGTCCTGCTTCAGGCCCGCGACGACGGTCGGCTCGAAGAAGTAGCCGGTGCCGCCGATCTGCTTGCCGCCGGTGAGCACCTCCGCGTGTGACGGCAGCCGGCTGATGAAGCCCTGCACCCGCTCCAGCTGCTGCGGGTTGTTGAGCGGGCCGAGGTCGGCGTCGGCGACGTCGAGGCCGCCGACCGTCTTGGCCTTCGCCTCGGCGACGAGCAGGTCGACGAAGCGGTCGTGCACCGATGCCGACGCGATCACGCGGGTCGCGGCCGTGCAGTCCTGGCCCGCGTTGAAGTAGCCCGGCGATCGGCGATGCCCGCGGCCGCGGCTTCGAGGTCGGCGTCGTCGCACACGATGCACGGCGCGTTGCCGCCGAGCTCGAGGTGGACGCGCTTCAGGTCGATGGCCGCGGACGCCGCGACCTCCATGCCCGCGCGCACACTGCCGGTGATCGAGACGAGCCCGGGCACCGGGTGCTCGACGAGCGCGCGGCCGCTGTCGCGGTCGCCGCACACCACGTTAAGCACGCCGGCGGGCAGGAACTCGGCCGCGAGCTCGGCGAGCATCACCGTGGTCTCCGGTGTGCTCTCGGCCGGCTTCAGCACGACGGTGTTGCCCGCCGCGAGCGCGGGCGCGATCTTCCAGATCGCCATCATCAACGGGTAGTTCCACGGCGACACCTGCGCGACGACGCCGATCGGCTCCCGGCGGATGAACGACGTGAGACCCGACATGTACTCGGCCGCGGCCCGGCCCTCGAGCATGCGCGCGGCACCGGCGAAGAACCGGATCTGGTCGACGGCGGGCGGGATCTCCTCCGAGGTCATCAACGCCTTGGGCTTGCCCGTGCTGCGGCACTCGGCGTCGATGAACCGCTCGGCGTCACGTTCCAACGCGTCGGCGATCCGCAACAGCGCAAGGCTGCGCTCCGACGGCGTGGCCGACCGCCAGCCCTCGAACGCGGTCCGGGCGGCGTCCATGGCGTCGTCGACGTCGGCCGCCTCCGACCGCGGCGCGGCGCCGTAGGTCTCGCCCGTGCACGGGTCGACGAGCGGGGTGGTGGCACCGCTGCGGGCGTCGACCGCCTTGCCGTTCACGAAGTTCTGCACGGCTTCCATCAGGACCCCTCTCGACGCTGTGCCCGGCGACCTTCCCGGCCCCGAGGCTAGTATTCGCAAATGTATAGCTGTCGACGCAAGTAGATCGTCGTGACCCAGATATCTGACAACGATATTCGCACCCCCGACCTTCGAACACCCACGCCGCTGCTCGACGACGTCTCGATGCAGATCATCCGGGAGCTCCAGCAGGACGGTCGCCGCCCGTACACCTCGATCGCCAAGACGATCGGTCTGTCGGAGGCCGCGGTGCGCCAGCGGGTGCAGCGCCTCCTCGATGCGGGCGTCATGCAGATCGTCGCGGTCACCGATCCTCTGCGGGTGGGCTTCCACCGCCAGGCGATGGTCGGGATCAACGTCGACGGCGACGTGCGGGAGCTCGCGGCCAAGCTGAGCGCCAACGCCGAGATCGACTACGTCGTCATCTGCTCGGGAGCGTACGACCTCCTCGTCGAGCTCACCGCGCGCGACGACGAGCACCTCCTCGAAGTGATCAACACACAGATCCGCTCGATCCCGGGTATCCGCTCGACGGAGACCTTCGTGTACCTACGGCTCGAGAAGCAGACCTACTCCTGGGGAACGTGATGACGACGACAACGCCCGACACCCTGACCGCGGCCGCGCACCGCTACTTGTGGATGCACTTCACGCCGATGACCTCCGACAGCACGGCCGAGGTGCCCGTCATCGTCCGCGGCGAGGGTGCGTGGGTGTACGACCAGCACGGCAAGCGCTACCTCGACGGCCTCGCCGGGCTGTTCGTCTCCCAGGTCGGCCACGGTCGCACCGAGCTCGCCGACGCCGCGGCCGAGCAGGCGAAGAAGCTCGCGTACTTCCCGGTGTGGAGCTACGCGCACCCCGGCGCCATCGAGCTCGCCGAGCGGCTCGCCCACCTCGCGCCGGGCGACCTCGAGCGCGTGTTCTTCACGACCGGCGGCGGCGAGGCCGTCGAATCGGCGTGGAAGCTGGCCCGCCAGTACTTCCAGGCGATCGGTCAGCCCCACCGCTACAAGGTGATCGGGCGGCACATCGCGTACCACGGCACGACGATGGGGGCGCTGTCGATCACGGGCGTGCCCGCGATCAAGGCGCCGTTCGAGCCGCTCGTTCCGGGCGCGGTGCGCGTCGTGAACACCAACCAGTACCGGCCCGCGCCGATCGACCCGGCCGAGGCGATCGCGCTCGCGATCGAGATGGAGGGCCCCGAGAGCGTGGCCGCCGTCTTCCTCGAGCCCGTCCAGAACTCCGGCGGCTGCTTCCCCCCGACCGAGGGCTACTTCCAGCGCGTGCGCGAGATCTGCGACGAGACCGGCGTGCTCCTCGTCTCCGACGAGGTGATCTGCGCGTTCGGTCGCCTCGGCCACTGGTTCGGTTCGCAGCGCTACGACTACCAGCCCGACATCATCACGATGGCGAAGGGCATGACGTCGGGATACTCGCCGATCGGCGGCATGATCGTGCGGCCGTACCTCGTCGAACCGTTCCTGCGCGACCGCAAGACGTTCCTGCACGGCATCACGTTCGCCGGTCATCCCGTGAGCTGCGCGGTGGCGCTCGCGAACCTCGATCTGATGGAACGCGAAGGTCTGCTCGAGAACGTACGTGCGAACGAGGGCGCGTTCCGCGCCACGCTCGACAAGCTCCGCGATCTGCCGATCGTCGGCGACGTCCGCGGCGCCGGGTACTTCTACGGCATCGAGCTCGTCAAGGACAAGGCGACGAAGACGTCGTTCAATGCCGAGGAGAGCGAGCGCCTGCTGCGCGGCTTCCTCTCCCGCGCCCTGTACGACGCCGGCCTGATCTGCCGCGCCGACGACCGCGGCGATCCCGTGATCCAGCTCGCGCCGCCGCTGATCATCGGCCAGCCCGAGTTCGACTACATCGAGCAGGTGTTGCGCAAAGTGCTCACCGAGGCCTGGGCCCGCATCTGACCCGAAGCGCGGCCGCGCCTGCCGTTCGGCGCCTCAGCCGGTGAGGCCTGAACCGGTAATGGTCGTGCGCAGGACTTCGCGGTAGGTGGGGTCGCCGGTGGCTTTCTCGCCCGACTGGGCGCGGAGCGCGACGAGGCGGGCGAGCTGGTGCTCGATCGCCTGAAGATCGGCGCGGGTCGCAAAACCGAGCGTGTGCAGTCGGCGCTCGAGGTCGTTCTGGATCCGGCGCGGCAGCACGGCGCCGCGGTCGCGCACGCGCTGCAGCGACCCTTCAAGCGCCCCACCGATCGCGTCGACGGCGCTGCGGCCCTCGTTCACGAGGTCCGATCTGAGCTGTCCGGCATGCGATCGTCGCTCGTCGACGACGCGCATCCCTGTCGTGATCATGGATTTCACGTCGGGCACGCACGAAAGCGTACGGCGCGTGGTGTCAGAGTTGCGGGATACCACTCGTGACGCACGTGTCGCTCAGAGATGCGCACTTCGACCGTCCGGCCGGCCCGATATTGACAACAAGTCGAGTTGACTTCGCCACTCTCCGTGGCTAGTCTCACCTTGTCTTAAGTCCCCGGGGGCGGGGTCTTCAGACGGATTTGGTGCAACAGAGGGCAGGCGCGCAGGCGCCTTGTGGGAGGCATTCTCGTGAGCGGTAACGGTTTGGGTGGGCGCGTGCGCGCGTTCCGTGGTTCCAGAGGGTGGAGCCGGCGTTCGGCCGTCTTCGCGGTCATCGCGATCGGGTGCGTGGTCTTCCTCGCCCTGCCCGCGGCCGCCTGCCATCCCGTCCTCTCGGGTGTCGTGAACTGCAACGAGGGCACCCAGGTCGTGACCTGGACGATCGGCAACAGCGAGTCGGGCCCGACGCTCACGATGCACGTCGACTCCGTCTCGGCGACGCTCGGCTCGACGTCGGTGCCGGTCGCCGGGTGGGCTTCGACGGTTGCGCCGAGCGGCAGCACGCACGCGATCACGCAGGTGCCGGGTTCGACGACGGGCACGATCGTCCTGACCGTCACCGCGACCTGGCCCGCCGCACACATCTCGACGACGAAGACCACGTCGGTCGTGGTCGGCTCCAACTGCAACGCGTCGACCACCACGACCACCGAAGCGCCGACGACCACGAGCACGACCGTCGCGCCGACCACCACGAGCACGACCGTCGCGCCGACCACCACGAGCACGACCGAAGCGCCGACCACCACGTCGACGACCGTCGCGCCGACCACCACGTCGACGACCGAACCGGCCACGACGACCACGAGCACGACCGCGCCCGCGACGACGTCGACCTCGATCGGCGGCGAGACGAGCACGCTCCCGGCGACGACGAGCACGACCATCCACAGCGAGGGATCGACCGTCCCGCCCAAGACCTCGACGACGAGCGTCTCACCGACGTCGGCGACGCCGGTCACCCCGCAGGGCTCCGGTTCACTGCCGTTCACGGGTGGCAGCACCTGGCCGCAGGCAGTCGTCGGTCTGGGCGCACTCGGCACGGGTGCCGCGCTGTGGGTCGCCTCCCGGCGGCGTCACTCCGGCGTCTGACACCGGCTGATCGGAACCGTTCGGCGTAGCGGGTGACGGGTCGGTCGCGGGCTCAGCGCTCGTCGACCCGCCACTCCTCGCCCCGGGCACGGAGCCGGTCGAGGAACGGGACGGCGTCGAAGGCCTCGGGACCGAGCACGCCGGCGCCCTGCCACGTGCCCGTCGCCAGGAGCTCGAGCGCGACCACGGGGTTGATCGCCGTCTGCCAGACGACCGCCTGCGCGCCGTGGCGCGCCATCGTCTCGGCGTTGTCCGACAGGTGGTACAGGTAGACCTCTCGGCGGTTGCCGTCGACACCGGTGCCGGTGACCCAGGTCCCCGCGCACGTGACGCCGTGCATCCGGTCCCCCAGCGTCGCGGGATCGGGAAGGACCGCGGCGACGACGTCCCGCGGTGAGACCTCGGTGCCCCGCACGCGCACCGGCTTCGTCGACGCCAGCCCGGTCTTGTCGAGCACGCGCA
The DNA here is from genome assembly GCA_963829195.1 of uncultured Actinomycetes bacterium. Classification (GTDB taxonomy): domain Bacteria; phylum Actinomycetota; class Acidimicrobiia; order IMCC26256; family PALSA-610; genus PALSA-610. The sequence continues at coordinate 521,385 of CAWHHS010000006.1, forward strand.
GGACTTCGATGAACTCGTCACCGAGGCCGTACTTGAACGTCACCCGGCGGCACGGCACCCAGCGCGGGATCAGCAGCACCTCCTCGTGCTCGACGTTGACGCACTCGACGGGGCCGATCCCGCCCGGGAACACGAACGTCTCCGGCTCGGAGAACGGCACTGTCGTGAACCAGCCGCGGTCGCGTTCCCAGACGACCGGCGGGTTCAGGCACTCCTCGATCGTCGTCCAGACCGAGAAGGTCGGCGCGAAGGCGTAGCCGTCGATGACGAGGTTCGCGCCGTCGCGCACGCCGACCTCGTCGACAGCCGAGAACAGATGATCCGCCGCGTACCGGGCGAACACGTCGGACAGGCCGGGCTCGACCCCCATCCCGACGAGCGCGAGCAGTCCGCGTTCCTTCCAGCGATCCGAGGCGGCGAACTGCTCGGCGCCGAGCATCACGCCGGTCTCGTCGTACGGCCGCTCCGGGTGTGGTTGCGACAGCGTCATCGCCATGTCGACGTAGTGGCAACCGGCGTCGAACGCAGCTTCGAATATCGGGGGGTTCAACCGCGGATCACATGCGTTCATGACCACGTCGACGCGTTCACGGCGCGCGAGTTCGCTGATCGCGGACGCTTTCGACGCGTCGAGCTCGCGGGCTACGAATCTCGCATCCGCGCACCGTTCCACCGCAGCGGACGCGCGCGAGGTCGACGTCGGCGACCACGACGTACTCGAGCACGTCGGACTCCGCCGACGCTCGCGCGATCGCGGCACCGACACCACCTGCTCCTACGACCAGTACGCGCATGCGCTCACGTTACGTGCGCGCCACGGTTCGTGCCGAGTCCGCGGTGGTCGATTGCTAAGTGGATCGACAGACCGCGAGCTGCGCGGCGGTCGGCCAGCGCACCTCGGTAGCCCAACCGGCCCGCTCGCAGAGGCGGATCACCGCGGCGGCGGGGTCGATCTGGTGCGCGAGCGCGCCGTGGCGGGCCGAGCGCGGGAACGCGTGGTGGAAGTTGTGCCAGGCCTCGCCGAACGAGAGCACGCCGAGCGGCGCGAAGTTGGTGCTCGAGTCCTTCTGCGTCGCCGGCTGCTTGCCGAACATGTGGCAGATCGAGTTGACGCTCCACGTCACGTGGTGCAGCAGCATCATGCGCGCCAGGCCCGCCCACAGGAACGCCGTCAGCGCACCACTGAGCGCGCCGGTGAACGTCCACCCGAGGAAGAACGGGGCCGCGAGCGACGCGACCGCGAAGACGGGAAACAGCCGGCTGATGATCATCGTGTCGGAGTCGGCGAGCAGATCGGGCGCGTAGCGCGCGGCCGACGTGGCGTCGGCCTTGAACAGCCATCCGACGTGCGCGTGCGCGAACCCGCGGAGCTGCGCGGCCGGACCCGGTCCGTACTCGTGCGGCGAGTGCGGGTCGCCGGGCTTGTCGCTGAACGCGTGGTGGCGGCGATGGATCGCGACCCAGCCGATCACCGAACCCTCGACCGCCATCGAGCCCGTCGACGCGAGCAGGATCTTCAGCCAGCGGACGGCGCGGAAGCTGCGGTGGGTGAAGAGGCGGTGGTACCCGACCGCGATGCCGAGGCCGGTGACGACGTAGAAGATCGCCGCGAGAACGAGGTCGAGCAGGCTGACCGCGTGCCCCCACAGCAGCGGGAGCGCGACCGCGAGCGCGATCGGCGGGGCGATCACGAGCAGGCCCGGTCACGAGGCGGCCGGCACGAACGCTCGCCTTGCTGGGCGGCGGCTCGGGGTCGCGACGAAAGGGAGCGGGCGGGTCGAGCAACGTTGCCATGGGCGTCTCGGTTCTCAAGAGCAGGTCGGAGAGACGTCGTGCTCCCGCCAGCCCGGAGGGTCGCCAGACACCGTGCACACACGGCAACGGTGAATTCGAGCCTACGCCACCCACGGCGCGGCCCGACGCGCCGACCGCGTAATTATCGTCCGAATTCCTGGTAAGAAGCGCCGGCACGGTCGGCCTACAGCGGCAGCGCGAAGGCGTCGAGCGCGTCGAGCGCCGCGAGGCTGCGCCGGAACAGCGCCCGCGTCAGCTCGACGTGGCGCGGGTCGTCGATCGTCAGCGCGCCCGTCGCGATGACCGGGTAGACGAAGCCGAGCATCGTCCCGTAGCGGTACATCTCCCAGGCCCAGGTCGGGTCGACGTCGACGCCGAGGTCGGCGAGGTCGGACACGTAGGTGTCGAACGCCTGCCGTGTACCCGGCCGGGATCGTCGATGTTGACGCTCTGCGTCACGTGATACGAGAGGTCGCGCGGGTCCGACCGACGGTCGATGAGCTGCCAGTCGACCGCGATCACCTCGTCGTCGGTGAAGAAGAGGTTGTCGAGCCGCCAGTCGGCGTGCGACAGCACGAACGGCCCTTCGCACAGCTTCGCGAACAGCGCCGGGATCCGCTGCCGCGTACGCGTCGCCGAACTGCGCGGACGCGGTCGTCGATCATGTCGTGGAAGAACTCCTGCACGCGCGGCCACGCGATCTCGTACGCCATCGCCACCGCGGCGGGGTACGGGTCGTCGGCGAGCTGCAGCACGAACGGCGACGTCGCCAGCGACGGGTCGTCCCAGAAGCACGCGTGCAGCTTCGCGAGCGTGCGGATCGCGGGGCGGGCCTCGGCGAGGGAACAGCCGGCGACCTGGTCGCCACCGCGGCCGCGGACGGAGACGTCCTCGAGCAGCAGCACCGTGTCCTGCGTCGCGGGATCGTGCTCGGCGAAGTAGCACGCGGGATGCGCGATCGCCGTGCGCTCCGACAGCTCGGTGTAGAAGCCGACCTCACGGCCGTACATGTTGAGGACGGTCGCGACGAAGCGGCCGTCGTCGGTGGGCGCGGCGAGCTTCGCGACGACGGTCGAGGGCTCGCCCGCGCCGTCCAGCTGGAGCCGGAACAGCTGGCCGACGAGCCCGACACCGACGCCGACGGGCTCGGAGCGTGACGCCGGTGACCGTGCGGCCGAGCGCGTCGCTCAGCCACTCGGGCGTGATGTCGTCGATCGTTCGGGGAATCGTCATCGCACACCCGCCAGGAGAAGTTCGGTGAGGCGGCGCGGCACCTCGACGATCAGAGGGAACAACGCGTCGCGCTTCGGCAGCCGGACGTGGCGCTTCTCGTGCTCGATCGCCGATCGGCCAGTGCGTCGACCACCACCGCCATCTCGAGATCGAACGAGAGCTGCAGCCGTTCGAGCCGCGCGCAGCGCGCGGCGGGTGCGGCTCGTTGGCGCGGACGATTCGATCATCGTGCTCTCGACCGGGCCGATCTGCGCGAGCGTCGTCGTGACCGCGCGTGCCCTTCAGCTCGGCTCGCAGCGCCGGCGGTGAAGTGGCTGAGCCCGGCCTTCGACGCCGAGTACGGCGCGAGCCCGGGCAACGCGTTCGTGCCCGCGAGCGACGACACGTTGACGATGTGGCCGCGGCCGCGTGGCGCGCATCCCCGGGAGCACGGCCCGGCACAGCAGCATCGGCGCGCCGAGGTTGACCGCGACGAGCCGTTCGATCTCCTCGGCCGGGAGTCGACGCGAGGTCGCCGGTGAGGTCGACGCCGGCGTTGTTCACCAGCACGTCGATCGGACCGTCGGCCTCGATCGCGCGCACGAGCGGCTCGATCGCGGACGCGTCGGCGAGGTCGGCCGGGAACGCCTCGCCGCCGAGCTCGGCGGCGAGCTTCTCCAATGGGTCGGCCGAACGCGCGACGAGCAGCGACGCGCGCGCCGCGGCCCGCCAACTCGGTCGGCGAGCGCGGCGCCGATCCCGCGCGACGCGCCGGTCGACCACGACCCGGGCGCCGGAGAGCTTCACGACACTCCGGCCGCGCGGCGGCCCGCTCCTGCTCGATGGCGTTCAGCTCCGTCGTACTCGATGCTCGTGTCGACGTAGTCCTCGTACTCGAGCACGCCCATCTCGCGTGAACCGGTCCCGGAGCCACGGTGTGCGGGGGTCGAGCAGGCCGAGCTTCTTGCAGTTCGGCACGATCTTCGCGAACAGCATGCGCTGGAAGAGGATCTCCTCGTCGCGGTTCTGGCGGATGAAGTAGGGGACGATCGCGCGCGCGGAGACACCGAGCCGCTCCCACACCTCCTGGTGCAGGAACCGGTCGCGCATGCGCAACGATCCCTCGTAGACGAACTCCTGCCGTTCGCGCAGCTCCGGCTCCCGACAGCTGCGCGTACGCCTCCTGCAACGACAGCACACCGAACGCCACATGACGTGCCTCGTCGCTCATGACGTAGCGGATGAGCTGACGCAGCAACGGTTCGGAGCTGGTCTTGTAGATCGAGCCGAACGCGGCCAGGGCCAGGCCCTCGATCAGGATCTGCATGCCGAGGTACGTGATGTCCCAACGGGAGTCGGAGAGCACGTCGTCGATGAGCGCGCCGAGGTGCGCGTTCATCGGGTAGCGCGTCTCGAGCTTCTCGTCGAGGTAGCGGCCGAACACCTCGACGTGGCGCGCCTCGTCGACCACCTGCGTCGAGGCGTAGTACTTGGCGTCGATCCAGGGCACGGTCTCGACGATGCGGGCGGTGCAGATGAGCGCGCCCTGCTCGCCGTGCAGGAACTGGCTGACGCGATGGGCCACGTTCTCCATCGCGTAGCGGGTGATCTCCCGCTCGCCCCAGTGCGCACGGGCGAGCCCGGTTCGTCGATCGAGCGCGCGCACGTACTGCATCCGGCGGTCGTTGCGCGACAGCTCGACCGCCGTCTCGCTCGGGATCGACCGTCGATCGACCAGTCGAGGTCGGTGCTGCCGTTCCACTGCGAGGTCTTCGCCTTCTCGTAGAGCTTGTCGAGCGCCGGGCGTTCACCCTTCGCGTAGTTCCACGTGAAGGTCGTGTCGAACGCGGAGCCGACCGTGTGCGCTCGTCGCGCCGTCGTCGACCGTCGACCTGGGCGAGGATCGCCTCGAGATCGTCGTGCGCCCGCGGGGTCGTCGTCATGACCGCATGATCGCACCTCGGCGCGGCGGCTGTCGACGTTCTGACCCGGGCCCATGTCTCCGTTGTTCGCCGCCACCGGACCCGTGGATCAGCCGCGGACCGACGCTCGCGGGGACCGCGGCCATGCGCGCCTCGAAGACCCCGACGATGCCGGCGATCGTCGTGTGGCCGGCACCGGGATCTGCGCACCGTCGGGTTGCCGAAGTACAGGCCCATCAGCGCACGACCTCGGCGCAGGTAGACCGCGACCGAGTGCGACGCCGCGCCGGTCGCGTCCGGTCGTCTCGAAGTCGTAGGCGAGCCGCTCGACCGACGGCGTGCGCGGCCACGAACCGTCGGGCGCGGCCGCGAACTTCGTGGTAACGGTCGGCTCGCCGACCGGGCTCACCACCGGCGTCGACGGGCAGTGCGCGGTCACCGACCGCAGTTGCGGCGAAGGCCTGCGCGCCACCCGCCGGCGTGCGGTACAGCACGGCCTCGGTGCTCAGGTGTTGCGTCCCCTGCAGCGCGTCCTGTTGGTCGGTGAGCGCAACCTGGCGGCGGGCGCTGCGTTGCTTCTCGCTCGGGAACGTGCCGTTGCACAGGTCGAGGGTGGCGACGGTGAGATCGGCGCCGTGATCGAGCAGCGAGACGGTGTCGGCAATCGGAACGTCGCTCTGCTGCAGGATGAGCCCGCCGAGCACGCTCTCGTTCGGGTCGGCCGGTGCCGTGGTCGACGGGTTGGTCGACGGGGTGGTACCCCCCGGGATCGTGGGCACCGGCAACGTGCCGGGAACGGTCGGGATCGCCGCCGAGTTGCTCTTCGAGTCACGGGAGTCGAGCACGAGAGTCGCGGACCCGAAACCGACGACGAGCGCGACCACGACGAGGGCCGCGAGGAACGCGGTCAACGGGCGCCGGCCGGTCACCTCGGGCGCGGGCGTGTGATCCGGCACTTCGGGCGCGGCCGGCGGCAGCGGCGCCACGGTCTCGAGGTCGGGGTCGCGCGTACTCGGTCACCGACAGCACAGTAGAGGGCGGGTCGGGCGCGCACGGGCGCGGCAAATCGTCCGCGACCGACCGAACTCAGTCGATCCCGGGTCGCGGCCGGTTCGGAGCACCCTCGGATCAGGTGGCGGTCCGCGCCAGCGTCAGCAATTCCTCGTGCATCACGTAGCCGACGTTGCGGACGCTCGTGATAGTCAGACCGAGGTGGGAGACACGCCGGCGCAGGCGCGAGATGTGGACCCGCAGCGTCTGCTCGCTCGAACCGGCGGGCCACGCGCGGCGCGCGAGCACGTCGTCGCGCACGGCCGTCCCGAAGCTCTCGACCAGGACCTCGGCGACGCGTTGGTCGACCGGCGACAGGAACACGCTCGCGCCGCGGTGGGTCAGCCGGCCGCAGTCGTCGACCGACGGCGTCATCGGGTGGCGGGCCGCTCGCCTCGCCAACGAGAGCAGGCGGGCGCGCACGTCGCAGTCCTCGGCGGGGAGCCGCAGCGAAGTCCTCGAGGCAGCTGTCGCTCGCGGGCGGCTCGACGCCGTTCTCGACGATCAGCAGCCGCGGCACCGAGAGCCGCTCGAGCCGGTCGCGTTCCGACTCCTGCTCCGGCCAGCGGAGCACGACGACATCGCGCGACATGCTCGCGTAGACGAGCCGGCCGACCGCTTCGTTCGCCGCCATGCGTTGTTGATACCGCGGAAACCGGCGATCCGGCCGACTCCATACGGATTCTTTGCGCCGGAACCGGGCGCGGCGGTCAGGCGACGCGTCGGATCGTGACTCGCACCGCGCTCGAATGGGCGGCGGGCCCGTTGTACACACCCTTGAGTGGCGTGACGTCGGCGTAGTCGCGGCCGCGGGCGACGAGCACGTGCCGTTCGCCGACCGCGGCACCGTTCGTAGGGTCGACGCGGTGCCATGCACCGGTCCACGCTTCCATCCAGGCATGGCTCTGCCCGGTGACCGCGGCATCGACGGCCGCGTCGACGTCCGGGTGCAGGTAGCCCGACGCGTAGCGGGCGGGGATACCGACCGACCGCAACAACGCGAGGGCGACGTGCACGAAATCCTGGCAGACCCCGCGTCCCAGCTCGAGGGCGGACCGCGCGTTCGTCGAGACGTCGGTCGCGCCGGCCTCGTACGTGAGGTTCTCGCGGACCCACGTACTGACCGCCTCGACGGTCTCTCGCGGTGACTTCCCGGCGGCGATGGTCCGCGCGATGTCGCGGAACGCGTCGTCGACGGGTACATGCGGTGAGGAGTGGAGGTATTCGTAGAAGCGGTCGCGTACGTCTTCATCGGACAGGACCTCCCAGTCGGTGTCGGTGACGTCGGGAACGGCAGCGATGGTTTCGACCAGTGACCGCGACGAGACGATGAGCCGATCGTGCGGCTCGTGGACGTCGAACGCGCTCACTTCTGTACCCCAGTAGTCGACGTAGCGCATGACTGGAACGCTCGGACGGACGTCGACCCGGTGGTCGAGCACCATCTGCGTCGCATCGCGCGCCGGGCTCATACGGGCTTCGTTGTAGGACGCGAGCACCTCCCCTTCGTATTCGTAACTCGTCACATGTTCGATCGACAGCCGCCACATGACCTAGGCGCTCCACCGGATCGCGATGGCGTTGTTGAAGAACCGTTTCGCGATGACGTCGTGCGCGTATGCACACGCGCGTTCGAGTCGCGCGAGATGTTCCGGCAGCGAACGCTCCAACTCGGCGACCCGGATGAACTCGAGGTCGGCACACGCACGACCGACCACGCGTCGCGGTTCGCTGCCCGCGCCGTGGCGGTCGGAGGTCGGATCGAGGTCGAACAGGACCGTCTCGGCGGCGCCGAGCGCGTGGAACACCGAACGCGGGAACAGCCGGTCGAGCAGCAGGAACTCGAGCGCTTTCGAGCCTTCGACGCCACGGCGGTAGGTGCGCAGGTACGACTCGTACGCCGCACAGCAGCGCAGGGTCGCGACCCAGCCCGCGCTGCCCCACGCGTCGCCGAGCCGCGTCGAGAGCAACCGCACGGTCAGGTCGACGCGTTCCAACGAGCGACCCAGCACGATGAAACGCCAGGTGTCGTCGTGACTCATCGTCGCGTCGGCGAGCCCGGAGACGATCGCGGCGCGGTCGCGCACCCACCCGAGGAAGCCGTGTTGTGCGTACATCGAGCGGCCGCGGCGCGCGTCGAGCGCGCTGTGGGTCGCGTTGATGCTCCCCCACATCTCCGACGACATCGCCTCGCGCGCGCCGCGTGCGTTCTCCCACATCGCCTCGAGCGAGCCGACCACCGAGCCACTGAACCGCGGATCGTCGACGAAGAACCCGACGACCGACTCGACGTTCGTCTCGACCTCGAGGGAGGTCGCGGTCTCGAGCGCGCCCATCGCCTCGACGAGGCGCCGGCACGCCGATTCCTCGCCGCCGACGCGGTCCTCGAGGAGCGCATGCGAGTACACGTCGAGGATCCGCGCCGTGGCCTCGGCCCGTTCGGTGTAGCGCCCGAGCCAGTACAACGACTCCGCGATGCGGCTCAGCACGCCGGCCTCCGCCGGGCCCTGTCCGTCGCCGTCATTGTTGCTGCGCGCCCTGCTCGGAGACACCCGTCGACACGTCGAACGGCTGGCGCGCGAGCGGTTCGCATTCGATGCCGTCGGCGACGTCGGCCGCCGCGTGCTCGATCTCCGCGCCGTCGGGCGCGAGGACCCATGTGTCCTTCGACCCGCCGCCCTGGCTCGAGTTGACCACGAGGCTGCCCGCGCCGAGCGCGACCCGCGTCAGCCCGCCGGGGACGACCCAGATGTTCTCGCCGTCGTTCAGCGCGAACGGGCGCAGGTCGAGGTGACGGGGTTGCATGTCGGAGCCGACGTAGGTGGGTGCGGTCGACAACGCGACCGGTTGCTGGGCGATCCACGATCGCGGATCGGTGTCGACCGCGACCCGCACGGCTTCCAATGTGGTGGCGTCGGCCTGCGGCCCGATGACGATGCCCTTGCCACCCGACCCGTCCGCGGGTTTCCAGACGAGGCGGTCGGCGCGGTCGAGGGCCCAGGCGCGGACCTCGACGTCGTCCAGCATGAACGTCTCGACGTTGGCGAGGAGCGGCCGCTCCCCGAGATAGAACTCGATCATCGCCGGGACGTACGGATACACCGCCTTGTCGTCGGCGACCCCGTTGCCGAGGAAGTTCGCGATCGTGACGTTCCCGGCTCGCGCCGCGTTCACGATGCCCGCACACCCCAACATCGACGTGGGAAGGAAGTGCAGCGGATCGAGGTACTCGTCGTCGACGCGGCGGTACACGACGTCGACCCGTTCCTCGCCGCTCGTCGTGAGCATGTAGAGCACGTTGTCGCGGCAGACGAGGTCGCGGCCCTCGACCAACTCCACGCCCATCTGGCGGGCGAGGAACGAATGCTCGAAGTACGCCGCGTTGTGCACGCCGGGGGTGAGCACTACGACCCGGGGATCGTCGACGCCGCGGGGTGCGGCCGCGCACAGCGTCTGGAGCAGGCGCGCCGGATAGTCGGAGACGGGCTGGACGCGATGGGCCGCGAACAGCTCGGGGAACACGTGGGTCATCGCCCGCCGGTTCTCGACGACGTACGAGACGCCGGACGGGATCCGGATGTTGTCCTCGAGCACGCACATCTTCCCCGCCGCGTCACGCACGAGGTCGATGCCGGCCACGTGCACGCGCACCCCGCGCGGCGGCGCGATCCCCCCACACGCGGCCCGATGGAAGTGGGACGACGTGACGATCAACCGGCGCGGCACGACCCCGGCGCGCATGATCTCGCCGGCTCCGTACACGTCGTCGAGGAAACGCTCGAGCGCGCGGACGCGTTGCGCGACGCCGCGCTCGACCCGCGACCATTCCGCCGCGGAGATGACGCGCGGGACGAGATCGAGCGGGAACGGGCGTTCCTCGCCCGAGTGCGCGAACGTGATCCCCTGATCGCGGAACACCCGGTCGCGCGTCGCGCACCGTTCGTCGAAGTCCTGCTTCGACATGGTCTGGACGTGTTCGTAGAGCGCGCGGTAGTCGAGCCGGGTGTCGCCGGCCGCGTCGAACATCTCGTCCCAGGCTTCGATGGTCTGATACGCGTCGAGGAGATCGCCCATCACGTTCACCCTGATGCACGATCGGCGCGAAGGCGTGTCGCATCGATGAAGCAGCAGTATCCACTTCCTGCCCGATTTCTGACGCGCCGGGTATCGTTCGGACCGATGCCAACCGACACCAATCCCGCCGAGCGCCGGCGCTGGAACGACGACCGGTGGACGGGGATGTGGCCTCGGCGCGAGCGCTTCACCGGCTCCGTCACCCCGCACCTGATGGACGCGCTCTCGCTCACGCCGGGTGAACGTGTGCTCGACGTGGGCTGCGGCGGCGGCAAGACGACGATCGCCGCGGGCCGGCTCGTCGGGTCCGCGGGCGCGGCGGTCGGCGCCGACATCTCCGTCCCGCTCGTCGATCTCGCGCGCCGGCGCGCGGCCGAGGCCGGCGCGACGAACGTGACGTTCCAGGTCGTCGACATGCAGTACGCCTCGATCGGCGACACGCCCTTCGATGTTGCGCTGAGCCAGTTCGGGGTGATGTTCTTCGACGAGCCCGTCACCGCGTTCGCGAACATCGGTCGTCACCTGCGCGCCGGTGCGCGCATCGGCTTCGCGTGCTGGCAGGAACCCGCGCGCAATCCCTGGTTCAGCGGATTCGCGCTCGCCCGCTTCGTTCCTCCGATCCCACCGGCCCCGGCGGGCAAGTCGCCGACGGGCCCGTTCGCGCTCGCCGACGCCGAACGCACCGAGGGAATCCTGCGCACGGCCGGCTTCACCGAGATCCGGCGGACGGCGGTCGATCAGACCGTCGAGGTCCCCGAGGACGCGATCGTCGACGACGACCAGCTCGCGTTCATGGGCGTGGCCGGGGCCGACATGGCCGACGCGCGCCGGGCCGTCGACGAGCACATGGCGTCTTTCCGCATCGAGTCCGGGCTCTGCCGGTTCCCGATGGCGTTCCAGATCTTCGAGGCCCGGCGCCCGTCGTGACGCGCCGTCAGGCGACGCGCGCCCACACCGCGTACAGCGGGTCGCCGCCCGCCGGAGTGGCGCACTGCACGGTCTCGGCGGCCTCGTAGCCGCCCGCGGCGGCGAAGTATCCCGCCACGATCGAACGGTGGGCGTCGCTCGCCGAGCCGAGCCAGCCCCGGATCGCCTTCGACGGGAACAACCGGTTCGAGAACGTGCACACGAACAGCCCGCCGGGACGGACGACCCGGGCGACCTCGCGGAACACGTCGACGGGCCGGGTGAGGTAGTCGACCGACACACAGCAGGTCGCGTGGTCGAACGAGCTGTCGGCGAACGCCAGCGCGGGATCCGCGTTGAGATCGTGCACGACCCAACTCGCGGCCTGGCGGTTCGCGGCCAGCTCGTCGGCGTTCATGCCGAGCACCGTCAGCGCGGCGGGCGTCTCCCGGAAGTGCGAGACCCACGAGCTCATGACGTCGAGCACCGCGCCGCGGATGCCCAACTCGTCGTACAGCGCGCCGACCGCGGCGATCGCGCCGTCGTCGATGTGCGTGACGAACCGCGGGAACGCATAGAACGCCGCGTCGTCGTCTTCGTCGGCTCGGGCGAAAAAGCCCGGCGGGAACTGCATGTCCGCCACCGGGAAATCGTAGGCTCGCCCGCATGACCGTCCCGGCCGCCGTCGACGCGCTGTACCGGTACCCGGTGAAGTCGATGCTCGGCGAGCAGATCGACGCGGCAGAGGTCGGTGAGCGCGGGATACTCGGCGACCGGGCCTACACGCTGGTCGACCGGGAGACGGGGAAGGTCGCGAGCGCCAAGCATCCCCGGCGGTGGAACGTCCTGCTCGAGTGCCGGGCGAACTACGTCGACGAACCCCGCGCCGGTTCCGGCCCGGCACCGGTCCGGATCACGCTGCCCGACGGTGACACCGTCGACAGCGCCGACCCGAACGTGCACGAGCGACTGTCGCAAGCCGTCGGGCGGCCCGTGCGGTTGGAGAGCACCCCGCCCCCGGGCGCCGTTTTCGAGATGTACTCGCCGATCGTCGAGGGCGTTCCCGAGATGGCGGCGGAGACCGTCACCGACGAAGCGGTCGGCGTCGTCGCACCCGGCACGTTCTTCGACGCGGCGCCCTTGCACGTCGTGACGACCGCGTCGCTCGCGTGGCTCGCCCGGCTCGCACCCGGGAGCGCGTTCCCGGCCGCGCGCTTTCGGCCGAACGTCGTCGTCTCCGTCGACGGCGAGCAGGGCTTCGTCGAGAACACGTGGGTGCACCACACGTTGCACCTCGGTGCCGACATCCGCGCATCGGTGTTCATCGCCGCGCCCCGGTGCGTCATGACGACGCTCGCCCAACCCGGCCTCCCGCACGACGCAGCCGTGCTGCAGACGGTCGCGCACCACAACCGCTTCGAGATCCCGGGGCTGGGACCGCGCTCGTGTGTGGGCGTGTACGCGATCGTCGCCGAGGGTGGCACCGTGCGCCGCGCCGATCCGGTCGAGATCTCGTGAGCTCCGACGGCGTCACCGGCGACGGGTTCTCGATCGCAGGCTGACCCGCGTATCCCCTACCGCGCGCGCCGTCATCGCCACGGCATGAGCGACATCATCAGCGAATCCGGGTCGTCGACCAGCTCGACGTAGAGACCGAGGGCGTCCCAGGTGTCGAGATAGCAGAAGCGCAACGAACCGAACGTCGCGCCCTGGACACGCTCGAAGCCGAGTGCGGCCGCGCCCGCGACCTGCGCGTCGATGTCGTCGACGAGGAACCCGAGATGATGCGCGCCGGGACCATTCGCGGCGAGGAACTCGGAGTGCAACCCGACGCCTCGCACCGGGCACAGCAGCTCGATCTGCACGTTGCCGCTGCGCGCGAACCCGATCTCCATCGCACACGTCGTGCGGCCGCCCCGGAAGTCGTATTCCAGGTCCGATGCGGGCAGGGTCACGAACGCACCGCAGCCGAGCGTCGAGCCGAGCGCGGCCTGCGCGCCCGCGAAGTCGTCGACGACGAACGCCTGCTGGAAGAGTCCGCCGCCGACCTGTCCCAACAGTTGGTCGATCGGGTTTGCGGCCGTCACGGCGCGCACCGTAGCCGCCGGGCGTGCGGTCACGTCCCGCCCGCACTCCGGGGGACGGTCGTCGTGGTCGGGCCGACCGGGTCGGGCACGGGCGGATCCGACGGCGGGATCGCGGGGACCGGCGCGCCCGCGAGCAGGCAGAGCAGCGGGTAGGGGTTCACCACGATGCCGTCCCCACCGGTCGGGATCGGCGGCGGCGCGCCCGGACGCGTGCCGCCCGCGAGCCGTGCCGGGGGCGGCACTCCGGGAAGGTGGACCTCGACGTGCAGGTGGGTGGGACCGCCCGCGGCGTTGCCGGTGTTGCCGACCCGGCCGAGGTACTGACCGGCGAGCACGGGCGTTCCCTCGCTCAGCCCGGGCGCGTACGCGCTCATGTGCGCGTAGTAGTAGTCGGTGCCCGAGACGCCTTTGATCCAGAGCCGCCAGCCCCCGAGCTCGTTCCATCCGACGCGGTCGAGCGTGCCCGACTCGATCGCCACGACCGGGGTGCCGAGCGGCGCCATGATGTCGGTCGCGTCGTGGCCGTGGCTGTGGGTGTCGACCGCGACGTCGGCGCGGAAGGCGCCCCACGAGTCGACGAAGTCGAACGGTCCGTCGACGGGGAAGACGCGACCGCCGTGCGACGCGTCCGTCGCGGCCGACGTGAGCACGAGCAGAGTGGCCGAGGCCCGGGCCAGAGTGTGCTGCGAGAGGTCGAGCTCGTGCGCCGCGCGCGCTGCGCGTCCCGTTCGAGCGCCGCGAGCGCGCGGTCGTCGTCGCGCAGCTCCGCTTCGAGCGTGTCGACCGTCTGCGCGTCGACATCCTGCGCGGCACCGGCGTAGATGGCGCGCCGGGCCTGGTCGCCGATCGACGCCGCGGAGAGGAGATCGGCGACCACAACCGCGCCGTCACCGTCGATGTACGCGCGGACGGCGCGCGCGCGTTCGCGGTCGAGTGCGATCGCGCGCGCCCGGTCGAGTCGTGCGATGCCGTCCTTCACGCCGGTGATCGTCCGCCGCACCCGCTCGACGTGCGCGGCCGCCGCGCGCTCGCCGCGCCGGGCCCGTGCGACCGCGGCCCGGCCCACGCCCAACTGTTGCAACGCGCCGTGTTCGGCGGTCACGGCACCGCCGGTCGTCTTCGCCGCCGTGAGCCAGTCGAGGGCCGGCGGCACCGCGGCATCCGGGCCGGGCGCGACCGGCACCGGAAAGCCCACGGGCGCCGTTGCGATCGGCGGCGGGCCCGGAGGTGGTGGAGTGGCCGCCGCGGCGGCGGGTGACGCGGCGGACCCGAACGTGGCCGCGAGCGCGCCGACGAGGGCGACGGCGAACGCCGTCGCGACCACGGTGGCCCGGTGAACCGACGTTGGCAACGAACCGACTCCCCCTGGCGGCGCCCCGTCGGCGCTCCCAGGGGTTTTCGGTCGTTCCCGGGTGCTTCCTGAGGTCGGCGGTCAGTCGCCGGCCGCGGCGGCCACGCGCACGGCTGCCGACCGCGATCCCAGCCGACGCGCAGCGTCCGCACCGGGCCGGACCGAGAGGGCCGGAGCGCCCGGGACCGAGGCGGATGCCGGCGACGCGGGCGACGCGGTTGACGGCTCGACCGCGGGGCCCGCGGCGCGGGTGACCTCGGCCCAGATCGTCCTCCCGTCGAGGCCGGCCATGGTCGACCAGCGGGCGGTGAACGCCTCCAGCAACTGCTCGCGCAACGGCCCGAGATCGGTCGGTCGGGGCGTCGTCTCGCGCACCATCAACATCGTCGCGTCGGATTGCACCGTGACGATCACGAGCGCTTCGGGACGACGCGCCCGGAGCCGCCGCCGCCCGTGCCGGGCCTCCCGGCTCGCCCCGTGGTCGATCAGCAGTTCGGCGAGGAACGCGACCCGGTGCGCGTGCGCGGTGTCCACGTTCGCCCGCAGACATTCCTGGGTCACGGCTTCGCGCATCGAGGCGAGGCGCTTGGCGTCAACGGTGAGACGCAGCTCGAGCAAGGCTCAGCTCTGTTCCATCTGGTCGCGCTCCGCGTGCCGTGCCGAAGGACGCGGGTTTCGCCACTCGCTCGCCACCGCCGAGGCGACCAGATTGCAGGCGGCAGGTCAACCCGTCGTCCGCCACCGGGGATCGGTGGTCTTCTCTGGATCGGGTTACGGCAACGCGCCGTTGAAGGTCAATGCGACAATGTGCCCGCTTTCATACGCCGGGCACACCGACGGGCTCACCGCTTCTTGGCCGCGCGCTTCACCGTCTTCTTCGCGGGCTTCGTGGCCTTCGCCGCTTTCTTCGCCGCCCGGCCCTTCGCCGCGCGCGCGGCGCGCGCCTTGACGAGGTTCTGAGCGAGCTTGGCGCGGGCTTCGGGCGAGAGCGGGCGCCGCTTCTTGGCGACCTTCTTCGCCACCTTCGTGGCACCGGCGCTGCGTCCCGCGTTCGCAGCCGACGGCCGGCCGACCGCCGGTGCGACATCGGCGACCTCGACACTGTCGCCGAACAGATCGCGAGCGACGATCGCGGCCTGGTATTGGTTCGCGGCTTCGACAATTTCCACCGAGGAGCGTCTCAAAGTGACTCGGTAACGCGGCATAGGGGATTCCCTTCGAACTGGGGCTGCTGAGCACACCGTAAACCACATGTGCCACAAGAGAAGAAAAGAAAAACGATTGGCATCGACAACAAAGCGCCGAGATTCTCCCCCGGCCTCGTGGAATTCACCCGAGCGACGGGCGCGTCGAGGTCAGAACCCACTCAGGACGCCTCGACAACGACGCGCGAGTCAGGAGGATGCGGCGCGGTGCAGCGTGTCGAACTCCGCCGGCACCATGGGCAGCGGCGCAGTCCATCCGCCGGCGGGCGGGACCGGGACGGCGCGGCGCGCCGCGACCAGTTTGTCCCGATCCGGTTCGCTGATACGGCGCGTCCAGGCGCCGTGGCGTTCCCATTCCGCCGAGCACACGACACACCGGAGCAGGAGAGAGGCCCCCGGGGTGGTCTCGACCTCCACCTGCGCGCCGTCGTAGGGGCACTGTGTGAGGTTCACCCATTGGTGGTCGGCCGCTCGCGGCGAAAGATGAAGCAGAACCGCGAACCGCGCTACAGAGAGAGACGTTTACCGCCGACAATGTTCACAACGCCCGCAACCCCCTCTACGCGCGGACGTTCAAGACAACGCCTCCGGTTCACGCATTGCCATAGCGCCGGAGGCGTTGTCGCGTCCGGCGCGCGGCGGCGGTCAGGCGCCGAGCAAGGGCTTCCACGCCTTTGCGAGCTTGCGGCCCTCGTTCATGCTCATCACGTTCGTGATGGCGCCACCGGCGGGATACGCCAGCGCGACGCGCCACGTCTTGCCGGCCGAGATCGGCGGAATCTACAAAGCCGCCCGCGTACCGTTCCCTGCTCGCCGCAACCAACGCGGCGACAACTACGCTCATCCCATGGGCGACGCCGGCGTCTACGAGGGCCGCAATCCCTTCCTGCGCTGGTGGCCCAAGCTCCTCGTGGTGATCGCCGTCGGCGTCGTGCTCCTCGGCTGGAATCACACCGTGCAGTGGGCGACGCTGCTGTGCCTGCTCGCGTACGTGCACGGGCGCTGGCTCCCGTGGCGCTTCACGATCGGGGAGGACGGGATCGGCTACCAACCGGAATCCGAGGGCCGGCTCCGGCGTGCGTTCACCGGGTTCGGCTACGACCTGACGGGCTGACGCCGTTACTCGTCGAGCGCGAGCCGCTCGCGGTGCTCACCGAGACGCGCTGGCCGGCAGCTGTCCGGAGTCGACGGCGTCGTAGCTCCAGTCGTACTGCTTCTCGCGGTGACGCTCGTCGCTGTGCGCGACACCGTCGCGAATGTCGATCAGCTCCGCGATCGAGTACCGGCTGCGACGGGGACGCCGTGCCGTCCAGGTGCGCGCGGACGTCGTCGGCGAAGTGGTCGAGTAACCCGGCGGCGACGATCTGTTGCTGCGTCGCCAGCGAGCAGCGCGCACCGTCGGCCACGGTCGCGACCCGGGCACGGAGCTGCTCCATGTCGTGATCGCCGGCTTCGCCGCGCGTCACCATGGCGAGCAGCTCCGAGATGCGCTCCCCGTCGAGCTTGCAGGGTGTGCACTGCCCGCACGACTCGACCGCGAGGAACCGGGAGGCGCCGGCCGTGACCGCGACGAGATCGTCCGTGTCGTCGAAGACGACGAAGCCGCCCGAGCCGAGGCCGCTGCCGATCGCGGCGAGCGCCTCGTAGCTCACCGGCGTGTCGAGCGCGGCACCTTCGATGAACGTGCTCGAAACCCCGGGGAGCACGGCGCGGATCGTGCGGCCCGGCCGGGGGCCGCCACCGATCTCTTCGATGACTTCGCGCAGCGGCGTGCCCATGACGACCTCGCCGACGCCGGACCGGCGCGTCGACCCCGTGATCGTGCAGACGATCGTCCCGGGCGAGTCGGGGGTGCCCTCGGTCCGGAACCAGTCGGCGCCCCGGCCGAGGATCCGTGCGATGTTCGCGAAGGTCTCCACGTTGTCGACGAGCGCGGGCGGCGCCTCGTTCGCCTCGCCGGGACCCGCCATCTCGACGTGCGCAGACAGTCCGCTGTTCGTGTGGAGATCGGCCGCCGACTCGACCACCTCACGCACGCCGCGCCGGTACGGCGGCGCGATCCGCGGGAACGGGTAGCGACCGTCGATCGTCTCGAGGAGCGCCGTCTCCTCGCCGTAGAGATACTCGTTCGGGCCCTCGTAGACCTCGACCTCGACGCCGTCGCACCAACCCGCGGCCTTCATCTCGCCGATCGCGGCGTGGAGCCGTTCCACCTCGGTGAGGAAGCTGTGTTTCGTCGCGACGATCACCTGATCGGCGTCGACCGCGCGGGCCGCGATCAACGCGCCCTCGAGCACCTGGTACGGATCGTTGCGCAGGATCGTGCGGTCCTTGAACGTCCCGGGCTCGCCTTCGGCCGCGTTCACCACCACGCTCGTGCGCGCCGTGTCCGAGCGGTTCTCCCACACCGTGCGCCATTTGCGGCCGGTCGGGAAACCCGCGCCGCCGCGCCCGCGCAGGCCCGACGCCTCGACCACGGCGATGATCTCCGCGGTCGAAAGGCTGCGCGCCGAGTCGAGACCGGTCCCGCCCCGGACCCGCACGTACTCGTCGAGCGACTCGATCGGACTCGGATACAACACGCGGTGCACGAGCGTCATGGTCCGAGCCTCCCGGCATATCGTCGATGCGGGCGCGACCGAACGCACCCGCCGCCGCGGGGAGCGTACCCCGCGCCGGCATCCGACCAAACTCGTGGCTACGTTTGCATCGCCGATGAGCGAACCCCGGACGGTTGACGAGTTGCTCGAAGCCGATCGCGTCGCGTTGCGACGCGTCGAGCCCGCGGCGGCCGAAGCCGCGATGCACGACGGCGCGCTGCTCGTCGACATCCGTCCGTCGGAGCAACGACGCCGCGACGGCGTGATCCCCGGCGCGATCGTCGTCGGCCGCAACGTGCTCGAGTGGAGGCTCGACCCGCGCGGCGCGCACCGCATCCCCCAGATCACGGCGCACGATCAGGTCGTGATCGTCGTCTGCGACGAGGCGTACGCGTCGAGCCTCGCGGCGGCGTCGCTGCAACGCCTGGGGCTGCACAACGCGACCGATCTCGTCGGCGGGATCCAGGCCTGGAAAGCCTCCGGCCGCACGACGGAAGCGGGCTTATTCCTCCTCGATCGGCGACCGGATCGCGTGCAATACTCCGAATGTCCGATTCGACGCGTCACCAGGGGGACACGTGGAAGCACTGCTCGGTCGGCGTCTGTTCGCAGAATTCCTCGGCACCGCGTTGCTCGTGATCTTCGCGGTCGGGACCGCGACACTCTCCTTCGGATTCAAGCTCACGGGCGCGAGCGTCTCCGCCGGCGTGGTCACGACCGCGCTCGCGTTCGGACTCGTCCTCCTCGCGCTGGCGTACACGCTCGGGCCGATCTCGGGCTGTCACGTTAACCCGGCCGTCACGATGGGCTTCCTCGTGTCGCGGCGCATGGCGCTCGGCGACGCGATCGGTTACTGGATCGCGCAGTTCCTCGGTGGGTTCGCCGGCACGCTGGCGCTCTGGGGCATCTTCGAAGGCGCGAGCGGTTACACCAAATCGGTCGGTCTCGGAACCGACGGTTGGGGCAAACACTCGATGATCGGCCTGAATGCCGGGGGCGCGTTCGCGGCCGAGATCGTGCTGACGTTCCTGTTCGTTCTCGTCGTGCTGGGCGCGACGAGCCGGATCGCGACGTCGGGTGCCGCCGGCCTCGCGATCGGCCTCGCGCTCACCGTCGTGCACCTCGTCGGCATCCCGCTCACGGGCACGTCCGTCAACCCGGCGCGCAGCCTCGGCCCGGCCCTCATCGTACGGGGTGACGCGTTGAGTCAGGTGTGGCTCTTCATCGTCGCGCCGTTGGTCGGAGGTGCGCTGGCAGCGTTGGTGTACTGGGTGTTGTTCCCGTCCGAGACCGAGGTGGTCATCGACACCGTGATCGTCGAGGAGATCGTCGCGTAGCAACGGCCCGCGCGCCGCGACGCGCCGGGTCGCGGGTCGCGAGTCGCGAGCCGCGAGTCGCGGCCTACTGACCTGCGGCGAACACGGCGACGCCGACGACCGGATGGGCCGGGGGGTTGCCGGCAAGGCTGCCGAAGAAGGGCTTGTCCGAGAAGTCGAAGATGCCGCCGTCGGACGCGACCATCAGGTAGCCGTTCCCGAACGCCACCATCCCGTTGATCGGACGGTTGAGGGCAACCGAGCCCATGGAACCGCGGAACGGCGCACCGAACGCGAACACGCCGCCGTCGGACGCGACCAGCCAGTAGCCGTCGCCGTCGAGAGTCGGTGCGATTCCCACGACCGGTGCGTTCAGATGGGCCGCGCCCATCGAGCCGTGAAACGCGGCGTCGCCGAAACCGAAGATCCCGCCGTCGGTCGCCACCATGTAATAGCCGTGGCCGTCGGCCGTCGCCGCCGACGCGATGACCGGCCCGTTCAGCGCGACCTTGCTCATGTCGCCGTACGAACGCGCGTCGCCGTACGGGACGGCGCGTCCGCGGTTCGTGAAAAGCCAGTAGCCGTTGCCCGACGGAGTCGCCGAGATCGTGGTCACCGACTCGCCCACGCGCAGGGCCGGTCGCGTGCCTTGGACCGTCGCCGCGCCGAACGCCCGCACGGTGCCCGCGCCGTCGACGGTCCAGTAGCCGCGTCCGTCGTGACGCGCCGCGATCGCGCTCGCCGGCGCCCGGGCGCCGCCGAAGTCGCCGACACCGCCGAAGCCGTACACGGATCCGTCGGCGCCCAACATCCAGTACCCCGAACCGGTCGTCGCCGCGAGGCCGGGCCCGCCGCGCCCGGCGGGGTCGTGCAGCCACCCGTACGGCACTTCGCTTCCGAAGCTCGCAACCCGCCAGTGCGAGACGGCGAGCGTGCGCCATCCGGTCGGCGTGTCGTTCTGGCTGAGCAGCGTGATCGATCCGTCACCGTCGGGATCGACGGCGGACGCGGTCACGACGGCGACGTGTCCCAGCCCCGGGCTGTCGAACGAGATGACGTCGCCGGGCTTCGGCGCGACGCCGACCGTGCCGTTGTCGACGACGACGAGGTTGCCGCCGTCGACCCGGGAGTAGTTGCGCACGACGCCATCGCCGTTCGCTCCGTACGGGGTCACGTCGTAGACCTGGGCCATGAAGCGCATCGCGAGCTCGACGCACTCGAACTCCAGCTCGCCCCAGCCCGGCCGCCGCCAACGGATGTCGGGAGCCCCGTCCTCGGCCGGCCGAGGACCGCACACCGGAACCCCGAGGTAGCTCGCACCCAGCGGGTGCGCGCCCGCACCGTGCCATCCGGCCGCGGCGGCTTGCGCGTTCCACCAAGCCGAGTCGCAGGCGCCGCTCCACCACGACGGTGTCGACGGCTGCGCCGACGCGGCGCCCGCCCGCGCCACGAGGGTCGCCGGTACGAGGGTCGCCGCGACGCATACCGCGACGCATACCGCGACGCAGGACGCACGCGCCGACAAGACCCACCGACCCCTTCGCACCCATAACCATCGGCAGGGCGGACGCCCGATATGAACAGATGAGCAACATTTACCGGCTCCCGCGGCGCGCCGCAGGGGGCGACGTGCATTGCCGCGGTGTCCGGACATAGCGTGAGGGTCGATCGACTCGAGAGGCCATCCCGTGCGCCGTAACGGCTTTTGGTCCCGCTTGTCGCGCGGAGTGACTCTCACCGTGATGGCGGGCGCGCTCTGCGCCGGGTTCGGACTCACACTTGCAACCGCGAGCCGCCGCTGGCCGGCGGGACATGCCCACGCGCCCGCGTCCACGTCGGCCGCCGACGCGGTCGCCGCGCGCCGCGCCGCGCTCGCCGCCGCGGTGAGCTTCGAGCCGCGCACGGACGCAACCGGAGTCGCGCCGGACGCGCCGGTCGTCGTCACCGCGCATCGCGGAGCTCTCGCGTCCGTGCGCGTCGCCACGACCGCCGGCGTTGTCCTGCCCGGAGCCCTGAACCCTGCCGCGACCGAGTGGCACGCGGATCAGGGTCTCGCGGTGGGCACGGCGTACCGCGTGACCGCGACCGTCGCGGATACCGACGGGGTCGCAGTGCAGTCGAGCTCGACGTTCACGACGTTGACGCCGGCCGCGACCGTCGAGCGCGACGGTGTTCCCCAACGGCGGGCTGACCGTCGGGGTCGCGCAGCCGATCGTCGTGCGCTTCGATCACTTCGTCGACGACGCCGCGGCGCGCGCCGCGGTGTTGAGCCACTTCACGATCATCGAGTCGCGTCCGGTCCCGGGCGGTTGGCACTGGTTCAACGACCGCGAGCTCCACTTCCGCCCGAAGTCGTTCTGGCCGACGGGCGAGAAGATCACGATCGTCGCGGACTTCGACGGTTGGAACGCCGGCGCCGGGCGTTGGGGTCAAGGCGGCGTCCTCACCCAGTTCTCGACCGGCCACGCGCGCGTCTCCATCGCGAATCTCGCGACCGACAAGATGACGGTGACCGATAACGGGAAGGTCGTGGCGACCTACCCGTTCAGCGGCGGCAAGCCCACCGACCCGACGATGAACGGCACGCACATCGTGCTCGACCGCGAGAGCGTCGTGCGCATGATCTCGTCGACGAACGGCATACCGGTGAACTCGCCCGACGGCTACGACGAGCTCGTGTATTCCGACGTACACATCAGCGACAGCGGTGAGTACGTGCACGCGGCGCCGTGGTCGGTGGCCAGCCAGGGCCGGACCAACGTGTCGCACGGTTGCATCAACCTGAGCCCGGCCGACGCGCTCTCCTTCTTCGCATTCAGCCGGGTCGGCGACGTCGTCGCGGTCGTCGGCGGTCCGCGCCCGCCTGCTCGCGGCGATCACGGTGTCATGGACTGGGAAACGAGCTGGGACCAGTGGACGCCGGCCGTCGTGCACGGCATCGCGACACCCCCGAAGTCGCACCACGCCGGTTCCGCCCACCGGTCCTGACGCATATCCCGAAGCCGCGTTCCCGGGAGAGCGTTCCCGGAACCGCGTCTTTCACACCTGCGTTTCCGGACCGCGAGTCGCGGGTACTCGGAGTCCCGACGGTGGAGCTCGTCGCACACGACCTCCGCACTGCACACATCCGTGCCCGTCATCTTCTCGGGAGGGAAGGCAATGGCTCTCGTACTCCTCGTGTTGCTCATCGCACTGATCCTCGGCGGACTCGGCTTCGCCATTCACTGGCTCTGGTTCCTCGCGGTCGTCTTCGCCTTCGTGTGGGTCGCCGGGTTCGCGTTCAGCTCGGGCGAGAACTCGCGCTGGTACCACTGGTGAGCGCGGGCCGCGCGGCGGTCACGCGCCGCGCGGCCCCGTCCGCGGTCGTGCGGCTGCGACGCGCCGACGAGCACGTGTTCGTCGCGCTCAGCCGCCGCCGCTCTTCTGCGCTCGACGCGACCATGGCGCGCCTGTCGACCGCGGCGAACCACTCGGTGCTCTGGTTCGCCGTTGCAAGTGGGTTGGGCGCGTTCGGCGGTCGGCGCGGACGGCGCGCCGCGTTACGCGGCGTGCTCGCGATCGGCGGTGCCTCCGCGATATCGAGCGGGATCCTGAAACGCCTCCTTCCTCGCCGTCGACCCGGACCCGCCGCGTTCCCGTTCGTCGCACTCCAACGCCGGCCCGTCTCCTCGTCGATGCCCTCGGGTCACGCGGCGTCGGCCGCGGCCTTCGCCACCGCGGCGGCCCTGGAGTTCCCGACGCTCGGCGCGGCCTGCGCGTTGCTCGCGGGCGGCGTCGCGTACTTCGCGCGTCTACAACGGCGTGCACTACCCGACCGACGTGCTCGTCGGTGGCGCGATCGGGATCGGCGTCGCCGCCGCGACCACCAAGGTGTGGCCCCGCATCGATGACACACCGGCAACGGCGCGACCGGCGCCCCGCTCGTGGGCACGGATCGTCGGAGAGCCCTCGCCCGACGGTGCCGGACTCACGATCGTCGTCAACCCCGCCGCCCGGTCCGGCCGGGCACCGGATCCGACCGCTGAGCTTCGCGCCGCGTTTCCGGCGGCCGAGATCGTCGCGCTCGACGACGCCGCCGACCTCGAACCCGCGCTCCGGCGCGCCGCGCGCCGCAGCCGGGCGATCGGCGTGGCGGGCGGCGACGGCTCGATCAACACCGCGGTCGCGGTCGCGCTCGAACACCGGTGCCCGCTCGTCGTCGTCCCGGGCGGCACGCTGAACCACTTCGCGGGGGAGCTCGGGCTCCAGTCGATCGCCGACACGGTGCGCGCGGTCAAGCAGGGCGACCTCGTCGCCGTCGACGTCGGTACGATCGACGGTCGTCCCTTCGTCAACACCGCGAGCTTCGGCAGTTACTCCAAGATGGTCGACGCCCGCGAACGGTTGGAGCAGACGATCGGCAAGTGGCCGGCGCTCGTGGTCGCGCTGGTGCGCGTCCTGCGGCACGAGCAGCCGCTCGAGGTCACGATCGACGGCCGCCCGCGTCGCATCTGGATGGTGTTCGTCGGCAACGGCGCGTACGACCCTC
Organism: uncultured Actinomycetes bacterium; assembly: GCA_963829195.1. Classification (GTDB taxonomy): domain Bacteria; phylum Actinomycetota; class Acidimicrobiia; order IMCC26256; family PALSA-610; genus PALSA-610. The sequence continues at coordinate 545,430 of CAWHHS010000006.1, forward strand.
CCGGTTTCGCGCCGGCAACCCGGTCGCGCCTCGACGACGGCGTGTTCGACGTGCGTATCGTCGACGGCTCGACGCCGTGGGCACGAACGCGCGTGACGATCGCCGCGCTCACCGGCGGCCTCGCCCGGTCGGAGGTGTACAGCCGCCGGTTGGTCTCGTCACTGGAGATCGACGGCAGCGCGCCCGGCGCACTCCTGGCGGCCGACGGCGAGGTGTTCCGGGGTCGCGGGGACTTCGTGATCCGCAAACATCCGCAACCGCTGCTCGTCTACAAACCGGCCGGCTCCTGAACGTCGGCCGTCCGGGCGCACCGGCCTCGGCGGACCGGATCAGGGAAGCCGGCCCTCGCCTTCTTGGCGTGCGCCGCGCTCGATCGCTTCCTGGTACGACCGGCGCGCCGCCTCGTCGTCGACATCGGCGCGCTCCGCCGCGCGCTCCTCGTCCTCTGTCGGTTTGGAATCGGCGTGCGCGGTGACGCGGGCGTCCTCTTCCTCGGTCGCGCGCGTCGCCGCGTCGGGTCGGGTGCGATCGGCTTCGGTCATGGCTGAACCTCCGTCTCGGTCTTAGGTGGTGTTCGTCGGCAGGCGGTGCAGCGAGCTCGCCCGCGGCCGGCTCGAGCGGGCCGCGCGGCCGTTCGCGATCTCGATGCCGGACTCGACCGGCGGCGGCGCGCCGTTCGAGTCCTCGATGACGAAGAGCGAGCGCAGGTCCGCGAGCTCGAGGAGTCGCGTCAGGATCGCCGGCGCGATGATCGCCACCCGGCCGTCGACCGCGTTCAGGCGGGCGGCGAGCTCCGCCATCGCGCGCAGGCCCCCGATATTGCAGAACCTGAGCCCGGACAGGTCGATCGTCACGGATTGCACGCCGCGCGCCGCGAGCGCGTTGAGCATTCCGGAGAAGGCCGGAACGCTGAGCGCGTCGAGCTCGCCGTGCAACGAGATCAGCGTTGCGCCGACGTCGTAGTCGAAATCCAAGCCGAACTGCGCGCCCGACCGCGTGCTCCTTTGTGCGATCACGCGCTTCGACTACCCGGGCGGGCACCGCCGCGAAACGTGGCCTGCCCGCCGACGGTCACGCCCGGCCGCGAGGTGTCATCCGACAGTCGCGCGGGTAGGAGACGTTACGCCGGGCGTCAGGCGAAAGGACGCGATGATGCAAACTCCGAGCAGCCGCACCACGCTCGACACCGACCACGAGGTCGTCGAGGGTCGCACGATCGGGGCGACGATGCCCCTCTGGAGTCCCGCGCAGATCATTGCGCTCGTCGCCGGTATCGGGTCCGTGGTGCTCGGTGTCGTCGCGCTGGCGCGTACGGGCTTCGACACGAACCATGTCTACACACCCCACGCGCTGGTCTGGCACCTTCCGCACAGCCCGTTGCTCGGCGCCGTCGAAGTCGCTTTCGGCGCGCTGCTGGTGCTCGCCGGCGTCGCGCCCGCCGGGATGCGCGGGCTCATGGCGTTCCTCGGCGCGGTCTCACTCGCGTTCGGCGTCGTCGTCCTCGTCGAGGACACCCCGAACCGGCTGAACCACTGGCTGGCCGTCACACACCGGAGCGGTTGGCTCTTCACCGTGGTCGGCACGGTTGTCCTCCTCGAGCGCGCTGCTCTCGCCGACCTTCGGTGGCGAACGGCGCCGCCGGGTGGTGCAACACCGCGAGCGCGTCGCTTGACGCGCCCGACCGGTTCCGCGCCGGGGTCAGTCGGCGACGCGGATCGTCCAGAAGTCGCTCGCGAGGCCACGGTGCATCAGGTACGCGTACGGCATCGTGAAGTAGCCGGCGAGCCCCCACACCGGACCCCATGAGTTGCGCACGAGAAAGGTTCCGGGTCCGTCGTCGTAGCCGACCGCGACGACCGCGTGCCCGCCGAGCAGGCTCTCCTTCGGCGCCGGCATCGGCACGTTGCCGCTCCGGGCGACCGCGGCGCTCTCGAACGACTCGTACACACTGAAGCCGAAGACGAACGGGTACCCGGCCGCGAGGCAGCCCTTCATCTGGCCGAGATCGCGGGCGACGCGTTGGTACGACACGATCTTGTGCGAGGCGGCGTCGGTGAAGGCCGCCGCCGGAGGCTGCGTGGTGAACGCCTTGACGTCGTAGGGCCAGTCCGGCTCAGGGCAGTAGCCGGTCGTCGCCACGCTCTTGATGCCGTCGCGGATCTCGCGCGCCGCTGTCGCTCGCAACCGTGCCCTCGATCACACGCTCGTTGTAATAGATGAACAGGCGCGAGGGCTCGAACGGACCCGCGAGCTTCTCCTTCATCTGGTCGAACTCGATCGCGCCCGCGATCGCGTTCGCCGTACAGCTCCCGATCGCGCCCTGGTCGTAGACGGCCGGGCATCCGGGGCGCAGGTCGGCGGACGGTCGGGAGCGCGGTCAGAACGGGCGGGGCGACCGCGAAGAGATGGTCACGATGGTCGGGGAGATCCGGGATCCATCCGTAATCCGCGATCTTGTGGTTCATCGCATACCTCCACGCCTCGTTCGACACCGGGGCCGATCCGCTCGTCGGCTCGCTTCCGCTCTACCGGCCCGCGGTAAAGCGCGCATTAAGTTCGCGCCCACGACCGTCACCGGACCGTGATCGGCCTGATCGGCGCCGGCCCTTCGATCAGGAGGATCCGCGCAGGCGTCCGTAGCCCCGGCGCACGGCGACGTCGACGGCTCGCCGCCGCAACGACGACGCCTCGCGGCGATCGGTCCTGCCCCCGCGGCGCTCCAACGCGGTCGCAGTGTCGATCTCGGCGTGCGCGACCCAGTAGGGAGCTGCACATTCCTCTGCGATCTCGACCGCGCGCCGGAGATGCTCGAGCGCGAGGCCCGGCTCGTCGCGCGCCAGCGCGAGCTGGCCGAGCCAGTGGTGCCCCGATCCGAGGACCGCGCCCCCGGTGCCGAACACCACGACGTGTTCCGCGCAGGGCGCGAGGAGCTCGGCGAGCAGCGCGACGAGCTCCGGATCGCGGTTGGTGGGAGCGACCGCGGCGGCCGACATCGCAACCGCCGCGAGCCAGAACGCGTCCGGCGCGAGCGCCGAGCCGTCCTGGCCGAGCACCTGCCAGACGTAGTTCACCGCGTCGTCGTAACGACGCGTCTCCGCCGCGGCCAGCGCCGCCAGGGCCGCGCCGGCCCGGTACGCCGACGCGAGCGCGTACTCGGCGAGCATCTCGTGACGCTCGCGTTCCTCGCTGAGGCGGCCCTGCTGGTACCGGATGACGAACTTCTGGAGCATGTACGCGCCGGTCGCGTCCTGGTCGAGCTCGCCACCCCGCAGCGCCGCGCCGCGTGCGTGCTGTTCGGCCGAGGGGAGGTCGCCGTGCAACGTCTGCTGGGTCGCACGCAGTGCGGTCGCCCAGTAGATGTCACGAGGGCTCGTGAGGCGGGCCGCGGTGCGCTCGTAGGCGTCGAGCTCGCGATCGAAATCGTCGATCCACGCGTTCTCGAGGAGGTCGGCCGGCAATTCGCGTTGGATCCGCAAGTGCAACTGGCCGCCGGCCGCATCCGGAAGGGTCAGAGCGAACGCTTGTTGCGCGAGAGCGAGGCGCTCGGCGCGCGCCGGCGGCTGATGCGTGTACCAACGGTGCAACGCCAGGGACGCCGTCGCCCGCGAGGTGTCGTCGAGCGGGCGCGCGGAGCTCGGACGACGCGTCTTGCGATCTCGCCCTCCCGGGTCGGGTCGGCGTGGTACAGCAACGTCGCCTGCGCGTTCAACAGTTGCACCTGCATTCCCGGCGACACCGAGTCGGGATGCTCGAGCGCGGCGTCGAGGAGCGACAGCGCCAGCAGGTTCTGATCGAAGGCCGAGCTCCACGGACCGGCGACCTCGAGCGCAACCTCGGCCAACAGTTCGTGGTCCGAGGTCTCGCGCGGCGTCCGCCGCCGCGGTGATCACGTCGCGGCCGCGATGGAACCGACCGTCCTGCGCCAAGGCCCGCGCGAGGGCGAGGTCGAGGCGGCCGAGTGATGCCGCGGTCGCGGCCGGCCCGCACGTGATGTTCGACGGCCTGCTCGTACCATTCCGCCGCCTGGCCGAAGTCGTAGACGCGGCGGGCATCGGCGGCCGCCTGCTCGGCGGCGAGCGCCGCGGCGTGCGTGTGTACCGAGTGTCGCAGCTTCGCAACAGTGGTACGCGAGCTCGGCACTGGTGGTCGTCGGAACCGCTTCGAGCACCGTCGCGATCCGGGCGTGCAAAGCAGGCCGCGCGTCGGCATCGACGGTGCGCCGAATCGCCGAGCGGACGAACGTGTGCGGGAACGAGAAGCGGTCGATCTGCTCGGTGTCCTCGACGAGGAGTCGGGCGGCGAGGCATTCCTCGAGGCCGTCGAGCAACTCCTGCGGGGTCAGCTCACACACGGCCGCCAGGACACGGGTGGGTACGCCGTCGCGCAGCAGCGACATCGCGCCCAGGACCGAGCGGGCGCACGGCGTCAGTCGCTCCACCCGACGGTCGATGATCGCGAGCACGCCGGCGGGAGCGCTCGACGCGAGCGAACGTTCGATGCCGTCGTCGAGCTTGGTCGCGCCGTCGTCGAGGTCGCGCAACAGCTCGCGCACGAAGAGCGGGTTGCCGCCGGTGACCGCCCGGATGGCGGGCGCGAGCTCGACGAGCTTCGGCATCGATTCCGGCGCGGCCGTGACGCGCACGACGGCGCGCACCTCGTTGTCGTCGAACGGGGCGAGCTGCAACGACCGCACCTGCGCGGGCGGAAGCAACGCTTCGATCCGCTCGGCGCGCTCGGCGCCGATCTCGTCGTCCCGGAGCGTGACGACGGCCAGCAGTCCCTCGGTCTCCTGGCGCCGGAGAAGGGACCGCAGCAGGGTCAGCGTCGCCCGATTCGCCCAGTGCGCGTCCTCGACGACGATGACGCACGGCCGCGTCGTGTGCCGGTCGAAGAGGGCCGCGATCTCCTGATGGGTCCGCAGGCGCGAGCTCTCCGGATCGCCGTCGAGCGCCGGGAGCACACCGCGGCCGTCGACCGCCTCCGGCGCGACGATGCCGACCCCGGCCGGCAACGCGGCGCGTTGTTCCTCGTCGAGTCGGTCGACGACCGCCCGCACGATCTCGGCGATCGCCTGGTAGCCGTCCGCCTGGTCCTGGGTGCATCGCCCGACGAGCACGTCCGCACCGAAGTGGGCCGCCCGGGAGCAGAACTCGTCGACCAACGTGGTCTTGCCGATGCCGGCGGTCCCCTGTACCAGGACGACGCAACGCTCGCCCGCCACCGCGAGGCCGTACGCCTCGAGCAATTGGCCGAGTTCCGTGCGCCGCCCGATGACCCGGGTCGACGGCGGCCGACGGTGCGCGCCCACGGCCTTCTGGGACCGGGCCCCGTCCCCTGCGAGGTTCGCGCGCTGGAGGAGGATGTCCTCTTCGAGCTGACGGAGCTCGGGGGACGGTACGACGCCGAGCTGGCGGTCGAGGCGATCGGCAATGTCGGTGAACGCCCGCAACGCGTCGGCCTGGCGCCCGCACCGATACAACGCGAGCATCAGCTGGCCGGTCAGGCGCTCCCGAAGCGGGAATTCGCCGTACGGCCGAGGCCAGCACGTCGACCGCGAGGGCATGCTCGCCGAGCGCGAGCCTCGCGTCGGCGAGCTCCTCGAACGCGATCGCGCGCAGCTCCTCCAGCCGTGCGACCTCGGATCTCGCGGCACTGAGATCGGACGCGTCCTTGTAGGCGGGACCCCGCCAGAGATCGAAGGCCTCCGTGAGCCGGGGAACCGACGCCGCCGGATCTCCGTGGGCGTTCGCGTCCGCGCGCCAAGGCGACCAGGCGTTCGAAACGTTGCGCGTCGAGCTCGTCGGTTTCGATACGCAACAGATAGCCGTGCGGACCCGCCGGCAATCGCGTGCTGGGCGCGTGCGCGCTGCGGTCGATCTCCAGGACCTGGCGGAGGCGATTGATGTGGACTCGGAGCGCGTTCGCCGCGCTCGGGGGTGAATCGCCCTCCCACAGCTCCTCGATCAGTTGTTCGGGAGACACCGGGTGGTTGGCGCGCATCGCCAGCAACGCGAGGAGCTGACGCGGTTTGGCGCCGCGGAGCAGCACCGGAGACCCGTCGTGGCGAACCTCGATCGGGCCGAGGACCCGGACCTCCATCGCTCCCCCGCATTCTCTCGCTCCGAACGGTACATCGACTTAGTCGCCGGTCGCCTCGGCCGGACGTTTAACGGCCGCTTTACGGGCATCCCGTACACCTACCGGGACGACCCGCAAGGCCAACAACGAGTGAACAGGGAGTTGACCGTGCCCGACAATGAGACCCGACACAAAGGCGTTCCGATTCCACGAAACCCCGGCGTGGCGCTCGTGATCGCCTCGAACGCCTCTCTCGCCGATCCGAGCTTTCGTGCCAGTGTCCGTCAGATGCTCGACGACCAGTACCCACTGGTCAAAATGGTCGAGGCGCTCGGTCTCGAAGATGACTTGACCGACCCGATTCGTAAGATCGTCGAAAACCTCGACGCAGATGTCGTTGCCGGCATACGCAAAGCGGTGCTCGAGATGCTGGACGGGACTCAATACGTCATGCCGATCGACTGCAATGTGACCGAGCAAGAGCTCGATGCAGGAGTCAAGGTCGACGTCGAGGTGCTCCCGGAGGGCGGGGTCCAGACCATTCACGTGCGGCCGATCCCCAACTGAGGATTCGGCCGTGCGGGGAACAACCGGAAGTCTTGGGGTGCAGACATTGACAACTCCACCGGATCGACCGGATCGTGTGATCGACGTCATGCTCGTCGACAGCCGGGCGGTCGTGCGGCAGGGACTGAAGGCGGTGATCGAACAGGAGCCCGATATCGTCGTCGTCGGCCAGTGCGCGACCGTGAACGACGCGCGTTCGCTCGCGATCAGGCCCGATGTCATCGTGACCGAGCTCGCCCCGTCGGGCGCGAACCAGATGATCGGCCAACTGCGGGACATCGTGCCGCAGAGCTCGATCCTTGTGTTCACGCCGAAGGCCGACCAGGCGACCGTGCAGTCCGCGCTCGCCGCGGGCGCGAACGGCTACCTGCTGGAAACGGCCGACGTCATCGACCTCGTCGACGGCATCCGCACCGTCGCGAACGGCGAGACCTATCTCCAACCGTCGTTGGGCATGGAGCTCGCACGGCTGCACCGGCACCGGATCGGCGCGCACGGCCTCTCGCCTCAGGAGGAGCGCGTGCTCGGTCTGCTCGCGCTCGGGCACACGAACGCCGAGGTCGCGCGGCTCTGCGGCGTGAGCCTGCGCACGATCGAGGGCCGGCGCGCGCACATTCAGCAGAAGCTCGGCCGTCGCACCCGAGCCGAGCTGGTCGCGTTCGCGAGGGAGGTCGGGCTCTTCGAAGAGCAGCCGTGACCCGGCTCGGGGGCCGAACCGGCCTCGTCCATTCCTGCGGGAAAGCCGTACTACGGTGGCAGTCACTCCCGACCCGGAAGGACGCCCCAACGATGCCCCGCTACCGAGTGACACTGCGCCGAACGACGGTTGAGATCGTCGAAGCCGCCAACCCCTACCAGGCCGCGATCATCGCGAGTGATCTGGGCGGGGAAGGAGTCGAGGTCGCCAACGTGGCTCCGGCGACCGGGCGTCCGCCGGTCGCGCGCGCGGGCCGTCCCGCGGCGGGGACGGCAACACCCGCGGTCGCAAAGGCGCGCAAGAAGCGGCGTCCGTTGTCACCCGAGGCCAAGGCCCGGCTCGCGCAGAACCTCGTGAAGGCACGCGCCGGCGCGCGCCGCGAAGCGCAAGGCCGCGACGAAGGCGCCGGCGAAGAAGGTCACCGCGAAGAAGACGTCCAAGACCCCGGCGAAGAAGAGCCCGGCGAAGAAGAGCCCGGCAAGAAGACCGCCGCCAAGAAGACCGCCGCAAAGAAGACCCCCGCCAAGAAGAGCTGAACCGGTTCCGAGGGTCTAACGGTTGATCGAGATCCAATAGCCGCGGCCGTCGGGTCGGGCGGCGATGCCCGTCACGATGCCCGCATGCGGGTGACTCACGCCGCTGCCGAGGAACGGCGCGTCGCCGAACGCGTAGACGCCGCCGTCGGCGGCGACGAACCAGTAGCCGTCACCGCTCGGTGTCACGGCCATTCCGACCATCGGCAGGTTCAGGTGCTGCGCACCCATCGAACCGTAGAAATGGGCGTCGCCGAAGCCGAACACTCCGCCGTCCGCGGCGGCCAACCAGTAGCCGCCGCCGGAAGGCGTGCTCGCGATCCCGACGACCGGCGAGTTCAGATGGACCGATCCCATCGATCCGTGGAAGACCGCGTCGCCGTAGCTGAACACGCTGCCGTCCGCGCCGACGATCCAGTAGCCGAGACCGGTCGGGCTCGAGGCCATCCCGACGAGCGGAGCGGCCGGCGGTCCGAGGGGCCCACCGCGATCCGCGGCCGCGCCGAACGAGATCACCGCCGAATCGACCGAGCTCGCGTTCACCGCGTAGACGTACTCGTCGAAGGGGGTCTCGGCCGAAGTGCCGCCGAACGTCGTCACCGAGACGGCGACCGTCGTCACGGTGCCGGCGCCGTTCACGACATACGCGGTGAACCCGACCGCGGAGGCGGCCGCGGGCTCGGCGCCGGCGATCGCCGCGAGCTGCAACGTCGACACCAGGAGCAGGACCGAGCAGGCGACCGTCAACGCCCGGACCGCCGCCTCGCATCGCGGCGCGTCGCCGTCGGCGGGACCGCGCCGGGCCCGGGTCATCGTAGTTCGGCGCTCTGCACGTGCGGTGATCCGGTCGTGGGCGTGACGACCCGCATGGTCAAACGCGCGTCGCGGCGGCTCCACCGGCACACCGACCTTTGCGCCACGGGCTGCGTGCACCCACCGAACGCAAGACCCGCCGCGGCCGTCGTCTTGATCGCGAAGAGCGCGGCGACCGCCGGCGCGTCGGCAAAACGCGTGGCCCCGGACCGGTCACCGCGTTGCCACGCGAAGTAGAGCTGCTCGGCTGCGTCCGTCGCGGTGCGCACGGGCGCGACGTCTACGGTCGTCGCGGGCTCGGCGGAGACGGTCTGCGAGAGGGGACTCGTATTCGGCGTCGCCGCCGCGCGTTCCGATCCGCCGTCACGGGCCGCGACCAGGACCGTGACGACCGTGGTCAACACGACGGCACCGATCACCGCGACCGCGACCGCGACCTGCCGAGTTCCGCGCAGGCGCGATTCGATGGCCGAGTTCCGCATCCTCGCAGCGTGCGGACGGCGGTGTCACGGATCTGTGACACGACGATCACGCCGGTGCGTCAGGCACCGCCCGTGTCGGCGTTGAAACTCGACCAGATTTGGAGCACCTCGTCGAAATGATCGGCGAAGGTCGCGAACATCTCCGGATCGAAGTGACCGGCATCCTCGCGCATCACTTCGAGCGCCTGCGCGATCGGAACCGCATTGCGGTAGGTGCGATTCGCGGTCAACGCGTCGAAGCAGTCCGCGATCGCCACGATGCGACCTTCGACGGGAATGTCGTCGCCGCGCAGCCCGCACGGGTAGCCGCGACCGTCGAAGCGCTCGTGATGGGACCGGGCGATCGTCGCGGCCAACTCGAGCGTCTCGGAGCCCGAACCGGTCAGCAGCCGGTAGCCCACGTCCGCGTGCGTCTTCATGATCGTGCGCTCCTTCGCCGTGAGCGCGCCGCGTTTCAACAGGACCCGATCGGCGATCGCGACCTTGCCGAGGTCGTGCAACGGCGCGACCGAACGAATCAGCGCGCACCGGGCCTCGGGGAAGCCGGCGAGGCGGGCGATCAACTCGGAGTAGGCGGCCATGCGCTCGATATGGCCGCCCGTCTCGTCGTCGCGGAGCTCGACCGCGCGGTGCGAGACGTTCCATCGACTCGAGCCACGCCGACCGCGCTTCGGCTCGCGACCGCACCAACTCGGTGACCTCCGTCGAGATCCCGCCGATGCCGTACGCGTGCACGTCGGCGTCGACGAGCGGGAAGTCGACGGTCAGGTACGTGTGCGCGCCGTCGATCTCGGAAGTCGTTTGCTCGATGGCGAGCGGGGTCTGCCGTTGCAGCGCCGCGATCCCGTCGACGAGTCCGGCGAGCGGCGCGCCGTCGGCCAGCGCCGGGACCTCGGTGCGGGTCTTGCCGATGAGCAGGTCGCGCGGCATGCCGACGATCCGCTCCAGTTCCCGGTTGACGAGGAGGAACCGGCCCTTCGGGTCGAGAACGTGGATCGCGACCGGAGCGTTGTCGACGATCGACTGCAGCGTCCGTTCGCTCCGGGTCAACCGGCCCCGAACGCGCCGCTGCTCGAGCGCGATGCCGATCAGCCGGGCGACGGCCTCCGCGAAGCGCACGGCCGCGTCGTCGAAACGCCGCGGCTCGCGGGTCTGGACGCCGAACACTCCCGTGGTCGTCTGGTCGTGGCGAATGGCGACGAGCAGGCCGCTGCGCACGTCGTGCGCCTCGAGGAGCGGGGACCGACGGAACCGGGTCTCGGTTCTCCAGTCGTCGACGATCACGGGCACACCCACGCGGGCCGCGTGCGCCGCCTGCGAATCGGGTCCGGCGGTGGTGTCGACGGTCGCGAGGAGCCTGCGGTCCCAGCCCCACTCGGCCGCGATATCGAAGTCGGATCCGTCCTCGACGGGTAGGAGGATCGCGCAGAAGTCGACGGCAAGAACGTGCGCCACGAGCCCGCACGCGGTGCGGCCGAGGGCGTCGAAATCGTCCGACTCGAGCATGATCCGCGCGAGGTCTGCGAGCGCGAGCTCCGATGCGGCCCGGGACTCGAGCAGATGGAGCGCCTCGAGGCGTGCCCGCTCCGCGGCGCTGCGTGCCGTCAGATCTTCGATCGCGGCGATCGCGAGTCCCCGCCCCTGCGCGCTCTGCAGCGTGATCGCGGTCATTGCAACGGGCACCCAATGGCCGTCGCGGTGACGGCGCCGCGACTCGAACCGCACGCGGGCGCCGTCGTCGCCCCGCGGTTCGAACACGTGCGCGCGGTCGGTTGCGAGATCGTCGTCGTGCACCAACTCGTCGGCGTCCGTTCCGATGAGCTCGCCCGGCCCGTAACCGAGCATCGTCTCGAGCGCGGTGTTGGCCTCCGAGATGAACCGGCCCGCGGGCGTGAACTCGAAGACGACCAACGGCATCGGGTTGTCGTGGAACGCGAATCGCAGCCGCTCCTCGGATGCGCGCATCTTCGCCTCGGCGGCGCGCGTCGCGGAGACATCCTCGGCCACGACGTGCATGCCCGTCATTGCGCCGTCGCTGCGCCGCAGGGCCCGAAACCGGGCTCGCACCCAAACGCTGTGGCCGTCGAGATGCTTCAGCTCGACGTCCGCGCGCAGGATCCCGTCGATCTCCGCCTGCGCCCGCGCGATGAATGCGCGACGCTCGGCCGGCCGCGCGTACAAGGTCGCGATGTCCGGGACGCGCGCCTGCGCGTCCTCGGGCGACGCGAAACCGAGCATCGACGCGAACGCCTGGTTGACGGAGACGATGCTGCCGTCCAGTGCCGTCTCGGCGACACCTTCCGACATGCCGTCGAGGATGCGACGCAGTTGTTCCTCCGCCCGGTGTTGCACCGGTTCGGGCTCGCGGGCGTGGCTACTCGCGACGGTCATCGACCCGCTCCCCCGCCGGACCCTCGTCGCGCGCCGGGCACCGGCGTCACCGGGCGGGCCCTTCGACGGGGAGTCGCATGGTGAAGACCGTTCCCGCCGGCGTCGACACGACGTCGAGCACCCCGTCGTGCAGCTCGACGATCTGCTTCACGATGTAGAGCCCGAGACCGATCCCGGGAACCTGCCGCTCCTGGACTTGCGTCGCACGGAAGAAGCGGGTGAACAGGTGCTCCTGTTCCTCGAAGGGAATGCCGGAGCCGGTATCGGCGACCGCGACCTCGGCGAACTCGTCACCGACCAGCCGGGTCGTGACCTCGACGCGACCGCCCGGCAACGTGAACTTCACGGCATTCGTGACGAGGTTGAGCACGGCCCGCTCGAGCTTCTCCGCGTCGGCCTTCACGATCACGTCCGCGCCGAGATCGAGCGTCAGTTGCAGCTCGGCCGCCGCAACCGACGACGCGACCGTGTCCCGAACGTGCTCGACGACCGTGCCGACGACGACACGGGACAGATCCAGGTGCAAGATCCCGGCGTCGACGAGCGACATCGTCAAGAGGTCGTCGACGAGTGAGGCGAGACGACGACCGTTGCGTTCGACGGTCGCGAGCATCCGCTGTTGCTCGGGGTCCTGCACCTGTTCGGCGAGCACTTCGGTGTACCCGATCACGCTCGTCAGCGGCGCGCGGAGCTCGTGGGCAACCTTCCCCAGGATCTCGTTTCTCGCGCGGCCGGCAGCCGCCATGCGATCGACCATCTCCTGCTGGCGCTCGAGCTCGGCCGCCGAACGCGTCGCGGTCGCGCGCAGGAGCCGCTCGCGCTCGTTCAACTCGTCCGATTTGGCCAGCGCGACCGCGAACGTCGCCTTCTCCGCGAGCGCCTTCACGAAATCGATGTCCGCCGTGAGAAACATTGGTTTGCCCTGCACGCGAGCGACGGTCATGGTCCCCACGGCCTTGGCCCGGACGTAGAGCGGAACGACGAGCGTCGCGCCGATGTTCTCGGGCCATCCCGCGGGCCGGAACACACGCGGGTCGGTGGATCCGTCGACCACGAGGACCGGGTCACGATCGCGCATTGCGATGCCGGCCACCGAATGATCGCTCGGAAGCGTGCTGCCAATCAGGTCCTGCGCGTGCAACCCGTCCGCGACGCGGATGACGAGCGACGCGTCGTCGTCCACCTCGGCCAGGACGATGAGCGCGAGATCCGCACCGAGGAGATCTCGGGCCCGTCTGGCCACGAGTCCGAGCATGTCGTTGAAGTCGCCCGGCTGGAGCAGAACGTCTCCGACGTCGTTCATCGCCCGCAGGAACTCACGATCGCGGACGCCGCTCGAATTCCGCGGTCCGGCGCGAGGTCGCGTCGCGCACCGTGGCGACGCAGAACTGATCGCCTTGATACGCGACGGCGCGCAGCGCGATCTCGACCGGGACCTCGGTAGCGTCCGCGCGCCGCAACACGAGGTCGCGCCGGGCCGTAACCGAACGGTCGGGCGCACCCGCGGCGACGAAGGCCGTGCGCTGGGCCACGTGCCGCGCCCGCACGGAACCGGGAACCAGCATTTCGATCGGCGCGCCGACGAGGTCGTTCTCGGTGTATCCGGAGAGGATGAGGAGGTTGGCGTTGGTGGCGACGATGCCGCCGTCCACGCCGACGACGGCGACCGCGTCCGGCGACGCCTCGAGCAACGGGAACTGGATCGGCGGGAGCTGCGAGATCGGCGCTTCGGTTCCCACCGCGCGAGGTTCGTACCGCCGCGTCACCGCAAGGTGACTGCCGCGTAGCGGTCGGCCGCCCCGCCCCGCAGTTCGTCGACCAGCCCACAGAGCATCGCTGTCGGCTCTGCCCGGAGCTCGGCGCCGAGGTCGGCCCGGAACCGGTCGAACTGGTCGAGCGCCTCCTTCTGGTTGCCGACGGCCAGGAACGTCTTGATGAGCGCGCCGTGCGCGCTCTCCCGCAGCGGCGCGGACCGAACCGCCGCCAGTGCGGCGAGCGTGGCGTCGACGCATCGGCCCTCTGCGACGAGATGCGCGGCCATCGCCTCGAGCGCATGGAGTCGCAGCTGGCGCCACTCGTGGCTGTCGGCGGCCACCCATTCGTCGTCCCATCCCGGGAGCAGGTCGCCCGACAAGAGCCGAATGGCGGCCGCCGTTTCGTCACCGCTCATCGCCGATTCCGGACGGTCGAGCAGTTGGTAGACGAACTCCCGGGCCCGGTGCAGGTCCACCGCGACCTCGGGGCGCAGCTGCAGGTCGAGCTTCGCCACGTCGACGACGTCACCCGCGGTGTGCTTCAAACGGCACAGCGCGGAACGCAACCGGCACGACGCGTCCCGATCCGGTGCATCGGGCCAGAGGGTGTAGGCGGCGAGCACGCGCGTCATCGGTTGGCGCCGGAGCGCGAGCAGCGCGAGCAGCTTGCGGGATCCGCCCGGCAATGCGAGCGCGCGGTCGCCGCGCCGGAACGCGAACGTCCCGAGGACGGAGAGCGCGAGTCCACCCGGGTGCCGACCGGCCGCGGCCAGGTCGATCTCGGGGCCGACACGGGTGTCGCTTCCCACCCGTACGCCGTTGCGCGGATGGGGTTGCGACACCCTGAGCTCGGTAATCGTCACGTCAATCCCTCCAGAACGTCGTGCCCAATCGGGCGACACGTCGGTGTGCCGTCTTCTTCACATCGTGCGGCGCGCGGGAGAGCCGGGAACAGTGCCCTTGGTTGGCACCGGGGCGGAGGCGATCGTCCTGCTCGGCGCGATGCACCGGTGACGCATGCGTGACGCGGGCCTCGCAGGGAACCGCGCCGTCCGGGGCGCACCCGACGAACGAAGCGCTCAGTCGGCGGTGGCGCGGTCGCGCACGAGGCGCCGGCCGGTGACGAGCTCGCAGTGCATGCGCACGTAGTGGTTACGCGGCTCGCCCGAATGTTCGGGATCGAACGTCGGGACGCCGTCGTGCTCGTGCTCGGTGGTGAGCACCGAAGCGCGACCGAGGGCGAGCACGCTCCAGCCTTCGCCGGTCTCACCGTCGTACGCGTCGACCTCGAACGCGAGCACGTCTCCGCTTTCGGCCGCGCGCAGCTTCGTGCCCCCACCGGTCCGGAACGTGATCGTCCCCTCCGTGTAGAGGTAGCGGACCGGCATGATGACGGGCAGGCCGCCGCTGGTCACACCGACGCGTCCGAAGGTCCCGGACGCGAGCAACCGGTGGCATTCGACGTCGCTGAGGGCGTCGATCTCGCCGGCCGGCGTCAGGAAAGCTCGAATCTCGGTCACCCGTCTATTCTCGGTCCCGGCCACCCGCCTCCGGCAGAGGCGAAAGGCCAGTCGTCGAAGAGGCGATCGGGGCAGAAGTCCGCGCCGATCCCACGCGATCCGTCGTCGATGTCCCGAGGAGTCCATGCGGTCCGAGTCCCAGCTCTCCGACGACGTGCTGCGCCAGGCGCTCGACGCCGCCCCCGACGGCATCCTCGTCGTCGACCTGCACGGCACGATCGTCTTCGTCAACCCCATGGTCGAGCAGCTGTTCGGCTACCCGCACGACGAGCTGGTCGGCATGTCGGTCGACGTGCTCGCTGCCCGAAGGCGTGCGCGGGAATCCACGCCGCCCACCGCGACGGATACGCCAGCATCCCCGCACCCGCTCGATGGGGACCGGCCTCGACCTGCACGGCCTGCCGGCGCTCGGGCGACCGAGTTCCCGCTCGAGATCAGCCTGAGCCCCCTGCGCGAACGGCGACGGACATGCTCGTCGTCGCGATCGTCCGCGACGTGACCGAGCGCCGCGCCGCCGACGACGAGCTGCAGCGCGCGCGCCGAGGTGCTCGCGCTCGTCGACGACCGCGAGCGGATCGCCCGCGACCTGCACGACACGGTCATCCAGCGGCTCTTCGCCGTCGGCCTCTCGCTGCAGGGCGCGCTCACCCGCGTCGCGGGCGACGACCCGACCGCTCGAGCGGATCCAGCTCGCCGTCGACGAGATCGACATGACGATCCGCGACATCCGCTCGTCGATCTTCGCGCTTGCACACCCGGCGGCCCCTCGCCGCGAGCATCCGCGACGACATCCTCGCGATCGTCCGCGAGGCCGCCCGGGTGCTCGGGTTTCGAGCCGGCGGTGACGTTCGACGGACCGGTCGACAGCGCGTCGCGACCGACGAGATCCGCGAGCACGTCGTCGCGACGCTGCGCGAGGCGCTGAGCAACGTGACCAGGCACGCGCACGCGTCGACGCGTCGAGATCGAGCTGGAGGTCGACGGCGGGAACTGTCGCCTGCGGGTGCGCGACAACGGCGTCGGGATCGGTGACGGCGGCGGCGGCAACGGCCTGCGGAACATGGCGGAACGCGCCGTCGCGCTCGGCGGCGCGTGCACGCCGACGACGACGCGCGGCCGGCGGGACCCAGATCGAGTGGCGCGTCCCGCTCGGCGTCGAACCGGCGTAGCGCCGGGCACCGACGCGCCGGCTTCCGCGCGGCGACGAACCGGAGCCGAGCACGACGTCGATGCCGCGGGCCGACGAGTCGAACTCGCGGAGCTTCGCCATCATCCGCACGACCGCCGCGTCGCGCTGGGCGCGGCCGAGCGTCCTCGACGACCGGTCACCGAGACGCGCAGCCGGCCGTCGCGACGCGTGACCGACGCCCGTGCGCCCGGCGAGCGCGGCGTCGGGCGTCCGCGACGGCCGTCAGCGCCTCGCGTCGCGACGCGGCGTGTGGCGCGGCAGCTCGCCCGCGGCGGCCTCTTCGCACGCGCCGACGACGTCGTCGGCGCGGTCGAGGAGCAGCGGCCTCGTACTGGTCGTACGGGATCGAGCACCGCGGGGCCGGCGACGACGAGCGGGACGCGATGCATGAGCGCGCAGCGCACGCCGTCCTCCGTCGGTGCGGGCTGCGACCGTGGCCGCGAACGCACCGTCGAGCGCGACGTCGACGACGTGCGAGCGCAGCGGGCACGTCCGACTGCTCGCGCGACGCCGCGGCACGGGAACGCCGGCGCGCCCGGGTCGTGGCAGCGCAGCACGCACGTGGCCGGCGTCGGTCAGCTCGCGTACCGCGTCGATCGGCCGCGCCGCGCTCGCTCTCCAGCACCATGACGTTCAAGGTCATTCCGAGTCCTCCTCGTGCTCGGGCGCGGCCGTGCGGCGGGATCCGCCGGCCGGTGATCGACTGCGGCCGGAAGCGCAGCCAGCTCGGCTTCGGGCCGGCACACCACGGTCCGAGCGGCAGCCGCTCGAGGCGCGCGATCTCGGCTCGGATCGCGCACCTCTTCGGCGTCGGCGAGCGACGAGCACGCTCCAGCCCGTGTGGTAGCGCGTGTCGATGCCGTCGCACTCGAACGCGACCGGGCCGTTGCGGGCGCCGTGGAGCTTCGTTCCGGCGTCGGTCCGCAGCACGACGGCGTCGCCGTCGAGCGTGAAGTTCACCGGGAAGACGAGCGGCCGCCCGCCGACCACGACCGCCGAGCCGCCCGAGCGGAGCGTCCGCGAGCAGCCGGAGGCACTCGTCGCGGTCGAGCTCCTCGAGCCCGGTGCGCTGGTCGATCTGCTGGCGTCCATACCCGCATCGTCGGGACCCGGCGCCGCCCGGAGCCAGGGCCGTTGGTCACGATTCGGCGGACGCGTCGGCCTTTCGTCTTGCTCGACAGCTTCGTGGCGAACACCGCGGCCTCGGTGCGCCGCTCCATGCCCGAGCTTGGCGAGCAGGTTCGACACGTAGTTCTTCACCGTCTTCTCGGCGAGGAAGAGCCGCTCGCCGATCTGGCGGTTCGTGAGACCCTCGGCGATGAGGTCGAGGATCTTGCGTTCCTGGTCGGTGAGCCGGGCGAGGCGCGGGTCCTCTTCGGGACCGGTGCGCAGGCGCTCGAGGACACGCGCGGTGACGCTCGGGTCGAGCAGCGACTGGCCCGGCCGCGACCCGGCGGACGGCGTCGACGAGGTCGGTGCCCTTGATCTGCTTGAGCAGGTAGCCGGCGGCGCCGGCCATGATCGAGTCGAAGAGGGCTTCGTCGTCGGAGAACGACGTGAGGATGAGGCACTGGATGGAGCCGTCGAGCGAGCGCACCTCGCGGCAGACCTCGACGCCGTTGCCGTCGGGCAGGCGCATGTCGACGATCGCGACGTCGGGCTTCGCCGCGGGGATGCGGGCGACGCCCTCGGCGGCGGTGCCGGCCTCGCCGACGACCTCGATGTCGTCCTGCGCCTCGAGCAGCTCCCGGACCCCGCGGCGGACGATCTCGTGGTCGTCCAACAAGAACACCCGAATCGCCATGGAGCCCCCCGGTCGGGCACCCGAGGGTAGCCCGCGACCCCGCCGGGCCGGTACGGAGCGCTATCTGGCCGCGTCGTCGACGACAGCGGTCCCGGCGGTGCCCTCGACCATGGCCACGGCGTCCGCGAGCGCCCCGATGACCGCCCGGCCGGGTGTCGAGCGCACGAACGCGGCCGCCGCCTCGACCTTCGGTCCCATGGACCCGGCCGCGAAGCGAGTGGCGGGCGAGCTCCGACGTGGTCGATCGAGCGCAGCGCCCGGGCCGACTTGGCGTGCCCCAGTCGAGCTCGACCGCGGGAACGTCGGTGAGGAGCAGGAGCAGGTCGGCCGAGAGCTGGCGGGCGACGAGCGCGCTGGCGAGGTCCTTGTCGACGACGGCCTCGACGCCGTGGCGAGCGCCGAACGAATCGACGACGACCGGCACGCCGCCGCCACCCGCGCACACCACCACGACGCCGTGTTCGAGCAGCAGCCGGATCGTCGGGAGCTCGACGATCGAGCGCGGGGTCGGCGAAGCGACGACGCGCCGCCAGTGCGTCGCCGTCGGGCGCGACCGTCCAGCCCCGCTCCTGGGCCAGCGCCTGCGCGCGGTCGGCGTCGTAGACCGGACCGATCGGCTTCGTCGGGCGTTGGAACGCGGGATCGAGCGCGTCGACGACCGTCTGCGTGATGAGCGTCGCCACCGGTCGCTCGCCGAGCACGTTGCCGAGCTCGCGCTCGAGCAGGTAACCGATCATCCCCTCGCTCTCCGCGCCGAGCACGTCGAGCGGGTAGGTCCGCACGTCGCGGAACGCCTCGCTCTGCAGCGCGAGCAGACCGATCTGCGGGCCGTTCCCGTGCGTGACGACGAGCTGATGCTCGCGGGCCAGCTCGGCGAGGATGCGGCCGCGACCTCCTTCACGTTGCGCTGCGCGACCTCCGCGTCGAGCGACTCGTTGCGGCGCATCAGCGCGTTGCCGCCCAGCGCGGCGACGATCAGCATGGCGTCCCCATCAGGCGCCGCAGTGCGTGACGAGCAGCGGGCACGTCGGCGAGGTGGAGGACCGCCATGGTGACGCTGCCGAGAGTCGACTCGGGCGAAGCCGGTCCGTCCGTAGCAGCTCATGGCGATCAGGCCGGCCGGGAGGTCACCGGCGAAATCCGCCAGCGCGCCGGCCGGGAACACGTTGGTGAGCAGGTGCGGGTGCACGTGGTCGGGACCACCGAATTGCTCGACGATCGGATCCGATGAGCGTCTCGGGATGCTCGATGCTCTCGACGTCGCGCGGATGCACGACGACGGCCGCGTCGACCGGAAGTGCGAGCTCGGCGGCCCATCGCGCGTGCCACGGCCGCGATACCGGCCGAGCACTCGGTGCCGTCGACGCAAGCGAGCAGATGCGCGTCGGGCGTGAGGAAGTCGTCGCGACAGTTGCGGCCCACGAGCAACACGGGCCGGTCGGTCCGGCGGATCAGCTCCTCGGCGGTGCTGCCGAGCACCGACCACCGGACGCGGCCGCGGCCATGACTGGTCATGCACACGATGCGGTCGTCCGACTCACCCGCGACCTTCAGGATCGCGTCGGCCGGGAGATGGTCGACGTGCGGGAGGGTCTCGATCGGCACGTTCGGGTAGCGGGCGGCGACCTCGGCGAGATAGGTCCGGGGCTCGAGCGGACCCTTGAACGGCGCCGACACGAGCAACAGCGCGCCGCCGGTGCGCTGTGCGAACGCGGCCGCGACCGGTACCGCCTTCTCCGCGAAGGGCGAACCGTCGAGCGGAACGACGTAGGTCTTGGCAATCATCGTTGCATCGCCTCCTTCTCGAGATCGGCGCGCGTCCGCGCGTCAGAGCCCGTCGCGTTCGATGGGGCACGTCATGCAGCGCGCTCCGCCGCGACCGCGCCCGAGCTCGCTGCCGGGGATGCTCAGCACTTCGATGCCGTGGTCGCGCAACATGCCGTTGGTCACCGTGTTGCGTTCGTAACCGACGACGACGCCGGGCGCGACCGTCAGGAAATTGTTGGCGTCGTCCCACTGCTCGCGCTCGGCGGCGCGGGCGTCCTCGTCGGCGGAGAGCACCCTGACCTTGGCGATTCCCGAGCGCGTCGGCGATCGTCGCGAACAGGTCGTCGCGCCGCTCGACATGCAGTCCGCCGGTGTCGTGCTCGACGATCTCCTCGGCGTCGGACGGCGTGATGACCCACGTGCGCATCGCCGACGGGTCGAGATACGGGTAGCGCACGAACGTGTCGACGTCGATCATCGTCAGCACGGTGTCGAGGTGCATCAGCGCGTGCGACTTCGGGAGCTGCACCGCGATGACCGTCGTCGCCTGGTTGGAACGGAACAGCTCCCGGGTCAGGATCTCGACACCCATGGGCGTGGTGCGCTCGCCCATACCGATCAGCACGACCCCGCGACCGAGGACGTGGATGTCGCCGCCTTCGAGCGTCGCCGGTTGGTGATCGGCGTCGTCGCCGCCGTAGAAGATCGGGAACGATGCCGTGGCGAACATCGGGTGGAACCGGTAGACGGCCCGGCTGTGCAGCGACTCGCGGCGGCGCGCGGCCTTCGCCATCGGATTGATCGTGACGCCGCCGTAGACCCATGCCGAGTTGTCGCGTTGGAAGAGCGTGTTCGGCAGCGGCGGGAGCACGAAGTCGTCGAGCTCCAAGCGTCTGCCAGCGCAGGCTGCGGGCGTGGAGCGGCGAGACGTCGGCGCGGGTGACACCGCCGACGAGCAGCTCGGCGAGCGCAGCCGCGTCGACCTCGTCGGCGAAACTGCGCAGCGGGCGGGCCAAGGTCGGTCCGACCTGCTCCGCGCTGCACGTGCGATCGAGCACGAACGCACGGGCCTCGGGGATCTCGAGCGTCTGCGCGAGCAGCTCGGCGAAGTGGTGAACGGTGACCCCGCGGTCGCGGAGGACCCGGACGAACACGTCGTGCTCTTCGCGGGCCTTCGCCGCCCAGAGGACGTCGTCGAACAACAGAGCGTCGCAGTTGCTCGGGGTCAGCCGGCTGAGCTCCAGGCCCGGCCGGTGGACGATCGCCTGGCGGAGCCGGCCGACCTCCGAGTGAACTCCGAACGCCGAGCTCATGACGTCGGCGTCGGGATCGTGGGGGGCACGTTCGTGGCCGCGGCCATGCTCGCGGTCGGAACCGCGACCTCCCGCTCGGGCAACGTGATCCCGTGGCTCCCGGCGAGCAGCGAGTACGGGCTGTCGTCCGGGTAGTCGATCGGCGTCACCGGCGATTCGCCGTACTCACCTCGTTGCGCCTTCATCCAGATGTAGACGGGGACGCCGAGGAAGAACGCGAACACGCCGAAGTACACGGCCTGGTAGCCGGTCCCGGCGAGCGCCCAGAACGAGAACGCCAGCGCCGCGAGACTCACGATGGAGTCGCGGACCAGGTGCGGCCAGCTCACGGCCCGGCCCTTCACGATCAGCCAGTAGAGGTGCGCAGCGGCCGAGTAGAGGTAAGGGATCACTGCGGTCAGCACGCTCAGCAGCACGACGTCGGTGAACACCTTCTGGAAGTGCCAGTAGCTGAAGATCGTGAGCACCGAGGCGGCCGATGCGCCGACGAGGATCCCGAAGACCGGGATCTCCTTCTTGCTCAGCTTCGCGAACTGGGTCGGGAACAGACGGTCGCGGGCGGCGGCCATCGGCATCTCGGCGCAGATCAACGTCCAGCCGTTCAGGCATCCGATGCCGGAGATGATCGCGACGACCGCCATCAGCTTGCCGGCCCACACGCCGCCGAACATGGCGTTGACGGAGTCGGAGAACGGGGCGGTCGAGTTGAGCAGGGCGGCGTGGCTGACGGTGCCGAAGACGGCCAGCGTGCCGAGCATGTAGACGAATGCGCAGCCGAGCGTCCCGAGCACGGTCGCCCGCGTCACGTTGCGGTTCGGGTTGCGCACCCGGCCGGCGGCGACGGACGCGACCTCGAGTCCGAGGTAGCTGAACAGCGCGATCGCGGCGGCCGCGCTCGACGGCCGAGCCGAGCGACCCGCCACTCGCGTTGAACGGCCCGAAGTTGTGGGCGTGGATGAAGAGCAGCCCGATCGTGCCCATGAACACGAGCGGCACGAACTTGAGGACGACCGTGATGTTCTGGAAGCCGGCGAGATTGCGCACGCCCGAGATGTTGATCAGCGCGGGGATCCACAGGCCGACGAGCGCGATCGCGACCGCACCCCACTTGTTGTTGCCCTTGTTGACGAACACCTCGACGTACCCGACCCACGCCACGACGATCGCGGCGTTGCCGATCCACGCGGTGAGCCAGTACGACCACGACGTGATGAACCCGCCGAAGTCGCCGAAGGCGTCACGGGCGTAGAGGTAGGGGCCACCCGATCCGGGAACCCGCTTGTTCAACCAACCGAACACGAGTGCGAGCGCGAGCGCGCCGACGGTGACGAGGCCGAACGCCAGGAGGCTCGCGCCGGGACCGTACGGTGCGAGCGCGGACGGCAGCGCGAAAACGCCCGTACCGATGATCGATCCGATCACCAGCGCGGTAGCGGTGGGCAACCCGAAGCGGTTGGTGAATTCCTTTCCCCGGGTCGTGTCCGACCGTCGGGCCGGGCTCGAGGTCGTCGTCTCTGACATCGCTCCTCCTTGGGCACCGCACCGGATACGCACCGGGTGCGACCTGCTCCTGCCGACGGTACGGACCGGACCGAGTGGCTGCGAGAGTCCGACGCCCGTCTCGCCGGGGACCTAAGTCCCCGCCCCTCACGGCGTATCGCCTCTGCCACCCGGGCGCTCGGAAGCCGACGATGGACGGCACCCGGGGGCTCTCCCGGACCCGATTCGAGGAGATGAGCAATGCGCCTGAAGAAATGGATCACAACCGTCCCGACGCTCGTCATCATCGGGAGCGTCCTGTTCCTCGTCCTGTCGGTCGGGCAGCGGCCTGCTGCTGTGGGGCTCCGGGCTTCGCGCACAACATGGTGCACACCCAGCTGTCGGAGCAGAAGATCAAGTTCCCGCCGAAGGGCAGCGCCGGGCTCGACCCCAAGGAGTTCCCCGGCCTCCAGCGCTACGCCGGCCAGGCCGTCGACAACGGCCCGAAGGCCAAGGCGTACGCGGACCAGTTCATCAAGGTCCACCTGAAGGGCATCGCGAACGGCCAGACGTACTCGCAGGTGAGCGCGGCGTCGCAGGCGAACCCGAAGGACGCCGCACTCGCGGGCAAGACGCAGACGCTGTTCCGGGGCGAGACCCTTCGTGGACTGCTGCTCTACGCGTGGGGTTGGTCGGTCGTCGGTATGATCGCCTACTGGGCCGGCATCGCCGCTGCGCTCGGTGCGATCGTGGTGCTGCTCGGACTCGCGCTCGGATTCGTCGCCCACGAGCGTCAGCTCAAGCTCGCGGTTCCACGTCCGCGGTCGGCGCGACCACGAGGAAGTCGAACACCACGACGCCCGAACCCGTCGTCGTCGGCTGACCGTCGCTCCCCCCACCCTCGAAACCATCAAGGAGAACACGAGTGCCTCTGTTCACACGGAGCGACCGTGAGCGGTCGGGGCCGGCGGGCGTCGCGCTCGGACTCGTCGCACTCATGTTCGGCTTCTTCGCCTTCGTCGTCGCGGCCCACGCCGACAACCGGAAGATCGGCGCGCCGGCCGGCGCGGTGCAGGTGACGTTGACCGAGTTCGCGATCACGCCCGCGAGCATCTCGGCGCCGCTCAACGGCAAGCTCACCGTGACGAACTCGGGCTCGGTGGTGCACAACTTCAACATGCAGGGCACGAGCGTGCACACGAAGGACCTGCAGCCCGGTGAGACGCGCGACCGTCGACCTGAAGGGCGTGAAGGCCGGGCAGCTACACCGTGTTCTGCGCGATCCCGGGCCACCAGCAGCCGGCATGCAGGCGACGCTCGTCATCGGCGGTCGGCGGCGGCGTCGAGTGCGTCGGCCGGCATGGCGAACATGGACTTCAACAGCATGTCGCCGGCAGCAGCTGCGGCGATGAACGACCAGATGGACGCGGCGATGGCGAAGGCCGTCGACGTCTACGTCGCGCAGCTGAAGAACGGCCCGAACACCAAGGGCGTCGGCAACCAGCCGCTCGACGCCGACAGGTGCTCGCCCGACGGCACGAAGGAGTTCCACCTGACCGCCGAGCTCGCCAACTGGGAGGTGTCGCCGGGCAAGACGGTGCGGGCCTGGACGTTCAACGGCACCGTGCCCGGTCCGTCGATCAAGGTGAACGTCGGCGACAAGGTGCAAGGTCGTCGTCGACAACAAGCTGCCGATGTCGACCGGCGTGCACTTCCACGGCATCGAGGTGCCGTTCAACATGGACGGCGTCCCCGACATCACGCAGGCGCCGATCAAGCCCGGTCAGAGCTTCACGTACGCGTTCACGGCGAACAAGCCCGAGCTCGGCATGTACCACTCGCACCACGACGCGCAGGTGCAGGTGCCGAACGGCATGCTCGGCATCTTCCAGGTCGGCGACCCGCGTTGCCGCCGAACACCGGTCCGGTCACCCAGGACGTGCCGATGGTGCTGAACGACGCCGGGGTCGATCGGCCTGTCGCTCAACGGCAAGTCGTTCCCGGCGACCGCGCCGATCATCGCCCACGTCGGTGAGTGGGTGGAGATCAACTACTTCAACGAGGGTCTGCAGATCCACCCGATGCACCTGCACGGGCTGCCGCAGCTCGTGATCGGCGAGGACGGCTACCCGCTGCCGTCGCCGTACACGCTCGACACGCTCATGGTCGCGCCGGGCCAGCGGTTCACGACGCTCGTGCACGTGACCACGGACTTCCTCGGCCCGAACAACACGCCCGGCATCTGGGCGTTCCACTGCCACATCCTCACCCACGCCGAAGGCCCGAACGGCATGTTCGGCATGGTCACGACGTTCATCGTCGAGCCGTAACCGAACGGCGCTCGCGCCGCGGTCGACACACACGCGAATGGTGCCGGGCACTGAGTGCCCGGCACCAACCGCGTGTGCGCATTCATTCGGGTCGGTCGACCCGAATGCGCCTTACTGCAAGGTGAAGCCACCGATACCGAAGGTGATGGCCTTGATGCCCGTGAGGCTGAAGCACAGCGTCGCGAGCTCACCCGAGCTCTGGTTCGTGTTGGCGTCGAAGGTGGTCTTGTGACCACTGTCGCCGCCGGTGAACGAACCGGTGACGGTGGGCGCCGTCGTGTTCAACTGGCTCGAACCGATCGCGTTGCCCGAACCGGCTGCTCCGATGGAGAAGAAGCCGTACTGGCCGCCCCAGCTGTCGGAGTCGCTCGAAGGCGACGTCGAGCCACCGTCGTTGAAGGTGCCGCCCCACGTCTGGGTGATGTTGAGCGTGCTCTTCGTGTTCAGCAGCGCCGGGGTGCCGGCGTTCGTCGACCATGCGCCGATGACGCTGCCCGACGTCGACGTGCTCAGGCCCTGGAGCCCGAGGCAGTCGTTGTTCGACGAGAACAACTTGCCGGTCTCGGCAACGCCCTTGATGGACACGCCGGTCGGGTTGGTCGTCGGGTTGTAGATGCCGGCCGTCGTGTCCGTGCAGTCGCCGGACTTGACCGAGAGCGTGATCGTGTTCGGGGAGGTGCCACCGAGGTGGAGCGCCGTCGCGAACTTGATCGTGCCGACCGAGTCATTACAGGTCACCGCGTCGTTCGCCGCGTTGTGCTTGGCCAGAACGGCCCCGGCCGACGAAGCGAACGCACCGACAGTGACACTGCTCACGAGCGCCAACGAACCGGCGACCGCGAGGACACGCTTACTGAGTCTCACAGATGTTCCCCCTCTGTTGAGCGGCCTCTTCCTGTCACCGGGGACACCCCCGACGACTCGCACCACCGAGACTGTGCGGCGACAGGAAGAGACACGATTTGGTACCAAGCTCTGCCGAATCCAAGGGCAGAACAGACGGAGACAAAGAATGCGCCGTCTGCCGGTCACCTTTGACCTCGACACTCTCAGCGTCAAGGGAAATCAGACGCTCAGTCCGGTCCAAGAAGGCAGGCCGGCATCGACGAATCCGGGACCGCCACCCGACTCGTCCGTCACAACACATTGAGCGCGCGGACTGGCGGGCTGGATTCGCCGGGAGCGATCCGGCCGTCGCGAACGATCTGCGCGAACGATGCCGCCGGAACCGGCGGCGAGAACAGGTAGCCCTGGGCGAGTTGGCACTCGAGGCGAGCGAGCTCGGCCAGTTGCTCGTTCGTCTCGACCCCTTCGACCACGACTGCGGCACCGAGCGTGTTGGCGAGATGCATGATCGTCGGGATCAAACCGGCGTTGTGCGCGTCGAGACCATCGGTGAACGACTTGTCGATCTTGACGAGGTCGATCGGGAGGCGTTGCGCGTAGGAGAGCGACGAGTAGCCGGTGCCGAAGTCGTCGAGCGCGACGCGTATCCCGCGGGCTCGCAGCGCGTCGAGGAGATCCGTCGACTCTTCGATGCTCGAGAGCACGAATCCTTCGGTGATCTCGATCAGGAGCGCGGCCGGATCGAGGCCGGCTTCGGCGAGAATCGCGTCGATCGCGTCGGGCAGTGACATGTCGAGCTGAATGGGCGAGACGTTCACGCTGATGTAGAAGTTCGGCGCGTGCTCGGCCCGCCACGTCGTGGCATGGCGCACGGCCTCGCGCATGATGTCGAGACCGAGCTCGCGGATCATGCCGGTCGCTTCGGCCAACGCGACGAACTCCGCGGGCGACACGGAGCCGAAATGGGGATGCGTCCAGCGCACGAGCGCCTCCGCGCCGCGCAGCACGCCGGTCGGTATCTCGACGATCGGCTGGTAGTGCACCGAGATCTCGCCGCGCCGCCAGGCCTCGCGCAGGTCGGCCATGAGGGCGACCCGCCGGGCCGCCTGCGCGCCCATCGCCCGGTCGTAGACCTCACAGCGACCCTTGCCGCACCGCTTCGCGGAGTACATGGCGATGTCGGCGTCGCGCAGCGCGAGCTGCGCGGCGTCCGAGTCGTCGAGCAACCGGATCCCGATGCTGCCCGAGATCGCGAGCTCGGTCGATCCCGTCCGCAGCGGCAGCCGCAGCACCTCGAGGATGCGTTGCCCGTACGCGTCGACCGAAGACGCGTTCGCACCCGGGCATGAACAGCGCGAACTCGTCGCCGCCGAGGCGGGCGACCGTGTCGCCGGGCCGGACGCACGACCGCAGCCGCTCCCCGACCGAGACCAGCAACTCGTCGCCGGCACCGTGGCCGAGACCGTCGTTGATCGACTTGAAATCGTCGAGGTCGATCATGAACACGGCGCCGCCCCGGCCGCCGTGTTGACAGCCGATCGGCGGTCGGGACTTTCGTCCCGGGCGAGCGTTTCGTGCCGAGAACGGGTGAAAGTGATCAGGCGTCCGGCGTCGGGTTCGTGCCGACCCGGACCGCCGGCTCGAGCACGGCGCCGCCCGCGGTGTAGCAGGCCCGCAGCATCGCGATCACGGACGCACCGCTCTCCGCGTCGAGGCTTCCCGTCGGCTCGTCCGCGAGCATCAAGGTCGGTTCGTTCGCGAACGCTCTCGCGACCGCGATCCGCTGAACGTCATCCGGCCCGCTCAACTCGCGATGCGGCCGGCGTCCGAGGTCGCGCGGGGCTCGGTCGGGACCGACGTCACCCCGCGGCGGGTGCGCAGGACGAGGACGCCCGCCAGGTCGTCGGCGAGCGTCCGGGTCGCCGGGTGCTCCTGCAGGTAGTCGAGAAATGCGGTGGTCATCGTCCCCTCCGGGTCGGCGTGTCCTGAAGAGCTTGCGGCCCGGCGGCACCGGCTCGACAGTGACGAAGGTCCCTATACCCGGCGCCGTTGGGACCGGAGGCCGAACCGGCCGGCGGTCGACCCAGCCGGAAGGACTAGCGGGGGAAGATGGCGTCGCGCATCGCTGCGATCGTCTCGTCGAGGCCCTCGATCGCGCTCCACACCTTCGCCTCCGAGCTCGGCGGGAGCTCGGACTGCAGCAGCAGGTGCAGGGTGAGGCTGACGTCGTAGAGGCGGTTGGCGACCGTGTCCCGCAGCGAATCGGCGAGCCGGTCGCGTTCCTCGAGCACCTGCAGCGAGCGCAGCCGCTCCTGCTGGCGGGCGTCGGCGATCGCGAGCGTCGCGTGCGCGGCGAACGTCTTCATGAACGTGACGTCGGAGGCGAGGAACATGGGCTGGCCGCGCCGCTTGGCGATCGTGAGGCTCCCGAGGGTCTCGCCCCGGGCGTGGAGCGGGACGATGAGGGTGGCACCGATGTCGTCGGGCCACGCCGGCGGGCGGAACAGGCGAGGATCCTTGCTGCCGTCCGCGACGAGCGCGGGTTCGCGTTCACGCATCGCGCGACCCGACATCGAGTCGTCGGTCGGGAGGGTGCTGCCGACGAGCGCCCGGGCCGCGAGCCCGTCGGCGACGCGCACGACGAGGGCGTTGTCCTCCTCGAGCGACGGCAGCACCAACATCGCGAGGTCGGCGTCGAGCAGGCGGCGGGCGTACCTGGTCACGAGGTCGAGCGTCTCGTCGACGTCGCCGCCCTCGAGCAACGCGGCCGAGACGTCGTTCATCGCGCCGAGGAAGGCGCGCTCGTGCTCGACGCTCAACTCGGCGCGGCGACGGATCGAGGCGTCGCGGACGGTCGCGACGACGAGCTGGTCGTCGGCGTAGGGAATCGTGCAGAGGGCGATGTCGACGGGGACCTCGGCGCCGTCGCGGCGGACCAGCACGATGTCGAGCCGCGACGACATCGAGCGGACACCTCCCCCGCCCGCGATGTAATCGGAGCGCAGGGCGACGTGCTGGGCCCGGAACCGGCCGGGGACGAGCATCTCGATCGGGGCCTCGAGGAGATCTTCGACCTCGTACCCCGTCAGGACGCAGAGGTTCGCGTTCGCGGCGACGATCCGACCGTCCGGGGTGGCCACCACGACGGCATCGGGAAGCGCCCCGAGCAGCTCGACGAACGAACTTGGCAGCGCGCCCGGAGGATGCATCTGGATCCTCAGGGTGGGCGCTCCCGCGTCGGGAGTCAAGTCGAGGCCCGATCTCCGGTCGCGAAGGACGGCCGGAGGTCGGCGAACCTCGGGACCTCCGTCCCTGCCGTCGCGCCGGCGGCGGGCGCACGCTCGTCGGAGTGGCCCGCCGACCGACGCGGGCCCGCGCCGAGGAGGATTGCCGTGCACGCCAAGGTGGGAGACGAGATCGTGGTGGATGGCCCGCACCTCGGTGATCTGACCAAGAAGGGCGAGGTCCTCGAAGTCCTCGACGCGGGTGGCGTCGAGCACTACCGCGTGCGTTGGGACGACGGCCAAGAAGCACTCTTCTACCCGGGTTCGGATGCGCACGCGGTGCACCCCGGACAACGCAAGCCGTGAGTCGCCCGGCACGCGTCGAGGTCTACGCCGACGTGTGGTGTCCGTTCACGCACGTCGCGCTCCGTCGCCTCACCGAGATGCGACGAGCACGGGCTTGCGCCGTCCCCGTCCGCGTCCGGGCCTGGCCGCTCGAGTGGATCAACGGGCACCCGCTCGAGCCGACCGTCGTCGCGGCCGAGATCGACGGGCTGCGCGCCTCGGTGGCGCCCGAGATCTTCGCCGGGTTCGACCCGGCCCGCTTCCCCGCCACGACGATCCCCGCGCTCGGTCTCGCGGCCGCGGCGTACGCGACCGGCGACGACGTCGGCGACGCGTTGAGCCTGCGCATGCGCGACGCACTCTTCGAGGAAGGTCGCGACATCGCCGACGAGCGGGAACTGCGGGCGATCGCCCGGGAGTTCGGCGTCGAACCACCCCCACCCGAGGTGGCGCGGGCGGCGGTCCGGGCGGACTGGGACGCCGGGCGCGCGCGCGACGTTCTCGGCTCGCCGCACTTCTTCGCGGGTGGGCGCAACTGGTTCTGCCCGTCGCTGCGCATCAGCCACGTCGGGGCGGATTTCGACATCTCCATGGACACCGAGGCGTTCGACGACTTCTACGCGACCGCGTTCGCATGAACGCTCGCCGGCGCTCGCGACGCGTCGCCGCCCTCTACGCGGCCGGCGCGCTCCTCGTCGTCGGCTGGGCCACGTATCTCGGCGTGTCGCTCCCCGACCGCAACGTCGCGAGCCACTGGAACGTGGCGTGGGTCGGGCTCGACGCGATGATCGTCGTCGCGCTGTCGCTCACGGCCTGGCGTGCCGGGCACGGCGACGGCAGGGTCGTCGTTCCCGCGGTCGCGACGGCGACACTCCTCATCGTCGACGCCTGGATGGACATCACCACCGCGGCGCGGGCCGACCTCTGGCAGTCGCTGCTGCCGGCCGCGGCGGTGGAACTCCCGATCGCGGCGCTGTCGCTCTTCATCGCGCGCCGGGCACTCCGCGGCCTCACCGCGCGCTCGGCCGCGCGCGGCCGGATAGCCGAATCTCCGGCGAGGCCCGGTGCGTCGGGTTCAGGTTGCGTCGGGAGCGTGGTCGGACGCGTAGACGGCCGAGCAACGTCCCCGCTCCGGGCACCCGAGACACGTGTCGGGTGTCATGCGGTGCACGAAACCGAGCTCCACGTGCCAGCACCGCGAGCAGTCGCGGCAGAGATGGTGCACGGTGCCGCGGCCGGTCTCGACGACGGATTCCAGGTTCGGGGATCCGCACGTCGGGCACCGCGACAGCGGCTGCGTGGCGGACTCGCGGGGGGCGGTTTCATCGTCTCTCGATGGCTCCATCGGAGTCTCCTTTCGTTCGACGCCAACGCCGGCGTCGGCAGTGTCCGCGGAGTCGACGCCGGCGGTGGTCTCGGTGGACGCGGTGAACGGCCGCTCGCCCGCGGACGGGGAGATTTCGGCCGCCAGGATGGTCTCGCCCGCCGGGCAGTGCACCGGCCGGTCGTACAGTTCGATGTCGATCGGCGCCGAGGCCACCACGCGCACGGTCTCGTGGGTCGCGCGGACCTGCAGCGAGATGCCGCGGAATTCCAGCGCCACCTCGAGGCCGGACCACTGCGGTGGCACCTTCGGCGCGAGTGCAGAGCGTGCCGGCGACGTGGCGCGCGCCCATGAACCCGTAGGCGATCGCCTGCCACACGCTTCCCATCGCCGCGAGGTGGACACCACCCGCCGCGCCGACGGCATCCTCGACGTCGATCAAGGCCGCCGTGCGCAGGAGCGCCACTGCCTGTTCGGCCGCGTTCGGCGCGCGCGAACAGCGCGGCGTGTATGCCGGGCGAGAGGGAGCTGCCGTGCGCCGTCCGCGGCTCGTAGTACTCGAGATTGGCGTCGAGGGAATCGGCCACGACTTCGTCGGGGAGGAGGTCGTAGAGCATGAGGACGGCGGCCTGCTTCACGATCTGCGACCGGCGGACCACATCGCGACCGAGCAGGAGATCGGCGGTGACGGGCCGGGTCGTGATGTCGGCGATCCGGTCCGGAACCAGACCGAAGAAGCCGGCGAACTCCTCGTAGATGCCCGTGTCGGCGCGGTACCCGTCCGTGAGCGCGGACGCGAGTTCGAGCCACCGCGCCCGTTCGTCGGCCTCGACGTCGGGATCGTCGAGCGCGGCGGCGGAGTCGGCCGCGACCCGCAGGTTCCAGCGCGCGAGCACGTTCGTGTAGGCGTCGTCGTCGACGGGCTCGTGGTACTCGTCGGGCCCGACGACTCCCAGGATGTGCGCGGCCCCGTCCGGCCCGACCCGGATGCGTGACGCCCAGTAGCGCGCGGTCTCGACGAAGAGACGGTGACCGGGACCCTTGCGAAAACCCTCGTCGCCGGTCCACTCGCCGTAGCACCACGCAGCCCAGGCAACGTCGCCGACGATGTGCACTTCGGAACCGCCCGTGCGGATCGGCACGACGGCACCGTGCGCGTCGATCGTGTACGTCGGGGTGACGTCGTCGCCGCTGACCGCGGACTCCCACGGGAACCGGGCGCCTGATCGGTGCTCGGCGCGGGCGAGCGCGAGCGCCTCGGGCAGGCGGTTGATGCGGTACTCGAGCATCGCGCGGGCAGCCGCGGGGTGGGTCGCGGCGAGGAACGGCAACACGAAGACGTCGGCATCCCAGAACACGTGACCGCGGTAGCCCGCGCCGCTCAGGCCGCGGGCGCCGACGGCGGCCTCGCCCTCGCTCGCGACCGCGGCCATGAGATGGAACAACGCGACGCGCACGGCGCGCTGCAGCTCGTCGTCACCATCGATCACGACGTCGGCGGTCGCCCACCGCTGCGCCCAGGCTCGCCGGTGCGCCGCGAGCAGCGCGTCGAACCCGGCGCCGGCCGCGGCGGCGGCACGCGCCGCGGGCTTCGGCGGGCCGGGGTGTGTGCCCTCCGGCGACGTAGGCGACGAACCGGTCGAGGCGGTGGCCGTCACACGATTGCTCGAGCGCCGCCGTGATGCAACCTCCCGTACCCGAGGTCGCCATCCATCCGGGCCCGTCGACGATCGCCGATTCCGTACCGCCGACCGGCACGCCGAGCGCGGTTGCGATCGCGGCCGCGCCGACCGGCTCGACCACCGCGCGCACACATGCCGTCCCCGGCGCGGCCGGCGAGACGAAGCGAACCGATCGGAGTGACGTGCCGCCGTCGACCCGTTCGTACAACAGCCCGGAATGCAGGTCGAGCGTGCGACGGATGCGGTCGCCGGGCTGCAACGCCGCGCCGAGCGACGCCCAACGCGGCCCGGGGAGCAGTGCCGTCGCCGGGCCGACACCGTCGTAGACGCCGGCGGCCACGACGCTCGGCTGCGCGTCCGCATGTTCGAACAACGGCGCGGCCGTCGTCCCGATCAGACCGTCGGAGATCGCGAGCAACGAAGCCCGCGCCACCTCGGTGCCAACGTCGATCCCGTCGACCGTGAGCGTCCATGCCGGAGCAGACGGCGCGATCGGAATCTCTCCGCGCCGTTCGAGTTGGTCGGCGAGGAGCGCGACGAAGGCCCCGGGCCCGCCGGCCAGGGCCACGATCCCGTCGGGAAGACCCTCCGGCTCGACCCCGACCGACAGCACCGTCGCGCCCGTGGTCTCGTCGATGAGCATCAGGGAGTCGCTGCCGACGATGCCGCCGAGCGGGCCGAACTCGTCACCGGCGATCAACGTCTGGTCGGCGGAGATGCCATCCGTCCACAGTTCCGCGAAGACCGCGCGGGCCGAGTCCGCCTTGTCGGTGAGACCGATCTCGACGTGCTTGCCGTCGCTCGTGACCTTCGGCGCCGCGAGCCCCGCGTCGGACGCGGCCGCGAGCGCGATCTCCACCACCTCGACGAGACCCGCAATGCCGGCGCCGCGCAGGCGCTGCTCGGCCGCGGCCACGATGTGGTCGATCTCCGATTTGGGAGGATCGGCCCAGGCCGGGTCGACGAGCAGGTCGATCTTGCGGCGGTTCAACCGTTCCGAGACGATCCGGGCCTCGAAGCCGCGTGCCGCGAGGGATTCGACGGTTTGCCGCGCGGCGCGCGTGAGCGCGGCGTCCTCCGCGGGTGTCGCCGCGCGCCGGGCGACGATGTGCGGTCCGGCGGCGTCGACCTCGAAGAGCTCCGAGCCCCGGTTGAGGGCGAGCAGCAGCCGGCCGGGACCGGTCGGTCGCGCGTGCAGCTGACCGTCGACGTTGCCGACGTGGGTACCGCTGACCACCGCGACGTCCACCCCGGCCGCGCACAGCCGTTCGACGAGGTCGCGCACGTTCGGTCGCGTCCGCGCTCCGATCCGCGACCGCCGTGCCGTCCCAGTCGAAGACCACCGCCTCGAAGCGTCGCGCGAGCTTCGACAACGGTCTCAGCCGGCCGCGGCGGGAGGGATCGGGAAGAGGCCGGCCGGTGCGTTCGCGGCGGCGGCGAGACGAGAGACGAACTGCAGCGAACCGCCGGTGACCCGGTACAGGCTCGCCACGGTCGCGCCCGTCGGGAAGCCGAGGACGAAGAGGCCGGCACTCGTCGGTGCGAGCAGTGGGCCGACGGAGATGCCGTTCGGTGTCGCGAGCACCTGGCCGGTTCCGGAGACCGACGCCGCGTCGTACCGGCGGATCCGGTACTGCGGGTTCGGATACGAGCCCTGATCGACGCCGTAGACGCCGTCGGTTCCCGTGACGAGGGTCGAGCATCCGCACGCGGGGCCGGCCCCGGCGCGCGTGATCGCGCCGCCGAGCGGCGCGGGAACGGCGAACTCGCGCATCGCGCACGGATCGTTGGTGCAGATCGCGTCGACGAGACGATCGCCGTCCGGCGACATCCAGATCGGACCGGACGGCCCGCCGGTCCCCGCGCTCGGGTAGGCGGTCGACGACAGCGACGATTGCGCGCCGGTCGGGAGATCGCGCACGACGATCGCGTTGCGGGTCGTGAAGGTGAGCTGGGCGTGTTCGGCGCAGCTCTTCGTCGTGCTCGCCGCCGCCGTCCAGACGAGCAGGAGTCTCGATCCGTCGGGCGAAAGCGTGAAGTCGCTCGCGAAGGCCACGACGGTGCGCGCGTTCGACCGCAGATCGAGCTTCACGACCTCGGAGCAATCCGCGCCGTTGCCGCGCGTGGCGTACCAGATCGTGCGGTGGTCGGCCATCAGATGCGCGTTGACGACCTCGCGGCCGGCGAAGACCGTCACGAGCGTCTTGACGGGTCGACCCGTCGCATCGAGCGCGACGATCGTTCTCCCGCTCGCCTCCAACATCACCGCGCTCGCCGGAACCGCGCCCACGGTCGTCGGCGACGACGTCGCGGTCGTGTCGGTCGTCGACGTCGGCGATCCGGCACCGGACGAGGTCGATGTCACGCCGCCTGACCCGGTGCGCGACGACGATCCGCACGCGCTCAGGAGCAGGGCCACACCGACGGTAACGACCGCGAACCGGCGCGCGGTCCGACAGACGACGATTCGCATAGCCGGAGTGTGCGGTATCGCCGGTAGCGCCGGTCAGGACGCAAGGACCACAAAGGTCGGGTCCTTCGTCCCGACCCGGCCGCCCCGGCTCAGAGCAGCCCCACCTCCCGGGCGTACTCCATGAGCTCGACCCGGCCGCGTCGGTCGACCTTGCGCTGGATGTGCGCGCGCAGCGACTCGGCGGTGCGCAGGCTCACACTGCACTGCTGGGCGATCTCCTTGTTGGTGTGCCCGAGGGCGAGGAGCCGCAGCACCTGCTCCTCGCTGGACGAGAGCCGGAGCTTCGCCTCGAGGTCGACGTGGAACCGGGCCAGCTCCACGCCGAGCGACGGCTGGAGGTAGCCGTCACCGTTGGCGACCGTACGGATGCCGTCCACCAACTCGCCGGGCGCGGCCGACTCGAGCAGGTAGCCGCTGGCGCCCGCCGACAACACGGCCCTCACCTCCGCGGGATTGTCGACCGGAGTGAAGACGAGGATCGACGCCCGGCCGAAGCAACACCGCAGCGTCCCGAACAGTTCGTCGTACGCGCGATCGGCGACGGTGATGTCGGTCACCACGACGTCGGGCCCCGCGTCGAGCCGACGAGCGTCGCCGACGGTCGCGGAGTCTGCGACGACGGCCAGGTCGGGCTGGGCGTCGATCACCGTGCGCAGACCCTCGCGGACGACCGCCCGCGCTTCGACCACCGCCACATGGGTCACCCGGCCCGGACCAGAGCCCGCCATGCCCGCTGTACGGAGCCGGACGGACGTTTGGATTGCGCGCCCTCGATTTCTTCTCGCGACGGGCGGCGACCTCCGTCACAGGTCAGAATCAGCGGTCACGGCCCCACGAGCGTTCGGAGCACCACGTGCAACTCACCGGAACGGGAGTCTGGTCGGGACAACTTCGGTACGGCGATCCGGCCGTGAGTGCCGAGGCCGCCGCCGAACTCGAGGCGCTCGGTTACGACGCGATCTGGATCCCCGACGTCGGCGGCGACGTGCTCGGTGCCGTCGAGGTGTTGTTGCGGGCCGCGCCCCGTATCGCGGTCGCGACCGGCATCCTCAACATCTGGATGCACGAGCCCGCAGGACGTCGCGCAACGGCGCGCGTCATGGAGCTCCGAGTGGCGGGCGCGCTTCCTGCTGGGCCTGGGTGTGAGCCACGCGCCGCTCATCGACCACGGGAATCCCGGTCGTTACCGCAAGCCCCTCACGAAGATGGTCGAGTTCCTCGACGGGCTCGACCGCGCGCCCCACCCGTTCCCCGTCGACGCGCGCGTGCTCGCCGCGCTCCGTCCGAAGATGCTCGAGCTCGCACGAGCCCGCGCGGCGGGCGCGCACCCCTACTTCGTCCCGGTGGAGCACGTCGCGGCGGCCCGCGAGGTCCTCGGTTCCAATGCGCTGATCGCGGTCGAGCTCGCGGTCGTACTCGACACCGACCCGTCGACCGCACGCGACTACCGCGCGCCGCCACACCGCCGTCTACGTGCAGTTGCCGAACTACACGAACAACCTGCGCCGGTTCGGCTTCGGCGACGACGACTTCGCCGGCGCCGGCAGCGACCGCCTCGTCGACGCGATCGTCGCGTGGGGCGATCTCGACACGGTCGCGCGGCGGGTGTCCGCGCTCCGCGACGCGGGCGCCGACCATGTGTGCCTCCAGGTGATCCGGCCCGACGACGACCT
Source organism: uncultured Actinomycetes bacterium (assembly GCA_963829195.1). Taxonomy (GTDB): domain Bacteria; phylum Actinomycetota; class Acidimicrobiia; order IMCC26256; family PALSA-610; genus PALSA-610. The sequence continues at coordinate 581,714 of CAWHHS010000006.1, forward strand.
CCCTCGCGCCGAGTGGCGGGAGATCGCGTCGGCGGTCGTCGATCGCCGACAACCGCGATAGGTCCGCACCGCAATAGGTCCGAACGGCCCGGGCCCGCCCGGGACTTTGGCCCTATCCGTGCGCGGCGCGTCTTCGTAGGTTCGGTATGGAACCCATACGGAGGAGATTTCGATGCGTGCAGTCGTGTACCACGGTCCCGGCCACAAGGCCTGGGAGGAAGTCCCGAAGCCCGTCGTCGTCGACGACACCGACGCGATCGTCAGGGTCGACGCCGTCACCATCTGCGGCACCGACCTCCACATTCTGAAGGGTGACGTGCCCGCCGTGACCGACGGGCGGATCCTCGGCCACGAGGCCGTCGGCACCGTCGAGTCGGTCGGCGCCGGAGTGAAGAACGTGAAGGTCGGCGACCGCGTCCTCGTGTCGTGCATCACGGCGTGCGGCGCGTGCCGGTATTGCCGCGAGGGCAGCTACGGGCAGTGCCTCGGCGGCGGCGGTTGGATCCTCGGTCACAAGATCGACGGGACCCAGGCCGAGTTCGTGCGCGTACCCTTCGCCGACACCTCGACGTACCAGGTGCCGGCGGGAGTGAGCGACGAGCAGATCCTGATGCTCGCCGACATCCTCCCCACCGGTTACGAGGTCGGCGTCGTCAACGGCAAGGTCCGGCCCGGTGACGTCGTCGCCATCGTCGGCGCCGGTCCGATCGGGCTCTCGGCGATCATGGGCTCGCGGCTGTACAGCCCGGCGCACGTCGTCGCCATCGATCTCGCCGACAGCCGGCTCGAAGCCGCCAAGCAGTTCGGCGCCGACATCCTGATCAACAACGGGCGCGAAGACGCGCTCGCGATCGTGCGTGACCTCACCGGCGGTCTCGGCGCCGACGTCGCGATCGAAGCCGTCGGCGTCCCGGCGACCTTCGAGCTGGCCACCCAGCTGGCCCGGCCCGGTGGGCACATCGCCAACATCGGAGTCCACGGGCAGCCCGCGACGCTGCACCTCGAAGAGCTGTGGATCCGCAACGTCACCATCACGACCGGTCTCGTCGACACGTACTCGACGCCGACGCTCCTGCGCCTGACCCAAGGCCACCAGGTCGACGCCGCACGCTTCGTCACCCACCACTTCACGCTCGACCAGTTCGACGAGGCCTACGACGTCTTCGGCGCGCGGCCGAAACCGGTGCGCTCAAGGTGGTGCTCACCCGCACCTGAGACGCGTGGTGAATCTTCCGCTCGACGTGACGAGCCACGGTCGCTCCCGCGACCGTGGCTCCGCCATCACACCTTGCGGCCGAGGAACGCCGCGAGCTGGTCGGCGTTGGACGCGCCCGCCGGTGCCGTCTGCTCGGGGCCGAACACTGCGCCGTCTTGCGTACGGAACGCGGGCTGAATGAATTGCTTCGCCCCGGCCAGCAGTTGTGCGGCGAGCTCCGGCGCGAGGTCGGTGTTCTGACCCGTCGCCTTCGCGAGATCCCAGCCGTGGGTCAGGGTGTCGGTCGCGGCGATACCCATGAACGCCGAGCCGGGCATCTGACCGAACGGCAGCGTCAAGAGCTTCTCCTGGATGCCGTCGGCGCGGAACGCGGCGAGGCACTGCTGCGACGCCTCGTCGAAGGCGGAGACGAAGTCGGTCGCCGAGAAGTCCGTGTCGCGGCCCGCGGGCGCACCCTTCGTGCACGACTCGAAGAAGTACTGGCCGCCGACGATGTGGTTGATGAGGTCGCTGACCTTCCACGCCGCGCACGGGGTCGTGTCGCCGAGCTGCGACTTCGACACCCCCGTGAGGACTGCGCGCGTGGATGCAATCGCCTGTTCGAGGGGTTCGGTCGTCATGCTGGCCTCCAGAGTGGACGTTGGGTTCGGCGTGCACCCTACGACGTCGCTACCCGAGCCGCGTCAGCACGTTCCTCGTGATTTGTTCGATCTGGGGGTCGCGTCCGGCGAGCCCGTGCGCCCAGTCCGTCGAGCCCGAGGTCACGACGGTCGCACCCGCCGCGTTCGTGTACGCACCGAGCACCGCATGGCCGTACCGGATGCGTTCCATCGCCTCGGGATCGCGCGTGCCGAACACCCGCGACGCGATGTACTCCAACTCGCTCGGTTCGCCCGGCTTCGGCGGTCGCGGCGCCGTCTCGCGTGTGAAGTGCTGCGTCGGGCACGTCGCGAGGATCTCGAACGTCGCCGGGGTGCCGTCCTCGCCGGTCGGGTAGGGCAAGCCGTCGCGGTAGGTGAACACGCAGCCGTCGCACTCGTAGCCGACGGCGGTCGCGCGCGGCGCCGAGCACGTCGCCGTAACCGAGCCCGGTGCCGTCGAAGATCCAGTGCCCGGCGCGGTGCACCGTGTAGCCGCCGAGGCCGGCGGTCACGTTGCGACCGATCCGGTGATAGCCGCCGCGCGTGAACGAGACGCCCGTCATGTGGTTCTCGGGACGGCCGACGATGACGTCGGACCAGAACGTCGTCACCTCGGGTTCGAGGTCGGTTCCCATCATCGGGTCGTCCTTGAAGAAGCCCTTGTACCCGACCATCACGTCGTGATCGTCGCCTTCGATGCGCACCTGCCACAACGACGTGTTGCCGGAGAAGAACGCGGCGTTGCCGCCGCGTGCGATGAAGTCTTCGACGGTGTCGCGCATCCCGCGCGACCAGTACTCGTCGTGGCCGACCGAGAGATACAAGCTGCGCGTCGGCCAGCACCTCGGGGTGCTCTTCGAGATCGGCGTTCGTGCACACGCCGATCTCGAACCCTTCGCGTTCCGCCCACTCGATGAACGGCTGTTCCCAGTCGGGCCAACCCGCCGAACCCGCGTAGCCCGACAGGTGGTTCAGTTGGATGTAGCCGACGTGCGCGGCGTTCTGCGGGTCGGGCGCGCCCGTGCCCGTGACGCGTCGGCCCAGGCCCGGCGGCTTGTAGAGGTAGCCGGCCGCCATGGGCCGTTGCATCGCAACGTGCGTGCCGCCCGTATAGAGGTTCGGTCCGCCGAAGTCGTTGTACGCGTGCCACGTGTTGGTCGCCAGCGCGAGCACGACGCGCGCGCCCGCGGCCGGGCGGACGACGAAGAAGGCGTAGTCGCGCCGCACCTTCCCGCCGACGTCGATCTCCATGACGACCTCGTAGTAGCCCGAGCGCCACGCGGGATCGACGTCGATCGTGAGCGCGACGGGCCAGTCGCATCCCTTCGCCGCCGCGTCCCTCGGCGTCTGCGTGCTCGGCGGTTGCCACCGCAGCCGGAGCCGAACACGACCTCTCGCCGCGCGCCGACCCGCGCCACCTCGACGCGCACCGGCCGTCCTCCGGAAGACGACATGTGCAGGTGCACGGGCTCGCCCGCGCCGACCGATTGCGGCCAGCAGTAACCCGTAACCACCTCACGCGCCATGCGCCGACCCTATTCGACCGAACCTATTCGAGCGGTTGGTGCGCGATCGACGGCGGTTCGCGTCCGGCGAGGATCCAGCCCGCGGTGATGGCGAGCACGGGAAGACCGACGACGATCACGACGAGGTCGAGGTACGGGACACGCGTGAGCGGATGCAGATCGCTCCGGTACCACGCGACGAGCGCGAGGTACGCACCGCCGGTCCCGAGCACCGCGCCGAGGAAGCCGAGCGCACCCGCGGTGGCGCCGGTGATCGTGCGCCGCGTGATGCTCGTCGCGCCGGTCGCGGCGAGCGTGCGCAGATCGTTTGCGGTTTCGCTGCGGATGAGACCGACCGTCATCGCGAGCACGCCGAGCGCGACGAGGAGGCCGACCGCCGTGGCTCCGTCGCGCAGTCCGGCGTTCGAGGTCTTCTTGCTGCGGGTTTCGACCGTCACGCCCGCCGCGGCCGCAGCCCGTCGCGCCGAACTGATCTGCGCCGGCGTGAGGGCCGACGGCGTCTCGATGAACCAACCGGCCGTGACCGCCTTCAGACCCCACTGCCGGAGCGCGTACGTGGTGAGCAGCGTGTCGGGCGCGGACGTGTACTTCGGGATCGTCATCGTCTGGATGGTCGGCTTCCAATGGTCGGGGCCGTCCGGACGAGCGCGACCCGGGCGCGGGCGCGGGCTTGGCGCTGCTGACGCCGCCGCCGGCCGGGCCGCCGCCGCGGGCGCGATGACCGAATAGCCCGACACGTCGGATCGTCCGGTGATGACGTCGGTGTTCGGATTGATGGCGTCGGGACGTATTCCGTAGTGCGTGAGCAACGCGGGAGTGGCGACGTAGAGCGGCGTGTCACCGCTGATCTTGATCCCCGTCTGCGCTCCGTGCGACACGGTCGTCAGGCGGCCGAGCGTCGCGCCGTTTCCGGCGTCGTCGGGTCCTGCACCCGCGAGCGAAGTCGCGGATGACCCCTGGTCGACGGCTGCACTCAGTGGGATGACGTCGCGGGCGTGCAGCGACGCGCCGAGCGCGTCGACACGCGCGTCTGCAGCGACCGAAGGTCGGCCGCGGTCGGCTCGGTTGTCGCGACCGAGCCGTTGCCCGGGGGCCGAGTTGTTGGCGGACCCGAGGGAGACCACGATCTGGTTGTTCGCGAGATTGGCCTCGGCGGCCGGAATCGCCGCCGCGGCGGCGCCGACCGCGACGGTTGCCGCGATCGCAAGCGCAAGACTGATCGCGCCCAGCGCGGCGGCCGAGCGGGCCTGGTAGCGCGCGAGATCGCGCAGCGCGAGCCGCAATGCGATCGGCGCCCGGCGGCCGAGCGTGGCGAGCCCGCGAATGAGCAGGGGCCCGACGAACAACATCCCGAAGGTGGTCGCGATCGTCCCGACGACGACGAGGAGCGGGTTCGGTCGGTCGGAGTTGGGATGCGCGAACGCGAGGCAGCCGAAACCGGCGGCGAGCAGGACGAGGCCGGCACCGGCGAACCGGTGCGCGGGCTTCGGCGGCGCCGGGCGCCCCGACAGCGCCGCGACGATCGACGATCGGGCCGCGGATCGCGCCGGCCACCACGCCGCGACCACGGCCGTCACGACCGCGAGGATCATCGCCGCCGCGATCGCCCACCACTGCAGGTGGAACCGGCCGACCCGATGGTTCACGAGGCTCTCGAAGCGCGGTGCGAGCGCGATCCACGTGACGAGCCCGAGCACCGCGCCCGCCACTGCGCCGACGCCGCCGACAACTGTTCCGTTGGCGACCATGGCGAGGCGAACCTGGCTGTCGGTCGCGCCGAGCGCGCCCAGCATGCCGAGCGCGCGCAGTCGGCGTTGCGCCATGACGGCGAAACCCGCGGCCGCGACGAGGCCGACGAACAGGAGACCGATCGTCTCGAGCGCGAGGACGACCATGGCGGTCGCGGTCTTGTTCAAGGTCGAACGGGTTCCGATACCGACCGAGATGCCGGTCGGGCGAAACGCGTCGACCTGTTTGCCCGTGGCGTCGAACAGGATCGTCACCTGCGCGGGCGGATCGGCCTGGCCCGGCGCGACGAGCGCGAACTCGTCGTTCAGGTCCAAGGGGTTCTCGACCAGTCCGACGACGTGGCGGGTCACTCCGTTCGCGACGAAGGGATCGCCGATGTGCACGTTGAAAGTCGCGGCGGCATCGCCCGTCATCGCGATTTCGCCGGGCCCGGTCGGGAAACGTCCGGCGACGAGGCGCAGCGTCGGATGCCCGTACACGCCGTTTGGGTTCTCGGCGCGGAGGTCGACCGCGCTCGAGGGTTCCCGGAATAGGGATGCTCTGGTGGTCGATCTCCTCGATCACGCCGAATGCGTGCTGTGCGGCTGCGACATCGGCGGCGTCGGATCCCACGAGTGTCATCGAACCGGTCGCGGTACCCATCGCCGCGTCGAGCGGGAGTCCGGCGTTGTACGCGAGCGCGACGCCCACCGTCGTGGCCGCGACCGCGAACACCATGAGGGCCACCACGAGTACTTGTTGGCGCCATTCGCGCCGGAACAGCCGCCATGACCAGCGGAAGATCGCGCGCCGCGCGGGACCGCCACCCGATCCGGTCGCTTCGGCGACGGCCGGCCGCTCCTCGAGCGCCAGACTCACGAAGTCGCCTCCCGCGCGAGCAGCGACTCCGGTCCGGCGGGCGGCATCGTCTGGTCGACGACGCGCCCGTCGCGCAGGAACACCACCCGGTCCGCCCACGACGCGAGTTGCGCGTCGTGGGTCACGACGACACCCGCGACACCCCGCTGACACGCGGCACGGATGAGTCGGATCACCGCCTCCGCATTCGCGGAATCGAGCGCACCCGACGGCTCGTCCGCGAGCAGGAGGTGACGATCACCTACCACCGCGCGGGCGATCGCGACTCGTTGCCGCTCTCCACCCGACAGCTCGTCGGGGAACCTCGACGCGCGGTCGGTGAGCCCGAGCTCCTCCAGTGCTTCCATGCCGGCAAGACGCGCCTTGCGCGCGTCGACGCCGTCGAGCTCCATCGGGAGGCAGACGTTCTCGACCGCGCTGAGTCCGGCCAAGAGGTTGAAGTCCTGGAACACGTAGCCGATCGAACGCCGCCGCAGACGGGCACGGTCGTTGCGCGACATCGCCGATACGGTGACCCCGTCGATCCGCACCTCACCACTCGACGGGACCTCGAGACTTCCCGCGATCGTGAGGAGCGTGCTCTTGCCCGAACCGCTCGGTCCCATCACCGCGACCAACGCGCCGGCTTCGACCGAGAGGTCGACACCGCGCAACGCGTGCACTTCGTTCGCGCCTTCGCCGTACACCTTGGTGACGGTCCGGAGCTCGAGCGCGCTCATCGCCGCACTCCCGACCGCCGCCGCAACCGCGGGGCCAAAGCGGGACCGGGCGGCCCCGGCGGGTCTGCGGCGAGACGGGCGAGACGACCGTCGGCCGCGTCGAGCCATCGGATGACCGAATCGAGCCGGAAGAGTTCGGCGTCGACGACCAACAAGAAGCCAATCTCGTGTTCGGCGGCGTCGTCCTTCAGACGCGTCCACTGCTGCATCAGCTCCACGACGTAACGGCGATGCACCTGCACCACGTCGCGTACGTCGACTCCCGGCAGGCGCAGCGCGACGAGGACCTTGATGACCAACTCGTCGCGCGGCGGCGAGGTCATGTCGGGCGGCGTGCGCAACCAGGTCGCGAGCTCCCGCGCACCTTCGGGGGTGATGCGAAAGCCGCGCTGCGGGCCGTCTTCGCCGTCGCCGTCCGACTCCACGAGGCCGTCGCGTTCGAGCCGCTGCAGCGTCGTGTACACCTGGCCGACGTTGAGCGGCCACACCTCACCCGTCCGGTCCTCGAACTCCTGACGGAGCTGGAGCCCGTACTTCGGCCCGTCGCTCAACAATGCGAGCAGGGCGTGCCGGACGCTCATGGCCGGGACTCTCGAAGTAGCATACCCGGTATATTACGCAGGTTCCGAGCCTCTGCAAGGGGTGAAATGCGCGCGCTGACGGGCGAGACCACTGAACACCGCTCGCCGCGCACGGCACGGGGTCATGGGCGACCACCGACGACCCGAAGGAAGGAGGAGCTGATGAGCGAGAGCGAGCACAGCATTCCCCGAAAGCCGGTGGTGCTCGGTCCCGGCGAGGGGCGGGCGTATCCGATGGGTCCTCTCTCGGCGGTGTTCAAGGCCGACGGCGAGGAGACCGCGCACCGGTACTCGATCTCGGAGTAGTGGCTCGACCCGCACACGAAGGGGCCGGGTCCGCACAGTCATCTGGACGACGACGTGTTCTATGTCCTCGCCGGGACGATGAGCGAGCAACGCATGCCGGGCATCGCGCAGTGGTTCGTCGAGCGTTCTCCCGACGACTCCCGCGCCTGAGTACGCGTCGTTCAGCCCGTCGGCGTGAGCGCGGTGGGCGTCGAGCGCGTCATCGCGACCCGGGCGTCGACCAGGAATGCAGCATCTGCACGTAGTTCGCGCGCTCGAAGGCGGAAGGATCGCCGGACGTCGCCTGGGTCGCGCTGCCTCGCATCTGGGCCACCGACTCGTAGTCGTGCTCGGCCATCCAGGTCGTCAGCTCCGCTTCGACGACGCGCAGCCGGTCCGGGCCGTGTCGGAGCACCGCCGAGGTGAGCATCGCAACATCCGCGCCGACCATGATCGCCTTCACGACATCGGTGCCAGAATGGATCCCCGAGGTCGCGGCCATCGAGACGGCGGGTCCGAGTTGGGGCCGCAGGATGGCGATCCATCGCAACGGCAGCCGCAGTTCGCCCGGGTGGCTCAGCTCCACTCGGTTGACCACCTCGAGCGTGTCGAGATCGAGGTCGGGTTGGTAGAAGCGGTTGAAGAGCACGAGCCCGTCGGCACCGGCGTCGACGACGTCCCGGGCGAAGTTCGCCATTGCCGAGTAGTAGGGGCTGAGCTTGACCGCGAGCGGGATACCGACGGAGTTCCGCGCGCGGCGCGCACGATGTCGAGGTCGGCGGACTGCATGTCGACGGCCGTGCGCTCGGGATCGGCCGACACGTGATACAGGTTGAGCTCGAGCGCGTCGGCACCGGCCTGCTCGATGAGCGCTGCGTGCCGGGCCCAGCCGCCTGCGCTCGTGGCGTTGAGGCTCGCGATGATCGGCACCGACGACTGTTCCTTCAGGCTCTCGATCAAGGCCAGGTAGCGGTCGCTCACGTTGGCGAAGCTGCCGACGTTCGGGAAGTAGTCGAGCGCCTCGGCGAAATGGTCGGAGCCGGCTTCCAACGCTCGGTTCAGCTCGATCTCTTCGTTGAGGATCTCCTCTTCGAACAGTGACGGCATGACGATGGCCGACGCGCCCGCGCCTTCGACCTCCCGCGCCGTCGCGAGCTCACCGTTGAGCGGCGACGCGGACGCGACGATCGGCGTGCGGAGATCGAGCCCCAGGTAGCGGGTCGAGAGATCGATCATGCGAGATCCTCGTCGCCGACGCGGTACCCGGCGTCGTTCTGCAGGTCCGGCTCGCCGTCGGAATCGAGGTGCTCCGCATGCGGCAGGGTGCGGTGCATCGCCGCCAACTGCTCGTAGTACCGCCACCGCTCGTCGATGTCGGATTGCAGCAAGCGCGACAGCTCGCGGGATCGGACCGGGTCGGTGCGCTCGAGGATCGCGTAGCGCGCCTCCGTGGCCACGAAGTCGCGCACGGGGATCGACGGCGCCTTTGAGTCGAGCTTGAACGGCCGGCCGTCCTCGATGTCGCTCGGCTGGAACCGGTACAGCGGCCAGTAGCCGCTCTTCACCGCCTCCTTTTGGTGGGTCATCGACTTCGACATGTCGATGCCGTGGGCGATGCAGGTGCTGTAGGCGATCACGAGAGATGGTCCCGGCCACGCGTCGGCTTCGAGGAGCGCCTTCGTGGTCTGCAGCTCGTTGCCGCCCATGGCGACCTGGGCGACGTACACGTTGCCGTACACGCGAGCGATGGCGCCGAGGTCCTTCTTCGCAGTGCTCTTGCCCGCCGCCGCGAACTTCGCGACAGCTCCGCGCTGCGTGGCCTTCGACGCCTGGCCACCGGTGTTGGAGTAGACCTCGGTGTCGAGAACCAGGACGTTCACGTCACGGCCCGACGACAGCACGTGGTCGAGGCCACCGAAGCCGATGTCGTACGCCCAGCCGTCTCCGCCAATGAGCCACACGCCCCGGCGCACGAGGCTGCTCGCGACCAGCGCGAGCCGCGCGGCGTCGACGGCATGGTCGCCGCCGACGCGCGCGAGCAGCTCCTGCAGCTGCAACACGCGCCGGCGCTGCTCGGCGATCTGCGGTTCGGTCTCCTGCGGATTGTCGAGGATGGCGCGCACGATGTCGTCGCCGACGACGGGCGCGAGGCGCTCGAGCAGGAAGCGGGCGTAGCGGTCCTCGGCATCGAGGCCGAGGCGCATCCCGAGCCCGAACTCGGCGTTGTCCTCGAACAACGAGTTGTTCCACGCCGGTCCGCGGCCTTCGGCGTTCGTGGCCCAGGGCGTGGTCGGCAGGTTCGCGCCGTAGATCGACGAGCAACCGGTGGCGTTGGCGACGATCATCCGGTCGCCGAACAGCTGGCTCACGAGCTTGATGTAGGGCGTCTCTCCGCAACCGGCGCACGCGCCCGAGAACTCGAACAACGGCTCGAGCACCTGCGAGCCCTTCACCGAATCGTGGGGCAAGAGGTCGCGGTCGAGGTTCGGGATGGTGAGGAAGTGTTCCCACCGGTGGAGCTCGACGTCGCGGTGGTCCGCGACCGGCTCCATGTTGATCGCCTTGTGACCGATCTCGGTCTTGCTCTTGGCCGGGCACACGTCGACGCAAACGCCGCACCCCGTGCAGTCGTCGGGCGCGACCTGGATCGTGAGGAAGTGCCCGGCGAGATCCTTGGACCGGAACGGCTTGCTCGGAAACTCCGAGGGCGCGCCGGCAACGACGTCGTCGCCGAAAACCTTCATGCGGATGGTGGCGTGCGGGCAGACGATCGCGCAGATGCCGCAGTCGATGCAGACCGCGGGATCCCAGATCGGGATCTCCTTCGCGATCGCACGCTTCTCGTAGGTCGCCGTGCCGGTGGGGAACGTGCCGTCGACGGGGAGCGCGCTCACCGGGAGGCGATCACCGTCGCCGGCGAGCAACACCGCGGTGACCTGCTTCACGAAGCTCGGCGCGTCGTCGGGCACCGTCACCGCGATCGAGCGGACGCTCGTCGCGACCGCGGGCACGTCGACGTGATGCAGGTTGGCGAGGGCGAGGTCGATCGCGGCGAAATTGCGCTCGATGACCGCGCGGCCCCGCCGCGCGTAGGTCGTCTCGACCGCCGCCTTGATCCGGGCGATCGCGACGTCGGGCGGGAGCACGCCCGCGAGTTGGAAGAAGCAGGGCTGCATCACCGTGTTGATGCGACTTCCCATCTCCGCCTCGCCCGCAACCCTGTACGCATCGATGACCCAGAGGCTGATGTGGTCGTCGATGAGCTTGCGTTGCACCTCGACGGGCAGGTGGTCCCACACCTCGTCCGGCCCGAAGTGCGAGTTGAGCAGGAACGTCGCGCCCGGCCGGGCGGAGTCGAGGACCTTGAGCTTTTCGAGCAGGCCGAACTGGTGGCACGCGACGAAGTCGGCGCCGTCGATCAGATACGTGGAACGAATCGGCTCGGGGCCGAAGCGGAGATGCGACACCGTCACCGAGCCGGACTTCTTCGAGTCGTAGACGAAGTAGCCCTGCGCGAACAGATCGGTGTGCTCGCCGATGATCTTCACCGAGCTCTTGTTGGCGCCGACCGTGCCGTCCGACCCGAGGCCGAAGAAGATGGCCTGGACCTCGCCGCGGCGGGCGGGGATGCGTGAACTCGGTGTCGATCCGGAGACTGAGGCGCGTGACGTCGTCGTAGATGCCGACGGTGAAGTGGCGCTTCGGGCGGGCGGCCGTCAGCTCGTCGAACACCGGCTTCAGCATCGATGGGGTCACCTCCTTGGAGGACAGGCCGTAGCGACCCCCCGTGACCCGTGGCATCACCGCGAACGGCGGCGCGTCGCTGTCCATCGCTTCGGTCAGCGCGGCGAGCACCGACAGGTACAACGGTTCGCCGACGGCGCCCGGCTCCTTGGTGCGATCGAGCACCGCGATCGAGCGCACCGTCGGCGGCAACGCCGCGATCATCGCTTCGCTCGGGAAGGGTTGGAAGAGCCGCACGCGCAGCATGCCGACGCGCGCGCCCGACTCGACCATGTCGTCGACCGTCTCCTCGAGCGCGCCGGCGGCCGACCCCATGAGTACGACGACCCGGTCGGCATCGATCGCGCCGTGGTACTCGACGAGGCCGTAGCGGCGCCCGGTGCGCGCGGCCAGCTCGTCGAAGACCTCGGTGACGATTCCCGGCACGGCGTCGTGGAACCGGTTGGCCGCCTCGCGCGCCTGGAAGAAGACGTCCGGGTTCTGTGCCGTCCCGCGCACCACCGGCGCGTCGGGTGTCAGTCCCCGTGACCGGAACACGATGACGTCGTCCTCGCGGATCAGCGCGGCGATGTCGGCGTCGTCGAGCAACGCGATCTTGGCGATCTCGTGCGACGTGCGGAAGCCGTCGAAGAAATGCAGGAACGGCACCCGCGACCGCAATGTCGCCGCATGGGACACGAGCGCGAAGTCGTGCGCTTCTTGCACCGAGCCGGCCGAGAGCATCGCCCAGCCCGTGCTGCGGGCGTGCATCACGTCGCTGTGGTCACCGAAGATCGACAACGCGTGCGTCGCGATCGTGCGGGCCGCGACGTGGACAACCGTCGGGGTCAGCTCGCCCGCGATCTTGAACATGTTGGGAATCATGAGGAGCAAGCCCTGCGACGCGGTGAACGTCGTTGCGAACGCCCCCTTCTGCAGCGCTCCGTGCAACGCGCCGGCCGCGCCCGCCTCCGACTGCATCTCGACCACGTCGGGGACGACTCCCCACAGGTTGGGACGGCCGGCCGCCGCCCAATCGTCGGCGTGCTCCCCCATCGGCGAGGCCGGCGTGATCGGGTAGAGCGCGATCACTTCGCTCAGCGCGTACGCGACGAGCGCCGCCGCCTCGTTGCCATCGAGACATTTCCATGCCTGATCCATGTGGCAACCCCCTGATGGGAAATCGAGCGACCGCCCGACCCTACCCACGTCTCCTTCGGCACGACCGCGTCCGCGACCGTCGCCGCGACCGGCTCGTCGACCGCCGCCCGCTCGGTCCGTCTTGCCGCGCGACCCGCCGGCCGGTGAGAATCCGTCGGCCGGACGCGGCGCCGAGCCGCGCCGCACGATTGCAGGAGGGCGTGGGAATGTCGGGACAAGATACGACGGCGCGGAACTACGAGGCTCCCGGCCCGGGGTCGTGGAACCTGGACCCGGTGCACTTCCCGCGTCCCGTGACGCGCTATTGGGCGGAAATGCATCCCGAACCTTTCCGCCGGGGCACGCGTGAGTTCATGGGGTACTTCGGGACGCCGATCGAGTCGATGGAGACGCAGTACGTCAACGGCTTCGCGTACAACGCGATGCGGCCGGCGCCCGACGACGAGATCCCACAACGTTTCGCCCGCGCGGAAGAGGTCTGGGAGAAGAAGGTCTGGCGCGAGCAGCTGCGCGAGTGGGACGAGACGTTCAAGCCGGCCGCGATCAAGACCCATCGCGAGTTGCAGTCGGTCGACGCGGACGTGCTCTCCGACGACGCGCTGGTCACCTACCTGACCCGCTGTCGCGACCACCACTCGCAGATGATCTTCCAGCACATGCGGTTCACGGGATCGGCGATGCTGCCGGTCGGCGATCTGCTCGCACACCTCGGGTTCATGGACCGAGGTCGCGCCGTCGGTTTCGCTCGCGATGTTGCGCGGCGCGGCGCCGGTGTCGGCCGGTGCGTCGGGCGAGCTCGAACGCCTGATTGCCGCGATCACGAAGGACACCGCTGCTCGCTCGCTGCTCGACTCCGGCGGCGACCCCGCCAAGACCCTCGCCGAGTTGCGCGGGTACGGCGGCGATGTCGGTGCCGCGATGACCGCCTATCTCGACCTCGTCGGCTGCCGGCTGCTCGACGGCTTCGACATCTCCGGGCGCTACGCGCTCGAGCTGCCCGACGCGTTGCTGCGCGCGATCCGATTGTCCGTCGACGGCGCGGGGAACGACACGGCCGACGTCGACGCGCGCATCGCCGAGATCCGCTCACAGGTTCCGGACCAACACCGCGGCGCAATTCGACGAGCTGCTCGGCGAGGCGCGCCTCATGTACCGCCTGCGCGACGAACGCGGCGTCTTCAGCGATATCTGGGCCTCGGGCATCATGCGCCGCGCCGTGCTCGCTGCCGGTCGCCGGCTCGAGGACAAGGGCCGCGTCCACGACGCCGAGCACTTCGTCGACGCCGGTTTCGACGAGATGTGCCTGCTGGTCACCGGCACCGGCGGACCGTCGGCCGACGAGCTCGCGCAACGCTTCTCGGACCGCAGCTCGCGCACCGCCAAGGAGGCTCCGGCGTCGCTCGGGCCCCCGTCACCGCCGCCGCCCGACCCGTCGGGCCTGCCGCCGGGCGTCGGCGCGGGTCATGCACGCGGTCGGCATCGCGATGGGCGAGCTGTTCGGCAGCTCGGAGGCGCCGCACGAAGAGAACCTGCTGCGCGGTCTCGCCGCGAGCGGCGGCGTGTACGAAGGGCCCGCCCGGCGCGTTGCCGGACCGTCCGAGTTCGATCGCATCGTGCAGGGCGACGTGCTCGTCACCGAGTCGACGACGGAGGCGTTCAACATCTTGTTGCCGCTGCTCGGCGCGATCGTCACCGACTCCGGCGGTCTGCTCTCGCACTCCGCGATCGTGGCCCGGGAGTACGGCATCCCGGGCGTGGTCGGGACCCGTGACGCGACCGACCGCATTCCCGACGGCACCCGCGTGCGCGTCGACGGCGATGCCGGGTGAAGTAACGGTCTACCCGTGACCGAGGTCGTTCCGCTCGCCGACGCGCACGAGGAATCGCGGTTCGGCGCGAAGGCAACCGGGCTGGGACGAGCGGCGCGCAGCCGGGCTGCCGATCCCGCCCGGTATCGCGCTCTCGGGCACGATCGTCGACGCGGTGGCCGCCGGGCAGGAGCCCGCCGTCGAGGAGGTCGTGGCCGCGGCGCGGTCGCTGCCGGTCCGCTCGCGGTGCGCTCGTCGGCCGCCGACGAGGACGGCGCCGACGCGAGCTTCGCCGGCCAGCACCTCACGCTGCTCAACGTGCCGTCGGTCGACGACCTGAGCGCGGCGATCCGCGAGATCTGGTGGTCGGCGAACTCCGACTCGGCGATCACCTACCGCCAGCGCGTCGGCCTGTTCGTTCGTCCGAGCGTCGGCGTCGTCGTCCAGTCGCTGCTGGATCCCGACGTCGCCGGGGTGATGTTCACGCAGAACCCGATCAACGGAGCCGACGAGCGGCTGATCGAGGCGAGTTGGGGTCTCGGCGAGGTCGTCGTCGCCGGCCGTGTGATCCCCGACAGCTTCCGCATCGATCGCTCCGGCGCGGTGCTCGAGCGCACACCCGGTTTCAAGAAGATCGTGATCCGCGCCTCGGCCGACGGCGGCACCGTCGAGGAGAGAGTCGCGCCGCCGCAGCGTCGAGCAGCTGTGCCTCGACGACGATCAGCTCGCGCAGCTCAACGCCCTCGCCGCGCAGTGCGAGCAGGCGTACGGGCCCGGCGCGCGACATCGAATGGGCGTTCGCGGGCGGGCAGCTCTACCTGCTCCAGTGCCGGGCGGTTACGCGCTGCGGGCTCGTCGCCGCGGCCGGCCGCGCCGGCGGCGGCGAGCGGGCCGGTCGAGGTGATCGAGCGCGTTCCGCTCTTCGCCAACATGAGCCCACGCGATGTCGAAGGCATCGCCGCGTTGTTCAAGGAACGCCGCTTCGTCGCCGGCGAGACCATCACCAAGGAAGGCGCGGGCGGCGCGGCGTTCTTCGTGATCGAGTCGGGCGAGGCGGCCGTCTCGATCGGCGGCCGCCGGCGCGCGACGCTGATCGAAGGGCGACTACTTCGGCGAGATCGCGCTCATCGACGAGGGCGCACGCTCGGCCACGGTCACCGCGACCACCGAGCTCGTCTGCTACGGGCTCACGTACTGGGAGTTCCGACCGCTCGTGCAGCACAACGCGACCATCGCCTGGAACCTGCTGCAGACGCTGGCGAAGCGGCTGCGCACCGCGCAGGACGACGCCTGACCCAACGTGGTGCGGGGTCTCGGGCGTAACGTCAAGGGTCGTCGTCGTCGGGGGGACTCGTGAAGACTCGGAGCGCGGTTCGTAAGCCTCGTGCATTGTGGGCGGTGGCGGGGATCAGCGCGGTGCTCGTCGGGACGGCGGGCGTGGTGGCGCTGGCGTCGCGGACTTCGCGTTCGCCGCACTCGCAGCCGGCCGCGGCGAACGCGGCCGCGTCGCCCATGCCGGATGCCGCGATGAACGGTTGCGATGTGCTGCTCACGGCGCCCGTCGGTCACAACTGCCTGTTGCCCTGGCCGAACGACGCGTTCACGATTCCGTCGAAAACGGCCACCGGCCGCCGACTCCACATCTCGTCGACGCTCGACCCTCC
This sequence comes from uncultured Actinomycetes bacterium, assembly GCA_963829195.1. GTDB lineage: Bacteria > Actinomycetota > Acidimicrobiia > IMCC26256 > PALSA-610 > PALSA-610. Next base: position 597,645 of record CAWHHS010000006.1, read on the forward strand.
GAACGTTCACGGCGTCCGTGTCGTCACGACCGCGCAGAACGTCGGTGACGGGTTCTCGCCGGGGTCGGTCATCATGACGTACGTCTCCGGATTGAGCCTGACGAAGTCCGGCATCGCGACGTCGACCGATTTCGGCCGATCGACCGCACCGAGCTCGCCGATCGTCATCCTCGACACGGCGACACACACTCGCGTGCCGTTCTTCGCGGAGCTCGACGCGCAAACCTCGAACACCGCCGAGCAGCTGCTCCTCATCCACCCGGCCGTCGCGTTGACGGAAGGACACCGCTACGCGGTCTCGCTGCGCGACCTGGTGAACGTCGACGGCGCGGCGATCGCTCCCCTGCCCTCGACGACCGCCGCGCTCGCCGGAACGCTGCACCCCGCCGTGCGGGGGGCGCACATCGCGTGGGTCATCCGCCACGACCTGGCTCCCGTGCTCGGCTCGACCGTGCCGTTCCAGGCCTGGGACTTCACGGTGGCGAGCGAGAAGAGCCTTGCCGGGCCGGCACTCACAATGCGCACGCTCGCCTATCAGTGGCTCGCCACGCATCACCGCGTTTCGAACGCGACATCTGCGGGCGCGAGCGACTTCGCGCCCCCGTTCGCAGTCACGTCGGTCACCGACACCGGCGGGGTGCGTGACGTGCACGGCACGTTCCAGGTGCCTCTGTTCCTCGGAGACACCACACCCTTCTCCAAGTTCGTCACCGACGCCGCGGGCAACCCGACCATCATCGGCTCGCATACCTGGACCGCCAACTTCATCTGTGTGCTGCCCGCCACGGTGCAACGCTCGGGCCCCGCGACACCGACGGTGTACGGGCACGGCCTGCTCGGGAGCGCGGACGAAGTCGAGGGCGGTTCGTTCTCGGCGGGTGTCGCCCGCGACTTGATGGGGTGCGCGACCGACTGGGTCGGAATGTCGAGCAGCGACCTACCGAACGTTGCCCGGAACTTGCAGGACATGTCGACGTTCGACACCCAGGTCGATCACATGCTGCAAGGTTTCGTGAACTTCCAATTCCTCGGTCGCCTCATCAACTCGCCGTCGGGTTTCGTGACCGACGCGGCATTCCGGTCCGGAGGACGGCCACTCTTCAAGACTCACGACTGCCACTTCATGGGCTACAGCCAGGGCGGCATCATGGGCGGCGCGGTCTCGGCGCTCTCGACCGAATGGACCCGAACCATCCTCGGCGTACCCGGCATGGACTACGGCGGTGTCCTGCTCGACCGGTCAGTCGACTGGAACGAGTTCTCCGCCATCTTCGGCAAGGCCTATACCGACCCGGTCGACCAGCAGATCGTGCTGCAGCTCGCCCAGCTGCTCTGGGACCGGGGCGAGAACGAAGGCTACGCCGAGCACCTGACCTCGAACCCCTACCCCGGCATCCCCGCCAAACAGGTCTTCATCATCGAGAACTACGGCGATCACCAGGTCACGAACGTCTCGGCCGAAATGCTGGCGCGCACGATCGGCGCCCAGAACCACCAACCCGCCTTCGACCCGCAGTTCTTCGGCGCAGCTGCCCGAGCGAATGCACCTGTGATCGCACAATGGGGCCTGTCCAAGCTGGATCAGACCAAGCCCGCGAACGCAGGTCTGGTGCTCTGGGACTACGGCACGCCGACGCCACCAACGACCAACCTGGCACCCAACGGCAGCGCCTACGGTGCCGACCCCCACGGCTTCGGCCGTGGCAACGCGCTGCTCCTCGACCAGATCACCACGTTCTTGTCGACGGGCGTGATCCCGAACGAATGCGGTGCGACCGCCTGTCAGAGCAAGACCCCATAGAGCAGCAGCCCAACGGAGTCTGACGCGCACCGAAACCCGTTCGAACAACATGCGCGGACCGCCCGAAGGACTGGACGCGAACGAGTTCGACCGCGTCGACGACGCAATCCCCACGCTGCCGTCGATTCTCAGCGACGACTACCACCTCGCTCTCTCGCTGACCCACTCAACTGCTGCGCGCTGCGGGGCACTACGCTCCGCCCACCAAGCAGGCATTTGGTCGGCAGAGAAGGCCAGGCGTGGACGAGCTGGGACTCGCGGGCAAGGTCGTCGCAGTCGCGGGCGCAGGAGGCGGTGGGATCGGCACCGCCACGTGCCGCTTCCTCGCACGGGCCGGCGCGTCGGTCATCGCCATCGACAACGACGAAGTCCGACTCGAGATGGCGCGCGCTGCGCTCGATGACGAGGGTGGTGGCGAGCACCGCCTCGAGCTGACCGACCTCGCCGATGCGGCTGCGGTCGACGAGTCCCTCGCTGTGGGACGCGCGCTCGGGCCGTTTCATGGTCTCGTCCACGTCGCGGGCGGCACCCGACTCGACCAATGGGAGCCGCTGCTCGAGCCCCACGGTTCCGCGTTCGACGACGTCATGGCCTCGAATTTCGGGACCGCGTTGATAACGACACGCGCGGCCGGCCGCCACATCGTCGCAACCGGGCGGGGCGGCGCGATCGTGCACGTGAGCTCGCAGTCGGGACTCACGTCGATGCCGTTCGGCGCCGCCTATGCCGCGGCGAAGGCGGCGATGGTCTCGCTTACGCGAACCGCAGCCGTGGAATGGGGCCGCCTCGGCATCCGGGTCAACGCGGTAGCACCGGGCACCGTCGCCACACCGAAGAACCAGGATTCGCGCGTGGGTGAGCGAGGTTCGGCCGACGAACACGAGCGCGTGATTCCGCTGCTGCGGCGGGGCACACCCGACGACGTCGCGGGCGCCGTGCTCTTCCTGCTCTCCGACCTCGCCTCGTACGTCACCGGCCAGGTCCTCGGCGTCGACGGCGGTGCGGCGGCGCGGCCGTCGTTCCTCGACGACGACGGTCTGCCCGTGTTCGTGCAGAACGAGGAGCTGCGCGCGCGACTGCGCGTCGAGTTCGATCGGTCGTCCACTCCGATGCAGACAGATGTCTCGCTCAGACCGGCGAGGCGGCACACAGTCTCGAAACAAGCACCGTCCCCACCGCGGATCGATTGAGTCGCCGGCGTTGCCCGAACGACTTCACGTTGCGCTATCCGCGCATCGTGTGAGTCCGGCGACGAACCTACATGTCCGCGCCGAACTCGACCGAGCACTGCGCTACGCGGCTCGACATCGAATTAGGTCGAGACGGCCGACGGGCCGGTCGTGGAGCAACGCAAGCGGGATCGTGATCAGGTTGTCGCAACTGATGACGCTCGGCGCCGGCAAACCCTGTGCCATCCCGACCTCGACCTCGGAGCGGATCCCGCGGATGGTTCGCATGATCGGCGCGCAGGTGATCGCGGTGAGCACCGCTATTGCCGTGTCGCGCGTGAGCACACATACGGGGCGACGACCGGCCGGCGGACCGAGATCGGCCCAGACAACGTCGCCGCGGGCTACCACTCGGGCATGGTGTGCGCGGCGAGGCGAGTGGCGGCAGCAACGACGGCAGGGTCTTGCGGGGTCCGCCGGTAGGACTCCTGGAGCTCGCGATCGGCCGCCGCCAACTCGGAGGCCTCCAGCACCGCGGCCGCACCGCGCCGCAGAAGATCCGATCGGCTCGTTCCCTGCTGGTCGGCCAGCCGATCCAGGCGCTCGACCGGCTCGTCGTCGAGTTGCACGAGCACTTCTCTTCGTCGCCGCAGCTCCATGGGTTACCCGGACGGGTTGCCCGAGCCGGCGGTGACGAAGTCGATCAATCGCTCGACCGCGCCGACGACGCTGCCCTCGAGGTCCTTGTAGCTCTTGACGCTCGCCAGCAGATCGTTCCAGAGGTCGCGCGGATGGTCGTAGCCGAGCGCGGCGCACACGCCTTCCTTGAACGGCTGACCCTTCGGGATCTCGGGCCAGCGTTCGAGCCCCAGCACCCGCGGCCGAACCGCCGTCCACACGTCGATGTACGGGGTGCCGGTGAACAACACGTAGGGACTCGACCAGCGCTGTGCAACCCGCGCCTCTTTACTGCCGGAGACGAGATGGTCGACCAGCACGCCGAGTCGGCGCGACGGGCCGGGTTCGAAATCGGTGAGGAACGCCTCGATGTGATCGAGGCCGTCGAGTCGTTCGACGACGACACCTTCGATCCGAAGATCGTCGCCCCACACCCGTTCGAGGAGCTCGGCATCATGGACACCTTCCACGACGATGCGCGACGCGCGAGCGGTTCGGGCTCGGGCACCGGGAACGGCCACCGAACCCGACGCGGTTCGGGGTGCCGCCGTGGCGTTCGACGGCGCCCGCCGCAGGGTGACAGGCACGCCGTCGACGACGAACGCGCCGGGCTCCAGCGGGAAATGCCGGACGAGTCCCGTGTTTCCGGCAATCGAAACCTCGTTCGACCGAACGGACTCCACCGTGCCCGAGAATCGACTGCCACGATGCGCCACGCGCATCCCGACGTGGGCATCGACGATTGGGTACAGGGTCGCCAGCCGCTCTCGAGGACCAACCGGGCCCGCGAGGATGCCACCGGAGATCTGCCGCGACTTCACGACTGCGAATGTAGCGATGCGTCCGCTTCACGGACGACCACTGCGACGGATCCCGGCCGTCGTGACGTCCAATCCCGTCGCGGAACGCAGTCCGCGCCGCGCGCATCACGGTCCGGTCGATTCGCAATGTCGTCGTTGTCGTCGATCACGTCGTCGAGGGCGTCACCAGTTCGTTCGGCGTCGACGGAGGAATGTCGTGTCGATCGGTTATCGACGTGTGAAGGTCATGTGGGTGACGCCGCTCGGTGACGAGACCGCCTCGATGTCGTAGCGCTCCTCGGTGCCTTCAAGGCCGTCCCACAGGCGGACGCCGCGGCCGAGCAGGATCGGCACCTGTACGACGTGCATCATGTCGATGAGGTCGGCGGCGAGGAAGTCGCGGACGACCGTCGGGCCGCCGCCGATGCGCACGTCGAGGTCGCCGGCCGCCTCGCGAGCGAGGTCGAGCGCCTCCTGCGGAGAGGCGTCGACGAAGTGGAACACATTGCCGCCCTCCATCTCGATCGACGGGCGCGGGTGGTGCGTGAGGACGAAGACCGGCGTGTGGAACGGCGGGTTCGGCCCCCACCATCCACGCCACTCGTCGTCGGTGCCGACGTCGGTCCACGGCCCGGTCTGCGGGCCGAACTTGCCTCGACCCATGATCTCGGCACCGAACCCGACCATCAGGCGTTCCGCGAACGCGTTGTCGACACCGGTACTGCCGCCGGGTTGACCCGTGATGATCGAGCGGCCGAACTCCGTGCCGATCACCCACTCGGACAGACGATGCCCTGCGTGCCCGAATGGAGCGTCGAACGTGAGGCCTTCGCCGGTCCCGAACCCGTCCAGGGAGATCGAGAAGTTGTGAACACGGACTCGGGACATGGCTGCTCCAAGAGGGGGTGATTGCAATCTGCAACCGGTTCTCGTTACCAGGACGCTTCGTTGCGTCACGCGCTATGTGGTCCGTGGCACGTTACCAGTGACGCGTGGTAACACGCCGTAATGGCATATAGCGCGTTACAATCGATGCAGCTCGGCTGCCGCGCGACCCAAGTTCCACGTGCTGAAGGTGGTCATCGATGCGGAACGCCACCCATTCTTCGACGCCCTCGAATCCCAGCGACTACGCCTGCATCGACCTCATCAATAGCTGGTTCACGAACTACCTGGGTGGCGGCAAGCCGACCGACCGCATTGGGTCTCGCGAGTGGCAGCAGTGGTTTTTCGAACGGCACTGGCTCTCCACCGGCGACGACGAGGTCGCCGTCGAGGATCTGGTTGCGCTGCGTCGTGACCTCCGGAGGATCCTCGAGAAGTGGTCGCGGGAAGAGGGCGTAAGCGTCCGCGACGTTCGGTTGCTCGACCGTCGTGTGCGCGACGCTGCCCTCCGGCAACGAGTGACTGTCACGACGTCCGGGATCGCGATGCAACTCGAGCCGTTCCAGCGCGACTGGTCCTCGGTCGTGGCGACGATCACTGCGTCAGCGGTCGAGTTGCTCAGCGAAGGTGATCCGGAGCGTTTGAAGACCTGCGCGAACCCCGCGTGCAGTTGGATGTTCTACGACAACACGATCAACCGGTCGAAGCAGTACTGCTCGACGTCGCCGTGCGCGTCACTCGTGAGGGTACGACGGTTCCGTCAGCACAACTGACCGATGGAGCAACATCACCCGAAGTCGTCGCGGCACAAATCGCACGGCCCCGACCCCGTGGAGACGAACTGCTCGACAGCCTCGAGTCCGAACCTGGGCGAATATTGGAGTGGTAATCGGAACCATTCTCAGTACGCTGTAGCTCTCGCCAACTGATCAACACTTACCTGACGGCTCGTACCAACGAGGTCGGTAAACTCTTGTCGGTGAGCCGACAACGCCGCCTGATCTACGCACTGCTGCTCAACGTGGCGCTGGTCATCACCCAAGTCGTTTTCGGCATTGGCGCTCATTCGCTCGGCCTTCTGGCCGACGCCGGCCACAACCTCACCGACGTCGCCGCGGTCGGGCTGTCGTTGTACGCCGTGCGCCTAGCGCTCCGTCGCCCCAACGCCAAGCGCAGCTTCGGCTATCACCGCAGCACCATCCTGGCTGCACAAGCCAACGCCGCCGGCATCCTGCTCATCACCGCCTTCATTATCTTCGAAGCCATCCGGCGCTTGCAGCACCCGGTCGCAGTCCATGGTGCGGTCGTTGCCATCGTGGCTGGAGTCGCGTTGGTGCTGAACGCACTGGCCGCATGGTTGCTGTTCGATCACAGCCATGACCTCAACATGCGCTCATCGCTGTTGCACATGGCCGGTGACGCGGTCACCTCCGCAGGCGTCCTCGTTGCCGGTGTTGTCATCGCGGTCCGAGGCGGCAGCTACTGGCTCGACCCGGTAGTGTCGATCGCCATCGGCCTGGTCATCGGCTACCAAGCCCTTCGCTTGCTACGCCAGACCGCCGACGTGCTGCTGGAATCGACACCGGACGGACTCGATATCGACGCGCTGGCCAGGGCCATCGAAACAGTCGAAGGAGTCGAGACCGTTCATGACCTGCACACGTGGAGCCTGTCGTCGGATATCCACGCCTTGTCCGCCCACGTCGTGGTCGATGGTCACCCGACGCTAGAAGAAGCACAAGTCGTCGGCGAACGTATCAAGACCGTCGTGGCCGAGCGTTTCCACATCGAACACGCCACGCTTGAACTGGAATGCGAAGCCTGTCATGACGACGGCGAAGATCCGTGTGGAGTCAGCCGCTCGAAGGAACTGCCAATTGCAAGTGGGCATGTTCACCACTAACCCCGCGGCGCAACGAGCCCGGCTGCTGCGCCGCGGATTGCGCCTCGAATACGCAACGCTCGGTTGGAACGTTGTTGGTTGCGTGATCGTGCTGATCGCAGCCTGGAATGCACGCTCGGTTGCCTTGGCCGGCTTTGGGCTGGACAGCGCTATCGAAATCTTCGCCTCCGTGGTCGTGATCTGGCAGCTGCTTGGCACTGCCACCCCCGACAGAGGGCGACGGGCCATGCACCTCATCGGCGGTGCCTTCATTGCTCTCGCCGTCTACGTTCTCGCGCAATCAAGCTACGTGCTCACCACCCAAGCCCATCCCGACCGCTCGATGCTCGGGATCGGCTGGCTCGCCTTCACCTTCATCGTGATGCTTCTCCTAGCAGCGGGCAAAGCCCGGACCGGTACCGCCCTCGACAACGAAGTGCTGCGCATCGAAGGCCGCGTCACTTTGATCGACGCCTACCTCGCCGGCTCCGTACTCATCGGCCTCGTCCTGAATGCCGCGCTGCACTGGTGGTGGGCCGACCCACTAGCCAGTTTGATCATCGTCTACTACGGCATTCGAGAGGGTCGGGCGGCCTGGCATCACGCATAATCGCTCGCGGTGGATGCGATGATCGCGTCACCGGAACCGCACTCTCGATCTGAGCTGAGGGGATCGATCAGTCTCGAAGCGGCCGGATCGTCCTCGCGGGATGACGCGGTTTGCGGCTGCCGACGATGTCGTCATACGTAACGTAACCGTGGGGATGGAAACCCGCATATCTGCATGTCTGTTCAGGTATAATGAGAGTCTGTGACCGCGATTTCCAGGACCACCCGTCATCGGCACACGCACGAGGTCAGCCGTGATGAACACCTCGCCGTGATGGCCGATCTCTTCGCCATGCTTTCCGATCGCACACGACTGCGCCTCTTGATTCACCTTGCAGAACACAACGAAGCCTGCGTTACCGACCTCGCCGCGGCAGCACACATCAGCGAGTCCGCGGTGTCCCACGCGCTGCGTCTCCTGCGAGCCCACGGCATTGTCGACACGCGGCGCGATGGGCGGTTCGTCTATTACTCGCTGCTGGACGAACACGTACGTGTCCTTCTCGACGCGACCCTCGATCACCTCGAAAGCCGGCACTCATGAGCAGTGGCCATGTTCACGAGGACGGGCACTCGCACGGCGTTGGTCACACACATGACCACGAACCAGACGTCGAGCGCGCTGACGGGAAGACCCACACGCACGACGCACGACCACGACCACGACCACCCGCATGAGCATGAACACGCGACCGGTATCAAGGGAATAGTCCTTGGCATCTTCGCCCCGCACAGTCACGACGCGGCAGATTCGCTCGACACCGCTTTGGAGTCGTCGCAGCGAGGGATCCGAGCCGTCAAGATTTCCTTCGTCGCGCTATTCGTTACCTCGATCTTGCAGCTCGTCGTCATCCTGCTGTCGGGATCGATCGCGCTGGTAGCAGACACGATCCACAACTTCAGCGACGCGCTGACGGCCATCCCACTCTTCATCGCGTTTCGACTTGCCCGGCGAGCGCCGACGCGTCGCTACACCTACGGCTTTGGACGCGCTGAGGATCTCGCGGGCCTCTTCGTGATCTTGATGATCACGCTCTCGGCGATCATTGCCGCGGTCGAGGCGATTCGCCGCCTGATCTCTCCTCACGACGTGACCAATCTCGGCTGGGTTGTCGCGGCCGGGATCGTCGGGTTCATTGGCAACGAGCTCGTTGCGCTCTACCGCATTCGCGAGGGCAACGCGATCGGCTCGGCTGCGCTTGTCGCGGACGGGTACCATGCCCGAACTGACGGCTTCACATCCCTTGCGGTCGTGGCCGGCGCCCTCGGCGTGTGGGCAGGCTTCGCGCGGGCGGACGCAATCGCCGGCCTCGTCATCTCGGTCGCGATCCTCGCTGTCTTACGGGTGGCCGTAGTCGAGGTCTTCCGACGCCTCATGAACGGCGTCGACCCCAAGCTCGTCGACAAGATCGAGCACGCCTCCTCGCATGCACCCGGCGTCACGTCAGTTCGAGATGTCCGCGTTCGATGGGAAGGCCATCGCCTTCGCGCCGAGCTCAGCGTCGGCGTCAGCCCGAATCTCACCGTGGCTGAAGCACATGACGTTGCGCATGGTGTCGAGCGTGAGCTGCTCGAACACATCGCCCACCTCGACGGTGCCACTGTCTCGGTGGAGCCCGAGGGCGTCCACGAACACAGCGCCTGACCGCACGGCGTCCACTTGCTGGAGGGCGAACACGCCGAGATCGGCGCTGAGTGCCGCCGCTACTGCAAGTACGTCCACGGCGGCAAGCCGAGCGCAAAGGTAAGGGACCTCTCAGGACTGTGCGGGCAGGCGCAGAAATCTGCGATCTGGAAGCGAAGTGCCTCGAGCCTCATCGAGTGCCTACTTCGACGCGAACCGAAGGCGTCACGTGGTGCTAACGCTTCCATCGACGTCGATGACTTCGTGGTCGCTCCGAATCGAGATCTGGGTGCAGGCTGCGCTGTTCCCGATGCCGGCGAGCGCGTGCGTACGCGTTGGGCGGAACAGCCGACCTGGTCGGGATCAGGTCGGTCACACTTCGAGAGGAACCCTGTTTGTTTCGCTTGGGGGAAACGGCGATGTCGGCGGCGGCCGGCTTGACGCGTCGGTGCTTCCGACGCCAGACACGGGCTCGTCGAGCGACGGGCGGACTCGACGCGATGACCACGATGGCCGCCGCAACGAGAACCATGATCGCGGGCGCTGTCATCGCGTGCACGCCGGTCGAGACCCGTCGCTGGAGGCCATCGGACTCCAAGTTTGGCAGATCCATCCTTGCCGTGTGCACACGACCCTCGGGGAACTTGGAGCGACATCTCGAACGTCGAGCGGCACCGGCAACCTGTTCACCCCACGCCACCCACGCCTAACCCCACACCGTCAGCCAGCTCGACGCAACGCGCCCAGGATCGTCTCGTCACCGTCCGGTGGGAAGCGGTTCGGAGTGTCCCCGATTCGGAACGTCGACTCGCGGTACCGAACGACGGGCGATGGGATTAGCCGGGACGGGACGCTTCGACAGTTCCGTCCAAGACCTCGAGCTCGATATTGCCGTCCGGGTCGATGTCGATGATCCGCGCGACCCGCGGATCGGCGTCGTCGTCGCCGACGATCGCGTAGCCGCCCACCACGGCCTCGAACCCGGGCCGCGCATCGCAGCGTCGAGTCCAGAGGCGACGGGCGTCGGTCATGTCCATGAAGTCGACCGCGAGGTCGTACCGAGTGGTGGCGTCGGATCCCGGTTCCATAGCGCTCCCAGGTTACTGCGACGGCGGCCGAGCCGGGTTCAGGATCGGTTCGTCAAAGGCCCGAGCGAGGCGGGCAATCGTCACCTCGCTGAGGTCGGCGAGCACGACCGTGAAGTGCGGGTGATCGAAGCTCGCCAACAGGGCGAAGCCTGCGCCGCGCAGGCGCCCGAACGTTGACAGTCGGATCCGTCGGTACCCGGCGATCCGTTCGCTGTCTCGGCAGGCTTCGAACACGGTGCGGTCGATGACACCCTCGACCGAGATGCCATAGAGGGCGTAGATGGCGAACGTCCGTTCCGCGGAACGGCTGATGTTGTCCGGGCTCATCGACCCCGCGCGCAGCACCACCGCGGCGTCATCGGGCGGTTGCTCGGCACGAAGCGGAAGAACGCGAGTCACGACCGGTCATCCTCGTGTCGCAGTGCTCCATCGCCGACACAGGCGACAAGGGCGAGAAACGCGACCCGGTGCGAACCTGTGGCCATCCCCAAGCGTAGATCCTCACCAATCACGTCAGAGCTAACGCCGGCAGCTCAACCTCACGCCCGAGACAGGTCGGGTTGGACGGCCGGGCGCATCGCGCGGCTGCCCTGCACCGACACGATCGTTGTCCCGATGCGTTTCCGACGAAGTCAGCCCCAGAAGATCCCGGTCGAGTCGGCATCGACGGCGGCGAGAAGATCATCGACCCGAGCAGAAGGCGGGATCGGATCGAACTGATGGAACCGCAAGTTCCGGTCCCGCCAGTAAGTACTCCACTCCCGTCGCGCCTTCGCGTAGTGAAACCGTACGATCGGGAATCGCGTCCAGTCCGGTCCGTGCTCCGGTCGCCACGGCGGACGACACTCGAGCACGGTGACGTGGCGGTCGGCGACATCGAGCTCATAGCGGATCTGGCCGCGGGCCCGCTCGGGAAGCCGGTCATTGTGGGCGTCGACCCAACGGCGGACACGGGCCACGTCGGTCTCAGGCAGCATCAGCCAACCGTAGGGCGACCGGTGTCCGGCATCCGGGTAGCCGCTCAGCAGGACAACCGAATCGCACGGACGCGAGGCCGAGCCCCGGCGCCACGAGCGCAGCCATCGCGTTGGCGCGTTCAGATCGGCGGAGAGCACTTGCAACGAATCACTTGATGACCATCACCACCACTTACACAAGAATTCTGACAGACCCCTCTACGAGCGCTGCGGGTGTCGCGACGTTGCGGTCAGCTCCGTGCAAGCGTTCGCCGTCCACCGTGTGGCCGCCGCGCCCACGCCAAGCCAACCCTGAATCGCCGCGCGCACACGACGGCGCGACCTTCGGGCTGTGCAGCACCACGCTCACGACACGCGTTCGCGATGCCGGCACCATTTTCGGCATCACACGCAGCAGGCCCGGCGCTTGCGCACCGGGCCTGACCTGCTATTTCGTTGGTGGCGGGGGCAGTGTGCTGGTTCAGGACATCGAGGACAGATGTCTCAGGACATAGAGGACAGTCCTTGACGCTGGACGGGTGTCCAAAGCCCGTCTGATCATCACCGCCGTCGTTGTCGAGGGCCGGTCCCGTCCGAGGTCGCCGCCAGGCCTACGGCGTGGCCCGAATCCTGGGTCTACAGACTCGTTGCCCGCTACCAAGCCGAGGGCGACACGGCGTTCGAGCCGCGATCGCGACGACCGCGCACGTCTCCGACCGCGACCGCGGCCCCCACCGTCGAGCTGATCGTCGAGCTCCGTCGAGAACTGACCCGTCAGGGCCTCGACGCCGGACCGGACACGATCCGTTGGCATCTCGAACACCACCACGGCCTGCGTGTCGCGCGCGCCACGATCCACCGGATCCTGACCCGCACGGGCTGATCGTTCCCGAACCCAAGAAACGGCCGCGCAGCTCCTACATCCGGTTCGAAGCCGAGCTCCCGAACGAGTGCTGGCAGTCAGACTTCACCCACTACCCACTCGCCGACGGGACCGACACCGAGATCCTGTCCTGGCTCGACGACCACTCCCGCTACGCGCTCCGACATCACCGCCCACCAGCCCGTCACCGCGAAGATCGTCCTGGCCGAGTTCCGCACCGCGGTCGCCGAGCACGGAACACCCCAATCAACATTGACTGATAACGGCATGGTCTACACGGTCAGGTTCGCGACCGGCCGCGGCGGACGCAACGGATTCGAAGCCGAACTCCACCGACTCGGCATCACCCAAAAGAACAGCCGACCGAACCATCCCACCACCTGCGGCAAAGTCGAACGGTTCCAACAGACAATGAAACGTGGCTCGACAGACAGCCCGCACCCACCACGATCCGCGAACTCCAAACGCTGCTCGACACCTTCCGCACCATCTACAACCACCACCGGCCCCACAAGTCGCTCCCACACCGAGCGACCCCCGCGACCATCTACAACGCCCGCCCCAAAGCCACCCCGACCGGACGCGACGACACCCACTACCGCGTCCGCCACGACCGCGTCGACACCGGCGGCACCGTCACCGTCCGCGTGAACGGCCGGCTCCACCACATCGGCATCGGACGAACCCACGCCCGAACCCACATCATCTTGCTCATCGACGACCTCCACGTCCGCGTCGTCCACGCCGCCACCGGAGAACTCCTCCGCCAACTCACCATCGACCCCACCCGCGACTACCAGCCCACCCACGCCCCCAAAGGCCCAACCCGCCCCAAAACCAAACGGTCCGAACCCCAATGAGGGTTCGGACCGTTCACGATGTCTCGCGACATCACATGGTGGCGGGGGCAGGATTTGAACCTGCGACCTTCGGGTTATGAGCCCGACGAGCTACCAGACTGCTCCACCCCGCGGCGGACCAATGATGGTACTCGCGCCGTACCCGCTCGACCAAGTCGGCGTACGCCTTCGGCGTCGCCACCAGCGTGACCAGCTTGCCGAGCGACGTTGCGTCGGCCGGCGGGATCGAGAACGTCACGTCGATGTGGTCGGCGCCGACCGTCACCCCGGCGACATACCCCGTCGGCCGGTGCGCCGACCGTTGCGAGGTCCGTCACCGTCCACGTGTTCCCGTCGGTGCTGTTGAGCAGGAAGTTGTGCGACGACGATCCGTTCACACCCGTCGTGACCACCGCCGCGTACCCGAGCGGGCCGGCGTCGACCGACGTGCCCTCGATCTCGGAAGCCGGAACCCCAACCAGGCCGGCCGACGTTCGCCGTCGAGTTCCACGTCGCACCGGCGTCGTTCGAGACGTAGAGATTCGAGTTCGTCGCGTCGCCCGCGATCACGCGGTCACCGGCGATCGGCCATCCAGTACGCCGACGCGGGCGTCGTCGTCAACGTGGTCCACGTACGGCCGTCGGTCGACGAGAGCAGCTTCGACGACATCTGATCGCCGATCGCCGGCGAGATCTGCTCGACCATCAGGAAGCCGGTCGACGTCGCGGTGACGTCCTGGACGTAGGCGTTGCCGTCGATCGGCAGCGACGACCGACTGCCACGAGCCACCGTCGTCGCGTACGAGTGCGATCTGCTGGTGCAGCGCATTGGCATCAGTGATGCCGAACTCACTCCACGGATGGGTCGACTCGACGGTCGGCTGACACGCCGCCTTCGACCCCGCTCTCTCCGCCCGCAGAGCACCCGCCGAGACGCCGGCGATGTTCGACTTGCAGGCCGAGTAGTCGACGACCTGCACACCGTCCGCCGTGGTCTGCACGGCCCGGTTCTCTCCGGTCACGCCCAGCGCCTTGGCGAAGTCGGCGTCGTAACGCGCCTCGGCCATCACGACGGTCGTGTGCGACCCACGCGCCACCTGCACGCGGGTCGAGACCGTCAACGGCGACATTGGCCGCGGGCGCCCGTGAAGTCGACGGGGACCGACTCTCCGGCCCACTGCGCGCCGCCGTCGGTCGACGTCGACAACTTGTAGTCGGTCGTACCCGACTGCGCGCCCGGGCCGGTGCTCACCGCGTACAACACGCCCTTGCTCTCGGCGAGATCGCTGATCCAGGGCGTGGCGCCGAGCGCCGTCTGCGTGAACGCGGCCCCGTCGCGGGTGGCGTACAACGCCTGCGGCACCGGCATCGTGCCCGTCTGCCGTGGCCGCGCCCGGCGCGGTCGACAGCTCGTAGGTCACACCGGACGCCGTCGTGAAGTGCGCCGAGTCGACGAGCACGGTCCCGTCGACCGCACGCCACGCAAGCTCGGCGGGCGCCGCCGCGGGCTGGGCGTTGACCCTTGCCGCCGGGCCCGGACGGTCGGGTCTCGATGACGGCCATCGTGCCGCCGACGAGACCCGCGGCCCCGAGCACGACGACACCGGAGTGCAGGCGGCGCTTGCGCCGGAATCCTCGGCGGCGGGCGTCGTCGGCGCCGCGCCCGATCGGGACGAGTTCGGCCGCGTCCCGTTGCAGCGCGTCGCGGAGCTTCTGTTCGAATTGCATGTTCATGACCTCATGTGTCCGAGTGAGCGTTCGAGCATTGCGAGTGCGCGATGGAGGCGGCTCTTCACCGTTCCCGGCTTGATGCGCAACGCGGCGGCGGTCTCCTCGACCGACCAGTCGAGCAACAACCGGCACACGACGACCGACGCGCAACTTCACGTCGAGGCGCCGCAACGCGTCGGCGATCGCAGGATCGGAGATCGGCGGTTCGGTCGCGCGGCGGACGTTCGACGAACGGCAGCGCACGCATCAGGCGCCGCCGCGACGAGATACGCCCAGTTGAGACCGACCCGGTACACCCAACCCGCGGGACTGTCGTACTCGCGGATCTTCGACCACCGCGCGTACGCACGCGCCATGGCCTCGTCGGTCGCCTCGCGGCCGAGGTCGACGTCGCCGAGCGTGTAACTGAGTGCCCGCGCGACGTTCGCGTAGTCGGACCGGTAGAACGCGGCGAAGACCTCACCGCCGTCCGGCCGATCGGCTGCAGACGGCGGCGGGCCAACGTCCAGATCGGTCAACTCCGCGATCACTTCGAGCTCGTCCGCGTCGTCCCGGTCGAACCGATCGTCGAGCCGGTCACGATCGTCGAGGACCTCGCCGCCGGCCCGCCGGCCGGCGATCCGGACCGGACCTTCGTGGGTGCGTTGCAGTTCCATCGGGCCATACACCTCCGAGCCGCTCCGGAGGTTCACGATTTCTGCCCCGGTTGGAGAGCAGCCGCCCGCGCCCGGGCCCCGGCCTCCGTGGCGGCGTCGCCGTCGAGGCGCGCGATCTCGGCCCGGTCCAGCCAGAGCTGCGGGTCGTCCGGGGCGTCGACCAGGTCGGCCGCGACGACGGTCCGCGCCCGGGCCCGGTCGTCGTCGAGGCCCGAGCGGACGGCCCGCTCCACGAGCAGCTCGGCGTCCAGCCCGCGCAACGCGGATCGCGCGGCGAACGGTCGAGCCCGCGCTCGACCCGGGCGACGGCCGCGTCCACGTCGGTGATCGCCGGACCCCGCGCCGCGATACGCGCCGCGACGTACCACGTCCGGATCGAATCGGGACGGAGACGGGTTGCACGATCGGCGTCGTGCAGGCCGGTGCGGCCGGACGCGTTCGCGGCGCGTTCGAGCAGGCGGTCGGCCTCGATCTCGCGCACGCCCATCACGGCGCCGAACACGACCATCACCGCGACGATCGCGGGCGCGACTCGGCCCACCCGCCCGGTGGCGCCCGTCACCACCACCGGTCTCCAGCGCGCCGGTCGCGGCCACGAGCATGCCCGCGACGACCCAGAAGAGCGGATCGACCTCACTCAGCGGGAACAGGAACTGTTGTTGCACGACGTACGCGATCACCGCGCACGCGAGCGCGACGTTCCGTACGTCTCGACTGCGCAGCGACGCGCCACGCGATACGGACAGCAGCGCCAGCAGCGCGGCGTAGAGCAGGCCGGCGACGACGCCGCCGTCGGCCGCGACGTCGAGCACGCCGTTGTGCGCCCGGTCGGGGATCACCGCGGTGCCGTTCCGCCGGACGTAACCCGCGGACACGACTTGCGGGAACACGACCCGGTAGCCCTCCGGTCCGACCCCCAAGACGGGATGGCGTTCGACCATGCGCGCGCCCACCGCCCAGTCGTCGAAACGCCCCCGCGTGGTCCCGTTCCCGAGGTCGAACGCCTCGCCGACCCGGTGGCCGAACGGCGTCACCGCGAACAACACGACGACGGCCGCGGCCGCGGCGCGCGATCTCGCGCCACCGTCTCCGGACCGTACGGGCGTGGCTCACGCCGAGCAACGCGATCGCGACCACCGCACCGAGCCACGCGCCCCGCGTCTGCGACAGCAACAACGCCGCGCCACCGGTCAGCGCCCCGAAGCCGCCGACGACTCGCCACACCCGCGAGCTCGAACCGGTCGAACGCGGTCGCCGCGGCCAACGGCACGAGCAGCACCGCGGCCGCGCCGACGTACGCGGGCTGCGCGAACGGCCCGCCGACGCGGTGACCCGCGAACGACGTCGTCGATCAGCGACCATCCCGCCCGCTCGAACGCGCACCACACACCGAGCACGGACGCGGCGATCGCCGCGCCGCGGAACACGGCTCGCCGGTCGACCGCCGTCGTCAGCGCCTGCCCGCACAGGAACAGGAGCGGGAAGGTGCACCACGCGAGGAAGCCGAGGCGACGGTCGGGAGTACCGATCCACGCGTGCAACGTGTCGACACCGCCGAGCGACGCGAGGAACAACCCGACGAGCAACCCGGCCCACACGATGCCGGTCCGGCGCTCGCATCCGGACGGGCCGCGACAACAATGCGCAGACGGCGATCCCGGTGATCACGAAGCCGACCGTCCACCGGGCCGGGCCCGACGGGACGAGACCCTGCGGGTCGACCGCGGCGACAACCCCGACGAACAGCGTCGCCAGCGCGGCCGCGAGGAAGCCCCGGCCCGCGGCCGTTCCCGTCGCGCTCACGCTCGTCGACTGCATCGTGTCCGGCAAACGACCTCCGTGTCCCCGTCACCGCCGGCCGTAACTACACGCCGGACCGACCCCGTTGGTTCCCGAAAACTCGGCAAACCGTTTGCTGGAAAAAGGGCGCGTGGAGCCCATTTCCCAGCAAACAGTTGGCAGGGTTATGGGGTCAGGACGTCGACGTGGGCATGAAGCTCTGACGGTCGGAGGCGTGTTCGCCGCGCACGGCGTCGTACGGGTCGCGCAGGTCGCTGTAGTAGCCGAGCGCGTACGCACCGCGCTGGTAGCCGGCGAGGCGGGCGAGGTCCTCGGGCAGATCACGAGCGACCTCGGGCGGGCACGCCAGGTACTGGTTCTCCTCCTGGCGCAACCACGACAACGTGTAGCCGACGTTCACTCCCCGCCGCGGCGCGGCGGAACGGTTCGCGCCACCGCCGTGGTACAGCGACCCGAGATAGATCAGCACCGAGCCGCGCGGCATCTCCGCGGGGACCGTGTCGTCCTCGGTGAAGCGCAACTTGTCGTCGAGCCGGTGGCTGCCGGGAATCACCGCGTCGCGCCGTTCTCCGCGGTGAAGTCGCTCACCGCCCACATCGTGTGGCACTCGACCTCGAAGCCGGCCGGGAACGGGAAGAAGTCGAACGCCCATTGATCGCGGTGCACCATCTGCGCAGGTTCGCCGGGCCCGATCTCGATCACCTGGGTGAGGTGCAGCTGGTAGCTCGTCGCGTGGTCGCCGAGGACGCGGTCGAGCGTGCCGAGGACCGTCGGGTGCGCGGCGAGCCGGCCGAACGCCGGTGACCGCGCGAGGAGCGCGCCGGTCCGGCGCGTGTTCATCCCGGTGAACTCGTCGCCGCCCGGCCGGCGTCGAGGCGAGGAACGGCTCGAGCTCCGCTTCCATGCGATCGAGCAGCTCGGACGCGACCAGCCGTTCCACGACGACACAGCCCGCCTCGCGCAACGCGGCTTCGAGCTCGTCGACCGCCGCGTCCGGTCCGACCCTCGGAACTTCCATCGCCATGTCCTCGTTCCCCCACCGCTCGGCCGCCGGCCCGCGGAGGAACGCTACCGCGCTACCCCGTGCCGACCAGCTGGGCGTTCGACGCGGCTCATCGAGGTCGCGGGGGCTGAACGGCTTCAGCACGTAGTCGTTCGCACCGAGGCTGTAGCCCGCGCTCGGAGTCGGAATCCTGTGCCTTCGCCGTCAGCATGATGATCGGCATGCGCCTTGGTCGCGGCGTCGTCCCGCAGCCGCGCCGAGCACGTCGAAGCCGGAGAGCCCCGGCATCATGACGTCGAGCAGCAACAGGTCGACACCGGGCCGGGCCGCGGGAACGAGCCGCAACGCGTCCTGGCCGTTGACCGCGCTCGAGCACCTGATGACCCTCCTGACGGAGCTTGTACTCGACGAGCTCGCGCACGTCGGGATCGTCGTCGACGACGAAGATGAGACTCATATCGTTCCTCGATTCTCGGGACCGATGTTCTGCCCGCGGACGCGAAACCATGTCGTCACGGATGTACGCCGTGCGCACCCGCACCGCTCACTGCGTGCGGCGCGGTTGTCGTGACGTCGGGACGCACCGGCAGCCGGACGCTGAAGACGCTCCCCCGGCCTTCGTACGGACACGACCCCGATCGATCCGTGATGACTGTTGACGATCTGCTTGACGATGTAGAGCCCGAGTCCGCTGCCCGAGCGTCTCCCGCCGCGGTCGCATGTTCGGCGTTGAAGAACCGGGAGAAGAGCTCGTCTTGATCCTCGGCCGCGATCCCGATGCCCGTGTCGCGCACGTCGATGACGACCTCTTGCCCGTCGTCCGCGCGGAGATGTCGACCCGGCCGCCGACCGGCGTGAACTTCACCGCGTTCGACACGAGGTTCTGCACCGCGCGCTCGATCTGGCGGCCGTCGCCGACGAGCGTCGAGCGCGGGCTCGAGGTTCACCTCGAAGGTGAGTCCGCCCGGCCGCGGCCGCGGGCAGCGTGGCCTCGTACACGCGGTCGAGCAATCGGACGAGGTCGACGGGCGCCAACTTCGGTTCGAACGTGCCTGCCTCCATGCGCGACATCGTCAGGAGATCGTCGATGAGCACGATCAGTTGCTCGCCGTTGCGCTCGACGATGTTCAGCATGCGTCGTTGCTCCGCGGTCACGGACTCCGCCGAGTCGTCGGTGAGCAGCTCGATGTACCCGAGGACGCTCGCGAGCGGCCCGCGCAACTCACGCGAGACTTCGGCCAGGAAGTCGTTCTTGGCGCGGTCGAGCACACCGAGCCGATCGACCATCTGGTTCTGCAACGCATACGCGACGCGCGTGATCGAGCGCGCGCCCGATCTCGCGGGCGAAGCCCTGCATGAGCGCGACCTCGCTGTCGTTCCACGATCGCGCGTCGCTCTGCATGCTCGCGACGATGACGCCGGCCACCTGCGAGCCGACGACGAGCGGGTACTTCAACGCCGCACGCACGCCCAGTTCGTCGAACGCGATCCGCTGCTCGACGCCGAAGCGCGCGTCGTCGAGCGTGTCGTCGATCACCACCGCGTGCTCGTCGTCGGTCACGCCGATCAGGTGCAGCAGCGGCAACAGCTCGTCGCCGGGCGAGATCGGGACGAACGAGCTGATCTGTTCCGTGCGCCGCCATTCCGCTGCGAGCCGGGCGACACCCCGGTCGACCAGCCGGATGTGCACGCGATCGACGTCGAGCGCCGCGCCGACCACTTCGACCGCGCGCATCACGACGTGCTCGACGTCGAGCGACGCGTGCACGACCTCGGCGAGCTCGCGGCGGACGCTCTGATCCTTGGTGCGTTCGAGCTCGACCAGCCGCAGCCGGGCGAGCTCGCCGGACCATAAGGTTCACGGACTGCCCGACGAACTGGATCTCGGCCGCGGCCCGGTCCAGCTGCACCCGCACGTCGAGGTCGCCGGCGGTGATCGCGAGCGAGCGCGGCGTCGAGCACCTCGAGCGGCTCCATGACCGCGTGCGCGCTGCGCCGGCTGAGGAGCAACGCCAGACCCACCAGCGCCAGACCGAGCGCGACCGAGCTCGACCGCGAACCCGGTCCGCGAGGCCGCCGAGCTCGGAATCAGGAGCACGACGGCGGCCGTGGCGCTCAGGACGAAGAGTGCGATCCCGGCGACGAGCTCGAAGCTGCGGGCGAGTGCGGTGGCGAGGAGCACGGCATCCGAGCCGGGCGCGAGCCTGGGTTCGCCGTCACCGCCGATCGCCGCCTTGCGAAGCTGGACGCGACCGTCGGACACGCGGCCCACCATGACCGTGCACGCGTCACCGCCGCGTCACAACCGGAGAACGGTGGCCTCGTAGC
The DNA here is from genome assembly GCA_963829195.1 of uncultured Actinomycetes bacterium. Taxonomy (GTDB): domain Bacteria; phylum Actinomycetota; class Acidimicrobiia; order IMCC26256; family PALSA-610; genus PALSA-610. Next base: position 618,377 of record CAWHHS010000006.1, read on the forward strand.
ATCGGTCGATGCGCGCGCTCGACACCCTCGTCCGACGCGACGCGGACGATCCGCGCACTCGCGGCGACGGGGGTCCTGCGTCCGGAGCGGCCCGACCGGCTCTGCGGCATCGTCCGCGGCGTCCGCCACTGGGGCCCCGGACTCGCCGCCGTCTTCGCGATCGGCGCCGCGCGCCACGGCGACCGCGCCGCGCTCGTCGACGAACGGGGCGCCCTCTCGTTCGCCGACCTCGACCGGCGTAGCGACGCGATCGCGCGCGGGCTGATCGAATCCGGTATCCGCGCGGGCGACACGGTGGCGGTGCTGTGCCGGAACCACCGGGGCTTCTTCGAGATCACGGGTGCGCTCGCCAAGCTCGGAGCGAACGCGCTGTATCTCAACACCGGCTTCGCCGCTCCCCAGGTCGACACGATCATGCGCCGCGAGCGGGCGGTGCTCCTCGTCCACGACGACGAGTTCACGTCGCTCGCGCTCGACGCGGGCGTCGAGTCGCGGCTCCTCGCCTGGACCGAACGGGCCGCAAGCCGCGCCGGCACCGGCACCGGCACCTCCGACCTCGAGCTCACCGCCGACGTGCGATCCCTCGACGACCTCGCCGCCCGGCACGCCCGCGGCCCGGCCCTCGATCGGCCCTCCCGCAGCGGGCGGGTGATCATCATGACGTCGGGGACGACCGGGCCGCCCAAGGGCGCGCTCGTCGCGGACGTCCCGCACGCGTGCGGGCGCGGTCGCGCTCCTCGAGCGCCTCCCGTACCGCGCCGGCGAGAAGATGGTGATCGCGGCGCCGTGCTTCCACGCCTGGGGATTCGCGAACGCGACGACGAGCATGCTGCTCGGCGACACGATGGTGCTCGAGCGCACGTTCGATCCACAGCGCTGCCTTGCGCTGATCGCGGAACACCGCGCCGGCGTTCTCGTGGCGGTGCCGGTCATGCTCCTGCGCATCCTGGAGGTGCCGGTCGCGCGCCGGGCGGATTACGACACGTCGTCGCTGCGGTTCGTCCCCCTGTCGGGTTCGGCGTTGCCGGGCGACCTCGCGACCCGCTTCATGGACACGTTCGGCAACGTCCTCTACAACCTCTACGGCTCCACCGAGGTCGGTTCGGTCTCGGTCGCGACGCCCGCCGATCTGCGCGCCGCGCCCGCGACCGCCGGCCGACCGCCGCGTGGGACCCGGATCAGGCTCCTCGACGAGCACGATCGGGAGGTGCCGGCCGGCACGACCGGGCGCATCTTCGCTCGGGGCCCGCTCTCGTTCACCGGGTACACCGACGGGGGTTCGAAGTCGGTCGTCGACGGGTTCATGCACACGGGCGACACCGGTCACGTCGACCGGGCCGGACGCCTGTTCGTCGACGGGCGCGACGACGAGATGATCGTGTCCGGCGGCGAGAACGTGTTCCCGAGCGAGGTCGAGAACGTGATCGCGCACCATCCCGACGTCGTCGAAGCCGCCGTGGTCGGCATCTCCGATCCGGAGTTCGGGACGAGGCTCAAGGCGTTCGTCGTCGCCCGACCCGGAACCGACGTCGACGCGGAGAGCGTGCGCGAGCACGTCCGCGCGAACCTCGCCCGCTTCAAGGTCCCGCGCGAGGTCGAGTTCGTCGACGAGCTGCCCCGCAACCACACCGGCAAGGTCGTGCGCCGCGATCTCGAACGGCACTGATGCCGCCCGTGATGCTCCCGGCTACCGAGGGCCGCGGGACGACAGCAACGTCTGCGTGTACGCGGTGAGCGTGTTGTTGTCGACGTAGACGTGCTGGGTCCCGGCGTGGATGTCGCGAAAGCAGCGCTGCAGGACGCCACCGTTGCGCAGCGCGGTCGTGCCCGCCCACGTGTACGCGAAACGGGCCGCGTCGGCGGCGACGCGGGTCGCGTAGGTGGTGGCCTGGCGCATCCGCTGCTGCTGTACGAACGACGGGGCGTCGCCGGCGAGCGCGGCCGCCTCCGCCTGCCCGAAAACGTCGAACACGTACGCACGCGCCGCGCGCAGCGCGGCGTCGTGCATCGCGTAGTCGTGCTGGAAGAGCTGCTCGTCGGCCACCGGGGAGAACTGGCCCATGCGTTGCTTCGTCGGCACCAGGTCGAGGAGCTCGTCGAGGGCGCGGGCACCGACACCCAGCGCGAACCCCGCGTGGCCCGACGCCACGATGCCGAATAAGCCGATGTTGTAGGTCGCGCCGCCGCGGCGCGGCACCGCCGTCAACAACGGGAAGGAGAAGCCTCCGGCGACGAACTGCTCGTCGACCGAGTAGTCGTAGCTGCCGGTGCCCGCGAGGCCGAGGACGTCCCAGTTGCCGAGCAGCACGACCTGCTCCGGCCGCAGGAACACGACGCGTAGCGCCGGGAGGCCGGACGCGTCGTTCAGCTGCTCCCCGACGCGTCGACCTCCTGCGTGCCCGCACCGAACCACGTCGCGTGCGCGCACCCGGAACCGAACTGGTAGCGACCCGTGACGACGAAGCCGTCGTCGACGACGCGCGCCGTCCCGACCGGGCCGAGCATCCCCGCGTGGATGCCGCGGCCGTCGGCGTTGAACATCGCCTTGGCCGCGTCGTCGGACGTGTAGATCGCCGCGAAACACGAGGACGTCGCGTTCGCCATCGCCGACCAGCCCGTCGAGCCGTCCGCGTAGGCGAGCTCCTCGAAGACGGCCAGCGCGTCCTCGATCCCCGCCTCGGCGCCCCCGAGCTCGCGCGGGACGAGGATCCAGAACAGCTCGGCTTCGGCGAGCGCGTCGACGACCGCCCTGGTCGTCGACGACTCGACCTCGGCGCGGGCCGCGTCCTGCTCGATGAGCGGCCGCAGTGCCCGCGCCTTGTCGACGAGCACCGACGTGTGCTCGGTCACGCCTCGCTCATCTTGATGACGTTGAACATCGCGCCCTGCGGGTCGGCCAGCACGGCGAACCGGCCCGGTTCGATGTCCATCGGCGGTGCGATCACGGACCCGCCCAGCGCGGTCGCCTGCGCGACGGTGGCGTCGGTGTCGGCCACCGCAGAAGTAGATGCCCCACAGCGGCGGGATGCCCGGCATCGGCGGGTTCATCGCACCCGCGATGCTGTTGCCGTCGAGCTCGAACTCCGTGTACGGCATCCCGTCGCCGTGCGTCTTGGACCCCCACCCGAGCACCGCGGCGTAGAAGGCCGCGGCCTTCGGGACGTCGGGAGTGATCAGCTCACTCCACGAGAACGTGCCGGGCTCGTTGACGAGCGCCGCGCCGATGTTGTTCTTCGCCTGCCAGAGCTCGAAGATCGCGCCGGTCGGGTCCTGGACGACCGCCATGCGCCCCGCGTCCATCACGTCGAACGGCGGCGCGATCACGGTGCCGCCCGCGGGCGCCACCTTCGCCGCGGTCGCCTCGATGTCGTCGACGCTGACGTACGAGTTCCAATGCGGGGGCACACCCTGCGCGGCCTGGTCGCCGAGCCCGGCGATCGCCGCGACGTTCAGGTCACGGATCTTCGCCATCGAGTAATAGATGCCGTTCGCCTCGTCGACCGGGAGGTCGTCGAACGCCCATCCGAAGAGGTCGCCGTAGAACTTCTTCGCGGCCCCGGTGTCCGAGGTCTGCAGGTCGATCCAGTTCGGCGTACCCGACACGTAGCTCTTGCGTTCCGGCATACCGGCCTCCTCGTGGCTTCGTGCTCGCCCGCCCGCAATCTAGGACGGAGTCGCGACGCCGCGAAGGGGCCCGGACGCGATTCGGGGCCACCGGGCGGGAAACGCGGCGGCCCCGAATCGGAAGTTGTCGGCGGGAGTCGCCGTCAGGAGGTCGGCGCGGGCTGCGGAGCCGAGTCCGGAGCCCCACCGCCGAAGTGCATGTGGCCCGGGCTCCCGAAACCGAACCCGCCGCGCGGACCCTTCGGGAAGCCGTTGTTCACGAGGTTCGTGATCTCGGTCTTGAGCGCGGCCTTCACCTTGTCGGCCTGCGCCTGCTGGAGACGGCCGGCCTTCACCGCCTGGTCGATCTTCGTCGACCCGGCGGTCACCAACGAGTTGATGATCGTGTTGACGTCGACGTTCTTGCTCTTGGCGATCTGCGCGATCGTCTGACCGTTCGCGAGATCCGTCCGCAGCTGGTCGGTCGTGATGCCGAGCGCCTTCGCGACCGGGTCGAGCGCCATCGCGCCGAACCGTCCGAAGCCACCGAACATGCCCGGGCCGCGGCCGGCGAACGGACCGCCGGGGCCGCCCGCCCAGTGCGGCGCCGGCGTGTTCACGATCTTGGTGATCCGGTCCTTGTCCGCGGTCACCATCGCCGCGATCACGGTGTTGATGTCGACGTTCTGCTGCTTGGCGACGTCGGCGATCGTGGTCTTGCCGTCGGCGAGCTTGGCGACGAGCTGGGCCGTCGTCAGGTTGAGCGCCTTGGCCGCGGCGTCGATCAGCGGCGAACTGTGGGCCGGGCCGGGAGTCGTTGCCGCCTTGTTGGCGTCGGTCGCGGCGATGAGCGTCGCCGCGTTCGAGAACGGTTGCGCTCCCGACAGGCTCGGCACGGCGATGAGCGCACCTCCCACACCGCTGACGGCCACTGCCGCCGCGACGGAGATACTCGCGATCACCCGATTTCGCATCATTCATCACTCCTACGGAAACGTCCGGTCTTCCAGTATCGGCTCCCAGGCTGGGATCGGCCTGGGAATCCCGGGAGCCGGCCCGGTGAGACGGACGCCGCTCCCGCGCGCACCACCCCCTCAGCACGCGCACAGCATTCACACAACCAATGGCGCGACCATGCACCTGTGTCCGACACCAGAGTCCTCGTCGTCGACGACGAGGCGAACATCACCGACCTGGTCGCCACCGCGCTTCGCTACGAAGGCTTCGACGTCGAGGTCGCCAGCACCGGATCCGACGCCCTGCGAGCCGCGGCGGACTTCCGCCCCGACCTCGTGGTCCTCGACATCATGCTCCCCGATCGCGACGGCTTCGCCGTCGTTCAACGGTTGCGCGCGGACGGGCACCACGTTCCCGTCGTGTTCCTCACGGCTCGCGACTCGACCGAGGAAAAGGTGAAGGGTCTCACCGTCGGCGGTGACGACTACGTCACCAAACCGTTCAGTCTCGAGGAGCTCGTCGCGCGGCGTGCGCGCGGTCCTGCGGCGGACGGGCGCGGTCAACGGCGACGGGACGGCGCGGCTCGCGTTCGCGGACCTCGAGCTCGACGACGACACGCACGAGGTGTGGCGCGGCCGCACCCGCATCGAGCTCACGCCCACCGAGTACAAGCTGCTGCGCTACCTCATGTTGAACGCGCGGCGGGCGCTCTCCAAGTCGCAGATACTCGACCACGTTTGGGAGTACGACTTCGACGGCGACGCCAACGTCGTCGAGACCTACATCAGCTACCTGCGCAAGAAGATCGACAGGCTCGGCCCGCCCTTGATCCATACCATCCGGGGCGTTGGCTACACCTTGCGGACCCCGCCCGAAGGCTGACCTGCGATGACGTTGCGCGTCCGGCTGTTGGTCGGCCTGGTCGTGCTGGCCGCGATCGGGCTCACCGTCGCCGGCTTCGCGACGTACCACGAGCAGAAGACGTTCCTCTCGACGCGCGTGAACGAGCAGCTCGCCTCCGCGCTCGCGGCTCCGCAGCAAATCTCGAGCTCGGTCGACAACGACCCGGGGAACACGGCGGCGCCGCGGCCGCTCCCCTTCGGCACCTACGCCGAGTTGCGATTCTCCGACGGGTCGACCCAGGTCGTCAGCGCCGACACGGTCTCGACCAGGACCAAGCCGGCATTGCCGACGGCGATCACCGTCGGGCGCATCTTCACGGTGCACCACCCGAGCTACCGAGTGCTCGCCGGCAACGTCCGATTCCGCCAAGGTGGGTTCGGCCCCGGAATCGCGGCCGTACTGGTCGTCGCGATCCCGCTGCGCGACGTGAGCGAGTCACTGCATCGCCTCCTGCTCGTCGAGCTGATCGTGACCCTCTCGGTGCTCCTCGTCCTGGCCATCCTCGCCTGGTGGGTCGTCAAGCTCGGGCTCCGGCCGCTCGAACAGATGGAGGAGACCGCCGGCGCGATCGCGGCCGGTGATCTCTCCCGGCGCGTCGACGTCGACCACGAGCACACCGAGGTCGGCCGGCTCGGGCTCGCGTTGAACGAGATGATGCAGCAGATCGAGAACGCGTTCGCGGCGCGCGCCGCGTCGGAAGGCCGGCTGCGCCGGTTCGTCGCCGACGCGTCGCACGAGCTGCGCACGCCGCTCACCTCGATCCGCGGTTACGCCGAGCTGTTCCGTCGCGGCGCGGCCGACCGCCCCGAAGACCTCGCCAAGGCCATGCGCCGCATCGAGGAAGAGGCGAACCGCATGGGTTCGCTCGTCGACGACATGCTCCTGCTCGCCCGGCTCGACCAGGGCCGCCCGCTCGACCGTCAGCCCGTCGACCTCACCCGCATCACCCGCGACGCGGTCGACGACGCCCGCGCGGTCGCCCCCGACCGGCCGATCGACTACGCGCCCAACGGTGCGATCTTCGTCCCCGGCGACGAGATGCGGCTCCGGCAGGTGCTCGGCAACCTGCTCCAGAACGCGAACCGCCACACGCCGCCGCACACGCCGGTGCACGTGCGCGTGCTCGACACCGATGACGAAGCGGTCATCGAGGTCGCCGACGAAGGTCCGGGCATGGCCGACGAGGACGCGGGCCGCGTCTTCGAACGGTTCTGGCGTTCCGATCCGTCGCGGACGCGCGCGAGCGGTGGCGCCGGCCTCGGGCTCGCGATCGTCGCCGCGATCGCGAACGCGCACGGCGGGCGGGCCGAGGTCCAGAGCGCGACCGGTCAGGGCTCGACCTTCCGGGTCCATCTCCCGCACGTCGTCCCGACCCCGCCCGCGATGTACGAGGTCGAGGCCCAGCCGGCCCCCGGTACGCCGGGTCCGGTGATCGCCGGCGACCTTCCCCCCGACATCCCGATCGCCGAGATCGAGGACAACTGAGCTCAGGCCGATTCCGCCCCCCCCGAGCGCGCTGCCACGCGACCGCCACCGCCAACGGCACCGCGAGTGGTGCCACCGGTGGTACCACTCGAAAAGCGCGGTGCCTCGCCGCGGGGACGCGGCCCTACACGCGCACGACGAGCTTGCCGAGATGCTCGCCGGAGAACAGCCGAACCAACGCCTCGGGGGCACGATCGATCCCGACGAGCTCGTGCACCCGCGCCTCTGATCTTGCCCTCCGCCAGCCACTCCGCGAGCTGCGCGGCGGCGGTCTCGTATTGGTCCCAGTGATCGAGCGTGTTGAAGCCCTCCATGCGCGCACGCTTCCCCATGAGATAGCGGATGTTGTGCAGCGGCGGGGGCGGGCCGTCGAGGTTGTAGGTGGAGATGTCGCCGCACAACACGACTCGGGCCTGCATCGCGAGCCGCCGCAGCACCGTGTCGAGCAGCTCGCCGCCGACGTTGTCGAAGAAGATGTTCACGCCCTGCGGCGCGAGCTCCTTGAGCCGGGCCGCGACATCCTCACGCTTGTAGTCGATGCAGGCGTCGAAACCGAGGTCGTCGACGACCCACGCGCACTTGTCGGGCGATCCGGCGATCCCGATGACCGTCGCGCCGCGCATCTTCGCGATCTGACCCGCGACGGAGCCGACGCTGCTCGCCGCGGCCGAGACGCAGAAGACCTCCCCCGCCTGCGGCTTGGCGACTTCGAGCACGCCGACGTACGCGGTGATGCCGACGTGGCCGAGCACGCCCAGCACGTCGAGCAGCTCGACGTTCTCGGGCACCATCGTGATGGGCGGGAACGGGTTGGCCTGCACCACGCAGTACTGCTGCCAGCCGGTGAGGTGCATGAACGCGCGGCCGAGGGGATACTCGTCGGGGTTGTTGGTCTCGACCACGACACCGACGCCGTTCGACCGAACGGGCTCGCCGATCGCGACGCCCGCCATGTAGTTGCCGCGTTCGTTGATCCAGCCCCGGATCGTGGGGTCGATACCGAGGTAGCGCACCTCGAGCAGCGCCTCGCCCTCACCGAGCTCGGGGACCGGGGTCTCTATCGTCTCGAAGCACGACTCGGTGACCATCCCGAGCGGCCGCTTCGCGAGTACCACCTGTCGATTCGAACGCTGCGTCGGCACGCCGCAAAAGGTAGTAGGAGCGCGTAGCCTCCCGCCCGTGCTGCCGCTCGACGTCGCCGACCTGACTCCCGAATGGCTCACGACCGTGCTCGGTCGGGAGGTGAACGAGGTCGAGCTGCTCGACCGGAGCTCGGGCACCACCGGTCGGGCGCGCCTCGCACTGCACGGCGACCCGGAGCTGCCGGCCACGGTGTTCGTGAAGCTGGCACCGTTCGACGAGAAGCAACGACGGTTCGTGACATCGGTGGGGATGGGTGTCGCCGAGGCGCGCTTCTACCGCGACCTCGCCCCCGAGATCCCGGTCCGCGTTCCGAAGGTGTGGTTCGCCGACACCGACGACGATCGTTACGCCATGGTGCTCGAAGACCTCGTCGCCGCGGGCTGCCGCTTCCCGCACCCGACCGACGACGACATCGCCGACCGGGCGCGCGACATCGTCGAACAGCTGGCCGCGCTCCACGCCGCGCTTCTGGGAATCACCCCGCTTCGGCGACGGCGGAGATCTCGAGTGGCTGGCGCCGAAGGGAACGGGCGGCGCGGGCGGCGGGGCGAAGTTCGTGCAGATGGCCGTCGACACGCTCGGCGACCGGCTCCCCGACGAGTTCCACCGGCTCGCCGACATCTACCTCTCCCGCCACGAGGACATCACGGTTCTGTGGAACTCCGGTCCGCGCACCTTCGTGCACGGCGACCCGCACATGGGCAACCTGTTCGTCGACACCGCCGCCGGCGGACGGACCGGATTTCTCGACTGGGCGGTGATCGGGCGTTCGCCCGGACTGCGTGACGTCGCGTACGTGTTGTGCAACTCGATCCCGGCCGAGGTGCGCGCCCGCGACGAACGCCAGCTCCTCGACCGGTACTGCGCGCTCCTCGCCGCCGAAGGCATCGACCTCGACGCGGCCACGGCCTGGGACCAGTACCGTCTGTTCGCCGTCTACTCGTGGGTATCGGCCGCCTCGACCGCGGGCATGGGCTCGAAATGGCAGCCCCTGCACATCGGGTTGGGGGGAACGCAACGGGCCACCACCGCGTGCGAACAACTCGGGTGCGTCGACCTGCTCGAACGCATGCTGGGGTGAGGCGCGGGCCCGGACCGCGCCGCCGTGCAGGCTCGCACCCCCCTGCCGTAGGGTGCGGGCACTCACTCGCGAAAGGGGCCAACGATGTCGGTGTACGACGTTCCGCTCAGCTCGATCGACGGCAAGGCCGGCGTGCTCGCCGACGAGAAGGGCAAGGTCACGCTGCTCGTGAACGTTGCGTCCTTCTGCGGCCTCACCCCACAGTACGAAGGGCTCGAGAAGCTGCACGAGCGCTTCGGTCCGCAGGGATTCGAGGTCGTCGGGATCCCGTGCAACCAGTTCGGTGCGCAGGAGCCCGGCACCACCGACGAGATCAAGACCTTCTGCAGCACGAACTACAACGTCGAGTTCCCGCTGACGGAGAAGATCGAGGTGAACGGCGACGGCCGCCACCCGCTCTACCAGCAGCTCACCGCGAAGGCCGACGCCGAAGGCCACACCGGCGACATCCGCTGGAACTTCGAGAAGTTCCTCGTGTCGCGCGACGGTGAGATCCTCGAGCGCTTCTCGCCGATGGTCGAGCCCGAGAACGCCGACATCGTCGGCGCGATCGAAAAAGCCCTCGCCAACTAGCGCCTCTCGGCTCCCACAACACCCATGATCCTCGACGAGTTTCGACTCGACGGTCGCGTCGCGATCGTCACCGGTGCCGGCAAGGGCATCGGCGCGGGCTGCGCGCGGGCACTGGCCGAAGCCGGCGCGGATGTCGTGTGCGCGGCGCGCACCCAGGCCGACATCGACGCAGTCGCCGCCGACGTTCGTGCCCTCGGCCGGCGCGCCCTCGCGGTCGCGACCGATGTAATGGTCACCGAGCAGCTCGACGCGCTGGTGGCCGCGACGGTCGCCGAATTCGGCCGCGTCGACATCCTCGTCAACAACGCCGGCGGCTCACTCCCCCGTCCGTTCCTGGCGACGAGCGAGCGCTCGTTCGAGATGGCGCTGCGGTTCAACGTCACGTCCGCGTTCCTGCTCAGCAAGCTCGTCGTGCCGCACATGGTCGAGGCCGGCGGCGGCGCGATCGTCAACATCTCGTCGCGCTCGGCGAGCATGGTCCAGCCGTGCTTCACCGCGTACGCCACCGCGAAGGCCGCGCTGTCGATGATGACGCGGGCGATGGCGCCCGAGCTCGCGCCGAAGATCCGCGTCAACGCGATCGAGGTCGGCGGTATCGAGACCGAAGCGCTGGCGCACGTGTTGTCCGACGAGACGGTGCGCGCGCAGCTCGTCGGCAATACCCCGATGCAGCGCGTCGGGGTTCCCGCCGACATCGCGGCCGCGGTCGTCTACCTGTCGTCGGCCGCGTCGTCGTTCGTGACCGGGAAGATCTTCGAGGTCGACGGCGGCGTCGAGTCGCCCGCCTTCACGATCCCCTTCGAACGCCTGTAGCCGAACCGGGAGTTACGGCGCGGCGGTCGTCGGCGTGAGGCCCGTCCCGGACATCTCCCCCGCCAGGATCGCAACCGACGGCGGGTTGGCGAGGCTCGCGATCGAGCGGCCTGCGGGCAGGAACGCGATCACGACCACGTCGAACTGGTGCAGCTTCCACGACGCCGGGTCGCCGGTCTGGACGCGGTAGCTCTGCACGCGAGTCGTGCCGTCCCATTGCGCGACACCCCACTGCAACGTGCCCGCCGTCGACCCGCACGCGTCGCCGTTCTTCACGCTCGTTCCGAGAAAATCGAAGCCGGTCGCCGACACCTTCCAGCCGCCGAACTCGAAGTAGCGCCCGACCGTCGCGTTGACCCCGGCCTCGTCGGCGACGGCCGGCTCCATGTGGATCAGGCCGTCGTCGTGACTGTGCAGGCCCGCGTACACGTTCGGGTCGGCGGCCCGGGCCGGCTCACCCGTCGCCGTCGCCGTCGGCCAGCTCCAGATGCCGAGTCCGCTGCCGTCACCCATCCAGTGGTCGCAGTCGTACACGCCCAGCGCCGCGTGCCAGTGCGTGTCCTTCTTCGTCGGATCGTTCGGGTCGGGAACGAACGGACCCACCGCGGCCGCCGGCGACGCGGCGATCGTCGTCGCGGAGCCGCCGCGCAGCGTCCGCGTGACCCGACGAGCAACCCGAACCGACGAGCGCAATCACCGCGAGCGAGATTGCGCCCAAGCCCGAACGACGCGGCAGGGACACCGACGTCAGTGCACGACGCCGCGCCCGGCAAGGAGCGGCAGGTCGAGGTAGGTCTTGATGCCGGGTTCCGCGTCGCACACGTACGGGATCGCGTTCACGCAGTGCTGCGCGGGCGGGATGAGCCCGATCTCCGGGTGCTCGCCGATCACCGGCGGGTGCAGACCGTGGAACGTGCAGGCCACCGGCGGCGTCGCCTCGAACTCGACCTCGAACCGCTGTTCTCCCAACGTCCACGGCGGGTCGAGGTTCTCCGACCCCATGAGCCAGTTGACGCGCACCGTCATCACCGGTTCGCCCCCGACCGTTCCCTGCCACGTGAACCGCTGCGCGGCAACGGTGCCCTTCTCGATCACACCGACCGGCGTGTCCATATCGACGGTGGCGACGGCCCACTCGTGCTTGGAGGTCTTCTCCGCATCGAGCGTCCATCCGAGCTCGGCCGCGACCATGTCGATCGACTGCATGAACCCGTGGCCGAGGATCTCGATCATCGGGCTCTTCGCCGCGGTGTCGGGGTCCTTGCCGAAGAGCATGACTTCGCGCACGACCATGTCGGTCGGATAGTTGCGGATATCCGAGAACTCCTCGGCCCGCACGTGCTTGATGTCGCGGCACAACGCCGAGAGCATCAACGGGAACCGTTCGGTGATGCCACCGGGGTTGATGCCGGTGCCGTGCAACGACACCTGGCCCGCGAGACACGCGGCCTGGAGCGCGGCGACGCCCGGCGAGTCGGCCGGATAGATCCAACCGACCGGTGTCACCACGTTCTTGCCCGACTCGAGCAGCCGGATCACGTCACGCGTGCTCGCCAGCACCGGCGCGTACACGACGGCGTCGGCGTCGAGCGCGCAGATCTCGTCGAGACTGTTCGTCGCCTTCACGCCGATCGGCCCGATCCCGCAGATCTCGCCGACGTCGACACCCACCTTGTCGTCGCTGTGCACCCAGCACCCGACGAGCTCGAGCTCGGGATGAGCGAGGATTCCCTTGATCGACTCCTTGCCGAGCAACCCGGTGGCCCACTGGACGACGCGATAAGTCATGCGATGATTCTGTCCGATGACGCCCCGACGCGCACGACCTCAGACGACGATCGGCACCTTCGCGTAACCGCGCACGGTGCTCGTGTGCACCATCTCGCAGCCGGCGGCGTCGATCGACCACGTCGGGAAGCGCTTGAACGTCTCCTCGAGCGCGATCCGGCCTTCGAGGCGCGCCAGCGCGGCCCCGAGACAGAAATGGATGCCGTAACCGAACGCGACATGGCGGCTCAAGTCGCGCTCCACGTCGATGCCGTCGGGATCGGCCCACATCCGCTCGTCGCGATCGGCCGCGCCGGTGAGCAATGCGAGCTTGGAACCCGCCGCGATCGGCGTGTCGTGGAACTCGACGTCGCGCGTGACCCAGCGGCCCTGGATCGCCGACGGCGCCTCCCACCGCAGGATCTCCTCGACCGCGTTCGGGATCAACGCCGGGTTCGCCGCGAGCTTGGCCCGCTGGTCGGGGAACTGGTCGAGCCCGACGGCCGACCATCCGAGGAAGCGGGCGACCGTCTCGTTCCCCGCGCCGGAGATCAGGCCCATGAAGCCGTGGATCTCGTCGTCGGTGAGCAGCCGGGTCGAGCCGTCGGCCTCTTCGAGCTCCGCGGTCATGAGCTCGCTCATGATGTCGTCGCGGGGTTGGCGGCGGCGTTCGTCGATGTGCGCTTGCCAGTAGTCGTGCAGCTCCCGGCGTAGGTCGTTCGCGGGCGCACCCATCATCTCGCCCGGATCGATGTGCAGCGTCGCGTCGGTCCACTCGCGCAGCTGTTCCTCGTCCTCCTCGGGCGCGCCGAGCAACGCCGAGATGACCATGACCGGGAGGCGCGCCCCGAAGTCTCCGACGTAGTCGAACGATCCGGCGCCGACGAAGTCGTCGAGGAAACGCGCCGCGAGGGTGCGGATCCGCGGTTCGAGGCTCGACATGTGCCGCGGCGTAAACGCACGGCTGACCAGCTTGCGATAGCGCGTGTGCGCGGGCGGGTCCATGAAGATCATCATCGACTGCACGAACGCGTTCGGTTCGGGCTCCATCATCTCGAGCACCGTGGTGTGCGCGGAGCTGAAGGTCGCGGGGTCGAGGTGCGCGGCGAGCACGTCGTCGAAGCGGCTCAGCGCGTAGAAGTCGTGGTGCTCGTTGTAGTAGCACGGCGCTTCGTCGCGCAGCCGCTTCCACACCGGGTGCGGATTCGCGTCGATGGCGTAGTCGTACGGGTCGTACACAATGGGGGTCGGAGTCGCAACCATGACGGAACGGTACCGCCGGGAGCGGCAGCGGAGCAGACCCGCCTCGACCGACCCGCACTTGCGGGATGCGCAGCGCGAGCGACCAGTCGTTACGCGACTTCCGGTGTGGCCTGGTGGGTCGCCCACGCCGCGGTAGAGCTCGGCGTAGTGGCCGCCGTCGCGCGACGAGCTCATCGTGCGACCCGAGCTCCGCGAGCCGGCCGTCGTACACCACGCCGATGCGGTCGGCGCGGGCCGCGGTGGACAGACGGTGCGCGACGACAACGACGGTGCGCCCCTGCATGAGGTGCTCGAGCGCCTGCTCCACGGCGTGCTCGGTGCCGGGATCGAGGTTCGACGTCGCCTCGTCGAGGATCAGTACCGACGGATCGGCCAGCGCGGCGCGGGCCAGCGAGACGAGCTGGCGCTCCCCCGCCGACAGGCGTGAGCCCCGCTCGCGGACCTCGGTGTCGAGTCCCTCGGGGAAACCGGAGAAGCGGTCGAGCAGCCCGAGGACGCGCAGCGCTTCCTCGACCTCCGCGTCGGTCGCCTCGGGCCGGCCGACCCGGACGTTGTCGCGCAGGGTGCCGGCGAAGAGGAATCCCTCCTGGGGCACGACGATGATCCGGCGGCGCAGCGAGACGAACTCGACGTCGCGCAGGTCGGCACCCCCCACCCGCACGGAACCCTCGACCGGGTCGTAGAAGCGGGCGATCAGCTTCGCGAGCGTCGACTTCCCGGCGCCGGTCGGCCCGACCAGCGCGATGCGCTCGCCGTCGCGGATGTGCAACGAGACGTCGTGCAGCACGGGCTCGTTCGCCCCGTACGCGAACGTCACGCCGTCGACGTCGACCTCGCCCGAACGGGGCAGGTCGATCGCGGCCTGGCGCTGGCGGACGGTCGGGCGCGTGTCGAGCACGCCGAAGATCTTGCTGAGCGCCGCGGCCGACGACTGCACCGTGTTGTAGAGCTGGCTGAGCTGGTTGATCGGCTCGAAGAGGCTGTTCAACCACAGCACGAACGCGGCGACGGTGCCGACGGTCACGACACCACGCGTCGTGAGCCAACCGCCGTACCCGATGATCACCGCGGTGCCCGCGACACCCGCGTACTCGATGATCGGGAAGTACTTCGACGAGATGCGAACGGTGTGCATGTTCGCGTGGTACTGGTCTTCGTTCGTGCGGTGGAACTTGCGGGAGAACGCCTCTTCGCGCCCGAACGCCTGCACCACCCGCACCCCTTCGAGGCTCTCCTGCAGCGTGCTGAGGTTCGCCGAGATGCGGTCGCGCACCTCGAGGTACGCCTTGTTGGAGACCCGGCGGAACCACCGGCTCCCGAAGTAGACGGGCGGGACGATCACGAGGATGCCCGAACGCGAGCTGCCAGGACACGATGAGCACGACGATGATCGCGCCGACGAACACGAACGTGTTCTGCACGAACAGCACGAGTCCCTGCGAGACCAGCTCCTCCATCGCGTCGATGTCGGAGGTCATGCGGGCGACGATCCGGCCCGTCTTCTCGGTCTCGAAGAAGTCGAGCGACAGGCTCATCATGTGACCGAAGAGGCGGTTGCGGAGATCGCGCAGGAAGCCCTCGCCGACGCGCGCGACGAGGACGATCGCGACGCGCCCGAGCACGAATCCGGCGAAGGCGACGGCCAGGTAGGCGAGCACCGTGTGGTCGAGCGCGGTCGCGCTGCCGTGCGGGTTGTGCGCGCTGGGCAGGCCCGCGTCGATGCCGTGCTTCACGAGCAGCGGCCCGGCGAGCAAGCGTGGCGGCCTGCGCCATCAGCACGAGCACCGAGACGACGATGAGCGCGCGCCACGGTCGCAGCATCCGCAGCAGCCGGCGCACGACACGCGGTCGCCTCGTCGCGCGAGAGCGTCTCTTCCGGGACGTTGTCGCCCCACCAGCCCATTAGTCGCCCACCCCCGGCAGGTCGAGGAGCTCTTCGTCGTCGACGACGCCGGCCTGCCGGCTCCACCGCCGCACGGGCGAGCACCTCGCGGTACCGCGGCGAGGTCGCGAGCAGGCGCTCGTGCGTCCCGTCGGCGACGACCTTGCCCCCGTCGAGGAGCACGACCCGGTCGGCGAGCGCGATCGTCGCGGGCCGGTGGGCGATGATGATCGTCGTCCGGCCCCGCATCACCTCGGCCAGCGCGGCGCGGATCTCGTGTTCCTTCGACGGGTCGACCGACGAGGTCGCGTCGTCGAGGATCAGCACGCGCGGATCGGCGAGCACCGCCCGCGCGATCGCGATGCGCTGGCGCTGACCGCCCGACAGCGAGTAGCCGTGCTCGCCGATGATCGAGTCGTAGCCCTCGGGCAGGTCACGGATGAACTCGTCGGCGCCGGCGAGCCGGGCCGCGCGCACGACGGCTTCGTTCGGCGCCTCGGGATCGGCGAACGCGATGTTGTTGCGGACGCTGTCGGAGAACAGGAACGTGTCCTCGAAGACGAGGCCGACCGCGCGCCGCACCTCGCGCAGGCGCACGTCGCGCACGTCGGCGCCGTCGATCCGCACGTGCCCGGCGTGCACGTCGTAGAAGCGGGGGATGAGCCGGGCGATCGTGGTCTTGCCCGACGCGGTGGCGCCGACGAGCGCGACGGCCTCGCCGCCGTCGATGACCAGGTCGAGTCCGTCGAGCACCGCCGGCCCGCGGCCGTAACCGAACGTGACGCGCTCGAACCGCACCTCGCCCGGGCCGTCGGGCAGGGCGCGGCGGTCGGCCGCGTCGGCGATCTCGGGATCGGTGGCGAGGATCGAGTCGATCCGGCCCGCGGCCGCGGCCGAACGCGGGAGCTGCCCGACCAGCATGCCGATCATCCGCAGCGGCCAGATGAGCATGAGGACGAAGAGGTTGGCGGCGACGATGTCGCCGACCGTCAGATGGTGGTGCAGCACCTGGTGCCCGCCGTACCAGAGGATGCCGACCAGGCCGAGCGCGGGCAGCAGGTCGATGAGCGGCATGAATCCGGCCCGCAGCCGGGCCCCGTCCATCGCGCGGTCGTAGACGCTGTCGGCCTCCGTCGACAGCCGGGCGCGCTGCATGCGCTCCACGCCGAAGCCCTTCACGACCCGCACCCCGGTGACGCTCTCCTCGACGACGCCGGAGACGTCGGAGAGCTCCTTCTGCAGCGCCATGCCGACGGGATACATGCGGTGGTTGAAACGCGTGGCCGAGAAGTTCAGCAGCGGCAGGAGCCCGAGCGCGAACAGCGCGAGACCCGGGCTGCGCAGCACCAGGATCACGACGACCGCGATCATCTGGATCGTGCTCGCGATCGTGAGCGGCACGAGCAGGACCACGTTGTTGATCTGCTGGATGTCGGTGTTCGCGTACGCCATGAGCTGGCCGGTCTGGGCCTGGTCGTGGAACGCGAAGTGCAGCCGTTGGAGGTGCGCGACGAGACGCATGCGGATGTCGGTCTCGACCCGCCACGCGAGACCGAACGCGGCGTAGCGGCGCAGGCCGGTGCCGACGGCCTGGACCGCGCCGACCGCGACGATCGCGGCCGTCAGCCAGAGCGTGATGCTCGTGCGCCCGCGGGCGATCCCGTGGTCGATCGCCTCGCCCGCGAGGAGTGGCACCGACACGCGCGCGGTCGCCCACACCAGCCCGGCGACGATCCCCAGGACCATGAGCCTCGGGTGGGCACGGACCGATTCCTTCATCAGGCGCCAGCCCTGCTTGCGGATTGCGGCGCCCTCTACCCGCTCGGCCTGCCGACGGGCCGACTGCTCTCTTCTGGTCCCGCCCTCGTCGTCCACCTCGATCGAGAGTAGCAGCGCGACCCTGACGCCCACGTCAGGTTTTTGCGGCGCGCGGCCACGCGCCGGGCTCAGTTCGGGAACAGTTCCGAGACCATCTCCGCGAGCACGACGCGACCTTCGTCGCAGCCGATGTCACCGGCGAAGATGACGATCGGTGCGCCGGTGTCGCCGTGGAGCTCGGCCGCGACCGCACCCAGTCGGGTGAACGCCTTGCCGACGAGCACAGCCGACGCGCCCGCCTCGCACAGCACCGCGCGACCGCGGCGCCGGCGTCGGTATCGGCTTGCGGGACGATCACGACCCGCCCCGACAGGTCATCCACGGGCTTGTCCCGACTGCGGATCGTCGAGGCGCTTGCGGGCCTCGGCCTCCCGGAGCACGCCGATGATCTCGTCGCCGACCAGCTCGGACTTCGCGAGCAGCTCGTCGCGCAGCGCGATCACGAGGTGACGGTGGCTGTCGAGCATCACGTGCACGTCGGCCTTCGCCTGCGACAGCAGCTTCTCGACCGCGGCACGCGCGTCCTCGTTGCCGAGCACCTTGCCGACGATCCCCTGCGAGATCGGCCCCTGCTCGACCGCTTCGTACGAGACGAGCGAACCCGCCATGCCGAACGAACCCACCATCTGCGCGGCGATGCGCGTCGCGTGCGGTCAGGTCGCCCGATGGCCCGGTGCCGGACTCGCCGAAGAACAGCTCCTCCGCGCTCATCCCGCCGAACGCGATCTTCATCATGCCGAGCAGCTCGGACCGCGTCCGGGTGAACTTCTCCTCGCCGTCGCTGTGCGCGAGCAGCCCGAGCGCGTCGCGGCGCTTGATGATCGACAGCACCTCGAGCTTGCGGTTCTGACCGACGAGGTACGCGACGGTCGCGTGACCGGCTTCGTGGGTCGCGATCGTCCGGCGCTCTTCCTCGGTGTACTCGACCGGCTGCTTCAGGCCGATCTCCTCGGTCATCTTCGCCTGCTGCACGTGCTCCCAGTTCATCGCCGTCTGGCCGGCGCGCAGTGCCCACACCAGCGCCTCGTCGAAGACGTGCTCGAGCATCACCGGCGAGTACCCGAAGGTCATCGCGGCCAGCGCGTCGCGCCGCTCCTCCTTGTCGAGCTCGGGAACGTGCGCCTTGCGATCGAGGTAGTAGTCGATGATCTCGCGCCGACCCGTCCGGCTCGGCAGGTCGAAGTGGATCGAGCGGTCGAAACGACCGGGCCGCAGGAGGGCGGGGTCGAGATCGGCGGCCCGGTTCGTCGCCGCGATGATGAGGATGTTGGACGGCTCGGGAACGCGCTTGGCGATGCGGCGGTGCGACGGGAGATGCCGGTTCAGCATGTCAATCCACCAGTTGCCGATCTTGTTGCCCTCCGACGTCTCGAACGACTGCATCTGGATGAGCAACTCGTTGACGACACCCGAGATGCCCTCGCTCGTGTTGCGTTCGATCGTGCGCCCGTGCGCGTCGGAACCGAACACGCCGGAGAACGGGGTCGAGCGCATGCCGCTGCGCGCGCCGGCGATGGCGTCGATCTCCTCGATGAAGCCGATCGCGCCGCCTTCTTCGGCCGCGGCCTTGCGCAACGCCTTGAAGTAGTTGCGGATCTTGCGTCCTGTCGCGCCGTAGTACTGCGCCTGGAAGGCGGTGGCGGACACGAACAGGAACGGGACGCCGGCCTCGTGCGCCATCGCCTTGGCCATGTACGTCTTGCCGGTTCCGGGCGGCCCCTCGAACAGCACGCCCTTGCGCGGGTTGCCGCCCATGACCTGGCGGAAGGTCTGGTACCCGAGGAAGAGGTTGAGCGTCTTCACGACCTCGTCCTTGACCGGCCCGAGACCGACGACGTCCTCGAGCGTGGTCGAGATCTCGCTCGGGTCGTACACCACGTGCGGCGACTTCCCCATCGAGAGCATCGGGATGACGATCACGACCCCGAGGAGGATGATCAACGCGATCGGCGCGACGATCCCCATCTGCTCGGCGCTCAGGTGCGGCAGGCCGGGACGGATCAGGTTGTGGGTGGCGATCCGGTACCAGAAGTACGCGGTGAGCGGCGCGAGCCAGATGGTGAGCCGCCACAGTCGGCGCTGGCGGGTTGCTTCCCGGACGCGACCGACGTCGAGGGCGCCGGCCAGGACCTCGGAGCCACCCATACCGGCGAGCGCCGCGGCGTTCGAAGCCGTCTCGTTGTCGGCCCGTCCCGAATACCGAAGCCGCATTTCCGCTCCCCCCGAAGATCGCCCCTTGCCACTCAGCGTAGCGAACCAAGCGCGTTTCGGGAAGGGCCGGAGGCGGGGTTGGGGCGCCTGTTCACGGGTGTTCGCAGAAGTTGGCTAAAGGGACGCGGCTATAGGGTGCGGCGGTGGATCAGCCCGGCGCCCCGGTCGACGGCCGGACCGATCGCGTCGCGCAGGGCCTCGTCGGCGTCGCCCTCCTGGCCGCTTTCGTGTTCCGGGTGCCGTGGCTCGTTCCCGGGCTCGCACTGATCCTCGCCGTCGCCGCGGTCGGCGGGCCGAGAGCAAACGCCTTCCACCGCGGGTTCGAGTCGTGGATCGCGGCGCGGCTGCCGAGCCCCCGCGACGCGGTGGCCGAAGCCAAGGTGGCTTCGGCCACGGTGCGCGCCCAGGACGCGCTCGCGGCCGTCGTCCTCGCGGTCGCGGCCGTGGCCTTCCTGCTCGGCATCGGCCTTTTGGGCTGGTTGTTCGTCATCGCCGAGGCGGTGGTCTCGATCGTCGCCGCGACGACGCGAATCCACGTCGCCGACCGGCTCCGCCACCTGCTCCACCACCTGCTCTGATCGGTCGAGGTCCGGCGGAGACCGCCGCGCGTCCCTCGCCGCGGCCTACGCCTCGAAGCGCCCGTACCCGCCGCGGTAGAAGAGCAGCGGCTTGCCCTCGGGCGTGT
Source organism: uncultured Actinomycetes bacterium (assembly GCA_963829195.1). Classification (GTDB taxonomy): domain Bacteria; phylum Actinomycetota; class Acidimicrobiia; order IMCC26256; family PALSA-610; genus PALSA-610. The sequence continues at coordinate 638,621 of CAWHHS010000006.1, forward strand.
AGCCGAGCTCGATCACCTTCCCGACGACCAGCAGGTGGTCGCCCGCGTCGTGCTCGGCGACCGTCTCGCAGTCGACGTACGCGATCGCGGCCTCGAGCAGCGGGGCTCCGCTGCGGCCCGTCGTGTACGCGATCTTCGCGAAGCGGTCGGCGCCCTTCTGCGCGAACAGGCGGCAGATCTCCTCGCCGTCCTCGGCCAGGATGTTCGCCGCCCACTTCTGCGCGGCCTGGATGCGCGGCCAGGTCGACGACGACTTCGCCGCGCAGAACAACACGAGTTGCGGATCGAGCGACACCGACGTGAACGAGTTGCAGGCCATGCCGACCGGCTCGCCGCCGTCGACCGCGGTGACGATCGCGACGCCGGTGGCGAAGTGGCCGAGAACTGTTCGCATCGCCGCGGGATCCGGAGCGAGGACGTGCTTGTCCAACGAGTTACCCCGATCCCGGCAGAGAGGGAACGAGCTCGATCTCGAGTCCGTCGTACGCGGCGATCACCTCGGGCGCGCCCAGGTGCGCCGCGTAGTCGCGACGCGTCGCGCTCGATCACGAGGAGATCGTCGTCGCTGTGCGCAGGGTCGTGGTGGAACAACGCCAACCGGCGCGCGCCCGACTCGCGGGCGACGTGCACCGCGTAGTCGACGGTGCAGTGGCCCCAGTGCCGCTTGGGCTCGTACTCCTCGACGGTGTGCTGCGCGTCGTGGATGAGCAGGTCGACACCGTCGCAGAGCTCGAGCAACTCGTGCGGGATGAAGTCGTCGGCGTGCTCCGGATGACAGCCCGGACCGTGGTCGGGGACGTACGCGACGGACACGCCGTTCAGGTCGACGCGGAACCCGAGCGTCGGGCCCACGTGGCGGACCCATCGCGAGCGCACCTTGGCGCTGACCGACCGGGAAGTCGTCCTCGCCGGTGCCGTGGAAGCGGACGTCGCCCGTCAGCTGCGCGGGCGTGATCGGGAAGAACGGCGGGCGCATCATCTGGGCGAACACGTCGCCCAGCGGCGCCGGCGTCCTGGCGGGGGCCGAACACGTCGAGACGTCGAACCCGGGCGGTGCAACGGCGTGAAGAACGGCAGGCCCTGCACGTGATCCCAGTGCAGGTGCGAGAGCAGCGCCGTGCCGTGGAACTCGCCTTCGGAGCGCTGCGAGTACGGGCGCAGGCCCGTTCCCAGGTCGAACAGGATCGGCGCGGCACCGTCGGACTCGAGCGCGACGCACGACGATTGACCACCGAAACGTGCGTACTGCCGGCCCGGCACATGGTGTCGAACCCCGAACGCCGTTGAACACGACGCGGATCCCCCCGGACATGGGCGGGGAGAATAGTCACGTCGGATGCACGTTGGACAGCCCCATCCCGCTCGCCGCGTCCCGGTCGGGTAACGCGTCGCCGGCGCCACTGCGGCGCACACGCGCGGTCGTACACTCGCCCCCCGGAGGGAGCCCAACGATGGTGGTCGACACGCAGCCCACGGATGCCTCACCCGATACCGACGGGGACGTCATCGTCACCGAAGGCCTGACCAAGGTCTTCGACGGACGCGGCGGTTCCGTTCGGGCGGTCGAGAACCTGAACCTGCGCGTCCGCAAGGGCGAGATCTTCGGGCTGCTCGGGCCCAACGGCGCGGGGAAGACCACGACCGTCGGGATGCTCACGACGCGGGTGATCCCGAGCGAGGGCCGGGCGCTGGTCGGCGGCATCGACGTGGTCGAACGGCCCGCGACGGCCAAGCAGGTCATCGGCGTGGTGCCGCAGACGAACACGCTCGACCGCGCGCTCGACGTCGCCGAGAACCTGTTCTTCCACGGGCGCTACTTCGGGATGGGCGCTCGTGAGGCCCACGAACGCACCGCGGCGCTGCTCGAACAGTTCCGGCTGGCCGACCGGGCGAAGGCGAACGTCAACGAGCTGTCGGGCGGGATGGCGCAACGGCTCATGGTCGCCCGGGCGATCATGCACGACCCCGCCGTGCTGTTCCTCGACGAACCGACCTCCGGGCTCGACCCGCAGAGCCGCCTCGCGCTCTGGGACGTCATCGGCGAGCTCCACGAGCGGGGCCAGACGATCGTGCTGACCACGCACTACATGGAAGAAGCCGACCAGCTCTGCAAGCGCGTGGCGATCATCGACCACGGCCGGCTGCTCGCCCTCGACACGCCCGACGCCTTGAAGAAGTCGATCGCGGCCGACACCGAGGTCCGCCTGCACGCCGCCGGCGACCTGGACGCGCTCGCCCGCGAGCTGCAAGAGGTTGCCGGGGTCGACTCGGCCCGGGTCGTCGACGGCACCGTGTTCGTGTACCTGCGGGCCAACGGCGCGACCTTGCCCGAGATCATCACCCACGCCGACCACAAGGGGTTCGCCGTGCAGGACGTGTCGGTCAAGGAGACCACGCTCGAAACGGTCTTCATCGACCTGACCGGAAGGGAACTGCGTGAGTAACACCACCGCCACCGCTCCCGCCGTCAAGAGCACGCGGGCGTCGTCCCGCAGCGCGTTCGGCGCGCTGTTGCTGCGCGACCTCGCGGTGTTGCGCAAGGAGATCTGGATGTTCCTCGGCCGCACGGTCATCCAGCCGCTGCTGTTGATCTTCGTGTTCGCCTACGTGTTCCCGAAGATCGGCGAGGCGATCGGCGGTGCGGCAGGTGCGGCGCGCTTTTCGACCCTCCTCGTCGGCGGCGTGATCGCGAGCTCCATGATCTTCCAGGGCGTGCAGGCCGTCGCGCTGCCGCTCGTGCAGGACTTCGGCTACACCCGCGAGATCGAGGACCGCGTGCTCGCGCCGATGCCGGTGTGGGCCGTCGCGATGGAGAAGGTCGCGTCGGGTGCGATCCAGGCCGTCATCGCGTCGCTGGTCGTGTTCGTGCTGGCAACGTTCATCCCCGCGACGCCGGTGCACCTGAGCGTGCACTGGTTCTACCTCGTCACGCTGCTCCCGCTCTCGGCGATCATGAGCGCGGCGCTCGGGCTCACCATCGGCACCCGGGTGGAGCCCCGGCAGGTGCCGCTGATCTTCAGCCTGCTCGTCATCCCGATGACGTTCCTCGGCGCCGTCTACTACCCGTGGAAGAGCCTCACGCCGCTCGCGTGGCTGAAGTGGAGCGTGCTGATCAACCCGCTCATCTACGTGAGCGAGGGGATGCGGCTGTCGTTGACGAAGGGCGTGCCGCACATGCCGGTCGCGGCGGTTTACATCGCGATCGTCGCGTTCACCGCGGTGTTCCTGCAGCTCGGCATCGCCGGCTTCAAGAAGCGCGTCCTCAGCTAGTGACCTGAGTCGGAGATTCGTTGGCAGTAGGCGGCGAGGCTGTCGAGGATCTCATCGGCGGTCTTGTGCCAGACGAAGGGCTTGGGTTCGTCGTTCCAGAGTTGGATCCAGGTGCGTATTGACGCGACGAGTTCTCGGGTCGAGTGGTGCGTTCCTCGCTTGAGCCATTTCTGGGTGAGTTCCGACGAACCAGCGTTCGACAAGATTCAGCCAGGAGCTGTAGGTCGGCGTGAAATGCATCGTGAACCGAGGATGGCGCACGAGCCACCGTTGAATCGATGGTGTCTTGTGCGTTGAGGAGTTATCCACGACGACATGCACGTCGAGATCAGCCGGGACGTTGCGGTCGATGAGGTTCAAGAACCGTCGGAACTCCTCCGCCCGATGACGTGACGTCAGGTCCGCGATCACGTTGCCCGATGCGATGTCCAACGCCGCGTACAAGTTCGTCGTCCCGTTGCGTACGTAGTCGTGGGTCCGGCGCTCCGGCGTGCCCGGCAACAACGGGAACACCGGAGCGGGTGCGATCCAACGCTTGGATCTGGGTCTTCTCGTCGACGCAGAACACGACCGCGGCGTCGGGAGGGTTGAGATACAACCCAACGATGTCGTGGACCTTGTCGATGAACTGCGGATCGGGCGACAACTTGAACGACTCCGCCTGATGCGGCTTCGAACGCGAACGCACGCCAGATCCGACTCACCGCCGACTGCGACATGCCCGTCGCAGTCGCAAGCGACCGTGTCGACCAATGCGTCGCGTTGGGAGGTGTCTCCTCAAGTGTCTTGACGATCACCCGTTCGACATCATAGTCAGTGACCGTGCGCGGCGCGCCGGGACGCGGCTCATCGTGCAGTCCATCGAGCCGACTATCAATGAAACGTCGACGCCACTTTCCGACCGTGCCGCGACTGATCCCCAACCGCTGCGCGACCGCGACATCCGTGCCGCCTTCCGCGCACGCCAACACGATCCGACATCGCAACGCCAACGCTTGCGCGCTCTTCGGTCGGCACGCCCAACGTTCGAGCGTCTCGCGCTCATCGTTGGTCAACACCACCGCCACCGCTTGAGTCCCTGGATGCGCCATCGCTGCCTCCCATCGTCGCTGACGATGAGAAGAACGCGCACCACAGAACCCAAAATTCCTAACTGATCAAGAAATATCGACTCAGGTCACTAGTCGTCGTCACCCGGGGCGGCGCGAGCTACGTCGGATTCGGTCCCGACGCGCGCGCGGCCTCGACCGCGACGAGCGCGGCCCGGAGCTGGTCGATCCATTCGCCTTCGTGGTCGCGCACGAGCCGGACGCACCAGGCCAGCGCGTCCGAACGCGAGCGGGCGACACCCGCACCGACGAGCGTGTCGAGGGTCCGGCGCTCGTGCATCCGCAGCCGCGTCATCACCGGTACCGCCAGCGCGGTGAAGATCTTCTCCTCGTCGCCGCAGCGGGCGCCCCACGCGACCTTGCGGCCGGTGCTCGCCTCGGCCTCGTCGGCGATGCGCATGCGCTGCTCCCGGGTCTCCTCCCGGAAGCGTTGGATTCGGGCCCGGCGGGCGGCGGCGATCGCGGCGGCGTCGGCCCCCGCGGGGTAGTCGGGCTCGGGGAGCGGGCCGACGACGAGGATCTCGTCGCGATCGGTCGTGACCTCCGGTGCGGCGATGAACCAGTCGTCGGGCAGCCGGCCGGCGAACCAGCCTTCGAGGGTGGTGGTGCTCGTGTTCGCGCTCATGCAATGATTACATCATTACATGGTCTGAAATGCAAATTGCCCTGGTGGCAGACGCGACGATGCCCCACCGGGGGGACGGTGGGGCATCATCAACACGGGACTTCGGGGGCTGGGAGGGCAATCCTTGTCCCACGGAGGACAGTAAGACACCCCCCGTCGCGAGAGCGTGACGCGATCGCGCCCCGGACGATCTTCTCCGGAACCCGCCCGCACGCAGGGGTCGCGCCGGCCGGCGCGACCCCCTGGGTATTGGGCACGGACCGGGCGCCTGCGCGCGATCACGACCATCGGTGGGCACCGCCGCTACCGCCTGTCCGACGTCCGTAAGGCCGTCGACGACGCCAACGAGCCCGAGGGGCTGTAGTCCCGGCTACGGCGCGGCCAACGCGGCGCGGAAGCGGTCGGCGTACTCGGCCATCTCGTCCTCGCCCGCATACTTCTGGCGCGGCCAGAAGAAGCCGCGCAGCCCGTCCCCGCGGGTACGGGGAACGACGTGCACGTGCACGTGCGGCACCGCCTGGCTGACGACGTTGTTCTCCGCGATCCACGAGCCCTGGGCGCCGAGCCCCGTGACGACCGCGGCCGCACACCGCTGCACGGCGACGAACACCGCCGTCAACAACGGCGTCGGCACTTCCGGCAGCGTCACGACGTGGCGGCGCGGGACGACGAGCACGTGGCCCTTGAACACCGGATGGATGTCGAGGAACGCCATGACTTCGGGCTCGTCGAGGACGACGTGCGCGGGCTTGTCGCCCGCGACGATCTCGCAGAAGAGGCACGCGGCGCCGGCCATCGCGGGTTACGCCGCGACCGTGCCGTCCACGGCGCCCGTGACGTGGCGGTACACGAACGCGAGCGCGAGCGCGGCGACCGCCTGCGTGACGAGGACGCCGACCGCGAACAGCACGACCCCGAGCACGCCGACGAGGATCGACGCCAGGACGACGAATCCCAGCCCGCTTCCGGCGACCGCGGCGCGGCTCGCGCAACGCCGCGCCGACGCCGAGACCCCGGTCGAGGAAGAAGAACGGGGCGAGTCCGAAGTACGCGAGGAACAAGACGCCGGGGACCACGCAAAGGAGGAGACCGACGCCTTCCAGGAGTCCGAACACGACCGCGAAGGCAATCCATGCTCCCGGACCGTGGCGGTCGGACGCCGCGCCCGTCGCGTCCGATGCGTCCGCCGTGAGTGCGAGCGCGAGCCGCGCGAGACCGATGCTCGCGACGGTGCCCACGACGATCGTGACGACCTGGAACAGGAACCACTTCGCCACGGAATGAAAGGCGATACGGCTGCCGATCGCGCACGCCGCCTGCGCGAGGACCGGGACGGCCGCCATGGCCAGCAGCGGCGCCGCGTTCGCACGGAAGGTGCGGGTGCCGTACGCCAGCGCGGCGACGGCGTCGACCCGTATCGGCTTCTCCGCCGCCTCGCCGGCGCCGGTCATGCCTCGGGCGACGTGTACGGGCGCTCGCGCGGTTGGGCGGCCGACCGCTTCGGGATCATCACACTGCGGCGGAAGTAACAGACCTCCTCGCCGCGCTGGTTGAACCCGCGCGTCTCGACCGACACGACCCCGCGGTCGGGCTTGCTCTGCGACTCCTTCTTGTCGAGCACCTTCGTCTCGGCGTAGATCGTGTCGCCGTGGAACGTCGGCTTCTTGTGCTGCAGCGACTCGACCTCGAGGTTGGCGATCGCGACCCCGCTCACGTCGGGCACCGACATGCCGAGCACCAGCGAGTAGACGAGGTTGCCGACGACGACGTTCTTGCCGAACTGGGTCTGGCGTTCCGCGAACCAGGCGTCGGTGTGCAGCGGATGATGGTTCATCGTCATCATGCAGAACAGGTGGTCGTCGAACTCGGTGATCGTCTTGCCGGGCCAGTGCTTGTAGACGTCGCCGGGCTCGAAGTCCTCGAAGTAGCGGCCGAAGGGGCGCTCGTAAACGGTCATGGCCGCGAGGCTAGCGAGGCGGATTCCCGGACGCGCGAGCGAGGATGCCGCGCGCGATCACGAGCCGCTGGATCTCGTTCGTCCCCTCGCCGATGATCATCAGCGGCGCGTCGCGGTAGTAGCGCTCGACAGGGAGCTCGGTGGTGTACCCGACGCCGCCGTGGATGCGCAGCGCCTCGGTCGCGATCTCGAACGCGGTCTCGCTCGCGAACAGCTTGGCCATGCCCGCCTCGACGTCGGCGCGCTCCCCCGCCTGCTTGCGCTCGGCCGCGCTGCGCGTGAGCAGGCGGGCGGCTTCGAGCTTGGTCGCCATGTCGGCGATCTTCATCTGGATCGCCTGGTGCTCGGCGATCGGCTTGCCCATCGTGCGGCGTTCCTGCGCGTACGCGAGCGCGGCGTCGAACGCGGCGCGGGACAACCCGACCGCGCGGGCGGCGATGTTGATGCGGCCGACCTCGAGCGCGCCGAGGATGTACCCGAGACCGCGGCCCGCGTCGCCGAGGAGCGCGTCGGCCGGGACGCGATGACCGTCGTAGACCATCTCGACGGTCTCGATGCCCTTGTAGCCGAGCTTGCCGATGTTGCGGCTGACCGTGATGCCGCCGAAGCGCGGCCCCGGCTCCTTCTCGACGATCAGGCACGAGATGCCTTCGTCGGTGCGGACCGCGAGCGCGACGATCCCGGCGCGCTCGCCGTTCGTCACCCACATCTTCGTGCCGGTGACGACGTACTCGTCGCCGTCGCGTACGGCACGGCACGCGAGGTTGCGGGTGTCGCTCCCCGCGTCCGACTCCGACAGCGACAGGCACCCGCGCAGCTCGCCCGTCGCCATCCGCGGCAGCCACCGGAGCTTCTGCTCCTCGGTGCCGTGGTGCACGATGAGGTGCGCCGCGATCGTGTGCGTGTTCACGACGCCCGACAGCGACATCCAGCCGTACGCGAGCTCCTCGACGACCTCGGTGTAGGTGAGCAGGTCGAGCCCGAGCCCGCCGTACGCCTCCGGGATCGTGATGCCGAACAGGCCGAGCGCCTTCATCTGCTCGACGATCGCCTCGGGATAGGTGTCGGCGTGCTCGAGCTCGGACGCGACCGGCGATCACCTCCCGGGCGATGAAGCGGCGCACGGTGTCGACGAGCTCTCGCCGTACTTCGGGATCGGTGTCGATTTCGTTCGGCATGATGCGGCTCACTCTAGAAGCGAACCGGTCGCGACGCCGAGGCCGGTACCCTCGACGCGCCGATGATGGATCACCGCACGATCATGGGCTTCCAGCGCGACGAGGCGATCCGCCAGCGCCGGATCGACCGGGTCGTCATGCGCCGGGTCGGCACCTACATCCGGCCGTACCGCGCGCCCGCTCATCGCGTTCGTCGTCACCGTGGTGCTCGGCTCGATCGCGACCGCGGTCACGCCGCTGCTCCTCAAGGTCCTGATCGACGAGGCGATCCCGCACCGCAGACCGGCACCTCGTCCTGCTCGTCGCGCTCGGCGCGGTCGGCCTCGCCCTGTTCAACGGGGTGCATGTCGCTCGCGCAGCGCTACTACTCGGCGCGCATCGGCGAAGGGCCTCATCTACGACCTGCGGGTCAAGCTGTTCGACCACGTGCAGCGCATGCCGATCGCGTTCTTCACCCGCACGCAGACGGGCGCGCTGCAGTCGCGGCTGAACAACGACGTCGTCGGCGCGCAGCAGGCGGTGACGAACACGCTCGGCACCGTCCTGCAGAACGTCATCTCGCTCGTCGTGACGCTCGTCGATCATGTTCCGGCTCAGCTGGCAGATCACGCTGCTCACGCTGGTCGCGCTCCCGGCCTTCATCTACCCGGCGCGCCTGCTCGGACCGCGCATCCAGAAGCTCGCGCGCATCGGCATGCAGGAGAACGCGGAGATGAACAACATCACCGCGGAACGCTTCAACGTCGCGGGCGCGATGCTCGCCAAGCTGTTCGGCCGTCCCGACCGGGAACGCGACGACGTTCGCCGAGCGCGCGGGCAGCGTCCGCGACGTCGGCATCGCCACCGCGATCTACAGCCGCATCCTGCTGGTCGTGCTCGGGCTCGTCACCGCGATCGGCACCGCCATCGTGTACTTCATCGGCGGCAACCTCGCGGTCTCGGGCACCATCACCGCGGGAACGCTCGCGTCGTTCGCCGCGTACGTCGCGCTCGATCTACCAACCGCTCGCGCAGCTCACGAACTCGCGCGTCGACGTGCTGACCGCGCTCGTCTCGTTCGAGCGCGTCTTCGAGGTCATCGACTTCCCCGCCGCGATCACCGACCGGCCGGGCGCCGTCGACCTCGTCGACCCGGAGGGCCGCATCGAGCTCGACCACGTGTGGTTCCGCCACCCGGCCGGCCGGGAGGTGTCGCTCGAGTCGCTGGAGGCGCCGGGAACGCCCGGCGCGCGACGAGCCGAGCGACTGGACGCTGCGCGACGTCTCGCTCGCGTCGAGCCGGGCGCCACGGTGGCGCTCGTCGGCGCGTCGGGCGCGGGCAAGACCACGATCGCGATGCTCGTGCCGCGGGTCGCCGACGACGGTCGAGGGCTCGGTGCGCATCGACGGCCACGACGTCCGCGACCTCACGCTCGAGTCGGTGCACGCCGCGATCGGGCTGGTGCCGCAGGACCCGCACCTCTTCCACGACACCATCCGCGCCAACCTGCGCTTCGCGCGACCCGGACGCCACCGACGCCGAGCTGCGCCAGGCGCTCGAACGGGCCCGCATCTGGGACCTCGTCGCGTCGCTGCCCGACGGTCTCGACACCGTCGTCGGCGAACGCGGCTACCGGATGTCGGGCGGCGAGAAGCAGCGCCTCGCGATCGCCCGGCTCCTGCTGAAGAACCCGGCGATCGTGATCCTCGACGAGGCGACCTCGCACCTCGACTCCGAGTCGGAGCTCGCGATCCAGCGTGCGTTCGACGAGGCGCTGCGCGGCCGGACCGCGATCGTGATCGCGCACCGGCTGTCGACGATCGTCGACGCCGACCGCATCGTCGTCGTCGACGCCGGACGCATCGTCGAATCGGGGACGCACAGCGAGCTCCTGGCCCGAGGCGGGCTCTACGCCGAGCTGTACCGCACCCAACTGGGCCGATCCGAGAGCGACGAGAAGACCGCGTAGCCGCTCGGCGCGGACGGGCCACTACCATCTCCGCGGACCCGCGATGACTCGAACGCCCCCCTCCGAGACGTCCGACCCGGACGCGAACAGTCGTCGCGCCCGGCTCGCCGCGCGCCGGAGCCGCCGGACCCGCGTGACGGTCACGGCCGTCGTGATCGTGCTCGCGGGCGCCGCCGCGGCCGGCGCCTACGCCTACAGCACGCACGACCCGCAGGCGCACGCCGCGTCCCCGGACGCGCCCGACGCCGGCCAACTTCGGCAAGGACGGGACGCTCGTGCCCGCCGCGGCCGTCGAAGACCGACGCCGCCGCGGACGCTCGACCACGCCCATCCGCTGAAGCTCTGGATCGGCGGCGACTCGCTGGCCGGCTCGTTCGGCCCCGCGCTCGGCGACCAGGTCGGCGCGACCGGCGTCGTGAAGACGGTCATCGACTACAGGGTCGTCGAGCGGGCTGTGGAGCAACGACATCCGCAACTGGTACCGAGCGCGCGACCGAGCAGATGGCGTCCGACAACCCCGACGCCGTCGTGTTCATCATCGGCACCAACGACACGCCGATCGTCAACAAGGTCGACAGCAACGGCGACGGCGTGCCCGACTGGGAGGCCGAGTACCGGCTGAAGGTCGACCGGATGATGGACCTGTTCGTCGGCGCCGAACCACCGCACGGTGTTCTGGCTCGGCCCGCCGACGCTCGGCACCGACAGCATGAACACCGGCGCGAAGGCGATCGGCGAGGTCATGCGCCAGGAGGCGGCGAACGTTCCCCGACGTCGTCTACCTCGACACCTACAAGCTCTTCTCGAACACGCAACGGCGACTTCTCGCGCAGCATCCTCGACGAGAACGGCAAGACGATCGTCGCCCGCATCTCCGACGGCGTGCACTTCACCGAGGCCGGCGCGCAGTATCTCGCCCGGGCCGTGTTCGCGCTCATCGACGGACGCTGGAAGCTGACGACGCAGGCCGACCTGAAGGACCCGATCGGCTGGACGCTCGCGCCGGGAGCGGCGAGTCCGTGCCGGGCTTCTCGTCGGCACCCCAATCGCGGTACCACTCGTCGCAGAACTACACGCCGACGTCCGCTTCGTACTCGCCGACGTCGGGCGTTCCGGTGAGCTCGACCGTCGTGGTCGTCCCCACGACCGTCTCCGCGACGACCGTTGCGTCGACGGCACCGCCGACCGACGAAGCCGACGACGCCCACCACGCCCACCGTCGACCGCGGCCACCGACGACGACGTCAAGAAGCCGTAGCCGCCGACCGGCGTCGCGCATGCGACCGCTCGGGCCGACGGGTCGGTATCGTGCGCGCATGAGCACCGACCAGGACCGTGCGGCCGCGGTCGCAATCGAGCTGGCCGCGACCGTCGTCGACACCGCGGTGGCGAACCTCGCGCAGGCCAGCCTCGACGACGGCAAGCTGTCGGTCGCCAAGCTCGACGAGCGCCAGGTGATCGCGTACGACCTCGCGCACGCGGCGGCGGCAGTCGAAGCCGGCCGGGTCATGTGCGAGTACGCGGGCACGGCGAGATCGAATCGATGCTCGCCCGCGCGTTCGTCGCCGACGCGGTGACCGACATCGTCGGGCGGCTCATCGGCCGCGAAGACCTCTGGGGCGTCGACCCGGGCGTTCTCGCACCGTCGCACGACTTCGTCAGCCGCGCACCGTGACCCCGCCTTCCTCGAAGCGCTCGCCGACCAGTGCGCGAAGCACGGCACCGGCCCGACCCACCTCGGCGCCGACTTCGAGCTGGTCGCCGAGACGTTCCGCCGCTTCGCCGACGACAAGATCCGCCCGGTCGCCGAGCACGTGCACCGCACCAACGCCGACGTCCCCGAGGAGATCATCTCCGGGCTCGCCGAGATCGGCGGCTTCGGGCTCTCGGTGCCCGAGGAGTACGACGGCTTCGCGACCGGCGGCGAGTCGGACTACATCGGCATGGTCGTCGCGACCGAGGAGCTCTCCCGGGGGTCGCTCGGCATCGGCGGCTCGCTCGTCACCCGTCCCGAGATCCTGACCCGCGCGCTCGTCGCCGGCGGCACCGACGAGCAGAAGCAGACGTGGCTCCCGCGCATCGCGAGCGGCGAGCTCATGGTCGGCATCATGGTGACCGAGCCCGACTACGGCTCCGACGTCGCGGGCGTCAAGGTCGCGGCGACCCCGACCGACGGCGGCTGGCTCGTGAGCGGCGTGAAGACGTGGGCCACGTTCGCGGGCCGCGCCGACGTCCTCATGCTCCTCGCCCGCACCGACCCCGACAAGTCGAAGTCGCACCGCGGCCTCTCGGTGATGATCGTCGAGAAGCCCCGCGCCGAGGGCCACTCGTTCGCGTTCGACGACGGACGGGGCGGGAAGATGGAAGGCCGCGCCATCGACACCATCGGCTACCGCGGCATGCACTCCTACGAGGTCGCGTTCGACAACTGGTTCGTTCCCGCCGAGAACCTCATCGGCGGCGAAGCCGGGCTCGGCCGCGGCTTCTACTTCCAGATGGCCGGCTTCGAGAACGGCCGGCTGCAGACCGCGGCCCGCGCCGTCGGCCTGATGCAGGCCGCGTTCGAGGCCGGCATGTCGTACGCGCAGGACCGCAAGGTGTTCGGCAGCCCGGTGTTCGACTATCAGTTGTCAAAGGTCAAGCTCGCCCGGATGGCCATGCTCATCCAGGCCGGTCGCCAGTTCTCCTACGACGTCGCCCGCAAGATGGCCGCCGGCGAGGGCACGCTCGAAGCGTCGATGGTGAAGGCCTACGTGTGCCGCGCCGCCGAATGGGTCACCCGCGAGGCGATGCAGCTGCACGGCGGCATGGGTTACGCCGAGGAGTTCCCCGTCTCCCGGTTCTTCGTCGACGCCCGCGTGCTCTCGATCTTCGAAGGCGCCGACGAGACGCTGTGCCTGCGCGTCATCGCCCGCCGCCTCTGCGAGAACGCCCTGGCCGCTTCGTAGTCCCGGCCCGGATCACGGCGGCGGCTTGTTCCGCGGGTGGCGGGGATCGTCGGGCCCGACGAACGCGCGGCGGCCCTTGCCGTCGACGAGCGACCAGCCGCAGTTGGTCTTCAGGTGGTGGTCGTGCGGGCAGAGGGGGTCGAGCTCGTCGAGAACGGTGTGCTTGGTCTTCGCCCACGGTTCGCGATGGTCGAGCTGCACGAAGGTGCTCGAACAGGCCTCGTTCGCGCACTTGGGCTTCGACCACAGCAGCGCGATCCGTTGCGCCGCGGTGGGACCCCGACCGAGATGCGTCACGTTGACCACGTCGACGCCTTTGGTGATGACGAGCTTCAGGATCGACTCGCCCAACAGCTCACGCGCGATCCGTACCGGAACCGGCCCGACCCCGACGAGCTCGCACGTCTCCTCACCGTCGATCGCGCCGCGGGTGAGCGCCTCCACGCTCGCGTGCAACAGCCCGAAGTAGCGCGGCTTCGACCGACGGCGCTGCTTCTTGGTCGGGTTCGCGGGCGCATCGCCACGCTCGGCCAGCGCAACGAGCGCGTCGAACGCGTACGCCTCCCACGATTCGCGCCGACCTTCGGCCTGCGCCCGCGAGAACATCTCGTCGATGATCGGCTGCAGCGCCGCCTCGATCCGCGTGACCTGATCGGGCGTGCCGCGCGCCGCCAGGTTCCGCGCGCCTTCGGCGTCGGAGAAGAAGCGCAGCGTCCGCGCGCGGTGGAGGCGGCGATGCGTGGCGTCAGGATCCGGATCGGCCGCCGAGCGAACCCGGAGACACTCCTCGCGCAACTCCGTCACGTTCGTAGCGGCCGCCGTCGACAAGCAGTCCGGCCTGCGCGGACGGATCCGCCCAGGCCGCGCCCGCGATCGCGTCCATCTGCGGCACCGACAACACGCCGGCCCGCACCGCATCGGCCACGGTCGTCAAGCGGCCCAGTTGTTTCGAAGATTCCAACGACCGCCGCGCCGTACTCGTCGACGTGCCGCCCACCTTCGCCAGGTGTTCCGCCGCCGAGCGGGCGCCCGCCCGCCGCCAACCGCCGCCTTCCTCGACACGTGCGGCCAGCAACGTCTTCGCGCTCGCGGCCAACCGTTCGATCCGATCGAACTCGGCCCACACGTCGAGCGATTCGGACAACCCCACGTCGTCGGGATCGAGTGCAGCAACCAACGCTGCGAGTCCGCGCGCCGACGACCGCACCGCCGGCAACGTCACCCGCACCTGTCGCCCGTCGTCCATGACCGCCACTCGACCATCATGAACGAGGGGTGTGACAACTACGTCGACTTCGCACCTCGAGATCAGATCACCAACGTCATTGCGAACAACACGGCCGCGAGACCGAACGCGATCCCCACCCCCACCGCCGTCGACCGCGTCAGCGCCCGCACCGACGGGTCGTTGCGACGCTTGAACCAGACGATGAGGCCATAGCCCAGGAGGACGATCGGGTCGACGACGCGCAGCCAGTGGAACCCAGTGCGCAACGCGTCGGGCACGACCGCTAACCCGCGCTGCGCGACATCCCGGCGCGCTCGCCGCGCATCACGAACTTGTTCGCCATCTTGCGGCTCGCCTCGTCGATCATCTCGTCGCCGAACATCACCGCGCCCTTGCGGTCGCCTTCGGTCGTCGCCTTCTCGTACGCGTCGAGGATGTCGAACGCGCGGTCGAACTGCTCCTGCGTCGGCGTGAACACCTCGTTGATGACCTTGACCTGGTCGGGGTGCAACGCCCATTTGCCGTCGAAGCCGAGGATGCGCGGACGCATCGTGTAGTCGCGCGAACGCGTCGAGCTCACGGATCTTGAGGAACGGTCCGTCGATCACCTGGAGCCCGTTCGCGCGCCCGGCCATGAGGATGCGCGAGAAGACGTAGTGGAAGTGGTCGCCCGGGTACTCGGGGATCTGCACGCCGCCGGTGAGCACGGGCATCTCGGTGGAGGCCGCGAAGTCGGCGGGCCCGAAGATGATCGTCTCCAGCCGGTCGGACGCGGCACAGATCTCATCGACGTTGATGAGCCCGCGCGGTCTCGATCTGCGCCTCGATGCCGACGCGCGACTGCCGGCCGGTCGCCTTCTCGATCTGGGTCAACAGCATGTCGAGCGCCTGCACCTGCGCGGCGTTCTCGACCTTGGGGAGCATGAGCTCGTCGAGCCGCTCCGACGCACCTTCGACGATCGCGATCACGTCGCGGTACGTCCATTCGGTGTCCCACACGTTCACGCGCACGCACAGAACCGTCTCGCCCCAGTCGAGCGTGTTGATCGCGTTGATGATCTTGTCCCGGGCGGCCGGCTTCTCGAGCGGCGCGACCGCGTCCTCGAGATCGAGGAAGACCATGTCGGCGCCGAGATTCGGGCCCTTGGCGAGCATCTTCTCGGACGACCCGGGGATCGAGAGGCACGAGCGGCGAGGCAGGTTGCGACTGCGTTCTGACATGGCCGAAGGGTACCGTGCGGCGATGGTGACGATTCCAACCCGCACCCTCCACGAGCTCGCGGACGGCGTGTGGGTCTGGCTGCAACCGGGCGGCGAGTCGGGCGTCAGCAACGCGGGCGTGGTCGCCGACGACGACGGCCTGACCGTCATCGACACGCTCATGGTCCGTTCGCAGTGGGAGCCGTTCGCGGCCGCGGTGGCCAAGCTCGGCCGACCCGTTCGGCGCCTGCTCCTCACGCACGCGCACGTCGACCACGTCGGCGGCACCCGGGCGTTCCCGATGGCGGCCGTGATCGGTTCGCCGCAGACGAGCGAGCTGCTCGACGGTGAGATGCCGGTCGACGCGTACAAGTCGTTCATGCCCGCGTTCGAGAAGGAGTTCGACGACCTCGCCGAGATCGGCACGCGGCCCGTCACGCATCTCGTCACCGACGCGGCCGAGCTCACGCCGCGCATCGAGGTGCTCCCCGCGACCGGCCACACCGAGGGCGACGTGATGGCGTTGGTCGCCGACGTCGACGTGTTGTTCGCGGGCGATCTCTGTTTCTTCGGGGTGACCCCGCTCGCGTTCCAGGGCGATTGCAAGATGTGGGCCGACGTGCTCGACGCGGTCGCCGAGCTCGCGGAGACGATCGTCCCCGGTCACGGTCCGGTCGGCGGCGAAGCCGAGGTGCGCGAGTTGCAGCAATATCTCCGCTACTGCGTCGCGGGCGCGATCCCGCCGGGTCCGTGGGACAAATGGCCCGAGCGCGATCCGCGCGACACGATCAACATCGAACGCGCGCAGTTGCTCGCACAGGGTCGCGACGAGATCCCGCCCGCGATGCTGCGCGCGCTCGGCGCCTGACCCGCGCCCGAACCCGCGCCGGTCAGCCGAGGCGTTCGTGCAGGAACGCGGCCGTCGACGCCCAACACCGCGCCGCGAGTTGCGCGTCGTACGTGCCGAAGACGTCCGCGTCGTTCATGAACGCGTGCCCGGCGCCGGCGTGCACCTCGAACTCGACGTCCTTGCCCTTCGCCTTCAAGTCGGCTTCGAGCGCCTTGACCGCGTCGGGCGGGAAGAAGTCGTCGTTGCCGGCGTAGTGACCACGCACGACGGCGGTGAGCCCCGACCAGTCGGGCGCGCCGTCGCCGAGCGGTGCGCCGTAGTACGGCGCGGCCGCCGCGATCTTGTCGCCCTGCTGCGCGGTGACGACGAGCGCGAGCATTCCGCCCATGCAGTAGCCGACGACCCCGAGCTGGTCGCCGCGTACCGCGGCGTGACCCAGGAGGAAGTCGACCGCGCCGCCCATGTCGCGTGCGGCGCGATCCATCGGCAGGGTCGACATCATGTGGCCGGCCTTGTCGACCTCGGTGTGCTCGGCGATGTCGCCGTGGTAGAGGTCCGGCGCGAGCGCCACGAACCCCTCGCCGGCGAACCGGTCGCACATCTGCGTGATGTGCGGGACGAGCCCCCACCACTCCTGCATGACCAACACGCCCGGACCGGAGCCCGAGGCGGGCACGGCCAGGTAGCCGTCCGCCGTGTCACCGTTGCTCGCGAAGCTGACCTTGTCTCCCATGGGTTCCGAGCCTAAGCCGAGACGCCGGTGGGGTTCACCCGCCCCGAGCGACGAGCGCCGCCGGTCGGTACGCAACCAGGCCGGTCCCGATGCCGCCGCCATCGATGTAGACGGTCCCGTCGACGACACTCGGCGGGCTGTTCGTCTCTCCCGGGGTCGCCCTCCAGAGCAGCTTGCCGGTGAGTTCGTCCACACCGACGGTTGCGACTCCGGCCGTTGAGTCGATCATTCCGAAGTAGACGACGCCGCCGGCAATCGTCGCGTTTTCCGCCCTCGTGCCCGACTGGTACTTCCACACCTGCGCGCCCGTTGCAACGTCGTAGGCCGCCATGCCGTCGTCGAGTGGGACGAAGACCCGAGTCCCGTGCACTGCGGGCGAGAACAGATAGTCCGAGCCGATCGTTGTCGACCACAGTGTCGATCCGTCCCGCGCGCGTATGGCCACAAGGGCGCTGTGAAAGGGATCAGCGTCCTGGATGGTACGAGCGAACAGGACGCCGTCACTGATGGGCATGTGATCGATGTAGACCCCGTGTGCGGATTTCACCTGCCAGATCGTGTGACCGTCATGCAGTCCGAGCGCGGCCATGTGCGTCGCGGTCGGTGGGGAGAACACGGCGTCGGCGACATAGACGATTCCGTCGGCAATGGTCGGACTCGCGGCGTAACTGTTCGTGAAGTGCTTGGTCCACAGGACCGCGCCGTCCAGAATCCTCAACGCGACGAACAGCCCGTTCTGCAGCACGGGGACGACGACAACGCCGTCACTGGCCGCCGGATTCACGGTCAACGGCGCGATCGCCTGGTACTGCCAACGTGGGACTCCCGTCACAAGATCGAGCGCGTAGAACACTCCGGTATGAGAACCGACGAGAACCAAGCCGTCGGCGACCGCCGGCGTGTCGAAGATCGGGCCGCCGGTGTCGAAGGTCCACAGTTCATGACCGTCCGTCGCGCTCACGGCTCGTACGGAGTTCCCGTACCCGATGACGACCTCGCCATCGACGACCAGTGGTTGCGTCTGGAACCCACCTTGCGTGGTCCAGATCGGGGTCAACGTCTTGACGGTGCGCGGCGTGATGAGGTTCTCGACGGTGCTTCCGGTGTGACGCGGGTCGCCGCCTTCTTGGCGCCACGCGTTGCGCACCACGAACGTCGCGGCGGCGCTCCGGTTCAGTGCGACGACCCGAACCTCATTGGGGCCGGGCAAGGCGCTCGCGGGTACGGGCAGTGTGAGTGTGACGGACCCATCGGCCGCTGACACTCCCGACGCGGCGACCCGCCCACCGAAGACAACCTTGAACGGGGAGCTCGGGACGAAGCCCGTTCCGGAAACCGTCAGCGGCTGGGTCTGCGGGCCCACCCGATCCGACAGGACGATCGCCGGCGCCGACGCAACTGCCGCCGAGACCGGAGCCGCGGGACTCGACGACACAAAGGGCGGCGACCACGACCATTGCGGCAGACGGTGGAACACGAAGTCGCATCGGCACTCCTCTCGCGGGTGGCGAGTATGGGCCGGGAACCATCGTTCACGGGCCAGGCGCGCACTCCGAGTACGTTTTCGGCGTGGCCAAGAACCCCGACCCGCTGCTCCAGCTGACGAGCTATCAGGGCAAGACGCGCACGCTCGACGACTGGGCGACGGTCTTCAACCTCGCGATCGTCGTGCTCCCCGACCGCCCGGAGGGCGCGAGCTTCCTGCCGATCGCGGACCGCATCTTCGCGACGTTCGGAGACAGCGACGTCCGCACGATCCTCTACGTTCCGGCCCCCCCGGCGATCACCAAGCGCATCCTCGGCGCCGACGTCGACCGCTTCCTCGTCTGGTGCGACCCCGACCGTGCGTTCGTCACGAGCCTCGGTCTCGAGCGCCTCCCGGCCTTCGTGCACCTGCGTCAGGACACGACGCTGGTGGGCGCGGCGCAGGGCTGGAGCCCGAGCGAATGGCAGAAGCTGGCCGACGAGATCGCCCGCCACGAGCACTGGAGCTCACCGATCGTCTCCGGTCCGGGCGACCCCAAGCCCACGCCCGGCTGGCCCATCGCCAGCTGAAACCCGTCGAAACGGACACGTCACAACCCCCTGACCTGCACATACGGGGTGGATGTGACGTTTGGGGCCCTTGGTTGTCTAGAGTCGCCCCTCATGTCGCGGCGGAGCGTTAGCCCCCACCGCGGTGGTGGACTCCTACGGGCCCGCCACCTGACGCTGAGCCTTGCGCTCGGTCTGGCCCTCGGCACGGCGGTCACCGCCGCCCCGGCCGGCGCCACGCCGCAGAGCGACCTCGCGTCGAAGACGGCCCAGGCCCAACGGCTCGAGGCCCAGATCCAGGCCAACAGCGACCGCGCCGACGCCCTCGACGAGCAGTACCTGCAGGCGCAGAACGCCGTGGCCGACGCGAACCGCCAGATCGCGACGGCCGAGCGGGGCATCGACAACGCCCGCCGCCAGGAGTCGCAGCTGCGGACCCGGCTCGGGGACCGCGCCGCCCTGCTCTACATGGGCGTCGGCAGCGGCGACCCGCTCGGCATCGACGCCACGAACGTCCAGGAACTCGGCTCGCGGGCCAAGTACGGCGAGGCCGCCGCCGAGAGCGACGACCGCCTGATCGGCCAGCTGACGCTGCTCGACGAGCAGCTCCGGATCCAGACCCGCGACCTCGAGAAGCAGAAGTCCGACGCCCAGCACCGCCAGGACGTCGCCGACGCCGCCCGCCGCGAGGTCGCCAAGGCCGACGCGAGCATGCAGAAGCTGCTCAGCTCGACGAAGTCCGACATCCGGGCGCTCGCCGCCACGATCGAGCAGGACCGCCTCGCCGCGCAGGCACGGGCCGAGCAGGCTCGCATCCAGCGCCAGGCCGCGGAACAGGCGGCCGCCCAACAGGCCGCCAACCAGGCGGCGAACAACGGCAACGGTGGGTTCTCGCTCAGCGCCAACACGGGCGTCGATCCGGGCAACATCCCGGCGCCCAGCTCGGGTGCGCAGGCCGCGATCGCGTACGCGAGAGCCCAGATCGGCAAGCCCTACGTGTACGCCGGAACCGGCCCGGACGCGTTCGACTGCTCGGGACTCACGATGATGGCGTGGGCGCAGGGCGGCGTCTCGATGACGCACGGCTCGCAGGCCCAGTGGGAAGCCTTCCCCAAGGTTCCGATCCCCGATCTCCAGCCCGGCGATCTCGTGTTCTTCGGATCGTCCGGTCCGTCGAACCACCACGTCGGCATCTACATCGGCGGCGGCACGATGATCGAGGCTCCGCACACGGGCGCGTTCGTCCGCTACTCGACGATCTACCGTCCGGATCTGGTCTCCACCGGCTCGCGTCCGTAGTCGCCGTCCCCGGCCGTCGTTACCATGCGACGGCGAAGCCCAAACGATCGGCTCGGAGAGGACGCGACATGGCAGACGCCAAGGAAAAGTGGGACGAGGTCGGCGACCGCTTCGGTGACCTCGGCCGGCGGCTCAAGGACCGGTTCGACGCCAACACCGCCTTCGGCGCCGACGAACGCGACAAGGTCAACGACGCGCTCCGCCAACTCGGCGACGCGCTCGACGCCGGCTTCACGACGATCGGCGAGACGTTGCGTGATCCCGCGATGCGCGACGACATGAAGAGTGCCGGGTCGTCGATCGCCGACGCGATCGCGGCGACGCTGCGCGACATCTCCGACGCCATCAAGCGCCACTGACCACTGACGAGCACCGCCGATTGACGCCGGCGCCGGTGGACCTCAGGGAATGACGAGCATCCCGAGCTCGGCTTCGATCTGCGGGCGCGACTTCAGCCCGAGCGACGAACGCTCGAGCCGGCCGTTGCGGAACAGGCCGATCATCGGGATGCTCTGCACGCCGTACTCCTGCGCGAGTCTCGGCTCGTCGTCGATGTTCACCTTCACGACCTTGTAGGACGACGCTGCGCATCGACGGCGATCGTCTCGACGATCGGCGACACCTGGCGGCACGGCTGGCACCACGGCGCCCAGAAGTCGACGATCACCGGCAGCTCGCTGCGCAGGACCTCGGTCTCCCACTGCGCGGTGGTGACCGACGGGACGAGCTCGATCGGGTCGTCGGGGACGGGTTCGTCGGGCGCGTCGCCCGCGAGCACCTGCGCCGAGCCACTCCCGCGCGTCGCGCAGACCTTCGAGCGCGACCTGGTGCTCCATCGGGTACTCGCGGTACACGGTCGGGATCCCGAGCTCGCGCAGGTCGCGGGCGAGGTCGCGCGACCGTTGCACGGGGATCAGCGGATCGTCGGTTCCGTGCTGCACGAGCACCGGGACGCGCGCGCGCCTTCGTCGACCGGACCGCTCATCGCGGCCGGGCTCATCGCCAGCACGCCGGCCGGATGCACGTGCGGCTTCGGGCCGTCGGCGGGCGTGAACAAGCCGAGCGCGAGCGCGAGCCCGCCGCCCTGCGAGAACCCGCCGAAGATCGCGGACGGCGCGGTCGAAGCCGAGGAGCGTCGCACTGTTCGTCGACGAGCGCGTCGAGCTCGGCGAGCGCGGTC
Source organism: uncultured Actinomycetes bacterium (assembly GCA_963829195.1). Taxonomy (GTDB): domain Bacteria; phylum Actinomycetota; class Acidimicrobiia; order IMCC26256; family PALSA-610; genus PALSA-610. The sequence goes on from CAWHHS010000006.1 coordinate 660,181, forward strand.
GCGAACTGCGCGGAGATCGTCGCCGCCGCCGACCATGTCGTACCACATGTATCCGGGCGTGCCGGGCACGGCGATCGGCGCGCGCGGCATCACCGCCGCGAACGACCCCGTCGGGGTCGAGGTACGGCAGGAGACCGCCGAGGTCCTGCTCGTCGGCTCCGTAGCCGTGCACGAGCAACAGCAGGCGTTGCGGCGGACGAGCCCTTCACCGTGTTCGTGACGAGCGCCATGCCCGGCAGGTTAGGTCAGGGCGTTTCGGCGACCCGTCCCCCGCCGGCGCGCGTCGCGGTGTCGCGGCGCCGGCTCCGGTGCGGCGAGCGTTCGGGCGCGAGCGTGTGCGCGGCCGCGACCAGCGCGAGGTGGGTGAACGCCTGCGGGAAGTTGCCGAGGAACCGGCGCGGCGTCGGGTCGTACTCCTCGGCGAAGAGCCCGACGTCGTTCGCGAGCTCGAGCAGGCGCTCGAACAACGCGTGGGCCTCGTCGCGGCCGACCGGCGAGCGCGAGCGCCTCGACCATCCAGAAGCTGCACGGCAGGAACACGCCTTCGGGTTCGCCGATGCCGTCGATCGCCGGCGATCGGTCGGTCGTAGCGCAGCACGAAGCCGTCGTGGGTGAGGCTCGCGGCGGATGCACGTCGATCGTCGAGCGCACGCGCGGGTCGTCGCCGGGGAGGAAGCCGACGAGCGGGATCATCAGCACCGACGGCGTCGAGCTCGTCGGAGCCGAAGCTCTGCGTGAACGCGCCGAGCTGCGCGTTGTACCCCTGCGCGCACACCGTCGTCGTGGATCTCGTCGCGGATCGCGCGCCAGCGCTCGACCGGCCCTTCGTAGCCCATGCGTGCTCGACCATCGCGACGGCGCGGTCGAACGCGACCCAGCACATCACCTTCGAGTGCGTGAAGTGGCGGCGCGGCGCCGCGCACCTCCCAGATGCCTTCGTCGGGCTCGCGCCAACGATCCTCGAGCGACGCCGAGGAGCAGGCGCGCGCAACGCCCAGCGAGTCCGCGCTCGGCGGCGTGCCGGCACGCGCGGCCTGCCACAGCACGTCGAGCAGCTCGCCGTACACGTCGAGCTGGAGCTGCGCGTGCGCGCCGTTGCCGGTGCGCACGGGACGCGAGCCCTCGTAGCCCGGCAGCCAGTCGAGCTCGAGCTCGGTGAGCCGCCGTTCGCCGCCGACGCCGTACATCGTCTGCAGCTGCCTCGGATCGCCGGCCGCCGCGCGCAGCAGCCACTCGCGCCAGCGCAGCGCCTCGGTCTGGTAGCCGCCGATGAGCAACGCCTCGAGCGTGAGCGTGGCGTCGCGCACCCAGCAGTAGCGGTAGTCCCAGTTCCGCGAGCCGCCCGAACGTCTCGGGCAACGACGTGGTGGGCGCGGCGACGATCCCGCCCGTCGGCTCGTACGTCAGCGCCTCCAGCGTGAGCAGCGACCGCAGCACCGGCTCGCGCCACTCGCCGGAGTACTCGCAGCGCGCCGACCAGCTCGACCACGCGCGTCGTGGTGTCGCTCGACGAGCGCGTCGCGCGTCGTCGGGCACCGGGCGCGGGTCGTGCGACGGGAACCAACCGAGCACGAACGGGACCGACTCGCCCGCGGCGACCGTGAACTCGCGCGGACGAGGTCCGCGCCGCGCCCGCGCAGCTCGCACCGGCGTGCGCAGCTCGAGCCCGTCGGGGCCGGCGACCGCGCGCCAGCGACCGTCGACGCGGCGGACCCACGGCACGATCGACCCGTAGTCGAAGCGCACGATGAGCTCGACCGCCATCTCGACGGTCGCCCGCGAGGCCCTCGACGATGCGGACCAGCAGCGGGCGGGCGTGACCGAGCGCGAGGCAGTCGACGACGCGCACGCATGCCCGTCGTCGGTGTCGTGCTCGGTCTCGAGCACCATCGTGCCCGGCCGGTACAGCCGGGTCGTGTCGACGCGCGGCCGCCTTCGGCGCGATCGAGAAGCGGCCGTGCTCGGGTGTGCCGAGCAGCGCGGCGAAGCACGCCGGGGCGTCGAAGCGCGGCGTGCACCACCAGTCGACCGAACCGGCCCGCGACACGAGCGCGGCCGTCCGGCGATCGCCCAGGAGTGCGTAGTCCTCGAGCGCGCGGCACTGCTCGGAAACTACCCGCGAGCGGGTAGGTTCATCGCGGATGACAGCGGTGACCGGCGGGTCCGATTCCGGGATGAACGCTCGCGTCGGTGTCGACGTCGGCGGTTCCGGCATCAAGGCCGCGCTCGTCGACGTCGGCACGGGACAGGCGACGGGCCGCGTCCGGGTCGAGACACCCCAGCCCGCCACCCCCGACGCGATCGCCGACGTCCATCGCCGGGCCTGGTCCGTCACCTCGGCGGAACCGGCACGATCGGGTGCACGCTCCCGGCGGTCGTCGGCAACGGCATCGTGCGCACCGCGACCCACATCGACGAGTCGTGGATCGGCATGCACGCCGCGACCGTGCTCTCGCGCGCCACCGACCGGCCCGTGCGTCGTGCTGAACGACGCCGACGCCGCCGGCATCGCCGAGGCCCGCTTCGGCGCGGCCCGCGGGCACCGGGGCCTCGTGGTCATGGTGACGATCGGGACCGGGGTCGGCACCGCGGTCCTCAACGACGGCGTGCTCGTCCCGAACTCCGAGCTCGGCCACATCTTCGTCAACCGCCACCTCGCCGACACGTGGGTCTCCGACGCGACGCGCGTCGCGCAGAACCTGTCGTGGAAGCGCTGGACGCGCCGCCTCGACCGTTACCTCACGCAGCTCCACGAGATCCTGTGGCCGGACCTCATCGTGATCGGCGGCGGGATCGTGAAGCACGCCGACAAGTTCCTCGATCGCGTCGATCCCGGCTGCGAGGTGCGCATCGCCGAGCTCGGGAACCTCGCCGGCATCGTCGGCGCCGCGCTCGCGGCCGACGCGCACGTCCCCGCGACCGATCTTCGACAGGAGTTGAGATGCAGCTCGGAATGATCGGTCTCGGCCGCATGGGCGCGAACCTCGTGCGGCGCAGCATGGCCGCCGGTCACGAGTGCGTCGTGCTACGACCACGACCGCGCCGCGGTCGACGCGCTCGGTCGCCGCGGGCGCGGTCGGCGCGACCTCGGTCGCCGACCTCGTGTCGAAGCTCTCGGCGCCGCGTGCGGTCTGGCTGATGGTGCCGGCCGGCGTCACCGGCGCGGTCGTCGACGAGGTCGGCCGCGGCACTCGCGCCCGGCGACACGATCATCGACGGCGGCAACTCGCACTACGTCGACGACATCGCCCGCTCGAACGCGCTCGCTCGATCGCGGGATCGACTACGTCGACTGCGGCACCAGCGGCGGCGTGTTCGGACTCGAGCGCGGCTTCTGCCTGATGATCGGCGGTCCCGACGCGGTCGTGCAGCGGCTCGACCCGATCTTCCGCGCGCTCGCGCCGGGTACCGGCACGATCGACCGCACGCCCGGCCGCGACCGGCGAGCCGAGCGCCCGAGGAGATGGGCTACCTGCACTGCGGGCCGGCCGGCGCGGGCCACTTCGTGAAGATGGTGCACAACGGCATCGAGTACGCGCTCATGGCCGCGTACGCGGAGGGGCTCACGATCCTGCATCACGCGAACGCGGGCTCGCAGCAACGTTCGGCCGACGCGGAGACCGCGCCGCTCACCGATCCCGAGCTCTACCGGTACGACCTCGACATCCCGAAGGTCGCCGAGGTGTGGCGCCGCGGGAGCGTCGTCGCGTCGTGGCTGCTCGACCTCACCGCTGCCGCGCTGCACGGAATCACCCGACCTCGCCGAGTTCAGCGGGCGCGTCAGCGACTCGGGCGAAGGGCGCTGGACGGTCACCGCCGCGATCGACGAGGGCGTCCCCGCGCCGGTGATCGCGACCGCGCTCTTCGACCGCTTCATCTCGCAGGGCACCGCCGACTACACGAACAAGATGCTGTCGGCGATGCGCAAGCAGTTCGGCGGCCACGACGAGAAGAAGGCCTGACCTACCGCGGCGTTACCGGGGCGGCTCCCAGTCGGGCCGCCGCGGCATCTCGCTGTGCCCGGCGTCGTCGTTGCGCACCGCGAGCACCTGGTGGATCTGGTTGCGGTCGGCGTCGAAGTTGCAGCGCCGACGCGGCCATGTAGAGGCGCCACACGCGGGCCCGACCGGGCCCGACGAGGCGCACGGCCTCGTCCCAGTTCGCCTCCAGGTTCGCGACCCAGTGCCGCAGCGTCTGCGCGTAGTGCTCGCGCAGTCCCTCGACGTTGCGCGACCTCGAAGCCGGCCTGCTGCATGCGCGTCACGACCGCAGCCGACCTCGTGCAGCTCGCCGTCGGGGAACACGTAGCGGTCGATGAAGCCCCGGTGCGAGAACGCCGCGCGCGGGCCTGGCCGCTTCGCGATGCCGTGGTTGAGCAGCCGGCCGCTGCGGCCGCAGCAGCGAGAACAGGCGCTGCGAAGTACTCGTCGAGCTTGGCCGCGCCGACGTGCTCGAACATCCCGATGGAGCTGATCGCGTCGAACGGCCCGTCGCTGATGTCGCGGTAGTCCTGCACCCGGATCTCGACCCGGTCGGCGAGGCCGGCGTCGTGCACGGCCGCGCGCGCCCACTCGGCCTGGCGCGTGCGACAGCGTCACGCCGACCGCGTGCACGCCGTGCTCCCGGGCCGCGTGCACGACCATGCCACCCCAGCCGCAACCGACGTCGAGGAGGCGCATGCCCGGCCGCAGAGCGAGCTTGCGGCACACGAGCTCGTACTTGGTGGCCTGCGCGACCTCGAGCGTCGTGTCCGAGGCCGGCGAACACCGCGCACGAGTACGTCATCGACGGCCCGAGCACCAACCGGTAGAAGTCGTTCGAGACGTCGTAGTGGTGCGCGATCACGGCCGCGTCGCGCTCCTTGCTGTGGCGGCGGCCGCGTACGCGGGCCTCCTCGGGCGGCGGCGGCAGCGGCCGGAGCCCGTCGACGCCGACGGCGCGCGCCAGCGCGAGCCACTCGCGCGGCGTCACCTTCACGTCGGGCAGGTTGTCGCGCAGCGCGAGCGCTTCGAAGATGTCGCCCTCGACGTCGATCTCGCCGGCGACGTACGCGCGGGCGAAGCCGATCTCGCCGGGCGCCGGTGAGGACGTAGCGCAACGCGTTCTCGGCGAACGAACGACGATGCGGGTCGGCGAGTCGGGCGGCCCGAGCGGCTGCCGTCGTAGCAGTCGATCCCGATCGGGACGTCGGTCCCGAGGAACCCGGCGATGGCGGCGCGCGAGGCCGAACGGACGGCCGGTCGCGGCGGAAACGGGACGCTCTCGAACCTGCACGGAAACCTCCTCTGAGCGAGAACCGCAGCGCTTCTACCCAGATTCGGGGCGCATCGTGCCGAGTTCAGACGGGTCGGCTTCAAGACCGTTTTGCCGTTCAACCCACCGGGTTCTGCAGCGGCCGCCAGTAGTGGCCGGGGCCGAGGAATCGGTGCTGGCCGGCCGGGCCGTCGCTGCCGGCGACGTAGTCCTCGGGCGCGCCGTTCTTCCAGGCGCCGAGGATCGGGTCGACGATGCGCCACGACCACTCCACCTCGTCGAAGCGCAGGAACGGCGTGTGGTCGCCTTCGAGCACGTCGAGCAGCAGCGACTCGTAGGCGCTCGCCTCGCGGTCGCCGGCGGTCGCGTACTCGGCCCGCAGCACCGACTCGCGCGCCTCGAGCTCGAGGCCGGGCTGCTTGGTGCGCACGACGAGCTCGGTGCACTCCGACGGGCTCATGCGGAACACCAGCCAGTTCGGTTCGGCGTGCTCGAGCGGCGTGTGGCGGAACAGCCGCGTCGGCGGCTCCCGGAATCGGAACACGACCTCGTGCGCCTTGGCCGCGAGCCGCTTGCCCGAGCGCAGCAGCACGGGAACGCCCTCCCAGCGCCAGGTGTCGACGTGCAGGCTGGACCGCCGCGAACGTGTCGGTGTGCGACGCGGGATCGACGCCCGGCTCGGCGCGGTAGCGCGATCCGTGGCTCACCTTCGACGAGACCGGCCGTGTACTGCCCGCGCACCGCGTCGGTCGTCGGGGTCGACGTGGTGCACCGACTTCAGCACCTCGACCTTGTGGTCGCGGATCATCTCCGCGTCCCACAGCGCGGGCGGCTCCATCGTCGCGAACGTCATCATCTGGATGAGGTGGTTCTGCACCATGTCGCGCAGCGCGCCGATGCCGTCGTAGTAGCGCGAACGGCCTTCGACGCCGAGCGTCTCGGCCACGGTGATCTGGATCTCGTCGACGTGCGCCGAGTTGAGCACGGGCTCGATGAACCGGTTCGCGAACCGGAACACGAGCATGTTCTGCACGGTCTCCTTGCCGAGGAAGTGGTCGATCCGGAAGATCTGGTCTTCGCGCCAGTACTTGTGCAGTTGCTCGTTGAGCGCGAGCGCGGTCTCGAGATCGGTGCCGAACGGCTTCTCGATCACGAGCCGGCGAAAGCCGTTCGTCTCGTCGGCGAGGCCGGCCTTCGCGATCGTCTCCGCCGCGTCGGCGAAGACGCCCGGGCGGCAGCGCGAGGTAGAAGATCGCGGGGCCGTCGAGCTCGGTGTTGAGACCGCGCAGCGACTCGACCGAGAGTCGCCGCCGTGGAAGTCGATGCGGTCGATGAACTTGTCGAAGTACTTCTTGTCGACGTCGCACGCGTGCATGTCGATCGCGGCGCGCAGGTTCTCGTGGAACTGCGTCGGTCGTCCACTCCTGGCGCGCGTAGCCGATGATCTTCAGATCCTCGAGCCGCTCGCGGTGCTCGAGCGAGAGCAGCGCGGGGAAGAGCAGCCGGGCGGCGAGGTCGCCGGAAGCGCCGAGCACCACGAGCGTCGGTTCGACTGCTCACGCGCATCCGTCCTCCGGGTTCACAGCAGCTCCCGCTTCGTCAGGCTATGGAACGCAAGGTAACCGGGAATGATCGGCAGCCAGAACGTCGCGAGCCGGAACGCCAGGACGCCCGCGACCGCCGGCCCGCTCGCGATACCTACCCCGGTCAGGCCCGCGATGAGCGCGGCCTCGACCGCCCCGACCTTGCCGGGCGTGGGCGCGGCCGACGCGACCGCGCTGCCGCCCAGGTAGACGGTCGGTCACGTCGAGCCACGACGCGTGGGCGTGGAAGGCCGTGAGCGCGAACCCGAGGGCGACGACGTACGAGGCGAGCACGAGGATCGCGCCGCCGAACATCTGCGCCGCCTTGGTCGGCCGGCGGAGCGACGGCGAGGAGGTCGCGGCCCGTCCGTTCGGTCGGCAGGAGGATGTGCTTGCGGCCGAACGACGTCTCGAGCACGACCCCGACCAGCGACGACACGCACCGCGACGACGACGAGCAGCACCCAGCCGCTCGGCAGGTGCACGTGCGGGAGCCCGGTGTGGCCGAGCAGGGTCGCGGCCGAGCGACGAGCGCGACGACGTGCACGACGAAGCCGACCGTGCCGTTGAGCGCGACCGCGCCGACCGCGTCGCCCTTCGTGACGCCGCTGCGCTCGAGGTAGCGCACGTTCACGCCCATGCCGCCGAGGCCCGCGGGCGTGATCTTGTTGCCGAAGCTGCTCGCGAGCTGGGTGACGAACGTGCGCCCGTACGCCAGCGGGGCGAGCACCGCGCCCGACAGCGAGAGCGCGGCCGCCAGGAACGTGCCGACCGACGACGAGCAGCGCGAGCACGAGCCAGCCGAGCCTCGGCGTGCCGCGCGGCGTGTCAGCGTCTGGTGGAACTCGCCGACCTGCGGCAGCAGCAGGTAGGTCGCGGCGAGCAGGCACGACGAGCGTGAGGAGCGAGCGCAGCGCGGACGCGCGTGAGCGGCTCGAGCTTGACGTGCTCGGCGCCGACCGCGTCGGCCGCGCGGTTGCGGACGTCGTCGAGCAGCCCGTGGTGGCGGCGCAGCGCGTGCCGGGTCTTGGTCGCGAGCGCGAGCGGCTGCAGCAGCGGCAGCGCTTCGGTGACCGCCGGGCTGCCCGAGCGCCGCGACCGCGGCGTCGACCGCGCGCTGCGCGCCGACGACGAGCGCGAGCGAAGCGAGCAGCTCGGCGACGTCCTGCGCGAGCGCACGGTCGCTCGCGCCCGCCTCCGCGTAGCCGAAGTCGACGATCCACGGCTGGCCCGTGCGCGTCGAGCATCACGTTGTGCAGGCTCAGGTGCCGGTGCGCGACCCGCGCCGGCCGCAGGTGCCCGACCTCCTGTCCACAGCGCCGCGAGCGCCGCGTCGTCGAGCGCGGCGCGTCGTCCTCGCCGATCGGGCTGCCCGTCGATCACGTCGAGCACGAGCACGCTCGGGCCCGCCGTGCTCCGACGCGATCGCGAGCGGCAACGCGGCGTGCACGCCCGCGTGCGCGGCGAGCGACGCGAGCAGCGCCTCGTGCTCGACCCGCTGCTTCGCGGTCGCGAACGGCGTCTCGTCCTCGACGTGGCGGAACGCGAGATAGCGCCCGACCGCGGCGAGCGCGTCGGCGTCGCGGCGCTCGCGGTCGATCGCCTTGACGAACACCGGCGTGCCGTCGGCGACGGCTCGCGCAGGTACGGCGTCGCGTCGCGGCCGCCGTCGTCGATGAGCGTGAGGTCGCGCACCGGGTAGCGCCCGGCGCGCGAGCACGCGCTGCACGAGGCCGGCGTCGAGCTCGCGGCTCGGGGTGCCGAGCGCGAGGTTCACGACCGCGCCGACGCCGAGCCGAGCGCGAGGCCGCCGACGACGTCGAGCGGGAGGTGCGCGCCGACGTAGACCCGCGCGATCGCGACGAGCACGACCGCGATCCACGCCAGCGCGCCGGGCCGGGCGCGGGAGGTACGGGCGCGACGCCGGCGACGAGCGCGGCCGCGGTCGTGGTGTGGCCCGGACGGGTAGCCGTAGCCGGTGATGCGCGGGCCCCGCACGACGACGTGCGTCAGCAGGTCGAGCGGGCGGCCCCGCTGCACGAGCTCGCGCATGACGTGCGCGGCGAGGCTGCCCGCGAGCCCGGCGAGCGCGGCCGACAGCGCCATCCACCACCGCCGGAGGAGCGAGCGCGACCACGACGACCGCGACGACCGCGACCGATCGTCCCGAGCTGCATGACCGTCTCGAACGGGATCCGGAACGCGTCGGGGAGGTCGTTGACGACGCGGAAGGCGTCGATCTCGAACGGCTCGGGCGCGTGCCATGCGCGCGATCGCCGCGCCCGCGCCGAAGACCGCGACCCCGAGCGCGCAGCCGGAGCAGGTCGGCCGGATGGCGCTCGCGGGCGCTCAACTGCGCATGTGGCCGGAGAGGTCGCCGAACAGCCTCGGATCGAAGACCCGCTCCGTGAACTCCCAGCGGCCGTCGACGCGCGCGAACCGGTCGCGGTACTCGCCCGCCGAGGATCGGGTGCAGGCCGAGGCCCGTGACCTGGAGCACCGTGAAGTAGGTCCGGGCGGTGGCGCGACGGTCGCCGTCGACGCCGCACGGTGACGTTGGTGAGTTGGTGCATCGTGCGCGGGCGTGCCGTCGTCGTAGAGGATCACCGGGTCGTACAGCGTGCGCGCCTCGGCCGCGCCCGCGGCGGACCGCGGTCGCGGCGCGTCGACCGGAGCTCGGCGTGCGCGAACAGCGCCGCGACGCCGTCGAGATCGCCGCGATCGAGCCGGAACGCGTACTCGTGGATCAGCGCGGTGATCTCGTCGATCGCGCTCCCGTCGCGGCGTCGCTCACAGCCGGATCGGCATCCGGGAGTAGCCGCGCACGTTGCCCGAGTGCACGCGCTCGAGCGCCGGCCTCGTCGATCTCGTAGCCGGGATGGCGGGCGAGGAACTCCTCGAGGCTCACGCGCATCTCGAGCCGCGCCAGCGCCGCGCCGAGGCACACGTGGATGCCGTGCCCGAACGCGAGGTGGTGCGTCGGCCAGCTGCGGTCGATGTCGTACACGTCGGCGACGATCCCAGACCCGTTCGTCGCGGTTCGCCGGAGCCGAGCAGCAGCAGCACCTTGTCGCCTTCGCGCATCGTCGCGCCGTGCAGCTCGACGTCGCGGGTGAGCGTGCGCGCCATGACCTGGGTCGAACCCTCGTAGCGCAGGATCTCCTCGACCGCGTCGGGGATGCGGCCGGGGTCGGCGAGCACCTTCGCCCGTTCGTCCGGGAACCGTTGCAGCGCGAGCAGGCAGTTGCCGAGCAGCTTGGTCGTGGTCTCGTTGCCGGCGATGATCAACAGGAACAAGAAGCCGACGACCTGCGTCGTCGGTGAGGGTCGCTCGCCGTCGCTCTCGGCCGCGACCCAGCGCGGCCGCGAGGTCGTCGGCGCCCGGCGTCGCGCGCGCCGGTCGGCGACGAACGCGGAGAAGTACTTGTAGAGCTGGTACGCGGCGTCGATGCCGGCCGGCGTGACGTCCATGTCGCCCTCGTCGCGGTGCAGCAGCGCGTCGCTCCAGCTGGCGGAGCTGCTCCTGGTCGCCGTCGGGCACGCCGAGCAGCCTCGAGATCACGTCCATCGGCAGCGAGCGCGGCGTAGTCGACGATGAGGTCGGCCGACGCGCGCCGTCGCGCCAGCGGTCGAGGTAGCTCCGTCGACAGCGCCCGGATCGCGGGCTCGAGGTCGGCGATGCGGCGCGGCGTGAACGCGCGGCTCACCAGGCGGCGCAGCGCCGTGTGCTCGGGCGGGTCGGTGGTCAGCATCATCGGCAGCGGGTTGCCCGCTTCGAGCGTGATGCCGAAGCGCGAGCAGAACGTGTCGGGATCGTGCAGCGCGGGGACGACGTCGTCGTAGCGCGAAAGCGCCCAGAACCCGAGGTCGTCGTCGTGGTAGCAGGGCGCGTCGTCGCGCAGTTGCCGGTAGACGGGGAACGGGTCGTCGTGGAACTCGTAGCTGTACGGGTTGAACCGGACCACTCCGGAAGGCTAACCAAGGGCATGACCAACGACGTCGACCTCGGTTCCCGGTTCCTCCGCTGGGAGGAGCGGGGCGCGACCGCGTGGGTCACCATCGACCGCCCCGAGCGCCGGAACGCGCTCACCTCGAACATGTACTTCGGGATCCGGCGTGCGGTCGACCGGGTCAACGCGTCTCGCTCGCTGCACGCGCTGGTCGTGACCGGGACCGGCGACGTCTTCGCGCCGGGCGGCGAGCTCGGCGGCCAACACGACGACGGCGACGTCAACATCGGCGAGCTGCTCGGCACGGGCGCGGTGCCGTTCGACTCGATCCGCGAGTCCCGCAAGCCGGTGATCGCCGCCGTCAACGGTCTGTGCATGGGCGGCGGGCTCCTCATCACGATGCTCTCCGACGTCGCGATCGCGAGCGACCGCGCGGTCTTCGGCGCGCCCGAGCTGCGGCGGGGCGTCGCCGACGCGTACCACGCCGCGATCCTCCCCGAGCACGTCGGTATCGCGCTCGGCGCGCGACATGCTGTTCACCGGCCGGCGCCTCACCGCGCACGAAGCCGAACGCCACGGGCTCGTCGCGCGGGTCGTCCCGCACGAGCAGCTGGTGCCGACGACCGAGGAGGTCGTGCGCGAGCTGCTGTACGCCGCGCCCCGCGCCCGGGTGGCGCTGAAGCGCCTGATCAACGCCCGCTACGGCGTGGTCGACCGGATCACGTTCGACGAGTCGGTGCACGGCGACGAGGTGGTCGAGGGCTTCCAGGCGTTCGTCGAGAAGCGGCCGCCGGCGTGGGTGCCCGCCGAGGCCCGGCCCGAGGGCCGCGCGTAGCATCTCGGCCGTGTCAGTACCGGGCGCGCTGGCTGCTCTTCACCCACAGGGGCGGATCGTGCTCGCGGTCGTGTACTCGATCGCGGCGGTGATCTCGATCGTCACCTACACGATCATGCGCAGCCCGCTCTACGGCCTCGGGCAGTCCTGCTCACGGGCTTCGGGCTCTGCTGGGCCCGCTGGGCGTTACGCCGCGTCTGACGACGGGTTCGCCCATGATCCGTTCCTCGGCGTGCGACAGTTGCGCGATCCCGCCGAGGATCGCGGCGATCGACACGACGACGGCGGAGATCTCGAACAGACCGTGCGCGCCGACGTGCTCGTCGAGCAGGAACAGGCCGAACAGCGAACCCGAGATGACGCTCATCGACTCGATCGAGCCGACCGCGGCGCCGAGCGCGCCGGTCTGCAACGCGCTCTGGGCGACGATCACGCCGCCGATCGCCGACACCGCGAGCGCGTACGGCTCCCAGTGCGGCACCCAGGCGAAGATGCCGTCGCCGAGGTAGTGGACGAGCGCCTTCGTGAGCAGCGCCGAGACGCCGAACGCGATCCCCGCCGCGACCCCGAGGAACGCGGCGCGCGGGCGACCCGCGCGTCGCCCGTCCGAAGGCCATGCAGATCGCGATCGCCGCGATCGCGCTCGGGCCGGCGATGAGCCATTCGCGCGTCGCCGCGATCTGACGGCCGCCGGTCGGTGACACCTCGTAGAGGAACAGCGCGAGCCCGCCCGAGAGCACACCGGCCGCGATCCAGTCGGCGCGGAGCACCGGGCGGTGCACGAACCGCGAGCCGATGAACAGCGACATGAGGATGCCGGTCGCGAGGATCGGTTCGACGAACACGACCGTCGCGAGCCCGAGCGCGGCGGCGTGACAGATGTACCCGCCGAAGTCGGAGAGCAGGCCGAGCAGCCACCGCGGCTGCTTGATCAACCGGAGGAGCAGCCCGGGACGCATCGCGTACTCGTCGGGCACCTGCTCGGCCTCGAGCAGCTCGAGCACGTTGCTGATCGCGTAGAAGAGCGCGGTCGCGAGCGCGAGCAGGGGCGTTGCGGCGACGGACGCATGCGCTCATCCCGACATCCGGCTGTCGAGAGACTCATGACCTCACCGCGTGATGAGACCGCCGTCGACCACGAGCGAATCGCCGTTCACGTAGCTCGCCTCGTCCGAGCACAGCCAGACGACGGCCTGCGCGATCTCGAGCGGCGTCGCCATGCGCTTCATCGGGAGGCGGCGCAGCATCTTCTCGCCGCCGTCGGGCATCGCGTCGAGATACGCCCGCATCGGGCCCGTCTCGGTCTGGCCCGGGCAGCACGGCGTTGACCCGGATCCCGGCCGCGGCGAACTCCTGCGCGGCCTGCTTGGTGAGCCCGAGCACGCCGTGCTTGGCCGCGGTGTACTGCGGTTGCCCGGGAGCGGGGACGACTCCCGCACCCGACGACATGTTCACGATCGCGCCGCCCCGGCCCTGCGCCACCATCTGCCGCAGCTCGTGCTGCATGCAGAAGAACACGCCGCTCAGGTTCACGTCGATCGTCCGCTGCCAGTCGTCGTAGGTGTGGTCGACGAACGGCTTCGGGCTCGGGCGCGATGCCGGCGATGTTGCACGCCCAGTCGAGGCCGCCGAACCGATCGACCGCGAACGCGACCATCGCCTCGACCGACGCGCCGTCGGCGACGTCGACGCGCACCGCCGCCGCGGCCTTGCCGATCTCGGCCGCGGTGGCCCGCGCCGCGTCCTCGTTCACGTCGGCGACGACCACCTGCGCGCCGCGCTCGGCGAGCGAGCCGCGCGGTCGCCTGCCCGATACCGCTCCCGCCGCCGGTGACCAATGCGACCGTCATGACGACCAGCCCTTCGCCTGGAGGTACGGCCCCGACCGCACGACCAGACCCGTCTCGTCGCGCGGGATCACACGTCGCGAGCGCGACCGCGGCGTCGGCCATCATCTCGACCGGCTCGCACCACTCCGGCGGGAGGTCCATCACCGCGGTCGCGCCCTCGGTCGCGACCGCGCGCTCCGGCGCGAGCGCGTTCACCGCGATCCCCGTACCGCGCAGCTCGGTCGCGAACGAGATCGTGAGCCGGTCGAGCGCGGCCTTGCTCGGCGCGTAGGTGGACGAGCGCGCCTGCTGCGGACTGTCGAGCTGGTCGGTGTCGACGATCGCGCTCGTGATGTTGACGATCCAACCCGACCCGCGCTCGCGCATCGCCGGCACGACCGCCTTCGTCAGCAGGTACGGCGTGATGACGTTCACCTCGTACGCGACCCGCAGCCGTCGCTCCGACGTCTCGTCGATGCTCAGGTAGAAGCACGCGGCCGCGTTGTTGACGAGGACGTCGACCGGACCCGAGCTCGGCGGTCGGCCGCGCGACGATCGCGGCCCGGTCGCAGTCCGGGTCGGCGAGGTCGGCGACGATCGGGAGCGCGACGCCCCCGGCCGCGGCGATGGCGTCGGCGGTCTCCCGCAGCGACCCCGCGAGGTGGCCGCCCGAACCCGGTTCGAGGCTCCGGGCCACGATCGCGACCCGCGCACCCTCGGCCGCGAACCGCCGCGCGATCGCCGCGCCGATGCCCCGCGACGCCCCGGTGACGAGGGCGACCCGACCGGCAAGTGCATCACCCATGGCGGCTGGACAATAGTGGGGCCATGCTGGACATGATCATCCGCGGCGGAACGGTCGTCGACGGTACGGGTGCGCCCGGCCGGATCGCCGACGTCGGCATCAGCAACGGTCGGATCACGGCGATCGGCGAGATCGACGAGACGGCGACCCGCACGATCGACGCCGACGGCAAGGTCGTCGCCCCCGGCTTCGTCGACATCCACACGCACTACGACGCGCAGGTGTTCTGGGACACGACGCTGTCGCCGTCGCCGTTGCACGGCGTGACGACGGTGATCGGCGGGAACTGCGGCTTCACGATCGCGCCGCTCGCGCCCGAGCACGGCGACTACCTCATGCGCATGCTCGCCCGGGTCGAGGGCATGCCGCTCGCCGCGCTGGCCGAAGGGGTGCCGTGGGACTGGCGCAGCTTCGGCGAGTACCTCGACCAGATCGACGGCACCCTGGCTCCGAACGCCGGCTTCCTCGTCGGCCACTCGACGATCCGGCGCGTCGCGATGGGCGAGCGCGCGACCAAGGGCGAAGCGACGCCGGCCGACCTCGACGCGATGCGGGCCCTGCTCGACGCGAGCCTGGCCGCGGGCGCGCTCGGGTTCTCGTCGAGTTGGGCGCGCACGCACAACGACGCGGCCGGCGACATGGTGCCGTCGCGCTACGCGAGCGAGGACGAGATCGTCGGCGCTGTGCCGGGTCGTGCGCGACCACCCCGGCACCACGCTCGAGTTCATCCCGTGCGTCGGCCTGTTCGAGGAGTTCGCGCCCGAGCTGCTCACGCGCATGTCGCTCGCCGCGAACCGCCCGATCAACTGGAACGTGCTGTTCGTCGGCAAGGGCAGCGAGGCGATCACCGACCACAATCTCGCCGCGTCCGACTACGCGACCGAACACGGGGCGCGGGTGGTCGCGTTGACGGTCCCGTTCTCGCCGTCGCCGCGTATCTGCTTCGACAGCGGGTTCCTGCTCGACACGATCCCCGGGTTGGGAGAAGCCGATGGCGCTCCCCCACGACGAGAAGAAGGCGATGCTCGCGTCGCCCGACGGCCGCGACGTGCTGCGGGATGCCGCGCTGCAACCGACGACGGGCTTCAAGGTCGCGAACTGGGGCATCTACGTGATCAACGAGACGTTCGCGCCGGAGAACAAGCAGTGGGAGGGCAAGAGCGTCGCCGAGATCGCGAAGGCGCGCGGCGTCGACGAGTTCGACGCGCTGTGCGACATCGTCGTCGCCGACGACCTCATGACCGGCTTCGGCTTCCCCATCGCGCCCGACGACGACGAGACCTGGCAGGTGCGCATGAAGGTGTGGCGCGACGGCCGGGCGGTGATCGGCGCGAGCGACGCGGGCGCGCACCTCGACTTCCTCGCGACCTTCAACTACTCGACGGTGCTGCTCGGTGGCCCGGTGCGCGAACGCAGGCTGATGCCGATCGAGGAGGCGATCAACCTCCTCACCGACGTGCCGGCGCGCCTCTACGGGCTGACGGAGCGCGGCCGCCTGCAGGAGGGTTGGCACGCGGACGTCGTCGTCATCGATCCCGAGACCGTCGGCGCGCAGGAGGTCCGTATGCGCTTCGATCTGCCGACCGGCGCGCCGCGCCTGTACGGCGGCGCGACGGCATCGACCACGTCATCGTCAACGGCACCGAGATCGTCGACCACGGCGAGTTCACCGACGCCCGCCCGGGCACGCTGCTGCGCTCGGGGCGCGACACGGAGACGGTCAGCGTTCCCGGCGGCACGTCCTGAACCGCTGACGTGGCGTCCCGGCGGTTCTTCGATCGGCTGCGCCGGCGCGGTTTGCGCGGCGCGCCCGGCCGGCCCGCGCTCGACCTCGCGCCGGGCCTGCCCGAACGCGACGCGGCCCGCCTGCGCGAGGTCATCGCCAACCTGCTCCGCCTGCACGACTCGATGACCCAACGGGCGGAGGCGGCCGCGGTGGCGGATGCGTACGTCGCGTTGTCGCCCGACGGTCGCCGCAACTTCCTGCTGATGCTCGGCGCGCGACTTCTGGACCGATCCGCACGCCGTCGACGAGGCGATCGCGCGTGTGCAGACGACGGACGACCGGCGCGCGGTCCGAGCGCGCGCTGCGCGATGCGCTGGTCCCGCCCGCCGATCGGCTCCTCCGACTCCTCACGGGCCTCGAGGGCGGCGTGAAGTTCCTCGTCGACCTGCGCGCGGACACCTTGCGCGCCGCGGGCGACGATCGTGAGCTCTCCGATCTCGACCGCGAGCTGAAGGCGCAACTCGCCACGCTCTTCGACGTCGGCCTGCTCGCGCTGCGTCGCATCACCTGGGATGCGCCCGCCGCGCTGCTCGAGAAGCTGATCGCGTACGAAGCCGTGCACACGATCGGGTCGTGGGACGATCTCAAGAACCGGCTCGACTCCGACCGGCGTTGCTACGCGTTCTTCCATCCCGCGATGCCGGACGAACCGCTCGTGTTCGTCGAGATCGCACTCACGGTCGGCATCGCCACTCGGCTTCCCCCGCTGCTCGACGCGCGTGCGCCCGATCTCGACCTCGAACATGCCGACACCGCGGTCTTCTATTCGATCTCGAACTGCCAGCCCGGCCTCGCGGGCGTGAACCTCGGCACCGCGCTCATCAAACAGGTCGTCGAGGCGTTGCGCGTCGACCTTCCCCAACTCCGCCGGTTCGTCACCCTCTCGCCGATTCCCGGACTGCGATCCTGGGTCGAGAACGCGCTCGCAGCCGACGGCGCCGGACTCCGCCCCGCCGAACGCGCGCTGTTGCCGGCCGAACCGGCGCGCGTGCTCGCGCGGCTCTCCGACACCGAATGGGACGCGGACGAGGCGATCCGGCCCGCGTTGCTCGCGCTGTGCGCCCGATATCTCACCAGCGCGCGTGAAGGTCGCGCGTCGGACCCGGTCGCCAACTTCCACCTCTCGAACGGCGCGTCCGTGGAGCGGGTGAACTGGATGGCCGACCCGTCACCGACCGGGCGCGCACGCTCGTTCGGCCTGATGGCGAACTACCTGTACGAACCGGACCACATCCCGCAACGGGCGGAGGCCTACGCGACGAAGGGCGAGGTGCCGACGTCGGGCGAGGTCCGCGACCTGATCGCGCAGTAGCCGGGCTACGCCTTGCGGCCGAGGAACGCGGCGAGGGCGTCGGCGTTGGTCGCGTCGGGCGGTGTCGGCTGCTCCGCGCCGAACGGGCTCTGGCCGTCCTCGCCCCGGAACGCGGGCTGGATGAACACGCGCGCGCCCTCGAGCAGCTCCGCCGCGAGCGACGGGTCGAGGTCGGTGGCCTGTCCCGTCGCCCGGGCAAGATCCCAACCGTGCGTGAACGCGTCGGTGGTGGCGATCCCGAGATACGCGGCACACGGGAGCATGCCGAACGGCAGCTGGACCGTCGTGTCGATCGCGCCGGGCTTGGCGAAGGCGGCGACCGCCCGGGCGATGCCGTCGTCGTAGGTGCCGACCATGTCGCGGGTGGTGTAGTCGATCTCGGCCATCTGCGGGGCGGCACCGTCGTTGACCGCACCCGCGAACCAGAAGCTGGTGCCGATGATGTGGTTGACGAGCTCGCGCACGTGCCACGACTGACAGGGCGTCGACGCGGACAACTGGTCGGCGGTCACATTGGCGAGGACGGAGCGCGTGCTCGCGAAGGCCCGTTCGAGATTCTCCGTGGTCATGGCGCGCAGCGTACGCAATCGACCACGCGGGAGTCAGGCCGGGCGAGGTAACTTCGCTGCCCTATGGAGAAGCTCGTCTATCTCGTGTGGGAACGACCGTCGATCGATCCGGCCACGCTGCGCGCCCGCTTCCTCGACGACCTCGCGCCGCGGCTGCTCGCACTGAACCCGCACGGGCTGCAGATGGACCTCGACGACGAGCACGCGCAGATGCAGTCGATGGTGCCGGTGCCGGGCGACGAGCTGCCGGTGCGTGCGTGCGTGTCCCTCTGGCTCGACGCGCACGACGATCGAGCGCCGTACGAAGAGCTCATCCGCGCCGCCGGGACGCGCGAGCGCGGGCTACCTGGTCACCGAGTCGAAGTACCGCGAGTACGGCGACAACGACCACGCGCCGAAGCGCAACTGGCCGGACGGCCGGCGGTCGCCCGGGATCATCACGCTGACCATCTTCGACAAGCCCCCGGGCGTCGACGACGAGACGTTCTACGGGCACTGGTACGGCCACCAGTCGCCCATGTCGGAGGACATGCAGCCGCGCGCCCGCTACGTGCGCAACGCGGTCGTGCGCGCGATCACTCCCGGCGCGCCGCGCTACCGGGCGATCGTCGAGGAAGCGTGGCCGAGCGTCGAGCACGTCACGAACCTGCACACGTTCTTCGGGGCGACGACGAACGACGAGCTCGGCGAGAACATCAGGGTCATGCTCGACAGCACGAAGTTGCTGTACGACCCGGCAACGATGCGCAACTACCCGTTGAGCGAGTACATCCTCAAGAGCTAGTGCCGTGACCGGCAACGTTGGTGGGGTCGCGTCCACCACTTGGCGGGCGGGGTCGCGCAGACTCGGCGGTATGGCTGAACGTGTGCAGGTTCGGGACCTGACGAACGACGAGGGCCGCAAGCTGTTGTCGATCATCAGGCGGGGTTCGGGCTCGGTGGTGCGGTGGCGGCGAGCCCAGATCGTGTTGTGGTCGGCGCAGCGCATGGACGTTCCGGCGATCGCGAAGATCGCGTTCACGTCCGAGGACCGGGTCCGGGAGGTGATCCACAACTTCAACGAGGACGGGTTCGACTCGCTGGCGCCGAAGTATGCGGGTGGCCGGCCGCCGAAGTTCACGTTGCCGCAGCGGCGGGAGATCAAGAAGGTCGCGTTGTCGCGGCCGATGGATCATGATCTGCCGTTCTCGACGTGGTCACTGTCGAAGCTGGCCGAGTTCTTGGTGGCTGAGGGGGTGGTCGACGACATCAGCCACGAGGGCCTGCGGGCGCTGCTCCGCGAGGAAGGCGTCTCGTTTCAAGTGATCAAGACCTTCAAGGCGAGCAACGATCCCGACTTCGAGGCCAAGAAGAACCGGGTGCTCGAGCTCTACGACCATCGCGGACGGCAAGAACGAAGCGGCGGCGGGGTGACCCGCACGGTGGTGATCTGCGTGGACGAGTTCGGCCCGCTCAACCTGCAACCGCATCCCGGCAAGCAGTGGGCGCCGATCGCTGCCGGCAAAGGCGATCCGGCTGCACCGCGCCGACGGCGGCGACGCGCGACGTATCAACCGACCGCACGGGGTCCGCCATCTGATCGCCGGCTATGACCTGTCGACCGATCGGCTGTACGGGCACGTCAAGGTCCGCAAGGGCCGCACCGAGTTCCTCGCGTTCTGCCGTTACCTGCGGTCGTTGCATCCACCGGAAGTGCGGATCGCGATCGTGCTCGACAACTTCAGTCCGCACCTCTCGACCAAGAAGGACCAGCGGGTCGGTGACTGGGCCGCCGCGAACAACGTCGAGCTCGCCTACGTGCCGTTCTACGCCGAGTGGCTGAACCGGATCGAGGCCCAGTTCCAGGCGCTGCGCTACTTCGCGCTCGACGGCACCGACCACCCCAGCCACGCAGAGCCCAGGCCCGGATGATCCGCCGCTACATCGCCTGGCGGAACCGCAACGCCCACGACCGAGCAACTACGTGAACTCGTGAAGCGCGCAAACGTTGCCTGACACGGCACTAGTTCTGCTGCCTCGCGAGGTTGGGTGACCCCGACGCACGCACCGTCGATCCGTACGGGCCTCCTCCTTGGCAGAAGCGTGCCGGAGCGGGCAGTTTGCCCGCGTCCGCCGAAGTGAATGCACCGACCCCTCTGTCGGCTCGCGCGCTTGTTTCGATGTCGTTGTCGGTCGGCCGGTGGCCGATCTCCAAGGCCGCGAGCTCGGTCGTCCCGCGGTAGTTGACGTCGCCGGAGACCTCGAGGGTGAGGTGCCCGGCGAGGTGTTCGAGGTCGGTGTCAGCGTTGCGTCGTTGTGCGGGGAGGGGGACGGGAAGAACGTGGGGCTCGCCGTTGGCGCTTCCGATGATGTGGACACGATGGCGCAGGTCTCGTCCGCGTACCTCCCAGCGATGCCCGTCGGTTTCGCTGCGCACGATCGCGAACGGTGGCGTCAGGCGGACGACACGAGTTCCGACGCGAACCACGACGCCGCCGACCGTCGCCGACATTGGCCCGGCGGTGAGTACGCCGCCGCTGAACGCCACACAAACGTCTGGCCGATCGAAGCCTTGCGCTTGTCCCCACCACCAGCGTTGCGGGAATCCGGCTCCCCAGTTCTTTTCGGCGTATACGTCGGCGTCATCGAATCGCCACGGTTCGTCTGCGACCTGAGCGGTGCCTCGGGCCACGCCGCCGAGTATGTGCGGGTGCCAGTACTGGCCGAGGAACGGCACCGCGGAGAAGATGCCGCCGCCACCGAGGGCGAGCGGCCAAGCCACCGGCTCGGATATCGAGAAGTCGACACTTCCGTTGCCGAGGTCGACGTGTACTTCATTCGCCGTTGCCGTGAAGGCACCGCTCCCGGCGGTGACAGAGAACCGGTCCGATGCCGCGTGCGCGGCGGGGAGGACGGCCGAACTCACGAAACCTCCGGGATGCGCAGCGATCGCGACGGTGGCCCAGTCCCCGTCGGGATGGCGGTTCACGCCACAGAGCACCACGACGACACGTCGGTGTGCGAGATCGGTTAACCGCCAGAAGTAGCCCTCCATCTCCGCACCGTGCGATGGACGCGGATCGGCGAACGGAAGGTTGGCGCCACTACGGCGGTAGATCTCATCGAGTCGCCCGAGCACGTTCACGATGTCGAGGCGCCCTCACACAGCTCCTTCAGGCGGCCAAGAATCTGTTCGGCTTGGTCCTCGTTTCGTCGCTCGAACACAACCTTGTCGGCGATCTCGCCGAGTATCCCGAAGGGCGGGTCATAGTCGACTTCGAAGCGCACTCGTGAGCCGTCACCTTCGGCAGTGATGTGTTGCGTCAGAGTCGCGCGGCCGTTGCTGTGCGACCGGCCATCGACGCGGATCATGCTGTCGGGTACGACATCGACAACTTCCCATTCGGTGTCGAACTCCACCCCGAGCACCTTCACGGCCTGCTCGAAACGATCGCCCTTTTGCACCGGCCGTCCAGGGCCGTTGCGTATCGCAACCGTCATCTCGGAAAACTCCGGAAGGCGTTCCACGTCCGATAGGAGCGCGAAAACGTGCCCGGGCGGACACGAAACCATCACATCGCGCACGAAGCTGGCCATAACTACCTCTCCGGTCCGGTGACCGCGAATCGGCCGACACTCCGGACGTCCTACCCCGCCCGAGATCGAGACCAACCCGAACACTTCGCGCATCCTCCCGCTTCCACGGTCATCGGTCACGAAAGCCGAGAACCGAACGAGGGTGAGAACAAGAACGCACGAAGCGCACACACGGCGCGGATTGTCCGTGCGCGGAGGGATTTTCAACGGCTTGGTGTACCTTGCGGGTTACGGGCTCCGAACCTCGGACTCGCAGATTCCTTGCGTTAGCGACGCCTGATTCGGGTCGGCCACTCCCGGCATTCGACCTTCTCGGCCTTCCGCCCTTTCGTGAGCACGCACGAAAAGGTCAAACAGTGGCCGCACACAACGTGTATCTCGAAGGCGAAATCGACGCCCTCACCGCGCCCGATATCCGGCTCTACGCGATGAAGCGTGGTTGACGGCCTCGCACTCTTGCGGTTCGGGGCAGTCTGCCATTGGACGCCGCAGTGCAACAGGAGCCGTAGCCGGTAGTTGTTGAAGTTGCGGAAGCCGTGCCCGACGCGTTTGATCTTCTTGATCAACAAGTTGATCCCTTCGGTCGGCCCGTTCGAGCGGCCGGTCGTGTGGAACGCGAGGACCTCGGCTCCCAGGCCCGGATGGTGCGGGCGAGCCGTCGGCACTCGCGCACGCCGGTCTGGTCGCAGTGTTCGTAGAAGCGACGCAGCCGCCGACGCGCGGCGCGGACCGTGCGCGCGTCGTAGACGTCGCGGAGGAGCTCCTTGGCGAGGTACGTGTTGGTGACGTCGCCGTGGCGGTCGCCGTGCCTCCAACATCGTGAGGATCCGTTCGTGTTGTTGGTCGGTGAGGCGTTCGTGACCGACGAGCAGGCGGCGGCGGATCCGATACAACGGATCGTCGCGTCGGCCGCGATGGCCGAGCGTCTCTTGTTGCACGCGGCGGCGGACATCGTCGATGGCCTTGTTCGCCAAGCGGATCGCGTGGAAGTGATCGACGACGATCGTCGCGTCGAGCCGGTCGGTGAGCCCGGTGGCGTAACCGCGGAACGGGTCGATGACCGCCACGTCGATCTGCGCGACCCATTCGGCCGGTCGGTGGTCGAGCCAGTCGCGAACGACCTGGCCAGAACGTCCCTCGGCGACGTCGAGGAGCTGGTGACGGTCCAGGTCGACGAACCCGGTGATCATCACCGTCGGATGTTTCGGGCCGGCCCGCAAGAAGCTCGTCTCGTCCAAGCCGAGCGCGCTCGGCGCGCCCAGACGATCCGGATCCTCGACGAGCCGCTCGCCGTGCTCGCGCACCGCCGCCATCGCGGTGTGCCATCCGACGCCGAACTCGCGCGCGACCTGAGCGACGCTGTCGCGCGTCCTCGCCGACTCGGCGGCACATCTCGACCCGAGCTCGGCCCGTCAACGATGCACGCGATCCGATCTGCGGCGTCGTGTTCGCTCCACGTCGCCGTCGCGCAGCCACGGTCGAGGCAACGCCAGATCCGCTTCGCCCACACCAGCCGCACCGGCCGGCCCGCGATCGGCAGATCCCGCACCTGCACCCGCCGCCGGCCGTGACCGACCGCCCGCACGCCGCACGCCGGGCAGCCCACCCGATCCGCGGTCGTTTCGATCAACAACCACCACTCGCCGTCCTCGAGCACATGCGCGACGACGACGAAGCCGGGCATGTCGAACAACGCGGTCGCGCCTTCACTACCGTGACCAACCACCAGGGGTCTCCCTCTCGAGCAGTCTTCGACAACCGCAAGAGTGGCGAGGCCCCTGGCCTCATTGGTGGACCTACAAACCCGGTCCGATCACGACACGAACCCAGCGTTCATCGCGAAGAGCCCGATATCCGGGAAGAGGTCACGGAGCTTGTCGCACGCCGACCAATGAACGTCCATCTCGATTTCGTCGACGTGACGTTCATGGACTGCGCAGGCATCGGCGTCCTGATGGAGCTCCGCCAGCTTCTCGATGCGCATGGGCATCAACTGCGGCTGCTCCATGTCGGCGACCAAGCGCGCCGACCTATCGATGTGCTTGGCCTTTCCGGCTACTTGCACGTCGTCGAGCCGAATACATCGACGATGAACGCTATGCAGCCCTCCCTGATCCGTTTCGCCAACGGCGAAACGCCGATCGCTGACGGGTCGCCACTGACACCGACCGCCGACGTCGGGAGCCCGAAGTGACGAACCTGATGAAGTCCCTGTGAACCAGCGTGCAAGGCGACCCGGTCTTCACTCCCGGACCCGACCCAACGCTTGAACCAGTCGAAGGTGACCGGTTCGTCGTCAGGGCGGTCCGGGGATTTGTCGCATTGCGTGCCTGGCGTGCCATGCTGCGTGAGACATCTGCTACGGCATTCCTCGGGGAGGGCACGCAATGGAGCCGCACACAAAGACGTGGGGACCGTTCAACGGTCGCCAGCTCACGACGATCATCTGTGTCACCGCGGTCGCGGTGCTCTTTCCCGTCGGAGCTTGGGCCGCGACGGCATCGAACGTTTCGATCCTCGATCCGGGTGGAGTGAACAAGGCCAAGGTCGACCCCATCGGCCAGCTGGAAGTCGGCGACGGATCCGGACCGCTGACCGTCGACGGAACGGTTTCGGCCAGACCGGTGTTGCCGGCCAAGCCGATCACGATCACCCAGACCCTGCTGCAAGGTACGACTCCCCTCTATGGTCCGGTCTCGAAAGCGTTCGGGATCACCAGCCTGACCTTGATGAACAACTGCCCCTCAGAGCAGAACTTCACGCTCGATGCGGTCACGACTCCTGGCGGAACGTTCCATGTTCAGGCGATCAACGTGGCATCCGCCCAGTCCCTCCAACTCACTTTCCCCAGTCCACTCGTGGTGGCCCCGCCCGCGGGCTCAACCGCTGAGCTACAGGCAGAGGGATCGGCCTTTTGCATATACGTCACCGGAGTTGGCATTCAAAGCTGACGCCGCCCTACCCGTGCCCGATCTGTCGAGCCATCGGTATCGTCGAACTCGCGCCGGTCGGAAAGCCCCCAGTGTCATCGATCCGCCCGCGCCATAACCGGCTCTCCTGTCACTGCCGATCGGGCACTTGCGCGTCGCGACGCGATCGGTCATTTCTGCGGAGTTCAACAGTCGGTGAGTGTCGACGCCCACTGGCGACTATGACCAGGACGATTCACCGACCGCTGGAGCTGGGTCCGTCTGAGAACGCGTCCGGGGCCGACCCATCGGAACGCGAGAAGCGTCGAGTTGCGCTCGCAGCACGAACCGGTTTGCCCGTGATTCACCTCGATCTCCACTACTGGAAGCCGGGCGGGGCGCGACCGAGGGTTGCGAGGACTCGCGAGCCGACGCCGGCGCGACGAGTGGGGCGCCATTTGGGAAGATGGTTCCCGTGACGTTCGTTGCGCTTCAGACCCGAGCGCACCGGGGTACCCGAAGAGATCGCCCGCGGTCACCCCCGAAGCGCCATTACCGCCGCGCTGCGCTCGCCGCGCCGGCGCGAGATTGGGTATCCGGCGGGTGCATTGCCGTATGCGGAAGCCATCCCGCGACCTGCCGCTCAGAGCGAGAACTCGGCCCGCTCGTATTCGAGCAGGCGCTCGTAGTTGTCGTGCAGGTCGGCGCGCCGGCCGCCGTCGAGCGCGAGGTTCACGAGCTCGTGCGGATCTTCCTGCAGGTCGTACCACTCGTGTTCCTGGTCGAAGAACGCGGCGTCGACGTCGTAGAGCTTCTTCCCGGGATCCTTGCCCCAGAGCCCGGTGCCGGGCTTGCCGCCCCCCACCCCGTAGTACCGCGCGTACTTCGTCCGGCCGTCGAAGAACCCTCGGATCGCGTAACGCGTGTGGTTGATCTCGTCGGTGTGCGCAGTGTCGTGCGCGAACAGGATGTGGTCGCGCACTGTCGCCGAAGGATCCGCGAGCACGGGCGTGAGATCGGCCCCCTTGAGCGACGGTCGGGTCGCGGGATCGACACCGCCGATCGCGCAGATCGTCGACGCGAGGTCGACGTGGGTCGCGAGCGCGTCCGACCGCGTCCCGCCGGTCGTGACCCCCGGCACCCGCACGTAGCACGGCACGTGCATGATCTCCTCGTAGACGAACGGGCCCTTCGACCGCAGCCCGTGCGAGCCGCACATGTCGCCGTGGTCCGACGTGAAGATCACGACCGTGTCGTCGTAGGCGCCCGACTCCTCGAGCGCGCCGAGCACGGTTCCGAGCGACTCGTCGGCCATCTGCTGGAGCTTCACGTAGTAGTCGAGGTTGCGCAGCCACGACCGCTTGTCGGACGGATCGATGTAGCCCCACAGGCCGTGTTGCTGGTCCCAGCGCCACTGGCGTTGCGCGGCCGGTTTGTCGAGGAGGTCGTCGCCGAAGTTTTCGGGCAGCGTGTCGCACACCTCGTCGTAGGAGGTGTCGAACACGGGCAGCACGTCGTCTTCCTTCCACTTCGCCCACTCGAGGATCTTGCGGGCGCGGCGCACCTCTTCCGGGTGCCGTTGGTCGTAGCCGGGTTGGTCGATCGGGAACCACATCACGTCGTGCGGGTTCACGAGCGCCACGGTGAGGAACCACGGTTGACGCGCACTCGCGGCGTTGGTGCGCAACCACGATGCCGCGTTCGCGGCGATGACCGGGTCGAAGTGCACACCGGTTCCCGCCCACCCCATGAAATGACGGTCGTTGCCTTCCCAGTCGGCGAACCCGTACGCGGCCATGTCGGGCGTCGCGGACTGCGAGAGGTGCCATTTCCCGATGTAGCTCGACCGGTAGCCCGCGTCGCGCAGGATCGATCCGATCGTCGGCACCGACGGTTCGAGCTCCTTGTGCTCCGGCATGATCACGTTGTCGACCACGCCGTGCTGGGCGAGGTACTGCCCGGTGAACAGCGAGGCGCGCGACGGCGAACACGGCGAGCTGTGGGTGTAGTGCCGCGTCAGCTCGAGGCCCTCGGCCCGGAGCCGTTCGCGCCACGGCAACCGCACCTCCGGGGGCAACCAGCCCGGGTGGCGCTCCTGATCCGACACGACCAGAAGAATGTTGGGAGCAGAAGTGTTCCGGCTGTTCATCACCTGACACACTGCACGGCGTGGACAACAGCCCGCCAGTTCGCGTCGAGAACGACCGTCCCGCCCTCTGGGTCGGTCACGTGGCCCTCGCCACCCACGACGTCACCCGGGCGTTCGCGTTCTACCGCGACCTCGGGCTGCGGCCGGTCCACGAGCTGCATTCGTCCGACAGCATCGCCGAGCTCGAGATGCGGGGAGGCACCCACCTCGTGCTCGTCCTCGACCCGGACGCCCGGACCGACGGACGCGTGGCGCCGTTCGACCTGATGGCCGACGAGCTCGACGCGTTGCACGACACGATGGAGGCGGCGGGCACCGACGTGTCCGCGATCGCGCGGCGGCCACGCCAGCTTCACGTTCCGCGATCCCGACGGCCACGTCGTCACCGTCAACGACTCGCACGTGATCGGCTCGGTGTAGGCCGTCGGCCGTCTTCAGCCGGAGTAGCCGTCGAGGAGGCCCGTGAGCCCGCTCGGGTGATGCTCGCCGAACGCCAGCTGCTCGAGCACGCCGAGCCCGACGCGGTCGCCCCAACGCGCGCGCATCACCTGTTGGATGTGGATGTTCCACGGTTCGACGTTGTCGAGCGCTTCGACGGTGTGGCTCTCGGACCCGACGGCCAGCTCGCCGTGCCAGTGGCCGTGACCCCACTCGGGATGCGTGTAACCGAGACCGCGCATGCGGAACGTGAGCAGCGGTTCGAGCTCGATGCGTTCCTCGGAGTGGTCGTAGTTCAGGAGCCGCAGTGTCGCGCCCTGCGAACGCCGGAGCCCGGGCGCCCACCGCACCGTGTGCGTCGCGCCCGCGAGGTGGTGGATGCGGTCGTCGGCGTTCCACGTGGGATCGCCGGCGCCGATGACGTCGAGGACGGCCTGGCTGCCGACCCAACGGTCGCCGTTGGCCCGCTCGAAGCAGAGGAAGTGGGTGCAGCAGTCGTCCCAGTTGATCGGTGCCCAGAGGAAGAAGATCTGGGGCAGGGTGGTCTCCGGCGCGGCCGGGGTCGGTCCGCCGACGGGGCGCACACCCCACGACCGGTCTTTCGTGCCGTACACGCGGTCGAGCCCGATCTCGTGGCCGTCGACCGCGATGCGCCCCGACCACGTGCCCCACTGCGTCATACGCGTCGAGTCCATGACCGTCTTCGTGCCGGCCGTCAACGTCTGGCGCGGTTCTTCGAGCGCGACCGAGCGGGCCGAGAACGTGACGTCGGCGTCGATCCCGAGGTCGGCGGAATCGGCGCGCACCCGCGTCACCCGGAGCGGTTCGACGACCTCGATCGTGAGCGGGCCGATACGCGTCTCGCCGCGGTCGGCGGGGATCCGACCCGACGCGAACACCGAGCGTTGCACGCCGTCGTGCACGACGGAGAAGGCGCCGTCGATGATGCCGCGGTTCGGGTACACGGCCATGCCGGCCGCGAAGTAGTAATCCTCCGTGTAGCCGTTGAACCAGAACCGGTCGTAGTGGTTCGGGTCGCCGCTCGCCGGGTGCGCGAGCGGCAACGGCGTCTGGTGGATCGGGTAGTCGTCGAACGGTGTCAGCACGTCGTCGACGCTACTTGCGCGCCGCGTCGAACGCGTACCGGATACGCGCCATCGCCGCCGGCGCCGCGGCCGTGTCCCGCTCGAACGCCTTCAAGGTCACGATCACGTCGGTGGCGCCCGCGGCGAGCAACTCGGGGACCGACGCCATGCTCGCGGCGAGGTCCGGGCGGCCGTCGTCGCCCATGACCATGCGCACCGGAGCCTGGACCTGGAGCGCGGCCGGGTCGCGACCCGGCGGCGGTGAACGCGTCGCGGATGCGGGCGACGCCGGCGGCGATGCCGTCGACCGTCTCGCCCATGATCGGGATCCAGCCGGCACCGTGGGCGACGAGGCGCGCGAGGTTCCGGGCGTAGAGCGTGCCCGCGACCCAGATCGGCACGCCGTCCGCCTGCAGCGGTTTCGGCATGCAGTAAATGTCGTGGAACGAGAGCGTCGGCGTCTCGAGCGCCGCGGGCGTGTCGCGCCACAGGGCACGGCAGGCGGCGAGCGTGTCGTCGAGCAATTGTCCGCGGGCGTCGAATCGACAGCCCCTGGGCGTCGTACTCCTCGCGTTGCCAGCCGGTGCCCACGCCGAGATCGACGCGGCCACCGGACAGCTGGTCGAGCGTCGCCACCTGCTTGGCGAGAAACGCCGCAGGTCGCAGCGGCGCGATGAGGATCCCCGTCGCAAGACGCACGCGCTCGGTCACCGCCGCGATCGCCGCGAGCATCGTCAGCGGTTCGAGCCACGGTGCGTCGGGCGGCACCGGGAACTTCCCCCATTCGTAGTTCTCGGTGTGCGGGCCCATCACGACGTGGTCGACGACGACCACCCGGTCGATGCCCGCGTCCTCGGCGGCCCGGCCGAGGTCGACGAACCGCCTTCCATTCGCCGGGTGCGTAGGTCGCGCCGAAGTTCGCGAGCCCGACGGTGAGTGTGGGTGTGTTGGTCATGCTCCCTGCCGATCGATCGTGACGCGGTGCGCGATCGCACGCGACGACGTGCCGACGCGCAGCTCGAACGTGCCCGGCTCCACGGTCCACCCGTGCGCGGCGACGTCCCAGAACGCGAACGCCCGGTCGTCGAGCGCGAGCTCGACGACCCGCGACTCGCCGGGATCGAGCGACACCTTGGCGAACGCCTTCAGCTCCTGCTGCGGCCGCGCGACCGTCGACTCGACATCGTGCACGTAGCACTGCACCGTTTCGGCCCCGCGCCGTGCCCCCGTGTTCGTCACCCGCACGCGCAGGACCCGACCGTCCCACTCCGGCGCGTCGAGCGCGAACGTCGTGTACGACAGGCCGTGGCCGAAACAGAAGCGCGGCACGATTCGCCGCGTGTCGTACCAGCGGTAGCCGACGAAGATGCCTTCGCCGTAGCGCACCTGCCCTCGTTCCCCGGGGTAGTTCGTGAAGGCGGGCGTGTCCTCGAGTCGGACGGGAATCGTGGTCGGCAACTTGCCCGACGGCGACACGTCGCCCGACAGCACGTCCGCGAGCGCGTTCCCCCATTCCTCGCCGGGGAACCAGGCCTGCATGATCGCGGCGACGTCGCCGGCCCACGGCATCTCGACCGGCGACGCCGCGTTCACCACGACGACCGTGCGCGGGTTGGCGGCCGCGACCGCGCGCACGAGCTCGTCCTGCGGCGGCGGCAGCGCCATCGACTCGCGGTCGTTGCCTTCGGTCTCCCAGTCGTTGTCGGTGCCGACGACACAGACCACCGCGTCCGCGCGGCGCGCCGAGCGCGACGGCGCGGTCCATGAGGTCGGGCGGCGACGGCGGCCGGCACCCGATCTCGAGCCCGCCGAGACCTCCGGGCGGGACGAACTCGACTTCGAGCGTGTGTGCCTCGCCCGCAGTGAGCGCGAACGTTCCCGCGGCCTCGGCGCTGCCGTAACCCATGAACGCCTCGCTGCGACCGGTCGGCTGCCAGTTGTCGACGACGACGTCGCCGTCGATCGTCAACCGCGCCCTCCCGACCTGCACGAGCGTGAACGTCCATTCGCCCGACTCCGGCGCGACGACTGTGCCCCGCACCTTGAGCGAGAAGTCGGCGGGCACGCCGTGACCGACGGGACCGATGAACGTGAACAGCCCGCGCGCCGAATCCTCCTCGTGGACGGGCGCGCCCGCGCGTTCGCGCCCCGCGAAGTACTGCACCGCGAGCGGGCCGCGCAGCACCGGCGCCTCGAGGATCGGCGTGCGCTTGAAACTGAAGCAGCCGCGTTCGTGTGCAACTTCGACGCCGGGGGCCGCGAAGCGGGCGCGGAGCCCCGCCAGTGGCGAGACCGGCGGGTGCGGTGTCACGCGCGCGCTGCCGCCACCCTGGATCACCGTGGCGTCCGCGTTCGGGCCGATCACGGCGATCGTCTTCGCGTCCACGTCAACCGGGAGCACGGCATCCGCGTTCTTGAGCAACACGAAGCTCTCGGCCGCGGCCCGCCGGCAGATCGCACGGTCGATCGGGTCGTCGATGCAAACTTCCTCCGGACGTTCGTCGTCGAGGCGGCCGGTACGTTCGATCAACCCGAGCACCCGGAGCGCCTTGTCGTCGACCACGTTCTCGGACACCTCGCCCGAACGCACCGCCGCCGCGAGCTTCTCGCCGAAGAATTGCGGCGGTCCCGGCATCTCGAGGTCGAGCCCCGCGAGGGCGGCCGGCACGGTGCTGTGCAGACCGAACCAGTCGGACATGACCAGGCCCTCGAATCCCCACTCATCGCGCAGCAACGCGATCAGCTCGGCGTGCTCACTGCAGTACGGACCGTTGACCCGGTTGTACGCCGTCATCAGCGCCCACACGCCCGCTTCCTTCACGGCCGCTTCGAACGGGACGAGCGAGATCTCGCGCAACGTGCGCTCGTCGACTTCGGAGCTGATCGTCATGCGTTCGAACTCGGAGTCGTTGGCGACGAAGTGCTTCACCGTGCACCCGACGCCCTGCGACTGCACACCGGTGATGTACGCGACCGCCATCCGGGCCGACAGGAACGGATCCTCCGAGTAACACTCGAAGTTCCGGCCCGCGAGCGGATGACGGTGGATGTTGACCGTCGGCGCCAGCAGCGCGTGCGCCTGTTTGCGGCGCGTCTCGACGCCGAGACGCTTGCCGACCTCGTGTACGAGCTCGGGGTTCCAGGTCGCGCCGAGCGCGGTACCGCAGGGGAAGTTCGCCGACGGGCGACCCGACCATTGCTCACCGCGCGCACCGCTCGGCCCGTCGGTCACCTTGAGCGGCGGGATCCCGAGCCGGTCGACGCCCGGGCCGTGCCAGAGATCGACACCCGCGGCCAGGGCGGCCTTCTCGTCGAGGGTCATCTCGGCGACCAGTTTCTCGATGCGCTCGCTCATGGCCGGAATCCTCTGCCACGATGCGGCGATGGAACAACTTCACGGCAAAGTCGCCGTCGTCACCGGCGCGGGCAGCGGGATCGGGCGGGCGCTCGTCCGCCGGCTGGTGGGCGAGGACATGCGGGTCGTCGCGGCCGACGTCCAGGTCGACGCCCTGGCCGAGACCGTGAACGGGCTCGACCGGACGAGCACGTTCGTCGCGGACGTGTCCCGGTTCGAGGACGTCGACGCGCTCGCCGAGCACGCCTACGAGACGTTCGGCACGACCGACGTGCTCTGCAACAACGCGGGCGTGTTCGCGGGCGGCCTGATGTGGGAGCGCCCGCCGTCGGACTTCTCGTGGACGCTCGGAGTCAACCTCTGGGGGATCCTGAACGGCATCCGAGCGTTCGTCCCGCGCATGCTCGCGGCGGGCACCGCCGGGCACATCGTCAACACGGTGTCGATGGCGGGCCTCTGCACGAACGCGTTCTCGGGGCCGTACACCGTGTCCAAGTTCGCGGCCCAGGCCGCGACCGAGTGCCTCGCGCACGACCTGCGCGCGATCGGCTCGCCCATCAAGGTCTCGGCCGTCGTCCCCGCCGCGGTCGCGACCCGGATCTCGTCGTCCGGCCGCAACCGTCCGGACGCGCTCGCGGCCGCCCGCTCCGACGACGCCGAGTTCGTCGAGCAGGCGCTCACCGATCTCACGTCCGTCCACGGCGCGCCGCCCGACGACGTGGCCGCGATGATCGTTGACGCGATCCGGACCGAGCAGTTCCTCGTGCCGACGAAACCGAGCTATGCGCCGCAGCTCCGGGCCCGGTTCGACGCCTTGGCGGAACGCGAGCTCCCGCCGATGCCGGAGTTCGACTAACGGCCCGTACTGCCGTCGATCATCTCCCGGAGCACGTCGGCGTGACCGGCGTGGCGCGCCGTCTCCTCGAGCAGGTGCATGAGCACCCACCGCAGGTTGACGGGCGACTCGGTGCCGGTGTCGGCGCACAGCGCGTCGAGCGTCGGCGCGGCCGCGACGATCTCGTCGACGCGCGCCCACGTTGCGCGGTACGCGTCGACGGCCGCCGCGAGCGTGTCGGACGGCTCCACGGTGTCGTCCGCGGGACCGATGTCGATGCCGGCGAAGCGCCCGACGATCCAGAGCGTCTCCACGCGGGCCATGTGCTTCGTCAGCCAGAGCAACGTCGTGCCGCTGCCGAGTACCTGGCGGCGCGCGGCCGCCTCGTCGACGCCGTCGACCTTGCGCACCATCGAATCGCGCTGATACTGCAACAGCGCGAGCACCGTCTCCCGCTCACCGGCGACGAGCCGCGGCGGCTTCAGGTCAGCCATGCGGCGATCGTAGGTTCAGAGGTCGGTGACCGCGCAGACACAGAACTCGTTCCCCTCCGGGTCGAGCAGTACCACGAAGCCGTCTTCGACGTCCTCGCGGACGAAGCGCGCGCCGAGTGCGATCAGCCGGTCCACCTGCCGCTCGGCGTCGTCGCTGTAGAGGTCGAGATGCATCTGGTCGCGCGCGGTCACCGGGGTGTCGGCCACCTGTAGCGACAGGTTGACGCGCGCGCCCCGGAGGATCCGGAAGTCGTCGCCCGGCTCGCGACTGCTGGGGGTCAGGTCCAGCGCTCGGCTCCAGAACTCGGTCATGGTCTCGAGATCGGCACAGTTGACGACGGTGCTCCCGATGCGAATTCCCACGCCGTCATGCTCGCGACCGGCCGGCCCGGCGGCAAGGTGCCGGGCACCGGGCTCGTGGAACGGGCCCCAAATGCCGATGAGGAATGGTCCGCAGCCGCGCCCGGAACCCCGGCGGTCCCCGTTCACCCCCGACCCAGGCGTTAGCGTCCCCTGAACTCGAACTGAGGAGCCTCCATGGCCGACTACCCGCCCCCCTCGCAGCCGCCGTACGGCTCTACCCCGTCCGGCGGCGGGAGCCCGCAAGTCGGCGCCGCGCTCTCGTACGGGTTCAACAAGTACTTCGCCAACATCGGCCCGATCCTGCTGATCATCCTGGTCGCGTTCGCGGCGCAGTTCATCGTGAACATCATCGAGATCTCGGTGTCGTCGCTGTTCGGCCGGTTGATCTTCACCGTCATCGGTGTCGTGGTCGGCGCCGTGGTCAGCATCGGCATCTACCAGGCCGCGCTCGCGATCACGCGGGGTGAGACTCCGTCGATCGGCTCCGCTTTCACCTCCGACCGGTGGGGCGAGTGGATCGCCTTCTCGCTCGTCTACGGGCTCATGGTCGGCATCGGTCTCGCCGCCTGCATCATCCCGGGACTCGTCGTGCTCGCGTTCTTCGGCATGGCGCCCTACTTCTTCATCGACCAGCGGATGAGCCTCGGCGACGCGCTCGAGCGCGAGCCGTCGGCCGCGTCGAGCCGCGGATTCGCGATGCCGGTCGTGCTGTCGATCATCGTGGGCGCGGCGGGACTGATCGCCTGCGGCATCGGTGTGCTCGTGACCGCACCGGCGGCGTACATCGCCGTCGCGTTCCTCTACCGCAACGCCGCCGGCCAGCCCGTCGCCCCGTAGCCGAGGCACGAACCCTGCCAACAGTTGGCAGTGAAAGTGGCGCCCACAACCACTAACGCTGACAACAGTTGGCAGTGAAAGTGGCGCCCGGTGCGGTCAGCCCAGGAGTCGTTCGACGGCCCGGGCGCGCCACTTCGGGTCGCGCCCGGCCGCTTCGGCGCGGTCGAGCGACTCCACGAGCTTGCGTGAGAGCGTTGACGCCGAGGCAGCGGAGCGGCTCCGGCTCCCAGCGCGGCGAACGGTGCCCGACCCAGGGCAGGCGCACGAGGTCGGTGTCGCGGTCGAGCACGAGATCGGCGATCGTGCGACCCGCGAGGTTCGTCGTGCTCACGCCGTCGCCGACGTAGCCGCCCGCCCACGCGATCCCCGTTGCGCGGTCGAAGCCGACCGACGGGTACCAGTCGCGGGGCACCGCCACCGCGCCGCCCCAGCGGTGGGTGATCGCGGCGTCGCCGAGCGCCGGGGAACAACGACCGCAACGTCGTGGTGCAACGCGTCGAAGACGCGCGGGTCGCGGTCGAACTCGGCGCGGATCGCGCGAACCGAAGTGGTACGGCGTGCCGCGACCGCCGAACGCGATCCGGCCGTCGGCGGTGCGCTGGCCGTAGATGATCATGTGCCGGAAATCGGCGAACGTCGGGCGCGTGTGCATGCGTGCGTCGGCCCAGAACGCTTCGGGGAGCGGTTCGGTCGCGATCATCAGCGAGTAGATCGGGCGCCACCGCGCGGCGCAGGCCGGGCAGCTCCGGGCTGAACGCCTCGGTCGCACGCACGACGATCTCGGCGCGCACGGTCCCCCGGTTCGTGCGCACGCCCCCCGGTTCGATCGTGTCGACCGCGCGTGTTCTCGTAGATCGTCACGCCGCGAACGCTCGACAGCCCGCGCGAGCCCGTGCACGAGCTTGGCCGGATGGATCGCCGCGCAGTGCGGGGTGAACAGCCCGCCGAGGTTCGGGCGACAGCCGATCAACTCGTCGGTCTCCGCGGGCGTGAGCTCGCGGTAGTCGTCGTCACCGAATCCCCAGGCGCGATGGTCGGCGAGCTCGTCGCGCAGGTCGCGCGCGGTGCGCGGGGATCGTCGCGACCTGGATCGTGCCGCCGCGTGCCCAGTCGCACGCGATCGCCTCCCGTGCGAGCGCCTGCTCGATCTCGTCGAGCGTCGAGAACATCGTCCGTTGCATGGCGACGACCGCGTCCCGGCCGTGGCGGCGCGCGGTCGCGTCGCGGCTCCCGGCGAACAGCGCGGAGCACCAGCCGCCGTTGCGACCGGACGCTCCGAAACCGACGGCTTCGCGTTCGCACACCACGATCCGCAACGACGGGTCGGCGCGCCGGAGCTCGTACGCGGTCCAGAGTCCCGTGTAGCCGGCGCCGACGATCGCGACGTCGGCGACGGCGTCGCCGGCGAAGCGCGGGCGCGCGGCTCGTAGCGTCGGCCGGGACCGTCGCGTTCCACAGGCTCCCACTCCCGGTCGTGTCATGGCCGGAAGTATGCTCCCGCGCATGATCCGCTCGGAAACGCGCGAGCACGTCGTCATCGTCACCATCGACAACCCGCCGGTGAACGCCCTGCCCGTCGCGGGCTGGTTCCAGCTCGCCGACGCGTTGCGCGACGCGGGACGCGACCGCAACACGCGCGTCGTGATCCTGCGGGCCGAGGGCAAGGGTTTCCAGGCCGGCGTCGACATCAAGGAGCTCGCCGCCGACCCGACGAACGAGTCGCTCATCGGCGTCAACCGGGGGTGCTACGAGGCGTTCGCCGCGGTCTACGACTGCGAGGTGCCGGTCATCGCGGCCGTCCAGGGCTTCTGCGTCGGCGGCGGCATCGGCCTCGCCGGCAACGCCGACATCGTGGTCGCCTCCGACGACGCCACCTTCGGGCTGCCCGGAGGTCGACCGGGGCGCGCTCGGCGTCGCGACCCACCTCGCCCGCTTCGTGCCCCAGCACAAGCTGCGCGCGATGTTCCTGACCGGGACGACGATCACCGCCGCCGAGCTGCTCGCGTTCGGCACCGTGGAACGGGTCGTGCCCCGCGCCGAGCTCCTCGACGCCGCGCTCGAGCTCGCGGCCGTGATCGCCAAGAAGAGCCCGATCGTCATGCGCCGGGCGAAGGAGTCGCTCAACATGATCGATCCCGGTCGACGTCAAGCGGTCCTACCGGTTCGAGCAGGGCTTCACGTTCGAGCTCAACCTCTGGGGCGACAGCGACGAGCTCCGCCAGGCGTTCGTCGACAAACGCGACGCCGAGCTCGACTGACCCGATCGCACCCCGCGGCCGGCGGTCTAGGGTCCCGGCCGTGCAGGCTCGCCGATTCTGGGGCTGGGGCGTCGAGGGCGAAGGGCCCACCGCCGCGCAGCAGCGCAAGCTCGGCGCGCACCATCGCGGACGCGGTTCGGCGGCGAGTCCGCCGAGCCGATCGCGCCGCCGACCATCGACGAGATCGACGCTGCCTGCGCCGCGGGTCACGCCGCCCGGCGTCGCTCGCGCCGCTCTGCACCGACGACCCGTTCGAGCGGGCCGGGCACACCTACGGCAAGTCGTTCCGCGACGTGTGGCGCGCGCTGCACCGC
This sequence comes from uncultured Actinomycetes bacterium, assembly GCA_963829195.1. Taxonomy (GTDB): domain Bacteria; phylum Actinomycetota; class Acidimicrobiia; order IMCC26256; family PALSA-610; genus PALSA-610. The sequence continues at coordinate 696,716 of CAWHHS010000006.1, forward strand.
GACTTCTCGCATCCGCCCGACCTCGTCGCCGTCCCGCGCGACGAGGCCGACATCATCGCGCTGCTCGACTGGTGCTCCGACCAGCGGATCGCCGCGGTCCCGTACGGCGGCGGCTCGTCGGTGGTCGGCGGGGTCGAGTGCGACGTCGGCGACGGCTACCGCGGCGCGGTCAGCATCGACCTGCGCGCCCTCGACCGCGTGCTCGAGGTCGACCGCGTCTCGCGTGCCGCGCGCATCCAGGCCGGCGTGTACGGGCCCGCGCTCGAAGACCAGCTCCGGCCGCACGGCCTCACCCTGCGCCACTTCCCGCAGTCGTTCGAGTTCTCGACGCTCGGCGGCTGGCTCGCGACCCGTTCCGGCGGCCACTACGCGACGCTGCACACGCACATCGACGACTTCGTCGAGTCGATCCGCGCGGTGACGCCGCGCGGCGTCTGGGAGAGCCGGCGGCTGCCCGGTTCGGGCGCGGGCCCGTCGCCCGACCGCGCGCTGCTCGGCTCCGAAGGCATCCTCGGCGTGATCACCGAGGCGTGGATGCGCCTCCAGGACCGCCCGACGTTCCGCGCGTCGGCAACCGCGCGCTTCTCGACCTTCGAGCAGGCCGCCGAGGCCGCGCGCGCGATCGCGCAGACCGGGTCTGCACCCGGCGAACTGCCGCCTCCTCGACCCGGTCGAGGCCGCGCTCACCGGCGCCGACGACTCGGGCGACGCGCTGCTGCTCCTCGCGTTCGAGTCGGCCGATCATCCGCTCGACGCGTGGATCGAACGCGCGGTCGAGTGCGCGCGCGATCACGGCGGCCGCGTCGCCGACGACGACATCTCGGTGCGCGACGGCGAGTCGCACCGAAGGTGCGCGCGACGGCGCGGCGGGCTCGTGGCGCAACGCGTTCATCCGCGCGCCGTACACGCGCGACGCGCTCGTCGGGCTCGGCGCGATCTCGGAGACGTTCGAGACCGCGTGCACCTGGGACGCGTTCGCGGCGCTGCACGAGGGCGTCACGCAGGCCGTGCTCGACACCGCGCAGGCCGCGGGCGCGTGGCCCGCGGTCGTCACGTGCCGGTTCACGCACGTGTACCCCGACGGCCCCGCGCCGTACTTCACCGTGCTCGCGCGCGGCACCGAGCCCGAACAGCTCGCGCAGTGGGAGGCGATCAAGGCCGCCGCGGGCGCCGCGATCGCGCAGCACGGCGGCACGATCACGCACCACCACGCCGTCGGCCGCGATCACCGGCGCTGGTACGACCGCCAGCGCCCCGAGCCGTTCGCGGCCGCGTTGCGCGCGGCCAAGGCCGCGGTCGACCCGGCCGGCATCCTCAACCCGGGCGTGCTCGTCGATCCCGCCGACCGGCGCTCGACGCCGTCTGATGGCGTTGCGCTGATGGCCTACCGCGCGGTGATCTTCGACCTCGGCGGCGTCGTGTTCCCGTCGCCGTTCGAGGCGTTCGACGCGTACGACCACGGCAACGACCTCGAAGAAGGGCACGATGCGCGCGCTGATCCGCACGAGCAGCGAGACGGGCGCGTGGGCCGCGCTCGAGCGCGGCGAGCTCACGATGGACGAGTTCGTCGACGCGCTCGAGGCGGAGGCGCTCGCGGCCGGCTTCGAGCTCGACGCCCGCCGGCTCATGGGCCTGATCGGCTCGTCGCTCGGCCCCCGGCCGGAGATGGCGCACGCGATCACGCCAGATCCGCGCGAGCGGGACTGCGCACGGCCGCGCTCACCAACAACTGGACCGACGAGAACCGCCGAGTCGACCCCGAACGGTCTCCACGAGACCGGCCTGTTCGACGTCATCGTCGAGTCGGCCGTCGAAGGGCTGCGCAAGCCCGATCCCGCGCATCTACGCGCTGGCGCTCGCGCGCCTCGAACGTGCTCGCGTCGGAGACCGTGTTCCTCGACGACCTCGGCATGAACCTCAAGCCGGCCCGCGAGATGGGGATGGCGACGATCAAGGTCGTCGATCCCGACGACGCGCTCGCCGAGCTCGAGACGATCCTCGGGTTCGCACTGCGATGAACGACACTGCGATGAACAACGCTGCGATGAACGGACGCTGACATGGACCTGCTGTGGGTGCGCCACGGCGAACCGGAGCGGATCGCGCCGGGCGCGCGGCGTCCCCGCCGACCCCGCGCTGACCGCGCGCGGACGCGAGCAGGCGCAGCGGCTGGCGGCGTGGCTCGCGGCCGAACCGATCGACGTCGTGCTGTCGAGCCCGCAGCGGCGCGCGGTCGAGACCGCGCAACCGATCGCGCGTGCGCACGGCCTCGAGGTGCAGGTCGTCGAGGGGCTGGTCGAGTACGACGCGCAGTCCGACAGCTACATCCCGATGGAGGAGCTGCGCGCGACCAACGACCCGCACCTGCACGCGATGTACGAGGGCCGCTGGGAGGAGTTCGGCGGCCGAGTCGACGGCGGCGTTCCGCGCCCGGGTCGCGACGACCATCGACGAGATCGTCGCCGCCCATCCCGGGCGCCGCGTCGTCGCGGTGTGTCACGGCGGGGTGATCAACGTCGCGATGGCCGTCGTGCTCGGCCTCGACCGTCACCTCTGGTTCGAGCCGCACTACACGTCGCTCTCGCGCATGGTCGCGTCGCGGAGCGGCGTCCGGTCCGTCGCGTCGCTGAACGAGCGCGCGCACCTCGAAGCCCGCAGGGAGACCGGCGTGAACGTCGACCGTCGAGCGCACGATCGCGTCACCGTCGTCACGATCGACCGACCGGTCGTGCGCAACGCCGTCGACCGCGAGACCGCGGCCGAGCTCGCCGACGCGTTCCGCGCGTTCGACCCGACGACACCTACGACGTCGCCGTGCTCACGGGCGCGGGCGGGACGTTCTGCGCGGGCGCCGACCTGAAGGCGATCGGCGAGGACCGCGGCAACGTCGTGCAGGCCGAGGGCGACGGCCCGATGGGACCGACCCGGATGCTGCTCTCGAAACCGGTGATCGCCGCGGTCGAAGGCTTCGCGGTCGCGGGCGGCCTCGAGCTCGCGGTGTGGTGCGACCTGCGCGTCGCCGCGCGCGACGCCGTCTTCGGCGTGTTCTGCCGGCGTTGGGGGGTCCCGCTGGTCGACGGCGGCACGGTGCGGCTGCCGCGCCTCATCGGCCACTCGAACGCGCTCGACCTCATCCTCACCGGCCGCGGCGTCAGCGGCGACGAGGCGCTGCGCATGGGCCTCGCCAACCGGCTCACCGACCCGGGCGACGCGTTGCGGAGCGCGATCGAGCTCGCTTCGGAGCTGAGCGCGCTGCCGCAGGCGTGCCTGCGCGAAGATCGGGCGTCGAGCTACGAGCAGTGGGGACTCCCGCTCGCCGACGCGATCCAGGTCGAGCTGGAACACGGACGCAAGGTGCTGCGGTCGGGCGAGTCGTTCGCGGGCGCGACGCGATTCGCGTCCGGCGCGGGCCGCCACGGCGCGCCGGCCGCGCCTTGCGAGTAGGTCGTCGGCCGTTCCGGAGGCGGCCCTAGAATCGGGCCGTGGCTACCGAACGCACCGTCGGCGACCTCATGAGCCGGCCCGTCGTCACCGCGCAACCCGCCGAGACCGTCGCCCTCGCCGCGCAACGCATGCGCGAGCACCGGGTGGGCTCGGTCGTCGTCGTCGACCACGACGACCGCGCGATCGGCATCCTGACCGAACGCGACATGATCCGTCTGGCCGCCGCCGGATCCGACGCGTCGACCGCGAAGGTCTCCGAGTGGATGACCGCCGACCCCGACACGATCGGCCCCGGCGTCGAGGCCCGCGCCGCGTTCGCGAGCCTCGCCGAGCGCGGCTACCGCCACATTCCCGTCGTCGACGACGAAGGGCCCGGCCAGGTCGCCGGACAAAAGCTCGTCGGGATCGTCTCGATGCGCGACCTCATGCGCGTCGCGATGATCCAGCCCGCCGACGCGCAGGCCCACGAGGTGCCGAAGGGCCTCGAAGGTGTCGTCGTCGCCGACACGACCGTCGGCGACGTGCGCGGCCTCGAAGGCTTCTACCACTACCGCCAGTACAGCGCCGTCGACCTCGCGAAGTCGCGACCGATCGAAGACGTCTGGCAGCTGATGTTCGAAGGCGCGGCTCCCACGCACCATCGCCGAGCGCGAGGCGTTCGCGGCCGACATCCGGCCCCGGCGTGTCATCCCGCCCGCCGGTCGCCGACGTGCTTCCCGAGATCGCCCGCGCCGGCGAGGTCTTCGTCCCCCTCGACGCGCTGCGGACCGCGCTGTCGCAGTACGGCGCCGCGCTCGGCTTCCGCGCGTCGCACGACATCGACGCCGAGACCCTGCGCGACAACGCGATGTCGACGTCCGCGGTCGTCCCGACGCTCATCTGCGCGCTCTGGCGCCTGCGCCACGGACTCGAGCCGGTCGCGCCGCACGACGATCTCGCGTACGCGGCCAACTACCTCTACATGATGCAGGGCGAAGTTCCCGCACCCGAACACGCGGCCGCGGTCGAGAAGTACCTCATCTCCACCGTCGACCACGGCTTCAACGCGTCGACGTTCACGGCCCGGGTGATCACGTCGACCGGTGCCGACCTCGGCGCGGCGGTCGTCGGCGCGATCGGCGCGCTGTCGGGGCCGTTGCACGGCGGCGCGCCGAGCCGTGCGCTGCAGATGCTCGACGAGATCGGTACGGCCGACCGCGCCGAGGCGTGGCTGCGCGCCGCGGTCGAACGCGGCGACCGGCTCATGGGCTTCGGTCACCGCGTCTACAAGACCGACGACCCCCGCTCCCTGATGCTGCGGGAGGTCGCCGACTCGCTCGGCGGCGACAAGATGGAGCTGGCCCGCCACATCGAGGCGACCGCGGTGCGGGTGCTCGAGGAGCTGAAGCCGGGTCGGCGGCTCTACACGAACGTCGAGTTCTACGCGGGCATCGTGATGGACCGCTGCGGCATCCCGCGCGAGCTGTTCACGCCGACGTTCGCGGCGAGCCGCGTGATCGGTTGGTGCGCGCACATCCTCGAACAGGCGGCCGACAACCGGCTCATCCGCCCGAGCGCGCACTACGTCGGGCCGCCGCCCCCGCAGCCGGTCCCGCCGCTCGGGAGTTAGATCCCGCGCCCGAGCAGGTCGCGCACGAGTTGCGCGAGCTCGGGTGGGTGCACCACGTCGTCGGTGGCGACGAGCTCTGCGAGCGTCCACCAGCGGTGACCCAGGAGGGAGCGGCGCTCGACGTCGGTCCACTCCGAGTCGTCGAGCGCGTACCGGGCGATCCGCACGCAGAAGAACTGCTCGTGTTGCTCGTAGTCGACGCCCTCGAACGGGAAGCAGACGGTGCGCTCGAACACGACCGGACCGAGATCGGAAACGACGAGCCCGGTCTCCTCCCGGAGCTCCCGGCGGGCGGCCGCGGCGATCGTCTCGCCCTCGTCGAGCCCACCGCCGGGCGTGAGCCACCACGTGCCGTCGTCGGGGCGCGCCGGATCGCGACCGCGGAGCAGCAGCACCGCGCCGTCGGCGTCGAGCACGACGACGCGCGCCGCCTCGCGCCGGACGACGCCGGCGGGGCCGGTGGGCGGGTCGGACACACGGGCATCCTCGCGCGGCGGGCGCCGGGCGCGAGGCTGTCCGACGATGAACCCCGACGACCCGCCCGCGAACCCGATGCGAATCCGCCGCGAGCCGCCGGCATTCCGGCGGGTGCGCGTGCGGCGGGTCGAGGCCGTCAGCCCGCGCCTGACCCGCATCACGCTCGGCGGTCCCGAGCTCGCGGGCTTTGCCGTCGAAGAGCCGGCGGCGAGCGTGCGCGTCCTGCTGCCGGTCCCGGGCGAAGGGCTCGTCATGCCGGCGTGGAACGGCAACGAGTTCCTGCTCCCGGACGGGCGCCGTCCTACGATCCGCACGTTCACGCCCCTGCGCACCGACCCGGCTGCGCGCGAGCTCGACGTCGAAGTGGTCCTCCACGGCACCGGCCCCGCCGCCCATTTCGCGACGACGGCCGAACCCGGCGCCGAGGTCGCGGTATCCGGACCGGGCCGCGGCTACACCGTCGACCCGGACGCGGCGGCGTTCGTGCTCGCCGGCGACGAGAGCGCCCTTCCCGCGATCGGCCAGCTCCTCGACGTGCTCCCCGGCAGCGGTCGCGGTGTACGTGCACGTCGAGGTCGCGCAGCCCGACGCGCGCATCGCGCTGCCCGGCGGTGCGAACGTGACCGTCGCGTGGCACGACCTCGATGCGGGCGCGCGGGCCGGCGACGCGCTCGTCGCCGCCGTGCGCGACACCGTCCTCCCCGACGGCGTCCGGATCTGGGCCGCGGGCGAGGCGGCCGCGGTGCAGCGGATCCGGCGCTCCCTGTTCGACGAACGCGCGTTCCCCCGCGACCGCACGACGATCCGCGGCTATTGGAAGCTTGGGCGCGCCGGGGCCGACGAGCGGTAGGGACGACGGTCTGCGCTCGACGGTCGCGCGACGGCCCGGTACGGTGCGCGACGCATGGCCGAACGCATCGAGGCGGACGCGTGCGTCGTCGGCGCCGGATACGCGGGCCTCACCGCGGCGCGGCGTCTCGTGCAGGGCGGTCAGTCGGTCGTCGTCCTCGAAGCGCGTGACCGCGTCGGCGGCCGGATCTGGACGCAGCATCTGTCCGACGGTTCACCCGTCGACCGCGGCGGCGCGTGGCTCGCGCCCTACCACGACGCGATCTTCGCACTCGCGGCCGAAGTCGGCGTGTCGACGTACAAGACGTGGGTGAAAGGCGCACACCTGCTCGTGGACGGCGACCGCACGCGCCGTTACACGGGGCTGATCCCGAAGATCAGCCCGCTCGCGGTCGTCACCATCGCGCTCGCGCAGTTGCGGCTCGATCGGATGGCGAAGAAGGTCCCGATCGACACGCCGTGGACGGCGGCACGCGCCGCGCGATGGGATGCGCAAACGGTGGGGTCGTGGCTCGAGCACAGTGGCATCCGCACGCAGATCGGACGCGACCTGTTCGAGATGGCCGTGCGGGGCCTCTTCACCGGCGACCTGAACGACGTGTCGTTCCTGCACCTGCTGTTCCTCGTGCGCGCGCACGGGAGCATCAACGGGCTCTTCTCGATCGAGAACGGCTCGCAGGAGAACATGGTCGACGGCGGCGCGGGCTCGATCGCGCAGCGCGTTGCGGACGAGCTCGGCGATGCCGTGCGCCTGAACGCGGCCGTGCGCGCGATCTCGCAACGCGACGACCGCGTCGTCGTCGACGCCGGTGCGGTGACCGTGACGGCCCGCCGCGCCGTCGTCACCGTCCCGCCCGCACTCGCGCTCGAGATCGCGTTCGACCCCGTGCTGCCCGACGACCGGCTCGCCCTCTACCGCGCCGCGGTCGCGGGACCCGAGGCGAAGACGATCGTCGTGTACGACGAACCGTTCTGGCGTGCGGACGGCTTCAGCGGCCAGACCGCGGGACCCGGATCGGTCGCCGAGGTCACCCTCGACGCGTCACCGGCCCCGGGAACCCCCGGCGTCATCGCGTCGTTCACGTTCGGTCCGGTCGCCGAGCGCGCGCACGCGCTCGATCCCTCGGAACGCCGGCGCGCGGTGCTCGACGCGCTCTCCGCCCGGCTCGGACCGCGGGCCGCGTCGCCGACCGAGTTCATCGAGACGGCGTGGTGGAACGAGGACTGGACGCGGGGTTGCTCGATGGCGCACCTGCCACCGGGCGCGCTGACCAGGTACGGCCGGCTCCTGCGTGAGCCGTTCGGGCGCGTGCACTGGGCCGGCACGGAGACGTCGACGACGTCGCACGGCGCGATCGACGGCGCCGTCCGCTCCGGCGAACGCGCCGCGGCGGAGATCCTCGACCGCTCGTAACCACGGCGCGGCGCGACGGCCGCGCCGATCAGCTGACGATCTCGCTCGTCTGCAGCACCGGCGCGATCGTCGTGTAGTTCGCGACATCCGCCATGACCGCGCCGGTACCTTCCGACGCGAAGGCCGCGTTGAGCGCGTCCTCGGACGCAAAGGTGAAGTGCACGGCCGCGACGTACGGGCCGTTGATGCCCTTGTCGATCTCCGCGCCGTCGAGACCCCAGCTCTTGCAGGCCAGCGGCACGTGCTTGGTGCGGTAGTAGTCGTGATCGAAGGTGGCGCCCTCGGTGACCGGATAGAACACGCTGAGACGGATCATGTCGACATACTGCCGCGACCGCGTGGGCGACGGCCAACGCGCCGTCGGGAGCACGTCTCCGCGCTCGGAGCGCGGGCAGAATGCGGCATGACCACGTGGGGCGACGGCGAGTACGGCCTGATGGCGGAACGGCTCGAGCCCGCGTCCGTCGCGGTGGTGCGCGCCGCGGAACTGCGGACCGGTGAGCGCGTCGTCGATGTCGCGACGGGGACCGGCAACGCCGCGTTGCTCGCGGCGCGCACGGGCGCGGAGGTTGTCGGGGTCGACTTCGAAGACGCGCTGTTGGACATCGCGCGCTCGCTGGCCGCGGCCACAGGCCTCGACGTGCGCTGGCATCTCGCCGACGCCGACGCGCTGTAGCGCCAGGTGGGCGGATCGTGCTCGCGTCGTGGGTGCCGGGAAGCTTCCTGCCGGCGATGGGCGACGAAGTCGGAGCGCGGCATCGACATCGAAGCCGAGTACCTCCTCGCCGGTGAGGAGCAACGTCATGCGGACCATCGACGCTGTGCGCCGCTCGGGAGTCGGCATCGGACCGGAGCGGACGACCCGCGAAGCCGCGCAGGTCATGGAACAGGCCGGCGTCGGCGCGCTCGCCGTCATCGATGGGGAGCAGCTGGTCGGGATTGTGACCGATCGCGACCTGGTGCGCCGCGGTCTGGCCTGCGACCTTCCTGCCGACGCCCGGGTCGACGCGGTCATGTCCGCGCCGGTAGTCACGATCGACGCCGACGCCGATCTACACGACACGTTCGTTCTGTTCCGCACGCATGCGGTTCGCCGACTGGCGCTCGTTCGGACCGGCCAGTTCATCGGCATGATCACCGTCGACGACTTGCTGATCGACCTCGCCGGAGACTTGTCAGACCTCGCCCGGCCAGTGACCGCGGAAGTGATATTCGGCCATCACAACAACCCGGGGCCGGCCACGATCAGCAAATAGGCTGCCCTCACTGAGGTCATGTACCGTAAGCATGGGCCGCAAGCAAACCGCGTCCGTCGCCGCGAAACGCGCATACCTATCCGCCTCGTGCACGATGCCGCCCTCAACCTGTTCGTGGCGGTCGAGGCCTTCTACCCGTTCAGCTGCCGGTCGTTCACCCGGTCGCCCTGGCGCATCGGCATCTTGTCGAACCGCTGGAGTGTCGGCAGCGTCGCCGTTCAAGCGATCGGCCAGCTCGCGCGATCACCTACCTGCCGGTCATGAACAGCACGCTTCAGAGGGCACACATCAGCATCGACGTCTGGACGCGGATCTTCGCGATCGACAAGCGCGCGCGACGCCGCACTCTGACCTCGCCCCCGCGCAATCGCGCGGAAACGGTCTGCGTCCTCAGAGTCGGACACCACGAGACACAGCCCGAGCAGAACACGTAGCCAGTAGCTCCCAACGGCCCGTGGAAGAGCGGACGGCTGGGGCATAAATGAGATATGCCAACCCCAGCCGGACCGCATCGGACGCGACGCGTCGCGGGCCACGCGTCGGTGGGTGACCGTCGTCGGCGTGATCCTTGTAGCCGTGGCTATCTACTTGTGCTTCGCCGCGACAATCATGCTGTTTCTCGCCCTTACCGACATCACGGGCTTCGTCACGAACGTCTCCTCGGGCGCCCTGCTTCTCTTCCTCGTGGGATCGGGACTGGCTCTCGACGTTTTCGGAATCCGACTAGTGGGATTAGAACTGCACCTTCGACACCTGTGTTGAGCCGGGTTCTGCTTCGAAGTACTCGGGCGTCTTGAAGCTGAATACCTTCGCGATCATGTTCGACGGGAATGCCTGGACCTTGGTGATGTATGTCGCCACGGCGTCGTTGTAGAACTGACGGGCGGATGAGATGCGGTCCTCCGTTGACGCGAGTTCCTGTTGGAAGTTCAGAAAGTTGGTGCTCGCCTTGAGATCGGGGTAGGCCTCGGCCACCGCGAGAAGCTGGCGTAGGGCGCCGCTCAGCACGTTTTCGGCCTGAGCTTGGGACGCGGGGCCAGCTTGCTGTGCAGCGACGGCGGTGCTGCGAGCTTGCACGACGGCTTCGAGCGTTCGGCGCTCGTGAGCGGCGTAGCCTTTCACGGTTTCAAGCAGGTTGGGGATGAGGTCGTGGCGACGCGTGATTTGCACGGTGATCTGCGACCATGCGCTTGCGACGTGGTTACGAAGCCTGACGAGTCGGTTGTAGGACACGACACCGGCCAGGATCGCGACCGCGACGACGATTCCGACGACGATCGCTGCCAGCATTGTGTGTCCTCCTCTTGCGAGTTGGTACATATTGCGCTCGTTGCACCCGGGATCGCCTCTGCCAAAAGGCGAAGGTGTCAAGGACGAAGGTCACTTTGGGTCGATGTCCCGTCGGTCGCTGGTCGAGCCCGGGTCGGTGGCGCGGTCGGGCTCGGGCGCCGGCAGGTCGAGTTCCGATGTGCACGGCTGCGTGGTCGCGGGCTGCACGACGTCCGGAATTGCCGAGCCTTGTCGCGTCCGTGGGGCAGTCAGGAGGGGTGGATGCGTTGGACCTCGGCTTGGACACGGTCGATGGGGATCGCGAACCCCACGTTTTCGGCCGAGGACCCAGAACCGCCGTTCGCGACGGCCGTATTGAGACCGATCACCTGACCTGCAGCGTTGACGAGTGGTCCGCCCGAGTTGCCCGAGCTGATCGAAGCGTCGGTTTGGATCAGCCCGCTCAGGGTGCCGTTGCTGGTGTCAATCGATCGGTTCAACGCGGACACGATCCCTTTCGTGACCGTCGGTCCACCCTCGAGCGCGAGGGCGTTTCCGATCGCTATCGCGTCGTCGCCTACAAGGACTCTTGAAGACTTTCCGAGTGGAACGGGTACAAGTCCGGAGTTGTCGTCGAGGTGAAGGACGGCGATATCGGCAGCCGAGTCAGCAGCGACCAACGTTGCCGACCGCGAACCCTTCCCATTCGGCAGTGTGACCGTGAGGTTCGTACCGCCCTCGACGACGTCCGCGTTCGTAACGATGTCACCTTTGGTATCGAACACGATCCCGGTGCCAGCAGCTTTGCCGTTCACGATGAAGGGGCCGTTTCGCGTCGTCACCACGGCGGTGATCGACACGACGCCGGGCTCGACCCTCGCCAAGATCGCCGCGATATCGATAGGCGTCTGCCGCAGTGACAGATTGGAAGGACTCAACGTGGTCGGCACAGCCGCTGGAGCCGGTGTTGCCGTCGGCTCGGCGTCATCGTTCAGGCGCCCTGCAACGAACCCGCCAATCGCGCCGAACACGCAGGCAAGCGCGGCAAGACCGACGGTGGCGAGCCTCCACCGCGGCCGCGGCCGCTTCCCGTCGCCTCGCGTGCCGCGGCCCGAACGCGCGTCTCCGCGCGCCGCCCACGCAACCTTGTCGCTCGAGTCCACACAACAAGTCTGCACGTGGAGAGCAAGGGATCGGCAGGGCCGATAGTCCCGGCGTCACCGCACCGAAGGCGGGTGTCCGTACCCTCAACGCACCAGCCCTCGAATCGCAGCGCCGCCGCGAGCGCGCGCCGGGAATCTCGACCGAAACGGGCGAAAGTCCCCTCATCAAGGTCGTTTCGGCAGATGACAGCTGCCGCTCGGAGAGTCATGCTCGATTGCAGATTGGCCCGATCGTGTTTGATGGAGGGTGCACCGATGGACTGCCCGATCGACGGAACCGTCTTGAAGATGGCGGAGCGACATGGCGTGGAGATTGACTACTGCCCCGAATGCAGAGGCACGTGGCTCGATCGAGGTGAACTCGATCGCATCATCGAGCGCGAGATCCAAGCTGAGAGCGGCGGACACACTCACGACGATCCAGGGCATTTCGAAGGAGCGAAGCAGCCGAAGAAGAAGTCCCGTTTCTCCTTCGTCACCGATCTCTTGGCGGGCGGTGGTGAAGACTGAACGCGTGACATTCCACGCGCGCCGCACAGCGGCGGGTGTCGGACGGTGACGTCGAGCAACGCAAACCGGTAAACGGCGAGACCGATGCGGAGGTCCAGCGTGGAACAGATCGTCGTAGGTGTTGACGGATCAGACAACGCGCGGCGCGCCCTTGAATGGGCGCTCGACGAAGCTGGTCGGAGGCAAGCCAGGCTCCGAGTTGTCCACGTCTGGGACGCGCCCTTCGAGCCGACTTGGGGCACGATGGGCATCGACATTGCACGATACGAAACCGCCGCGCGTGATCTGCTCGACGAAGAGATCTCCAGAGCACCATCCACGACTCCGGTAACCGTCGAAAAGGTCCCGATCCGCGGACCCGCCGCCGCAACACTCGTGAAGCTATCGAAGGACGCCGACCTGCTCGTCGTCGGATCACGAGGACACGGAGGGTTCACGGCGCTCCGCCTCGGTTCCGTCAGCCAGCAAGTCGCCCAACACAGCGAATGTCCTGTTGTGATCGTCCACTCACACTGAGATCAAACACACGACAACCGCACCAGCCCCTCACCATCGAACAACCCAGTTCCCAATTCAGAATCCACGCCCAAGAGAATCCACGCGCGCAGGGTCGCCAGTCGCTACTCGCAGCGTGCCACGCGGATCTGGCGATGAGAGCCGACGTCGAGGACCTCACGTGATTCGGAGGAGCAGGAGTATCGTCGCACCCGTGGTCGACCGCGAGCGTGAACCGCCCCGGAGCAGTCATATCGCTCGAGCGATGCGCCTGGTGGCCGCGCAGACTGGCTGCACTGACGATCAAGCTCTGATCCTGCTCGAAGAGCGGGCTCGGTCCGTCGGTTTAGGCGTCGAAGAGATCGCACTCGCGGTGGTTGAGCGCCACATCCGATTCAACTAGTGAGTCGATGAATCCAAAGCCGCGAGTTGAGGTGCGACCGCGGCGAGTTGCTCCATGCAGCGCGATCGCTACCGCGCACCGACGGCGCTCGCGCTCGTCGCCTCGACCAGCAGCCCCGGAGACGCCAAACGTTCCCTCGATGAACCGAAACCCGAGTCGTGCGGCACGGGCAACGACGGCGATCGTAGTGATCGGTCGATCCGCTGCGGGATGGTTGGTGGGCCTACAACGGCGACGAGTGCGCGGTGACTACACAACGCCCGGATGCGGGTCGGTAAGGCCGTCTTCGTAGTAGAGCGGTACGTTCGATTCGAGGTCGAGGAAGACTCTTCCGTCGCGGCGGGCAAACGGCGTACCGGTTCTGGGCGACACGAGCAGACCATCGCTCTCGTGGGCCCACAGCAGGTCATCTCCGGAGCGGTAGAAGTCGTGGCCGTGCATCGCGTATGCGAAGAACGCGTCGTTGGCGAAACGAGACAGCCGGCGGCAACCAACGCCGGTTGCGACCGTCATGACCGCGGCGACGGGCGCCGGTTCGTCAGGCACGATTGCATGCGGCTCGGCCGCGTCCGGGTGTGGCTCGCGGTCTGCGGCGAGCGCGGTGAAGGCCGAGCGTTGGATCGTAGTGACCACCGTGTCGAGTTCGTCGATCACGTCGTGGAGTCGTCGGGCGACTTCGTGACTGACGTCCGGTCGACCCAAAATGCCCGCGAGTGTCAATCCGCATCCGAAGATGTGATTGATCGCACAATCAGCCGTCTCAGCAGCACCAAGCGCATCTGGGGGCTTCACCGAGAATCTCCTTCCTGTTCATGACTGACGAACTCCGGCGCGGTGCGGGCTCGCGGCATGCGTCACCCGCACCGCACCCTCGTTCCGAGCGGGGGTCCCGGAACGTGAGGTCTACGCATCGGCGAAGTAGTACACGGGCGTGTGCGTCGAGGCGTCGTACAAGACGTCGCCGATTGCGTAGGCGATCGGTTCAGCGGATCGACTCGACCGCAATACGCCATCCGAGAAGCTCGCCCATGAGCCGTGGTCGCTACAGCGAAGGAGTTCGTGCCCACGTGCGTACGCGAAGACCGTGTGGTCGTCGCACCGACACAACCAACGACGTTGAGCGTTTCGCAGGAGCGAGCTGCCGAGCGCGTCATCGATGTGGTCTGTGACGCGCCGACTCCTGGAGGTCGATGTTTGCGTCACTGGACGGTCCTCGGACGTCGCCAACTCACCTTGGCGGCGACCATGCCAACGATGGCGGCGCTGAGGACAAGAGTCCAGGGCATGCGTTCCTCCTGCGGCGGGTCCCACGCGGGCATTCAACGTGGGTCCCGTGCAGCGGAGGCGTAGTTCGTGTGGAGATGCGGTGGAGCCTCGGATTTCCGCTTCTCCATATGGTCTCCAATCCGTCTCGACGCCGTGTCCGCACCGGTGCTGTTGGCTGGACGCCGCACGGCTACGAGGAGAAGGGGACGTTCCGCTGTTGTTGATGCTCGCCGTAGGCTGTTGGGTTCTCGTGGCCGTCGCCGTTGCGTGGTTGGTGCGACGCGCTCGACAGTTCTGATCTGTCCGGTGCCACGCGGCCGGGCACTCGCAGGCGCCGGTCCGCGAGAATGGGCCGGGAGCGTAGCGATGGCGACAACCGTGCTGGTGGTGGAGGACGAGGCGAAGATCCGCGAGCTGTTGCGCTCCTACCTCGAGCGCGAAGGCTTCGCGGTGCTGTCCACAGAGTCGGGTGCCGAGGCGATCGAGCTCGCGCGAACCGCCAAGCCCGATCTCCTGATCCTCGACTTGGGTCTCCCCGACGTGTCCGGCGAGGCCGTCGTGGTCGAGGTCCGGCGCTTCTCGGCCGCGCCGGTGCTGATGCTCACGGCCAAATCAGGTGAGGAGGACCGCATCCGTGGGCTCGAGTTGGGCGCGGACGACTATGTGACCAAACCCTTCAGTCCCCGAGAGGTCGTGCTGCGGGTGCAGGCGATCCTGCGCCGGGCGTCGACGGACACCGCCGGTGGAGCAGCCTCTGTCGTACGGCGCCGGCGAAATCGTGATCGACGAGGATCGACACCTGGTCGTAGTGCGCGGGGAGCCCGTCGAATTGACCCCGACCGAGTGGGGCGTTCTCGTGGCGTTGACGCGAGTGCCGGGACGCGTGTACTCACGCTATGAGCTCATCAACCAGGTGCGCGGATACGAGTTCGAGGGCTACGAACGCACGATCGATTCACACGTGAAGAACCTGCGGCGGAAGATCGAACGGGATCCGCGACATGCGGTGATCGTCGCAACGGTGCTCGGAGCCGGATATCGCCTCGGCCTGGCCCGTGACAGTTAGACACGGCCGACGTGTCGGATCGCTGGGCGCGAGACTGGCCCTCGCGTTCCTCGGCGTCGCCATCGCGACGCTGACGTTGTTCGCGGGTTTGTTGCTCTATCAGGGCTCGAAGGATGTCCAGCGGCTGAGTCGCGAGCAACAGGACACCACCGTCAGCGCTGTCGTCGCCGCGACGACCTCCGCCTACGGAGAACACCAGAGCTGGACGGGCGCCGATCTCGTCACTCCCGTCGCGCTCGCAGCAGAAGGAGGTGGCACCGTTGCCATCTTCGACGGCACCTCACGCCTCATCGCTGGGTCGGCGAGCAGTTCCGCAGCGCGAACCGTGGCGCAAGGCATCATGGTCGACGGAACGCGAGTGGGCACGATCCGCGTCGGATTCCCTTCCGACGACAAACCCGCGGCAGTACGTCACCTTCGTAACGCGCTCCTGTCTACCCTCGCCGCTGGAGCAGGGCTCGCCGGCGTCCTGGCGGTCGCGGTCGCGGTCGCGGTCGCTCGGCGGCTCACGCGTCCACTCGGAGCGTTGGCAACCGCAGCCCGCGCGGTGGAGAGCGGCGACCTTGCCGTACGCGTCGGCGACATCCGCGCACCCGGGGAACTCGGCGACCTCGTCGAGACATTCGACCGCATGGCCGACGCGCTCGCCCGACAGGATGTTGTGCGCCGCTCGCTCGTGGTCGACGTTGCGCACGAGGTCCGTACACCTCTCACGACAATGCGAGCCAGTCTCGAAGGCCTGGTCGACGGCCTCGTCGCGCCGACCCAATCACAGCTCACCTCACTTCACGACGACGTCCTGCGCTTGAGCCGCGTCATCGAAGACCTCGAAGCGCTCGCCTCCGCCGAGTCTGCGAGTCTGCACATGGAGTTCAAGGACATCGACCTGGCCGCGCTCGCCGAGGAGACCACCGCGACACTCGCCCCCCAGTTCGCGGCCGCAGGCGTTCAACTCGCCGTTCACGCGGAGCCGGTCATCAGTCGCGCCGACCCGCACCGCCTCCGTCAAGTACTCACGAACCTGCTCACGAACGCCTTGAAATTCACGCCAGAAGGTGGAGCGGTAACGATCACCGTCGAACGAGATGGGCCGACCGCGCTCCTCATCGTCAGCGACACCGGGATCGGAATTCCCCCGGAGGAGCAGGCCCACATCTTCGATCGCTTCTGGCGCGGTACCGGTGCTCGCACCGTCGCGGGCAGCGGCGTCGGGCTAACGGTGGCCGCCGAACTCGTCCACGCCCACCACGGAAACATCACCGTCGACAGTGCACCGAAGGCTGGCACCCGGATGACGGTCTCGCTGCCGATTACCTGACGCAACTTGGCGTGATCGGGCTCGATGACGCTGGAAGGTTGTGATGGTGGAGCCGGTTGGCGCTCGCTCGACGCGCTCTTGATCGGGCAGAACGCGCGTTCTCATAACGCGCAGTTCGGACGGCGTCGCACCCATCGCCGATGCACCGATCAGGGACGCGCGCCAAGCGCGCTCTCGGAGCGAGATCTCTCTGCTCTCTTGGCGACATCCATTCCGACTGCCGCGGCCTGTTCGCGGCCTGGAGACGCCCTGAGCGCACATTTTCCCTGGTCAGAGCACCATAAGGCCGGTGTCCGGCGTACTGTCGACCGCACGATTGGTCGCCGAGGTTTGAATAAGAAGACGAACATGCCCGAGCGATCGGTCACGCGAAGCGGCATCTGACCAGGGAGAACGTTGTAATTCTGACAACGAGTGCCCGGGGAGGGACTCGAACCCTCACGCCCCGAGGGGCCGGCGGGTTTAAGCCGCCTACGTCTGCCGGTTACGTCACCCGGGCGGGTCCCGCCACGGTAAACCACCGGCCCGTGCCGGCGTGCCGGTCAGGCGGCGGCCGATTCCGGGCCGGCCGCACCGGCACCGGCGATCGCGGCCAGCAGTGTGGCCCGCACCCGCCCGGCCGCGTCACCCGTCAACGCATTGGCGACCAGCACGCCGTCGACCATGTCGTTGACGACTTCGGTCATCGGGCGCGCCCGAAGCCGCACGGCGACAACCGGTCCCGCCGGCAACCGCCGGATCGTGCGGGTCACGCCCGCCCGGCTCGGAGGCGTACGAAACGCCGGGACGACCAGGCCGGCCAGCGCGCGCCGCCGCGCCGATGCGGCGGGCGAGATCGGCGAACCGAATCGGGGGTGCGGGGTCCATCAGCCGTATTGAATACGCAGGGTGAGACAGCTTCGGGCGGGCCCGCACGACCGCGAGATCCTGCGGCTCGCGATCCCGGCGTTCGGTGCGCTGGCGGCCGAGCCGCTCTACGTGCTCGCCGACACCGCGATCGTCGGCCACCTGGGGACGCGGCCGCTCGGCGGGCTCGGCGTCGCGGGCGCGATCCTGAGCGTGGCCTTCGGCATCTTCAACTTCCTCGCGTACGGGACGACGGCAACGGTCGCGCGCCGCATCGGGGCCGGCGACCGGAAGTCGGCCGCCGAGCACGGCGTCGCCGGGGTCTGGCTCGCGCTCGGGCTCGGTCTCGCGCTCGCCGCCGTCGGGCTCGCGCTGAGCGGTCCCGTCGTCTCCGCCATGGGCACGTCGGCGCGGGTCGCGCCGTACGCCGCGTACCTACCTCCGGATCTCGCTGATCGGCGCGCCGTTCGTGCTCGTGGCGCTCGCCGGCACCGGCTACCTACGCGGCCTCCAGGACACGCGCACCCCGCTGGTCATCGCACTCGCGGCCAACGCCGTGAACCTCGTGCTCGAGTTGGTGCTCGTCTACGGCGTCCATCTCGGCATCGCGGGCTCGGCGCTCGGGACCGTCGTCGCCCAGATCGGGGCCGCGGTCGCCTACCTCGCGATCGTCCGCCGCAACGTGCGCGCTTCGGGCGCGAGCGCGCGCCCGATCTGGGGCAACTGCGCGCCGCGGGCACGGTCGGCGCGTTTCTCACCGTGCGCACCGGCACGCTCCTGCTCGCGTTCACGGCCGCGACCTCGATCGCGTCCCGGATCGGTGACGCCGAAGTGGCGGCGCACCAGATCGCGTTCCAGCTGTGGCTCCTGCTGGCGCTCTGCCTGGACGCGATCGCGATCGCGGGTCAGGCGATCGTGGGCCGGGCCCTCGGGGCGGGCGACGCCGATCTCGCGCGGGCGGCGTCACGCCGGATGCTGCAGTGGGGTGTGCTCGTCGGGGCCGGCCTCGGGGCGCTCGTGCTCGCCCTCGATCCACTGCTCGCGCTCGCGTTCACACGCGATGCGGCCGTCCGCGCCCAGTTGCGGCCGGTGCTGGTCATGGCCGCCCTGATGCAGCCGATCGGCGGGGCGGTGTTCGTCCTCGACGGCATCCTGATCGGGGCCGGCGACGTGCGGTTCCTCGCGCTCGCGATGGCCGCGGCGACGGTTTGCTTCGTACCGTGCGCGATCGCGGTGCTCGCGTCGGGCGCGGGACTGATCGCGCTGTGGAGCGCGCTCTTCGTCTTCATGTTCGCCCGGCTGCTCGGGATGGGCGGCCGTTTCCGGGCGAATCGATGGCTGGTGACCGGAGCGTCCGGTACATAGGCTTCGACGGTGGCCGACGGACCCGAACGCGCAGCCGAGCGAGCGCTGGAGATCGCGGCCGCGGCGTACCCCGACGTGGATCTCACCGACATCGACGCGCGCGTCGGCCGCGACCTCGTGCCGGTCGAACGCCGGGACCCGCAGCGTGCGCCCGAGGTGCGGCGCTCCGACGTCGACCGGTGGGGTCGCAGCGAGCACTTCCGCGAGCTGACCCGGAAGGTCTTCGACCCGATCTACAAGCATTGGTTCCGCGTCGAATGGGACGGCTTCGAACACCTGCCCGACCGAGGGGGCGCGCTGCTCGTCGCGAACCACGCGGGCGCGATACCGCCCGACGCGCCGTCGATCATGCACGGTATCGAGAAGGACCTCGGGCGCCCGGTCTACGGCCTCGCGGAGAACCTCTTCCGCACCATGCCCGTCGTCGGCACCCTGTGGTCGCGCAGCGGCGGCGTCGCCGCGCACCCCGACAACGCGTTCCGGTTGTTGCACGACGAAGAGCAACTCGTCCTCGTGTTCCCCGAGGGGACGAAGGCGACGGGCAAGATGTACGCGGATCGTTACCGCCTGCGCCGCTTCGGCCGCGGTGGCTTCGTGGAGATCGCGATGCGGGCCGGGGTTCCGGTCATCCCGATCGCGGTGATGGGCGCGGAGGAGACGATGCCCGTCCTGTTCAAGAGCTCACGCGCCGCGAAGCTTCTCAACCTTCCCTACTTCCCGATCACCGCGAACATGCTCATGTTCGGCCCCGCGGGACTCGTCGCGTACTTCCCCGCGAAGTTCCGCATCCGGGTGCTGCCGCCTGTGTACTTCGACGTCGCGCCGAACCAGGAGCGCTACTCGCGCAGCCGGGTCATGGAGGAGTCGGAGCGCATCCGGCGCATGGTGCAGGACGCGCTCTACGACATGCTCCGCAAGCGTCGCAGCGTGTGGTTCGGATAGATGCGCGCGCGCTCGTCACCGGGTTGTCGACGTACTGGGGCGGCCGGCTCGCGCAGGAGCTCGAGCAGCGGCCCGACGTGGAGGTCGTCGTCGGCGTCGACACCCGCGATCCCCGCGTCCAACTCGAACGCACCGAGTTCGTGCGCACCGACTCCTCGCACTCGATCCTCGCCCGCATCGTGCGCGCCACGCAGGTCGACACGATCGTGCACACGCACCTCGTCGTCGACTCCACGCGCGCGACCAGCCGCGTGCTGCACGAGATCAACGTCATCGGGACGATGAACCTCCTCGCGGCCGCGGGCGCGCCGCAGAGCCCCGTGCGCAAGGTCGTGCTGAAGAGCTCCGGGCTCGTGTACGGCGCGAGCAAGGCCGACCCGTACAACTTCCGCGAGGACATGTCGCGTTCCGGTCCGGCGAACACGCCGGTCGAACGTTCGCTGCTCGAGGTCGAGGCATTCGTACGCGACTTCGCCGACGACAACCCGCACGTCGACGTGAGCTTGCTGCGCTTCGCGAACGTGCTCGGCGTCGACATCGACACGCCGTTCACGGCCGCGCTGCGCCGGCCCGTCGTCCCCGAGATCCTCGGCTTCGACCCGCGCCTCCAGTTCATCCACGAGGACGACGTCGTCGAGGCGTTGATGTACGCGATCAACAACGACATCCCCGGCGTCTACAACGTCGGCGCCGACGGCGTGCTGCCGTGGAGCGAGGTCTGCACGATCATCGGGAAACGTCGCCTCGCGCTCCCGTTCGCGTTCACGAACCTGGCGTCGGAGCCGGCGCGCTTGCTGCGCCTCTGGGACCTCCCGCCCGAGGCGATGGCGCTCCTGCGCTACGGCCGTTCGATCGACAACAGCCGCTACAAGCGCGCCGGGTTCCGGTACGGCTACACGACCGCGACGACGGTCGAGGCGTTCGCGCAGGCGCTGCGGCTCGCGGGCACGATCGGCGACGGCAGCCCGTCGTACCGTTACGAACGCGAGGTCGAGGACTTCTTCCGCCACTCTCCCGCCGTCGTTCGCCCCGACTGACGTTCGCCCCGATTGACGTCCGCCCCGGCTGACCCGCCCGGCTGCCCGACCGCGTAGGTTGGCGGGATGGAACACGTACGGGTGGAGACGAACGACGGCGTCGCCGTCGTCACGCTGGTCGACGTCGAGCGCCGCAACGCGATGACGGCCACGATGGTCGACGAGATCGTCGCGACGTTCGACGCGCTCGAGGCCGACACGACGACGGCCGCGGTCGTCGTCACCGGCGAGGCGCCGGCGTTCTGCTCCGGCGCCGACGTGTCGAGTCTCGGCGCGCTCGCGCGCGCCCGGACCGACGCCGAACGGCGCTCGGTCACGTCGATCTACGAAGGGTTCCTGCGCGTGCTGCGGTCGCCGCTGCCCACGATCGCGGCCGTGAACGGCCCGGCCGTCGGCGCGGGCATGAACCTCGCGCTGGCCTGCGACGTGCGCCTCGCGGGCACGTCGGCGCGCTTCGACACCCGCTTCGTGAAGATCGGCCTCCATCCCGGCGGCGGGCACCTCTGGATGCTCGAACGCGCCGTCGGGCCGCAGGCCGCGGCCGCGATGGTGTTGTTCGGCGTCACCGTCGACGGCCCCCGCGCGGCCGAGATCGGCCTCGCCTGGTCGTGCCATCCCGACGACGAGCTGCTCGACGCGGCGCGCACGCTCGCGGCCCGCGCGACCGCGCGCGCCGGCCGGTCTGCTCGACACGGTGAAGGCGACGCTGCGCCAGGCCCCGTGGCAGCCCGACTTCGAGGCCGCGATCGCGACCGAGGTCGCCCGTCAGGCGTGGTCACTCGGCCAGGGTTGGTTCACACCGCCGACGTGAGGCTCAGCGGTTCAGATACTTCACGACGAGCTCGTGGCCGCGCTCGCGCCACTCCTCGACCGTCATCGCGTACCGGATGTGGTCCTCGTACACGCCCTGGATCTGCAGGAACCGCACCGCGGTGCCCTCGTCGCGCAGGCCGAGCTTCTCGGCGCACGCGCCGGCTCGACGCGTTGCGCGGCACGATCGCGGCTTCGAGCCGGTGCAGCTGCAGCACGTCGAACGCGTACTGCATGATGAGCACGACACCTTCGGGGACGTAGCCGCTCCCGGCGAGCGCCTCGTCGATCCAGTAGCCGACGTAGCCCATCTGGAACGGCCCGCGCTGCACGCTGCCGAGGCTGACCTCGCCCGCGAACCGGCCGTCGAGCAGGAAGAGCCCGAAGCCGTACGCGGCGTCGAAGTGCCGTTGACGGTCCCACGCGCCGCAACGCGACCGGAACGCCTCGCGGTCGACGGCGGGATCGATGCTGCCGACGTCGGGGCGCGGCTCCCACCGCTCCAGCCAGCCGCTGGCAGCGGAGCCGCACCTCCCGCCACTGGTCCCAGTCGTCGGGACGCAGCGGCCGCAGCAGCACACGCCCGCCGATCAGCTCGGTCACGACCGCTCTCCCACCGGTGTCTCGATCGAAGTCGCGATCGCAGCCGAAATCGCGTCGAGTGCCGCGGGGTCTTCGAGCCCCGACAGGTCACCCGGCTCGCCGCCGGTGACGATCGAACGGATCGCACGGCGCAGGACCTTCGCGCTGCGCGTCTTCGGCAGCATGCGCGTGAACCGCACCTGCGCGGGTTTGAACGACGGCCCGAGCGCGTCGACGACGCCGCGCGACCACTTCGCGCCGCAGGTCGTCGTCGGGTTCGACCCCGGGCCCGGCACGACGAACACCCACAACGACTCGCCCTTCAGCTCGTCGGGGACGCCGACCGCGGCCGCCTCGAGCACCGCCGGGTGCGCGACGACGACCGTCTCGACCTCGGCCGGCCCGAGCCGCTTGCCCGCGACCTTGATCGTGTCGTCGGAGCGGCCGTGCAGGAACCACTGCCCGTCGTCGCTCACGCTCGCGAAGTCACCGTGCCACCACACACCCGGATACCGCGACCAGTAGGTGTCGAGGTAGCGCTGCGGGTCGCCGTACAACCCGCGCGTCATACCCGGCCACGGCTTCGTGCACACGAGCTCGCCGACCTCGCCGCGCACCGAGTGCCCGGCGTCGTCGAAGACGTCGATCGCCATGCCGAGCGCGGGACCGCCGAGCGAGCACGGCGACAGCGGCTCGACGACGTGCGGCGAGAGGAAGCACGCGCCGACCTCGGTCCCGCCCGAGATGTTCACGACCGGGCACCGGCCGCCGCCGACGACGTCGAAGTACCAGCGCCACGGCCCCTCGTTCCACGGCTCCCCGGTCGACGCGAGCACGCGCAACGACGAGAGGTCGTGCGCGCGCACCGGCTCGTCGCCGTGCGCCATCAGCGAGCGGATCAACGTGGGCGACACGCCGAGCACGTTCACGCGGTGCCGCTCGACGAACGACCAGAGCCGGTCGGGTCCGGGGAAGTCGGGCGCGCCGTCGTACATCACCAGCGTGCCGCCCGCGGCCAGCGTGCCGAAGATCTCCCACGGCCCCATGATCCAGCCGATGTCGGTGAGCCAGAACAGGCGCTCGCCGGGCCGCAGATCGGTCTGGAACGCGACCTCCTCCGCGACCTTCACCGTGAAGCCGGCGTGCACGTGCACCGCGCCCTTCGGGCGGCCGGTCGTCCCGCTCGTGTACGCGACGAACAGCGGGTGCTCGCTGTCGACGGGCCGCGCCGTGAACTCGGCGTCGGGCAGGTCGTCGAGGCGGATGTCGCGGCCGGCCGTCATCGGCGTCGTCGCGACCGGTGCGGCCGACGACGAGCACGGTGTGCACGCTCGGCACCTGCGCGACGGCCGCGTCGGCGATCTCCTTCATCGCGACGAGCTTGCCGCGCCGCGTGAAGCCGTCGGCGGTGACCACCGCGACCGCGCGCGCGTCCTGCAGCCGGATCGCGACCGCGTCGGCGCCGTAGCCCGAGAAGATCGGCAGGAAGAACGCACCCAGCTTCGCGACCGCGAAGAGCGCGGCGACGGTCTCCGGCACCATCGGCATGAACAGCCCGACCGCGTCGCCCGTCGCCGACGCCCCGCGGCCGAGAGCCCCGACGCGATGCGGTCGGTGAGCGCGCGCAGCTCGGCGCCCGTCAGCGTGCGGGTCTCGCCGTCCTCGCCCTCCCAGATCACCGCGGGCGCGATCGGCGTCGAGGCGGTCGAGACACATCGTCGCCGCGTTGCAGCGCCCGCCGCCGAACCAGGTCGCCCACTCGATCCCGGCCGACGTGTCGAGCACCCGTTCGTACGGGCGTGTCGAACGGCAGGCCGAGGAATCGCACGACCGCGTCCCAGAACCATTCCGGCTCGTCGATCGAGCGTTGCAGGAGCGTCGCGAAGTCGTCAATGTGCTCGGCCGCCATGAAGCGAGCCACGTTGCTCTCGTGCAGCAGAGCTCGTCGGGGCGCCAGACGACAGGGGGAGCGGTCATCGGCCGCCGAATCTAACCCGTGACGCCTTCGGGCTCGGCGGCCGGATAGCGTGCCGCCGATGGCTCCCCGCGCCGACGCCGACCCCCTGGTGTGGCTCGACCTCGAGATGACCGGTCTCGACGTCGAGCAGCACACGATCGTCGAGATCGCGTGCATCGTCACCGACTCCGATCTCACGCCGCTCGACGACGGCATCGACATCGTCGTCCATCAGGACGCCGACGCGATGGGCCGCATGGACGACTTCGTCCGCAAGATGCACACGAAGTCGGGCCTGCTCCCGGCGATCGGCGCGTCGGAGGTGCAGCTCGCCGACGCCGAGGCGCGGACCCTCGAGTACGTGCGGGCGCACGTGCCCGGCCCGGGCCTCGCGCCGCTGTGCGGCAACAGCATCGGGACCGACCGCCGGTTCCTCGACCGCTACATGCACGAGCTCGACACCTTCCTGCACTACCGCAGCATCGACGTGTCGTCGCTGAAGGAGCTGTGCCGGCGCTGGTACCCCGAGATCTACTCGAAGCGGCCCGGCAAGTCGGAGCAGCACCGCGCGCTCGACGACATCCGCGAATCGATCGAGGAGCTCCGGTTCTACCGGGAGCAGCTGTTCAGTCCCGGCGGGTCAGACCCCGCCGCGGCTTCGCCGCCCGCGCCGTGATGTCGGCCACGGCGGGCTCGGCCACGACCACACCTTCGTTGGCCGCGAGGCCTTCGCCCGGTAGAGCGCGATGTCGGCGGCCCGCAGCAGCGACTCGGGATCGACGGCCGCGTCGGGGAACACCGCCACGCCGATCGCGGCGGTGAGCCCCAGTCCGGCGGGAGCAACGCGTTGCACCGGACGGCGATCTGGTCGCGGATCTCGTCGGCCAGGCGGTGCGCGTCGAGCACGTCGGGCACCGGCGCGACCACGACGAACTCGTCGCCGCCGAGCCGGACCAGCTCGTCGTAGCCGCGGGTGCGTTCGCGCAGCGCCTCCGCGCACGCGACGATGACCGCGTCGCCGGTCTCGTGCCCGAGCTCGTCGTTCACGGCCTTGAACCGGTCGAGGTCGAGCAGCAACAGCGCGACCCGCTCGCCGTAGCGCTTCGCCCGGCTGAGCTGCTGGTCGAGCGCGCGCTGCAGCCGGCGCCGGTTGCCGAGCCCGGTCAGCGGTTCGGTCTCGGCCTGCTCGCGCAACGAATGCGTGGTCGCGATGCGATCGAGCGAGTACGCGAGGTACTCCATCACGGCGTGCACCGCGAGCTCGTCGGGCGACGACTCGTCGACCGAGCCGGATGCGCGCGGTCAGCCGCCCGGCCGCGCCGAGGTCGAGCGTGACGCTGTCGACCGAGTGCGGGTGGCCGTCGCCGTCCCAGAATCCCGACGCGCAGCCGCAGCGGCGGCCCGACCGCGACGTGGTCGATGACGAGCTCGGCCGCGATGACCGCCGGGAACGACGCGAGCGCGAGCGCGAGCTCCTCGAGGCCGTCGACGATGTGGTCGTCGGCGAGCTGCGACGCGACCCGCGACGCGGTCGCGGTCGCGGCCTCGCGCCGGAGCGCGCTCCGAGTGCGACACGGCCGCGAAGCCGTGCGCGATCTGGTCGGCGACCTGGTCGAAGAAGCCGTCGGGCGAGCCGAGGTCGGCCTTCAACTCGCCGGCGACGAGCACGCCGAGCGTGACGCCGCCGCGCGACGAGCGGGTAGCGGTGGTCGCCCGCCGGCGGTTCGCCCGCGTGGACCTCGATCGGTTCGGCGCCGGGCATCGAGACCGTCGCGGCGATTCCCTGCACCGGATACATCTGCGCGATCACGTCGATCGCGAGCTGCAGGTAGCTCGCGATGTCGACGCGGGTCGTCTCGATCTTCGCCAGCTCGAGCAGGCACGCCGCCTCCAACAGCTCGACGAGCAGGGTGCGGTCGGCGCTCGCGTCGGAGAGCCGCGCCAGGCTGCGGGCCTGGATCGCGTCGAGCCGCGAGCAGCGTCTCCTCGCGCGTCGCGGTCCGGCCCGGTCACGCCTCGACTCCGAGCAGGTCGGCGATGCGTTCGAGCTGGCCGTCGACCTCACGCGTCACTACGTCGAAGTCGTCGGGTCGCATCCGGATCGCGAGCAGCAGCCGGTCGACGTCGGGCGCCGTCGGGTAGCCGGGCATCGGCGCGTGCTCGAGCGCGACCGCTTCGGCGACCCGCAGCACACGTCCGAGCGCGTGCTGCGGTTCCTCGACGCCGTGCTGGTGCAGCGCGACCGCTTCGACGAACGGCTCGGGGAACCCCCACGCGTCGAGCGCGGCCGCGCCTTCGTCGGCGTGGGTCACGCCGAACGCGGCGAGCTCGGCCGCGACCTGCTCGGAGACCGACGGCGACGCGGTCGAACCCGCGAACGCCGGCGCGTCGCGGCGGTGCAGCAGCACCGCGCCGAGGTCGTGCAGCAGCCCGACCGAGAACGCGTCGGCGGTCGACAGGCCGACCTTGCGGGCGATGACCGACGCCGCCGACGCGGTCGTGATCGCGTGCCGCCAGAAGCCGTCGGGCCCGACGCTCGGCTCGCCCGTCGAGCAGGCTGCACGCCGCGCTCACCGCGAGGGCGCGCACGGTGTCGAAGCCGAGCATCACCGTGGCGTGGCGGGTGCTCGAGACCCGGCGGGGCGACCCGTAGTACGGGACTGTTCGCGAGCCGCATGACCCGGGCCGCGAGCGCGGGATCGGTCTCGACGACGCGCGCGACGTCGGCCGCGCCCGTCTTCGGGTTCGAGACGATGCGCAGCACCTGCTCCGCGGCCGCCGGTTGGGCGCGAAAGGTCAGGAGCTCTTGTGTGTAGCGACTCACCGGGGTGTTTGTCGGCGGGCAGCCCGGCTCACCCAAGGGGGTCCTACAGGAGAGCGCCCAAGGCCCCGAGCAGGGTCGTGACCGAACGCTCGCGAGCCGAATGCCCCATGAGCCCGATGCGCCAGCCCTTGCCCGCGAGGTCACCGAGGCCGCCGCCGACCTCGATGCCGAACCGGACCCGCAGCTCGGCCCGCACCTTGGCGTCGTCGACGCCGTCGGGCAGCCACACCGAGGTGAGCTGCGGCAAGCGGCCGGTCGAGCGCGAACGGGCCGAAAGCCCGAGCTCGGGCAGCGCGTCCTGCAACAGCGCACCGGCGTGCCGGTGACGGGCGTGGGCCGCGTCGAGCCCCTCTTCGAGCACCACACCGAGACCCGCGTGCAGCGCGTACAGCATCGAGATCGGCGCGGTGTGGTGGTAGCGGCGCGCGGTGCCCACGTAGTCGGCGAGCAGCCCGAGGTCGAGGTACCACGACTGCGCCGGCTGCGAGCGGCCGCGCACGCGCTCGACCGCGCGGGCCGAGAAGCTCACGGGCGAGAGGCCGGGCGGGACACCGAGGCACTTCTGCGTGCCCGAGTACACCGCGTCGATGCCCCAGCCGTCGACGTCGACGGGGATGCCGCCGAGCGACGTGACGGTGTCGACGAGCAGCAACGTGTCGGTCTGCTGCAAGCGCGGCCAGCGGCGCGATCTCGTTCTCGACGCCGGTCGACGTCTCCGCGTGCACGACCGCGAGGAGCCGCGCGTCGGGGTGCGCGCGTTGCGCGTCGAGCAGCTGCTGCGGATCGATCGCGCGACCCCACGGGGCGTCGACCCGCACGACGACCGGCGCCGCACCGGCGCGCGACCTCGCACATGCGCTCGCCGAACACGCCGTTCACGCCGATGATCGCGGTGTCGCCCGGCTCGAGCAGGTTGACGAAGCACGCCTCCATGCCGGCCGAACCGGTGCCGCTGATCGGCAGCGTCAGCGCGTTGTCGGTGCGGAAGACGAGCCGCAGCCGGTCGGCGATCTCGTCGAGCACGACGAGGAAGTCGGGATCGAGGTGCCCGAGCACGGGGCGCTGGAACGCCTCCATGACCTCGGGATACGGATTCGAAGGCCCCGGCCCGAGCAGCAGTCGATCGGCATGCACCCGCGGAGGCTATCGGGCGGGTCTGCGTCACGCGGCTTGGAACTCGGCGAGGCAGGGCAGGCGGTGCCAGCCCCGGCCGAGCACGTGCAGCGCGTCGTCGACGCCGGGGTGGTCGCCGACGACCATGCCGCGCGCGAGTTGCGCGGCGGCGCGGGCGACGCAGGTGACGTCGTCGTCGGGCAGGTCGACATCGGCCCGCAGCGCGACCTCCTGCACCTTGGTCGCGGCCGCGAGCGCGGCCGACGCGCGTCGTGGAGCCGGTGCGTGCGCCGCAGCGTCTGCTCGATGATGAGCATCGCCGGGTGTTCGCGACCTCGTCGGCCGTCGAGCCGCAGGCGGCGTGGAGATCGACCGCGATCGAGCGGACGTCGTCGACGGCTGAGACTCGCCCAGCGCCTGTCCGAAGATCACGATGTCCACGTCCTCTATCTCGGCATCTGAGCCGGCGAGTAAAGCGCGGCCTTCGGGCCGGCGCCGTCAGGCCGAGTCGCGGGCGAGGCCGTCGAGGATGTCGGCCTCCGAGACGAGCAGCGCGTCGAAGCCCCAGTGGCGCATGACGCCGACGACGACGATCGCGCCGCCGACGATCACGTCGACCCGGCCCGGCTCGAGGCCGGGGTTGTGGCGGCGCTGCTCGATCGGCTCGGTCGCGAGCGTGCGGAACACGTCCTCGGCCGCGGCCCGGGTGAGCCGGAAGTGGTCGATGAGATCGCTGCGCTCGGCGTCGACGCCGAGCTCGATCGCGGCCAGCGTCCACACGGTGCCGGCCGTGCCGACGAGCGTCGGCGCCTGCCAGCGTGCCGGGCATCGCGCGGCCGACGTCGGCGAGCTGGTCGCGCACGACCGAGACCGCCTGGCTCAGCTCCTCCGCCGTCGGCGGATCGGAGTGCAGGAACTGCTCGGTCAGGCGCACGCACCCGATGTCGAGCGAGCAGAGCCCCTCGGGCTCGTCGGTGCCGACGATGAGCTCGGTCGAACCGCCGCCGACGTCGACGACGAGATAGGGCCCGGGTTCGCCGAGGTCCGCGGTCGCGCCGAGGAACTCGAGCCGCGCCTCCGCCTCGCCCGTCGAGCAGCTCGGGCCGCGCGCCGAGCATCGCCTCGGCCGGGTCGAACAACGCGTCGCGGTTGCTCGCGTCGCGCGCCGCGCTGGTCGCGGTCGGCGCGCACGCGCTCGACGCCGAGCTCGTCGATGACGCCGCGGTACTCGCGCAGCACCGCGAGCGTCCGCTCGATCGCGTCGGGGTGCAGCGTGCGGTCGCGGTCGACGCCTTGACCGAGCCGGGTGATCTGCGTGCGGCGCTCGACGGCACGAGCTTCGCGTCGCGGCCGCGACCGTCGACGTCGGCGACCAGCAGACGCGTCGAGTTGGTGCCCATGTCGACCGCGGCGACGCGTGTCATCGCAGGTGCTCCTCCACCCAACGGCCGACCGGATCGTCGCCGCCCGCGAGGTGGTACGCGTAGTGCGCGTGGAGGCACTTCACGCCGCGGCCGGTGCCGCCGACGCCGCCGCTCGGACGGGGCCCGACGTGGTCGGGCGCGAGCGCGGCGTCGCGCTCGCGGGCGTAGCGCTCGTGCGCGGCGAGCCGAGCTCGTCGGCGTCGACCGCGGCCTCGGCCGCGCGCACCCCGCCGGCCGACTCGAGCCGCGCGACCCGCAGCGAGAGGTCGGGGTCGACGAGCCAGTAGCGCGTCGGCATCGGCGTGCCGTCGTCGAGCAGCGGCGCGTTGCGGATCACGAGCGGGTCGCCCGTGCGGCGTTGCGCACGACGACCTCGAACCCGGCGCGCGGCGTCCGACCGAGCAGCCGCGTGAGCACCTCGACGTCGTGGGCGTCTCGGCGTCGCGGCCGGTGGAGTGGTCGCGCCGGGTCGGCAGTCGGCACGGCCCGGAGTCTACGGAAGCGGCGTCAGGGAACGGTCGTCGTGGTCGTCGCGGGCGGCGGTCGACGCGGCCGGGACGACGTCGTACACCTGCTCGCCCGGGTGAACACGCATGGAACTGCTCGCGGGCCATCCGCTCGATCGCGGCCGGCGTCTGCAGCTGCAGCGCCTCGGGCCTGCAGCTTGTCGTTCTGCTCGCTGGAGGACGTCGACGTCGTGCTGCGCGGCCGACACCTGGTGGCGCTGCGCGAGATACGAACGCGTCGGGAACACGAACACGAACAGGATCGCGACGAGCGCGAGGCGCACCGAGCGCGAGCCGGGCGCGGGCGCCGCGGCGTCATCCGCGCGCCTTGCCCGCGAAGCGCGCGGTGGCCGAGGTACTCGGCGGCCTCGCCGAGCTCCTGCTCGATGCGCAGCAGCTGGTTGTACTTCGCGACCCGGTCGCTGCGCGCCGGCGCGCCGGTCTTGATCTGGCCGCAGTTCGTCGCGACCGCGAGGTCGGCGATCGTGGCGTCCTCGGTCTCGCCGCTGCGGTGCGACATCACGCACGTGTACGCGCCGCGCGGCCGCGAGCTGCATCGTGTCGAGCGTCGCGGTGAGCGAGCCGATCTGGTTGACCTTGATGAGGATCGAGTTCGCGACGCCGGCGTCGATGCCGCGCGCGAGGCGCTCGGAGTTGGTGACGAACACGTCGTCGCCGACGAGCTGCACGTCGCCGCCGAGGCGGCGCGTGAGCGTGGCCCAACCGTCCCAGTCGTCTTCGGCCATGCCGTCCTCGATCGACACGATCGGGTAGCGGCCGCACAGGTCGGCGAGGTAGTCGGCGAACTCGGCGCTCGTGAACGTGCGCTTCTCGCCCGCGAGCACGTACCTGCCCGTCGTCGAAGAGCTCCGGACGCGGCGACGTCGAGGCCGAGCGCGATCTCGCGCGCCGGGCTGGTAGCCCGCGCGCTCGATCGCGGCGAGCAACAGCTTCAGCGCTTCCTCGTTCGACGGCAGGTCGGGCGCGAAGCCGCCCTCGTCGCCGAGCCCGGTCGACAGCCCGCGGTCGTGCAGCAGCGCCGCGCAGCGCGTGGTACGTCTCGGCGCCCCAGCGCAGCGCCTCGGAGAAGCTCACCGCGCCGACCGGCAGGAGCATGAACTCCTGGATGTCGACGTTGCTGTCGGCGTGGGCGCCGCCGTTCAGCACGTTCATCTGCGGCACCGGCAGCACGTGCGCGTTGGCGCCGCCGACGTAGCGGTACAGCGGCAGGCCGCACTCCTCGGCGACGGCCTTGGCCGCCGCGAGCGACACGCCGAGGATCGCGTTGGCGCCGAGGCGGCTCGAGTTGTCGGTGCCGTCGAGCGCGAACAGCGCGCGCGTCGAGCGCCGCGCTGGTCGGCGGCGTCGAGGCCGACGACGGCGTCGCGGATCTCGCCGTTGACGTTGCGCGACCGCGTCGAGCACGCCCTTGCCGCCGAAGCGGTCGCCGCCGTCGCGCAGCTCGACCGCCTCGTGCGCGCCGGTGCTGGCGCCGCTCGGGACCGCGGCGCGGCCCCGGGCGCCGGAGATCGAGCTCGACCTCGACCTCGACGGTCGGGTTGCCGCGGGAATCGAGGATCTCCCGGCCGGCGACGTCGTCAATGATGCTCACGAAAACTCCTGGGGCGGATGTGGCGAATGTAGACGGTTGCGCGCTCCCGAGTGGCAGCGAACGCACGTTCGGCCCCGGACTCGAGCCCGTCGGGCCGAGATTCTCGCGACGATTCGTCCGAGACGCGAGCCTCGGAGACTCCGGAGCGCGACGGCGGTCGACCGGCGGATGGCGGCGGGCCGGCGCGGCCGGCGCGGCCGGCGGCGCGGGCCGGACCGGCGGCACGACCCCGGAGATCGACCGGAACACGTCGAGCAGCTCGACCGGGATCGGGAAGATGATCGTCGAGTTCCGCTCGGCCGAGATCTCGGCCATCGTCTGCAGCGTCCGCAGCTGCATCGCGCCCGGGCTCGCCGCCATCATCGTCGCGGCCTCGCCCAGCTTCTCCGACGCCTGCATCTCGCCGTCGGCCGCGATGATCTTCGCCCGCCGCTCGCGCTCGGCTTCGGCCTGGCGCGCCATCGCGCGCTGCATCTGCTCGGGCAGCCCGACGTCGCGGATCTCGACCAACTCGACCTCGACGCCCCACGACTCGGTCTGCTGGTCGAGCGCGATCTTCAGCTCCTGGTTGATCCGGTCGCGCTCGCCGAGCAGCTGATCGAGCTCGTGGCGGCCGATGATCGAACGCAACGACGTCTGCGCGACGAGCTGCGCGGCGTTGAACCAGTTCTGGATCTTGATCACCGACGCGACCGGGTCCTTGACCCGGAAGTACGCGACCGCGTCGACCGCGACGGTGACGTTGTCCTTGGTGATCACCTGCTGCGACGCGACCGGCACCGCCTGCGTCTGCAGGTTGACCCGCACGATCCGGCTGATGAACGGCGGCACGAAGAAGATGCCCGGCCCGCGCGCGCCGCGGCAGCGGCCGAACACGAACAGCACGCCCCGCTCGTACTCCTGCACGACCCGCACGCCCGACGCGATCAGCCACAGGAAGACGACGACGAGCGAGGACCGCGAGCGATCCCGATTGCAGCAGCCATACGGTCATTCTGACGCCCGCGACCGCTCACGGCCGCGGCGGATCGTCCACCGCGACCCGCGCGCTCCCAGAGTCGCGCCGCACCGACCGCCGGCGTCGGCGGCGGCGAGATCGATGCCGCTCCGCGGCGGCCAGCTCGCTCCATGCGCGCGAACCGGTCGCTGGAACCGCGCCCGCCCACGCGCCGCAGCGCCGATTCGCCGTCGATGCCGTGCCGGGCGCCCGCGGCCGCGAGCGCGGCCGAGCGCGGCGCCGAGCGCGGCGTCGTCGTCGACGCGCCGGCACGAGCCGCGGCTCGCGCCAGATCGGGATCGAGCCCGACCGACGGCGGCCTTGCGCAGCAGCTTCTGCACGTAGAGCAGCGACGGCAGCCCGGGCGTGATGCCCTCGACGAGCGAGTCGTGGCCCTTCTCGTCCTTCTTGATCTGCTCCCAGTTCGTGACGACCGCGTCGGGCGTGTCGGCCTCGACCTCGCCGAACACGTGCGGATGGCGGCGCACGAGCTTGGCGTGGACACCGCGGCGCGACGTCGGCGATCGGTGAACGCGCCGGCCTCCGACGCGAGCACGGAATGGATCATCACCTGGAAGAGCAGGTCGCCGAGCTCGTCCTCGAGCGCGTCGTACGCGCCGGCGGGGATCGTCGCCGCCGGGCGCGTCGAGCGGGAGCTCGTCGATCGCGGCCGCGACCTCGTACGCCTCCTCGAGCACGTGGCGCCGCAGCGAGTGATGGGTCTGCGCCGCGTCCCACGGGCACCCGCCCGGACCGCGCAGGCGCTCGGTCAGCGCGAGCAGCCGCGCGAGCTCGCCGGCGACCGACGACGTCGCCGGTGTCGACGAACACCGACGTGAGGTGGTCGGGCTCGACGCGCCTGGTCGAGCTCGGCGAGCGGCGACGGGCACGAGCCGTTCGTCGGGCAGACCCGAGGCCCTGCAGCACGATCACCTCGTGCTCGGGCGGCGAGCACCTCGAGCAGCGCGAGCTTCACGTCGGAGAGCACGAAGCGCGTGTCGCACTGCGCGAGCAGCATCGGCGCCCGCGAACCCGGCGGAGTCGACCGCGAACGTGCGCGCGTCGACCACGCGCGCACCGGTCATCGGATCGATGCCGAGCCGGTTCCACGCGAGGTCGGCGAACGAGAGCCCGGGCACGATCTCGATGTCGATGCCGGCGCCGCGCAGCAGCACGACGGTGCGTTCGGCGACCGACGGGCTGCCCGGCACCGCGTAGGCGACCTCGCCGTGCTCCTGCGCGGCCTCGACGACCCGCGCCGCGATCGCGGCGTAGACCGTGTCGAGGTCGTCGCCGGTGTCGTAGAGGAGGTCGAGCGGCTCGAGCACGAGCCCCTCGGCCGCCAGCTCGTCGACCGCGGGATGGCGCGCGGTGCGCACGTAGCGCACCGGGATGCGTTCGAGCGCGGCGCGGGCCGCGGGCAGCAACAGATCGACGCCGGCCGGGCCGAGCCCGACCACGACGACGCGGGGCCGGCTCACCCGCCCGCGGGAACGGTCGGGCGGTGGTCGTCGTCGTGGTCGCCGCGGGCACGCCGCCGACTTCTCCCGGCAGGTCCGCGCTGGCCGGCGACCGGCGGCGCGGCACGTGCGAACGACGATGCCGCCGGTCTGCGAGTCGATGCCGAGCCGCGCCACGTGCCGTACCGCGGGTTGACCCACACGTGGATCGACCTGCGAGGCGCAGGTCGACGACCGAGCTCGCGGCCTGCTGCAGCGCCGCCGCGAACTCGGCTTGTCACGTCGACGCGGATCCCAGCGTGCGCACCAGGATCAGGTGGTAGCCGAACTGCGTCTTCACCGGACCGATCAGCGTGCCGAGCGGCGCGGCGACGCGGCCGCGTCCTGGAACTGCCTTGACGAACTCGTTCGCGCGTCAGGCAGCCGAGCGCGCCGCCCTGCTTGCGCCGAGCCGTGTCGGTCGACTTCGCCTTCGCGAGCGTCGGCGAACGCTGCGCCGGCCTGCAGCTGCGGCAAGCAGCGCGTCGGCGTCGGCCTGCGTCCTTCACCAGGATGTGCGCGACGAACCGACCCGACGGGCAGATCGTCGTGGCGAACTCGTCGTAGAGCGCCTGCTCCTTCGCGGCCGTCGGCGAGCGAGTACTGCCGCATCGTGAGGAGCTCGCCGTGCGGTCGACGAGCATCGTCTGCAACGACTTCGGGAACGCCGCGTACACGATCCGCGTTCGATGAACGTGGTGTTGCCCTCGAGTCCTGACGCTCGTTGCAGCGGGAACTCCTGCCTCGTCTGCGCCGCCGCCTGGTCACGGTATCGGAGGTGACCGTCAGTTCGAGCACGGACAACTCCGCGTCGACGCGGCCTGCTCGACGAGCTGCGAGAGCTACACTCGACGACAGGTCGGTGCCGGTCGCGTCTCCTGGTCCCCGTCGAGCGTTGGAAGCCGGCCTGCGTCGTCAGGAACGTCTGGAACTGCTTGTTCCCGAGGAGCTCGTGCGAGCTCCTTGCGTGAAGCTCGGCCCGCGTGATGTGGACCGTGTGGTTGCCGCCCGACGTCGTGGTACGTGATCGTCGCCGCGTCGCGAGGCGCTGCTCGAGCACGCCGGTCAGGCCGAGCGGCGACAGCCGCCACGACGAGGAGAGCGCGACGACGGCGGAATCGGCGGAGCGATCATCCGGCGGATGGTACCTGGGCCGTCTCGGCGGCTTCGGTCTGCGCGCCTTCCAGCGTGGGCGGGTCGTGATCGCGTCGAGCAACCTGAGCAGCGCCTGGGCGATCGAGACCTCGCCGCGTCGCCGTCACCGGGACGACGACCGCGTCGGGGAGGACCTGGGCGCGGCGCGACCATGCGCTGCAGCCGCACCTCCTGCGACTTGAGCAGGTGCCAGCCGTCGAGGCGGGCCTGCCCCTTCTGCACCGACACCGCCCGGATCCCGAGGCGCAGGCACGCGGCCCGCAGCCGGGCGACGTCGAGCAGCGCCGCGCGCGGGCGGCGGGCGGCGGGCCGTAGCGGTCCTCCCACTCGGCGCGGACGTCGTCGACGTCGTCGGGCGTCGTGACCGCGGCCAGCCGCCGGTAGGCCTCCATGCGCACGTCGTCGCGCGCGATGTAGTCGCGCGGGAGGTGCGCGGTGACCGGGAGGTCGATCTGCACCTCGGCCGGGTGTTCGCGCACCTCGCCGGTGAGCTCGCCGACCGCCTCGGTCACCATCTCGACGTAGAGGTCGAAGCCCGACCGCGGCGATGTGACCCGACTGCTCGGCGCCGAGCAGGTTGCCCGCGCCGCGGATCTCGAGGTCGCGCATCGCGATCTTGAAGCCGGAACCGAGATCGGTGAACTCGCCGATCGTCTTCAGCCGCTCGTACGCCTGCTCGCTCAGCGAACGGTCGGGCGGGTACAGCAGGTACGCGTACGCGCGCTGACCGCGGCGACCGACGCGGCCGCGCAACTGGTAGAGCTGCGAGAGGCCGAGCATGTCGGCCCGGTCGACGACGAGCGTGTTCACCGTCGGCATGTCGAGCCCGCTCTCGACGATCGTCGTGCACACGAGCACGTCGTACTCGTGGTCCCAGAACTCCTGCACGACGCGTTCGAGCCGGTTCTCGTCGAGCTGGCCGTGCGCGATCGCGACGCGCGCTTCGGGAACGAGGCGCTTGCACGTCGTCGGCGACGTGCGCGATGTCGTGCACACGGTTGTGCACGTAGAGCACCTGGCCCTCGCGGAGCAGCTCGCGCCGGATCGCCTCCGAGACGGCGCGCTCGTCGAGCTCGCCGACGTAGGTGAGGATCGGCTGGCGATCCTCGGGCGGCGTGTTCACGAGCGAGAGGTCGCGGATGCCCGGTGAGCGACATCTCGAGCGTGCGCGGGATCGGCGTGGCGGTGAGCGTCAGCACGTCGACGTTCGTCGCGCCACTCCTTGATCCGTTCCTTGTGCTGCACGCCGAAGCGCTGTTCCTCGTCGACGACGAGCAGGCCGACGTCCTTGAACGCGATGTCGGAGCCGAGCAGCCGGTGCGTGCCGATGACGATGTCGACCGTGCCGTCGCGCAGGCCCTTCACGACATCGTTCTGTTCCTTGGCGGTGAGGAACCGCGACAGCACCTCGACGCGCACCGGGTAGTTCGCGAACCGCTCCCGGAACGTCTGGCCGTGCTGGCTCGCGAGCAGCGTGGTCGGGACGAGGATCGCGACCTGCTTGCCGTCGAACACCGCCTTCGCCGCGGCGCGCAGCGCGACCTCGGTCTTGCCGTAGCCGACGTCGCCGCAGACGAGCCGGTCCATCGGCACCGGCCGTTCCATGTCGGCCTTGGTCTCGATGATCGCCTTGGCCTGGTCGGGCGTCTCCTCGTACGGGAACGACTCCTCGATCTGGTGCTGGAACGGCGTGTCGGGCCCGAACGCGTGACCCGACGGTCGCGAGCCGGCGCCGGTACAGCACGACGAGCTCGCCCGCGATGTCGCGCACGGCCTTGCGCACCTTGGCCCGCGTCTTGTCCCAGTCGGCGCCGCCCATCTTCGAGAGCTTCGGTTCCTCGCCGCCGGTGTACTTGCGGATGAGGCCGATGTCCTCGGAGTCGACGTAGACGCGGTCGCCGCCCTTGAACTCGACGACGAGCCGGTCGCGGGTGACGCCGAACATCTCCTTGGTCTCCATGCCGTGGTAGCGGCCGACACCGTGCACGCGGTGCACGACGTAGTCGCCGACGGTGAGACCCTCGTAGTGGTCGAGGCCCTTGCGCGCGCCGCGGGCGCGGCGGTGCACGCGCCGGCGACCGGTGAGATCGGCTTCGGCGACGAGCGCGAGCGTGCTGCGCGGGCAGCACCGCGCCGCGGTCGAGCGGCGCGACGACGATGTGGATGCCGGGCGCGCGCAACACCGCGCCGTCGTCGGGGATGTCGGTGATGCGGTCGACGGCGACGCCTTCGTCGCGCGAGGATCTGCTCGATCCGGTCCGCGCTCCCGCTGCCCTCGGCCGCGATGAACACCCGGAACCCGTCGCGCTTCAGCGCGTTGAGCCGCGGACGCGAGCGCGTCGGCGTCGCCGACGACGGGATCGAACGCGCTCGCGGCGAGCACCGGCGTGTCGGGCGAGTCGGGCGCCGCGAGCACCGGCACCGGCTGCGCCTTCGTGTGCGCGAGCAGCCGCTCGAACGGCAGCGAGAGGCGCGGCGTGTCGGCTCGTCGACCGGCTTGCCCCACGTGCGTCGCGAGCGTCTGCGCGAGCGCGGCCTCCTCGTCGAGCAGCTCCTGGGCGCGGTCGCGCAGGCGGCGCGGTTCGATGATCGCGACGAGCGCCGACGGCGGCAGGAGGTCGGGCAGCAGGTGCTCGTCGGAGGTCAGCCACGGCAGCCACGACTCCATGCCGTCGAACGTGTTGCCCTCCGCGAGCCGCTCCCACTGCTCGCGACCCCACGGCTGGGTCTCGCAGGAGCTCGCGGGCACGGGCGCGCACCTCGTCGGTCGGGAGCAGCTCGCGCACCGGGAAGATCCACGACTCGGCGATCTCGCGCCGTCGAACGCTGGTCGGCGACGGAGAACTGCGAGAGCCGGTCGACCTCGTCGCCCCACAGGTCGATGCGCACGGGATGATCGGCGGTCGCCGGATACACGTCGACGATCGAGCCCCGCACCGCGACCTCGCCGCGCGCCTCGACCTGGTACTCGCGCCGGTAGCCGATCGTGACGAGCCGGGCGACGAGCTCGTCGCGGTCGATCTGCGGTGCCGGCGCGGACGACGACCGGCTCGACGTCCTCGACGTGCGGGCCGAGCCGCTGCACGAGCGCGCGCACCGGCGCGACGATCGCCCGCGGCAGGTGGTCGCCACCGGCGCGCAGCCGCCAGATGACGCGCAGGCGGCGGCCCATCGTCTCGGTCGCGGGCGAGACCCGCTCGAACGGCAGCGTCTCCCACGCCGGGAACAGCTCGACCGCGTCGTCGCCGAGGTACTCGCGCAGGTCGGCGGCGATGCGCTCGGCCTCGATCCCGGTCGGGACCGCGACGACGATCGGGCGGCGCGCGGTCGAGCGGGCGAGCGTCGCCGCGAACAGCGCGCGGGCCGGTTCCGGCACCGCGACCGGCGCGCGCGAGACCGCCGGTCGCCGCGGCGACGACGGGGTCGTCGGCGAACAGGGTGGTGAGTCCGGCGAGTGTGGGCGGCATGGGCGCGCGTTCTACCCGAGAGCGCGGACGCGCCCCGGGTAGCGGCCAGCGTAGACCCGAGAACTCCACCAACAGTTGTCAGGGAAGATGGCGTCAGGCGCCACTTTGTCTGCCAACTGTTGTCAGGGAAGATGGCGTCAGGCGGGGTCGGGGGTGCGGGCGTTGTAGCGGTTCATGGCCGCGTGCGACCCGTCGGTCGCGATGCACTCGACCGCGTCGGCGGCCTCCTCGATGGTGACGTCCATCGATTCCCGCTCGCGTTTGGAGACACGCGACAGCACGTGGTCGGCGCCGCGCTCCTTCGACGGCGGCTTGCCGACACCGATCCGCACGCGCACGAACTCGTCGGTGTGCAGGTGCTGCTTGATCGAGCGCAGCCCGTTGTGGCCGGCGAGCCCGCCGCCGACCTTCACCCGCAGCACCGCGGGCGGGAGGTCGAGCTCGTCGTGCACGATCACGATCTGGTCGGGCTCGACACCGAACCGGCGCACCAGCCCGGCGACCGCTTCACCCGAGTCGTTCATGTACGTGAGCGGGACCGCGAGCGCGACCCGTTGGTCGCCGATACGCACCTCGTCGCTGCGGGCCCGGCCCTTCGAGCCGTGCAGCTTCCCGCCGTGGCGACGCGCGAGCAGCTCGACGACCTCGGCGCCGACGTTGTGCCGCGTCCGCGCGTACTCGTCGCCGGGATTGCCGAGCCCGACCACCAGGAGGTCGACGGGCACTGATCGTCTACTCGCCCGAAGGCGCCTCGGCCGGCGCGGCGCCACCTTCGGCCGCACCCTCGGCCACTTCGCCCTCGCCACCCTCGCCCGCTTCGGCGACCCGGGGCGCGGAGATCTGCGCAACGAGCTCGTCGGGGTTCTGCAGCACGGTCACGCCCCGCGGGACGGTGAGGTCGCGCACGTAGATCTGGCCACCGATCTGGAGCCCGCTGACGTCGTGCTCGATCGCCGGCGGGAAGTCGGCCGGCTTGGCCTCGACCGTGAGCGTGTGCACGAGCTGTTCGAGCACACCGCCGCGCATCGCGCCCTCGGCGTCGCCCTCGAGGTGGACGGGGATCTCGGCCTGGATCGTCTGGTCGGCACGGACGCGCACGAAGTCGACGTGGATCACGTTGCCGCGGACCGGGTGACGCTGCAGCTGGCGGGCGATCGCGAGCTCTTCGGTGCCGTCGATGTTCAGCGTGATGAGCGTGTTCATGCCGCTGCCCGCCGGACAGGATGTGCGCGAGCTCGCGCTGCGGGACCGAGACGGCGACGTTCTCGTCACCGAGGCCGTAGACGATGGCCGGGATCAGCCCCTCGCGGCGGATGCGCCCGGCGGGACCCTTGCCGGCCGCGGGGCGGCGAAGTGCGAGGAGCGTGGCATCGGCCATGGCGCGTCAATCCTCGTGAGGGAAAATGGTGAACAGGAGATTCTCGCGCACCTCGGCGGGCGGGTGGGAATCCCTAGATCTGGCTCCAGTCGGCGCCCGTGCGGGATCTGAAGTGGCGGCGAGCCCACGACGACCGCGATCTCCGTGTGATCGGCGAGCGGGATCGACCGGGATCGCCCTGCGACTTGGTCCCGTTCACGAAGACCGCCACCGCCTTGTGCGGCTGGCAGAACGTCGCGAAACAGTCGTCGGAGAACTTCACGTTCCACTCGATGAAGAGCTGACCGAGCGTGTTGTCCTTGTGCGTCGACGACTCGGTATGGATGATGCCGCTGATGTCGTGGGTGTGCAGCGGCGAGATGCACGGCGTGGCGCACGGCACCACGATGCCGCCGTATGCCGGCGCGCCGTCGGTCGTGCCCTGGTGCACGCCGGGGTTGGTGATGTCGATACCGAGGCCGGCGGGCACCAGGATGCGCAGCCCGTCGACGTAGACGTCGAGATGCGCGTGCACGTGGTACTGGAGTTGCTCGGCCGTCTCGGGCACGAGCCCGGCCGCCCGCGCGAGCGCCATCGGATCCTTCGGCGCGGGATACGGCGTCGGGAAGGCGGACGACGGCTCGGTCGTGATCTCGGTCGTGCCCGATCCCGGGTTCGACGAGCTGCAAGCGGCGAGTGAGCATGCGATCGCGACGGCACCGACCGTCGCGATGATGGTCCGAAGCTTCACGGCAACCCGCTCATCACATGTTGTCGCCGCCGAAGAGCTCGCTCACCGAGCCGTCTTCGAACACGGCGTCGATCGCCTCCGCGAGCAGCGGCGCGATGGAGAGCACCCGGAGGGTGTCGAAGTGCTTCTCGTCGGGGATCGGCACCGTGTTGGTGACGACGACCTCTCGGATGGGGCCGTTCTTCAGCCGGTCGACCGCCGGACCTGAGAGCAGGCCGTGGGTCGCGGCGATGTACACCTCGGTCGCGCCCCGGTCGATCAGCAGGTTCGCCGCGCTCACGACCGTTCCCGCGGTGTCGATCATGTCGTCGACGATGATGCACGTGCGCCCTTCGATGTCGCCGACGACCTCGGTGGCGACCGCGACGTTGTGCGTGCCCTTCGGGCGGCGCTTGTCGATGAACGCGATGTCGGCGTTGAGCCGGTCGGCGAAGCGCCGCGGCGAGCTTGCCGCCGCCCGCGTCGGGGGCGACGATCACCGCGTCGCTCTCGACGTTGTGCTTCAGGTACTCGGCGATCACCGGCACGGCGGTGAGGTGGTCGACGGGGAAGTCGAAGAAGCCCTGGATCTGTCCGGTGTGCAGGTCGACGGTTACGACGCGGTCCGCGCCCGCGGCAGTGAGCAGGTCGGCGACGAGACGCGCCGTGATCGGTTCGCGGCCTTCCGCTTTGCGGTCCTGGCGCGCGTATCCGTAGAACGGGCACACCGCGGTGATGCGCTTCGCCGACGCGCGCTTCGCGGCGTCGATCATGATGAGCTGTTCCATGAGCAGGTCGTTGATCGAGCCGCCGTGCGTCTGGAACACGAAGACGTCCGCGCTGCGGATGTTCTCGCCGTAACGGCAGTAGATCTCGCCGTTCGCGAAGGTCGAGAGCACGCATTCACCGAGCGGCACCCGCAGGTGCTCGGCGACCTCGGCCGACAGCTCCGAGTGGCCACGACCCGCGACGAGGATCAACCGCTTCTTGGTGAGAACTTCCATCAGGCGCCATCCTCGCGCGTCGGCCTCGTGTCGCGCGCCGGTATCCCCCGCACGTGCCGTCCGGGGGCCACGTCGTGGGTCACGACCGAGCCCGCACCGGTGTCGGCGTCGTCGCCGAGCTCGACCGGCGCGACCAGCGACGTGTGGACACCGGTGTGCACCCCGTCGCCGATCGTCGTGCGGTGCTTGCGCTCGCCGTCGTAGTTGGCGGTGATGGTGCTCGCGCCGAGGTTCACGCCCGTCCCGATGTCGGCATCGCCCACATACGAGAGGTGCGGGACCTTCGTGCCCTCGCCGATGTCGGAGTTCTTGATCTCCACGTACGTGCCGATCTTGACCCCCGTGGCCAGCCGGGTTCCGGGTCGCACGTACGCGAACGGGCCGACTTCGCAGTCGTCGCCGATCTCGCACTCACGCGCCACGGCGTTCGAGATGCGCACACCCTCACCGACCACGACGTCGGTCAGACGGCAGTCAGGGCCGACGACGGATCCGGCGCCGACGACCGTGCGGCCCTCGAGGATCGTGCCCGGCAACAGCCGGACGTCGGCCTCGAGCTCCACCATCGCGTCGATGTAGGTGCGGGCCGGGTCGACCATCGTCACGCCCGTGCGCATCCAGACGCGGTTGATGCGCCGGCGCAGCTCCGTCTCCGCGTCGGCGAGCTGCACGCGGTCGTTCACCATGATCGCTTCCGCCGGATCCTCGGCTTCGAGCGCGATGACGTTGTGGCCCGCGTCGCGCAGCACCGCGATCGCGTCGGTCAGGTAGTACTCGCCCTGCGCGTTCTCGGGGCTCAAACGCCTCAGCGCGGGCGCGAGGAGCCCGCGTCGGAAGCAGTAGATCGACGTGTTGATCTCGTCGATCTCGCGTTCCTCGCCGGTCGCGTCGGCGTGCTCGACGACACGCGCGACCCGACCGTCCTTGCCACGTACGATCCGACCGAGACCGGTCGGGTCCGAGACGGTCGCGGTCAGGATCGCGGCCGCCGCGTCCTGCACGCGATGTTCGGTGGCGAGGTGCGCGACCGTCTCCACGCGCACCAGCGGCGCGTCGCCCGGCAGCACGAGGATGTCGTCCTCGGCGTCGAGATCGTCGAAGACGGTGAGGGCCACGCTCACCGCGTCGC
This sequence comes from uncultured Actinomycetes bacterium, assembly GCA_963829195.1. Lineage (GTDB taxonomy): Bacteria > Actinomycetota > Acidimicrobiia > IMCC26256 > PALSA-610 > PALSA-610. The sequence goes on from CAWHHS010000006.1 coordinate 739,611, forward strand.
CGGTCCCGCGTTGCACCCGTTGCTCGACGAACTCGACCGGAACCTCGGTGACGAGCTGGTCGTGGAGCGTCTTGGTGACCCGTTCCGCCTCGTGCCCGACCACCACCACGATGCGCTCGAGCGGAAGTTCGGCGAGCGCGTCGACGACGTGCAAGACCATCGGCCGCCCACAGAGCGGATGCAGCAGCTTGGGCGTCTGCGACCGCATCCGCGTGCCTTCCCCCGCGGCCAGCACCACTGCGCTCAGGGGCCGGTACTGCGTCATGCGAACTCCCTGTTCATGAGCTCGGACTCCGAGAGCTCGGGGGGAAGGTTTCGAACCTTCGCTAAGGGCTTCAAAGGCCCCTGTGCTGCCGTTACACCACCCCCGAAACGCCTTCGACGATAGCGGCCACTCGGGGCATTCCCGCGGCGTCTGGTAGCGTCGCTCCTCGTCATGGGCTCACTCATCAAGAAGCGCCGCAAGCGCATGCGCAAGAAGAAGCACAAGAAGCTGCTGAAGAAGACCCGCTGGCAACGTCGCCAGCAGGGCAAGTAAGCAGCGGCCGCCCCATCGGGGCGGCCGTTTCGCGTCCACGGTCGTTGCTCACGGACTGAGCTCCACTCCGACCGGCACGGTCGAGCCCATCCACACCGGTCCCGGCGTGGCCGCGGCGACGCGGGCGCGAGCAGCTTCGGCCTCGGCGCCGCCTGCGAACACGACCGCGTACGACGAGCCGCTCCCGGCCAGGAGGGCGGGCGCCCCGGCCGCGGCCTCGATGTCGCGCCGGAACCCGACGAGGCGCGGTTCCACGTGCTCGGCTGCGGCCCGAAGGTCGTTGTGCTCGTCGCGCGGGCCCCCGAGCGCGTCCCACGCCCGGTACACCTCGGCGGTCGCGCACCCGAACGGCGGGGTCGCGATGACCACGAACCGGGCCGGGACCTCGCCCGGCTCGAGGCGCTCGCCGATCCCGCCGACGCGCGCGAACCCGCCCTGTAGGCAGAACGGCACATCGGCACCGAGGGTCGCCGCGACCGCGGGATCGCCGCCGAGCGCGCGCAGCACCGCGGCCGCGTCCGCCGAACCACCGCCGAGGCCCGCCCCGGACGGGATGCCTTTGTGCAGGACGATCTCGACCGCCGCCGCCGCACGCGTCGGCCGCGCGCCACGCGAGGTTCGAAGCGTCGGCCGGCACGCCTTGCGCGAACGGCCCCGTGACGGTCAGCGACGTTCTGGGCGCGGGCCGCAGCTCGATCGTGTCGTGCGGTTCCGAGACCGAGACCATCGTCGCGTCGAGCTCGTGGTAGCCGTCGGCGCGCGTTCCGGTCACGTGCAGCGAGAGCGTCAGCTTCGCGAACGCGCGGACGCTGACGTCACGCATCGGCGAGCCTCGACCAGTCGGCGAGCGAAAGGGTCTCGGCGCGTGCCTGCGGGTCGATACCGGCGCGGGCGAAGCGGTCAGCGTCGACGCGACCGTCCAACGTGTTGCGCAGGGTCTTGCGCCGCGTAGCGAACCCGGCGCGGACGAGGTCGAACATCGCGTCGACGTCGCGCACGGGAACCGGCGGCGCCGGGTGGCGGACGAGGCGCACCAACGCGCTCTCGACCTTCGGCTTCGGGACGAACACGTTCGGGGAGACCGTGCCCGCAATCTTCGCCGACGCGTAGTACGCGACCTTCACCGACACCGCGCCGTACGCGTCGTCACCGGCACCGGCCACCATCCGCTCGCCGACCTCGCGCTGCACCATCACCAGCAGCCGCTCGATCATCGGCGCCGTCTCCAGCACACCGATCACGACGGGCGTCGCGACGTTGTACGGGAGGTTGGCAACCATGACCCACGGCCCCTCCCCGAGCCGCGCGCCCCAGTCGACGCGGAGCGCGTCGTCGTGCACGACTTCGACGTCGCGCCCTTCGACGACTTCGGACAGGATCGGCACCAGATGACGATCGAGCTCGATCGCACACACGTGCACACCGGCATCGGCGAGCGCGACGGTGAGCGCGCCGATGCCCGGCCCGACCTCGACGACCCGATCCCCGGGCTGCACCTCGGCGAGGCGGACGATCCGGCGGGCCGTGTTCTCGTCGCCGAGGAAGTTCTGCCCGAGCGCCTTCGACGGCCGGAACCCGTGGCGCGCGAGCAGCTCGCGGATCTCGCTCGGCGTCACCGTTCGACGCCGAAGGCGCGCGCCGCGTTCGCGCGTGTGATCTCGGCGATCTCTTCCGGTGCGACGCCGCGCGCTCGCGCCAGCGCCTCCCCGACCGCGACCACCAGCGCGGGTTCGTTCGGCTTCCCGCGGAACGGTTCCGGCGTCAGGAACGGCGAGTCGGTCTCCACGAGGACGCGGTCGGCCGGTGTGATCCGGGCCGCCTCCCGCAGCGCGTCCGCGTTCTTGAACGAGACGATGCCGCTGAACGAGAGGTAGCAGCCGCGCGCCACTGCCGCGGTCGCTTCGTCGGGGCCGCCGGTGAAGCAGTGGAAGATCGTGCGTTCGGGCACGCCCTCGTCGTCGAGCACGCGGAACGTGTCGGTCCAGGCGTCGCGGGAGTGGATCACGAGCGGTTTGTTCGCATGCTTGGCCAGCCGGATCTGGAACCGGAAGGCGGTCTCCTGCTCGTCGCGCGGTGAATGCTCGTAGAAGAGGTCGAAGCCGCACTCGCCGATGGCGACGCAGCCGTCGGAGACGGCGAGCGGCTCGAGCATCGCCCACTCGGCGCCGAGCTTCGACGCGTCGTGGGGGTGCAACCCGACCGCGGCGTACACGTCCTCGTGGCGGTCGGCGATGGCCATCGCGGCCTGTGACGTCTCGAGGTCGGTGCCGACGCAGACCATCCACTCGACCCCCGCGGCACGCGCCCGCGCCACGTGCTCGTCGCCGCCCGCAAGCTGCAGATGGCAGTGGGAGTCGACCCACCGCACGCGCGTTTCGTCGCGGGCCATCACGTGTCCATGCGCGGGAACAGCGGCTCGCCCTTCTCGAGGGTCGCGCCCGCCGGGAGCAGTCCCCATCCGGCCGCACCCGGGAGCCGCTCGTCCTCGGGCCGCCCGCCCAGGCCGAGCCGGCGCCACAGTTCCGCCGCCGCGTTCGGGATCACCGGCGACGCCAGCAACGCGACGATCCGCAACGACTCGAGGCAGTCGCCCAGCACACGCGCGACCGCGTCGGCGTCGCCGCGCTTGTTCAACTCCCAGGGCTTCGAGTCCTCGATGTACGCGTTCGTCGCGCGGATGAGGTCCCAGATCGCTCCGCACCCGCTCGCGAAGTCGAGCCGGCCGAACGCGTCCGACACGCCCGCGAAGCTCGTCGCCGCGACGTCACGCAGAGGCCCGTCGGCACGCGTCGACGGCACGATGCCCCCGCAGTAGTTCACGGCCATGTTCAGCACGCGGTTCGCGAGGTTGCCGAAGTTGTTCGCGAGATCCGCGTTGTAGCGCTGCACCATCGCTTCGTACGAGAAGTCGCCGTCCGGGCCGAAACGCTGGTCGGCCATGAAGTGGTAACGGAAGCCGTCGACACCGAAGTCGGCGACGAGATCCGCGGGCTTGATCTGGTTGGTGCGCGTCTTGCTCATCTTCTCGCCGCCGACGAGCAGCCAGCCGTGCGCGAACACGCAACGCGGGAGCTCGAGGCCGGCCGCCATGAGCATCGCGGGCCAGTAGACGGCGTGGAAGCGCAGGATGTCCTTGCCGACGAGGTGGTAGTCGACGGGCCACCACTTCGCGAACCGCTCTTCGTCGGTCGCGTAACCGACCGCCGTGCAGTAGTTGAAGAGCGCGTCGGTCCACACGTACGCGACATGGTTCGCGTCCCACGGGAGCGGCACACCCCAGGTGATCGAGGTACGGCTCATCGAGAAGTCCTGCAGGCCGCCGCGGATGAACCCGAGCACCTCGTTCATGCGCGACTCGGGCTGCACGGCGTCGGGATGCGCGGCGTAGTGCTCGAGCAGGCGGTCCTCGTAGCGCGACAGCTTGAAGAAGTAGTTCTCCTCGACGACGTGCTCGACGGGGCGGCCGTGGATCGGGCAGTTGCCGTCGACGAGCTCCTCCTCCGCGTAGTACGCCTCGCAGGAGACGCAGTAGAGACCTTCGTAGGTGCCGAGCTCGATGTCGCCCGCGTCGAAGATCGCCTGCAGGAACTTGTTCACCGCGGTGTAGTGGCGCGGTTCGGTCGTGCGGACGAAGTCGTCGTAGGCGATGTCGAGCCCGTCCCAGGTGTCGCGGAAGTGGCCCGCGACCTCGTCGACCAGCTCCTGCGGCGAGACACCCCGTTCCTCCGCGGCACGCTGGATCTTGAGGCCGTGCTCGTCGGTACCGGTGAGGAAGAAGACCTCGTCGCCGCAGAGCCGGTGCCAGCGCGTGAGGACGTCACCGGCGACGGTCGTGTACGCGTGGCCGATGTGCGGCACGTCGTTGACGTAATAGATGGGGGTGGTGACGTAGAAGCGGGCCATGGCAACCTTCATTGTGCCCGACCCGGCGCGACCGGCCGGTCCGAAATCCGGCCGCAGGGCCCGACCGGTGTCGACGTCAGCCCTTGATCTCGACCACGTCGCCCGGGTGCAGGTTCCAGCGTTCGAAGCTGCCGGCGCGCGCCTCGATCACGAACGCCGACCGCCAGACGATCCGGGAGATCCGCCGGGGCGCGAGCGTGCCCAGGTGCAGCACGGTCCCCGAGCCGTCGCAGAACGCGACGTCGATCGGGAAACGCATCCGGAACGTGTGGACCTGCCGGCAGGGCCGCAGCACGAACGCGCCTTCGACGTCGTCCCGGCCGATGAGGCCCCGCGAGCGCTGGCGCCGGGAGGCGGCGACCTCGGCCACCGCCAGGACGTCGTCATCGCGCAGCAACCAGGTCATCCCTGCTTCCTACACGTTGAACCGGATCTCGAGGACGTCACCGTCTCGCACCTCGTAGTCCTTGCCCTCGACCCGGATCTTCTTCAGCTCGCGGGCCTTCGCCCACGAGCCGATGTCGAGCAGCTCACGCCAGTCGATCACCTCGGCGCGGATGAAGCCGCGCTGCAGGTCGCTGTGGATCACGCCCGCGCACTCGGGGGCCTTGGCGCCGGTGCGGAACGTCCACGCGCGCGACTCGTCTTCGCCCGTCGTGAAGAACGTGCGCCGGCCGAGCAGGAGGTACGCGGCCTGCGCGACCGCGTCGAGCGCCGATTCACCCAGCCCGTACGACTCGCGCATCTCGGCCCGGTCCTCGGGTGCACACGCGGCGATCTCGGCCTCGATGTCGATCGGGACCGCGAGCACTTCGGTGTCGGCCGGCAACCCGACGTCGGTCGCGGTCTCCTCACCGGTGTTGGCGACGATTAACAGCGGTTTCGTCGTCAGCAGGAACACCGGCGCGAGACGCGCGAGGTCCTCGGGCGAAAACGACCCACGGCGGATCGGTGTCCCGTCGGACAGCACGGCGTGCGCGCGCTCGAGCGTGTCGACCTCGGCGAGGATCTCCTTGTCGCCGCTCTTCGCGGCGCGCCGTTGCCGGGTGAGGCGCTGCTCGACGCTCGCGATGTCGGCGAGCACCAGCTCGAGCTCGAGCGCGCCGAGGTCGCCTTCGGGATCTGCCGCGACCCCGCCGTCGTCGAACGCCCGCAGGACGATGAGGATCGCGTCGCAGTTGCGCAGGCTGCCGACGACCTTCGAACCCAACCCTTCGCCCGGCTTGGAGCCCGGCGGCAGCGCCAGGTGGACCAGCTCGAACCCGGCTGCGACCGTCTTTTTCGACTTCGACATCTCCGTCAGCAGGCGCAGGCGCTCGTCGGGGAGGCTCGCCACGCCGACGGCCGCCTCGTACTCGCTCGGCACCGCCAGACCGGTGAGGGCGCTGAACAGGCGGTTCGCGCCCGCGCCGGTGAAGCCCACAAGACCGAGGTTCTCCATCGGGGCGCAGGCTACCGATCAAGTAGCCTCCGACGTCCTATGAGCAAGAAGACGAAGAAGCGCCGCCTGAAAGCCCGCCGCAACAAGGCGAATCACGGCAAGCGGCCACGCGCCGGCCGTTAGATCACTGCGCGCGCGGCCGGCATCCGCCTACCGCGCGTTCTCCTGCAGCCAGCGGGCACCCTTCTCCAGCGTGGGGCGCGGGACGTCGGTGAGCACACCCAGGAAGAGGTCGGCGATGGTCGTGCCGGCGAGCTCGGCCCGCCAGACCTCGTCGGCCCGGGTGAACGCGCGGTGGATGCCGCAGACCTTCGTGTACTCGCGCGCCGGCAGCGCGAGCGGGCCCCGGCGGCGGATCTCGGTGCACTGGAACGCCGACTGGTCGCCGTCGATCGCCTCCACCACGTCGAGCACGGTGATCTCGGCGGGCGGGCGCGCCAAGCGGTAACCGCCGCGGGCACCCTTGACGGTGCGCAACACCCCGGCTCCCGCGAGCGCCTGGAGGTGCTTGGCCAGGTAGGCGGCGGGAACGCCGTGGTACTCCGCGAGCTTCGCGGCCGGGAGGGCGGCGTCGTCGGGGAGCGACGCCAGCACCACGCAGACGTGGACGCCCCACTCGACCCCGTCCGACATCCGCATAACACGGATACTAGCTGTCCGAGTATCCGGCGAATCTTCGGAAGAATCTCCGGGACGAATCGCCGGGAAGAATCTGCGAACGGGGTCCGAAGGCCCGTCGATACCATGCTCGGCGTCATGGCGACCATCGACGAAGTCGAACTGCTCCCCGACGCCGACCAGCACAAGCTGCTCGTCGCCACGCTGGAGCGAGTCAACCGCACGAGCAACGCGGCGCGTGCCGCCGCGCTGCAGGCCAACGTCTTCGACGGCACCCCGCTGCGCGACATCGTCAAGGGTGAGGTCGAGCGGTCGAAGCTGCCCGACGGGCTGGTGCGACCCATCGCCGACCGGGTCGAGGAATCCCTGCGCCGGCGGGCCGGCAAGCAGCAGCGCTTCTCGCAGTACCAGGGTCTCGCGCTCCCGGCGTCGGCGTTCAAATGGGGTGGATCCGATCGGGTCACGATGCTGACCGCGTCGGGCCGGCGCACGATCTCGGTCCGGGTGGACCGCGGCCGCGGCGACCTCCGCCCGCCGCTGGCCGGGCGCCCCGCCGCCCTGATGTTCCGCAACGGCGAGTTCGAGCTCTGGGCGACCGACGTCGAACGCAAGTCCGAAGACGACTAGAACCCGCGACGCCGGCCGAGCGCGGGTCGCGCTCGTGCTCAGAGCTCCATGACCGAGGTGCGCGGCCGGCTCGACGAGCAGTGACTGCACGCCGCGGCCGATCACGCCGCGCTCGTCGTGCAGCCGGGTCTCCGCCATGCCGACCCCGTGCGGCTGAGCCCAACGCGCCCGACTCGAGGCACACCCATTCCCCGACCGGGTGACGGTGCACGTGCACGGTTAGCTCGGGGTTGATCGCCGCCGCGTTCGTCAGGCGCACCGGGTTGGAGACCCCGCTGCCGAAGTCGGCGGCGGCCGCGACCGCGGGCGATCGGCGAGATCGGCTCGCCGGCGACGACCGGGCACCGCAGGCGGAACCAGGAGACGCCCGGCCCCGGTTCGGTCCAGCTCCCCCGCACCAGACGCACGTCGTGCACGTTCCAGAAGCCGACCGCGCCCTCGCCGAACGGGAACTTCTGGGAGGCGGCCGACTCGGGCGGCGGCGGCGCGTCGACCGTCGGGTGCACGGAGCCACTCGTGTCGACGTCGTCGGACCGGATGCGCAGCACGGTCGCGCGCGCGACCTCGTGCTCGCGTTCGTCGAGCAGCATCGCCTCGATCCACTGCACCTTGCGCCCCGGCCTGATCGTGCGCACGCGCAGTTCGAGCGGCGCGAGCGGCACGGGCCGCATCAACTCCACGGTCAGGCGCGCGACGAACGCAGCCGGGCCGGGATCGTGGACTTCGCAGACGGTCGCGAACAGAGCGCTCGGCGCGCCCCCGTGCAACGCCTTCGGGCTCCACGGTCCGCGGGCGAGCTGGGTGGGCACGTACCGCGCACCGTCACGTTCGAACAGCGCGCCGATGCTCGCTACGGGATCGTCGGACACGGGCGGCATGGTACGCGGCGGCCGGCGCGTCGCTCTCGAACGGAGCGGCTTCAGCGGGTGCTGAGATGCCAGTCGTCGTCGGGGCCGTCGTTCGGGCCGCCGCGCTTCCAGACCTGCCACCACTTGCGCCGCGATCCGGCCGCGCTCCCCAACTCGCGCAACACCGACGGTTCGGCCGCGTCGACGATCATCTCCGCGTCGTCGAGGAGGTCCTGGATGTCCTCGGGCTTCTCGTCGGGTTCCGGCTCGACCTCGGGCCGCGCGAGTCCTCCCGCGACGAAGCTCCCGTCGATCAACGTCTGTTCGTACTGCGCGCAGTTCTCCGGACAGCGCCACGGCGCCTCGGGCGCGAGGTCGAGCACACAGAAACGCGCGATCTCGCCGCCCGGATAGGTACGGCTCTCGAAGTGCCGGCAGTCCTCGCGCATCGCCACCTCGCCAGTGTGCCAGACCCTCCAGCCCTGCCAACTGTTCGCTGAGAAAAGGGCACCTGGAGCCCATTTTCCAGCAAACAGTTCGCAGGGAAATGGGGGTCAGTGCCAGGGCGGGAGGCGGCGGAGGTAGCGGAGCATCGCGTCCGATGTCTCGCGCGGGCGCTCCTGCTGGGTCCAGTGCCCGCAGTCCTCGATAACGACGCGCTCGAGGTCGGGAACCCGTTCCTCCATGCCGAGGGTCATCGCGGGCGTGAGCACGGGATCGTTCGCGGCGGAGATCATGAGGCACGGCACGTCGATCGTCCGCCCCGCGATCTCGGCCGTGAGCTCCCAGTTGCGGTCGAGGTTCCGGTAGTACTCGATCGGCGGCGTCAACGCGCCGACGGGACGGAACGCATCCTTGTACACGTCGAGCACCGCGGGCGGGAACGCCGTGGCGTTCTGGGTGGTCGCGCCGAAGATCATCTCGACGAAATCGTCCACGCCGCGTCCCCACGTTCCGAGCACCCACTCCGCGACGCCGCGTTCTTGGAACTGGATGATGTAGATCGGCGTGTCGACGAAGATCTGACGCAACAACTGCACGGGGGGCATCGGCGGGCGCGGGAGGTCGGGCGTGTTCACGCCGATGACGCCCGCGACGCGGTCGGGATACTGGCGCGCCAGGATCCACACGAGGATCCCGCCCCAGTCGTGACCGGCAACGACCGCACGTTCGCAACCGATCGCGTCGAGGACCCCGACGAGGCACGCGTCGATCCAGTCGCAGTCGTAGGTGACGTCGGGTTTGTCGCTGCGCCCGTACCCCGGCAGGTCGGGCGCGACCACGTGAAAGCCCGCTTCGCCGAGCGCGGCGACCTGGTGGCGCCACGAGTAGGCGAGCTCGGGAAAGCCGTGCAGCAACAGCACGACGGGCCCGTCCTGCGGGCCCGCTTCGAGGCAGAACAGGCGGATCCCGTTGGTCCGGACGTAGCGGCTGCGCACGGAGCCGACCCTAACGGGCCCCGACGGAGGGATCCGGGAACCGGCGGGCGCCATCGGTCGTCGGAACGGTAGATCACCCGACGAAAGGGACCTCGATGCACCTGTTCGAACACAAGGCGATCGCGGTCGTCGCGACCGTCGCCGCGATCGGCGTCGCCGGCTGCAGCAGTGGCAGCTCGAAGGCGGCCACGTCGGCCCACCTGACCGACGTGACCACGCCCGCGTCGACCACCGGCGGGCCCACCATCGACGTGTCGGGTCACGGCGACGCGACCGGCCGGCCCGACGTCATGACCGTGACGATGGGCGTGCAGACGACCGACCCGTCGGCCCAGGCCGCGCTGCAACGCAACAACGCCAGCGCGAACTCGCTCATCAACTCGTTGAAGGCCCAGGGCGTGAAGCCCGACGACATCCAGACCGTCGACCTCAACGTGTCGCCGAACTTCGACAACCACTTCCATGTGACCGGCTACTCGGCGTCGAACACGGTCACCGCGAAGCTCCGCGATCTGTCGAAGGCCGGCGCGGTGATCGACGCGGCCGCGGTCACCGCGGGCCCCGACATCCGGCTCCAAGGCGTGTCGTTCTCGATCGACAACACGAGCCCACTCCTCGCCAAAGCGCGCGCCACGGCGGTCAAGGACGCGCTGGCCCAGGGCAAGCAGCTCGCGGCCGCGGCGGGCGTGAAGCTCGGCGCGATCCGCACGATCGACGACACGGGTACGCAACTCCCACAGACCGAGAACCTCGCCGCGGGCGACTTCTCGCAGAAGGCGCTCGCGGTCCCCGTCGAGGCCGGGTCGCAACAGCTCGGTGTCGACGTGACCGTCGTGTTCTCGATCGCGACCTGACCCGGCCGCGCCCCGGCCCGTGACCCGAAGCGGCGCCGGGGAGTACCGTCCGGGTACTGACCAGGAGTTCGGGGGCGCCGGGCAATGGCGGAAGCGGCACGGTTCGCGCACCACATGAGCGACGAGGACGCGCTCATGTGGAACATCGAGAAGGACCCGATCCTCCGCTCGACGATCGTCGCGGTCGCGCTGCTCGACTCCGTCCCGGACTGGGAGCGGCTCCGCCGCCGGATCGACATCACGACGTGCTTCATCCCGAGGTTGCGCCAGCGGGTCGTGTCGCCGCCGTTCCGTATCGCGCCGCCGCGCTGGATGGCCGAACCGAGCTTCGATCTCGACTTCCACCTCCGGCGTGTCCGCCTGGCCGGGCCGCGGAACGTTGCGGGCGTTGTTCGACGCGCTGCAGCCGATCGCGACGACGAGCTTCGACCGGGCCCGACCGCTGTGGGAGTTCACGCTCTTCGAGGGGCTCGACGGTCCCGACGGCGAACGCGCGGCGATCGCGATGAAGGTGCATCATTCGGTCACCGACGGCGTCGGCGGCATGCAGCTGCTCGCCCGCTTCGTCGACCTCACCCCCGACGCGCCCGACGTCGCCGACCACGACGATCCCCGCCGCGATCGCGCCCGAGGACGCGCGGATGCTCGAAGTGCTGTGGGAGTCGATCGCGCACACGCGCCGCCGCGCGCTCGGGATCGCGTCCACGCATCCCGGCGGAGCGTCGTCCGCACCGCGGTGCGTACGCGTTCGCGACCCGATCGGGACGGGTACCGACGTCGTGCGCACGACCCGGTCGATCGCGCGCACGCTCGCGCCCGGCGACGAGCCCGATGTCGACGCTCATGCTCCGGCGCGGGCTCGGCCGGCGACTCGAGGCGTTCGACGTGTCGCTCGACGAGATGCGCCGCGTGGCCAAGGAGTGCGACGGCAGCCTCAACGACGTGTTCGTCGCCTCGGTGATCGGCGGGGTGCGCCGCTATCACGAACGCCACGGCGCGGCGCCGATCGAGCTGCGCATGACCCTGCCGATCAACCTGCGCCAGGGCGACGACGACGCGGGCGGCAACCGGTTCGCGCCCGGCCCGGTTCCCCGTCCCGACCGGCATCGAAGATCCGCGGGCCCGCATCGCCGCGCTCGGCGACCTGATCCGCGAATGGCGGGCCGAGCCCGCGCTCCAGATGACGAGCATGCTCGCCGGAATCCTCAACCGGCTCCCGACCGCGACGACGACCGCGTTGTTCGGCGGGATGCTCAAGTGCTGCGACTTCGTGACCTCGAACGTTCCGGGCGCGCCCGTCGCGGTGTACCTCGCGGGCGCGGGCGTCGAGCGCATGTACGCGTTCGCCCCGCCCGCCGGCGCCGCGTTCAACGTCACCCTGATCTCGCACTGCGGCACCTGCTGTATCGGCGTCGTCGTCGACACGACCGCGGTGCCCGACCCCGACGTCCTGCTCGGCTGCCTGCGCCGGGATTCGAGGAGGTCCTCGCTCTGGCCTGACCGTAGAGTTGGGGCATGACGACACCCGACGCGTTGCGACTCCCCCCGAACCTGCTGCCGAGCGACGGGCGGTTCGGGTCGGGTCCCTCCAAGGTCCGCGACGAGGCCGTCGCCGCGCTCGCGGGAGTGGCGCACGGCTACCTCGGCACGAGTCACCGGCGCGACGGCGTGCGCTCGGTGGTCGGCGACATCCGCGGCGGGCTGCGCGACCTGTTCTCGCTGCCCGACGGCTACGAGGTGCTGCTCGGCATCGGCGGCTCGACGCTGTTCTGGGACGCGGCGTCGTTCGGACTCGTCGAACAGCGGAGCACGCACATCGTGATCGGCGAGTTCTCGTCGAAGTTCGCGCAGGTGACGCGGGAGGCGCCCCACCTCGGCGACCCGCAGGTCTGCGAGACCGCGCCGGGCGAGACCCCCGTCGCACCCCGACCGCGTCGACGGCGACGTGTACGCGTACCCGCACAACGAGACGTCGACCGGGGTCACGGTCGACGTGCACCGCCCCGAGAGCGACGCGCTCGTCGTCGTCGACGGAACGTCCGCCGCGGGCGGGATGCGCGTCGACCCGAGCGCGTTCGACGTGTACTACTTCGCGCCGCAGAAGTGCTTCGCGAGCGACGGCGGACTATGGCTCGCGCTCTGCTCGCCGGCCGCGATCGAGCGCATCGAACGCATCAAGGCGAGCGGGCGCTGGATGCCCGCGACGCTCGACCTCTCCATCGCGATCGAGAACTCGCGCCTCGAGCAGACGTACAACACGCCCGCGCTCGCGACGCTCTATCTGCTCGATCGCCAGCTGCGCTGGATGCTCGACAACGGCGGGCTCGAATTCGCGGCCGGTCGCTGCGACCGTTCCGCCGGGATCGTCTACGGCTGGGCGGACGGCCACAAGTACGCAACGCCGTTCGTCAAGGACACCGATCACCGCAGCCCGGTCACCGCGACGATCGACTTCGACCAGCCCGTCGACGCGGCCGCGCTCGCCGCCGCGCTGCGGGCGAACGGCATCGTCGACGTCGAGCCGTACCGCAAGCTCGGGCGCAATCAGCTCCGCATCGCGATGTTCCCGGCCGTCGAGCCCGACGATCTGGCCACCTTGACGAACGCAATCGACTTCCTGCTGGAGCGCATGGCAGGCTGACCGCATGCTCCTGTTGCACGAGGTTCACACCGTCGCCGGCCGCCACGAGGACGAGTTCGAGTCGGCGTTCCGGTCGGGTTTCCTGCCATCGGTCGCCGACGACGGCGACGCCCGACTCCTCTACTACCTGAAGCTCGCGCACGGCACCGGACGCGCGTACCACCACACCACCATCACTGCGTTCTCGGACGGCGCCGCGTACGAGCGGCTCGCCCGGCGCATCCAGTCCGGCGACCTGCGTTCGTGGGCGGCCGACGTCGACGGCATGCGCCGCGAGGTCAAGGGCAAGCTGTTGCTCCCCGTCGACTGGTCGCCGCTGCGCGACATCGATCTCGCAACGGTTCCGACCGACGGCCGCGAGCACGACGCCGCGCTCTACATGGAGGACAGCGCGTGGCCCTACGAGGGCAAGCTCGACACCTACCTCGAAAAGGCGCGCACGCACTACGCGCCGAGTCTCGAGCAACGGTCCGAGCGGTCACTGCTCACGTTGCTCGCGGTGTTCCAGGCCGCGCTGGGCGCGCCCCGGCGGCGCGAGGTGATCCTCTGGCAGCGCGTCGACTTCCCGGAACGGCTTCCCGGGCTGTTCACACGTGAACTTCCCGCGCACGTGAAGGGTCCGGGCACGTGGATGCACGACGCGCTCGAGGTCCGCGACGACTGGGAGAGCCGCCTGCTCCGGAGCGCGACCTGGTCGCCGCTCGGCTGAGCCGGCCGTTCGCCCGGTGGTCGGGAACGACGCTTCGAACCGGAACTACGAGAGCTTGCTCGGGTAGGGACCGCTCGTTGCGGTTCCGCCGAGTGTGCCGCCGAGGTTCGGGCACTCGCCGCTGAACAGGCCCCATGTGCACGTGATGTCGGGGGCGACCCAGGCGTGCACCATCCAGATGTCGGTGAGGAGCGTCTTGTGCCCACCCATCGCCGCGCACTGCTGGCGGGTCGATTCCTCACCGGCGACGACGACCTGGCCCTTCAGGCACAGTCCGCCGTTGGCGTTGTGCTGGTGCCAGCGGTCGTTCGGGCCCGCGAATCCCGGCGGCGGGCCGCCCGGGTGCCACACGAGGTAGCTGAGGCCGACGATCTTCGCGTCGGGCGTCGTCCCGGCGTACAGCAACTCCGACGGGTGCGCGGGGTCGAACTGCGAGGTGAAACCGATGTTCGTGTAGTGCGCGCCGATGCAGGGCACGTACACGGTCGACATCCGGTACCCGGCCGCGACCGCTTCCTTCACCGTCGGGAATTCCTTGACGACCGTCTTCGCGGCCGCGAGCTGCGCGTTGAGCGCCGTCTGCTCGGCTGCGGTCAGCGGGAGCTGCTTGACCGGGCCCCGCCCGCCGTGCTCTTCGGCCGCGACCTGGGCCGCGCTCGTCACCGCGGAACTCCCGCCCGCACCGGCGCCCACCTCACCGGGGGAAGCCGGCGTCGGCGCCGCCTCCTCGCACGGGGTCTTCGCCGCCGTCGTCTGCACATTGGCCGCCGGCTTGGCGGTCGTGGTCGGGGCGGACCCGGCCGACTTGCCACTCGATCCACCGCAACCGGCGAGCGCGATCGGCGAGAAGGGCGATGCCCAACGCGGCCGTCGGGACGCCGGATCGAGCTGTGCCGAATCGAGACTTCATGGATCCCCCCGGGAACGCGACTGCGGCCATGGTACGACCTCGACCGCCACGGGGCCCGGCGGCGCCCGGCCGGTGCCCGGTGGGCTTCGGCCCGAGCGCTACTCCGGGCCGGCGAGCCCCGTCTCCGCGAGCAGGACCCGCCGCGGGCCGGAGGGCAGATCCGCGGACAGCGCGACCGGCTCGGACGCGTACGCGCGGCGGTTGCGCCAACGGGTCGCGCCGTACGCCGACAGCGCGACCAGACCGGACGCGCCGACGAGCGGAACGGCGGCGTCGGCGAACAGCCGGGTCAGGCCGACCACGACCACCGCCCACACCGCGAGCATCGCCACGATTCGAAATCTCAACATCGCCTCCGGCCGTCGACTCCGCAGTCCCATCGGACGGGCGCGGGCGCACCTGAGCGACGCGACCGCGACGCCGGTGGGGTCGTTTACGACGGGACGCAGTTCGCGGCGCGACTCGCGATCGCGGTCGTTCGCCGCCACTGCCGGATCTCGTGCTGGTCGAGTCCGTTCGTGAGGTAACAGAACGACAACCCGGTCGCGGGATCGGCCCACGCGATCTGCCCACCGGCACCGTTGTGCCCGAAGGCGCGGGCCGACACGGTATGGCCCATGCCGCGCGCGGCGGAACGGCCGTCGTCGCCCGCGATGACCAGCCCGAGCGAGCGGTTCGCCGGCGTTCCCATGTGGTCGGGGAGATGGTTGCGTACGTACGCGGTCACGTCGGCCAGGACCTCGGGCTTCCAGATACCGGTCGGGTCGGCGAGCAGCGCCTGGTAGTAGAGGGCGAGGTCGGCCGCGGTCGAGACGCCGCCGCCGCCCGGCACGCCGACCGCGCGCACCGCGGGTTCGTTGAACGACATCAACGCGTCGGGCGTGACCTCCGACAACGGCAGCGCGCGCACGCCGATCGCCGCTTCGAGCTCGTCGGGCGTCGCCGCCTCCCCGGTGAGGACGAGGTCGTTGATGTCACCTTGCTGCGCGACCGGGACTCCGACCTGCAGTCCGGGGAGGCCGAGCGGCTCGAGGATGCGCTCCCGCACGAACACCCGGAAATCGGAGCCCGAACAACGTTCGATGATCTCCGCGAGCACCCAGTGCGCGGACGTGGGGTGATACTCGAAGCGGGATCCGGGTTCCCAGTTGCAGCGCCAGCTCGAGAACCGTTGCAGCCGGCGTTCACGGTCGTCCCAGTCGAGCGCGGCGAACGGCGCGCGTGGGAAGCCCGACGTGTGCAACATGACCTGCTGGACGGTGATCGCGTCCTTGCCGTTCGGCGCGAACTCCGGGACGATCTCCGCGACGGGGCGCGTCACGTCGAGCAGACCTTCGCCCATGAGGATCCACACCGCGCCCGCGATCACGGCCTTCGTCGCGGAGAAGATCACGTAGCGCGACTCCACCGGCGCCGCGCCGAACGCGCGCCACACCGCGATGCGGCCGTCCCGCGCGAGCGCGATCTGGCAGGACGGGAGCCGGCCGGCGTCGACGTCTTGCTGCACCCGGGCGCAGAGTGCGTCCAGCGCGTCGGGATCGACTCCGAGCTCGGCGGGATCCGCGGCGGGCAGGCGGTCGAACGGAGCCGTGGTCATCGGCGGCCGATGCTACGACCGCGCCCGGGAGCCGACAACGTCGGTGCGCCCCGCACGCGGGCCCGAGGTTGCGGGCGGTTCGGGCCGGGACGGAGACTGCGCCTCATGGACTTCAACGACACTCCCGAAGAGGCAGCATGGCGCGAGGAATTCCGCGCCTGGCTCGAGGAGAACGCGCCGAAGGTCGCGGGCCGGCCGCCCGAACACGACATGGAGATCGGCGGCGGCGACTATCTCGAGCGCGCCAAGCGCTGGCAGGCCATGAAGTTCGACGCCGGACTCGCCCGCATCACCTGGGAGCCCGAATACGGCGGCCGCAACGGATCTACGGTGCAGCAGATCATCTTCGGCCAGGAGGAGTCGCGCTTCCCGGTTCCGAACGAGGCGTTCGTCATCGGTCTCGGCATGATCGCGCCGACCCTGCGCGCGGTCGGCGCGCGCGGCGCAGAAGGAGCGCTACCTCACCAAGCTGTTGCGCGGTGAGGAGATCTGGTCGCAACTCTTCAGCGAGCCGGGGGCCGGCTCCGACGTCGCGTCGCTCTCGACGACCGCGACGCGCGACGGCGACGAGTGGGTGATCAACGGCCAGAAGGTGTGGACGTCGGGCGCGCAGTTCTCGGATTTCGGCGAGATCGTCTGCCGCACCAACCCGGACGCGGAGAAGCACAAGGGCATCACCGCTTTCATCGTCGACATGCGCGCGCCGGGTGTCACGATCAAACCGCTCAAGCAGATGAACGGCGGCTCCGGCTTCAACGAGGTGTTCTTCGACGACGTACGCGTCCCCCACGATCACGTGCTCGGCGACGTCAACGAGGGTTGGACCGTCGCCATCACCACGTTGATGAACGAGCGGGTCGCGATCGGCTCCGGCGGCGGTGGCGGTGGCCGGGGCACCGTGCACAGCCTGATCTCGCTCGCGCAGCAGCGCGGCACCAACGCCGACCCGCGTGTGCGTCAGCAGCTCGCCGACCTCTACACGAAGACGCGCATCCAGAAGTTCCTGTCGATGCGCACGCTCACGGCCGCGACGAAAGGGAAGGTGCCCGGTCCGGAAGGCTCGATCGGCAAGCTTCTCGGCGGCCGGATCATGACCCAGCTCGGAGAGCTCACGGTCTCGCTCGCCGGTCCCGACGCCATCGCCGGCGACACGCGGTTCGCGCAAGCGCTGCTCGGTGCACCGGCGGGACACATCGCGGGCGGTTCCGACGAGGTGATGAAGAACATCATCGGCGAGCGCGTGCTGGGACTGCCCGGCGAGCCTCGACCCGACAAGGGCGTCGCATGGCGGGACGTCCCGCGCTGAGGCGAACGCCGGGCCAATCGCTCAAGATTCGGACGCCGTTCTGCCGTTACCGGATGTGAACGTTGTAACAACCACGCTGAGGGGCTCACAGCGGCGCGTACCAACCGTTGGTCGCGCTACGACCGTGTCGAACAAGGACGGTCGGGAAGGTTGGCCCACATGCGTGCAGTGCTCCGAGGCGGCGTCCGGCGGCGCCTCGCAACGATCTCCGTCGTCGCCGTCATCGGCATCGCCACGGCCGGCGTCGGTCTCACCTCGGCGTCGGCGGACGAAGGCCACGACTCCCACCACGTCCCCGAACAGCACACGTGGTGCATCCCAGTGAGCTTCTTCGAGCACGGGCACTTCCACTTCGACATGCGCTGGTTCCACGGGTGGGAGCGCCGCTTCGACCACCGCTGGGGCTGGCTGATCTGCCAACCTCCGGCGACGACCACGACGACGGTCGCACCGCCGACGACGCAGCGTTCCACCACCACGACCGCGCAGCCGACGACCACCACGGCTGGGCCCGTGACCACGACGACCGCCGACCCGCCGACGACGGTGCCGGTCACGACCACCACCGCCGAACCCGTCACCACGACGACCGCCGACCCGCCGACGACCGTCGATCCGCCGACGACGACCACGACGGTTCCGACGTCGACGACCACCACCGAGCCGTGTCCCGGGCGGATCGTCAACGGCGTCTGCGTCTTCGTCGGGTAGCACCTTCTCGGGCGGCCCGGACGGGTCAGTGCGCCGGCATCTCCACGTCGGGCCCGGGCCCGACGGCCGCGACCTCCGGCTCGGCGTCGACGGCGGGCCGGTGCCCGTTCGTGCCGTTGCCGCCGGTACCCAACGTGCGCATCAACGTCGCGGCCAGGCCTTCGATGGCCCCGCCGCCGCCCGCGACCAACACCTCCGGCACGACGGTGATGTGACCGTCGGCGACGGCGTTCGCCACCGCGACGAGCGCGGTCGCGGTCTGGCCGAGCGCTTCGGTCTGGGCCTGGAAGCCGGCCGCCCGGGCGAGACCCAACGCCTCGGTCGCCTTCGCCTCCGCGAGACCGATCGCCTGCGTCTTCGAGGCCTCGGCCTCACCGGTCAACCGCACGAACGCAGCCTCACCACGCGCCTGCGCCTCGCGGGCCTGCGCCTCGTTGTTCTTGATGTCGATGCCGACGGCCGACTGCGCGAGTTGGGCCTGCATGTCGGCCGTTCCCTTCGCCTTCTCGCGTTCGATGCGCGCGATCTCGGCGCGCTCCTCCTCCGCGTAGGTCGTCTTCTCCTGGTTCGCGATCTCGCGCTGGGTCAACACCTCGACGAGCGCACCCGGGAACTCGACGTCCTGGATGTAGACGCCGCGCGTCTCGACGTCGTACGCGGCGAGGTACGCGCGGATCGCGTCGAGCGCGCTCGCCTGCACCTCGGGGCGGGTCTCGATGAACCGGACGGCTTCGAGGTTCTGGATCGTGTTGCGGAAGTGGTTCCCGACCGCGGCCTGCAGGACCTCGTTGACGAGGTTCTGCATGGTGCCGACCATGGAGATGACCTTCGGCGCGCGGGTGTCGGGGACGTGGATCTGCACCTGCAGGTCGATCTTGAACACGAAGCCCTCACGGCTCTTGGCCTCGATCGGTGACAAGTGCGCGTCGAGGTTGTGCGCGGTCGACACCGCTTCCGCCCAGTTCAACGTCAGGATCGACGTCGGGACGATCTCCGCCGCGTACACGCGCGGGTTGATCGGGTACTTGCCGGTGCGGAGCGGTTCACTCCAGATGCCGCGGTGACCGGGGTGCACGATCGAGCCGAACTTGAACTCCGCGCCCGACGTGTCGAGTGTCGGGAGCCCGACGTAGGCCTTGATGACCGCGACCTCGCCCTGGTTGACGATCAGCATCGGGACCATCTCGACGCGTGTGAGGAACGGGTTCAAGAGGTAAGCGCCGTAGAGCAACGGGTCGTGTTGCAGGCCGATGTGGCCGCCCGCCTCCAGGAACTTCTGGAAGTCCTGATAGTTGTTGTGCAGGTCGTTCTTCGAGCCCATCAGCACCTCGATGACCTCGGAGTCCTGGAGCGCCTCGGCCCCCTGCTCCATACGCGCGATGTCGTCGTAACCACCGAGACGGCTCGCGATGTCGCCCGACGGCAGGGGCGGTCCTTCGAGCGTCGTGACGATGCCGATCATGTCCTGCGGACCGCGCGGCGCGATCACGACGACCTGGAGTTGCTCGGGCGTGAGCCCGAACGAGTCGGGGCGAAGGACGCCGCCCGTCGCGCGCGGCGCGCTCGGACACGTCGGGCGAGACGGGGAGCCCGTAGACCTTGCGGGACGTGACGACGAGGAATGCGACGGGATGGATCGGCAGCAGCGTTCCCGGCGTGAGGACGGGGCGCTGCACACCCTTCTGGCCGCCGCCGTCGATGAACCGCTCGAGTTGGGAGAAGTTCTCGAACTCGGGTTTGTACGCGGCGCTCTTGGCGCCGATCGGCAACGGCGCGCCGACCTGCGCGATCACGACACCGATCTCCCCCGCAGGCACCTGCACCCACGGGAACTTCTTCACCCCGAACACCGGCCAGAGCTTGAAGCGCAGGCCTGGAGTGAGCAGTTCGGCCTGGTAGCCCGCTTCGCCGTGGAACGCGATCGGGTTGTCCGCAGGCAGTTTCTTGAACGAGAAGCGCTTCTGGACGAGCCCGACCTCGGTCGGGCCGATGGTGTGGAACGACTGCAACGCGACGATCACCACGACCGCGGCGACCACGACGACGAGAACGATCATTGCGACGGACACTCTCGATTCCCCTCCTGTGACTTCCCACGTCCGCCCCGGCCGGTCGGCCGGATGCGAGCGGGCGTCCGACCACGCATGGCCGGGTGTCTGAGCGGTGGATTGGGACGCCGCCAGGTCCCGTGTCGTCGTGTCCCGACGTCGCTCCCGACGATACGCCCGCCGCGCCCGAAGGGACGGGATTCGTACGTGCGCTTGACGGATTGTCGACCGGGTGACCGAGAAATCACCGAACGCGCTTCACGCCGGCGGGGGACCGGCCGCCGGTGCCGGTGATCAGGCGCCGGTCCAGCACCCCATGATCGCTTCGGCGACGTTGATCGCGACGTTGCCGCGCGAGTCCGCGGGCACACCGAACTGGGCCGGCAGCTTCGTGATGTCGATCAGCAGGATCTTGTAGTCCTTGCGCACGACCATCGACCCGTCCGCGACCTGGAATGCGCCCTGCCCGAGCCCCTGGATGTCCTTGGTCTTGTGCAGCTTGGTCGCGAGCGAGTCGAAGTACGCGGTCGTCTCCGCGGTGCTCGAGACCTCCTTGACCGACAACGTCATCTTCGCCCCGCCCGGGTAGACGTAGTCGCACGAGTACACGTGGTCGACCCACGTGGGGTGGAACGGCACGATCGTGTGGACGCCGGTCGCCTGCTCGTAGATGTCGGTCACCGCTTCCTTCTCGCAGATCATCTTCGCCGACAACGACGGCACGTTCGACGCCTGCTTGGCGACGTGCACCGTCGTCGTCGGGCCGTTCGTGGTCGTCGGCGACGAGCCGGCCGAGTTCGACGAGCTGCCCCCGCATGCGGCGAGCACAAGGGCGAGCGAGACGGAAACGAGGAGGGCGGAACGGGTGCGCACGGTGCGAGCGTACCGACCCGCCCGGCGTCGTGGAGATCGCGTCCGGCTCGCGGTCGGCCTGGGCCCGGCGGTAGCGTGCGCGGGTGCGCCGGTTGGCCGTTCTCGCGCTGGTCTCGGCCTTCGCCACCGCCTCGCTCCTGGTCGTGGGGACCATGCCCGCGTCGGCCCACATCTGCCCGGTCGCCGTCGAGATCCCGGTCGCCGCCTCGTCGACGATCGACGTGGGGGTGACCGTCGAGGGTGGCGCCGTCCCGGACGTCGAGATCGACGTCCCGGCCGGGTTGACGCTCGACCGGGTCGACGCCAAGGCGGGCTGGACCGTCACCCGCACCGGCTCGACGTTGCGGTACCACGGCGGCCCGATCGCGGCCTTCACCTGTGAGTACTTCCCGCTCGTGGTCACGGCGCCGAGCCGCGGCTCGTTCGGTGTGACGGTCGTGCAGCGCGACGCCGCGGGCACGGTCGTCGCCCGTTCCGTTCCCGACCCGAACAGCACCGCCAGCCGGGTCCTCGACCAGTACGTCTACGCGGGGGTCAAGCCCCCGAAGGCGCCGAGCTCGTCGAAGGGCCTCTCGACCGCGACGCTCGCGGGCATCGCGCTGATCGGCGTGGGGGTCGTCGTGTTCTCGGCGCTCGTCGTCCGGGATCGGCGGCGCCGACGCGATGTCGTCGACGATGACCGGGTCGACGACGACGGCGACGAACACGGCGAGGGTCGCAGCGACGCGCGCGCTCGCGAGGAGGAGCTGCGGGCGCGCGTCGAACAGTTCAGGGCGCGGAAACCGGGCCCTCGCCCGCCGGGCTGACCCGCGCCGACTCGGGCAGGTACGGCGCCAGGGTCGCGACCAGCGCGCGGTCGCCCCGGGTCGTGACGAGCGCGCGGGCGATCGCGTCGTCGAGCGTGACCGTGCCCGCGAGCAGCTGGAGGGTCGCGGGGAACGACGCGTCGATCTCGGCCGCGACCGGCTCGACGCGCCCGCGTTCGGCGCGCAGCG
Source organism: uncultured Actinomycetes bacterium (assembly GCA_963829195.1). Lineage (GTDB taxonomy): Bacteria > Actinomycetota > Acidimicrobiia > IMCC26256 > PALSA-610 > PALSA-610. Next base: position 761,669 of record CAWHHS010000006.1, read on the forward strand.
GGGCGCCGTCGCCGTTCCCGGCCAGCGACCACACCGCGGGCGGGCCGTCGTGGCTCACCACGAACGCGAGGGAGCCGCCGGCAAGCGCCTCCCCCGCGGGCCGGGCGCGCGCCGCGAGGTCGCGCAGCGCGACCTCGAGCACCTCGTCGGCATCGAGGTCGCGCACGATACGGGCGAGCTCAGCGTCCGAGAGGCCGGCGACGAGGAGCGTCAGCCATTGGCCACGGCCGTCGGGCTCGACGACCGAACGGGAGCGGATCATGCGGACGAGCGCGCCGACGACCAGCCCGGCCCCGACGCCGAAGGCGACGACGACTTCGACTCTCGTCAACCAGTGCGGACCCGCGTCGGGGAGCTGGGACTTCCACAGCGCGGCGAGGTCGGTCGCACCGCCGATCAACGCGACGAGCAACCCGACGAAGATGACGCCGTACAGCGCCTCGGCGCGTCGGCGCACCACCGCGATCACGGTCGGCACGGCCGCGATCCAGACCGCGATCGAGACGAAGCTGCCGCCCAGGAACTGCAGGAGCTTGGACGGGTTCGCGCCGGGCCGCGGGATCTCGAACGCGATCGCGTGGGCCATGTCGGCGGCGACGATCACGACGAGGAGCACGGCGAGCAGTCGCCACCACCGTGGGAGCAGCGCGGCGAGCGCACCGGCGACGAACAGCACGACGATCACCGGGATCCACGGCACGCCGCTCGGTCCCGGCACCCAGTCGAGCGCGACCGCGATCGCGACCCGGTCGCCGTTGGCGAGATGGACCACGATGTTCTGACGGGAGATGTTGTAGAGGCGGCCGGGATCCTGGGCGACGGGCGGCGGCGGTTGCGAGCTCATCCAGTGGATGCGATGGTCGTGCCAACGCGCCGTGTGGGCGCTCGAGATCTTCTTCCATTCGGGCGTCGCCGTCGGCGACGTGTCGACGCCCGCCGGAACGCTGCCCCCGAGCCGCGTGCGGTTGATGTAGGTCGCCTGCGAGTGGAGGTTCTCGAAGACCCCGTCGGGCCCGATCCGCAGGTAGGGCTCGTCCTCGTAGCCGAGAACGGTGACGTCGCTCGCCGTGCGATTGGTCAGCTCGATCTTGTTCCCGAGGTCGACGACACGAGCACTGATCCCCGGTACGGCCGGCGCGATCGCGACGACGCGGCTGCGGTAATTCGTGGGCCGGGGGCCCGAGATCGTGTGCGCGGAGGCCGGGCCCGCGGTGATCCCAACCACGGCGGCGACCCCGACGACGACACCGGCGATCCGGACGACCCAAGGACGCACGGGACCACGCTACGGCGCGCGTCCCCTCGACCGGGGACCGGCCTGCTCCGGAGTGCGGTGCCCGCAGGTCGTAATGTGACGCGCTCGATGAGAGCAGCGCGCCTGGGCCGGCTCTGCGTCGTGCCGGCGCTCGCGGGACTCATCCTCGTCGCGACCGCGGCCCCGGCGTGGGCCCACGCGATCCTGAAGGACACGAACCCGCCGAAGGACGGCGTCGCGGCCGTGTCCCCGCCGCAGCTCTCCCTCACCTACAACGAGAACGTCGAGGTCTCGTTCGGGGCGATCCGCGTCTACACCTGCGCGGGGAAGCGCATCACGACCGGCGAACCGAAGCACTCGCCGACGAGCGGTCACACGGTGCTCGTGTCGGTGCCGAAGCTCGCGCCGGGGGTGTACCTCGTCGCGTGGCGCGTGATCTCCGCCGACTCCCACCCCGTCGAAGGCACGTATTCGTTCCGGATCGGCGCCGGCGGCGCGTCGAGCGTGAACGGGTGTGCGACGGAGACCAACGCCAAGAGCAGTGCGACGGTCGGCACGTTGTTCGGAGTCGCCCGGGCGGGCGTCTTCACCGGACTCGCGCTCCTGATCGGCGGGGTCGTGTTCCTCGTCCTCATCTCCGGCGCGACGAGCGCGGCCCGCGCGACGCGGCGACTGATCTGGGCCGGTTGGATCGTCCTCACGATCTCGTCGGTCGCGGCGGTGATGCTGCAGGGCCCGTACGCGGCAGGCTCGGGCATCGGCGACGCGGTCAAATCGACGGTGCTCCGTGACGTCCTGCACACCCGCTACGGGCACGTCACCGAGGTCAGGATGCTCGCGCTGCTCGGCGCGCTCGTGCTGCTCGTGGTCCTGAGCGTGACCGACCGCCGGGGACGGCCACCGGTCTGGTGGCTCGCGGCGGGATCGGTCGTCGCGGTCGTGCTCGCCGCGACGCCCGGGTACGCGGGCCACGCGGCCACGGGCACCTTCACCGATTTCGCCGTGCCGCTCGACACGATCCACGTACTGGCGATGAGCATCTGGCTCGGCGGCCTGGTGGTGCTCCTCGTCGCGGCGCTGGGCGGCGGCTTCAGCGGCGGCCTCCGCCAGGCCCTCACGACCTTCTCCCGCATCGCGTTCTGGTGCGTCGTGGTGCTCGTCCTGAGCGGCGTCTTCGCGTCGTGGCGCCAGGTCGGGTTCACGATCCGCGGCTACACCGACACGACCTACGGCCACCTCCTGTTGATCAAGCTCGCGATCGTCGTCGGCCTGGTCGCCATCGCGGCGGTCAGCCGCGCCATCGTCCGCCAACGCGTCTCGGCGCCCCTCGACGCCCCCGACAGCGCGATCGCGGCGATCGACGAACGGACCGTCGGCGGGCTGCGCCGTTCCGTCGCGGGCGAAGTGGTGTTCGGCATCGCGGTCCTCGCCGTCACCGCCGTGCTCGTGAACGCGCAACCGGCCCGCAGCGAGCTGTCACCGAAGCTGTTCGCGGGTTCCGTCAGCGCCGGCACCGGCCCGACCGCGATGACCATCCAGGTGACGGTCGACCCCGCGCGCACGGGTGTGAACACGATCCACGTGTACACGCTCACGCCCAAGGGCGCCGACCTCACCATCCGGAACATGACGGCCAAGCTCGTGAGCGTCGACCGGACGACCACGGTTCCGGCGAACCTCGTGCGGGCGGGGCCGAACCACTTCCTCACCGAGAACGCGACGATCACGACGCCCGGGAAGTATCAGATGCTCATCGAGGTGGAGCAGCTGATCGACGGGCGCCTCGTCGACACCCCCGGCGTGTTGAAGATCCCGATCGGCTGATCGGCGCGCTCGCGCCGCGGAGCGTTACTTGCCGTCGCGCAGGGCCTGCACGAGCTGTTCGGTCTGCTCGCGCTGTTCGTACACGAGCCGCACGATCCAGTAGCGCAGGTAACGGGTCAGCGAGTTGCGGACCCAGATGGCGATGCCGACGATCGCGATGCCGACGCCGATGACCGCGAAGATCTGAGACCGCAGCTCCGTATCGGTGTTGTTCGCGCCCGAGTCGAGCGCGTTCCAGAACGAGATGATCGCGACGACGAAGCCGAGGATCGTCAGGCCGATGCCCCACCACGCACCGATGCGCTCGGGGTTGGCACCGCCGCCCGTCACCTTGAGCTTGCCGACCTCGGCTTCGAACTGCGCCAGGCGCGACGACGACATCGTGCCGCTCGCATCGGTGTGTTCGTCGTTCATGACTCGGAACTCCTCATTGGGATCGAGTGGCCCCCGGGGCTGAATGTTCGGCGCCAAGATCACGCGTCCGACAGCTCGCCTGCGATGCTCGCGGGCGGGCCGGTGTGGAGCAGGCGGCCGTGGAGCATGATCCCGGCCCGGTCGGCGAGACCGAGGATCTCGTGCGCGAACTGCTCGACGATCAGGATCGACAGTCCGGCAGGCCGCGATCCGGCGCACGTGGTCGTAGAGCTCTTCGACGATGATCGGCGCGAGCCCCATCGAGAGCTCGTCGATCAGCAGCACCGCGGGCTCGGTCGCGAGTGCCCGGGCCATCGACAGCATCTGCTGCTCGCCGCCCGACATCGTTCCCGCGGTCTGCCTGCGCCGCTCTCCGAGCCGCGGGAACTGCTCGAACGCGAGATCGACCACGTCCTTGTAGGAGTGGCCGGTGTAGGTGGCCATGCGCAGGTTCTCGGACACGGTCAGGTTCGGGAAGATCCCGCGGCCCTCGGGGATGAGACACACACCGGCACGCGCCAGTGCGTCCGGGGGGACGCCGGTGACGTCGCGCCCACAGAGGAGCACTCCGCCGGAGCTCGGCGTGATCTGGCCGCATGCCACCGAGAGCGTCGTCGACTTCCCGGCGCCGTTCGGGCCGAGGAGCGCGAACACCTCGCCGGGGCGCACGTCGAGATCGATCCCGTGCAGCACGTCGATGCGGCCGTAGCCGGCCCGCACCGCCTTGAGCTGAAGGATGGGGACGACGTCCGCGACATCGTCGCGGGGCGGGCCGGGTTGGATCGCGGTCACGACGCCGACTTCGCGGTTCCGAGGTACACGCGTTGCACCGAGGGGTCGGCCTGGATCTCCGCGGGCGTGCCCCGGGCGATGACCCGGCCGAAGTCGAGCACGCTGATGTGCGCGCACGCTTCCATCACGAGCGGCATGTCGTGCTCGACGAGGAGCACGCCGAGGCCACCCGCGGTCAGCTCGTGCAACAACACGCCGAGCGCATCGGTCTCCTGCTCGTCGAGCCCCGAGGACGGCTCGTCGAGCAGCAGCACCTTCGGTTCGGTGGCCAGCGCGCGCGCCAGTTCGACGAGCCGCGCGCTCCCGGTCGGCAGCGACTCGACCCGGGTGTCGGCGACGCTGGCCGCGCCGACCCGTTCGAGCAGTTCGTCGGCGACCTTCGCGCAGTCGTAGCGAGAGGATGCCCAGCGGCGGCGCATCTCCAGCGCGACGAGCACGTTCTCGCGCGCGGTCAGGCTGCCGAACGCCTCCAACCGTTGGAACGTGCGCGCGATGCCGAGCCGCGCGCGCTTGAAGGGCCGCCGGCGGGTGACGTCGACGCCGTCGAGCAGGACGCGTCCACCGCTCGGGGTCTGCAGGCCGGTGATCACGTTGAACAGCGTCGTCTTCCCGGCCCCGTTGGGTCCGATGAGGCCGGTGACACAACCTTCGGGGACCGAGATCGACGCGTCGTCGACCGCGAGCAGCCCACCGAACTGCACCGACACCCCTTCGATCTCGAGCAGCCCCACTCATCCGCTCCTGACGACGGCGACGCCGCGGGGAACTTCGTTGCTGATGCCGAGCGCGCGGTCGACGAGCAGCACGTCGGACTCCTCGAACGGCCTCGAAAGGCCCAGCTCGCCCACCTCGGGTTCGGCGGACGCCGCGGTCATCTCCTCGTACTCGCGGCGCGCGTCGGCCCGCCACGGTAGGAGCCGGGCGAAACCTTCGCCGATCGGCACGACCGCACCCGACGGGTTCTGGATGATGCCGAGCACCGCGAGGCCCGGTGCGAGATAGGTGACGCCGAGCCACAGCGAGATGTGCCAGTCGGCCTGGATGACCACCAGCCCGAGCCCGAAGATGCCGGCGAACAACGCTCCGGAGACGAAACCGACGCCGCCGATGACGAGCGCGAGGACGACCGGCAGACCCGCGATCATCTCGAAGCCGTGCGCCCCGTTCAGCGTCCCGAACGACATCGCGAAGAACGCACCGGCGAAACCTGCGATCCCGGCCGACAACGAGAACACGGCGAGCTTCGTCTCGAGCACGTTCACGCCGACGGTCACCGACGCGGCCTCGCTGTCGCGCAGCGCGACGAGACGGCGGCCGAACGCGCTGCGTCTGAGCGCGACGACACCGATCCCGCACAGCCCGAACACGACCGTGACCAGGATCAGCAACGGCTTCGGGTTCGACGACTGCGAGTTCGCGAAGTTGATGCCGAACATGTGGACGCCTTCGACCGAGCGCTCTCCGGCCCCGATCGCGAACGGTTGGGTGTAGAACACCGATTCGACCATCGCCGCGAAGGCCAACGTCGCGAGCGCGAGGTAGAGACCCTGCAGCCGCATGGCCGGGAACGCGAACAGCGCACCGATCGGAACCGTCACGAGGGCCGCGAGGAACACGGCCCAGATGCTTCCGTGCGCACCGCCCAGGCGCGCGTAGGCGACCGCACCGATTCCCGCGAACGCGAGCGGCGCCAGTGACACCTGTCCCGCCCACCCGGTGAGCGGGACGAGCGAGAGCGCGACGAGCGCGGTGCACATCCCGATCGTGACCCGGCTGACGTTCGTGGGATTGCTGCTCGAGAGGAAGAGGCTCAGGATCGTGACGGCCGCGACGAGGACCGCCATCCCGATCGCCGTGTCCCGGACCGACGAAACGCGTTCCACCCGTTTGACCTGGCCGATCCGAGCGAACTGGATCTCGGCGCGCGGCAACAGCAGCAGCACGATGAACAACATGATCTCGGGCAGGACGTCGGGCACGTTCGTCCAACGATCGGAGAACTTGAGGAAGCCGCCCATCCACTGGGTCGCGAGGGCGAGGATCAGCGCCCCGAGATACGTGAGCGGCAGGCTGCGCAACCGGCCGACGACCGCGGCCGCGAACGCGGTGATGATCAGGAACGTCAACGTCGTCGTCGACATGTCGGCCGTCTCCGGCGCGAGAAGGATGCCGGCCAGCGCGGCGAGGGAACAGCCGAGCGCCCACGCCACGCTCGAGAGCACGCTCGAACGAGCGCCACCCAACGCGGCGAGATCACGGTTGTCGACGACCGCCCGCATCGCGATACCGACCCGGGTCCGGAACAACAGGATGCGCAAGCCGATCGCGAGCGCGATCGCGACCGCGATCGTGATGAACCGGTGCCAGGTCACGAGCACCTGACCGATGTGGAAGCCGTGGCCCTGGAACAGTGCCGGCATCGAGTGCGCGTTGCTCTGGTTCCAGATCATGTTCGCGAGCCCGATGAGGGCGAACATGAGCCCGACCGTGACCATGAGCTGGACCACCAGGGGCTTGCCCTGGAGGTGGCGCATAATCGTGCGGTCGAGGAGGATCCCGAAGAGCGGCGCCGCGACGAGCACGACCAGCGGGAGCACCACGAGTTGTGGCATTCCGTGGTCGACTGTGAGCTCCCAGTCGACGTAGGCGAAGAACATGCCGATCGCGCCCTGGGCGAAGTTGAACACCCCCGTCGTCGTGTAGACGACGACGAGCCCGCTCGCGAGCATCGCGTAGATGCCCGCGACCGGGAGCGCGAGGACGACGAGGCTGGTCAGGCTGGTCCCGTTGACGGGGTTCCCCGCCCACGCGGCCTTGCTGAGCAGCACCACGAACGCGGCCGTTCCCACCCAGACCAGCAGGTTCGACCACCGTTGCGACACGCCAACTCCCCTTCGTCCGGACTACGACGAACCCGCGCTAGCCGTGGTACTCCTTCGCCGGGTCGATGCTGATCGTCAGGGCCGGCTTCGCCACTCCCGACGCGTCCTTATCGCAGTCGAAGGTGCCGGGCTGGACCGGGTCGATCCGGACGAACTTGCCGTTCTTCACCTGCATACCGACCACACAGGTGCTGCCGAGCTGGCGGCCGACGTCGATCGGCGGGACCATGCCGCCGGCGTCGAAGCTGTGCATGTTGCGGATCGCCGTCAGCAGGTTCGGGCGAGTGATCGCGTTGGGGTTGTCGTTGTTGGCCTTCATCGCGTCGTTCACGGCCTGGGCGAAGATCATCCCCGCGATGAACGACTGTGCGCCGAAGCCGTCGGGCGTCTTGTCGTACTTGAGGAACCCGTCGAGGGTCGCGTTCGCGCCCTTGTCCTCGAAGGGCAGGAAGTTCAGCCACACGTATTGGCCTTCGACCGCGGACCCGCCCTCTTGGATGAGGCGCTTGTCGTAGCACTGCACGGAGCAGTCCCAGACCTTCACCGAATCGACGCCCTGGACCTGTGCTTCCTTGCGCTCGAGCACGGTGCCCTTGTAGTCGAGGCCGTTGCGGGCGTAGGTGGACTTGTGGGCCTTGATCGCCTGCGCGACCTGCGTGTAGTCGGTCTGGATCGCGGTGCCGCTCTCACCGAACTCGGCGTCGCTCGTGATGCCCATCTTGTTCTCGGCGCGGTAGATCGGCATCGTCGACGCGATCGTCGACGGGAGGTCCTTCGGCACGACGAACGTGCCGTGCAACGCGCCCGCACCGAACTGCTTGAAGTAGTAGTCGTACTGCGTGTAGCCGACGTGGAACGTGCGCGGGCCGGTGCCGCTGTAGGGGCACGACGATCCGGTCGGCAGCGTCGCGAACGAGACCGGCGAGCACTGTTGCGAGACCTCGGTCTGCAGCTCGGCGATGTCGGGGAGGCCGATCGACTGACCCGCCTTGTCCTTGCAGGAGTTCATGACACTCACGTCCTGCAGGAACAGGGCCGTGGTGCCGACCGTCGCGATCGAGTCACCACATGCGGTCGCGACCGCGTTGGCGGCGTCGGTCGGGCTCAGCTTCGCGTCGCCCTCTTTCACCACGACCTTGCGGCAGGCCAGACCGCCCTGGGAGTTCATGTAGTCGCCCCACGCCTTCATCCCGTCCCACGAGCCCTTGAAGAGGCCGGGCCGGATCGAGTTGTTGACGTCGGCGATGACCGTCACGGTGATCGTCGACGCCGTGACGCCCGTCTCGGTGGCCTGGAGTGCGGCGGTCTTGCAAACGCTGTTGGCGGTGGTCGGCGGCGTGGTGGTGGCGCCGAGGCCACCGCCGGCGTTGTTGCTCTTGCCGCTACTCCCGCCACTGCTGCACGCAGTGACAACGAGCACCAAAGTCGTCGCGAGGACGCACCAACGCAGCCGCATTCTGTCTCCCCCGGGGTCGCTTGACGGGCCGAAGCGTACGGACATTGTGCACGCGTGTCGATCCGGAACGGCGCGCGCCCTTTCCGAACGTTCAGCACGGCCGCGCGAACACGGGGAGCGAACACGCCATATGCCGACCTCGGTAGGGTTGGCGGACCGCTTCACCGGAACATGTTCACGAGGAGCCGTCGAGTGGCGATCACCATTCCCGCGGCGCGTTACACGTCGAACGACTTCGCCGCCCTCGAGCACGAACGGCTCTGGCCGCGGATCTGGCAACTGGCGTGCTCGCTCGACCACGTCGCCACTCCGGGTGACTTCCACGAGCTCCGCGTCGGGCCGCTGTCGGTGTTGCTGGTCCGGGGTGGCGACGGCGAGCTGCGCGGGTTCCAGAACGCGTGCCTGCACCGCGGCAGCGCGCTCTGCGAGGGCTCGGGCTCGGCGCTGACCGAGATCCGCTGCCCCTTCCACCGCTGGGCCTACGACCTGGCCGGACGGCTCCGGGAGGTGCCGTCCCGGCACGTGTTCGGCGCGCTGACCGAGCACTCCGGCGCGCTCGGGCTGACCGAGGTCCGCGTCGACACCTGGGGCCCGTTGGTGTTCGTCAATCTCGCGGCCGACGCCGAACCGCTCGCGGACTTCCTCGGCGAGGTCCCCGCCGACTGCGCGTGGGCCCGCGTCGACGAGTTCCGCTGTACCGCGGCGGTCTCGATCCCGGCGCCGTGCAACTGGAAGACGCTCATCGACGGGTTCAGCGAGACGTACCACGTGCAGGGGATCCATCCCGAGATGCTCCCGATGTGCGACGACGTGAACGGACCCCAGCAAGTTTGGGACCGGCACGGGAAGCTGGAGCAGTCGTACGGCCTGCCCTCGCCGCGCCTGCGGGACCGGCCCGCCGACCAGCGGGTGTGGGAAAGCTTCGTCGAGGTGATGGGCGTACGCGTCGGTAACAACGCGCAGCGCGACCCCGGGCCCGCGCCGGAGGTGGCGCCCGGCGACACGATGCGAGGTGCGATCGCGGGCGTGGTGCGAGAGCGGGGCGTCGCCGCGGGACACGCGTGGTTCGCGACCCTCGACGACCACCGGCTGCTCGACATGTCGCAGTACAACCTGTTCCCCAACGTCACCGTGCTCGTCTTCTCCGACATGCTCCAGGTGGTGCGCGCCCGGCCCGGCGCCACCCCCGACGAGGCGTTTATGGACGCGTTCACCTTCGACCGGGTCGCGCCCGCCGACCCGCGCCCGCGGACGAAGCCGTTCGACCTCGAGCTGGCGCCCGAGGGGGAGCTCCCGCTCGGACTCATCCTGAACCAGGACTTCGCCAACTTCGCCCGCAGCCAGCGCGGGTTGCACCAACCGGGCTTCTCCCACCTCACGGTCTCGCCGACCGAGGAGTGCCGCATCGTCAACCTGCACCGGAACCTCGAGCGCTACCTCGACATCAGCCCGACCGAGCTCCGCGTCCTCGACCCGGCCTGAGCCCGGCTACACCAGCACGCAGCGGGTGCCCGTGTAGATCGTCGGCATGCACTTGTTGCAGTGGATGCACAGGCCTTCCCGCGTCGGGTCCTTCTGCATCTCGAGCAGCAGCTCGGGTTCGCGCAGGAGCGCCCGACCGATCTGCACGAACGCGAAGCCCTCGTCGAGCGCGTCCGTCACCGTGTCGAGCCGGTTGATGCCGCCGAGGAGGACGAGCGGCATCGAGAGCGCGGCGCGGAACTGGCGGGCGTAGGGCAGGAAGTACGCCTCTTCGAACGGGTACTCCTTGAAGAACTTCCCGCCGAAGAGCCGGATGCCCGTCTTCAGGATGCCGGGGAACATCTCGGCCATCTCGTTGACCGGCGCCTCGCCCCGGAAGAGGTACATCGGGTTCTCGAAGGAGCTGCCGCCGGTCAGCGTGAGCGCGTCGAGTGCGCCGTCGGCTTCGAGCAGTCGGGCGAACTCGACACTCTCGTCGAGCCAGAAGCCGCCGCGCACGCCGTCGGCCATGTTGATCTTGGCGGTGACGGCCACGCCCGCGCCCGACGGCATCGCGCACGGTCCGCACGACATCGCGCGGGAAACGCGCCCGGTTCTCGAGCGAACCGCCGAACTCGTCCGTGCGCTTGTTCAACCGCGGCGACAGGAACGCGCTCAGGAGGTAGCCGTGGCCGATGTGCACCTCGATCGCGTCGAAGCCGGCGTCGCGCAACACCCGCGCGCCGTGCGAGTACTGCTCGATGATCTCGGCGATGCCCGAAGGCGTGACCGCGTGCGTGCGCCGCATCCCGAGCGGGCTGAAGACGCGCGACGGCGCGAGCGCTGGGCGACTTCGTCCCCATCGGATTCGCGACCGGGCCCGCGTGGCCGATCTGCGCGGCGATGGCGGCACCTTCGGCATGGACGGCGTCGGTGAGGGTCGCGCAGTCCGGTGCCGACGTCGGGATCGTCGAGGACGATCTGGTGGCCGTCGGTCGTGCCGGCTCGGGTGATCGCGCAGTACGCGACGGTCGTCATGCCGACGCCACCGGCCGCGAAGCGACGGTGGAACTCGATGAGCTCGGGCGTCACGACACGCCTTGGAGTGCGGCCCTCGAAGGTCGCCGCCTTGATGACGCGATTGCGCAGCGTCACCGGGCCGAGGCGGGCGGGGGCGAAAGGATCGATCGTGGCCATGCCGGGACGGTAGTCGTGACGCGACACAATGGGTCCCCGTGGACCTCGAACAGTTCTACGAAGCCGACCCCCGTCGCCGCCACTCCGAAGAGCTCGAGTTCGGCGAGGACTGGCAGGAGCGCGGTGCGCGCACCGAGGTGTCGTGGGTCGAGGCGACCGGCGAGCTGTACGCCATGCGCGACCCGCTCGGTCATCTCGAAACGCAGCTCTTCGGGGCCGAGACCGTGGATCCCGTCGCGAACGAGGACCTCGGGGTGCAGGTCCTGGGCGTCATCCGGGGTCGGGAGAACGTCGAGGCCGTGATGAGCGGCTGGGAAGCGGCGATGCCGGTCGGCGACAACAGCCTCGCATGGGTCCGCGACCGCGTGGCCAACGCCGCGGCCGAGGCGGCGGACCCGCCCGCCGACCCGTCGCGCGACCTCCCCGGCGACTGAACTCCATCACCCCGCACTCCCGCACTCCCGCACTCCGGCAGACGCAGGGCTCGCGCCGTCCGGGTCGTCAGCCGCGCCCGAGCTCCCGGCGGAGCACCTTGCCGACCTCGCTGCGCGGCAGCGCATCGATCCGGCGGAACTCGAAGGGGATCTTGTACGGGGCGAGGTGCGCGCGGCACTCGGCGACGAGGTCGGCGTCGGCGACGGCCGTGGTGGTCACGACGTACGCGACCGGCACCTCACCCAGCCGGTCGTCGGCGACGCCGACGACCGCGACCTCCGCGACGCCCGGAACGAGGCGCAGCACCTCCTCGACGTGCTCGGGGAAAACCTTGTTGCCGCCGCGGTTGATGACGTCTCCCGCGCGCCCTTCGATCCAGACGAAGCCGTCGTCGTCGATCCGGGCCAGATCGCCGGTGTCGACGAAACCCTCGGCGTCCAGCCGCTCCGGCGCGATCCCGACCGCGGTGCTCGGCGGGCGCACGAGCAACCGCCCGATCCCCGCGTCCACGCCCACGTTCTCGGCGTCGTTGTCGTCGTTCTCGCCGTCGGTGGGAACGATCTTGATCGCGACGCCCGGATGCGGACGGCCGACCGCACCCAACTTCTCCGGATGCTCCCGTGCGTCGGCCGCCGTCCAGCCGATGACCTCGCCGATCTCGGCCTGGCCGTAACCGTTCAGGACGACGACACCGAACTTGTCCGCGAAGCGGCGCGCCTGCAACGGCGAGAGCGGCGCGGTGATGCTGCGCACGTAGCGCATCGGCGCCACGTCGACGACGGCGGCATCGTCCGACAGCATCGCCATGGCCGCGGGCGGCAGGACCGTCGACCGGATCGCGAACCGGCGCACCAACGCCGCGAACACCCGCGGCTCGAATCCGTCCATCACGACGATCTCGGCACCGGCGCGCAACCCGAACAACACGTTGTAGATGCCGGCGTTGAGCGCGAGCGACACCGGGACGAGGTTCGGTGCGGGCCGCCGCGGCGCGTCGGTTCCCGATGCCGCCGCGCAGCGGCCCGAGGACGCGGTCGAGGAGCTCGAGATAGCTCGTGTGGGTGTGCAACACGGGCTTGGGTGCACCCGACGTGCCCGACGTCCACGTCACGAACGCGACGTCCGGTTCGTATTCGGAGGGGTCGGCGAGCGCCTCGGCCCCCGACGACGTCACGAGGGCGGCGGGCCGGGTGGCATCGAGCACGTTCCGGCGCTCGAGCTCCGGTGAACGCGGGTTCACGGGGACGAACACCGCACCGGCCTGCCAGACGCCGAACATGGCGACGATCGCATCGGGACCGTTCGGGAGCTGCACCGCCACGGCCTGCCCGGGTCGGACCCCGGCCGCGCGCAGCGTCTCGGCCAATGCCCCGGCCGCGGCGCGGGCCGCGCCGGCCGTCAGCGTCGTATCGGGGGAGTGCAGCAGCGGCTCGTCGGGTCCGCAGGGATGTTCGAACAGGAGCGCGGCGAGCGTCACAGCCCCGACCTTGCCATTCTCCCTCCGCCGCGCGCCGATCGATCGCCGCCCCGGACCTGCGTACGCCGGCCCTGTCCGAGAAATCCGGGCGCGAGGCCCTAGGCTGGAGGCGCAGCTTCGCGGACGAGCTCGGCCACGCACCGCACGCTTCCACGACGGGCTGACGACATTTTCGATCATCTAGCGAGCGCGCGCCGGCGGGCGCCGCGCTCTCGCCGCCGGATGAGGGAGACCGATATGGCAACCCGGAGAACGACCTCGAACAAGAGGGAACGAGAACGCTCCAAGCAGGCGAAGGCGGCGGCCAAGCGGGAACGGCGCCAGGACAAGTCACCGGACGACGACGAGACGACCGGGCCGGAGTTCGACGAGAACTCCGCGACCACGGAGGAGCTCATCGAACGCATCGCCGCGATGCACGAGCAGTTCGACGCGGGGCAGATCACTTTCGAGGCGTTCGACGAGGAGAAGACGGAGCTCATGGCCCTTCTCACCGCGCGCCTTTCGGAATAGTCTCTCCCGGTGCCGTCAGAGGTCGCCGAACGAGAGCCGGCGTCGCGCGCGCCCGCCGGCGGCGAGGCCGCGAGATTCGACCGCCGACCCGACGACAAGGTCAACGTCCGGTCGTCGCTCGCGTTCTTCGCGCTGCACCTGCTCCCGTTCCTCGCGATCTTCACCGGCGTCACCCGCACCGCGGTGGTCCTGCTCGTCGTGACGTTCACGACGCGGATGTTCTTCGTCACCGCCGGGTACCACCGTTACTTCTCGCACAAGTCGTACCGACTCGCGCGCCTGCCGCAGTTCATGCTCGCGTTCGGCGGCACGATGGCGTCGCAGAAGGGCCCGCTCTGGTGGGCGGCGCATCATCGCAACCATCACCGGTTCTCCGACACCGAGCGCGACGTCCACTCCCCCAAGCGCGGGTTCTGGTGGAGTCACGTCGGCTGGATCCTCTGCGACAAGTACAACGAGGCCGACCGCAACCAGATCCGCGACTTCGCGCGCGTACCCGGAGCTGCGCTTCATCGACAAGCACGACTGGATCGGACCGTGGACGCTGGCCGTCACGTGCTTCCTGATCGGCGGCTGGAGTGGCCTGCTCATCGGGTTCTTCGCGTCGACGGTCCTGCTCTGGCACGTGACCTTCACGGTCAACTCCGTCGCCCACGTGATGGGGCGCCGCGCCTACGAGACCACGGACACGAGCCGGAACACGTTGCTCGTCGCGCTGGCGACCGGCGGCGAGGGCTGGCACAACAACCACCACCGCTACCCGTGGTCGGCCCGCCAGGGCTTCCGCTGGTGGCAGATCGACACGACCTACTACGTGCTGAAGGCGCTCAGCTGGGTCGGCATCGTCCGTGACCTGCGACCGGTTCCGCCCGCGATCGTCGAGGAAGCACGCGTGGCCAGGGCCCGGCGCCGCGATCCGGGCACTCCCCTCCCGTCGCGCTGAGGCGCGCATACGCGCGGCCGACCCTTCCCGGGCGGGTTACCCTCGACCCCATGGCCGACAAGTCACCCAAGAAGTCGAACAGCAAGAAGGCCGGGAAGAGCTTGAAGGAGAAGCGCGCCGACAAGCAGGCGAAGCGCGACGACAAGCGTCCGGGCATCGGCAACTGATCCGCCGCACCGTCAGCGCAGGAACCGTCCGGGGCGCGCTCCCGTCGGCACACCGTCGCGCGTCGCGACCACACCGTTGACGACGCCGACCGCGACACCCGTCGCGTCGGTCACCAACCGCGTCCCGCCCGCGGGTTGGTCCTGCACGTAGCGGACACCCGTCGTCCCCACCCGGTCGGGATCGAACAGCACGAGATCGGCGGCGAGGCCGGGCTGCACGCGCCCGCGGTCGGCGAACCCGAAGAGGTCGGCCTGATCCGCGGTCAGCATCCTGATCGCCTGCTCGATCGTGAGCACCTCCCGTTCGCGAACCCAGTGCTGGAGTGTCCACACCGCGTAGCAACTGTCGGTGTTGAACTGCACGTGCGCGCCGGCGTCGGACGCGCCGATCATCACGCCCGGTTCGCGCAACTGCGCGGCCACCCCTTCGTCGTCGGCGTTGGCCATCGCGGTCGCGACCTGGGTCTCGAACCCGTCGGCGACAGCCAGGTCGAGGAGCAGATCGATGGGGTGTTGCGCACGTGCGCGTGCGACGTCGTCGACCGTCCGGCCCGGCAACGTCGGATCGGACGGCGAGTAGCGAATCGCGACGTGCTCCCACCGTCCGGAGAACA
The DNA here is from genome assembly GCA_963829195.1 of uncultured Actinomycetes bacterium. Taxonomy (GTDB): domain Bacteria; phylum Actinomycetota; class Acidimicrobiia; order IMCC26256; family PALSA-610; genus PALSA-610. The sequence continues at coordinate 777,099 of CAWHHS010000006.1, forward strand.
CCGGGTTCGGGCGCATGCGATCGGCTTCCTCACGCAGGCGCACGCGGGCATCGGGATCAGCCGCCAGCGCCCGCACGGCGTCGGCGCCCCCGGCGCGTACCGCGCGCGCCCACGTGGGCAGGCTGCGGACGAGCACGCCGGGCGCGTCGAGCCGGGTCCACAGCTCGAACGGGCGGGTGGAGATCTGGGGAACGACGCGCGCGCCCGGCCCACTCCGGTCGACGGTGGCGCGGACGATCGCGCGGCCGCCGCCCGGATCGGCCCAGGTGTCGAACACCGGCCCGACCACGACCGGCCGGCCGCTCGCCGCCGCGAGCCGCAGGTGCCACTCGAGGTCCGCGGCGCGCGCCGTGCGGTCGGCGGCCAACAACGCGCGGGGCGCCATCGCGAAGATGCCGGGACCGCGCCCGTGGCCGAGCGCCGCCGCGACCGCGAGCAACTCGTCGTCGGCGCAGACCTGTCCCGGCAGGCGCGTCCCGCCCGGCCCGACGTTGTCGCTCACCTGATCGGTGCTGAACCCGACCGCGCCCAGTTCGACCGCCCGGCCGACCGCGGCCGCGATCCGCTCGACCTCCGCCTGGGTCGCGACCCGTTCCCGCGCCCCTTCGACCCCCATCACCGCGGCGCGAATCGCGACGTGACCCGCGTAGGTCGCGAAGTTGGCGAGCGGCGCCAACCGGTCGAGCCGGGCGAAGTACTCCTCGATGCTCGACCACCCCCAGGGCACACCCTGCACCAGGGCGTCGCGCGGGATCGCCTCGACGGTGCTCATCACGTCGATCACGTAGTCGCGGGTCGTGTCGTCGACCGGGGCCAGCGTGTAGCCGCAGTTCCCGGTGACGACGGTCGTCACGCCGTAACCGGAGGACGGGGTGAGGTCGGGATCCCAGAACAGGTTGGCGTCGAGGTGGGTGTGCGGGTCGATGAAGCCCGGCGCGAGGCACTGTCCGCGACCGTCGATCTCCTCGGTTCCCGAACCGGCGGTGCCGACCGCGCTGATCCGTCCGTCGCGGCAGGCGACGTCGGCGACCCGACCCGGCCCGCCGCTCCCGTCGATGACGGTCGCCCCTCGGATCACCAGGTCGTGATCAGCCATGCGCGCGCACGGTAGTCGAGAAGACTTGTTTCCGGTCCGGCGATAGCGTTCGACCGTGAACGCAACCGACGTCGTGCGCGCGTCCTGCTCGACCGCGCGCAGCTCGACGACCTACGCGCGTGGGCGGACGAGATCGAAGCCTGGCCGACCGGTTCGCACGTGTGGGGTCACTACGCGGAACAGACCGCCGCCGGACCTCGCATCTGTCGCACCGAGAACGTCTCCGCGTGCCATCCCGGTGTCGCCGCGCTCGTCGGCGGAGTGCTCGCCGACTGCGCGACCGCGGCACTCGGCGAGCCGGTGAGCCGCGTTCAAGGACAAGGTGAACTACAAACATCCGGGGGGCGCGGGATTCAGCCCGCACCAGGACCGCGTCGCGTATCCGGGGGTCGAACGCGTGATGTCGATCCTCGTCGCGATCGACGACTGCAGCCTCGAGTCGGGTTGTCTGTGGCTGGCCGGCGGCGTCGACGAGGTGCTTCCCGTCGACGACCGCGGGGTCGTGCGCGCCGACGTCGCGAACACGCTCGATTGGTTCCCGGCCGAGCTCGCCGCGGGCGACGCGGTCTGCATCGACGGCCTCGCACCGCACTACAGCGACGCCAACCGCGGCGAACGATCGTGGCGCGTGCTCGTAGCGAGCTATGCACCGACGACCGAGCGTTACACCCGCGCGCACTACTACGCGCAACGCGGCGAGCGCATGCGCGACGAGACCGACCGCGACGGTCGTTTCCGTATCAGCACTCTCGCCGACTTCGACGGTGCCGAAGTCGCACCCGAGACCACGGCCGACCACTGCACCCACACATAGATCCAACGGATCGCGAGGTTGAGGCCGTCGGGCTCACCCCCGCCGGGTTACCGGCGGCCTCCCTCGCAACACCGTCCGCTCACTGCCCGGTCGTCGGATTCCAGTTGCGGAAGTAGTCGGGGTTGCGGCGCGCCTTCATCGCCGCGTAGCGTGCGTCGAGCGGTTCGTCGCCGCTCGGGTTGATCCAGAAGCGGTCGGCGAGGATCGCGTCGAGCACGCGCCCCGCGACTTCCGAGAGCGGCGTCACCGGAAGCGGCGTGCCCGCCGCCTCCATCTGCTGTTCGAACTCCTCGAAGCTCGGATACGCGGTGGTACGCGCAGCCTGCTTCGCGTATTCCTCGGGCCGCGTGCGCCAGGCCTCCCAGAGCTTCGTCCGCAACCAGTTCGGGCCGGGATACAACACCGAGCAGGAGATGTTCGTCTGCTGCGTCCGGAGCTGGTAGTAGAGCAACTCGGTGAGCGTCGTGACCGCGCTCTTCGAGGTCGCGTAGATCGCGGCGTCGCCCATCGGGGCGATACCGCCGTTGCCCGACGAGGTGTTGACGACGTGGCCCTCGTCGCCGCCCGCGATCATCCGCGGCACGAACGCCTTGATCCCCCACGCCATACCGAGCACGTTGACGTCGAGACACCAACGCCAGTCGTTCTCCTCCGACTCCCACAGCATCGTCTGACCGCCCGGCCCGATACCGGCGTTGTTGCACAGCACGTGGACGGCGCCGAACGCCTCGACCGTCGCGTCCGCAAGGTGCTCGACCGACGGCAGCTTGGTGACGTCTGTGACACAGCCGGCGACGTCGAGCCCGTCGGCCCGCAGCGCAGCGACGGACACGTCGAGCGGGCCGGGCTGGATGTCGGCGAGCATCACCCGCATCCCGTGCTCGGCGAAATGGCGACCCATCGCCAGGCCGATGCCGTTCGCACCGCCCGTGACGACCGCGACCTTTCCTTCGACGGATCGCACGATGACCTCGCTCTCTGTTCCCGTCCGGGTGACCGTGGAAGACTCTCGATCATGACGATTCGATACGGCGCCCGTCCACCCGAGCTGCAACGCAACCGTGAAGTCGAGGCCACCTCGGCCAAGATCTGGTCGACGGCGGTGACCGTCGTCTGGGAGACGGATCTCGACGCGATCCGAGCCGTGCTCCCGCCGCCGCTCGAACCGTCGGAACCGCTCGCGCGCATCCGGTTCGCGACCGTCGACATGGGGACCGGCATTCCCGTCTTCGGAGCGGGCTGGTTCGGCGTGCGGGCGCGCCACGGGAGCGTCGAAGGCGAGTACGCGCTCTTCATGCCGATGACGACCGAACAGGCGACCGTCGGCGGCCGCGAGACCTACGGCGAGCCCAAGAAGATCGGGGCCGTGTCGATCGACGTCGACGGCGACCACGTGCTCGCCCGCTTCGAACGCATGGGCTTCCCGCTGGCGCGGCTGGAAGGGTCGCTCGGCGCGCCGGCCGACATCCCGGCCAAGGACAAGGTCGACTTCTACTTCAAGATCAGCCCGTCGCCCGACGGCAAGGGCTTCGACACCGAGCCCCGCTCGTCCACGTCCGCCGCCACGAGGAGGCACGCGACGGCCGGACGATCGACGGAACGCTCACGCTGCAGGACTCGCCGATCGACCCGATCGCCGACATCCCCGTCGGCCGGATCGTCTCGATGCAGTTCGCACAGGTCGCGACGACCCAGGAAGGCGAGGTCGTCGAACGCGTCCCCGCCGACTGGCTCCTCCCCTACGTACACCAGCGCTACGACGACCTGTCGGTGCTGGGCGCGAAGGCGAAGAAATGACCGAGCGCTACACGATCATCTCCGCCGACGCGCACGCCGGGCTGCCGTGCGAGGAATACCGGCCGTACCTCGACCGTCGCTACCTCGCCGCCTTCGACGACTTCCTCGCCGAGCGCCGGGCGAACCGCGACGAGCAGATGGTGCTCAACTACGACTACATCACCAACTGGGAGACGACGCACGAAGAAGGGCTGCGCGGCGCGTACGACCCTGCGCAACGCGACAAGGAGATGGACGCCGACGGCGTGGCGGCCGAGGTGATCTTCCCCGACGCCGACGCGATCACCGGGATGGAGTCACCGCCGTTCGGCGCCGGGCTCTCGGCGGGGATGATCGAAGACCCCGAGCTCGCGTTCGCGGGTGCGCGCGCCCACAACCGTTTCCTCGTCGAGCTGTGCGCGGAGAGTCCGGAACGGCGGGCCGGCGTCGGGCTCGTCCCCATCTGCCACGACGTCGAGCGGGCCGTCGCGGAGATCGAGTGGCTTGCCGACAAGCCCGGGATCGGCGGGATCATGATCCCGACCATGTGGCGTGACCACACGCCGTACAACCACCCTTCGTACGACCCGGTGTGGGCCGCGTGTCAGGCCGCGGCCTTCCCGGTGCACACGCATTCGGGCGAGGCACCGCGCGAGGAGATGAACGAATTCATCGGCATCTACCTCGCCGAAGTCGTGTTCTGGACCCACCGCCCGATCGCGCACCTGCTGTTCAGCGGCGCGTTCGAACGCTTCCCCGGGTTGAAGTTCGTCGTGACCGAAGGCGCGTGTTACTGGGTCGCCGACATGAAGTGGAAGTGGGACCAGTACTTCGGCGGCGGGCACACCACGAAGAAGATGGCCGCGCTCATGAGGGGAATCCTGTCGAAGCTGCCGTCCGAGTACTTCGGTACGAACATCTTCGTGGGCGCGTCGACCATGTCGAAGGAGGAGATCCGCCGCCGGCACACGATCGGCTGCGACGTCGCGATGTGGGGCACCGACTACCCGCATCCGGAAGGCACGTGGCCGCACACGATCGCGCGCCTGCGCAGCGACTTCGGCGACGTGCCCGTCGGCGACGCCCGCCAACTCCTCGGGGAGACCGCGGCGAAGTGCTACGGGTTCGATCTCGAGGCGTTGCGGCCGATCGCCGCGCGCGTCGGCCCGACCCCGGAGGACCTCGGCCAGGACCCCACCCTCGTCACGACGCCGGAGGAACTCCGCAAGGCGCAGTGGTGGAAGGACGAATACCACGTCGCCTGGAACGGCTAAGGAGCGGCAGCGGAGCCTCTGTCAATACTCGCGAAGCCGCTCTGGCAGAGGCGCAGCGCGAGCGACCAATGATCAGGAGCGCGCCAGGAAGGCCTACCAGGCCTTGACGATCTGCTCCGCGTCGAAGGCGTTGCACGTCGAGTCGCGCGGGTAGTCGGCGGGATCGAGCGGCACCAGCAACTCCGCCTCGGTCGGCCCCACCGCGTCGCCGATCACGCGCAGTCGTTCGAGATCGAAGCCGTACACGTCGGCCGCGGTGGTCTCGAGCATGCGGCGCGTCTCCTCCGGCGGGCAGGGCGCGAACGCGGCGCGCAATGCCTCCGTCGTGTACGGGTACGAGCCCTCCGAGTGCGGGTAGTCGGCACCCCACATGATCCGGTCGACGCCCACCTCGTAGCGCAGCACGCTCTCGGAAGGTCGCAGAAAGCTCGCGCCGACCCAGAAGTTGCGCCGGAAGTACTCGCTCGGTGTGAGCGACAGCGCGCCGGCCACCGCGCCGAAGAACACCGCCTCCGCCGCGCCGCCGTGGGTCATGCGGCGATGGAACCAGTCGAGCGTGTCGATGCCCCGCGGGATCCAGCTCGTGCCCTGCTCGGTCAGCACGACGCGCAGGTTCGGGTGCCGTTCGAGCACGCCCCCGAAGATGAGGTGCCACACCGCCCGGTGGGAGAACCAGGCCAGCTCGATCAGCATGATCGCCCGCGCGGCCTCGGCCTCGCCGAAGTCGGGGAGGCCGCTGCCGCTGTGCACGTTCAACACGACGCCGTGTTCCTCGCACAGGTCCCAGAGCGGTTCGTAGCACGGGTCCCAGAGTGGTGGCACCGCGGAGTTCGGGGCGACGTTGGGCAGCAGGATCCCGCCGAAGACGTCGATGTTGTCCTTCGCCCACCGGACCTCGCCGAGCGCGTCGTCGACATCGTTCAGGAAGATCTGCGCGAGCCCGCCGCGCCGCCCGGGTGCGGCCGCGCAGAAGTCGGCCATCCACCGGTTGTGTGCTTGCAGACCCGCCCAGCGCCGCTCGTAGTCGGCCGCGGTCGGTTCGAGGGCCGTGAGGTTTCCCTGCGCGAAGAACGGCGGCACGGTGTTCGGGAACAACACCTCGGCCACGACCCCTTGCGACTCGGTCTCCTTCAGCCGGCGTTCGCTGTCCCAGCTGCGGTACGCGGTCGGCGCCAACAGATCGGCGAACGGGTTCACGTACGCATCGGCCCAGGCGTCGAACTCGTCGTGCCAGCGCGACGCGAGGTACGGCTTGTACGCCCGGAGCTCGGCGCCGGCGTGGCCGTCGACGGAGATGACCGTGTACCTCCGCGTGGGTTCCGACCCTTGGTCGTGCACGTCACCCTCCCCGAACGGCGTCGGGTGAACGCTACCGCGCGCCGCCGGTTTCGGGACCGCCGGCCGGCACGACCGCATCGCGGTGTTCCGTGTCGCGGGCCGAGTCGCGCCCCGGGACGCGCTGCGCGTCGATCCGGGCCTGCAGCTCGGTCTCCGGCAGGGCCTTCGCCCAAAGCCATCCCTGCGCGCGGGTACATCCGAGCTCGACCAGCAGGCGCGCCTGTTCCGGCGTCTCGACGCCCTCCGACACGACGTCGAGTCCGAGATCGTGGGCGAGGGAGATCACGCGCCGGACGATGGCGGCGTCACGGTCGTCGCGCGTCAATTCGCACACGAACGTCCGGTCGATCTTGACCCGATCGATCGTGAGCGAACGCAACAGCGTGAGCGACGAGTGCCCGGTGCCGAAGTCGTCGAGGGCGACCTTCACGCCGAGCGCGCGGGCCGCGGCGATCTCACGCGCGGCGACCTCGATGTCGGGGAGCACCGCGGTCTCGGTGATCTCCAACCCGATCAGGTTCGGGTCGCAACCCGTGCGCTCGAAGAGCCGGGCGAGCTGCTCCGCGGGCTTGCCGCGGGTCAGGCGGGTCGCGGACACGTTGCACCAGATGCGGAAGTCGCCGCCGACGCCGAGCGCCGCGAGCCGGGCGCGCGTGGTCACCGCGCTCTCCACGATCGCGTCGTCGAGCAGGTACACGAGACCCGTCTCCTCGGCGAGCGGCACGAACTTCCAGGCGTCGAGGATCCCCCGCTCGGGGTGGTCCCAGCGGGCGAGCGCCTCGGCGCCGATGAAGCGCCCCGTCAACAGGTCGACTTCGGGCTGGAACCACGCGATGATCCGGCCCGACGAGATCGCCGCGCGCAGCGCGTGCTCGTCGTCGAGGCGCGACTCGATCGCGGCCCGCAACTTGATGTCGAACACCTCGATGCGGTTCCGGCCCGACTGCTTCGCCCGGTATTGGGCCGCGTCGGCGAACGACAGGAGGGCCTCGGCGTCGTCCGTCGCGTCGAGGGTCGTCGCGACACCGATGCTGGCCGAGACGTTGATGAAACGGCCGTCGACCCGGAACGGCTGCACGAACGCCTCCGCGACGCGTTCCGCGATGACGACGGCTTCGCCGGTGCTGTGGAGCTGGTCGAGCAACATCGTGAACTCGTCGCCGCCAAGACGCGCGAGCACGTCGGTACTGCGGAGCATGCGGTGCACGCGCTCGGCGATCTCGACGAGGAGCATGTCGCCGGCCGCGTGCCCGAGCGAGTCGTTGACGACCTTGAGCCGGTCGACGTCGAAGTAGAGGACACCGACGATCGTGCCCTCGTCCCGGGCGTGCGCGACCGCGCCTTGCAGGACGTCGACGAATCCGGCGCGATTCGCGAGCCCGGTCAGCTCGTCGCGCAGCGCGCGCCGCGTCAGCTGCGCGTTCGCCTCGAGCAGCCGCGCGTTCGCCTCGTCGTTGTGCTCGCGCAGTTGCAGCTCGCTCACCACCACGCCGTGGACCTCGTGGTGGAGCGACGTCATTACGACGAAGTAGATCGGCACCGCGAAGCCGAGCAGCCGCGTGACCCGGTCGGGGGAAGCCATGAACACGACCGCGACCGGGACCAGCATGGGGATCTGTGACGCGAAGAAGTAGAGACGCCGCGCCGCCGTCCCGACGACATAGGTCGCCGAGCAGCCGCAGACGAAGAGCATGTAGACCGCGCGCAGGTCGACGTCATGAGAGCTGGGCAGCGCGAACACCGCCATCGAACCCCACGCACCCGCGATGACCATCGTGCCGAGCAGGCCGATCGGGTAGTCCTGCAGCACGACGCCGCGGCGGCGCCGCCGCAGATAGCAACCGGCCGCGATCATGGTCGCGACGTCGGCGATCGAGACCACCGCGACGAACGCGACGCGGCGCGAGGCCGGTACCGAGGAGCCCATGATGAGGGCGAGCAACGTCGAGGCGGGGATCCCGAGCAGCGAGCTGCGCCAGAGCGCGCGCATGACTTGATCGAGGCATGCCGCACGCGCGGCATCGCTGAGCGGGCTCCGGCTCACGCGAGCGATATCGGGCGCCGGAGGCCGGGCCTTGACGCCGCAATGCGCCCCGGATCCTCCTCGGGAAGCGAATGACCCGATCGCGGCTTTCGGTCCCGGGACGAGGCCCGCGGCCCGGGCTCCGGTCAGAACTTCTTTCCCGCGGGCAGCGTGAACGGGGAGTTCGACAGCAACGCGCCCGCGGAATCGGCGATCGTCGGTGACGCCGTGTAGATCGGCGTGCTCGTCGAGACGCTCGCAACGGTGCCAGAGGCCTTCGAGCCGAGCTTGATCACGAGCTTGTAGGTGCTCGCGGTCCACGAGATCGTCGATCTCGTCGAGGTCTTCGAACCCCTGAACGTCGACGACGAGCTCACATACCCGGCCGACGCGAGGTTGATCGAGCCGAAGTTGAAGGTGCAGGTGGCGCTCGTCACAGTGAGGGTGTCGGCCGGGCCGTTCGTCACGGTCACCGTCACGTCGCTGAGCGCGTTGAGCACCTGGTCGGTCGTGTCGCCCGACCAGGTCGAGCAGAACGTGGTGACGTCCATCTGTGCCGAGAACACCACGGTCACCGTGTCGCCCGCGTCGATCGTGCCCGACGACCCGGTCCCGTTCGCGAGCGTGACGCTCGAGATCGCGGGCGGAACGCCGACGCCGAGGGTCAGGCTCTTGGTGGCCGTCGCACCGGCGGCGTCGGTGAGCGTGACGACGACGGTCGACGAGCCCGTCGCGGTCGGGGTTCCCGAGATGGTCCCGGATGCCGAGCCGATCGCGAGACCGGCGGGCAGGCCGGTCGCCGACCACGTCAACGGTGAGGTACCACCGGTACTCTCCAGGGTCGAGCTGTACACGAGCGTCTTTTCGCCGGACGGCAGTGTCGCCGTCGAGATCGCGGGCGCGGCGCTGATCGTCACGGTGAACGACGCGGTGTCGGGGTCGTCGCCGAGCGCGTCGTTGAGCGTCACGATGACCGACGCCGTCGCCGGCGCGGTCGGGATCCCGGACACGACCCCGGTGACGGTGTTCATCGCCAGGCCGGCCGGTAGTCCCGTCGCCGACCACGCGTAGAACGTGTCACCGCCGGCGGCGGTGAACGCGGTCGACGGGTACGTCCGCCCGACCGTCCATGCCGGCATCGACGCGGGCGCGGTGATCGACAGCGGAACGGGCGAAGCGCCGATGACGATGCCCGCGCTGCCCTCCATGACGATCGTCTGTGCGACGAGCGACGTGGCTCTCGGCGCCTGCGCGTTGCCCGAAAGCAGGACCTTCGCCTTCGGTACGTAGACCCCGCCCGCGAAGACGACGGCGCCGCCGGCCGCGACGTTGAACGTCGAGGTGTCGGCTGCGGCCTGCCACACGACCAGGCCCGCATACGCGCCGGTCGTCATCGCCGTGACCGTGACGACGGCGGCGCCGTCGATGTTGAACGTGCCGCCCGTGACGTAGATCAGGACACCGCCCGGCGCGGTCGTGAGCGTGGCGCCCGCGGTCACCGAGAAGCCGGCCTTGAAGACGTAGATGCCGCTCGCGAGCGTGCAGTTGACGGCTCCGGCGACGACGAACGAGCTCGTGTAGGTACCCGCGAGGGTCGTGGCCGATCCATCCCTCCCGCCACATGCGTTGGTCCGGTTCGGCTGGGTCGCGGGCGCCGCCAGACCGGCGTACGGGTCGGTGATCGGGGTGGGATACGAGGTCCACACCGGGCAGTGACTGCCTCCGCTGGCGACGCAGGTTCCGCCCTGCAAGATCGACGTGCTCCCCGCGCTGAAGATGCCGCTCCCCGACAGGTTGATCGCCTTGCAGCTCCCGTTGTCCGCCGTGTTGACGGACGCCTTGCCGTACACCTTCACGCCGATGGGCGAGCCGCCCGAGACGTCGATCCCACAACCGCCAGTCCCGAACACGACGAGCGACTGCGGGGGCGACGGCGTGACCGGCACCCCGCCGCCGATCATCTTCCGGAAGGCCGCGGTCAGGCTGTACGAGTACGGCGTCGCGCCGACGTTGTCGGGCGTCTCGGTGATCGACACGGTGATCGACGTCGGCGAGCCGGTGCAGTCCGCGATCGGGTCGCAGACGACCGTCACGGCCGCGACGCTGCTCGCCAGGACGGCGTCGCTCTGGAGCACGCCGCCTTCGCAGTGGCGGCGCAGCAGCGATCCGGAGACGAGCACATAGTCAATGATGTTGGCGGTCGTCGTTCCCGCGGCACTCGTCGCGAGCCAGTTGAAGCGCGCGACCGCCGTCTGCGCGCCCGCGACGGGCGGGTTCGGGTCGGGGCAGGACGCGGTGTCGGTCAGCGAGATCTCCGGACCGCTCGAGTTGCGCGCGTCGCTCACGATGTAGGCGGCGGCCAGACGCGCGTCGGCCGACTTCTTCAGGCTCTCGTTGACCGACGAACCGCCCTGGAGCACGACGACGAACGCGGTGGCGAGAGCGGTGAAGATGATCGTCTCGATCATGACCGCGACGATCAGCTCGGCGAGCGTGAACCCGGACTCGTCGCGTTCGCCGCACCGGTTCCGGACGGCATCGATGCGACGCCGAACGCCGCGACGGGTTCGCGGCGCGACCCTCACTGGTTGCTCCACGACTGGATCGACACCGAGCCGCAGTCACACTGGGTGTCGTAGAAGGTCACATCGGCCCGCAGCAGGGACTGGCTGTCCGGGCACGGCGCCGCGACCGAGGCCGCGCAGACGGAGAGCACCACGTGCCGCTGCGCGACGGGAGCCGAGAAGGGGGTGCAGTCGACGCGCAACGGCCGCGTGGGCGTGTTGAGCGTGAACGACGGCGTGAACGACGCGCACGTGCCCACGAATCCTTGCGTCGAATCCGCCCTGATCGTCGCGATCGCGGCCTGCATCGCGGCATCGGCGTCGTAGTCGGAACCCCGAGCCGTCCGAACGACCGCCGTCGCCTGGGAGCTGGAGCTCGCGAAGTCGAGGAGCACCGCCACGATCAGCGCGGTCGCGGCAAGAAAGATCAGCGCGAGCTCCAACGCGGCGCCGTCCTCCCCGCGACCGCGGCGGGCACGCGTGCGACCCGGGCTCACGACTGGCGCACCACCATCCGAAGCAGTTCGACCGCGCCGCTCGGCGCCGACGCGGAGATCGTCACCGTCTGGAACTGCGGCGTCGCGGCGTCGGTCGCGGGGCACGCGCCGAAGCTGGGGGTGACGGTGAAGCCCGTGGGGGGAGTCCAAGGCACGGTGTAGGAGGTGCTGCACCACGGTCCCGATTGCGCGCTCGCCTGCGCGACCGCGAGGTCGAGCGCCTCCGCGTAGTCGCGCGCGACGACGCTCGTGGTGGTGAGCTGACGGTTCTGAATCGAGCTGGTGAACAGCACCCCCATCCCGGTCACGAGCATGATGACGGTCGACGCCATGATCACGGACGCGACGAGGACCTCGATCAGTGTCGAACCGTCCTCATCCTCGTGCGACTCGCCGCCTGCCCGTCGCACCGATGGTCAACCCTCTTCGAACGGTTCGGTGCGCGCGAGTTGGTCGAACCAGTCGGGCTCGAGCAACGCGAGATGGAGCTCGAGCGCGTCGACCATCTCCAGCGGACCGCCGCCCCGACGGGCGCTCGGCGTCGGCCGCGTCCAGATCTCCACCGCCAGCCCGGCCGCGACCGCGGGCAGCGCGAGCGAGACGGGCGTCGTGTCGACGAAAGTGGTGTCACAACTCGAGCACCGGGCGCGGTACGACCAGCTGTTGTCGTCGATGCAATTGCGGACGACCACCCGGTCGGCGCGTACGCGCACGATCCCGCACTCCGGGCACGTGACCCTGACCCACGGCGTCGCGGATCCGATCTTCGCGGCCGGCACCGGATTCGGTCGGGCGTTCACGCGTGGTCGCGATCGTTGGGGTCCCTGCGACGGGCTTGCCATCTGCACACCTCCGGCTCTGACGCCGCCTCCGCAGCGGGCGTCACCGCCACGTTGCGCTCCCGCCCGTGACGTCGACGTGACCCGGTCGTGAACGCCATCAGCCGGCGGGCGCGACAACGGGCGCGACGACGGGCGCGACAACGCGGCGAACGATGTCGGCCGGTCGCATCGACTGCGCGACGGCGTCGTCGTAGGAGACCAGTCCGGATGCGACGAGCTCGTTCAGGGCGGTGTCGAGTGTCAGCATCCCTTCGCTGCGGCCGCTGTGGATCACGTTGCGGAGCTGGTACGTCCGACCCTCCCGCACGAGATTGCGGATGGCGTCGTTCGCGACGAGCAGCTCGAAGGCCGCGACCAATCCACCGCCGCGACGCGGCAGTAGCCGCTGGGACACGACCACCGCCAGCGACGCCGCGAGCTGGACGCGGATCTGGGTCTGGCGCTCGGCCGGGAACACGTCGGAGATCCGGTCGAGCGACTGCGCGGCGTCGTTCGTGTGGAGTGTCGCGAAGACCAGATGACCCGTCTCGGCGAGGGTGAGCGCGAACTGGATCGTCTCCGGGTCGCGCATCTCGCCGACGAGCACGACATCGGGGTCCTCCCGCAACGCGGCGCGCAACGCGTGTGCGAACGACCTGGTGTCGGTGCCGACCTCGCGCTGGTCGACGGCCGCGACCCGATGCTGGTGCGTGTATTCGATCGGGTCCTCGATCGTCAGGATGTGGACCGGACGCGAGCTGTTGATGTACTGGATCATCGATGCGAGCGTCGTCGACTTTCCCGATCCGGTCGGTCCGGTGACGAGGACGAAACCCTGTTTGAGCTCGCAGGTCGCCGCGATGACCGGCGGGATGCCGAGCTCCTCGGGGGTCGGGATCGCGAGCGGTATCGCCCGGACCGACATCGCGAGCTCACCGCTGCGGAAGAAGCAGTTCGCACGGAACCGGTGGCTCTCCGCGAAGGAGAACGACAGGTCGAGGTCGCGCTCCTCGTGGAGCTTCGCCTGCAGCTCGTCGGTCAGGAGTGCCTCGATGATGGCCGAGCATTCGGTCGCTCCGAGAGTCGGCGCGTCCTTGATGGGGACCAGCCGGCCGTCGACCCGCACCCGCGCCGGCGAGCCCGGCGTGATGAGCAGGTCGGTCCCGCGGAGGCGGATGACCTCCGCGAGATACGCCTCCATCGCGTCGACACGTATGGCAGTTCCGGACATTCGTTCACCTTTTCGACTTCGTCGATCGGACGCCTCGGGAGGAGCCCTCGTCCCCTCCCGAGGTGAGCGGACATCCCTACGGGCAGCTCGCCGCGTAGACGCCGGTCGTCGCGTTGTAGGTCGGGCTGAAGTTCGACGCGCTACCGGTTCCCGAGGACAGCAGGTTGAGGCCCGTCGGGCTCTGGAGGAACGTGATCAGCGCGGCGCCGCTCGGCGCCTGGACCGCGGTCGGGTACGCGTTCTTCTGGGCGAAGAACGCCTGGGTCGCGGTGTTGACGGTGCGCACTTCGATCGTGCACGCGTTCGTCTTGCTCGTGTTCGTGATGCCACCGACCGCGAAAACCACCACCGCGGCGAGAACACCGAGGATCACGATCACGACGAGGAGCTCGACGAGCGTGAACCCCTTCTGGAACAGATTCTTGTTGTGTAGGTCGAGACGACTTCGCACTTCGGGTTCCTCCTGGAAGAGCAGCACGTTTGCTGCCGAGCGGACTACGGGCAGGACGCGGAATATGTTCCGGTCGTTGCGTTGTAGGTCGGGGTGAAGTTCGACGCACTGCCCGTTCCCGAGGACAGCAGGTTGAGGCCCGCCGTACTCTGGAGGTAGGTGATCAACGCCGAACCGGACGTTGCCGGCACGACGATCGGGTACGCGTTCTTCTGCGCGTAGTACGCCTGGGTCGCGGTGTTGATCGTGCGCACTTCGATCGTGCACGCGTTCGTCTTGCTCGTGTTCGTGATGCCACCGACCGCGAACACCACCACCGCGGCGAGAACACCGAGGATCACGATCACGACGAGGAGCTCGACGAGCGTGAACCCCTTCTGGAACAGATTCTTGTTGTGTAGGTCGAGACGACTTCGCACTTCGGGTTCCTCCTGGAAGAGCAGCGCGTTTGCTGCTGGTGTCGGTGAAAGATGGATCGTCCGGTCAGGGCGGGGGGACGTGGCACACCACCCCCTCCGGAGACGCGGACACGAGACGTACGCTCATTTGAGGTTCGTCAACGTCGGCGCGGAGTAGATGCCGTACATCGCCTGCACGAGCGCGACGGCGACGAAGCCGACCACGAGTCCCATGAGGAGGATGACCGCGGGCTCGAACAGTGTCGTGAGCTTCTTGAGTTTGTACTCGAGCTCGCGCGAGTAGTAGTCGGAGGCGTTCTCGAGTTGGACGTCGAGCGTGCCCGTGTTCTCGCCGACGCGCATCATCTGGATTGCGGCCTCGGGGAAGAGTCCCGTATCGGAGATCGGGCCCGCGAGGCCTTCGCCCTCGAGCATGCGCACCTGCGCGCCCTGCAACCCGTCCTCGAAGACGCTGTTGTTCGCGCCGCGGATCGCGGCGGCCATCGCGTCCGGGAGCGGGACTCCGGCACGCGACATCGCGCCGAGAATGCGCGTGATCCGCTCGACGACCGAATAGAGGACGATGACCTTGATCAGCGGGAGGCGCAGCGTCACGCGGTTGCGCAGGCGCCGACCGGTCTCGGTCTTCCACAGCCAGAACGACACTCCGGCGAATGCCGCGAAGACGAGGGCGTAGAGCCACCAGAAGCTCTTCGTGAAGTTCGCGAGACCGATGAGGATCCGCGTCGACAGCGGCAACTTCGCGCCGAGGCCGCTGAAGAACGTCGCGAACTTCGGCAGTACCCAGACCGCGAGCGTCGCGACGGTCACGACGGCCATGCCGAGCACGACCGACGGGTAGGCGAGCGCCTGGTTGATCCGGCTACGGGTCTCCAGATCGCGTTCCATGTAGCTCGCGACCTGCTCGAGCGCCAGGTCGAGCCGGCCGGTCATCTCCGCGGCCTTCACGATGCCGAGGTAGTAGGGCGGGAAGAGGTCGGCGTTACGGCCGAGTGCGTCGGAGAACTGGGTCCCCTGGGCGATCGCCTCGCCCGCTTCACCGAGCACTTCCTGCCAGTGCCGGTTCGTGCTGGACCGGGCGATCACCTGCAGCCCGTCGGTGAGAGGGATGCCGGCCGACACGAACGCCGCCATCTGCCGGGAGAAGTTCATGATCTCGGCCCGCTTGACCCGTTGCTTCGTCAACTCGATCGAGAGCACGCTCTTGCGGGCGCGCTTGATCTTGCGCACCTCGAGGTTGCGGTTGAGCAGCTCGTCGCGCGCGAGCGTCTCGTTGAGCGCGTCGAGCTCGTCCTTGACTTTCGTGCCGTCCTCGGAGACGGCCGTGTATCGGAAGCGTGACATCGTCGGGCCTTCGGATCAGAGGACGTACACGGTGCGGAGCACCTCGGCGATCGTGGTGACGTTCTGCTCGACGAGATCGATCGCCTGGTCGCGCAGCGTCCGCATCCCGACCGCCGCGGCCGCCTCGCGCAGCGCGCCGAGCGACGCCTGCTTCACGATCAGGCTCTTGAGGTCGTCGGACATCGGCAGGACCTCGTAGATGCCGACACGGTCGTAGTAGCCGGTCTGCCCGCAGACGTTGCAGCCGCTCCCGTGCACGAAGTCGGTCTTGTCGGGAGTGCCGCCGCCGAGCTCGTAGAACGCGCGCTCCTCCGGCGTCGGGCCGTACGGCGCGGTGCAGTTGTTGCAGACCTTGCGGATGAGCCGCTGACCGACGACGCCGAGCAGCGACGAAGCAATGAGAAACGGCTCGATGCCCATGTCCATGAACCGGTGCAGCGCGCTCGTCGCGTCGGTTGCGTGCAACGACGACATCACGAAGTGCCCGGTCATCGCGGCTTGTACCGCGATGCGCGCGGTGTCGACGTCGCGGATCTCGCCGACCAGGATCGCGTCGGGATCCTGGCGCAGGATGGCGCGCAGCCCGGTGGCGAACGTGACGCCCGCGACCGGGTTGATCTGGATCTGGTTGATCGACGGGAAGACGTACTCGACCGGGTCCTCGATCGTCATGATGTTGATCTCTTCGCGGTCGATCTCCGCGAGCGTCGCGTACAACGTCGTCGTCTTGCCCGAGCCGGTCGGCCCCGCGCAGATGACCATCCCGTACGGCGACCTGATGAGCCGGTCGTACTCCTTGTAGGTCTCGTCCGACATTCCCAGACCGGACAGCGTCAACAGTGCGCGCGTCCGATCGAGCAGCCGCATCACACACTTCTCGCCGAAGACGGTTGCGGTCGTGGAGACTCGGACGTCGAGATCGTGACGGTCGACCGTGATCTCGATCTGCCCGTCCTGCGGACGGCGGCGCTCGACGATGTTCATGTCGGCCATGACCTTGATCCGGCTGACGAGCGGCGTCGCCATCGACACCGGCAGCGACAGCACCTCGTGCAGGGCGCCGTCGGTTCGCACGCGGACGCGCACGCGGTCCTGCTGTGGTTCGATGTGCACGTCGGATGCGCGGTCTCGCACGGCCTGTTCGAAGATCAGGTTGACGACCTTCACGATGGGCGCGTTCTCGTCGACCGCAACCTCCACGGGCGCGCCGCCGGCGAGCCGGCCGCGCTGCTCGGATCGTTCCTGGAACTCCTTCAGCGCGCCGCTGATTTCGGCCTGGTTGAGATAGGCGCGCTCGATCGCGTACGCGACGTCGGCGGGTGGCGCGACGAGCAGGCGCACCGGCGAGTGCAGCAGGGCGATCAACTTCGCCTGCAGTCCGTCGTCGAGGGGGTCGGCGATCGCCACTTCGATGCGGCCGCCGACCTTGCGCAGCGGCAACGCCCCGAGCGACCGCGCGTCGTCTTCGGTCATCAGACCGACGATCGCGACGTCGGGTCGCGCCCGCGAAAGGTCGATCGCCTCCAGCCCGGCCTGTTCGGCCAGCGCGGAGCTGAGGACGCGTTCGGAGATGATCCCGAGCTCGACCATGATCTCGCCGAGACGTTTGCCGCCCGCGGTCTGGGCTCCCAGCGCGTCGCGGCAGCTGTTGACCGGAGAGGTCGCCCCGCTCGACGAGCAGCGCGCCGAGGGGTGTCATGGGCGCGTCGTCGGCGGGCGCGACGACACCGCGTCGGGCCAGCGCCGCGCGTTCGGTCTCTTCGGACGCGTCCGGGCCGGAAGGGTCCGGAGCAAGTTGTAGCTCGCCGCTCATGGCGCCACCAGCGTGGGGAAACGAATAGGACGACCGGCCCGTGCGCAAGGGCGCGGGGAGGACCTGACACCCCGGAGTGTCTCGCGCGCGCGTAACGGGCGCGTGACCGCTACGCGACCGTCCGCGATCGGTTCACGGCGCGAGCATCAGGTCGACCGCGCTGCTCCCGGTCGCCGCGCCGAAGAAGTCGCGCGGTTCCGAACGACGAGATCGACCCATCCGAACCGAGGAGGTAATAGCCGTCGTTCGTCGAGAGCGCCCGCATACGGACCGTCGGCGCGTACGACCCGCCGACCAGGTTGCGCAGGCCGGGAAGGCTGCCCTCGAAGGGCACGCCGAACGCGAAGATGCCGCCGTCGGCCGCGACGAGCCAGTAGCCGCTGCCGTTGCTCGCGCTCGCGATCGACGTCACCGGCAACGCGAGCCGCATCGCGCCGGTCGACCCGTGGAAGCGCGCGTCGCCGAACGAGAAGACGCCGCCGTCGCCGGCGACGAACCAGTACCCGTTGCCGCTCGCCGTGATCGCGAGATCGAGGACGCGCGCGTTGAGACGCATGCCGCCGGTCGAACCGTGGAAGCGCGCGTTGCCGAAGGTGAAGATCCCACCGTCGGCGCCGAGCAGGATGTAGCCGCCACCGGACGGTGTCGCGGCCATGCCGACGATCGGCGCGCTGAGCTGCAGCCCGTTCACGCCCCCGTAGAAGCGGGCATCGCCGAACGCGTAGACGGCGCCGGCCGCGGAGACGAGCCAGTAGCCGTGGCCACTCGGCGTGCGCGCCGACGCGACCGTCGGCGAGCCGACGAAACCCTGGCCGTACGCCGATACGAGCCCGTACGCGAGCACGCTTCCCTGCGGTCCGACGATCCAGTAGCCGTCGCCCTTGCTGCCGTAACCGGGGATCCGCGGCGTTGCCGCGAGCACGGCCGCGGCGGGGTCGATGAGACCGTGCCCGTAGTCGGGATCGACCCCGGCGCGCCGGCGTCGCGCGCGGTCGACTCGAGGATCGACGTCACCGACGCCACCGACAGCGCGGGATTCCTCGAGATGATCAATGCCGCCTCGGCCGACGCGTACGGCGTGGCCATCGAGGTCCCGCTCGCGACCGCGTAGCTCGTCGGCGACGACGACCACGTCGAGAGGATGTCGTTGCCCGGCGCGCTGATGTCGACGTAGGCGCCGAAGTTCGAGAACGGCGCCCGCTGCAGGTTCTCGGCGAACGCGCCGACCGCGATCGCCTCGGGATACGCGGCCGGGTATACCGGCGCGTTGCCCTTCGCGCCGTTGTTCCCCGCGGCCGCGAGGACGACCGAACCCTTGCTGATCGCGTATTGCATCGCGATCTCGATCCCGGGCGAGGGTCCTCCGCCGAGGCTCATGCTGATCACCCGCGCGCCGTGGTCGGTCGCCCAGATGATCCCGGCGGCGACGTTCGACGAGACACCGCTGCCCGTGGCGTCGAGCACGCGCACCGGCAGGATGCGCACGCTCGGCGCGGCACCGGCGATGCCGAGATCGTTGTTGACGCGCGCGGCGATGATGCCCGCGACGTGCGTGCCGTGGCCGTCGGGGTCGTAGCGTCCGTCGAGGCTCGGTTCGACGTAGTCGATGCCCGGGAGCACGACCGATCCGAGGTCTTCGTGCGCGGCGTCGACGCCGGTGTCGATGACCGCGACGGTGACGCCGGCGCCACTCGTCACCGACCACGCCCGCTCGAACGAGGTCTGGTCGAGCGCCCACTGTTGTGAGCGCAACGGGTCGTTCTCGCCGGCCGTGACCGCGCTGTGCTCGGCCACGTCAGTCTCCACGCTGAGAACACGCGCGCCGGACGCGATCACGGCGTTCGGGTGGAGTCCGGAGACCGCCTTGCCGCGCAGCACCGTGAGCGAGCCGTTCGGCTGCTGCACGAGCGACCACACGAGCCTGCCGGGCGCGGTCGTCGACGTCGTCGTCGAACCGGCGATCGGGCGCGTCGCGGCGGTGTTCTCGAACGGATGGGCCCGGCCCGGCCGGGCGGCGTGACCGACGACGAAACCGCCGGCCGCGATCGCGATCGCGGCAACGAGCGACAGAATGACAACAGACGTCCGGTGGCGCGCGGCTTTGGTCATCTTCATGGTGCGGGCTCCGATGCGCGCGACCCGGCCGGCGCAGCGCGCAGGTCCCGGGCGGCATCCGTCGACGCTCGTCGCGGAGCGTGACGAGAATGTCACCTCGACGTGACACGGAGCGCGTTCGCATGCATGCAGCATGCTGCGGCCTTCCCCACGATGTTTGCGGCGAGCAACGGATTCCGTGCCGCGCCCGCCGGACCTATCGTTTGGTCGCGGTTCGCCCGGACCCTGCGACTCGCTCTTCCGATTCAATCGGCAGGAGGAGCAGCAGCGCGATGGGGCGATCCACCCGCGGGGGACTCACGCAGTCACATCACGTTCTGGTCGAGGAATTGACCGAGAAGAGCGGCGACGGCCGCTTCGGCGCGCTCCTCGCCTCCTTGTACGACATCGTCCTCGTCCGTGACGCGCGGGATCATCACCTACTGCAGCCCGTCCGTCGCCGCGCTCGGTCACGAGCCCGCCGACCTCGAGGGAAGCCCGGAGCACGACCTGATCCACCCCTCCGACCTCGCCGGCCGCGACGCCGCGCTGTGCGGCACCGCAGCCGAGAACCCGACTGCGCCCCCGATCGAACTGCGCATGCGCCATCGCGACGGTACGTGGCACTGGTTCGAGACGGTCCAGGTCAACCGCCTGGACGATCCGCAGATCAAGGGGATCGTCAGCAACGCGCGCGACGTGACTGCTCGTAAGGCGGAGAACGCGCAGCTGCGGGAGCACACCATGCGCGACCCGCTCACCGGCATCCCGAACCGGCTCGCGCTCCTGGAGCGGCTCGACGTCGCCCTCGCCCGCGTCGGCCGGTCACGTGACGTCGTCGCCGTGCTCTTCTGTGATCTCGACGACTTCAAGGTCGTCAACGACGGGTACGGCCATCAGTACGCGGACCATCTCCTTCTCGAGATCGCCCACCGGCTCCAACACCTGCAACGGCAGTCCGACACGGTGGCCCGGGTGGGGGGTGACGAGTTCGTCGTCGTGTGCGAGGGGCTCCACGACGCAGCCGAATCCACGGTCATCGCGTCGCGGATACGCGCGGCAATCGAGCGACCGATCGCGATCGACGGCCGCGAGTGCCTGATGACGATGAGTATCGGCATCGCGACCGTCGACGGCCGCACGGGCGAACGTTCCGATGCCGCCACCTTGCTCCGCAACGCCGACGCGGCCATGTACCAGGCGAAGCGCAACGGACGCGCCCAATGGCACCGGTTCGACGACACGCTCGCCCAGACCGCGCAACTGCGGTCCGAGCTCGACGCGGACCTTGCACCCGCGCTCGAACGACGCGAGTTCGTCCTGCACTATCAGCCGATTCACGAGCTCGCTCGGAACACCATCGTGGGCGTCGAGGCGTTCCTGCGATGGGAGCATCCCGGGCGCGGCTTCCTCCGCGCCGGTGAGTTCCTCGAGATCGCGGAACAGAACGGCGCGATCGTCCCCATCGGCACGTGGGCGATACGCGCCGCGTGCATACAGGCCCGGCGTTGGCGCGATGCCGGCTGGCCCGGCTGGATGTCGGTGAACCTGTCCGCCCGCGAGCTCGCCGAACCCGGACTCGCGCGTTCGGTCGCAACCATCCTCGCCGAGACCGGCGTCGAATCCGACCGCCTGTGGATCGAGTTGGCCGAGTGCGTCCTCATGCGCGCGAGCGGTTCGGCCACCCGCGAGCTGCGAGCGATCCAGGAGCTCGGCGTGCACATCGGCGTCGACGACTTCGGCACCGGGCATGCTCCGCTGTCGAAGCTACAGGAGCTCCCCGCCGACTTCCTCAAGATCGACCGCGGCTTCGTTGCGAACATGACGTCCGACGGTCAAGCCCACACGGCGGGTTGTGACATGGTCGCCGCGCTCGTCCAGATCGGCAGCACGCTCGGCCTGTCCGTGATCGCCGAAGGCATCGAGAGCGCCCTCCAGACCGAACTGCTCATGGAGACCGGCTGCCAGTACGGCCAGGGCGAGCTCCTCGCGTACCCGAGCCCGTCGCGCGCGGCGCCGGCGGCGCGGTCCCGCGTCGTCGGCCTCACGACGGCGACGCGATGACCGCGCGACGTGCGCTGTTCGGAAGCGCGCGTGGCGTTGCCGACGCTCCGCCGCGGTCGATCGGACTGCAGAGCGATCTGACGCGCGCGGTCTCCGGGAACGAGCTGCGGCTCGACTTCCAGCCCATCGTCGCACTCGAGACGGAGGCGGTCGTCGGCTACGAAGCCCTCGTGCGCTGGCAGCACCCGGCCCGAGGGCGCCTCGCGCCGGCCGACTTCCTCGCGCTCGCGCAGTGCAGCGACGTCGGCGCCGAGATCGACGACTGGGTCCTCGTCGAAGGCTGCCGGCAGGGAGCGACGTGGGCGGGCGCGGGGTACCCGACCAGCATCAACGTGAACGTCACGCCGGCGCGGTTCGCGGCCGCCGGATTCGTCGACCGCGTCGAACACGCGATTCGTCTCACGGGGATCGAACCGGCACGACTCGTCGTCGAGATCACCGAGTGGAGCATCCTCGGCGATGTCGGAGCCGCGCGCGCCACCCTCGAGGATCTCAACGCCATCGGCGTGCGGGTCGCGCTCGACGACTTCGGCACCGGCTACTCGTCGCTCGCCGACATGGCCGAGCTCCCCGTCGACGAGCTGAAGATCGACGCCAGCTTCGTCGCGGGCCTCGGGTTCGACCGGGTCCGCACGGCGATCGTGCGCGCGATCGTCGGGCTCGGGAGCGAGCTCGACATCATCGTCGTCGCCGAGGGCGTCGAGGACTCGAGCCGCGCGTTCGCGTTGCGCGCGCTCGGGTGCGAGTTCGGTCAGGGATTCCATTTCGGCCGGCCCGAACCGGGCTCGGCGTTGTTCAGGAGCGGGCAATGAGCAGCAACAAACTCGACGTCGCATTCGTACGCGGGACCGGCGACGACCTGACACTCTCGGTACTCGGCAGCTTCCAATTCCGCGCCGGTGACACCTCGCCGGCGCTCCCGTCGGGATCGCAGCGCCTCCTGGCGCTGCTCGCGCTCCGCGATCGGTCCGTGACGCGGCCGATGCTCGCGGGCACGCTGTGGCCCGAGTCGACGGAGCAGCACGCGTCCGCGAGCCTGCGCTCGGCGCTGACCCGGTTGCGGGGCGAGGCCCGCAACGCGGTCGACATCGCCGATCTCGACATCAACCTGGCTTCGGGGGTGATCGTCGACATCCGGGACTCGAAGCGATTCGCGCACCGGCTCCTGGAGCCGAACGCGCCGCGCCTCGAGCCGGACGCGACCGCGGCCGCGGTCGCGTCGTTGTCGGCCGACCTCCTGCCCGACTGGTACGAGGACTGGGTGCTGATCGAGACCGCGGAATGGCGCCAGCTCCGCCTCCACGCGCTGGAGGCGATGGCCGATCACCTCGCGGCCGAGGGTCGTTGGGCCGAAGCGATCACCGCCGCGCAGGCCGCGATCCGCGGTGAGCCGTTGCGGGAGACCTCGCACGCGGCGTTGATCCGCGTCTTCCTCGCCGAGGGGAACCAGGCCGAGGCACTGAGCCACTACGACCACTACCGGGCGTTGCTCAACGACGAGCTCCGGCTCGAACCGACCGAGCGGCTCTCCGGGCTCGTGAAGAACCTGGGCCGCCGCCACGGCGACCCGTCGAGCCAGCGTGCCGGTTGACCCTCCGGGTGTGGTTCAGCCCGCGAGTACCCGTTCCAGCTCGGGGCGGATCTCGAACAGGATCTGACTGACCCGGGATTCGGAGATCCCGAGCGCGGATCCGATCTCGTCCATCTTCACGCCGGCCATGCGCTGCGAGATGATCCAGCGGGTGCGCTCCGGCATCCGCTTGGTCGCGTACGCAAAGGCGTCGGCCGCGTCGACCTCGGCGAACGCCGGATCGCCCTCGCCGACGGCTTCGAGCCGGAGGTCGAGCACGTCGGCGTCGTTGATGTTCGAGCGGCGCTCGAAGTTCTTGCCGCTCGGTCGGCCCGAGCGGCGGCGCATCGCGTCGATCAGGCGGAACTTCAGATTGCGGTTCACGTACTTGAGCCACGGCGACGCCGGGCGGTACGTGTCGGCGAGATTCAACAGCCCGGCCAAGGCTTCCGCCTCGATTTCCTCGCGGAGGCCGAAGATGCCGTGATCTCGGCAGTACGTGCTGACGATCAACTTGGCGAGGGGGATCGCCTCTTCGACGAGCTCGTTGCGACGGGAGACGGCCGCGGCGCTGAGATCAGCGGCGCGGATGTCTTCGGCGACGTCGAGAACGGCGAGCTCCGTGACGTCGATGGCGGGAACGGTTCGAGAACGCATACGACCAGACCCTGGCGTGATCGCGACACTCGCACTCTGCGAGGCGGTGACATCACGTTGGTCCGCGTCGTGTGACGAAGGCGTGACCTGACCGTCACCGCCCCCGAGGCCGCCGGGCGCCCGATGGGGCTAGGTGTACTTGCTGCAGTCGTAGGTCGTCTCGGCGACCACCTTCCCGTTGTCGAGGTAGCGCACGACGACCTGCTGCGCGGGGCGCACGATCGGCTTCAGCAATGCCGGCGGCTGGCATGCGTCCTTGAGCCGCGCGCTCGACAACTTCTGCAACGTCCCCACCGCGGCCGCGGTCACGGTTCGCGTCGAGACGCCCGCGGCCCGAGCGGCACTCACGTCGACGTTGACCGTCGCGTTCGGCTTGCGGAACGGTGAGCCCGTGTACTGCGGCCGGAACGAGACCGGCAGCAACGCCCAGACGTACAGCAGCCCCGGGAGCATCACGGCGTAACGCGCGACCTTCTTCACCGCGCCAGTGTCCCATCCGGGAGCGCCGGAGTTGGTGGCAAACGCGTTTCGTGCCCGCCGCGTCCCTACAGTTGCCGGCGATGAGACGGGCCGAACGTCACGCCGCACCGGCGACGATCGGGGCACTCACGCGCCGCGACCGTCGGCGGGAGTCGGTGCTCGCCCGCAAGGTCGACACCGCCTACCGGGAGATGGCGGCCGCGTCGTCGCGGCGCCGCCGGCGGCACCACCTCCGGGAGGCACGGCGTCACGAACGTGCGCTGAGCGCGCATCGGCGCCGTCCGCAGAGCCTCCTGGCCGGGCTTGCGGTCGTGCTCGCGCTCATCCTCGGCGCGACCGTGCTCACGCGCGCGTCGCTCACGCTCGGTGTCGCGCTCGCCGCGGTGCTCGCAGTCGACCTCGGCGTGCTCCGATGGCGCCGGCGCGCGCTCCGGTCGTCCTAGGCGCTGAAATCGGCGGCGCGGTGGACGCGTCCGCCGCAGCGATCGCCGTTCGCGCTCGCTCAATCCGCCCCACACCCCGTGCGCGACCTTGAGTCGCATCGCGAAGTCGAGGCACTCGCGCCGGACCGGGCAGATCGCGCACACGGCCTTCGCGTCGCGCACCGACTCACCGCGCGCCGGGAAGAAGTCGACCTCGCCCGCGCAGCTGACGCACTGCGCGTGCTGCTGCCACGCGGGCGCGACATCCTCGGCCGCGAACGCCGCGGTCAGGTCGGTATCGGGGCGTACTCGCATGGGGGGATTGTCACTCCGCCGGCCTGTGCGAAAAAAGTGGATAACCGTGTGACTTGCCTGTTGATAAACCCCGCCGGAACCCACAG
Organism: uncultured Actinomycetes bacterium; assembly: GCA_963829195.1. GTDB lineage: Bacteria > Actinomycetota > Acidimicrobiia > IMCC26256 > PALSA-610 > PALSA-610. Next base: position 802,248 of record CAWHHS010000006.1, read on the forward strand.
CCGCCGGCGACCAGGGCCGATCCCCGCCGGGCCCCCGATGGCGAGCGTCCAAGGCACGCGTCTACACGCATTCCTCACGTTGTTCACAGCTGACTTTCATGAACGCCGTGAATACTGCCGCCAAGACTCGGATCTCGGTCGGTTCCCTCGCACCCCGCCCCGCTGGGGGCCGGCCGAGGCCGAGCAACCAACTCGGTTCGCCCCGATCCCCTCCCCCATGCGCGGCTCCGGCCGCGGGCAGGAACCCCAGTGCAGGACATTCCCGAGGAATTCGCGTGGATGCTGCGAGCCGAGTGCCGGGGCGCGGACACCCGCGAGTTCTTCCCGTCGAACGGGCTCGGTGTCGAAGCCGCGCAACAGATCTGCCGCACCTGCCCCGTCGCCGCCGAATGCCTCGAGTACGCGCTCGAGCATCGCATCGAGCAGGGCGTGTGGGGCGGCGCGTCCGAACGCGAGCGGCGGCGCATCCTGCGCCAACGCCGCCGGGCCGCCTCGGTCAACAACTGAACACGCGGGTACGTGAGCGCGCACGCGCGTACGCCAGGCGCTCGGACCCGATCGTTCAGACGCCGGTACCGCGGAGCTGGTCGACGAGAAAGCGGTTGAGCAACCGGATCGTCGGAGACGGCATCGGGTCGAACTGGATGCCGACGTGCGCGCCCGTCGCGTTCGTCCACGTGCGCACGACGAGACCGGAGAAGGGCACACGGTCGTCGTTGAGCGAGAGCTCGAGGGTCAGTGGCGTTCCGATCGGCAGGTTCAACGAGGTGCGGATCGCGCATCCCGACGACGAGAGGTCGACGACGTCGCTCTCGAACTCGACGACACCGGAGTCCGATGCGCTCACCGTCACCGACGCGACGAGATCGACCCGCAGGCGGGGCGCGAGCCTTCGTTCGCTCTCTTGCGACGCGTCCCGGCGCACGATGCGCATGAGTGAGCCGCTCGCCGCGAGCACCTGCGCCTTCCCGCTCACGAGCCGGTCACCTTCACCGATCACGAGCGTGACGGTGTCGCGCTCGCGGAACCGGCCGTCGACGATCGTCCAGCCCCGCAAGCCGACGAGGCGGTCGCTCACGTAGGTGACCTGGGCGCGCCAGACGTCGCCGACCGCGGATTCGACGCTCACGACCGTGGAGACGGTGAGCGGACGCGGGACACCCGTCGGCGCGAACCCGCTCGAACGCCGCACCGGGACCGCCATCAGGAGGATGATCGACAGAACCGGCGCTCGCGCCACAGCCGCGCGACGCGACGGTGACGATGTTCACGCGGTTCGCGCCGCGGCCGACGGCGCGCGAATGTGATCTTCGTCTCACGACCTTGCCCCGGCCGCCCGCCCGGTCAAGCGCAACCCGGCCGGTTGTCGTACCACTCGGCATGGCAATCGCTCCCCTCTCGGTTCCCGCCGCCGTGCGCCCCGGCGGGCGGCGCGTCCTGTTCGCCGACGACGACGCGGGAATGCGGGCCATCGTCCTGATGAACCTCCAGGCCGAGGGCTTCGAGGTCACCGCCGTCGAAGACGGGCTCGTCGCGCTCGACGAGGCGCGACGCCTCCTGCCCGACCTGATCGTGCTCGACGTGATGATGCCCGGCCAGGACGGTTTCGAGGTGCTGCGCGAGTTGAAGGCCTCTCCCGACACGCTCGCGATCCCGGTCGTGATGCTCACCGCGAAGGCGACCGACGCCGACGTGTGGGAAGGCTGGAAATCGGGCGCCGACTACTACATGACCAAGCCCTTCAACCCCGACGACCTCGCACGTTTCGCCCGCCACGTCCTCGGGTTCGGCGACCTCTCGTGAACGCACTCGGGCAGCGGACGGTCACGCACGGGCCGCATCGCCGCGTCCGGCGCCGCGCTCGCGCTCGTCGCGGTCGGCCTCGTCGTCGCGCCCGCCGGCCTCGCGGTCGCGCAAGTGCCGCCCGCTTCCGGCAAAGCGGCGGCCGGTACCTCCCGGGCCGTCATCGTCGAGGCGACCTCGGCGGGCGAAGCGGCACGGGCGGTGGAGACGGTCGGCGGCCACGTCGACCTCGCACTCCCGATCATCGCCGGGGTCGCCGCGCACCTGAGCCCGGGCGCGCTCGCGACCCTCGAGGCCGATCCGGCGGTGCGCGTCGCGCCCGACGCCGACCTGCACCCCACCAGCGCGTCGTTCGCCGCCGCGGCCGCGGACACCCAGATCAACGCGATCGACCCGCCGGCCGACTGGTCGCCCGACGCCGGCCGCGGCGTCGGCGTCGCGCTGGTCGACACCGGGGTCGCCGATACGCCCGACCTCCGCGGCAGCCGCCTGGTGCGCGGTCCCGACCTGTCGGGCGAGGGCGACGGTATCGACCACTTCGGCCACGGCACGTTCATGGCCGGGCTCATCGCCGGCGACGGCACCGCGAGCGCGGGCGCGCAGACGCGGCACTTCGGTGTCGCCCCGGGCGCGACCCTCGTCTCGGTGAAGGTCGCGGGCGCCGACGGGTCGTCGACGGTCTCGCGCGTGATCGCGGGAATCGGCTGGGTCGTCACCCACCGGGACACGTACGGCATCGACGTGCTCAACCTGTCGTTCGGCGTCGACGCGCCGATGCCGTACGTCTTCAATCCGCTGTCGGCCGCGGTCGAGGCGGCATGGGCGTCGGGCATCACGGTGGTCGCGGCGGCCGGCAACGACGGCGACGGCCACGTGACGTCACCGGGCAGCGATCCGTACGTCATCACGGTCGGCGCGGCCGACACCGCCGGGACCACCGCGACCGCCGACGACACGGTGCCGGCGTGGTCGGGCCGCCAGACGTTCTTCAACCTGTTCGCCAAGCCCGACGTCGTCGCACCCGGGGTCTCGGTGGTCTCGCTCCGGGCGCCCGGATCGACCGTCGACGTCACGCATCCCGAAGGCCGCGTCGGCGCCGTCTACTTCCGCGGGAGCGGAACGTCGATGAGCACCGCGCTCGTGGCGGGCGCGGCGGCGCTGCTCGTCGCGCATCATCCGGGCGCGACCCCCGACGACGTGAAGGGCGCGCTCGTCGACGGCGCCACCCAAATCGCAGGCGGGCGCGAGATCGACATCGCGCGGGCCGACCGTGCCGACGCCCGCCCGGGCTGGTGGCAGCACTTCCCGGTCGCGTTCGGCGGCCTCGGGCGCGGGTTCGAGGACGCGATGCCATGGGCGATGACCCGCTGGACGGCGACCCGCTGGGCCATGACGCGCTGGACGGCGACCCGTTGGGCCATGACCCGCTGGACCGACGCGGAGTGGGAGGCGGCGGCGTGGACGTCGACCCGCTGGGAATCGACCCGCTGGGAATCGACCCGCTGGGCGGCGACCCGCTGGGCGGCCGAAGCCTGGCCCTCGACGAGCTGGGGATAGGCCCGTGTCGACCGGGCGACCGAAGCGGATCGAGCGCCGGGTCGGCGCGCTGATCGGCGCGCAACTCGCGTGCGCGGCCGGCTTCGCGGTCCTGGCCGGCCGGCGCGGCGAGGCGTTCGGCGCCGTGGGTGCGGTGGCGACCTTGGCATTGGCGTTCGCGCTCGCGGGCTTCTTCGCGATGTCCCTCGAGTTCCACCGCCACCGCCTGACCATCACGCTCGCCGAGGCGGTGCTCGCGGTCGGCTTCTTTGCGGCCGGGCCCGTCGGGCTCGCGATCGCGGCCGCGGCCGGCGAAGGCGTGAACATGATCGTGCAGCGCCACTCGCCACTCAAGATCGCGTTCAACGTCTCCAACCGGCTGGTCGCGACCACGGCGGCGGGAGTCGCGTTCGCCGCGCTCGGTCGCAACGACGTGCACGACGCGACCGCGTGGGGCGCGGCGCTCGGCGCCGCGCTGTGCTTCTCGATCCTCGACGTGGCGTCGACGGCCGCGGTCCTGTCCATCGTCGAGGAGACCCGGTTCCACAACGTGTTCGTCCGCTCCGCGACGACGGGCCTCCTGGCGACCGTCACCGCCGCGCCGGTCGGACTCGTGGCGCTCGACCTCTTCGCGCACGGGCCCCTCGTGCCGTTGCTGCTCGCGCCGATCGCCGCCGCGGTCGCGCTCAACGCCGGGTACGCGGTGTCGCAGCGCGACGAACACCTGCGCTTCGAGCGTCTCTACGAGTCGTCGGCCCGTGCCACCGGACTCGTCGCGCTGGACGACTCGCTGCGCGCGCTGGCCGCCGAGACACGATCGCTCGGGACGGGATTCGCGGCCCTGTGCTGTACGACCGACGGCTCGGGCCCGTGGCGCGGCGCCGTCGCCGACGACCGCGGCGAACGGATCGCGGCGGAAGGAGTCGTCGCCGACGCGATCGCCCTCGCGGAACGCATCGGCAACCGCGAGATCGACGCGACGGCCTCGGACGAGGTCGCGCGGCATGTCGCCCGGAGCGAAGAGCGCCGTCGTGGCGACGGCCGCGCACGAGACCAGCCGCGTCGTGCTGGTCGTGCTCCGCGAAGGTCTCTCCAACTCGGGCGCGCGCAGCCGGGTCGAGACACTGAGTGCCTTCTCGAACAGTGCCGCACTGATCGTCTCGAACGCGTTGCTGCACGAGGAGCGCGCAGTCGCACTCGCACGGCAGGTCGACCTCAACCGGCAGAAGGGCGACTTCGTCGCCGCCGTCTCGCACGAGCTGCGCACGCCGCTCGCGGTGATGCTCGGTTCGGTGCACACGCTCGAGCGGCTCGACGGACGCATGACCGACGAGCAACGTTCGCAGCTGTTCGACATGACCGTCGAGCAGGGTGGCCGGCTGCAGCGTCTCATCGACGAGCTCCTCCTCGTCGCCGCGGCCGAGCACGCGGAGGTCCAGCTGCAGTACGAGCCGATCGAGATCGCGGAGCTGTTCGCGTCGGTCACCGCGGCGACGGCGACGTCGACCGGGCACCGCGTCGAATGGTCGGCCGGCCGCGCCGGCACCGTCGTCTCCGACCGCTCGAAGGTCGAGCGGATCCTGCTCAACCTCGTCGAGAACGCGGCGAAGTACGCACCCGGCGAGCGCATCGAGCTCGGGGCGGCGGTCGGCGGGAGCGAGGTGCACCTGTCGGTCGTCGACCACGGCCCGGGGATCCCGGAGAACGACCGCGACCGCGTGTTCGAGCGCTTCGTGCAACTCGACCAGTCGTCGACGCGCCGCCAGGGTGGGACGGGCCTCGGCCTGCACCTCTGCCGCCGGCTGGCCGAGCTCGTCGGCGCCCGCACGACCCTCACCGAGACGCCCGGCGGCGGTTGCACGTTCACGCTTTCCCTGCCCGAGCGGCCGCACGCCGCGCCCGTCGTGACCCGGGCGCCTGACGCGCACCGCCCGGCTCCGCAACCCGTGACGGCGGTGCGCGCCCGCCCGGCCGAGCTCGCGCGCCTGCGCCCGGAGTCTGTGCGATGATCCGCGACCTCCGCACCGCCCAGTGGCGACCCGAGGCCACACCCGTGTCCCGGTCGCTCGCGTTCGCCCGCGCGGACATCGCTCGCGCGGCCACGGAGGCGGCGCGCGGCGCGGCGGCCCGCACCGATCGGGCGATGACGATCGCCGTCACGGCCCCGCGTTCGATCACGTGCAAGCGCGGTCTCGCCGCGCACCTCGCCGCGCACCTCGCCGCCCGCGTCACCGACGGCGGCTCGTCGGTGTGCATCGTCGACGCCGATCTCGACTCGCGTGACGTCGGCGTCCGCTTCGGGATCGAGGCACCGACGTTGCTCGAGGTCGCCAACGACCTTTCGGTCCGCGACGGACGCGTCGGGCTCTCGGAGAGGATCGCCCGCATCGATCCACCCGGCCTGCACGTGCTGCCGACCCGGCTCCCGCAGAGCGCGCTCGTGCCGCTGCTGCACAGCAAGACCACCGCGATGCTCGCGTCGCTGCGCACTGCGTTCGACTATGTGGTCGTCGACGCGCCGGTCGCCGCCGGGCTCGGAACCTACGACTGGGAACGCACCCTCCTCCGTCAGGTCGACGTCCTGCTCGTCGCGGTGACGGCGGAGTCGTCGGCGCTCGGCAGCGTCTTGCGTTACCTCAACGCCGTCGCGGCGGCGAAGAACAAAGGTGCGGTCGCGCCGACCTTCGATGCCCACGTCGTGCTCACGGGTCGCGACGAGGACGGCACGCGGGAGCTGTTGTCCGAACGCGACATCGAGCGCAAGCTGAGCGGGATCCCCGTCATCGCGTCGGTGCCGCAGCTCTGGGGCCGCCAGCGGCCCGAGACGCCGCTCGACCTCGGTTTCCACGCCGGTCTGCACCGCGACTTCACCACGATCATCGACTACGTCACCCACGACCCGCGCGGAGGTCGCGTGCGCTGACCGAGCTCGACGTCAGGGCGCGCGACGCGTGCGGGGCGTCGAATCCGTGGCGCGCGTGATCGCGCGGCGGACGACCGGGTCCTCACGGCTGAAGCGGCTCGCGTCGCGTACCGCCCGCATCTCGCGCAGCGCCCCGAAGCACTCGTCGAGCTCGCGCTCGACGACCCGCAACCGGTTCTGGTCGGCGGCCGAGAGGCCGAAGCTGCTCCCGGAACGGGTGAACAGCGTTGTGCGCTCCCCTGCGAGGCGGGCAACGGAACGCTCAAGGCTACCGCGGTCGACATTCATTTCACGAGCTCCTTGATTGCCAGATTCGGGCGAGTTGGCGAAGGTGAACGGTCAGTGCCGTGCGCGGGTCACCCGGTGACCGCCGCGCCGCGCGGGTGCGCCGGGCTCGGTCGCGGGTGCGGGCGCCGGCGGCTGCGCCGCCGGTTCTCCGCCGACGCGGTACAGACGTTTGCCGTCGACCGCGCCGTAGTACACGTCGCCGGTGCGGTGCGCGAGCGTCGCGCCCGATTCCGCGGCGATCAGCCAGCCGTGCGACTCGTGCGCCCAGAGGTGATCGTCGCCGGCGCGGAAGAAGTCACGTCGACCGGGTGCGTACGCGACCAGTGTGTCGTCGTCGGCCGTGTAGAGGAACCGCATCAGATGACTCCTCGGGTCGTTTGCCGCCGCATCCCTACATCTTAGCACTCGGATACCGGAATCTGATTGCTAGTGTTGGTGCGTGTCGCAGTGGAGCTTTCTGACGAACCACGCCCGCGCGCTCCTGTGCATCGCCCGTGCGCCCGATCTGCGGCTGCGCGACCTCGCGGCCGAGCTCGGGATCACCGAACGCAGCGCGTACGCCATCGTCGCCGACCTCGCGGACGCCGGCTACGTGCTGAAGGAGCGCGACGGGCGGCGCAACCGTTACTCGATCCAGCACCACATGCCGCTCCCCGACACGGCCGGTCGCGAGCGAACGGTGGGCGAGGTCCTCGATCTCCTCGTGGGCGCGCCCGCGCGCCGGGGCGGAGTGCGGCGGCGCAACTCCCGCTCAGGAATTCCCGCACGCAAGCCGTAGAGTGAGACAGGCTTCTTCGCCGGGCAGATGGTTCGCCGACCGAGGCTCGGATCGGTCGTGTACACATGGATGGGTCGCCCGTCGTCGAGCGCCCGATGCTCGTCGCCGCGCCGGGTGGTGACGGCGTCGCCGCCGAGTCACTGTCGAAGCTGCGGATCCTCGAAGCCGTGGGCCGGCGGTCGCTTCCGTCGTTGATCGAAGCCACGATCATCCCCGCGGTGCTGCTCTACGTCTTCTTCGTCACGCTGGGGCCGACACCGGCGATGCTCGCCGTCCTCGTGTGGTCCTACGGCGCGGTGTTGCGCCGCCTCGTCGGCGGTCACACCATCCCGGGCGTCCTGCAACTCGCGGTCGTCGGCCTGACGGTGCGCACGATCGTCGGCATCCTCAGCGGCACGTTCATGTATTTCCTGCAGCCCGTCGCGACCACGGTCGCGCTCGCGCTCGTGTTCCTCGGCTCGCTCACCTTCGGGCGGCCGATGATCGCGCGCATGGCCTCCGACTTCTGTCCGCTGTCGCCCGAGATCGCTTGCCGTCCGGGAGTGGTCCGCCTGTTCAGCGGACTCACGCTGATGTGGGCGGGCGTGCATCTCCTCAGCGCCGCGACGACGTTCACACTGCTCGTCAGCCTGCCGACCACCACCTTCGTCGCGGTGCGGACGTTCGTCAGCTTCGGCATCACCGTCAGCGCGATCGTGCTGACGGTCTCGTGGTCACTGCGGACGGCCCGGGCCGAAGACCTCGTCTTCGCGCGCGTCGCGCTCTAACTTCACGCCGGAGCCGCGGCGGAGGAGTACGAGTGCCGGTGCCATGCGTGCAAATTCAGTTCTCGATCGACGACGCCGGACGCGGCGACGCGATCGCAACGGACCTGTTGCGACACCGTCTGGTCGCGTGCGCGCAGCGCGTCGGCCCGATGACGAGCCGGTACTGGTGGAACGGTTCGATCGACGAGACCGCGGAGTGGTTGTTCCTCTGCAAGACGACGGCCGATCAGCTGGCCGCGGCGACGGAGCGCATCCGCGCACTGCATCCGTACGACGTTCCGGAGATCATCGCGACGGAGATCAGCGCCGGACATCCTCCGTATCTCGACTGGATCGCCGCGCAGACGAGCGCCGCTCCGGGCCCGACCGAACACGGCTGACCGAGCGGGTCAAACCCGCCGGGGTCCGAACGCCGCGCGCTCGTACGCCGCGAGGTGACCGTCGATCGTCGTCGCGAGGTCGTACCGGCTCGCCCGTTCGAGCGCGGCGTGGCGGAGCCGGGCCCGCTCGGCGGGGTCGTGGAGGAGCTCGTCGAGCGCGGCGGCCAACGCGCCGGCATCGCCGGGCGGGAAGAGCCGGGCCGCGTCGCCCACCAGTTCGACGTGCGCGGGGATCGCGCTCGCGACGACGGGCCGACCGTGCGCGAGGGCCTCGAGCACCGTCAGACCGAAGCCCTCGTAGACCGACGCGTTCACGATGACGTCGGCATCGCGGTAGAGCTGGTCGAGCTCGGTATCGGACACGCGACCGAGCAGCGCGACGCCGGGACGGGCGAGCCCGGCGGCCGCCTTCTTCCCGAGCCATCCCGGCGGGCCCGCGACGACGAGCGTCAGGTTCGGTACGCGTGCGCGCAGCCGTTCGAACGCGGCGACGACCGTCGCATGACCCTTGCGCGGCTCGACGGTGCCGGCGACGAGCAGGTACGGCGAGCGCACGCCGCGTCGCTCGAGCTGTTCGCGCGTTTCCCACGCCGGAAGGTGGTCCCGCGCGCCGACCGCGAGCGGAACGACATGGATGCGACCGGCGTCGAACCCTTCGCGGACGAGCTCGTCGCGTGTGAACGCGGACGGCGCGACGATCGCAGCCGCCTCCGCCGCGCGATCGCGAGGCCGATCTCGTGGAAGCGGAGCCCGTGGGGCGTGAACGCCTCCGGATGGCGGAGGAACGCGACATCGTTGACCGTGACGACGAGCGGCGCCGACGCGGGCGGCACCGCGAGGCTGGGCGCATGGCACACGTCGACGCGCAGGTCGATGCGGTGCCGCCGGTAACGGTTCCAGACCTCGTAGCGCCAGCGCGGTGCGCCCGGTCCGAGGCTGCGGAACTCCACCGCGCTCCCGAGACGCGCGTCCAGTGCACTCCGGGCGCGCCGCGGGCCGGACGCGAACGCGACCACGTCGGCATGGCGCGGCAGTTCACCGCACAGCATCTCCGTCACCCGCCCGATACCGCCGGGGATGCCTTGGAGGAGCTGGCCGACGTGGACGCCGACCCGCAATCGCGGCCGGCGATCGGGATCGGTCAATCGATGCACGACCTCATGACGCTGCACGATGTACAGACGTTTCAGGAGCGGCGCCGGGATCCACGACTTTCGAAGTTCGCGGCCGATTCGGATTTCCCGCACACAGCCGTCGCGTGCCGCGAAGACCCGGCCGCGCGCCGTGTGCGACTCAGGTGACGCGCGTCGCGAAGACGGCGAGGCGATGGTCGTGCGTGCCGATGCCCTTGCGGAACGTACCCGCGCACGTCACCAGGGTCAGGTGGGCGAGGCCGTCCTTGGAGGATTGGGGCGTCGTCCCCGCGACCGGGCCTGCGCCGTAGATCTCGGTGAGCACGGACCGTTGCGTCGTCTGGTCGAGCGTGAACGAGGTCGAACCCGTCACGCGGAAGCGCACGTCGAGCCCGGTACGGGTGTCGTGCACGACGACGGCGTCGCCCGGCCGCATCCGGTCGATGTGCTCGAACACGCCCTGGGTTCCGGCCGGGCCGTCGATGTGGCCGGCGATCAACGCCGTGCTCGCGACGCCCGGTACCGCGCTCCCCCGGTACCAGAACGCCTCCTCCCACACGGGGTCACCGACCGGACCCTCGGGCGCGTCCATCACGTCGCCGGGGGTCACCCCGACGCCGAGCACGGCGGCCGAGACCCCGAGTGCGGGGATCTCCAACAACAACGGCACCGGCACCGGTCCGGCCCGCACGTCGAGCCCGGCCGCGAACAACGCGGCGGGGACCGGCAGGCCGGGCCCGGGACCTCGTGACACGCGCCCACCCGTCGCAGGGAGGACGGTCGCCGGCGCGGGCGCGACCGCGCGGCCGCGCGCCGTGCTGCCGCCACACGCCGCGACGCAGGCGATGCCGACGAGAATCAGCGTCGGCGCCTTCGCGATCGTGAGCCGGCACGACGTCGTGCGCGCCGGTCTCCGGCGCGCACCCATGCGTTTCCGCGTCCGGTTCAGCGTCCGGTCCGCGCCGACGCGGCCACCGATCGCAGGCGGCGCCGGGCGACGAAGCCCACGCTCGCGAGGCCACCGGCACCGATCAACGCGACCGCGGGCCACGGGAACCGGTGCGCGGGCAACGGCGCGACACCCGTACGCGGCGGCCCGACGACGCCGACGGTGAGGCCGAGGGTCGTGGTCGTGACCCCGCCGGGCACGGTCGTGACACCGCCGGCGACCGTCGACGTCGTCGCGCCACCGGGAACCGTGCCGGCGGGGACCGTCGTCGCCCCGGCGCCGGGGACGGTCGTCGCGCGGCGCGGAGACCGCGCACGTCGGCGCGTCGAACGTGTCGTCGATGAGGGTGACCGAACCGGTCTGGGCGAGCGCGCGCCCGTGGACGGTGACGCTGTCGCCGAGACTGATCGACGTCTGCGCCAGGATGTTGCCGCGGAAGACCGAGCCCGCGTTCAACGTGGCCGAGCTCCCCACCTGCCAGAAGACGTTGCACTCCTGCGCGCCGTTGATCAGGTTCACCGAACTGCCGACGCCGGCGGTGAGCGACGAGTCCGTCTGGATGATGAACACCGTGCTCGGGATCGTTCGCGGCGTCGAACGTGACGGTGCCGGTCAGCAACAACGCGCCGTGGGTCGAGGCGTCGTACACGCCGCCGGGCAAGCGTGAGCCCGGTGAGATCGGCCGGCTCGGTGGCGGTCACGCCGCGGTTCATCGCGTTGGTGTACGCGGTCGTGAGATCGCTTTGGCCCTGCGCCGGCCGCGGCGTTGTTGTCGTCGGTCGTGGCGGGGGGTTCGACGGTGCCGTTCGGCGCGCCGCCGAATCCGGTGATCGACGAGCCGGGCGACACACCCAGACTCTCGTGCAGCACCGATGGGCCGGTGTTCGTCACCGACTCGCCACCGAGCACGGAGTAGTTCGCCGCGGTCGCCATCGGCACCGTCGGGACGATCGCCGCGCTCGCGGTCGTGGCGGACATGAGGAGCGCGGCGGCGGGAAGCGCGAGGGCGCTCACCAGCGCGCCGCGGCGGGAGACGGAAGGACGACACACCATGTCAACTCGTTTCGATCGTGGACGGACCAAGGGCGGTGCCCGAGGTCCCTTCGTCAAGTCCCGCGCCGAATCCGACCCCGGCCCGAGCGTTTCCGTCCGGCGGCGCCCGGTGCCCGGGCGCCGCACTTCGGGCGCGCCCGGGCGCGGGCACGCCAGAATGCTGCGGTGAGTCCTGCGCCGATCCCGGCCCGACCGGCACCGTCGGAGCCGGCGATCCTCGTGAATCCGGGCCGGCGGCACGACGCCGGTCGGGCCGCGCCCGGCCGCGACGCGGTCGAATTCCACCGCCGGCTGCCCGGCTACGCGCCGACCCGGGTGGTCGACGCGCCGGCCCTGGCCGCGGAGCTCGGGCTGTCCGGGTTGAGCGTCAAGGACGAGTCGCACCGGCTCGGCCTTCCCGCGTTCAAGATCCTCGGCGCGTCATGGGCGGTGTACCGGTTGCTGATCCGCCGCCTCGGCCACGAGCCGGCGTGGCGCGATCTCGGCGAGCTGCGCGCCGCGCTCGCACCACTCGGGGTGCTCACGCTCGTTGCCGCGACCGACGGGAACCACGGCCGGGCCGTCGCCCACATGGCCGCGCTCCTCGGCTACCCGGCGCGCATCCTCGTCCCCGCGGGCACGGCCCCGGCGCGGATCGCGGGCATCGAGGCGGAAGGCGCGTCGGTCACGGTCGTCGACGGCACCTACGACGACGCGGTACGCGCCTCGGCTGCACTCGCAGCCGAGCGCACGCTGGTCGTTTCCGACACGTCGTGGGACGGGTACACCGAGATCCCGCGCACGGTCATCGACGGCTACGAGACGATCTTCGCCGAGAGCGATGCACAACTCGCCGACCCGCCCGAGGTCGTCGTCGTGCCGATGGGTGTCGGCGCGCTCGCGGCCGCGGTCGTGCGGCATTACGCGGCGCACACGACCGTCGTGGTCGTCGAGCCCCGGACCGCGGCGTGCGGCCTGCGCTCGGCCGAGGCGGGCCGGCCCGTCGAGGTGCCGGGCCCGCACGACTCGATCATGGCCGGCTGCAACTGCGGGCGCGTCTCGATCGTCGCGTGGCCGGAGGTCGCGGCCGGCACCGACGTGTTCGTCGCAGTCGACGACGCGGACGCGGAGAGGGCCATGCGCGACCTCGCCGGCGTTGGTGTGGTAGCGGGTGAGACCGGCGCGGCCGCGCTCGCCGGTCTGCGCGTCGCGGTGGCGGCCGGCGCGCCCGGCCTCACGGGCCGGCGCGCGCTCGTGTTGTGCACCGAGGGCGCGACCGACCCCGACGCGTACCGCCGGATCGTGGGGCACGCGCCGTGAACCGCACGGTCAGGCGACTCGCAGGGAGCAGCGCGCAACGATGATCGAACGGACTTTCGACGGCAGCACGACGGCACGCGACGCACTTCCCGCGGCCGTCGCCGGGTTGATCGACGCGCTCGACCAGATCGACGGCGAGGGCTGGTATCCCGTCATCGAGGTCGTCCGCCCGTGGTCGGCCCACAACCCGCACATCACCGGCGAGTTCGCGCGGCCCGGCGCCATCCGGAGGTATCTCGAACGCGAGCTGCGCGCGCTGCTCGAGCTCGGAGCCGCCGTCACCGTGCGCGCCTCGCGCCCGGCGACGGCGATCGACGATCCCGCCTTGCTGCGCGCGCTCGACGAGGTCGCGTGGGAGATGCGGGCGAAGAAGCTGTTCCTGTTCGCGCCCGAGCGGATGGCGCTCTCGATGGAACGGCTCGAGCACTACTGCGGAACCCCGGCGGAGTGGTTCCAGCGCTACGTCTTGTTCACGAACTACGCGATGCACGTCGAGGAGTTCCGCCGGCGTTTCCCCGACGCCGAAGGTCCGCAACGACCCGACGTGCAGATGCCGGCGTGGCATCGGCGAACCGCCGACCAGGACGGCATCACGATCATCGACATCGGGGTCGGGCCGAGCAACGCGAAGACGGTCACCGACCACCTCGCGGTGTTGCGGCCCGACGCGATGTTGATGATCGGCCACTGCGCCGGGCTGCGGAACCACCAGGACATCGGCGACTACGTCCTGGCCACCGCGTACCTGCGCGACGACCACATCCTCGACCACGCGCTACCGACCACCATCCCCGTGATCCCGAACCCGCGCCTCAACGGCTACCTGCTCGACGCGCTCGACACGCACGGCGCCCGCTACCGCATCGGCACCGTGCTCACGACCGCGAACCGCAACTGGGAGCTCGAGATCGAGGCGATGGAGCACACCTTCGAGCAGTCACGCGCGGTCGCAGTGGACATGGAATCCGCGACGATCGCGACCAACGGCTTCCGCTACCGGATCCCCGAGCGCGACGTTGCTGTGCATCTCCGACAAACCGCTGCACGGCGCCCCGAAGCTCGCGGCGCAGGCGAAGGCGTTCTACGACGCGAGCCGCCGCCCCCACCTCGAGATCGCGCTCGAGTGCATCGACCGGGTGCGGCGCGAACATCCGGGTGGCATCCCGAACGCCGACATCCGCAGCCCCGGCGAGCCGTTGTTCGGTGCGCCCGCGGTCGAGTGAGCGGAGCGCTCGCCGCGCGGTGGTCCTCGGTCAGGAGCTCCCGAGGCTGAAGCCGCCGAGCGAGATCTTGTTGCCGCCGCCTTCGGAGTCGTTCGGGAGGTAACGGGCGATCGCGGCCGCGAGGTTCGCGAGCGGCATCGTCTGCAGGAACACCTTGCCGGGACCGGTCAACTTGGCGAGGAACAACGCGTCCGCACCGAACAACATGTTCTTGATGCCCTTCACGCGTTCGATCTCGAACGCGACCGAGGCGTCGAACAGCCCGACGTGGCCGGGATGCACCTTCAACACCTCGCCCGCGGGAAGGTCGTACTCGACCACCTCGCCGTCGAGCTCGATCCACGCCGAACCCGTGCCGGAGACCTTCTGCAGGATGAATCCTTCGCCGCCGAAGAAGCCGGCGCCGAGCTTCTGCTGGAACCCGATCTCGAGCGTCACACTCGGCAGCCCGCACAGATAGCCGCCGCGATGCACCATGTACTGGTTCGTACCGTCGAGCTCGATCGGCTTGATGTGCCCGGGAACTTTCGTGGCGAACGCGACGAGGCCCGGCGCCCCGACCGCGCTGTACTCGGTCATGAAGAGGGTGCCGCCCGAGATCGCACGCTTCACCGCGCCGAACACGCCCTTCGATCCGGCCGTGCCGCCCGCGGCGGTGTGCAGCTCGGATCGCGCTGGTCATCCAGGAGAGCTCACCGCCCTCGGCGACGACCGACTCTCCGGCCTGGAGAGTCATCTCGAGGACCGGCATGGTCGTCCCGATGATCTTGTGGTCCATTGCCCGCCTCCCGCACACGCCCGATGATCGGTTCCCTTATCGGCCATCCTCCCGCGTCCTCGGAGGATTCCGGTGGACCTGGCGCGCGGCGGAGAACCACGCAACGCGGTCGTCGGGTGCGGAGCGGGTCACGGTTTGAGGACGACCGCAGCCTCCGGCGTCGCGACACGGAACGTGAAGGTCTCCTCGATGTAGAGGTGCACGTTCACGGCGTCGTGGTGGTCGTAGCCGAGCGAGAGATCCTCGCCCGACTCGAAGAGGAAGTCGCCGCCGCGCAGGCTCAGCACGACCGCGCCCTTGACGCCCGGCGCCCAGACGATCGGGCCCCCGAGGATCTCCCGTAGGTGATCGAAGACGATCAGGCCACCGTTCTCGGTCGTCTCCACGACACCGGTGTAACCGTCGGGACCGAGCGCGAGACCGTACGGACCGCTCACTCCCGCGGACAGCAACGTCTCGACCGCCTTCGCGACGTGCTTCGGGTAGTCGGCGTACTTCTTCCCCGACCCGATCGCAGGCAGCGCGGCCGCATCGGAAATCCCGGCGATCCCGGCGGCCTTCCATCCGTGGAACACCGCGACGTTCTCCGCCTCCGCGATGCGGCGCGCCGCGGCGTCGACCGCGCCGAAGTCGAGATCCACCGCGCCGCGGTCGAGGTCGCGCAACTCGGAACGCGCGACGGTGAAGTCGGCCCGCAGCTCGACGAGCGGGAGCACGCGCCGTTGCGCGGCACGCAGCCCCGGTGCGGGCGCCTCGACCGGCGCGACGCGCCCGAGATCGACAGCCGAGCGCTCCCAGCCGCCGGGACCGTTGAAGTCGACGAGGCGGCGCGCGGCGAGACCGGGGAGCAGCCGCTGTTGCACCTCGCGGTCGAGCTCGCGCCAACCCTCGTCGCTGATCGGCGCGTACTCGCGCAGCAGGTGGTTCATCGCCGGTCTCCCTTCAGGCTGCCGATGCCGAGCGAACCCGCGGTGCCCTCGCGGTCGCCGCCACCTCCCGAGCCGTCGTTCGCCTCCGCCCCGGCTTCGACCTCGAGGACCGAACTCGACGTGAACAGGTAGGTGCGGAGGTGGCGATCCAACGCGGGATCGTGGCGGCGCAGCCACTCGAGGGTCATCGCCGCGTGTTCCTTCTCCTCGTCGCGGTTGTGGGCGAGGATGCGGGCGAGCTCACCGTCGGTCGTCGCGTCGACGCGTTGCGCGTACCAGTCGACGGCTTCGAGCTCCTCCTGTATCGACGCGAGCCGCGCGATGCCGGTCGACGGTCTCGGTCGTCAGCCGGTCGGCCGGTTCGTGCAGTCCTGCGCTTTGCGCCATGTTCGGGCTTCCTTCTGTGTCCGGCTTCTGTGTCCGGCTTCTGTGTGCGGCTTCCGCGTGCCATGCGGTGTGATGCCGAGGCCTGGTTCTCTCTACCCGGATGGAACGTCCGCCCTAACATCGCTGAGAGGTTGCGACGAGGTGAACACTCGATGGCGCCCACCGGCGCGGCGCCGGCGGCGCCGCGAGACTCACCGTTCATGGAGATCAACCTGTTCCGCAACGCGCGCGACGCCGTGGACCTCGAGCCCGGCCAGGTGTTGTTCCACGAGGGCGAGGCGGGCGATTCGATGTTCGCGGTCGCCGAGGGCGAGCTCGAGCTCGCGCACAAGGGCAAGGTCGTCGACAGGATCGGCCCGGGCGGCATCCTCGGCGAGATGGCACTGATCGACGCGGTTCCCCGCAGCGCCACCGCGACCGCGACCCGTGCGTCACGCGTGGTGCGGGTCGACCAGGAGCACTTCGCGTACCTCGTGCAGGAGCACCCGACGTTCGCACTCCAGGTCATGACCGTGATGGCCGAACGACTCCGGCGCGCGAACGGCTGAAACACTGTCCGGGCGCCCACGACGTCCCGATACACCGCCGCGGGTAGTCCCGATCACCTGTATGACCGCAGATACAGTTCTGTACGCCCATCGGAACGGCAGAGTTGTTGATCGCGCGGGCGGCGCGCACCGTGCACGCCGCAGTCGAGGAACTCGAACGCTGTAGCTCCCACGGTCGGGAGTCGCTTCCGAGACGCGGCGCATTCGGTCTTGGCTGTTCATCCAACGGTCCATGCCGATTGGGTGGACGGCGCGGGAAACGACCGACGGGGCATGCGGGCCGAAGCCGGGGATCGAGCGACTCGAGGCGCGCGAACGGCGACCCCGTTAGCGCGTACCGCTCAGCTGAGGTAGCCACCATTTCCAGACCACGACGGCGCCTGCGCTGCTGAGGTGTTGTTCGTCGGGGAGCCAGAGATGCACACCGCCGATGCTCTCGACGCGTCGGCCGTCGGGACACACGAGTGTTCGCCAATGAACGATCTGGACCTTCGGCATCGAGCGCGCGACTTCCGTATAGATCTGATTGAGCGCCGCGATGCGTCGCGGATCACTGCGTTCCGGGAGTGGGTTCGCGACGTCGCCGGTTCCGTAGCAGGGAACTTCGAAGAGAGACACGGTCCGCCCATCACTGGTCAGTACGTCGAGCGCCGTGCGCAATGCCGTCCGGTTCAGATCGGTCCATGCAGTGGTACCGAAACGGACCACTCCTTCCGATGTCTGCTGATCGAGTAGCTCCCACGCGCCCGTCATGAGCGCCAGATGCGCACGGGGGTCGTTGTGCATGGCGGCCTGCCATCGCTCCCGCCAACCGAGGCAGAACTTGGGGTTTGCGATCACCAGACCTTCACTGACGCGGTCGGTCGGGGTGACCGAACACCCGGCCTGGGCGTCGCCGCCGAGCGTGACGGGGACTTCGTCGGCGTGTTGCACTTGCCCGATCGCGAGCATGTACGCGGTGGAGTCGCCGAAGAGCTCGACGTGCATTGCGGCGGACGCTGGAAGCCCGGTGGGGACGTTTGGACCTTTGTGAGTGCTCGGCGCGGCGGTCCCGAAGGTTGCCGGAAGATCCGCGATATTGGTCGGTAGGAGTGGTCGGGGCGCGTCGACAGTCGCGACGAGGACGATCGCGGCGATCGTGAGGGTGCCGTAGTACGCGAAGGCAGCTCGACTCCCGGATCGGCGAGCCACCCTACCGGTGCGCAGCGGGCGTTCGACCAGACGGAACGACACCTCCGCGAGCACGAGCGACACGACCATCCGGACGGCGAAGAGTGACATTCCATCGAAGCCGGACGACGGTGTCAGGAACACTCGTACCGGCCAGTGCCAGAGATAGATCGAATAGGAGCGCAACCCGATCGCGACGAGCCGGCGCACGCGCAGGCATCTCGAGATCAACGCGTTGGGCGCGGCGACGACGATTGCGACGACAAATGCGCTGAGCAACGCGAACAGGAGGAAGCCACCTCGGTACAAGGCAAGGGTCCGGAAGTTCGCCGCGCGCATGACGACGAGCATCGCGACCAGCGACGCAGCCGCGATAGGAGGCGCCGCGCGCGCGATCGCTCCGCTGGAGCGGACCCAACCGCAGAATGCGGGCCACGTGCGGTCGGACCCCGCAAGGACACCCAACGCGACGCCGACGAGGAGGCCCATGGCGTGCGAGTCGCTGCCGAGGTAGGCGCGCGACGGGTCACCGCCCGGTGAAACCAGCACTCCCATCCACACAGTCGACGCGGCCGCCGCGAGAAGCGCGATCACCGCGACACGAACCGGATGACCACGTACGGCACGCCGGCTCGCGAACATCACGAGTGGGAACACCATGTAGAACTGTTCTTCGACCGCGAGTGTCCACATGTGGAGAAACGGCGACGGTCTTTCGAGAGTCGCGAAGTAGCTGTTCTTGGTGAAGATCGTCACCCAGTTCTCGCAATAGAACAGCGCGCCGAGCGCCTCCGCGCGAATGTCGTGGACCTCTGCGCTCGACAGCTTCACGGCGGCAACGCACAACACCACCACGGTGACGGTCGCGAGCGCGGGAAGCAGGCGCCGGGCGCGCCGGGCCCAGAACTCGCCGAGCGACACCGTGCCCGATCGCCCGATCTCGCGGGTGGCGAGTCGCGCGATCAGGAAGCCCGATACCACGAAGAAGATGTCGACGCCGAGGAAGCCGGCGGGAAGAACCGACGGTGCGAAGTGGTACACGACGACGGCCGAGACCGCGATTGCGCGCGCGCCGTCGAGACCTCCAACATAGGCATCGGCTCCCGAGACCGGTGTTCGGGCGAAGTCAGCTCGCACGGCGGCCGCGTCGAGGCATCATCTCGTCTCCTTCGCCGGATCGTCGGCCGTCTCGCGACGAAAGGCCGTCAAGATCACGATCGACACACCGCGACGCGCTCATGAGCCGGGTTGCTCGTCCGCGCTCATCGCTCCGGCCGGTTCACCCATGGGTGACGGACTGCTCACGTTCGATACACGGTCGGAGTGCAGGCTGACTCCGGGGTTACGGGCGTTCATCGGTGACAGAACTGGTGACGGACGCATTGACGAACGGCCCATCGGGATGCCAATCCTCAGGCAAGCGGGCCTCAAGGGAGCCCCGTAGGAGGACGAGGAGGATTCATGGTTACCCACGCCTCCATAGGCCGTGTCGTCCGCTCTGGTCTGCGCATTGTTCTCGCGGCGGTGATCCTCGGCAGCTGCAACATGTGGTACATGGTCGATCCTCATTTCGACGCGGCGACCATCTCGACGGCCCACAAAGACGTCTTCGTTCTCGCGTACGGCAGTCGATCCGGGACCGTCGAGGTGGCGGCACCCTCGGTGAACACGGGTAGCAACAACCGCGGTGTGTTCTGGCCTGCCGGGCAGACACCGACCCGCGACGGAGAATCCTGCGCGCGGTGGAAAGCCGAGGACCACGGCACCGCGGTAGTCGCGAACATCCAAGAGGGCGCGGCCCTGCGCGTCCGCACGAACACCAACGGTTCAGTCGACGCGATCACCGTGACCCGCAACGTCTGGTACGACGGATCGTGGATCTTCAACGTAAACATGTGGCACGTCACTGACACGTTCAACCCGGGCCTCACGACGGTGCTCGGCGCGAACCTGCACGCCGTGTTCGGAACCGATCCAAGACTGCCCTGGGACATGTGCGCCAAGGTCCAAGGATCGAAGTTGACCTTCGTCGTGTGGCCATCTGGCCAGACGAGGCCGGAGTACGGCGACGTCACCCACGGCGGAACCGTCAGCCTGCCATCGAGCGAGGTCTACGCCGGGCACTTCGGAAACTATGTCGGCCACCTCGCACCAGGCCAGAGCGTCGACTACGACCAGATAAAGATCACCACCAAGTGAAGCTCCGGCGAACCCGTCAGCGCACAAATCGTTCCCGCTCACAGCCGAACTCCGGCCAACACCGATCGGCAGTTGCGCCCGAGGGTTGATTCCCCATTCGCTTGCGAAGGTCGCGGCGCGAAGGTCGGCATGCTCGCAGTCGAATCGTGATCTTGACGCGGGCGAGCGCAGAAGATCAGGGCACATCAACGATGTCAACCAAAGTGGGGGCAGACCCTTGCGTTACGCGAGCGGTGGAATTCCGATCATTTCGCGGAACTCGTCCGTGGTGTTCGTAACAGGAAACGGCTCGGGTGGGACCGGCATCCCGAGTCGTTCGCAGATCGGTTCCCAACCGTCACCGGGCGTCCATTCGAGCAACCGATCGGCGGGGACGTTGGCGCGCACGTTGTCGTTGTGGCGTACGAACGCGTCCATCATCGCGGTCGGGTCGTCGAGGCGGTCACTGAATCGGTCACGTAGCATCTTGCGGACTGCGTCCATCCACGGCGCGACTTCGGGCGGCATGTTGTCGAACGTCAAGAAGATCGTGTTGGTGGCGCTGCGGTACCACGCTTCGGGATCGCGGACCGACAACAGCACGAGCGCGTCGGGGTACGCGGCCGAGAGTTCGGGCCAGAAGGAACCGCCGGGCCAGTCGACAATGGCGCGGTAGCGGGCGAGCATGGCGGGCCAGTCGGCAGGGCGACCTTCGATAGCGTCGATCCACGCTGGAATCTGGGAGGGGTCGCCCAGGATTTCGAGCATGTGGTGACAAGGCGCACCCAACAGCTGCTCCAAGGCGATCTTCAGTGAGTGGGTCCCCGTCCGTCCAACGCCTGCACCTACCACTGCGAGTTCCATCGTCGACTCCTTCGTTTGAAGCCGCACGGGAGCCGCGCGACTTGGCCTCGTCCTCTCGTATCGAGACCGCTCCGACCGTTCACCGGGTACATATCTCGCCCGAAGGCGACAATGGCAGCCCGCGCGCATCACTCGCCGCGTCACCCGTCATCTCCGGCCGCGTCTGGCTAGATTCGGTGGCCTTCGGCGTCGGGGGGACGATCGTGAGCAATGGTCTGCGGACGCTGGGCGTCGCACTGGTCGCCGGCGGTCTCGCGGCGGCAACCCTCGCGTCGTGCTCGTCGTCGAGCCCCAAAGCCGCGGCACCGGCGGCGTCGTCGGCACCGACCTCGTCGACCGTCGCGGTACCGGCGCGGTGCGTCCCGCCCGCGCCGCAGGGCAACGGGTCCGCGGTGCGGGTCGCGGGCACGCCGTACGACTGGGTCCTGACCTCGTTCGACGGCACGAAGATCCGGCTGCACTGGTTTCTCGCATCCGGCGCGACCGCGGCGCACCCGCATCCGACGGTGTTGATGGGCCCGGGGTGGGGTGAGTCGGGCGACACCAACACGACGAGCACGGGCCTGTTCGGCGCGCTGAACGTCGGCTCGCTCATGCAACACGGCTACAACGTGCTGACCTGGGACCCGCGCGGGTTCGGCCAGTCGAGCGGCACGGTCGAGACCGACAGCGCCGCGTACGAGGGGCGCGACGTCCAGGCGATGCTCGACTGGATCTCGAAGCAACCGGGCGTCGAGCTCGACGCGCCGCGCGACCCGAGGGTCGGGATGACGGGCGCCTCCTACGGCGGCGGCATCCAGCTCGTCGTCGCCGCCATCGACTGCCGGGTCGACGCCATCGTCCCGACGATCGCGTGGCACTCGCTCACGACCAGTCTCTTCAAAGCCGAGACGCCGAAGAACGGATGGGCCGGACTCCTGTTCGCGCTGACGGCCGGTCATTCGGTCGACCCGCACATCATCGACGCGCACCAGGCGAGCATCACCACGGGTGTCGTGAGCGCGGCCGACCGGGCCTGGTTCGCCGGGCGTGGCCCCGCCGATCTCGTGAGCCGCATCAACGTGCCGACGCTGATCGTGCAGGGCACCGTCGACACGCTCTTCACGCTCGACGAAGGCATCACGAACTACGGGATCCTGCGTGGCCGCGGTGTGCCCGTCGCGATGATGTGGTTCTGCGGCGGTCACGGCGTGTGCCTCACGAACCCCGGTGACCTGACGCTGATCACCAAGGCGACGATCGCGTGGCTCGACCGGTACGTGAAGCGCGACACGAACGTGGCAACGGGTCCGCGCTTCGAGTTCGTCGATCAGAACGGCGCGAGCTATACCGCTTCCGACTATCCGTTGCCGACGGGTGCGCCGATCACCGCCGTCGGCGCGGGCGCGCTCCGCCTCGTCGCCGACGGCGGCTCCGGTCCCGCGCACCCCGCCGCGGGCAACAAGGATCCGGTGGCGGGCGTCGCGAGCTCGATCACTCCGGCCCGCGGCGACGACCGCGGTCGATCTGACCGTGACCGTCGCGAAGCCCGCAGTCGTCGTCGGTGCACCGCAGCTGACCTTGTCGTACAAGGGGACCGTCCCGGCCGGTGCACGCCCGACGCGCGTGTTCGCGCAGCTCGTCGACGACGCGACCGGCCTCGTCGTCGGCAACCAGATCACGCCGATCGCGGTCACGCTCGACGGCGCGGCCCACCAGGTGTCGGTCCCGCTCGAGGACATCGCGTTCACCGCGCACGCGGGCGCGCGCCTGACGCTTCAACTCGTCGCGACCACCGTCGCGTACGCGCCGCCGCGCCTCGGTGGCGTCGTCCAGTTCGAGCGGATCGCCCTGTCGCTGCCGGTCGCGTCCGGCCTCACCCCCAAGTAGGCCGACGCCCGGCTCCGGGCCGCCACTCTTACACTGCCCGCGTGTCCGAACCGCGGCCGACCCGAACGATGAAGCCGGTCGAGCTCGGTGCGCAACGACCGCGTGGCCGACGCCGGTACCTGATCATCGCCGCGATCGTCGGAGTGGTCGCGTTGGCGAGCGTGCTCGTCGCCGCGGGCTCGAAGCCAACGCGATCTCCGGACCGGTCGACACGTCGAACCTCCCGCGCAACGGTCCGGCGCCAACCCTGATCGCGAAGGGCTGGATCAATTCCGCGCCGCTGACCCGGACCGCGCTCGCGGGAAAGGTCGTGCTGTACGACTTCTGGACCTATTCGTGCATCAACTGCGTACGCACGCTGCCCTACATCCGCGCCTGGTACGACCGGTACCGCGCCGACGGCCTCGTCATCGTCGGCGTGCACTCCCCCGAGTTCGACTTCGAGAAGGTGCACAACAACGTCGCGGCCGCGGTCAAACGCCTCGACGTGACGTGGCCCGTCGCGCTCGACGACAACGAGACGATCTGGAAGTCGTTCGACAACCATTATTGGCCCGCCGACTACGTCGCCGACCGCACCGGCGAGCTTCGCTACTCGCACTTCGGCGAGGGCGACTACGACAACACCGAGAACGTCCTGCGCACGTTGCTCGGCGTCGCCCCGTCGTCGCCGCGCGCGGACAAGGGCGTGAAGGCCGAAACGGCGTCGGGCCAGAGCGTGAACCAGGAGACGTACCTCGACGTGCAGCACCAGCAGATCGGCGCGCAGCCCGGTGTGCACAGGTACACCGCCGGCGCCACTCAGACGCAGCCGGGTTCGGTCACGCTCACGGGCACGTGGAACGGCGCGGACGAGAAGATCACCGCCGCGGCTCCCGGCGCGACGATCGCGCTCGGCGTGCACGCCCAGTCGGTGAACCTCGTGCTCGCGACCGCCACGGGCCAACCGCTCGACGCGATCGTGACGCTCGACGGGCGACCCGTTCCGGTCGCCGACCGCGGCTCCGACATCACCGTCGACGCCACGGGCCGGACCGTCGTACGCGTCGTCGCGCCGAACATGTACCGCCTCGTGCTCGCGCCCGGGGTCGAGGATCATCAGCTCTCCGTCGTGGCGGAGCAGCCCGGGCTCGAGGCCTACGATTTCACGTTCGGGTAGGACCCTCGTGACGCCGGGCCGCACATGAGCAACACGGTGACGCAGGTCGTCGCGCTGTTCGGCGCCGGGGTCGCCTCGTTCCTCGCCCCGTGCATCGTCCCGCTCGTCCCCGCGTACCTCGGGATCATCGTCGGCGAGATCGGTGACGCGCACGATCCCGCGCGCGCCGTCCCCGCGACGCTGCTGTTCATCGCCGGGTTTACGACCGTGTTCGCCGGATTGGGAGCGACCGCCGGCCTGCTCGGCTCGTCGCTGTCGACGTTCCAGACGTCGGTGCGCATCGGCGGCGGCATCGTCATCGCGGTGATGGGACTCGCGTTGCTGGGCGTGCTGCGGGGCCCGTTCGCGCGCGAGCGGCGCCTCATCCCGACGCTTCCCAAGGTCACCGGCGTCGTGCGGCCGTACGTGGTCGGAGTCGCGTTCGGCGCGGGGTGGAGCCCGTGTGTCGGTCCATTGCTCGCCGCCGCGCTCACGATCGCGGCGCGTTCGCAGGAGGTCGGGCGCGGCACACTGCTGCTCAGCGCGTACGCGGCCGGGATCGGCGTGCCCTTCCTGCTGGCCGCGCTCGGGCTGGCGTCCTCACCGGCGCTGGCCGAGCGGTTGCGGCGCGCGGGCCCGCGCCTGGAACGGATCGCGGGCTTCCTGCTCGTCGGGCTCGGGGTCCTGCTGTTCACCGACACCTACGTGCATCTCACGTCGTACCTCGCGTGCTTCGTGCCCGCCGTGCACGGCCTCTGACGCCCAACACCCTGCCAACAGTTGTCAGCGTTACTGGCGCGTGGAACCACTTACCCTGCCAACAGTTGTCAGCGTTACTGGCGCGTGGAACCACTTACCCTGCCAACTGTTGTCAGCGTAAGTGGCGCGTGGAACCTCGGACCGTGCCGTCACGCGGGGTGCACCTCGACCTCGGTCGCCTTCACCGCCGCCCACACCGGCGCCCCCTCGACGAGGCCGAACGCGGCGACGGCCGCGGGCGTGACCTCCGCGACGATCGGCATCGCCCCCGCGACCCGAACGCGCACTCGACTCCCACTGCGCTCGAGCGCCGCCACGACGCCCGGCCAGACGTTGCGCGCGCTCCCCTCCGGCTGCGCGCGGTGCAGCACGACCGAGTGCGGCGCGATGATCGCTATCACGTCACCGTGGTATTCGTCGGCCGTGGTCACGACCTCCGCTCCGATGTGGACGCGGTCACCGTCGGCCCGGCCGCGATAGAGGTTCACGCCCGCGAGCTCAGCCACGTACGGCGACTTCGGCCGGTTCAGCACGTCGTCGGGCCGGCCCTGCTGCACTACGCGGCCGGCCTCTACGATGAGCAGGCGATCGGCGAGGGTCACCGCGTCGATCGGGTCATGGGTCACGAGGACGCGAGCACCCGCGAACCGTGCGAGCGCCGCCCGGAGGTGCCGGCGCGTCTCGACGCGAGTCTGCACGTCGAGCGCGGCGAGCGGTTCGTCGAGCAACAAGAGGGCCGGCTCGGTCGCGAGGGCGCGCGCCAGCGCCACGCGTTGCGCCTGCCCGCCCGAGAGCGCGCCCGGCCGTGCCGCCGGATCGACGCCCGCGTCCATCTCCGCGAGCAACGCGCCCGCCCGAGCGCGCGCGACCTTGCGCATCTCGCCGCGCTCGCGCAGGCCGAACGCCACGTTGTCGAGGGCGCTGAGGTGCGCGAACAGCAGGTAGTCCTGGAAGACGACACCGACCGAACGTCGCTCGGGCGGCACGAACCGGCCCGTCGCAGGATCGTCGACGACGGTGCCGTCGATCGAGATGCAGCCGTCGTCGATCGGTAGGAGTCCCGTCGAGCGCGCGCAACAACGTGGTCTTGCCCGCACCGTTCGGCCCGAGCACCGCGAGAAGCTCGCCGTCGGCCACCGCGAGCTCGACGTCGAGCGAGAACGGGCCGACCGAGACCCGGACGGCGGCGTCGACGCTCACAGCGCGGAGAGCCAGCGGTCGCGCAGGCTGAGGAGTACGAGCAGCGAGACCGCGACGAGCACGAGGCTCAACACGATCGCCGCGTCGGAGTTCGCACCCTCGAACGTGGTGTAGATGAACAACGGCAACGTCTGGGTCTTGCCCTGCGGCGTTGCCCGCGAACATGATCGTCGCGCCGAACTCGCCGAGCGCGCGCGCCCAGCACAACACCGCGCCGGCCACGAGCGACGGCCGGATCATCGGCAGCGTGACCCGCCGGAAGACGCTGAGCCGGGAGGCGCCGAGCGTGCGCGCCGCGTCCTCGAAGCGCCGATCCGCCGAACGGAACGCGGCTTCGACGGTGAGCACGAGGAAGGGCATCGACACGAACGCCTCCGCCACCACCGCGCCCAGGACGTGGAACGGGAGATGGACTCCGACCCGGTCGAGGTACTGACCGACCAGACCGTGCCGACCGAGCGCGAGCAGCAGGGCAACGCCGCCGACGACGGGCGGCAGGACCATCGGCAGCAGGGTGAGCGCGCGCACGACGCTGCGACCCGGGTACGCGACGCGGGCCTGCACCCAGGCGAGCGGCACGCCGAAGACGAGTGCGATCGCGGTCGCCGCGAGCGACGTCTCCAGCGAGAGCCACAGCGCACTGCGCGCCTGACCGCTCGAGAGAATCTTCCAGGTCGTCGACCACGGCGCGCGCCAGACGAGACCGGCGAGCGGTACGACGAAGAAGAGCGCGGCCAGGCCCGCACCGATCACGACGACGGCCGGCGCCCCCGATGGCGATCGCCGGCGGCGGTTCTGCGTCGCGGTTCGGCTCATACTCAGCTCGGCGCCAGGAAGCCTCTCGCCTGCAAGGCGTGCTGGCCCGACCCGCTGACGATCTCGTCGACGAAAGCCTCGGCGGCCGCCAGGTTCTTCGACGCCTTCACGACTGCGATCGGATACGTCGCGATCTCGTTCTGGCTGTCGGGGATCACGACGCCCTCGACCTTGCTCCCCGCGGCCTTCACGTCGGTGACGTAGACAACGACCGCGTCGGCATCACCCGAGGTTAGCTTCGCGAGGGTCGACTTCACGTCGAGCTCGTTCGATGCCGGCTTCGGGGCCGCCAGCCCGGCTTCCTGGAATGCGAGGCGCGCGTAGTTCCCGGCGGGCACCGACGGATCCTCGAGCACGAGCGTCACGCCGGGCTTTTCGAGGTCGGCCAGGCTCGTGATGTGCTTCGGGTTCCCCGGCGCAACCGCGATCTCGAGCTTGTTGCGCGCGAACGTCTTCGGCGTCTCGACCAGTCCGGCCGTCACGAGCTTCTGCATGTTCTTCTGGTCGGCCGACGCGAACACGTCGGCCGGGGCGCCGTTCTGGATCTGGGTGACGAGCATCTGCGAACCCGCGAATTCGTTCGTCAGCGTCAACGCCGGGTCGCTCATCTTCAACGCGGCCTTCTCGTCGTCGAACGCCTCGGTGAGCGACGCGGCCGCGAACACCGTCAGCGAGCCGGTGAGCTTCGCCGGGGTCGCGCCGGAGACCGTGGTCGGCGCCGAGCCCGACGACTTGCTGCTGCTCCCGCAGGCCGCCGCGACCAACGCGAAGCAGACCAGAACGATCGCGCCCCGACGCGGAGACGTGCGCACCATCGGAGAACCCCCGGACCTCGAACGGACTGGACTAGTCGAAATGAGACTATCTGGCCGAACGGTCCGCCGCCGTCCCCCGGCCCGCCGGCCGCGGGTACCATCCCGCCGGACCGAAACGTGGAGGTGTCGTCGTGAGAGTGCACGAGAAGCTGTTCATCGGGGGCGAGTGGGTGGATCCGGCGACGGACGCCGTCATCGACGTCATCTCGCCCCACACCGAGGAGATCGTCGGTCGCGTTCCCGACGCGTCGAACGCCGATGTCGACCGCGCCGTCGCGACCGCGCGCGCCACGCTCGACGACGGCGACTGGCCGCGGCTCGCACCCGAGGAGCGCATCGCGGCGGTGCAGCGCTTCGCCGAGGTCTACGCCGGGCGGCTCGGCGACATGGCCGACATCATCACCGAGGAGATGGGCTCGCCGATCTCGTTCTCGCAGCTGGGCCAGTCGGCCGCGGCGTGGATGATCATCAACACGTTCGTCGGCATCGCCCAGCAGTTCCCGTGGGAGGACACCCGCACCGGCATGCTCGGCACGGATGTGATCGTCCGCCACGAGCCCGTCGGGGTGGTCGCCGGCATCGTGCCGTGGAACGTTCCCCAGTTCGTCACGATCGCCAAACTCGTGCCCGCGCTGTTGACGGGCTGCTCGATCGTGCTCAAGCCCGCGCCCGAGACCCCGCTCGACTCGTACCTCATGGCCGAGCTCCTCGTCGAGGCCGGGATCCCGAAGGGTGTCGTCTCGATCCTGCCCGCGGGCCGCGAGGTCGGTGAGCACCTCGTACGCCACCCCGGGATCGACAAGGTCGCGTTCACCGGCTCGACCGCCGCAGGCCGGCGCATCGCCGCCATCTGCGGCGAGCAGCTCAAGCGCGTCAGCCTCGAGCTCGGCGGGAAGTCGGCCGCGATCATCCTCGACGACGCCGACCTCGCGGCGACGGTCGAAGGTCTGAAGACGGCGTCGCTCATGAACAACGGCCAGGCGTGCGTCGCGCAGACGCGCATCCTCGCGAGCCGCAGCCGTTACGACGAGGTCGTCGACGCGGTGTCGGCGATGGTCGGCTCGCTCGCGGTCGGCGACCCGGCCGATGCGGCAACCGAGATCGGCCCGCTCGTCGCCAAGCGTCAACAGGAACGCGTCGAGAAGTACATCGCGCTCGGCCAGGAGGAAGGCGCGCGGGTGACGGTCGGCGGCAACGGCCTTCCGCCCGGCATCGACCGCGGTTGGTATGTGCAACCGACCGTGTTCGCCAACGCCACGAACGACATGCGGATCGCGCGCGAGGAGATCTTCGGACCCGTCCTGACCGTCATCCCCTACGACGACGTGCGCGACGCGGTCCGGATCGCGAACGACAGCGAGTACGGGCTCGCGGGCTCGGTCTGGACCGCCGACGTCGAACAGGGTCTCGACATCGCGCGGCGCGTCCGCACCGGCACCTACGCCGTCAACCAGTACACGATGGACTTCGTCGCACCGTTCGGCGGCTACAAGGCATCGGGTATCGGGCGCGAGTTCGGCAAAGAGGGGCTCGAGCACTACATCGAGCTCAAGACGATCGTGCCGCCGGGTGGCGGCATCACCGCCGCAGGCTGACCGTTACGAACGAGGCGGAGGCGAGAGCGCCGCGACCGGGTCGACGTAGGTCTTCAGTTCGATCACGTTGCCACTCGGGTCGAGGAGCTTCGCCTTCGTCTGTTCGCGCGGCGTTCCCGCGTCGTCCGTGGTGACGGGGCTGACGAACTCGACCCCGCGTGCCTCGACGCGGGCCAACAGCGCGTCGAACGCGTCGGCGCCGAGCGTCACTCCGAAGTGGTGCACGCCGCGTTCGTCGGGCGCGCGTACCTGTCCGGGCGCGTCGTGCAGCGTCACCTGCATGCCGAAGAACCAGACGTCGGCGAAGTCGCCCTGCACGCGACCGAGCCCGCAACCGAGCGTCTCGACGTAGAAGTCGATGCTCTCCGCCAGATCGCGGACGGGGATCGACAAGTGCAGCATCGGTTCCACCGACCGGAGCCTACGAACGCGCGCCCGGCCGGCGCGCCGATTTACGCGAAGACCACGGTGCGGCGTTCCGCGGCCGATCGGCGCATCCCGTCGAGCACGACCATGTCGGCGACGCCGTCTTCGAACGTCGCCGGCGCGGGCCCGGGCGGCGGTTCGGTGCCTTCGATACGGGCGCGGAAGTGCTCGGCCAACCGCGTGTACGGGCCGAGGTCGAAGCCGTGCCCGGTCATCTGCTCGTACGCGGTGGTGAGGAGCTCGGGCGGCGGCGAGGCCGGCGGCGCAGTGCGCAGGTCGTCAGGGATGTCGAGCCGGCGGGCACCGCGCGCGTCGGCGACGCGCACCGTGTCCCCGACGCCTTCGATCCATGCCGTGCCCCGCGTGCCCACCACCCGCGTCTCGATGAGCATCGGGCCGCGGTCGGCGGCGGTGCTCTGCATGACACCCGCGACCCCGGAACGCGTCCGGAAGTGCACGACGAAACCGTCGTCGGCCGTGGTGCGGCGCGCGATGCGGACGACCGCGGCCGTGACGGCCTCGAACTCGCCGAGCGTGACGCGGATCTGATCGATGACCTGTGAACCGTGCGCCCCGAGCCACCCGCCGCCCTGCGCCGCATCGGCCCACCATTCCGGGAGGCGGGCGTCGGCGTCGGACGAGCATCGGCACGTGCAGCACGAACATCGCGAGCCGGGGATCGCCGACAGCGCCCGTCGCGCGATCGCCCGGGCGAGGAGCGCCTGGCCGGTGTCGAAGCGGAATTCCGTACCGAGGAGGTGCACGACCCCGGCGTGACGGGCCGCGGCCAGCATCGTGCGTCCTTCGGTCGCGTCGCGCGCGAACGGCTTCTCGCACAGCACGTGCTTGCCCTTGCGCAACGCGTGCAGCACGAGCGGCGCGTGCGTGTTCGGCGGCGTGGCGACGGTGACGGCATCCGCTCCGGGTAAGGCGAGCGCGTCGTCGAACGACGTGCACGCGCGCGGCACGCCGACGGCTTCCGCCCGCCGTGCCGTCTTGTCGGGATCACGCCCGACGAGCGCGACGACGTCGAGACCCGCGCCGCGCAGCGCCGGGACATGGGTCAGACACCCGAAGCCGGTACCCACGACGACGACACCGGTCACTTCGCGACCTCGATCGAACGGCCTTCCCGCGCCGATCGCCGGATCGCGTCGAGCACGTTCATGGTCGCGACGCCGTCGGCGAACGTCGCCGGCACCGGATCGTCGGGCATGGGCCGGCCCTCGATGCGAGCGAGGAACCGCTCGGCGAGGCGCGTGTACGGGCCGAGGTCGAGGCCGGTCGAGTGCAGCAGGTCGTACGCGCTCGACGAGGAGATCGGCGGGCGGCGGATCGGGCGCGCCGACCGCGAGATCGGCCGGCGCGGGGACGTCGCGGGTGCCGCCCGCGTCCGCGACCTGTACCCGGTCGCCTTCCGCCCACGCGGTCCCGTCCGTACCGGCGACCCGGGTCGCGAACAGCATCGGCCCGCGATCGCTCGCGACGCTCTGCATGAAGCCGACACAACCGTCCCGCAGCTGGAAATGCGCGAGGTACGCGTCCTCCGCCGTCCACGGGTGGTCGCCGACGTGCGGCAGGCTCGCGCTCACGGTCGCGAACTCGCCGAGCGTGCTGCGGATCTGGTCGATCACGTGCGACGCCTGCGCGCCGAGCCAACCGCCGCCCTGATCCGCGTCGCTCCACCAGCCCGGCACCTCGACGTCGGGCCCGGCAAGGAGTGGGATGTGCAACAGGAACGTCGCCAGGCGCGGCGCACCGATGGCTCCGCCCCGGATCGTGCGGGCCAGCAGGGCCTGGCCCGGCGCGAAACGGAACTCGGTGCCGAGGAAATGCACGACACCCGCCTGTTCCGCCGCCGCGAGCACGGCGCGGGCTTCGGCCGCGTCGCGCGTGAAGGGCTTCTCGCACAGCACGTGCTTGCCCGCCTCCACGGCCTCGAGACACAGGTCGGCGTGGGTGTGCGGCGGCGTCGCGATCGTCACCGCGTCGACACCGGGAACCCGCAGTGCGTCGGCGAGGCTCGTGCACGCGTGGGGGATCTCGAACCGCGCGGCGCGCGCCGCTGTCTTGTCGGCGTCACGGCCGACGAGCGCATGCACCTCGAACCCGGCCGCACGCAGCGCGCGGACGTGGGTGAGGCAGCCGAATCCCGTGCCGACGACCGCGGCGCCGGTGCTCACGCGGGGATGCCCGCCGCGTTCGCGACCATCGAGAGCATCGTGTACTGGCCGACGACGAACAGGATCTCGACCAGCGCCGGTGCGTCGTAGGCCCCGGCGAGCACCGACCAGGTCGCGTCGCTCACGTCGCGGTCCCGGAGCAGCTCGTCGGCCGCGGTGAGCAGCGCCCGCTCGACCGCCGTCCACCCCTCCGCCGTGACGGACCCGCGCACCCGCGCGATCTCGTCTTCGGTCAGACCGGCCTCGCGCGCGTAGTCGGCGTGCTCGACCCATTCGAACTCCGAACCGCAGTTCGACGCGGCCCGCAACGCCAAGAGCTCGTGATCACGGTGTGGGAGCACGCCGTTCAGCGCGAGTGCGGCGGCCCAACCGAGGAACGGGGCGAGCAGCTCGGGCCGGCGCGCGAGCACCGCCATCGTGCGCGCCGGTTCCTTCCCCGGCGGCGCGATCAACCCGAGCAACTCGCGCACGTCGGCTCGTAACTCGTCGGGCCGTGGCACTGCAATGCGAACGCCGTGCATCGTCTCTCCCTCCGGTCATTTCCGTCATCGGATCGGCGGCGCGCACCCGAGCGCTTCCAGCGCCGCGCCCGTCCTTCGTCACCGCCGGATTATCGCATCCGCCCGGGCGACCCGACCCGGAAGACGAGCGGCCGCGACACTCCTATCCGTTGCGGGGCTCGATCAGCTTCGGAAGCCGCCCCGCCGCGAGCGCGGTCACGGCCGCGACGCCCGCGCACAGCGCGAAACGCGACGGTGGGCGCCGTGCCGGGCGCCCACGCGAGCGAGGCCCCGGCGGCCACGATCGCGCCCACGACGCCCGTGCCGAGGGCGACACCGAGCGTGTCGCACAACTGGAGCGACGCGCTGGCCGCGCCCTCCGCGCCCTCGGGTGCGCCCGAGAGCACGACGAGCGAGAGCGGCGCGTAGGACAGCCCCATCCCGAGCCCGGCGACACCCCACGCGAGCACGGCCCCGGCCGCCGGGAGCGCGGCCTGCGCGACGGCGATCATGATGCCGATTCCGGCGACGATCAGGAGCATCCCCGAACGCACGAATCGCTGCGGGCCGACGCGCTGCACCAGACGCTCCTGCATCCACGCTCCGACCGTCCACGTCAGCGTCGCGACGGTGAGCGCGAGTCCGCCGAGCGCGATGCTCTCGCGGCGGACCGACGTGACGGTGAACGCGACGTACGCGTCGGTCCCGAAGAACGCGAAGGTCGCGAGGCCGCGCAACGCGACCGCGGCGGGCAGCCCGCGTTCGAGACGGTGCGTCCCCGGCGGAACGAGATGCAGGAACGCGCGCGCGGCCACGATGAGCCCGACGACGACGAGGACGGGGGTCGCGATCAACGAATGCGCGGACGCGCCCGCGAGCACCAGACCGGCGCCGATCACGAGCACGACGGCGTCGCCGCGCCGATCGACCGGCTCCGCGCCGCCGGGCGGCCCGATCAGGTGCAGTGCGCGCGTCGTCGTCAACGCCGCGAAGGCGACGAGCGGCAGCAACCCGAGGAACACCCAGCGCCACCCGAACGCCTCGGCCACCGCGCCGCTGATCGCAGGGCCGATCAGCCCGGGCAGCACCCACGCGGTCGACAGCACCGCGAACATGCGCGGCCGCAACTCGAGCGGGTACGAACGCCCGATCGCGACGTACGCGACCGCCGGGATCGCACCGGCGCCGATTCCCTGTACGGCCCGCGCGACGACGAGCGCGGCCATCGTCGGTGCGAGCCCACCGGCGCCGAGACCGACGGCGAACAGGACGAGACCGAACATGAACGGGCGCGCCGGCCCGGAGCGATCGGCGGCGCGGCCCGCGGCGACGACGCCGAAGAGGTTCCCGAGGAAAAACGCGCTGAAGATCCAACCGAGCAGGCCGATGTCGTGCAGGTCGTCGTTGATCACCTTCACGATGGTCGCGACCGCGAGCCCCTCGAAGCCGACGAGCGTGATGGTGAAGAAGAGCCCGAGCGTCAGCGCGCGCCGGCCCGGTGCCAACACGCCGTCCGCGGTGACCTTGCCCGCGACGCCCGATGCCGTTCCGTCGTCGTCGATTTGCACAAGTATATGGTTGCTGAAATCCCCTGTGCCCGGCCCGCGGGCGCGCTCAAGGGTTGAGCGAGGTCCCCGGGGGCGCCTGGCGGGACTCGGTCCACCGCACGCCGTCCCACCACCGCAGGGCCGCACCACCGCCGGGGTCGGGATACCAACCCGCGGGCGGCGCGAGCGGGCCGGGCGCGCCCGCGTAGGGCGCGCGGCCGACGCGATACCGAGGACCGCATCGCGCTTGGCGAACTGCCAGACGAGCGCACCGATGAGACCGGCCAGGACCACGATGAGGACCCAGGTCACCTTTTCACTCTGCGCCGCCCGGAACTGCTGCTCCGGAATGCGTGCGACCTCGACGATCTTGAGCACCCAGAACACGAAGCCGAAGATCCAGACGCCGAAGAAGAAGAGGAAGAAGAACCCGCCGAGAATCACGGCGTCATCCTCTCACGCCGCGGGCCGGCCCGCGACCGGTCACCCGCGCGGTCGGTCGCCGCCGACGATCCCGGTCACGGTGCGCGGACGGGGCGTCGCCACCAACGGCCAGGGCATCTCGCGCTCGGCCGCGAGCGCGACGTCGAAGAGCAGGTCGTCGGCGTGATGGCGGGCGAGGACCTGCATGCCGACGGGGAGCCCGCCGACGTCGCCGCTCGGGATCGACACCGCGGGATTGCCGTAGATGTTCGAGATGATCGTGAGCGCGCCCATGTGGACGAGGTCGGGGAAACGCTCCGACACGACGTCGAGCATCGCCGACGGCAGCCTGGGGAACGCCGCGCCCGCGAACCGCACGCCCCCCATGGCGGCGCGAAAGCCCAGCTGCGCGAACCGGTTCGACTTGGCCCAGTCGATGAAGCTCGCCGACGAGCTGCTCAGCGCGGCGTCGGCCGCGAACGCGGGCCCGGGATTGGTCGCGGCGATGACGAAGTCGACCTCGTCGAACGCAGCCGCCATCGCCTCGTTGGCGCGCATGCGTTGTTCCTCGGCGACGGCCGCGGTGTGCAGGTTGTACATCGACTGCGCGAGCAGGAGCCCGACCGTCAGCTCGTCGGTCAGCTCCGCCGCGCAGCGCGGCCACCGGTCGCCGAGATCGGCGAGCAGTGTCGCGAGGTTGCCCATCATCCACTGCGCCGCGAGGTTCGGCACGTCGATGTCGAGATCGACCTCGATCATCCCGGTTGCGGCAATCAGCGTCGCGGCCGACGCGCGCAGGTGGTCCTCGACGCCCGGCTCGAGCGTGCCCGCCGCCGAGCGCGGGAACGACCGCGACGCGCCGGCCCGCGAGGTCGTTCGCACCGAGACCGGCTTCCCATCCCGGTCGAGCGGGCAGGCTCCACGGATCGCGCGCGTCGTAACCGGCGCACACGTCGAAGTACCGCGCCGCGTCGCGTACCGATCGCGCGAGACAGCCGAGCACGATCGTGCCGGGCCGGAAGTATGCGTGCGGACCGCGCGGGATCCGGCCGTAGGTGCCCTTCATCCCGACGAGGCCCGTGTACCCGGCGGGGATGCGGATCGATCCCCCGCCGTCGCCACCGGTCGCGAGCGGGACGAGCCCGCCGACGACCGCGGCCGCGCTCCCGCCCGAGGAACCGCCGACCGTCCGGCCGTACCGCCAGGGGTTGTGGGTGACGCCGTTCAACTTCGTGACGCTCACGTTGAGGCCGCCGAACTCGCTCGCGGTCGTGAGGCCGACGGGAACCGCACCGCCCCCGCCGAGCAGGCGCTCGACGACGGTGCTCGTGTGGTTCGCGACGCGATCGCGGAAGACCAGCGACCCTTCGGTCTGCGGCCAGCCGGCGACCGGTTCGAGCTCCTTCACGCCGACGGGAACACCACCGAACGGAAGGGCGACGTCGGCGTGCTCGACCGCCTTCGCGCGCCCGTTCCTCGTCGACGAACGAGAAGCAGTTGAGGTCGCTGCGCGCGATCGCGGCCAGCGTCGCTTCGAGCTCCTCGCGGGGCGAGCGTTCGCGCCGGCGGAACGCGTCGACGAGCGAACTGGCGTCGCCGGCCCAGGTGTCGCCACTCATGGGCCGATGATGCCATCGGGCGCCGCGCCCGCGCCCGTCGACCGCGCCCGCTTCGGGCCGGAACTCGACGGGCGCCCGGAACGAGGCCCGCCGCGCCGCCCGCCGGAAGGTCGCGAGCGCGGCGGGACCGAGCAGCAGGATGCAGCCGAGGTTGGTGATCGCGCGGCCGGTGTCCCAGCCGAGCGAGGTGGTCGCGTCGAACAGGAGGTAACGGTGCAGCTGGGTCGCGAAGGCGGCACCGGGCAGGTACGCGATCGAGCTACCGGGATCGACCGAGAACGGCCAGAACTGCAGATTGAGCATGAAGCCGAAGAAGTAGCCGGCGAGCACGCCGTACGCGGCCAGCATCGCGAGCTCGCGCTTCCCCGGCACTGCGGCAGGAGGCCGGCGAACATCCCGACCCACGCACAGCCGAACATCTGGTACGGCATCCACGGCCCGACACCACCGGTGATGATCGCCGACGCGAACAGCGACGTGCAGCCGAGCGTGAACCCGAAGCCCGGACCGAAGACGCGGCCTGCGAACACGAGGGTGAAGAAGACGAGCTCGATGCCGGCCGTACCCGCGCCCAGCGGACGCAGTGCCGCGTTGAGTGCCGACAACACGCCGAGCATCGCCAGCGCCTTCGCGTCGATGCCGCCGTCGGCGATCTCCGCGAACACGACCGCCAGCACGAGCAACAGGAGGACGCCGAACATGAGCGGCGCCGTATACGCACTGCCGAACTTGCCCGGCGCGAGCACGAAGGGCCACAAGAAGCACACGAAGCCGACCAACGTCGCGAGCGCGGCGGCGGCGACCGAACGGCGCTGCATGCGGATGACCGCGCGCCCACGGCGCGTTCCGCGTGCGCGTGCGTCCGGCCGGGGCTCGCCGCGGTCGCCGTCACCGCAGCACCGCCCGTTCGAGCGCGAGAGCGACCTGTTCGACGGTCAGGTACGGCGAGCGGGGCGAGGATCTTCGCGACCTGGGGCGCGAACGCGGGCGACGAGACGACGACGTCGGCCGTCGGCCCGTCGGCGACGATGTCGCCCTCGGCCATCACGACGACCCGATCGGCCGCGGACGCGACGAACTCGACGTCGTGGGTCGCGACGACCACGGCCCGGCCTTCGGCTGCGAGCCCGTCGACGATCCGCACGAGCGCGCGCTTGGCTTCGTAGTCGAGCCCGCGGGTCGGCTCGTCGAGCAGCACGACCGGCGGCGCGGCGCGCAGTTGCACGGCGAGCACGAGCGCGAGCCGTTGCCCCTCCGAGAGGTCGCGCGGGTGCAGCGCGTCGGGGATACCCGGGCGCGAGCCGGTCGAGCAGCGCGCGCGCCGGCGGCGACGACGAGTCGTGCGATTCGGCGTCGGCCTGGTCGCAACTCGGCGCGGACGGTCTCCAGGTAGAGCAGGTCGGCCGGGGTCTGCGGGCACGAGACCGACGAGCGCGCGCGCGCCCGCGCGGCGGAGAGCGTCTTCGGATCGCTCCCGCCGACGTCGACGATGCCGCTCTGACGTTTGCCCGAACCCTGGATCGCCCAGAGCAACGACGACTTCCCGGAGCCGTTGCGCCCCATCAGCGCGGTCACCTCGCCCGCGGCGAGATCGAGATCGACGCCGCGCACCGCGACGACGTCGCCGTACCGCACGACGATCCTGCGGCAGCGACACGACGGTGCGGTTCGTGCGAACCCGGGCGGGCACCGGGGCCGGCGGGTCCGGTGCGAGGACGCCGCGCAGGTCGCTCGGCGCAGCGCGCCGTGCGTCGCGCACCGACAACGGCAACGGTTCCCAGCGCGCCAGCCGGCCGAGCTCGACGACCGGCGGCGCCACCGTCGTGGTCGCGAACATCGCGGCCGGCGGGCCTTCGGTCACGGTGCCGTCACCGGCGAGATGCACGACCCGGTCGGCGTACTGCACGACCCGTTCGAGCCGGTGCTCGGCCAGCACGACCGTGACGCCGAGGTCGTGCACCAGCCGGGTGATCGCCGCGAGCACCTCCTCGGCCGCGGTCGGGTCGAGCGCCGAGGTCGGCTCGTCGAGCACGAGCACGCGCGGGTGCGGCGTGAGCACTGCGCCGATCGCGACCCGCTGCTGCTGACCGCCCGAGATCTCGTGCAGCGCGCGGTAGCGCAGCTCCGCGAGCCCGAGCAGGTCGAGCGTCTCCTCGACGCGCTTGCGCATCACGGCGGGCGCGACCGCGAGCTGCTCCATGCCGTAGGCGAGCTCCTCCTCGACGGTGTCGGTGACGAAACCCGCCAGCGGATCCTGACCGACGACACCGACGATGTCGGCGAGCTCGCGCGGCGGGTGCGTCGCCGTATCGCGGCCGCCGACGGTGACCCGACCTTCGAGCAGCCCGCCGGTGAAGTGCGGGACGAGACCGTTGATCGCGCCGAGGAGCGTCGACTTGCCCGCACCGGTGCGCCCGACGACGAGGCACAGCTCGCCTTCGGCAATGTGCAGATTCACGTCGCGCAGCACCGGCGCGGGAGCGTCGGTGTACGTGATGCTGACGCGGTCGAAGTCGATCATGCCGGCACGCCCGCGCGTTCGAGCTCCGGGGCCGACTCGGCCGGCGGCTGCGGTCGGGGCGGAACTTCGTGGCGGTGTGGTCGCGGCGGCGGGGGCGCGACGATGCCGGCGAGCGCGGCGACGAGGATCGCGACCGTCGGGACGATCGGCAGCGCAGGGAAATGCAGCGGGGAGAACGACGGGTTCAGGTCGGCCGCGCCGAACTGTGTGCTCGCGTACAGGAGCGTCGCGGTCACGAGGCCGCAGCCGGCGACGATCCACTCCGGCGCGCGCCAGGGATCGGGGCGGTAGTTGCTGCGCGTCACGCGGCGGCCTCCGAGCGAGAGCCCCGCGCAACAGAGCGCCGCGCCCACGAGGATCGTGGGAAGACCGAGCGCGCGCGGCGAGGTGCTGTCGAGCAGGCCGTAGGCACCCGCGGCACAGGCCGAGCATGCCGGCGAGCATCAGCACCGCGGTGATCCGGCGCGTGGTCCGGGTCGCGGTTCCCGTGCGCCCGTAGCCGCGCGAGTCCATCGCCGCGGCGAGCAGCATCGATCGTTCGAGCGCGTCCTCGAGCACCGGGATGGCGATGCTGCGCAACGCGCGCAGTCCCTTGCTCCGGCCCGCGCGCAACCGCCGCGCGCGCGTCACCCGCTGGACGCTCTCGACGAGCTGGGGCGCGACACTGATCGCGATGACGACGGCGACGCCGAGCTCGTAGAGCGCGCCGGGCAGCACGCGCAGGGCCCGCTTCGGGTTCGCGAGCGCGTTCGCGGCGCCGATGCAGCAGATGAGCGTGCCCAGTCGCAGCCCGTCGGCGGCCGCCGAGAGCGTTGCCTCCAACGACACCGCCCCACCGATCCGGACACCCGAGTACCAGCTCGGGGTCGAGACCTGCGGCAGCCGGAAGAGCACGTGGTCACCGGGCGCGATCCCGGAGCCGAACACCGAACGGAACGCGACGCGGAGGGCGATCACGACGACGCCGAGCACGAGGTAGTACTTGAAGGCTCGCGCCCAGGGTGCTTCCGTGCGCCGGCTCACCACCACGAACGCCAGGACACCGAGGACGAGCGCCAGCAGCAACGGGTTGGTGGTTCGGTTCACCGCGACCGCGAGCCCGAGCGCCCAGATCCACCATGCGATCGGGTGGAGCGCACGCGGGAGCCGCTGGGCGTCGCTCAACGCGTACGCGCGCGGCGAGGCGGTCACGCTTCCGCCCGGCGGCGCCGGACCGAGACCGCGGCGGCCGCCCCGCCCAACCCGGCGATCAACCCGAGCGCGATCACCAGCGGAAACGCCGAACCCGCCGACGCACCGCCGCGCGGCGCCGGTTGCGCGTCGACGATCTTCGGGCTCGACGCGGCGAGCGCGGCCGATCGCGCGCCGGCGGTGGGCGCGATCGTCGTCGACAATGCGGACGCGACACTCGGCGCCGCGCTTCGCTTCGTACCGGCGGTCGACGTCGACGTCGTGCCGGTTCCGGCGATGCCACCCGCCCGCGTGCTGCCCGTGGTCACGGAACCCGACGGAGACGGACCCGATGCCACGGACGCGCCGGCCGGGTTCATCGGGTGCGCCGTCGTCGGCGGCGTGGTCGCACGCGTGGACGCGGTGGTGTGCGGCACCGTGACGGGTTCGGTGTTCTCGGCACGAACCGCGTCGGGACCGAACGTCGGGGGCGACGGCCCCGCGGTCCCGGCCGCACCCCCGAACGTCCACAGCTCCACCGCGCCCGCCTGCGGGACGTCGCTCATCGCGCCGCGGGGGCTGTAGGTCCATGCGCGCTGCCCGGCCGGTGCGACCCAGAACGCCCAGGACGCGTTCGCGGGCGGCGTGAGAACGCACCGGTCGTCCGAGGGTGTCGGGTACTGCGTCCCGTTCCCGAACGCCGCGTTGCCGACGCGACACACGAACCCGGGCCCGTCGTGCACGTCGCCGCTGGTGACGAAGCCCGCCGCGTGCAGCAGCGCATAGCCGCTCGCCGCACGCACGCCGCAACCGCGCACGACCGGCCCGCCGAAATGCGAGAAGTCGACCGCGACGATGGTGCCGATCTGCGTGCTGCAGTTCCCGATCGGATCGGCGCCGGCGGCCACGACGCTCGCCGCCGTGATCACACCACCGAGCACGATCATCACCATCATCAGTGCGGCCGCGCCACCGCGGCGGAGCGCGTTCACGGTCCGTCCGGGCCGCGGCGCCGGCGCGTCGCGAACGTCAGGCTCGTGCCCACGACGAGCAGCACGACCACCACCACAGCCGCGGCCGCGGCATCGGTCCCCGTCGCGGGCAGCGTCGCCGGCGGGACGGTCGACGCGGGCGGCGTGGGTACTGACGCAGGCGCCACGCGAACCGTTGTCGTCGACGACACCGGCGGCCGCGTCACCGTCGTCGTGGAGACCGCGGTCGTAGAGGTCGAGCCGCCGCCATCCGGCGCTCGACGTGACGTCGTCGGACAATGTTCCGAACGACGTGCCGACGAAGCCGCCGACGACCTGGGCCGACGCGCGCACGTCCGAGCCGGACTGGCCGGCCCCGACGTCGAACCCGCCGTCGGCGTTCTGCTCGCCGGCGAGGAACGAGGCGGCCTTTGCGATCTGCGTCGCGTACCTCGGGCCCGCGAGCGAGAGCCCTTGGATGGCGAGCGCGGCAGAGTTGGTCGACTCCCCCGCCGTCCCGGTGAATCCGCCGTCGCTTCGCTGTCGTTGCGCGATCCACGTCTCGGCCTTCGTCACCGCCGCGGTCGCGGCCGGATCGGTGCCGACGAGCGCGAGCGCCATCGCGGCCATCGCGGTGCTGTCGACATCCGCGTCACCGGTCGACGGCAGGAGGCTGGGCCACGCGCCGTCACTGTTCTGCAGGGTCTCGAGATACGCGATCGCCGGCGCGGCACCCGCGTGGTCGCCGGCGCGGAGTTGCGCGATGATCCCCGACGCCTGCGCGAACGTCGACGTCGCGAACAGGAAGTTCCCCGGCGCGCTGCACCCGTTGGCGACGTCGGCCGTCGTGCAGATGATCCCGTCGAGCGCGGCGATCAGGTCGTGACCGCCGAAGTGACGGGGATCGAAGCCCGTCGCTTCGGCCAGCAATGCTTCTTTGCCGATCGAACCACCCGTGGCGAACGCGGTACCGATGCCCGTCCAGTCGTTCACCGATTGTCCCGACGGGTCCTTCGTCGCGTGATCGAGGAGGTCGACGACCTTCCTCAGCGTCGGGTTGTCGGTCCCGGCCGCGGCGAGCGCGAACGCGCCGTCGACGGTCAGACCGAAATCCGCGAACCCGGGGAACGACTCGTAGTAGCCGTCCGTGCCGAGGCTCGTCCCGTCGTGCACGCCGTTCGCGCCCGTCGTCGTGGTGAGGTAGTGCACGGCCGCGGCAAGGTTCGGGGTCGGCGCCGCGGATGCGGGTGCGGCGACACCGAGCACGAGACCGAGCGCGACGATCACGCCCGCCCCGACGCCGCGCCGCTCGAACCTTGCCGGTGTGCCACCTCTGTACATCTCCGCACCCTTCGCTGGTGTCGACCGTGGCGTCGCGCCCGGACCGCGCCTACTTCCCCCGCCGGATCTGCCCGGGCGTCTTCGACGGTGTCGCGGCCGCGCCGAACGCCCACGCGTCGATGCTGCCGAGCGGCGGCACGTAGGTCGCCGCGCCGGTCGTCGCGTAGGTCCACGTCGTCGCACCGGCGAGCGCGTGGTAGTAGCTCCAGTACGCGGTCGACGGCGGCGTCGACACGCACGCCTGCTGCGCGGGCGACGGCAGGTCGTCGATACGGCAGATGAACGCGAAGCCGTAGTGGGTCGTCCCCGCGGGCGTGAAGCCCGCGTTCTGCAGCGCGGCGAGCCCCGACGACTGCTTCCCGGGCGCGCAACGCGTCTGCACGCCGAGGTTGAACGCGGTGAAGTCGACGCTCACGGTCACGCCCGTCCGCTTCGGGCAGCGGCCCGCGGTTCCGGCGAGCGCGGTCGGACGCGACGCGTCGGCGCCGCGGCACGACACCGACGGCACACGCGTCGACGGTGTCGAGGCCGCGAGCGGGAACGTGTGCAGCGCGGCCGCGGGCACGGCCTGCACCGTCGCGAACGTGTTCGGGCGTGCGGCTGCCGGGGAAGAAGAACGCGCCGCGCGCGTCGACGGGATCCGTGCAGCCGAGCTGGAAGCTCCGCAGCGCGGCCATCGCCGCGCCCGGCCCGGCGTGCTCGGCCAGCAGCGCCTGGATCGTCAGCGCGGTCGAATCGGGATCCGACGGCTGGCCCGGCGCGGCGAGGAACGGGTAACCGCCGTCGGCCGATTCGATGCCGTGCAGTGCCGTGAGCACGCGGTGCGCCTTCGGAAAGCGTCCGTACGCGGCGAGTCCCTGCACGGCCATCGACGTGCTGTTCGTGTCGGGACCCGCGAACGTGTCGGGGTCGGCGGCCGGGCACGGAACGGACACGTCCGCCCGGTACGACGTCCACAGGCCGTTGTCGCACTGTTGCGCCTCGAGCCAGGCCAACGCGTTCGTGACGCGGTGCTCCCCGACCCCGGCGGCTGCGAGCGCCGCGAGCGCGACCCCCTCGCGGAACGATCCGTCGAACGACGGGTCGGCGGACCCGAAGAGACCCGCATCCGAGCCGGAGGTGCGCTCGGTGGCGAGCAGCCGGTCGACGAGGTCGTTCTGCGGCAGCCGGCCGCCGAAGCGGTGCGGGTCCTGTCCCGACGCGACGGCGGCCATGACGACGTAGCCGAGCAGCGCCGGATCGTCGTTCCCGTCGGAGCCCTGCAGGTTCCCGAGTTGCGTCTGCAAGAACGCGATCGCGTGGCGGGCCTGGACCGCGCCGACGCCCGCCGCGTGCAAGCCGAGCACCGCGTAGGCGGTGTCGCTCACGTCGGCCGCGCCGAACGAAACGAGATGACCGCCGTTCGCGTCGATCTGGCGGGCGAGATACGCGGCACCGACGCGGGCCGAGTTCGCCGGCGGTGCGGGGGCGACGGCGGCCGCCGTGGCCGAGGGCGGCTCGGAAGCGAGCAACCCGCAGCTCAGGGCGACGCTGATCGCAAGTGTGGTGAGTCTTCCGGTGAGCACCTGATCCCCCTTGACGGTGGGAACGGCGAGAGGCACCCGCGCGGTTCCCGCCCCGTCTCGAGGAGGGGGATCGCCCAGGCTCCGACGCGCAGTCCACGGCGTTTATACGGAGCCCGTTCCCGCAGGCATTCCGGCTCGCCCATCTCGCGATGGGCCTACGGCTGCGGGTCAGCGCCGGACTTGGACCGGCTTCCCCCGCGAGAACGTGCGTCGCGGAACGTAGCACAGCACCCGGCCGCCGGCATCACCCCGATCGGGACCGCCCGGCCGCGTGTTCGGCAACCTCGCCCCCGCTATTTCGCGCGGGACTTCGCCTTGGCGCCGTTGGTGCCGGACGGCAGGGCCGGCATCGCGTCGCGCAACTCCTCGACCGCACCGCACAGAGCGTCGACCTTGCGTTCCAACGACGCCAAGCGGTCGTCGCCGTGCGCGCCGGCACCGTTCCCGGCCGGCGGCCGCCGCGCACAACTGCTCGTGACACTGCCGGAGGCACGCGCGCGGTGTCGCGCTCTTCGGCGATGTAGCGGCCGAGCAGTTCCCCGGTCGCGATGTCGATCGAGTGATCGCGGAAGAAGTCGTCGAAGATGTCGGGTTCGTCGCCGCGGTCGAGGCGGTGGAGCTTCAGTGCCTCCATCTTCTCGAGATCCGAGCAGTCGGAGGTGACGAGCGCGATCGCCTTCGCATTCTCCTCGGCACCTTTCGGGCGCACGTCGTAGCCCAGTTCGTTGATACGGCGTGCGAACGACATCGCGTGCTCGCCTTCGCGTGCCGCCACCTTGCGCAGCACGGCGCGGACGTCGTCGCTCGGCGTCACTTCGGCCCACGCGCAGAGATATGAGTGCGCATTGCCCTCGGCATTGGCGATCGCGTTCAGCAGCCCGAGGTAGGTCGGCTTGTCACTCATCGTGCGCCTCCGTCGTCGAATGCCCGCAGACCACGCTCGCGCCGATCGCCGCCGCGTGCAAAGAGGGCCCGACGCCGGCTCAGCCGGCGGCCCGGAGCCGGAGGCGGACCCAGCCCGCGTCGCCGACGTCGACCGCAACCTCCCAGCGGCCGCGGTCGTCGCGGGTCACGGGGACCTCCGAGGAACCGCCGCCCGGCGCCCGGCACTCCGCCGCGATCGCGCGCCGGACCAGCCCGCGACCCGCACCCGTTCGCCCGCGCCGAGCACGGTGACGACGACTCCTTGTCGGTCACGGTGACGTCGGCGATGCGGGTATCGCCCGCGCACACGTACACGCCCGGATCGCCGAGCACCGCGATCTCCCCCGCGAGCACGGGCGCGAGGATCCGGTAGTCCCATCCAGCCGGCACGAGCGCGACGTCGTAGCCAGCGTCGGCGGCCAACACGTCGACCGCGCCGGTGCGCCAGTCGAACACCGCGACCGCGTCGGCCTCGGGCGCGTCTTCGCCGAGACTCGCCAACTCGACCCGCGTCGTGCCCGCCGCGCCGTCC
Source organism: uncultured Actinomycetes bacterium (assembly GCA_963829195.1). Classification (GTDB taxonomy): domain Bacteria; phylum Actinomycetota; class Acidimicrobiia; order IMCC26256; family PALSA-610; genus PALSA-610. Next base: position 847,148 of record CAWHHS010000006.1, read on the forward strand.
ATCCCGACGTTGGTCGTGACGACGTAGCCCCATTGTCCCGCCGAATGACACGTGTCGCGCGGACGCGACGAGCAACGCGCCCGTCCACACCGGCGCGTCGAACATCGCCCGGTCGATCGCGGCAATCGGGAACGTCGGGCCGCACGAGCACGCCGTCGGCGCGGCACGTCCGCCGGATGAGATCGACGTCGGCCTCGCCGATCCGGTCGCCGACGCCCACCGGTCCCGCCGAGAGCGCCGCGAGCAACGCCTCGACCTCGCGGGTCGCCGAACCCGCCGCGGAATGGAACACGTCCTTGTACGGCCACAGGCCGAGCGCGCGGGCCATGGCGTTGTTGTGCAGGAACCACGCCCACAACACTTCGGGACCGACGAGGTAACCGTGGTCGCCGCTCGTGCGGATCGACGTGACGTTGCGCAGCCGGCTCGTCTCCGCGAAGTCGGCCGGGCGAGGCCATGCACCACTGCGCGTGCAGGTTCCGCGCGCCGAGCCCGGCGTCGATCCCCTCCTGCCACGCCGCGGCGCGGCCCGGCGCGCGCAGTTGGCGCACGCCGAGGAAACATTCGATCAACCAGTCGTGCTCGAAGACCTCGACGCCCCAACTCACGGCCTGGTCGAGCAACCGTTCGTAGAGCTCGCCGTCCCTCGGGTGCGCGCGGTCGCCGTCGACCCACGTCGCGAACTCGTCGACGTAGGGCGACTGCGACGAGAGGTGCCGGCAGTGCACGGTCAACGGCCGGCGACCGAGCCGCTCGCGCAACGATGCGCACACCGTCGGGCAGCACGTCGGCGCGCGCCTCCCAGCGGACCATGCCGGTCGGCGGGACGACCCACTCGTCGGTGTCGAACGGGCGCAGCACCTCGTGCGGGTACCACCACGAGTCGAGTTGCACCGATCCGACCGGCAGGCCGCGCGCTTCGAGGTCGTCGACCGCGGCGACGACCGTGGAAGCCGCGTCGAGGCCGGGTTCGGTCCGGTACCAGTACGCGCTGCCGTTGTCGGTCCAGTACGACACCCGCGTCCCGAGCGTGTCGGCGTCGCGATCGGGAGCGGACACACCCGACCTCGCGCGCAAGAGGCGGGCCCAGCGCGCGTAGCAGTCGCGCGCGCCGTTCCCGGCGATCACCGCGAGCTCGGTGGTGAATCCGGCGTCGACGGCGTCGATGTCGCCGTGCCAGCCCACGCGCAGACCCGAACCGGCCTGTTCCTTGCCCGCGGGCACGCCGATCACCTGCTCGTGGAACGCACCGAGCGGCGCGAGCAGGATGGTGCGACCGTCGGGCGCGACCAGACCGAGCGGCATCACCACCGCGGGCCGGAAGGGCAGCAGCCGCCAGCGCGAAGCGCGGCATCACTGAAGACCGGCAGCGCGAACTCCGTGTACTGATGGCCGAACGCGCGCATTCCTACGGGCGCGCCGCCCTCGGCTCGGCGGTCGGGCTCGAAGTGCCACACGACCGCAGGTGACGCGAAGTCGCCCGTCGCGAGCCCGCGCGGCGCAGTGCGTCGCGCGCAGCCGCAGCACGAGCACGGGTTCGTCGCCGTCGCCGAGCGCGCGCACGTCGCCGACGATCGCGTCGCTCGGTGTGACGACGCGGCCGGGCCCGAGCCAGTCCGACTCTCCCCAACCGATACGCACGTGGCCGTCACCCGCCACGACGGCACGCAACGGTCCCGCGCGCAACGCGACGGATTCGGGCATCAGCGGGCGGCGAACTCGAGCAGCTGCGGCGCGAGCAGCGGCCACCGTTCGAAGAGGCGCGCCGGTGCCGCTGCGCGCCGCGTCGCTGCGCTCGATCCACTCCCGGTCACCCCACGGCGGCTCGACGAGCTGCGAGCCGGGGATCAGCCGGTGCAGCAGCTCCGACGTCGCGCGCGTGTGGTACGGGTCGCTCGCGCCGCTGCGGAAGACGAGCGTCGGGATCGTCGAAGTCGGGCGAGCGCGGCGTCGGGCAGGCCCGGCAACGTCGCGTTCGGGTCGGGGCAGTACACGAGCATCCACCGTTCGAGCGTCTCGATGAACTCGCGCGGATCGAGTGCGAGGAAGCGTTCGCGGTTGCCCGGGATTGCGTTCGAGCACCTCCGCCCATTCCGGGAGCTCGACGACCGCCTTCCATCCCGTCCTGCCACGCGGCCCGGATCGACTCGCCGCAGTAGACGATCGCGAGCGTCAACAGCCCGAACGGGCCGCCGGAGATCCACCACACGCCGAGCTTCGACACGACGTCGCGGATGGCGGGCGGCCGCGAGCAGCGACACGCGCGCGCCGCCGGATCCGCCGACGACGACCGCGGGCGCGAGGTCGAGCGCGCGGAGCAGGCCGGCGAGCCGAGTCGGCCTGCATCTCCGACTCCGACGCCCCGTCGAAGCAGATGTCGGACTCGCCGGTGTTCGGGCGGTCCCAGATCACGACGCGCTGCCCGTGCGCGGCCAGCGGCCTCGGCGAGCTCCCGCACGCCGGGCGCCTCCTTGGTGAAGCGGCCGCCCGGCGTCACGATCCACGGGCCGGCCCTCGCCGACGATCTCGTACGCGATCGCCGTGCCGTCGATCTCGACCGTCGCCATGCGTCGCGCGACTGTATAGTCGGGTCGTCGGACCGTGCGCCGCAGCGCTGCGCATGCAGCCGCGGAGGGAAGTTGAGCAAGCGCCGGCTCGGCGAGACTGCCCGTGATGACGGCGTCGACGCTCCCGTCGTGGCCCACTGGGTCGACGGCAAGCTCGTCGAGGGATCGCCGCACGCGCACGGGTGAGGTCTTCGACCCCGCGACCGGCCGGCGTGACGAAGCACGTCGCGTTCGCGTCCGCCGACGAGGTCGACGCCGCGGTCGACGTCGCGACCGAGCGCGTTCGCGGCGTGGCGCGACGTCGTCGCTCGCGGAGCGCATCAAGCATCCTGTTCCGGTTCCGCGACCTGCTCGACCGACGCGTCCGACGAGCTCGCGGCGATCATCACCGCCGAGCACGGCAAGGTGCCGAGCGACGCGCGCGGCGAGGTCGCGCGCGGGCTCGAGGTCGTGGAGTTCGCGTGCGGGATGCCGCAACTGCTCAAGGGCGACTTCTCCGAAGGCGTGTCGGCGCGGGTCGACGTGACCTCGATGCGCCAGCCGCTCGGCGTCGTCGCGATCATCAGCCCGTTCAACTTCCCCGCGATGGTGCCGTGCTGGTTCTTCCCGATCGCGATCGCGGCCGGCAACACGGTGATCCTCAAGCCGAGCGAGAAGGACCCGTCGGCGGCGAACTGGCTCGCCGAGCTGTGGGCCGAGGCGGGACTGCCGGCCGGCGTGTTCAACGTCGTGCACGGCGACAAGGTCGCGGTCGACCGGCTGCTCGAGCACCCGGGGGTCAAGGCGGTCTCGTTCGTCGGGTCGACGCCGATCGCGCGCTACGTCTACGAGACCGCGACGCGTTTCGGCAAGCGGGTCCAGGCGCTCGGCGGCGCGAAGAACCACATGGTCGTGTTGCCCGACGCCGACCTCGACCTCGCGGCCGACTCCGCGGTCAACGCGGGCTTCGGTTCGGCGGGCGAGCGGTGCATGGCGATCTCGGCCGTCGTCGCGGTCGGTGCGACCGCCGACGAGCTCGTCGCGAAGATCGCGGAGCGCATCGGCGGGCTGACGGTGGGCGACGGCCGCGCCGGGCGCCGACATGGGTCCGCTCATCACCGCGCGCGCATCTCGACAAGGTCACGTCGTACCTCGACGCCGGCGTGAAGGCCGGCGCGACGCTCGTCGTCGACGGCCGGGAGCACCCGAGTTCGACGGCGAACCGGCCGGGTTCTGGTTGGGCCCGACGCTCTTCGACCACGTCACCGCCGACATGGACCTCTACACCGACGAGATCTTCGGCCCGGTGTTGTCGGTGGTGCGGGTCGACACCTACGACGACGCGCTCGACCTCGTGAACGCCAACCCCTACGGCAACGGCGCCGCGATCTTCACCAACGACGGCGGCGCGGCGCGCCGCTTCCAGAACGAGGTCGAGGTGGGGATGGTCGGGATCAACGTGCCGATCCCCGTTCCCGTCGCGTACTACTCGCTTCGGCGGCTGGAAGAGCTCGCTGTTCGGGGACACGCACGCGTACGGCCCCGACGGCGTGCACTTCTTCACCCGTGTCGCAAAGTCGTGACCAGCCGCTGGCTCGACCCGAGTCACGGCGGCGCTCAACCTCGGCTTCCCGCAGAACCGATAGACCCAACTCCGAACCGACGACACGAGGGGATTCGCATGCCGCTTCCGCTGGACCAGGTCAAGGTCGTCGACGCCGACACCCACATGACCGAACGGCACGACCTCTGGACGAGCCGCGCGCCGGCCAGGTTCAAGGATCGGGTGCCGCACGTCACCCAGGTCGACGGCGCGGCGACCTGGGTCGTCGAAGGCGACGTCGTGCTCGGACGCGCCGGCGCGGGCGGTGTCGTCGACAAGCACGGCAAGAAGGGCCGCTCGTTCGAAGGCCTCTACGAATGGGAGATCGAGCAGGGGCACGCCGGCCGGCCACGACCCCGCCGCCCGCATGCAGCCTGCTCGACGAGATCGGGATCTGGGCGCAGATCGTGTTCCCGGGCGTCGTCGGTCTCGGCGGCCAGAACGCTCGGCGACCTCGTGAAGGACACCGCGCTGCGCGACCTCTGCCTCGAGATCTTCAACGACGCGAACGCCGAGCTCCAGGCCGAGTCCGGCAACCGGCTGCTGCCGATGGCGATCCTCCCCGCGTGGGACATCGACGCGTGCGTCCGCGAGGTGCGAGCGCGCCAAGAGCCTCGGCCTGCGCGGCGTGAACCTCACGTCCGACCCGCAGGACCTCGGCTCGCCCGACCTCGCGAACCGCGGCCTGGGACCCGGTGTGGGACGCGTGCAGCTCGCTCGAGATGCCGGTGCACTTCCACATCGGTGCGAGCCTCACGACGATGAACTTCTTCGGCGCGTACCCGTGGGATTCGCACGACGACGACACGAAGCTCGCGATCGGCGGCGCGCTCGCTGTTCATCGGGAACGCGCGTGTCGTCGTCAACATGATCTGCTCGGGGATGTTCGACCGCTACCCGACGCTCGAAGGTCGTGTCGGTCGAGAGCGGCACCGGCTGGATCCCGTTCATCCTGGAAGCGCTCGACTACGAGATGGACGAGAACGCGCCGCAGGCCAAGGCCGCGGATGTCGATGCTGCCGTCGGAGTACTTCAAGCAGAACATCTACGCGACCACGTGGTTCGAGCACCGGAACCTGGCCGCGCTCGATCGAATCGGTCGGCGAGGACAACATCATGTTCGAGACCGACTTCCCGCACCCGACGTGCCTGTACCCCGACCCGTTGAAGACCGCCGAGCACAACCTCGCCGGACCTGCAGCCCCGAGGTGCAGCGCAAGATCCTCGGCGAGAACGCCGCCAAGCTCTACAAGCTCTAGTTGCGGTTCGACACCAGCTACGACGCGGTCGTCGTGGGCGCGGGCCCGAACGGTCTGGTCGCGGCGGCGGAGATGGCCGCGGCGGGGCGGCGCGTGCTCGTGCTCGAGTCGGCGCCCGAGATCGGCGGCGGCACGCGCTCGAAGGAGCTCACGCTCCCCGGTTTCGTGCACGACGTGTGCTCGGCCATCCACCCGCTCGCGGTCGCGTCCCCGGCACTCCGAGCGCTTCCCCTCGCGGAGTACGGCGTCGAGTGGATCCACCCCGACGTCCCGCTCGCGCATCCGCTCGACGGAGGTCGCGTCGCGCTCCTCGAACGTTCCGTCGACGCGACCGCGGCGCAGTTCGGGCGCGACGCGCCCGCGTACCGCCGCCTCGTCCGGCCCTTCGTCGCCGCGGGCGACGCGCTCGCCGAGGGCCTGCTCGCACCGCTCGCCCTGCCGCCGCGCCATCCGCTCCTTCTGGCCCGCTACGGCGCGATCGGCATCCGATCGGCGACGAGCGTGACGCGCCGGTTCGAGACCGACGAACCGGCGGCCCTGTTCGCGGGCCTGGCCGGCCACGCGATGCTCACGTTGCAGTCACCGCTCACCTCCGGGCTCGGGCTGTTCCTCGCCACCCTCGCCCACCACGGGGGCTGGCCGCTGGCGAAGGGCGGCTCGGCTGCGCTGAGTGCCGCGCTCGGCGCGATCGTCGTCGCACGGGGCGGAACCATCGAGTGCGACCGGACGGTGACGTCGCTGCGCGACCTTCCGCGGGCGCGGGTCACGCTGCTCGACCTTACGCCCCGCCAGCTTCTTGCGATCGACGACGGCCGCCTCCCGCCGCGGTATCGCCGCACACTCGCGCGCTATCGATACGGACCCGGCGTGTTCAAGGTCGACTGGGCGCTCGACGGTCCGGTGCCGTGGACCAACACGGCCGTCGGGCGCGCCGCGACCGTGCACCTCGGCGGCACCGCGGCCGAGATCGCGGCGTCGGAGCTCGACATCGGCCGGGGCCGCAATCCCGAACGCCCGTACACCTTGTTCGTCCAGCCGTCCTTGTTCGATCCCGGCCGGGCGCCCGCGGGCCGGCACACCGCGTGGGCGTACTGCCACGTTCCCGCCGGCTCCGCCGTCGACCGGACCGACGCGATCGAGGCTCAGGTCGAGCGCTTCGCGCCGGGATTCCGCGACCGCATCGCCGGCCGTCACGTCATGGGCCCGGCCGCGATGGAGCGCTACGACGCGAACTACGTCGGCGGCGACATCAACGGCGGCGTCTTGGACGTGCGCCAGTTCCTCGCCCGCCCGCGCCTCGGCTTGCACCCGTGGGCGACACCGGTGCCGCGGCATGTACCTGTGCTCGTCGTCGACCCCACCCGGAGGTGGCGTCCACGGCATGTGCGGTTGGCACGCGGCGCAGCTCGCGCTGCGCCGAGATCGTTGAACCCGTCGAACGGTCTCGGCGGCCTCATACGAAGGCACGCGAGCCCGCCGAATCGCGGCGAATGCCGGACAACGCCCCGGACTCCCGGTGTGACAGTCGTCGAAACGCATTGCGGTCTCTCGCCGACTGTCCGTACGATTCGGTAGGGACACAGGCCGCGTCGGGCCGGAGGGCGGGGGTTTCGAGATGTTCGGGTCAGGTTTCACGCGTCGCCCGGTAAGGCCGCGCACACTCGCACGCGTCGTGTCGGTCGTCACCCTCCTCGCGGCGCCGCTCGCGATCAGTACCTGGGCCGAAGCGACCCCGACCCCGACCCCGGCCGCCGCACCGGTCTCGTGCGCGCCGGCCGCGGCCCGACCGAGCGCCGTCGCGGTCGGCATCCAGTGGGCCGTACGTACCACCGGTGCGTGCGCGAGCCCGACCGCCGGCGCCCGCACCGCCGGGGGCGGGACTCCGCCGAGCCCCTCGTTCCGCGGCTCGCCGCCCCTGCGCTTCCACAGTGGCCCCGTCACCGGGACGACCAAGCCGGGTGAGCTCACGGTGACGCCCGTCTACTGGGTGCCGACGGGAAGCTCGCTCACGATCCCCGCGCAGTACAAGACCCTGCTCAACCGGTTCGTCGCCGACGTCGCGCACGACAGCAACAAGGCAACGAACGTCTTCTCCGCGTTGAAGCAGTACACGAACTCGGGTGGCGCGAAGCTGCACTACCTGATCCACGCGGGTACGCCGATCGTCGACACCGACGCGTTCCCGGCGGGCGGATGCACCGCCGACACGGGCGCGATCTACTCGGACAACACGCACTACTCGGTTTGCATCACCAACAGCCAGCTCCTCCACGAGGCGTCGGTGTTCACGACCGCGCACGGCCTGCCGAACACCGACCTCGCGCACCTCTACGTGTATTACATGCCCAAGGGCGTCGAGACGTGCTTCACGCGCGACGAACGGCGCGCACGGCGGCACCTGCAGCATCAACGTCAACGGGGGCTTCTGCGGGTACCACGCGTTCAGCGCACCCCCGCTCGTCGCCAACCTGAGCTACGCGGTAGTGGACTCCCCGCTCGGCTGGACGTGCAGCTCCGACGCGGGATCGAACACCGGCGGGAACCAGTCACCGAACGCGAACATCGACGCCGACACCGAGATCAGTATCTCGAGCCACGAGCTCAACGAGACGATCACCGATCCCGAAGGCTCGGCCTGGTACGACTCGTCCGGGAACGAGAACGGCGACGACTGCGCGTACATCTACGGCGACAGCAGCTCGTTCGGCGGTGCGGCCGGCGCGCTCTACAACCAGACGATCAACGGCCACCACTACTTCGTCCAGGAAGAGCTCAGCAACGACGACTACGCCGCGAACAGCGTCGTTCGCGTGCGTCCAGAGCGAGGACACCGTGTCGGTGACACCGGCGGCGGGCGTCGCGTCCACGCCCGTGACCGTCACCGGCTCCGGCTTCGCGGTCGGCGAGTCGGTCAAGGTCACGTACACGACCGGGCTCGCCGCCCCGAAGACCGTGACGCTGTGTACGCGGACCGCGAGCGCGACCGGCACGATCAGCTGTTCGGCCGCGATCCCGTCCGCGGGCACCGCGGGCTCAGTCGGTGTCCACAAGATCCAGGCGCGGGGCGCCATCACGAAGCGGCACCCGACCGTCGACTTCACGCTCAGCTGACGAACGGGCGGCGGGAGCCGTCGGTCGGACTGACAGACTGGGCACCTGCATCACCGCAAGGGACTGCCGGACGAGTGGGTCGACATCGTCGACGAGCACGTCGCGCTGTGGCGCCGCGCTCGACGACCGAGGAGCGCGAGATCCTGGAGGCGGACAGCGACTGGCTCTTGCGCCACAAGCACTGGGAGGCCGCGCACGGTTTCGAGCTCGACGACGTCATCACGGTGACGATCGCGATGCAGGCCGCGCTGCTCGTGCTGCGGCTCGACGTCGACGATTACCGTGAGGTCGGCGCGATCGTGGTCTACCCGACCGCGATGCAGTCGCGCGGCGAGTACGCGGGCCCGGCGCCGCGGCACGGTGACGGACGGCGTCGTCCCGGTGCTCGGCGAGGCGCACGACCGGCACGGCCCGGTGTTGCTCGCCTGGGACCAGGCGCACGCCGCCGCGCGCACTCCCGGCCGCGGCCACAACGTCGTGTTCCACGAGTTCGCGCACAAGCTCGACATGCTCGACGCGACCCTCGACGGCACTCCGCCGCTGCCCCGCGGCGAGACCCGGTCGCGGTGGGTCGAGGTGTGCACGGAGGCGTACACGGCGTTGCGGAACGGGATCGCCCGGCCGCCACTCCAGCCCTACGGCGCGACCAACCCGGCCGAGTTCTTCGCGGTCGCGACCGAGGCGTTCTTCGACGTCCCCGAGCTTCTCGCGCGCAACGAACCGCAGCTGTACGAGGTGCTCGGCGATTTACTACCGCCAGGACCCCGCGGCGAGACCGCGCCGGTAGCCGGTCGGCGCGTCGCCGGTCAGGCGCTCAGATCTCGAGCGGCTCGTACCCGAGCTGCTCGATGAGCGACGCGAGGTTGCCGGACGCGACTCCCTTGCGGACGCGGCGCACGAAGAACCAGCGTCATCATGAGGAGGCTGCCGAGGGCGCCGGCGATCGACCCGATCTCGACCCGCAGGAACAACTGGTGGCTCACGACGGCTGTGGTCGCCGCGAACGTGACGAGGCCGACCAGCCACGCGTACATCGTGAACGCGTGCCCGGAAAGGGCGATGAGCGCCTGCGACATCGTGAGCGAGAGGATGAACAGACCGCTGCCGCACGCGAGCAGCGCGACGTCGCGCCGCCCGAGGTTGAACTTCGCGCCGAACAACATCCGGCCTACCGTCGGTCCACCGATCCATCCGGCCACGACGCCGAGCACGCCGATCGCGAGCACCACGTAGACGAGGCGGCGAACGCCGACGCGGAACTCGTCGTTGCGGCCCGCGCTGACCATCGACGTGAGCCCGGGCAGCAGCGCGGCCTGGACCGCCTGGAACAACACGATCGGGATGCGGGAGAGGAACAGTCCGACGATGAAGTCGGCGACTGCGGTGCGTTGGTTCGGCTTGGCGAGCACCTTGCGCGCCGATGAACGGGGCGTAGCCGAGCACCTGCGCGAACAGCGAGCCGCCGAGGAGGTACCCGAGGTTGGCCGAGATCTCACCGAACGGCGCGGGCGGGCCCGGAAGCATCAAGTCCGGTGACGGCCCCGCAACGCGATCGCGGTGGCGAGCAACGGCGGGATCGCGAGGCAGAGCCCGAACCACACGGGGTTCTTGGCGCCGACGAGCGCGAGCGGGATGCACGGCGCGAGGCGCAGCAGTGCCTCCGCCGCCATGCTCACGCCGTACGCACCGAAGTTCCCGGTGCCGGCGAAGGCGCCGCGCGCGAGGTATTCGATCGCGAAGGTGAACAACGCGACGACGAGGCAGATGACGAGCCCGGGATGGCCGGCGAACTGGTGGGAGACGAACGGGGTCGTGAACGCGACCGACGACCACGACGAGGGCGATGAGCACCGCGAACCCGCCGCCGAGGGGGCTCGCCCGCCGCACGATCGGCGCGCCGCCGATGCCGTGCACCCTCCGCGCGGCCATCGCCCGGCCGAGCTCCTGCTCGAGCGGCAGGAAGATGCCCGGCGCGAGCACGAACACGACGACCCAGAGCGTGTTGAGCGCGCCGTAGTCGAGCTTGTTGAGACCCCGGAACGCGAGGATCTGGAAGGCGTAGGTGGCCAGCCCGGCGATGACGAGGCCCGCACCCGACCGCGAACGTGCCCTCGGGAACCGGCGCCCGGGCGGCGAGCCGCCGCCCGCGCTCGAGGCGCGACAACGCCGGTGATGCGGTCACCCCGCCGGGATGGGGATCGTTCGTCTCCATCGAAGCCAACGGTTGAGCTCGCTCTCGCCTTGCCGAGGGGGCGTCATCGGAATCCAGGTCCACGACGCTACGCGAATCGGCGATGCGCGCCCGGCCGCGGTCATCCTAGATGACGGTCCCCCCGGATCTCAGGTGCGCAGCGGTCAGGAAGCGCCGGAGACGATCGGCGCGAACCCGCTGGAGGGCGACGGGCGCGACGGCCGGCGCCGGCTGGTAGAGCCCGCCTCCGCCGTCGTCGCTCGGGACCGGCGGGACCGTCGCCGTCGCACCTTGTGACGCCGATGCCGACGACCCCGACGCCGTCGTCCCCGTCTTCACCCCGGCCGCGGGCCGGCCGACGTGCGCGGCGAGACCCGCAAAGGCGCCGGTCCCGGCCAGGGCGCCGGCCATGGTCCAGCGGGTGATCGCGGAGATGCGATGGAGCCCCGCATCACGGTTGGTCCGGGAGAACCGGGTCGTCTTCATGGCACCGATCATCGTCGAGAACGATGTGAGCTTCCTCGCGATTGGGTGTGAGGGAGCCGAGCATCGGGTTAGGGCCTCGCCAAGGCGCCGTTCCCCGCCTCTAACCTCGCGGAGTCCACACTCGCCCGTTGATGGCCCCGGCGCGGACCGCGCACCGAAAGAGACGACGCGTTGTGCTCGCGCTCCTGCTGGCGCTGATCGCGATTCCCACGTGGTCGCTCGCGCGAGTCCTGACGGCGAGCAACAGCGACCCGCTCGGCGCCCGGGCAGTCGAATGGGCTCGTGACCACCAACTCGGTGGCGTGGTCGGGTCCGTCGAGCGCATCTGGTACTCGCACCACCAGCCCCCGAAGGGCGGCACGCCGAAACAGGGAATTCCCAAGGCCCCGGCCCAAGCGACGCCGACCACGACGCGGGCGGCAGGCGTGCCGGTCGAGTCCACCGCGCCGCCGAACGTGCAACCGCTCGTCGCCACGCCGCTCCCTGGTGAGGGCATCTGGCAGCCGAGCGGCAGGAACGTCGGCGGCCGGCCCGCCTTGTGGATCACCTACCTTCGCCCGGATCCGGTGCACACGAGCCTGCTCGCCGGTCTCGCGCGTCTCGACATGACGCGACTGCGGGCGACGCTGCACGCCGGCACCCAATTGCCGGGCGGGAGCGGATGGCTGCACGGCGCCGAGGTCGCGGCGGCGGACTATCCCACGGCGATCGCCGCGTTCAACAGCGGGTTCCGCCTCGACAACAGCGGGGGCGGGTACTACGCGGAAGGCCGCACCGTGCGCCCGCTCATCCCCGGGCGGGCATCGCTCGTCACCTACGCCGACGGTCACGTCGACATCGGCGTCTGGGGCGGCGACGCAACGATGACCTCGTCCGTGACCGCGGTACGCCAGAACCTCTCGCTGATCGTCGACAACGGCGCCGTAACTCCCGGCGTCGCCACCGAGAGCAGCGCGCAGTGGGGCGGCACGGTCGGCAACCGGATCTACGTGTGGCGATCAGGGGTGGGAGTCGACGCGCACGGGAACCTCGTCTACGCCGCGGGCCCGGGCCTCGACGTCGCGACCCTCGCCGAGTTGCTGCGCCGGGCCGGGTGCGTGCGGGCCATGGAGCTCGACATCAATACGTCGTGGGTGTCGTTCACCGTCTTCGCGCCCGGCCCCGCGCCCGGCGGACTGCACGGCACGAACCTGTTGTCGACCATGGTCCGGCCCGGCGACCGCTACCTGTCCGCCGGAACCCGCGACTTCGTCGAGGTCGACGCCCGCCGCTGACCGGCACCGACCGCGTCACCGACGGCTCTCCGACCCCGCCGCGCACGACCGGGCCGGAGAGCGCATCGCATCGTTTTCGTTCGGGCCCGCCTCGTTCCCGCGCTCACGCGCGGACGTCGACGGAACCTCCCTTGCTGCCGTCGTTGTCGCCGTCCGAGTCGCTTCCGACCGCGACGGGCGCGGACGTGCGCGCCGGCGCGGCCGCGGCGGCCGGAGGACTGACCTGGGGGACGTAAGCGGCACCTGAGCTGACCGCGGAGATACTCATGTCGGGATGTCCTTCCGTGGGTACCGACGATTGTCGGCAGCTCGTCATCGGCGCGCCCGGGCCATACCCTGCGTGCATTCGCGGCTTCCGGTGACAACCTTTGCCCAACGCTGAACTTCGGGCGCGGACTCAGCGCGGGTGCAGGTGTTGCCAGGCGTGCGCCCAGCTCAGCGAGACGATCGCGAGCGTGACGCCGACGACGACGGCCGCGGCGACGATCCCGAACCGGGCGGAGGCGCCGGGCGCTGCCGCGCGCTGCGATCTCCGCCAGTCGGCGAACGCCAGCGCGGGTGTCTCCAGTGCGTGGCCGAGCACGTGCACCGTCATCGCGCCGAACCACAGCACAAAGCTCGCCTTGTGCGCGAACACCACGAAGCTCGAGCCCTTGGCGAGCACGGCGGCGATACCGGTCGCCAACACCGCAACCGTGAGCACGGTCACCACCGGGCCCAACAGCCGCAAAATGATCGGCGGGGGCCCCTTCTCGACGTAATCGCGTTGTCCCCGGTAGTAGCGAGCGAACCGGTAGGTGGTGCTGGCGACCTTCGCGGTTGCGAACGCGACGAGCAGCATCCCGACAACGACGTGGACGACGATCAGCTGGTGGATGCGCGGGATCGTCACGCCCTCGACGAACAAGAGGACGAAGATCACCGCGCCGAGCGTGCCGGTGAGGCGCGCGTTCCCGGAGACGTTGGTCGACACCCGTGCATCTTGCACGGGCGGACCATCGGAGAGCGGTCGCGCCGACACATCTTAACCTTCGCATTACCCCGGATACGGACGCGCTCCGGTCCGGACCGCGCGTTACCCATCGCTGACCCGGCGGACCGTACGCTTGGGCGAGATGAGATCAACACGATCCGGAAGTCGAGCGGCGGGCGCGGCATGCATCGTCGCACTCTTGTTGGCGTCGTGCGGTAGCGGCGGCGGGAAGAACGGCGCCGGCAAACGCGCCATCCTCGTCGACCGCACCGACAACCGGCGCTTCGCCGGGCGCGGCCTCGTCGTCGACCTCTGCGGTAACGGCGACCGCCACGGGGCGCGCGACATCTACGCCGCGGATCGCCCGAACGCGCTCTCTCCGGTCGTGAAGAACATCCGGCCCCTGGTGTACGTTCCGAATTCCCTCAGTAACACGGTCGATGTGATCGATCCGTTCACCGCGCAGGTGATCGATCAATTCGCGGTCGGCGTCTTGCCGCAGCACGTCGTCCCCGCCTGGGACCTGAAGACGTTGTACGTGACGAACGACCGCAGCAACACGCTGACGCCAATCGATCCTGCGACCGGGCAACCCGGCACGAACATTCCCGTCGACGACCCGTACAACATGTACTTCACCCCCGACGGCAAGTACGCGATCGTGGTCGCCGAACGCCTCGAACGCCTCGACTTCCGCGACCCTCACACCTTCGCGCTCGTGAAGTCGGTGCACGTCGACTGTCTCGGCGTCGACCATCTCGACTTCTCCGCGGACGGCCGGTATCTCATCGCGAGTTGTGAGTTCTCGGGCAAGGTGCTGAAGCTCGATCTGGTCACGCAGACCCTGACCGGCATCATTCCCCTCCACGGCGGGAACTCAATGCCCCAGGACGTCAAGCTCGATCCGACGGGTCGCACGTTCTACGTCGCCGATAACGAGCGCGGCGGCGTGTACACGATCGACGGCGCCACCTTCACGGTCACGGGGTTCATACCGACGGGGGCCGGCGCGCACGGCCTCTACGTGAGCCGCGACTCGAAGACGCTGTACGTCACCAACCGTAAGGCGGGCACGGTCTCGTTGCTCGACTTCGCGACGAACACCGTCGTGGGACCTGGGTCATCCCCGGTGGCGGATCGCCCGACATGGGCGGCGTCTCCGCCGACGGCAAGGTGTTCTGGGTGTCGGGCCGTTACAACGGCGTCGTGTACGCGATCGACACGACAACCGGCGCGCTGCTGCACAAGATCCAGGTCGGCTCCGGCCCGCACGGGCTCGCGGTCTTCCCTCAACCCGGACTCCACTCGCTCGGTCACACCGGCGTCTACCGCTGATCACCCGATGACGAGATCCCCGATCGACGCCGCGGCGCGTGCGCCGCCGCCTTCCGATGCTGTCGCGTGCGCGAGTCGCGGTGGCTGTCCTCGGCACGTGCGGGAGCGGGTCCGGTCACGCGGCGAGCGGCACGCCCACGACGGCGAGCACGGGCGGGCACGCCGGCCCGTCGGGTACGGCACCGTCGACGTCGGCGTCGAGCGGCGTTGCGCCGGCGGACACCACCGCGCCCGCGCCGTCCGGATCGCAGCAGTACGAGCCGGCCCTGCCGCTCGCGATCCAGGAGGCCGCGGCCGCGACCGTGGGCGGCGATCTGTACGTCGCGGGCGGTTACGACACCGGCGCACAACAGCAGCTCGGCCGTCTTCGTCTTCGACGGCACGGCCTGGAAGTCGGCGCCGTCGCTGCCGATCCCCGTCAACCATCCCGGCGCCGCGGCGGTCGACGGAACCGTGTACGTCGCGGGCGGATTCACCCCCGGGGGTGCGACGAACCGCGCGTTCGCGCTCGACCCCGGTGCCGCGAGCTGGCGCGAGATCGCCCCGATGCAGCACGCACGCGGCGCATTGACGCTCACGGCGCTGAACGGCCGGCTGTACACGATCGGCGGGCGCAACGGATCGGTCGAGATCGCCGAACCGGAGATCGTACGACCCGGCCGCTGGTACCTGGTCCGCGCTCCCGGCGATGCCCGACCCTCGCAACCACGCGGGCGGATACGTCGACGGCACGCTGATCTGTGTCGCGGGCGGACGCACGCCGGGCACGAGTGCAGCCGTCGACTGCTACGACACGCCGACGCGCACCTGGCAGCGATTCGCGACGCTTCCCGACCCCGACGTCGGGCGCGGCCGCCCAACTCATGAACGGCACCACGGTCGTCGCGGGCGGCGAGCCGTCCGACGAGTCGCACATCGTCGGGGTGATCCAACGGCTACGGCAAGGATCCTGGACATCCGTACCGATGCTGGTGCCGAGGCACGGAACCGCCTACACGTTCTACCGCGGCCGGCTCTGGATGTGCGGCGGTGCGACCGCACCGGGGTTCCACGCGGTGAACGCGTGTACGGCGCTCGCGCCCTGAGCTATTTCGGCTTCGCCGGTCGCGCTGAACGTGTTGCCCGGACCCGGGATCAAGAGGTTGAGCGCCGGGGTCACCAGCCCGCAGTCCTTCAACTTCGGGATCGTGTAGGTACCGGAGAACGTCGCCGGCGCACCGATGTTCGCGACTCCGCGCATCGTGACCCTCACCGGTGTGGCGGTCGCGCAGTTGTCACCGACGAGGTTGATCGGAAGCGGGCCCGCGTACGCGCTCGAGGATCTTGATGTTCAACGTCGCGGTCGCGACGACCGGCAACGGGTTCTGCGAGAAGTCGACGGTCCCGGTGACGGGTTTGGTCTCGACCATCTGGACCGTCGCGGTGACCAGCGGGATGATGCCGGCGAGCTTCATCGAGATCGTCGCGGGTGGGAGCGTGATGTCGCCTTTGAGCGTCCGGGTGTCGAGGTCGATCTTGCCCGTGAAGGAACCCGGCGGTACGGACACCGTCTGGTCGAGCTTCTTCAGGTGCGTCGACGCCTTGATGCGGTACGCGAACGGAAAGAAGCTGTCCGCCGCGGCCGGCGGCGCTGAAGCGGCCGTCAACGCCAGCGGCAGGACGATACAAAGCGTCGCGGTCATGCGCCCGAACACCCGGGTCATCGCGCTCCCCGATCTCTCGATCCCGAAGATCCTCCGCGCAATACCCGCGCGCCACGCGACGAAAACCCGAATCCGCGCACCACAATGCGTTCCCGCCGTACGACCACCTGCCGACCGGACGCGCTGACCGGTCCGATCCCGTTTGGTCTAGGACGCGTCGACGACGGGAAGAAAGAACGCAGATGCGCGCCAACACACCGAAGAAGCCGAGAATCCGGGTCGCGTGCGCCCGCTGCGGTGTCATTCGCGTGACCCTGCCCGAGCTCACGCTGCGCATGTGCGTCGACGACGGCAGCTGGTCGTATTGCTTTCGCTGTCCGAACTGCGGGCTCGCCAATGCGCAGGAAACCGAGGCGACGGCGATCACCCCGCTGCTCGCGATCGGCGCGCCGGTGCAGCCCTGGTACCTCCCGACCGAGCTCACCGAGGAGCACGGCACGGAACCCGAGCTCACACTCGACGACCTCCTCGACTTCCACCTGCTCCTCGAGCGGTCCGACTGGTACGACGCGCTCCGTCAGCGCACCGAAACCGGCGCGTAACCCGCCGGACCCCGGGCCGCCGCGGCGGGGCGGTCGCGGAGCAGGCGCCCTCGACGGGGAATTCCGGCCCGATCCGGGTCCTCCTGTCCATCCGCGGCCGAACTGTGGCATTGTGCGTCCCGCACCGGTGCGTCGTGGCGGCTCACCGACGAACCGGGGCGCGGGGAATCAAATGGATTTCGGACTGAACGAAGGAGTGTCGCCTTGAGACATCGTCGTGCTCTGGTTCTCGTCTCCGCCGTGGGGTTACTCACGGGACTCGTCCTACCGCTGGCGGGAAGCTCCGCGGCGGGCGCGTCCTCGGCGTCGGGACGGGTCGTCCTCAACGGAAGCCGGTCGCAGGCCGCCGTGCGCACGGCGACCGTCGGCGCCGTCGCTTCCGGAAGCGAAGTCGCATTCGAGTTGGTGCTCAACCCGAGCGACCGGGCGGGCGCCGAGGCCTTCGCCGCGGTCGGTCTCGGATCCACGAGCGCGTCGTACCACCACTACCTGAACGCCGCGCAGTGGGAAGCACGCTTCTCGCCGACGCAGGCGCAGGTCGACCACAGCGAGTGCATGGTTGCGCGCGCAGGGCTTCTCCGTCGGAGACGTGTCCGCCGACCGCCTCGACATCCACGCGACCGGAAGCGCGGCGCAAGTCGAGCGCGCGTTCGACACGAGTCTCTCGTTGCACTCGGTCAACGGCCATACGGTTCGCCTCGCCGACCGTGACCTGTCGGTCCCGGCCGATCTCGCCGGGCTCGTCGCCGGCGCGAGCGGTGTGAGCCAGGCCGTCGCCACCCCCGCGTCGCTGCCTCCGATCCCGCAGCCGCCGGGGTTCCGCGTCGCGCAAGCCGTGCGGCGACACCTACAACCAGAAGCACGACACCGTCGACCCGCCGTTCGGTCACGGTTACCCGTCGCCGGCGCCCTACGTCGTCTGCGGCTACAACCCCTCGCAGCTCCGCAAGGCGTACGGCCTGCCGAGCGCGACGCCCGGTGGTGTCGACGGTACGGGCGTGACGGTCGCGATCCTCGACGCCTACGCATCGCCGACCTTGCTCGCCGACGCGCAGAAGTACGCGTCGATCAACGACCCGAGTCATCCGCTGTCGTCGTCGAAGTTCCAGGAGTTGCTGCCGAAGACGTTCGACAACCTCGACTTGTGTGACGCGAGCGGCTGGTCGGGCGAGCAGACACTCGACGTGGAAGCGGTGCACGGGACGGCTCCCGGCGCCAACATCCTCTACGTCGGCGCGCAGAACTGCCTCAACACGTTGTTCGACAGCCTGCAAACCGTCGTCGACAACGGTCTCGCCAACGTCATCACCAACTCCTGGGGCGACACGGGTGGAGACCTGCTCGACGACGCGGCGACCCGTGCGTCGGCCGACAACACGTTCCTCATGGCCGCGGGCACGGGCATCAGCGTGTTGTTCTCGAGCGGCGACGGCGGCGACGAGTTCTCGACACTCGGCGTTGCCGTTCCCGACTACCCGGCGTCGAGCCCGTGGGTGACCGCGGTCGGCGGGACCTCGCTCCAGATCGGACCCGACGGCTCGCCACCTCGGCGAGGTGGGCTGGTCGACGGCCCGCAGCTTCTTGTGCAACGACGTGCTCGTCGGCTCGCCGGGCTGCTCCACCGCGACGCTCGGCACGTGGTTGCCCGTCAACTACACGAGCGGTTCCGGCGGCGGCACGAGCTACGAGTACACGCCAGCCCTTCTACCAGGCCGGCATCGTGCCGAACGACATCGCCGACGCGCAACGCGCCGCTGTTCGGACCGGTTCCGACCCGTGTCGTTCCCGACATCTCGATGCTCGGCGATCCGGGCACCGGCTTCCTCGTCGGTGAGACGCAGGCGTTCCCGACCGGTGACCGCTACGACCAGTACCGGATCGGCGGCACGAGTGTCGCGTCGCCGTTGTTCGCCGGGGTCATCGCGCTCGCCGACCAGATGGGCGGCGCGCCCGCTCGGGTTCGTGAACCCGCTGGTGTACAAGCTCCACTCGATGAAGCCGTCGGTGATCTTCGACGTCGTGCCGGCCGGCAAGCAGATCCAGTCCCGCACCGACTTCGCCAACTCCATCGGCAAGAACGGCGGGATCCTCGTCAGCACGAGGATCCTCGACTATCAGGGCATCGAGGAGTACTGCGACGGGACGGACAACTGCGCCATCCGCAACGTGGTCATCTCGACCCGGCGCGGCTACGACGACATGACCGGTCTCGGGGCGCCGACGACCGGGTTCGTCTCGGCGCTCGCGAAGCAGTAGCCCGACGATTCGAGCGGTCGAAGGGCCCGGGCGCGCCAGCGCCCGGGCCCTTCTGCTGTCCGCAGAAGGCTCACAACTCCGACACGACGCCGTACGTCGCCTGGTACTGCGCGAACCGCGCCCGGGTCTGCGCGAGATCGAGGCCGGTGTCGTCGAAGCGGACGTCGATGATTCGCTCGTCGGGCAGCGTGCCATCGGCGCGCCATTGCGTCCTCGGTTGGGACGAGGTGCGCGTGATCGAGAACCCTTTCGGGGCGGCCGGCGCTCCGGGGCGCCTGCGCAAGGCCATGCACGCAGGCGTGACCGAGCGCCGGCCGCGTTACCGCCGAACACCTGACGACCGGTATTTCCGGCGTCGTTGGCGCACCCGCGCGCGAGAATCGCGATGACTTCGGCGGATCGGGGGAGTCTGACTGCCATGACAACGCGTGACCGGGAGACGTACGGATGAGCGCAGCGGCGATAGCGACACACGATCTCGTCCGCGAGTTCGGCGACTTCACTGCGGTCGACCGCGTCGACCTCGAGGTCGGCCGGGGCGAGATCTACGGCTTCCTCGGTCCGAACGGCGCGGGCAAGTCCACGACGGTGCGGATGCTGTGCACGTTGCTCGCGCCGACGAGCGGCACCGCGACGGTCGCGGGCTATCGACGTCGGTTCGCAACCGGGCGACGTGCGGCTCCACATCGGCGTCGCGTTGCAGGACGCCGCGCTCGACCCGAAGCAGACCGGACGTGAGCTCCTGCGCCTGCAGGGCCTGCTCTACGGGCTTACCGAAGAAGGCGATGGCGCAAACGCGTCGAGGAGCTCGGCGAGCTCATCGACCTCACCGACGCGCTCGACCGGCCGATCGGCACGTACTCGGGCGGCATGCGGCGTCGGCTCGATCTCGTGGCCGCGCTCGTGCACAACCCCGAGATCCTGTTCCTCGACGAGCCGACCACCGGGCTCGATCCGGTGAGCCGCGGCGGGCGTGTGGGCGGAGGTGCGGCGGCTCAACACCGAGCTCGGCATGACGATCTTCCTCACGACGCAGTACCTCGAGGAGGCCGACGAGCTCTGCGGCCGGGTCGGCATCATCGACCGGGGCCGGATCGTCGCCGAGGGCAGTCCCGACGAGCTGAAGCGGTCGGTCGGCGCCGACATCATCATCGCCCGCGTCGACGGCGACGCCGGCATCGGTGCGCGCCGTCATCGAAGCCCTCCCGGGCGTGCAGACGCGTCGAAGCACACGGCCACGAGCTGGTCATCGCCACCGACAACGGATCGGCGGCGATCAGCCCGGTCGCGGTCGCGCTCAACGGGTGCGACGTCGCCGTGCGCGACCTCACCCTGCGCACGCCGACGCTCGACGACGTGTTCCTCGAACACACCGGCAGCCACATCGAACCGACGACCACGACAAGGAGCACGCCCGATGACCATCACCGACGTCGTCGCCGTCGACCACCACGCGCCGACGCGCTACGGGCGCGGCCCGCCGGCTTCCTCCACGACGTCGACCGCGATCGCCGGGCCGGGCGCTGCGCGGCGTGCCCCGCGACCTCGAGGCGGTGAGCCCACCGGTGTTCATCGCGCTGTTCTTCTTCGTCGTGAACATCGCGACCTTGTCGAAGTTGACCCGCTCCGCCGGACCGGGCTTCGACTACAAGGCGTTCCAGATGCCCACCGCGATCCTCCTCGGCGTCACCGGCGTCTCCCGCGCGCCCGCGCTCGTCCTCGACATCCAGAACGGCTACTTCGACCGGCTGTTGATGACGCCCGTCCGCCGCCTCGCGATCCTGCTCGGCCACATGGTCGCCGACGTCGCGGTCGCGATGGCGCTGACGATGCCGGTGCTCGCGCTCGGCTTCGCGATCGGCGTGCGCTTCGAGACCGGCGTGGTCGGCCTCGTCGCGTTCATCGTGTCTGGCCGCGCTCTGGAGCCTCGCGTTCTCCGGCTTCGGCTACGCGATCGCGCTCAAGACCGGGAACCCGGCCGCGGTGAACTCCACCTTCTTGCTGTTCTTCCCGTTCCTGTTCCTGACGTCGTCGTACGTGCCCCGTTCGCAGCTCTCGGGCTGGCTGCACACCGTCGCCGGGCTCAACCCGGTCACCTATCTCCTGGAAGGACTGCGTTCACTCGTCAGCTCGGGCTGGCAGTGGGGCGAGCTCGGCAAGGCGGCGCTCGCGATCGCGCTGATGGCCACCGCTGAGCATGTCGCTGTGCTTCGCCGCGCTCCGCGGGCGGGTCCGGCGAGGCTGATCGGCTACTCCGGAGGCGCTTCGGCGGCCCAGGTCTCGTGGGTGGCGTGTACGCGGTCCCACAGCGCGGCGCGCGCGCGTTCGTCGACGGCGCCGAGGTCGAGCGCGAAGTGATCCGCCAACACCTCGAACAGCTCGCCGCTCGTGGTGATCGTCGACTGGTATGCGCCTGCGCCGACGCGTTGGAGCGAGAGGCCGCGCAGGATGTCGACGCCGGTCGCGTCGCGGCGCTGCACGATGAGGACCTTCGCGAACCAGGAGTCGGCCGACGTTGTGAACCACGTGTGCCGTTGCGCGAACTCGTCCATCGCGGCGGGCGTCGCGCGCCATTCCATCCCCGCGAACGAACCGGCGGGATCGTGCACGAGATGCCAGTCCCCGACCCCCGACGGCGACCGTTCGATCGTGAGCCGGAACGGAGGCTGCTCGTAGGTGCCGGAAACGAGCGGGATCGGTTCGTACACGGCGTCGCCGAGGCCGGCGTCGACGTACCAGACGCCTTCCGGGTTCTGCGCGTTCGGGAGGCCGTGGACGGTCAGCACGAGATGGTTCGTCATCTCGTGCTCGCTCGCGCCGTCGGGCCCGTGCACCCCGCCGACGTGACGTACGACGTCGTAGCCGAGCGTCTGCAGGAGTTCGCCGAGGGCGCCGTTCAGGTGGAAGCAGTATCCGCCGCGCGCCCGCGACGCGAGAACACGACGTCGACTCGCGCGACGTCGATGTCCCGGCGCTCCCCGAGGTGGATCCACAACGTCTCCCACGGCACCCGTTCGACGTGCGCGCGGTGGATCCGGAAGAGCGCGTCGACCGACGGTGGCTCCACCGCCAGGCCGAGCCGGTGCAGGTACGCGTCACGTACGGCGGGACCGGTCACGTGCGTACGGTACGCCCCCGGTCCGTCGCGGCGAAGGTCGTCCCGGCGCGGGCGACAGACGCGGTCACGCCCGGGCTCCTGCGAGCCCGGGCGTGACCGGAGAGAATTGCCGACCGCGGTGGTCTACGTGAACTTGTACTTGTCCGCCGCGGTGGCGGCCGAGGTCCCGCCCACCGAGGTGATCTGGACGTGGACGGTTCCCGTCGGCGCCGCCGGGGAGATCGCGACGATCTTGGTCGCCGACTTGATCGAGAAGCTCGCCGCGGGCTTCGTCCCGAACATCACGGCGGTCGCGAAGTTCAGTCCGGTCCCGACGATGGTCACCGAGGTACCACCGGCGTGCGGACCGGTCGCGGGGGTGACAGAGGTGACGGTCGGTCGGGCGACCACCGTGTACTTCGATCCCGAACTGACCGCGCTCGTGCCGTAACTGTTCGTCGCCCGCAGGTTCACGTTCCCGACGGGAAGCGTGGGTGCCACGGCCGTGATCTTGGTGTTCGAGACCACGGTGAAGCTCCTCGCCGCGATGGTTCCGAACTTCACTGCCGTTACCGCGCTCAGGTAGCTGCCGTGGATCGTGACCGTCGTCCCACCCGCGGTCGGGCCCGACGCCGGCGTCAGCGACGTGATGACCGGTGCCGAGTGCAACGCGATGGAGTCGGACACCGGTGCCGACCACATGCCCGCGTTGTTCTCGTACCGGACGTACACGGTCTTGGGACCGTTGTTGGTGCCGGGAAGTGTCGCCGATGCCGTCGTCGAGTAGGCGACCACGGGTTCGGTGTCGAAGATGCCGTCCGTGCTGACCTGCATGGCGAGGACGCCCGTCTGCGTGTCAGTCGACGACAGTGTGAGCGTGACGTTCGGCTTCGACGTGGTCGCGGCGCCGCCGTTGACGGCGATCGTGCCGGTCGGCGCGGTCGTGTCCGCGTAGACGTTCACGGTGCCCGTCGACAGGCTGTTGTTGAGCAGGACGAGACCGGCCCAACCGGTTGCCGCCGGCGTGTAGGTGAGCGTCGCCGCGTTGCCCGCACCCGGGTCGACGCCCCCGATGCTCCCGCTCCGGCTGACGATCGTCCCGCCCGCCGCCAGCCCCGTCAGCTGGACGTCCTGGCCCGCGCTCGGGACCGCCCGGTAGAACACCGGGACGCCGACGGTCTGGAAGCTGTCCCAGACCCGAGCCGGCTGGGTGCTCAGCATCACCGGCGAGTCGATGCCGGTCGAAAGGGCGTTCGTGCCCTGGGCCGACTGGATCACGTAGCCACCGCTCCCCGCGAACTGGTTGACCGCGCGGGTAGTAGGTCTGCAGCGGTCGCGCGCCGAGTTCGAGTTGATCGCGACGTAGTCGGTCGTGGTCCCCCCGAATGTCGAGGACGCGAGTGCGGACGTCTCGTTGAAGTCGTTGAAAAGCGTCAAGTCGACGTCGGTCGCCGCGTCGGGCTTCACCGCGACCACCGACCAGTACCCGGTGGTCGTCGTGAAGCTGTAGTTGTGACTCGGCACGGCTTCGGGAAGGTGGTTGCCGACATAGTCGGAGAGCGGGTTGCGGAAGCCGTAGTCGATCGTGCCCTGGTAGAGCGCGCTGAGTGCGGTCTGGCTCGTGTCCTGACCCAATGCCGCGCGGTCGGCCCAGAAGTCGGCGAGCGTGTTCGGTCGGTAGTCGGCCAACGCGGTGAAGAACCTGGAGGCATCGCGAATCCCGAATCCTTCGCCCGGGTCGTTGTCCCACGGTGCCTTCACCCCGTCGGTGAGACTGCGCAGCCCCATCACGATGCGGCCTTCCACCTGGTCACCGGTGTCGTAGCCGAGACCTTCGTTCCACGTGACGTCGAAGCTCGCCGTCGAGCCGCCGTTGAAGGTCCAGGTCAGGTTGTTGTACACGCTGGTCGCGACCCAGTCGGCCCAACCCTCCGTGAATCCACACGTCGTGGAGCTCGCCGAGAACAGGTAGTGCGGGCTGCAGTTGGTGGTGGCCGGGAAGTTCTGGTCATAAAGGTCGTACATCAGCGCGTGCCCGTACTCGTGCACGGGCTCGTCGAGCGTGTCGGGCGAGCCGGCGAGCAGGTACGCACCGGTGCTGTTCCAGTACGTGCCGGTCGTGGAGTCGGACTGCCAGTGGATCACCAGCTGCTGGCACGTGGATTGGAACGGGCTCCAACAGCCGGCGCCACTGGTGCCCGAGCTCTGGTAGATCCACTGGTACTCGTCGTCGGCTTCGTCGAAGGCGTGGAGGCCGCGGTAGTAGCTGCTGCTCCCCGGGTAGAGGTTGCCGAAGTTCTGCGTCGTCCCGTCGGGGACGCTCACGATTCCGGTGGAGAAGCTGTACGTGTTGCCGGACAGGTCGACGAGCTTCCAGGCGTTGTTGCTCTCGATGAACTTGACGTAGATGCTCGAGGCCGACCCACCGGTGCCCCAACAGATGTTGTACGAGCCGTCGCCCGCGCTCACGGCATAAGACAGAAGCGTGTTCGACGAGTTCAGGACCTCGATGAGGGTGTTGAACGCGGGGCGCGACGTGCCGGTTTGGTCGACGTAGTTCCAGGTACCCGTGGCACACGACGTGCCGGGCGCGCCTGCGCTCCCCGCCTGAGCCTGGGCGGCGGGGCGAGCGAGCCCAGACACGCCGGCCACCTTCCGGCCGGCGGAAGCCGCGGAAACTGCGGCCTTCGGGCCGCTCGCCACCGAGGCCGACCCGGAGCTCGCGCTGCGGCCGAAGTGGCTCGCGGCGGCGTTCGCGCCCGTCGTCAGGAAGACCGAAGTGGTGCCGCCGTCGGTGCGGATCGCGGAGAGCCGGTTCTTCGCGGACACGGTGATCTCGCCGAAGCCCGCACCCACCGCCTTGACGGTGCGCGTGAACGAACGGCTCTGCCCGGCGGCGAGTGACATCGCGGCGGCGTTCGCGCGTGCGACCCGGCCCACGCCGTTGACGGCGGCGAACGTCGCGGTGCCGTCGGCGAACCTCAGCGTCGGCGGAAGATCGATCGTGACGCGCGTGTCGGACTCCGCGCGCGCGGCCTTGACCGTGACCTTCAACGTCGCGGTCTGCCCGACCGCGGGACGCGCGACAACTTCGCGCCGACCGCGATGCAGCCGGCCTGATCGCCGCCCGAGTAGTCGAGCGACGGCGACAGCGTGCACGCGCGATCCGCGGACGGTGCGGCAGACCTCGGTGCGGCCGACTTGGTTGCAGTACCCGCCGCGTGCGCGGTGGCCGGCGCCAACGCGACGGACAGCCCGCAAACAATGGCGATGCCGTGGGAAATACGCATTCCTTGCCCCCCAGGAAGAATCAACCAGACCGAACGAGACCCGGCCGGTACCGCGCAGTGTTACAGACCGGCAGCCGATGAGAAAGTCCGAATAACGCTGTCATCTGCAGGTATCTGCCGCGCTCTTCACTCATTGCACGGGGAAACCGTCCCGCAATTGTGGGAGATCGCGTCTATATGGCGGAAACGCCGCCCTCCTCACACAGACGAGGGGCCGGCGGGAACCGACCCCTCATCTCGTGATCGCCGAACGTCGTCGACCGGGAGCTCAGTGAACCCAGCTCGCACCGGCGCGGGCGGCCGTCCCGTAGGAGCGACCGCGCGTTTCGAAGGAACGTGCGGATGCTCGTGCTCGTGACCGGCGCGCGGCCACCGCCGGCCGCCGGGCCGTTGACGAACTTCACGACGACCGCGGGAGTCGCGAGCACGAACGTCCTGTCACCGCAGAGCTGGTTGCCCATGAGCACCGCGGCTTTGCCCGGTGCATTCGCCTGCCGGTCCGCGCCATCGGTGGTCGCGCCCGTGGTGTCGAGCGTTTGTGTGAACGGCAACACCGACACGACGGTCGCACCACTGATCTTGTCGTTTGCGGGCGCCGCCACCGCGGCGGCTGTACCGACCGACCCGCCGATCAACGCGACGTTCACACAAACGACTGCCGCAAGAATTCCCGCCGCCTTCATACCCGCCTCCACGCTCTGCAAGTGCCACATTTGGGGCCGGTGTGGTACGCGTTGACGATTCGTGGTCGTCGTGAGCCGCGAGCCGATCCGCGGGAGGCATTGTTATGAAAGGTGCTGTCGTGAAGGTGCTGTCGTGAAGGCGTGGAGAGTGCACACCTACGGTCCACCGAGCGAGGTTCTGCATCTCGACGACGTCGACATACCGGAACCCGGGTCCGACGAAGTGAAGATCAGGGTCACGGCGGTCACGCTCAACTTCAACGACCTCGACGGCATCCACGGCCGTTACAAGACGGTGCCCCGCCCCGTTCCGTACATCCCCGGCATGGAAGTGCTCGGGATCGTCGAGGAGTGCGGCGCCGGCGCCGAAGCCTGGCTCGGAAAGCGCGTCGTCGCGATCCCGTCCGGTGCGTTCGGCGGCTACGCCGAATACGTCGTCGCGCCCGCGAGCATGACGTTCGAGATGCCGCGCGACATGCCGGAGCCCGACGCCGCGGCGATCTTCATGCCGTTCCACCTCGCGTGGCTCGCGCTCTACGAACGGGCGCGCCTCCAGGCCGGAGAGACACTGCTCGTGCACGCGGGCGCAGGGGGCGCCGGGTCCGCGGCGGTCCAGCTCGGCGTGCACGCCGGCGCGCGGGTCTTCGCGACGGCGGGCTCCGCCGAGAAGCTCGACCTGTGCCGCGACCTCGGCGCCGAGCTGGCGATCAATTACCGCGACACGGATTTCGCGGACGCAGTCCTCGAAGCGACCGCCGGACGCGGCGTCGACGTCGCATTCGACGCCGTCAGCGGAGACGTGACGCTGAAGACGTTCCGGTGCATGGCCTTCAACGGCCGCCACATCCTCGCCGGCTTCGCCTCCGGCATCGAACAGGAGGACGAAGGGCTCGTCCCGCGGCCGGTGCTCTTCGGAAACTTCTCACTGGTCGGCGTGTGTCACGCGTACGTCGACGACCCGGTCGTGTTCAAGCAACTCAGCGGGTTCAACTTCCCGGCCCATCACGACGGTGAACGACTGCACGCCGAGCTGCTCGATCTGTTCGCGTCCGGCCGCCTTCGCCCGATCGTCGGGCAGAACGTGCCGTTCGACGAACTGCCGACCGCGCTGGACGCGATGGAGCGGCGCCGGACGGTCGGCCGCTCGGTCGTACGACTGGCGTAGACGCCCGACACCTCCCGACGCCGCGACACCGCGTACCGTTCGGTCATGCCGACGAGTCGCGCCCGCGCCCGGGAGGTGGCGTTCGTGCTGCTGCGGCACAGTCTCGGCTCGCTCCTCGACGTCTTCGAGCTGAAGGCGCTGCTCCCGGAGTCGAAGCGGGCCGAGGCCGCGGCGACGCACGGCGGTCCGGTGCACCTGCGCCGTGCGCTCGAGGAGCTGGGTCCGACGTTCACGAAACTCGGCCAGGTGCTCTCCACCCGGCCCGACCTCGTCGCCCCCGAATACGAGATCGAGTTGGCGAAACTGCAGGATTCGGCGCCGACCGTGCCGTTCACCGACGTCGCGGCCGCGATCGAGTCGGCGTTGCACCGCCCCTTGGCGGAGCTGTTCGAACGATTCGACGCCGTCCCGATCGCGGCCGCGTCCATCGGGCAGGTTCACGCGGCCACCCTTCCCGACGGTTCCGACGTCGTCGTGAAGGTTCGCCGCCCGCGCGTGCTCGACCAGGTGAACGTCGACCTCTCGTTGCTGAACCGCCTGGCCGCGGTCGCGGCGCGGCGCTCGGCCTTCGCCGCGCGCTACGACCCCGTCGGTCTTGCCCGCGAGTTCGGCGCGACACTCATCGCCGAGCTCGACTACGTGCGCGAGGGCGCAACGCCGAGATGCTCCGGCGCGGTTTCGGAGGCGACGACCGGGTGCACATTCCCGCCGTCCACTGGGACTACACGCGCAGCGACGTCATCACCGAGGAACGCGTGCGCGGCGTGAAGATCGACGACCTGCACGCGCTCGACGACGCGGGATTCGACCGGCAGGCGGTTGCCCGGTTGTTCGTCGACGCCTACCTGGAGATGGTGTTCGTGCGCGGCTTCTTCCACGCCGACCCGCATCCCGGCAACGTCTTCGTCGAGTCGGCCGATCGGCTCGGCTTCGTCGACTTCGGCATGGTCGGCCACGTCGGAGCGCCGACCCGGCACGGCCTCGGGACCATCCTGCTCGCGCTCGTGGCGACGGACGCGGCGCGGATGGCCGACGGGCTCCTGCGCCTCGGGATCGCGTGCGGGGACATCGAGCGCGCCGGACTCGAGCGAGACCTCGCGGAGTTCCTCCGCAACTACTCCGCGCTCCCCCTCCGGCAGCTCCGGCTCGGTCCCCTCCTCGTCGACCTGATGCGCGTCGTGCGAGCACATCAGCTCCGCCTGCCGAGCGAGCTCGCGCTGCTGATCAAGACCGTGATGATGTGCGAGGGCGTCGCTGCGCGCCTCGACCCGAGCCTCGAACTGGTCCCGATGCTCGTGCCCTACGCGAGCGACCTGGTCACCGACGGCGGCGGCTGACGCGCCGCGCGGGCTACTTCGTCGCCTTGGCGCTCTGGCGCCAGTCGGGGATGCTCGGTGCGTTCGGTTCGAGCGATCGCAGATAGGTGATGACCTGGCGGACCTGCTCGCCCGTGAACGTCCCGCCGTAGTCGAGGCTCCAGGCCGGCATCTCGGTGCCGGAGACGCCGCCGGACACGAGCTCGAAGATCTGGTCGTCGGTCGTGTTCTTCAGGAACTGGCGCGAGTCCAGCGTCGGCGCGCTCCCGCCGCCCGCCGCGTTCTTCCCGTGGCACTGCGCGCAGTTGGCGGCGAAGATCTGAGTCCCGATCGCGGTGTAGCTCGTCGTCTGCGCGCGTTCGGCGCTCTTGCGCAGTCCGGGTTCGCGCACGCGGTACGCGACGAAGCCCGCGAGGAGGAGCACCATGAACACGAGACCCCAGGCGAGGTAACGGTTGAGGCTGCGCTCGAGCCACTCGGGTTCGAACGGCGGCGGTTCCGGGCGTTCGCGCGGCACGTC
This sequence comes from uncultured Actinomycetes bacterium, assembly GCA_963829195.1. Classification (GTDB taxonomy): domain Bacteria; phylum Actinomycetota; class Acidimicrobiia; order IMCC26256; family PALSA-610; genus PALSA-610. The sequence continues at coordinate 876,498 of CAWHHS010000006.1, forward strand.
AGGCCTTCCCGATGCAGCTGGGTCCCTTGGGCGGAGTCAGGAAGTTCTGGACGCCGCGGGCGGGTCCGGTCCTCACGACCCCCGTGTCGACGACGACGTTCTGGCCGTCGAGCGTGACCGGATACCTGTCCATGCCGCGCGGCGCCGGACCGGCGATGTATTCGCCCGCGAGGTCGTAGATCGAACCGTGGCACGGACACTCGAAGCGGCCGGAGCTCTCGCAGTACGGCACGTGGCATCCGAGATGCGGGCACTTCTGCGAGAGCGCGAAGAGGTAGTCCTTCGTGTGCACGATGTACATCCGGCCCGTCGACACGTAGGTGCTCGTGTCGGGCGCGAAACTCGAGATCGTGCCCACCGTCACCTTCGCGCCGCCGGCACCGCTCGCCAGCGGCCGCAGCGCCTCGTAGCCCGTGTAGCCGGCCGCGCCGATCAGCAGCGCGCCACCGAGCTTCCAGCCGCTCCGCAGGAAATCGCGTCGACTCGTATCGCCCATTGATGCTCCTAGAACTCGATGTACGAGTGGGTCCACGGCGCGATGAACTTCCAGCCGGGTCCGCGGAAGAACGTTCCGACCACCGTCAGGACGACCGCGATCGCGAGCAGCACGCTGAAGACGACGATCGCAACCTTGCGGTGACTCGCCCGCGTATCCGGGTTCCGGTCGATGTACGGCAGCAGCACGAGCACGAGCACCGCGCCGCCGGGAATGAGGATGCCGGCGATCAGCGGGTCGAAGCGAGAGAGCAGCTCCTGCAACCCGGCGAAGTACCACGGGGCCTTGGCCGGCTCCGGAGTGACGTTCGGGTTCGCGAGACCGCGGAGCGGTGCACTGAACGACACCGCGAGACCGAGCACCACCGCCGCGGTTCCCAGCGCGACGACGACGTGACGCACGAGCAGGTGGGGCCAGGTGAACACGGTGTCGTCGACCGGACGCGCCGCCTCGGTGACCGACTCGCGATCGACGACGCCGAGGAGCCGAACCCGGCCCCCGTAGAGATCGGGCGCGGCGTGCGCCATGGCCGCCGCGGCCGGAGCCGCCGCGGTGACCTCGGTCGCCTCCTCGGAGAACGCGCCCACGCTCGAGCGCTCCACTGCGAAGCCGTCTTTGCGCACACGCCAGATGTGCACGGTCAACATCAGGACGAGCAGCGCCGGCAGGACCGCGACGTGCAACGCGTAGAACCGCAGCAACGTGTTCTGGCCGACCTGCGGACCACCGATCAGCAGATCCTGCAACCGCCCACCGACCAGCGGCACGTAATGGACGAGGCCGGTACCAACCGTGACCGCCCAGTACGCGAGCTGGTCCCAGGGGAGGAGGTAGCCGGTGAAGGAGAAGCCGAGCGTCAGCAGCAACAGCATCACGCCGATGACCCAGTTGAACTCACGAGGCTTCTTGTACGCGCCCGCATAGAACACGCGCACGAGGTGGAGGGCGACGACGAGCACCATCAGGTGCGCCGACCAGCGGTGCACGTTGCGGATGAGCTGCCCGAACCCGACCCCGGTCTTGAGGTGCTGCATGTCGCCGTACGCGGAGCCGACCGACGGCGTGTACACGAACATCAGGTACACGCCGGTGACGAGGAGGATGCCGAAGAGCACCGCCGCGATAAAGCCGAGCCGCAACGAGTAACGCAGGTTGAGCACCCGCTTGGGGATCTTGACCGGGTACACGTGCAGGAACACGTTGCTGAACGACTGCAGCGCGCGCCCGCGGGGCGTGTCGGTCTGGGCATGACGGAACATCGAACGCCAGGTATCGCTGCGCTTGATGCGCGCCGTGATGCCGTGGTCGACCGAGGTGCGACCCGGTTCCAGGCTGCGGGGCTCGGTCTCAACCATGGGAGAGCTCCCTTGCGTGAACCATCGACAGGGCACCCGGAGGACACCGGTTGACGCACAACCCGCACCGGATGCAGAGGTCCTCGTCGAGCAGCAAGACGGACTGCTGCTCGGTCCCGAGTCCGGCGTGGTCGGCGCGCGCGATCGTGATGCAGTTCGGCGGGCAGACGTCGACGCAGAGACCGCAGAGGATGCACAACTCCGGCGAGAGCATGACGTTGTCGAAGCAGCGCAGACAGCGCAGGCCCTCGAGGCGCGCCTCACGTTCGTCGTAACCGGTCTCGACCTCACCGAAGCCGACCCGCCGGTCGGTCGGCGTGGACGGAACCACCTGGCGCGGGATCGCGTCGTAGTCGCTGTCGAGCCGCCGGAAGCCCGCGCGGCAGCTCGACACGGACCTCGTGGGTCGTCGCCGCGGGCGACGCCGCCGGCGCACCGGTCAGGACGCGGTGGATCGACGCCGCGGCGCGGCGGCCGTCGGCGATCGCGTCGATCAGGTTGCGCGGTCCGCGCGCGACGTCGCCGCCCGCCCAGATGCGCGGATCGGACGTCTGCAGCGATTCGGGATCGACGAGCAGGCCGCCGGCGCCGGTCCGCTCGATCGGCAGGTCGGAACCGAGGAAGCTCACGTCGGCGCCCTGGCCGACGGCGAGGATCACGGTGTCGGCCGCCAGGATCTCCTCGGTTCCGGGCAGGAACGTCGGGGCGAATCGGCCCTGCCGCGTCGAACACCGACGCGACGCCGATCGTCTCGAGACCGGTCACGTGACCGTCGCCGACGAAGCGGTGCGGACCGCGGCGAAACACGATGCGTATGCCCTCGCGTTCGGCTTCCTCGATCTCCTCCGGATCGGCCGGGATCTCCTCGGCCGATTCGAGCGCGACGATCGTCACGTCGAGCACCCCGGCGCGGCGCGCGGCACGCGCGACGTCGAAGGTCGTGGTCATCGCGCGGCGCGCGTCGTCTTCCGAGGCGGCACCGAGCGCGACCGGCGTCGGCTGCTCGGCGCCGGTCGACACGGCACGCAATGCCGTGCGCGCGGCGTCGAACGCGACGTTGCCGCCGCCGACGACGACCACCCGTTCGCCGAGCGCGACCCGGAAGCCCTGATTGACGTTGAGGAGGTACTCGACCGCGCGGAGCACACCGTCGAGATCGTTGCCCGGCAGATCGAGATCGCGGGCGCGTCCGGTGCCGACGGCGACGAACAGCGCGCCGTGCCGGTCGAGCAGCTCGGCGACCGTGTGCGTCTCGCCGATCCGGGCGTTGGTCTCGACCTCGATGCCGAGCTCGACGATCGCCTCGACCTCCCGGGCGATGAGCGCGCGCGGCAGCCGGTATTCCGGGATGCCGAGCACCATCATGCCGCCGAGCCGGTCCTGCGCCTCGTAGACGGTGACGGGATGGCCGGCGAGGCGCAGGTCGCACGCGGCCGCGAGCCCCGCGGGGCCGCCGCCGATCACTCCGACGCTTGGGCCCGTTGCCGGCGGGACGTCGCCGTGCGCCGCGTGCCACATGGTGTTGGCCTCGAAGCTCTCGACCCCGAAGCGCTCGGTGACGAACCGCTTCAGCGCACGGATGGAGACGGGGGCATCGACCGATCCGCGCCGGCACGCGCGCTCGCACGGTGCCGCGCAGACCCGACCGCAGACCGACGGGAACGGGTTCGGTGCGCGGGCGATGAGGTACGCCTCCTCGAATCGGCCTTCCGCGATCGCGGTGACGTAGGCGCCGGCGTCGGTGTGCACCGGGCACGCCGATCGGCACGGCTCGTTGGCCCAGAGCCAGTCGGAGCCGGGTACGGCCGGGGCGGGCATCAGATCACTTTCCGGCGTTGCAACCACCGCAGCGCCACCGCCATCGCGAACAGAACGAGGAAGAAGAGCGGCGTGACGATCCCGACGAGGTTGCTGCGCGTCGTTCCGTGCACCTTCGTGAGGATCGCGTTCGCCCCGAAGACGAGCAGACCGAACCCGACGAGGACGATGACGACCGCGGTCGCGATCGCTCGGAGCCAACTGATCGAGGGTGGGTCTTGCGGCTCGGTGTCCATGGTCAGTTCACCGTGAGGGGCGCACGCATCCCCTTGCCGTAATGGCCCGCGATATTGCACACAACCGCATAACCACCCGGCGTCATGTTCTTGATCGTGAACGTCCGCGTCCCACCCGGCTTCAGATTCGGATCACCCGTCTCGCCGATATTCGCGTCCTCATTCACCTTGTCCGCACCGCACTTCACCGGCACCGGCGGATCACCGCCATAGGTGATCGGCAACTTGTCGAACGGCACACCCGTCTTCAACACCACCGCCTCATGATCGATCGTCCCCGTGTTCTTCACCACGAACGTCACATCACCCGCCGGAACCGACGACGGCGACAACACCAAACTCATAGGACCCGCCAACCCATGCGCGTCACTCAACGTCACCTTCACCGTCGACGACGGCCCCCGAACCGTGAGCGGCGCACGCATCCCCTTGCCGTAATGGCCCGCGATATTGCACACAACCGCATAACCACCCGGCGTCATGTTCTTGATCGTGAACGTCCGCGTCCCACCCGGCTTCAGATTCGGATCACCCGTCTCGCCGATATTCGCGTCCTCATTCACCTTGTCCGCACCGCTCTTCACCGGCACCGGCGGATCACCGCCATAGGTGATCGGCAACTTGTCGAACGGCACACCCGTCTTCAACACCACCGCCTCATGATCGATCGTCCCCGTGTTCTTCACCACGAACGTCACATCACCCGCCGGAACCGACGACGGCGACAACACCAAACTCATAGGACCCGCCAACCCATGCGCGTCACTCAACGTCACCTGCACCGTCGACGACGGCCCCCGAACCGTGAGCGGCGCACGCATCCCCTTGCCGTAATGGCCCGCGATATTGCACACAACCGCATAACCACCCGGCGTCATGTTCTTGATCGTGAACGTCCGCGTCCCACCCGGCTTCAGATTCGGATCACCCGTCTCGCCGATATTCGCGTCCTCATTCACCTTGTCCGCACCGCTCTTCACCGGCACCGGCGGATCACCGCCATAGGTGATCGGCAACTTGTCGAACGGCACACCCGTCTTCAACACCACCGCCTCATGATCGATCGTCCCCGTGTTCTTCACCACGAACGTCACATCACCCGCCGGAACCGACGACGGCGACAACACCAAACTCATAGGACCCGCCAACCCATGCGCGTCACTCAACGTCACCTGCACCGTCGACGACGTACCGGTTGCTCCGGGAGTCGTCGAGGCGGACGGGATCTTCACGCCGTCCTCGAGATTGTTCCCGCCGGCGGTGGTACTCGGGTTGCTGCCACAACCCGCGAGCGCGCCCACGAGGCCGACCAACGCGACGCACGTGAGCATCAGGCGTCCGGCTCGCACTCGACCACCTTTCGGAACCATCGGCACGGCACGCAGCCGCAGGGCGATCGGACACTACGAGCCGTGCTTCCCGTGATCGTAGGGCCGAAGGACCCGAATGTCGCCGACCCAAAGTCGCCGAGCGGGGTCCCGGCCTTTCCGCAGCCTCCACTCCGGAGGTCGCGCGCGCACGCTGTGCGGTCGGCGTACGAACGTCACCCGAGGATTCGCCCAAGAGAGGTCGAACGTCTCTGCCGTGACGCGCCGAAACCGTCGAGAATCACGACTATGAGGACACGCAGACCCGCCCCGAGCGTCCTCGTGATCGCAATCGCGCTTCTCGCGGCCGCGTGCGGGGGCGGGAAGTCGAAGACCGCCACGACGAGCACCTCGTCGTCGGCGCCGACGACGACCAGCTCACTGCCGTCGCCGACGACCTTGCCCGCTCCGACCACGACGACCATTCCGCTCCCGGCGGCCGCCGCGATCGCGGTCTGGCCGGCGTTCGAGAGCAACACGCGCTTCCACGATCCCGTCGCCGCCGCCCGATCGTTCGCCACGTCGTACGTCCATATGGTCGAACCGGTCGTCGGGACCTTCCGGGCCGGCGACGCCCGATCCGGCGAGATCACCCTGCAACCCGGATCGCGGGGGCCCGTCACGACGGTATTGCTCCGGCAGTTGGGAAACGACGGAACGTGGTGGGTCCTCGGTTCGGCGACACCCGACATCCGGCTGGCCGAGCCCGCCGCGCTCGCGGCCATCGGCTCGCCGGTCCGGCTGCGCGGTACGAGCACCGCGTTCGAGGCGACCGTCAATGTGTCGATCCGTCAAGACGCGGGCGCGAAGGCATTGGCCGACAGCTACGTGATGGGCGGCGCCAACGGCCAGATGGGTCCGTTCGACGCCACGATGAAGTTCACGGCGTCGGCGAGCAAGTACGGCGCCATCGTCCTCTACACGATCTCACCGGAGACCGGGCACGTCTCGGAGGCGACCGTCATCCGGGTCGGTTTCATCCCGTGAGCCGCCTGCAATCGCCGCGTCGCAGCACCGAAGTTCGTAGGACCGAAGGAGGAGTTCCGTGTCGATGACGACCCCCTACCCCGCCCACCTCGAGTTCCAGGCCGAACGCAACATCACCCGTTGGCGGCCACTGGTCCAGTGGCTGCTCGCGATCCCGCATCTCCTCATCGCCCGGGTCCTGAGCTCGCTGCGCGGCGTGCTGATGCTCCTCAGTCTCTTCACGGTGTTGTTCACGGAACGGATCCCCCGGCCGCTCTTCGACATGATCGCGATGACCTACCGGTACGAGTGGCGCGCGCTGAGCTACGCCCTCTTCCTCCACGAGGACTATCCGCCGTTCGACTTCCAACCGGCAGCCGACGACGACGGCGTCGAGCCCCACACGACACTCGGCATCGACTATCCGGAACACCTCGGGCGGTGGAAGCCGCTGTACAAGTGGTTCCTCGCGATCCCGCACTACATCGTGGTCATCGGGCTGACGATCGCCGGCTTCTTCGTCGTCATCGGAGGCTTCTTCGCCGTCGTGTTCACGGGTGAGTACCCGCTCGGAGCGCGCGACTTCCTCGTCAACGCGTATCGCTACGGGCTGCGCGTCCAGGCCTACGCCGGCCTGCTCACAGATGAGTACCCGCCGTTCTCGCTCGCCGCGTAGAACCGGAGACCGTCGACGGTGAGCCGACCGGCGGCGGACGGCGGGACCTTCGTCCCTGTCGAAACCGGTCCTCGGAGCGCAGGCTCTCGGGGACGGACGTGATCGACGGGGAGAGAACGATGACAACGGCCGAGTTTCTCGAGTACCTGCACGGGCACCAGGCGACGGACGCCCTCGCCGACGACCTCGCGAGCGCGCTGATCCGAAGGGTCGTGAATCTGCGCGACCGACCGGTCGCGTCGCAACCGGCCGGCGCCACGACGACGCGCTCCCGGATCGCGAGCTGAAGGCCGCGCCGGGTCTCCGGCCCAGAGGGGAATCGTCATGAAGATCCGCGACGTCATGACCGCAGAAGTCGTAACCGTGACGTCCGACACTCCTTACAAGGAGCTCGTCCAGCGGCTCGTGGAATCCGACGTCAGCGGCCTCCCGGTCGTCGACCGGACCGGTCTGCTCGTCGGCATCGTCACCGAGGCCGACCTCGTCTCGAAGGAGGCCTACGGTCGCCGCCGCCGAGCACTCGCGGTCCTCGCCGACCTGTTGTCGGCCCGCGAGCATCACTGGGTCACCAAGGGGGGCGGTTCCTACGCCGCCGACGTCATGTCGACCGACCTCGTCACCTGCACACCGGACGAGGACGTGCGGGTCGTCGTCCGGCGGATGCTCGCGCGAGGCGTCAAGCGTGCCCCGGTCGTGCGCGACGGCGCGCTCGTCGGGATCGTGTCGCGCCAGGACGTCCTGCGGACGATCGCCCGGACCGACGACGCGATCGCTGCCGACGTCACGGAGGTCCTGTCGTCGCATCCGAACCGACCCGACGACATCCACGTGCGCAGCTCCGTGTCCGACGGGATCGTGACGCTGAACGGAAACGTGCGCTACGCGTGGGACATTCCGATCGTCGCCTCGATCGTGCGCGAGGTCGCGGGCGTCATCGACGTGGTCGACGAGCTCCACAACCGCGAGCCGAACCCCGAACCCGTCCAACCCTGGATGTACGGCGCCCGCTGAAGGACCGGACCGGGTTCGCGCGCCGCGGCCGCGACGCCGTCAGGCGAACCCGCCGCGGCCGGTCTCGGGATCGACTCGCACCCGGCCTCCGGAACTGTCGAGTCCCGTGGGGTCGGCGACATCGAGCAGCCCGACGCAGCGCGGCGTAGCTCCGGCCCGGGCCGCCGCGTCGGCGGCACGACCGTGTTCGACCACCAGGTCGAGCCGGCGCCGCGCGCGTCCGGCCCGAGGCGTGCGAGATCGTCGGAGACGAGCACGAGCCCGCCCGAACACGCCGACCGTCTCCGCCCACCCTCGGGCGGCGTCCTCGGCGAGCTGCGTGCCCTCGGCGCGCAACATGATGCAGTCGGGATCGTTCGACCACAGCCGGCGGTGCATGAAGCTGCGCGTGCAGGTGTTGACGTACGCGTTGCGCGTCGCGGGCGTCGTCGCCTCGTAACCCGGTTGCCGTTCCCCCTGCCCGGGCGGCGCCGTCCACCACGGCGCGACGTCGGCGCCGATGCGCATCCCGTCGACCGAACCGACCACCGCGCCGATGGGCGCACCGCAGCCGAGCACGAACACGTCGTCGCCCGCACCGCGGCGCACCGCGTCGTAACCCGCACGGACCCGCTCGGCCGGTGTCAGCGTCGGATCGGCGTACCGGCCCGGCATCGCGGCGGAGAAGGTGAAGTCGAGCTTGAGGTACCGGTATCCCACGTCGACGAGCGCGGCCGCGGTCGCGGCGAGATGCTCGAGCACCTCGGGGCGGGTCGTGTCGAGCTCGGCCATCACGCCGCCCCACTCGTCGTTGTACATGCCGATCGCGAAACCATCGCCTCCGGGCGCGCCCGCGAGCCACTCGGGATGCACGCGGGCGAGCTCACTGTCGGGCGCCGCGAGAAACGGCGCGAGCCAGATCCCGGGCGTGCGACCCGAGGCGGCGATGTCGGCCGCCAGACGTTCGACCCCGGACGGGAACCGTTCGTTGGTGGCGAGCCAGTCCCCGATCGCGCGCTGGTAGCCGTCGTCGATCTGGAACACGTCGAACGGCCACGCGTCCGCCGCGCGAGGTTGTCGCGCACGACGGCCTCGCTGACCGCGCCGAAGTACTCGTACCAGGAGCACCAGCCCACGAGGAAGGGGGCATCGACTCGCGCCCGAGCGGTCGCGCCGACCTTCGCCGCCCACGACTCCAGCAACGCCGACGCATCCGCGCCGCGCTCGATCGAGACCGGGTGCAGGACACGCGGCGCGGCCGCGCTCGTGACCGCACCGCCGAGCCATGCCTCCGCGCACAGCTCGACGCGATCTCCGACGAGACGCGCCCGGAGCGTCCCGGCGTGGTGCTCGCCGCCGTCGAACCCGACGCAACAGAGCTCCGCCGCGCCGGTGGCGAGCAGCGTGACCTGCTCGGAACGCAACTCCCCCGGGGCCGCGACGCCCGGATCGGCGTGGAACGCGGCCCGGATCAACGGGATCGGGCGGGGATCGAGCGAGGGATCGCGATCGACGCCGAGCCGGAGCGTACGCGCGGGCGACCACGACTGATAGCCCTGCACGAAGATCCGCGGGTCGTCACCGGCGGGGCCCGCGTCCCAGACGAGCCCGACCGCGTCGAGGGCGACGGCCTCGGGGCCGCGGGCGCGGACCGACCACTGCAGCTGATTTCCGTCACCGCCGATCTCGACGACGACCGGGCCGACCTCGTAGACGCCCGGCGCGGGGACCGGCCTCTCCACCGGCGGGTGCCCGGTGACCCGGACCCGGACGCGCAGACCAGATGACCACGGCACCGCCCGGAGCCTAGGCACTCGGCCCCGCGGGCCGGAATCGGTGACCAATGGCCCGGGCTGTCGGGGCATATCGGCGGTACGCACGAGCCCGGCCGTTCCCGAGACTCGAAGGGATGGCGGCAATCACGTTCGACCACGTCACGAAGCGGTTCGGCGACGTCGCCGCGGTGCGCGACCTGACGCTGCGGATCGAGGACCACGAGTTCCTCGTGCTGCTCGGCCCGTCGGGCTGCGGGAAGTCCACGGCGCTGCGGATGATCGCCGGGCTCGAGGACCCGACCGAGGGAACCATCTCGATCGGTGCCGAGGTGGTCAACGACGTCGAACCGCGCGATCGCGACGTCGCGATGGTGTTCCAGACCTACGCGCTGTATCCACACATGACCGTGCGCCGCAATATCGAGTTCCCGCTGAAGAGCCGGGGGGTCCCGCACGACGAGCGGGCCCGGCTCGTGGCCGACGCGGCTGCAACCCTCGGGCTCGGCGAACTGCTCGAACGCAAACCCGCGCAGCTCTCCGGCGGTCAGCGGCAGCGGGTCGCGCTCGCGCGCGATCGTGCGGCGCCCGCAGGCGTTCCTCATGGACGAACCGTTGTCGAACCTCGACGCGAAGCTGCGGGTGCAGACCCGGGCCGATCTCATCGAGCTCCAGCAGCAGCTGAAGACGACCGTCGTCTACGTGACCCACGATCAGATCGAGGCGATGACGATGGGCAATCGCATCGCGATCATCGCCGACGGCGCACTCCAGCAGGTCGGTCCGCCGCAGGAGGTCTACGAGCGTCCCGCCAACCGGTTCGTCGCGGAGTTCATCGGGACACCGCCGATGAACATCATCCAGGCGCGCGTCGTCAGCGACCGCGACGGGCTCGCCGTGAGTCTCCCGGGCGCCCGGGTCCCGCTCCCCGAACCACTCGCCCGCGCGATCGAGGCGCGCGGGATCGACCAGGTGTCCGTCGGCGTGCGGCCCGAACACCTCCTGCTCACCGCCGACGGCTTCGTCCCGGCGACGGTCAGCGTGGTCGAGTCGCTCGGACACGAACGCAACATCGCGTGCCGGCTCGACGACGGCACGCTCATCATCACCCGCCAGGACATGGACGCTTCCCGACCGAGCGTCGGCGAGACGGTACGCCTGTCGACCGAGCCCGAGTACTTGCACGTGTTCGGCTCCGACGGCGTCAGGGTCGACGCGCCGTGACGGCCACCGTCGCACCTCGCCGGCGCCGGCGGCGCTTCAGCCGGCGGACGCGCGACATGTTGCTCGCGTACTCGCTGGTGCTCCCGTCGCTCCTCGTCTTCGGGACGTTCATCTTCTACCCGTTCGTCAAGAACTTCTGGCTCGGCCTGTACCGCACGCCCCCCTTCCCGAACCTGCCCCGTCGCTGGGTGGGTCTCTCCCAGTACCGCGACGTCCTGACCTCGCAGGTGTTCACGAACAGCCTGAAGGTCACGTTGGAGTTCGTCGCGCTCACCGTGCCCCCGGGCATCGCGCTCGGACTCCTCCTCGCGGTCCTCGCCCACCAACGGATGCGCGGCATCGCGATCTTCCGGACCATCTTCTCCTCGACCGTCGTGAGCTCGGTCGCGGTGGCGTCGCTGATCTCCTTGACACTGCTGAACCCGCAGATCGGCCTCTTGAACTACTGGCTCGGTCGCACGGGCAGCCTGTCGCCGCTGGACGACCCGAAGTGGGCGCTCGTCGCGGTCGCGGGCGTGACGATCTGGCAGAACCTCGGTCTCTCGTTCATCATCATGTCGGCGGGCCTGCAGGCCGTACCCGACGAGCTGCTCGAAGCGGCACGCGTCGACGGCGCCGGAACGTGGTCGCGGTTTCGCAACGTGACGCTGCCGATGCTCTCCCCGACACTCTTCTTCGCGACGATCATCGGTTCGATCCTCGCCTTCCACTCGTTCGGCCAGGTCGACCTGCTGACGCAGGGCGGCCCGCAGAACCACACCAACGTGCTCGTGTACTCGATCTACCGGACCGTGTTCGAGGAGAACAACGACGGCAAGGCCGCGGTGATGGCGATCGCACTGTTCGCGATCACGATGGTGCTCACGCTCGTGCAGCTCCGGATCCTCGAACGGCGGGTCAACTATGAGCGCTGACGCCGCCGCGCTGGTGGGCGCGCTCGCCCCGGGATTCGCCCATTTCCTCGACGGCGTCGCCGCGATGCTGGTGGCCTCCGCCGGCCTCGCGATCGTCGGCTGGCGGGCCGGACCCGCACTCGCACACCGTGCCCGCATGATCAACCGTTACCTGTTGCTCGCCGTGCTCTCGCTGATCGTGTTGTTCCCGATCTACATCACGGTCGTCAACTCGTTCCTGCCGGCCGACAAGATCGCGGCGCGGCCGCCGACGCTCCTGCCGACCCACCTGTTGACGGGCGGCTACTCACAGGCGTGGACGCAGGGACACGTCGCGTCGTACCTCTTCAACAGCTTCGTCGTGACGTTCTTCATCGTCGCGGGCCAGCTCGTCACGTCGATCTGCGCGGCCTACGCGTTCGCATTCTTGGAGTTCCCGCTGAAGCGCACGATCTTCGTGGTGTTCCTCGCGACGATGATGGTGCCGTTCGAGGTCGTGTTCTTCACCAACCTCCAGACCGTCGTCAGCCTCGGGCACCTCCCGATCATCGGGCACTTCCTCGGCCTCGACACCTACGGCGCGCTCGTCGTCCCGTTCCTCGCGACCGGGTTCGGCGCGTTCCTCGTCCGTCAGGCGTTCCTGTCCCTGCCGCGAGACCTGCGCGACGCAGCCGAGCTCGACGGCTACGGGCATCTGCGTTTCATGTGGCGGGTCGCGGTGCCGCTCGCGCGGCCGACGATCGCGGCACTCGCGCTCTTCTCGTTCTTCGACGCGTGGAACCAGTACCTCTGGCCCCTCGTCGTGACCGACCACTACCGGACCGTGCAGGTGGGTCTGCGGCAGTTGAGTCGCGTGAGCCTCGACCAGATCAACGTGACCTTCGCGGGAACCGTGCTCGCGGCACTCCCGCTGCTGATCCTGCTCCTCGTGTTCCAAAAGCAGCTCGTGCGCGGCCTCACGGCCGGCGCAGTGAAGGGATGAGGGAGAACACCATGTTGCGACGACCGGCTCGGACCCTGGCCACGGCGGTGGCGCTCGCGCTCGCGCTCGCGGCTTGCGGCGGCAGCTCCGGCACCAAGGGGGATACGACCGAATCGACGAGCGGTCAGCCGTCGCTTCCCGCCTGCCCGCTCGCGGCATTGACCGCCGCGAAGAAGCCGGTCGACATCACCTACTGGCACGCGATGACCCGTGCGAACGAGGACGAGCTGAAGAAGCTCACGGCGGCGTTCAACGCGGAGCAGCACGACGTGCACGTGACGCTGTCGGCGTCGGCCAGCTACACCGACAACTTCACGAGGTTCAAGGCCGGGCTCTCGACCGGCGCGCTCCCCGACCTCATGCAAGGTGAGGACGTGAGCCTCCAGGCGATGGTCGACACCCGGGCGATCCTGCCCGTGGCGGCGTGCGTGAAGGCCGACGGCGCGACCACCTCCGACCTCTTCCCGCGCGTCGTCGCGTACTACAGCATCGGCAACGTGTTGTACCCGATGCCCTTCAACGACTCGAACCCCGTCCTCTACTACAACAAGGCCGCGTTCCGCCGCGCCGGGCTCGATCCCGAGAAGCCGCCGACGACGTTCGAGGAAGTCGAGTCCGACTCCCGCAAGATCGTCGACCGCGGCGCCGCCAAGTTCGGCATCGCGCTCGAAGACCGATTCGTGGCCGGTCGAGCACTGGCTCGCAAAGGCCGGGCACACGCTGGTGAACAACGACAACGGTCGCACCGAACGCGCCACGAAGGTGACCTTCGACGACCCGACCGGGCTCGCGATCTTCAAATGGATGGACGACATGGTGAAGTCGAAGCTCGCGTTGAGCACCGGCACGAGCGACATCAACCACTACCTGGCCGTCGGCAACGGACAGGCCGCGATGACGATCGACACGTCGGCCGCGCTCGGGACGATCTCGCAGCTGTTCGCCGCCGGTCAATACGCCAACGTGCAACTCGGCGTCGGGCCCATGCCGGGCCCGTCGAGCCCGGACGGCAGCGTGCTGGTCGGCGGGGCCGCGAACTACATCGTCGCCAAGTCGTCACCCGCCAAGCAGGCCGCCGCGTACGAGTTCGCGAAGTACCTCGCGCAACCGCAGGTGCAGTCGCAGTGGTCGGCCGCGACCGGCTACGTCCCCGTGTCGAAGTCGGCCGCGACGATGGCGCCCCTCGCGAGCGTGTACGCCCGTCAACCCGAGTACAAGATCGCGTTCACCCAGTTGCTGACCGGGCCGGTGAATGCCGCCACGGCCGGACCCGTCATCGGCGCGTACGGCTCGACCCACGAACAGGTCCGGGGCGCGATCGTCGACGGGATCTCGCGGATGCTCTCCGGTTCGCTCACGCCCGAACAAGCCGTGACCGCGGCGGCGGCCGAGGCCGACGCCGCGATCGCCGACTACAACAGCCGCGTCGGGTGAGGCCGCCACAAAGGGTCGAACGACCCTTCGGGCGGGTCTTTCGGGCCCTCCCTTCGCCGGACGGTCCGTCGTACCGTCGAACCATGGTCAACACCCGATCGCTCGTCACCATCGCGCTCGCCGGCGCGCTCACGTTCGCGGCGTGCGGCGGCGGGAGCTCGACGCCGAAGAGCACGCCCGGCACCACCGCGGCCACCGGCGCGGTGAATCCCGCGGATTGCGGTCTCGCCGCCTTTGCGAAGGCGACGAAGCCCGTGCAGGTGACCTTCTGGCACGAGATGTCGCGCGAGAACGCCACCTGGCTCGTGAAGCAGACCGCCGCCTTCAACGCCTCGCAACACGAGGTCCACGTCACGCTCGTGCAGTTCGCCAACTACCAGGATCTGTTGACGAAGTACCTCGCCGGCCTCTCGACCAAGGCCCTCCCCGACCTCTTCCAGCCCGAGGACACGACGGTCCAACGGATGATCGACAGCAAGAGCGTCATGCCCGTCCAGGCGTGCGTCGACGCGGATCACTACCCGCTGTCGAGCCTGCTGCCGCGGCGACGGCGTACTTCTCCTACCAGAAGGTGCTCTACGGCATGCCGTGGAGCCTCTCCAACCCCGTCCTGTGGTTCAACAAGACCGCGTTCACGAAAGCGGGACTCGACCCCAACAAGCCGCCGCAGACGCTCGAGCAGGTCAAGGAGTACTCGCAGAAGATCGTCGCGAGCGGAGCGGCGAAGCACGGCATCGCGCTGCGGGTCGAGCCCTACATCTTCGAGTTCCTGAACGCGAAGTCGGGCGGGACCCTCGTCAACAACGGCAACGGCCGCGAGGCACGCGCGACGGCCGCGACACTGGAGACGCCCATCGCCACCCAGATCTGGTCGTGGTGGAACGACATGGTGCACAGCGGCCTCGCCCTGAACACCGGCGGCGCGGTCGGCAACATCGACCACATGCTGGCCGTGGGGACCGGCGACGCGGCAATGACGATGGAAGCGAGCGGCGTGCTCGGCACGGTCAAGAGCGTGCTCGAGGAAGGCCAGTACAAGACGGTCCGCATCGGCACCGCGCCCTTGCCCAGCCTGCACGGCGGTGGCGGGGTTCCCGTCGGCGACGGATCGCTGTGGATCTCGAAGGCGTCGTCGCCCGAGAAGCGCGCGGCCGCGTGGCAGTTCATCAAGTACCTCGCCGCACCGGCTCAACAGGCGTCGCTCGCGGTCGAAGGCGGGTTCGCACCCATCCGGGCCGACGCGACGACGGTGCCCGCGCTCGCGCAGAAGTGGGCGGCCGAGCCGATCTATCGGGTCAGCTACGACCAGCTCACGACCGGCGCCGAGGACGCCTCGACGGCCGGCTCGCTCATCGGCGACTACCAGGGTGTGCGCGACGCGGTGAAGGACGGGATGCTCTCGATGCTCACCAACGGGCTGTCGCCGGCAGCCGCGTTGCGCAAAGCCGAACAGGGAGCGAACGCGGCGATCACCGCGTACAACGAACGCGTCGCCGGCTGATCTACACGTGTGCGGCGCGCGTGAGCTCGGGCCGTTCGAGCCGCTTGCCCCCGACGAGCAGGACGACGGCCAGCACGGCGACGACCGCGCCCGAGATCACGAGCGGGATCCGCCCGTTGCCGTGCCACGCGAGACCTGCCCACACTCCGGCGACGAGCGAGCCGGCACCGACCACACCCTGGTAGAGACCCAACCCGCTGCCGTGCCGATCCGGCGGGAGGAGATCGGTGATCCAGGCCTTGCCGACGCCGTCGGTCAACGCGGTGAACGCCCCGTAGATGCCGAGGAGGGGCCAGACCCAGATCGACGTCGTGACCACGCCGAGCCCGAGGTAGGCGACCGCGAACACGGCGAGGCCCGCCGAGAACACGAACCGGCGCGGCACGCGATCGGACAGCTTGCCCGCCGGATACGAGAGCGATGCGTACACCAAGTTGTAGAACACGTACGCGCCGATGATCGCGACGAACCCGAGGCCAAGCGCTTTCGCGCGCAGGATCAACAACGCGTCGCTGAAGTTCACGATCCCGAACAAGGTGAGGAACGTGAGCACGCGCCAGAACGGGCGCGGGTACTCGTGCCGGGCCGAGATCGAGGGGACGTCCGACCCGTCGCGCTCGGGAGTGCGCGCCGACTCGCGTACGAACGCGACGAGCGCGACGCTCACGACCGCCGGGATCGCGGCGACGAAGAACAGCGGACGGATGTCGCTCGTGTGACCACCGAGGAGCTCGTAGACGCCGAGCCCGATCAGTGGGCCGCAGACCGCGCCGGCGGTATCGGCCGCCCGGTGGAAACCGAACGCGCGACCCCGAAGGCGGGCCGGCGTCTCGTCCGCGATGAGGGCGTCACGGGGCGACGTACGGATGCCCTTGCCCGTTCGGTCGATCACGCGCGGCGACGAGCACCAACGGCCACATCTGCGCGAGACCGATGAGCGGCTTGGCGAGCGAAGACACGCCGTAACCGAGCGCGACGAGAGGCCGGCGCTTGCGTAGGTCGGCGAGGCGGCCGGACACGATCTTCATCACCGATGCCGCGGCCTCGCCCAGGCCCTCGACCAGACCGACGACCGCGACGGGCGCCCCGAGCACGCCGGTGAGGAACAGGGGCAGCACCGGATAGAGCATCTCCGAGGCCGCGTCCTGGAAGAACGAGACCAACGAGAGCACGATCACGTTCCGCGGCAGCTGTTCGCCGCCGGACGGTTCCTCCTCGGCCGCCGTCATCGGCCGGCTACGGCGGCGAGCGTGCGTTGCAGCCGCCGCGTCGCGACGGCGAGGAGCACGACCGCGAACCCGACCAGGACGAGGAGATCACGCTGGATGTCATGGATCGTCCCTCCGCGCGAGAGCAGCGTCGTCCACGCGTCGACCGCCCAGGCGTGCGGCGCGAGGTGACCGATCGTACGCATCGCCGACCCGACGATCTCGAGCGGCCACATGCAACCACCGAGCATGCCGAGCACGATCCCGACCGTGGGTGCGATCGAGGTCGACTGCTCCGGGGTCTTGAACAGCGTCCCGGCCAGCATGCCCGCGCCGGTGCCGACGAGCGCCCAGCAGACGACGAGCACCGACGCCGCGAGCGGATTCGCCCCAGTGCACCCCGAACGCGACGGCACCGACCACGATGATGAGCAACGACTGCACCAACGCGATCCGCGAGATAGACCGCCGCCTCGCCGAGCACGATCTGGCGCGGCCGTACGGGCGCCGCAACCATACGGGCGTACATGCCGAGCTGGCGCGTCCGGATCATCGCCGCACCACCGGCGAGCGAGTTGATGAAGACGAACAGGACGAGCATCGTCGGCGCGCTGTAGCTGTATCCCTGCGGGAGGATCCGGCTGGACGAGTCGACGGAACGGCTCGAGATCTGCACGGACGACGATCCTGCGGCGAGGCGCTGGGCCACACTCATACCCGTCGCGAACGGCGTTCCCGCTCCGAGCACCGGCAAACGTCGCCGCCTGGACCACTGCGCCGTGGGCCGCGATCACCGACGAGACCGCCGCGACCGCCGCCTGCTGGTCGGAGTTCGTGCGCTCCCCGAACGCGACGATGGAGACCGTCTTGCCCGCGCGCAGCCGGGCATCCGTTCCGGTGGGGATCTCGACGAGCGTCCCGATCTCGGCGCGGCGCAGCGCCGTCTTGCCGGTATCGGCCGACGAGAACATGCGCACGTCGAGCGCGTTCGAACGCGACAGCTGCTCGACGAGCGACGACGAGAGCGCGCCGTGGTCGAGGTCGACGTACGCCGACCCGGAACTTGCCGAATCCTCCGACGAGCGCGCCGACGATGACGATGACGAGGACCGGCAGGACCAGCAAGAAGAAGAGCGAGATCCGATCGCGGACGATGCGCCGCGCCCGGCTGCCGGCGATCGCGAGCAGCGTCACCGGATCACCAACCGGCGGGCGAGGAGCATCGCAACGGCCCCGACGACGGCCGAGAACGCGAGCATCGCGAGCACCGGCTGCAGCACGACCCCGGCACCGTGCGCGCCCGTCGTGAGATCGACGAAGCCGCGCAGAGCCCAACCGTTCGGAGTGAAGAGCGCCAGCCGGCGCATGACCGCGGGCGCGGAGGAGATCGACACGAAGTTGCCGCCGATGCAGCGCGAGCCCGAACACGAAGATCGACGACAGCCCTTCGGCCTGGCGGTCCGTACGCGCGAGCGCGATCACGAACGCGGTGAGGGCGACGACCGCCACGATCATCGCGACCGATATTGCGCCGACCGAGAGCGGATTTCCCCAATAGGCGCCGAAGAACAGCGACGTGAAGACGAGGACCGTCGTAAGGCTGGCGACGCCGTAGGCGAAGACCGAGAGCGACTTACCGAGCAACACCGCCGTCGGCCGTACGGGCGCCGCTGCGATCCGGTCGATCATGCCGTCGTTCGCCTCGGAGAAGAAGCTGCCGCGACGTGAAGCCGATGGCGAAAAGCAGGAAGAAGATCGCCATCGACGGCGCGTAGTAGCTGACCGCGGTCAACGGCTTGGAGCCGATCGGCAGGTTCGTCACCGCCTCGGGCACCCGCAGCTTCGACGCGGCGGCGCTCAGGGTGGCGACGCTCGACGCGGGCGCGCCCGACGCGATCGCCGTCTCGACCGAGAGCCGGTCGGCATTCACCTGGTTGACGAAAGAGCCCGCGAGTGAACGCGTGACCTCCGCGCCGAGTTGGCTGTCGGTGCTCGTGAGCACCACGAGCTGCGCCGCGCTCGTGCCGGAGGTCGCGGCCGTCGTGAACCCGGCGGGGACCACGATGGCCGACGCGAGCGCGCCGCTGTGGACGCGCGCGGAAGCGGCGGCTTCGTCGGCGAACGTCCGGACCGTCACCACGTCCTTCAGGTCGGGGCTGCGCATGAAGCTCGTGAAAGCGGTCGCGATCGCACCGTGGTCGTGATCGACGATGCCGACCGTGATGTGGAAGCGCTCCGTCCCCCGGAACGCGAAGCTCATCAATGCGGCGATGGCGAGCGGGGCGACGAAGCCGAGGACGATCGCGGACCGATCGCGGAAGCGCTGGCGCAGATCCTTCGCCGCGATCACCAGCACCGGGGTCATGGCGGTCAGTTACTCCCGCAGCGCCGTGCCGGTGAGGTGCAGGAAGACCGCTTCCAGGTCGGGCTCGACGAGCTCGACGTTGTTCACGATCGCGCCGTTCTGCTCGGCGGCCTCGAGCACGGCGGGAAGGAGGCGCCGGCCGTCGCGGGCCAGCAACTGAATGTGATGGTCGGTGATCGTCGCGCCGTCGACGCCGTCGATCGAACGGCTGGCGGCGACGAAGGCCTCGAGATTTCCGGTCGCCCCCAGCTCGATGCGATCGTGTTCCTCGAGGCGCGAGACGAGCTCGCGCCGTGTCCCCTCCGCGATGAGACGACCGTGGTCGACGATCCCGACCCGGTCGCACACCCGATCCGCCTCCTCCATGTAGTGGGTTGTGTAGAGGATCGCCATGCCGCTCGCGCCGAGTGATCGCACGCTCTCGAGGATCGCGTGACGGCTCTGCGGATCGACACCGACCGTCGGCTCGTCGAGGACGAGCAGCGTGGGTCGGTGCAACAAGCCGGCCGCGATGTTGAGACGGCGGCGCATCCCGCCCGAGTACGACTCGACGCGATCCTCCCCGCGGTCGGAGAGGTCGACGAGCGCGAGCACCTCTTCGACGCGCGCACGGAGCGTCTTGCCGTGCAACCGGTAGAGGCGGCCGATGAACTCGAGGTTCTCGCGCGGTGAGATCGGGATAGAGCGCGACTTCCTGGGGCACGTATCCGATCCGCGCCTTCGCCGCGAGTGCACGTTCGTTCACCTCGAGATCGCCGATGTGCACACTGCCCGCGTCCCGGTGCAACAGACCGCACACCATCCGAATCGTCGTGGTCTTGCCGGCCCCGTTCGGCCCGAGCAGTCCGTACGTCTCGCCCGCGGCGATGGAGAAGGTGAGGTCGTCGACGGCGAGGCGGTCGCCGAACCGGCGCGTCAGGTTCTCGCAACGCAGGACCGGCTCCACCGGTCCATCCTTGCAGCCGGGCCCGAGGCCTTGCAGGGCCGAAGGGCCCTACGGAACGCGCGGGGCGCGTCGCGATCAGCGGGCGTCGGCCGCCGCGACGGCCCGGGCGCCGATCCGGAGCAACCGGGTGTCGCCGAACGGCGTTCCCGCGACGCGGTTGCAGACGAACGCGACCGCCAGATCGCGGTCGGGATCGGCCCAGGCCCCGGATCCGCCGAACCCGAAGTGCCCGAAGCCGTTCGGGAGCACACCGCGGGTCGTCGCGGCCAGGTGGTAACCCGAGCCGCCAGCGCATGGGGAAGCCGACGACGATGTCGGGACGCGTCGTCTGGATCTCGGTCGCCCGGACGAGCGTGGCGGCCGAGAGGAACCGCTCGCCTTCGAGCACGCCGCCGCCCGCGAGCGCGGCGTACATCCGCGCGAGCGAGCGCGCCGTGAAGCACCCGTTGACGGCGGGAATCGCGGCATCGAGGACTTCCTGCGACGCGAACAGCCGGTCGCTGCCCGGGCACCATGAACGTGTCGATCGCGGGCCGCAGCATCTCGAACCGTGAAGCACGAACCGCGAAGCGTTCGGCGCGTTCCGGGTTGCCGAACCGGATGATGAGGTCGCGCGATGCGCTCGCGCCGGCCGCGAGGAACACCGATCGACATGCCGTCGAGCCCGAGGGGGCGGACGATCTCGGCGTCGACCGCCTCCTGCACGGTGGTCCCGGTCACCCGCCGGATCACCTCGCCGACGAGGTAGCCGAACGTGATGCCGTGGTAGCCGTGCCGCGTCCCCGGCGGGTAGCGCGGGGCCTCGGCGGCGAGGCGCGAGCACACGAGGTCCCAGTCGAGCATCTCGTGGGCGTCGTCGATCACGCCGCGCAACTGGTGCAACCCCGCGGAGTGGTTGAGGAGATGACGCACGGTGACGCGTTCCTTGCCGGCCGCCGCGAACTCGGGCCAGTAGGTCGCGACCGGCTCGTCGTAGTCGATCAGGCCGCGATCGACGAGCCGGTGGACGGTCGTGGCGACGACGCCCTTCGTCGTCGAGAAGCTCATCGCCATCGTGTCGGCGGCCCACGGCGTCCCGGCCGCGTCACGCGCGCCGGTCCACGCGTCGACGACGACCTCACCGCGGTGGAAGACGGCGACCGCCGCACCGCCGCCCCGCTTGTGGGTCGCCACGGCGCGCAACGCCTGCGTGACGCCGCCGAAGTCGGGACGCACGAAACCCGAGATCACGCCGGCACACCTCTCCCGTTGGTTTCCGCCGAGCGCTCGAGTCCGAAGGCATCCTGGACCGCCTTCGGTTCGCCGAGTCCCGCCGCGCGCATCAGCTCGACCAGTGCCTCCGAGATCGCCGCAGCGAGGTCCCACGGCTCCGGGACGAGATCCGGATCGACGTGGATCCCGAAGTCGACGCGGTCGTCGAACGAGAAGATCGTGATGTTCACGCCCATCCCTTCGAGGATCACGCTCGCGGTGAAGATCCCCGTCGAGGCGCGCCCCGGCGAGGTAGAGCGGGAAATCGGGTCCGGGAACGTTCGAGACGATCGTGTTCATCATTCCCGGCACGTACGAGAGCAGATGCGACTCGTACGCGAGCCGCATCGCGGCCGCGAGGAACCAAGGCGGCGCGGTCTGACCGATCGACCCGATGGCATGCACGCGCATCGCCGCGCTCATCTCCTTCGCGGCGCGGGTGTGCGCATAGATCGCGCGCAGCCGGTCCGACGGGTCGTCGACGTCGGTGGCGAGCGGCACGACCATGTAGGAGACCTGGTTGTCGAGGGCCGTGTCGCCCGCGACCCTCGTCGAGACGGGCACCCCCGCGGTCAAGGTCCGTACCGGGCAGCTCACCGCGATCGTCGAGGTACATCCGCAGCGCGCCGGAACACAGCGCCAGCGCGACGTCGTTGACCTTCACGTCGTAGTGCCGGCGGAGCGCCTTCAGGTCGTCGAGGGCGACGCTGGTGAAGGCCATCGCCCGCCGCGCGCCGATCGACCGGTTGAACGACGTCCGCGGCGCGAGCACCATCGCGCTCACATCCGGCTTCGGTCGGTTCGACAACGCGTAGCCGATGGCGTCGACGCCGCGACGCGCGAGGCGGGCGCCGTACTGCGCAATGCGCCACGGGCGCCGTCGCGCTCGGGACGAGACTCTGCAAGAGGAAGCACAGGTCGTTCGGCTCCGCCCCGGGTGCGGAAAGCGGCGGGATCTCCCGCTTCGGGGGCGACGCCTCGAAGTCGAAGAGGAGCGCAGCCATCCCGCTCCCGGCCATGCCGTCGAGCAGGCAGTGGTGGTACTTCATCAGGAACCCGACCCGATCGTTCACGAGCCCGTCGAGGTACCAGATCTCCCAGAGCGGATGACGACGGTCGAGTTGGGTGCTGAGGATCTGCCCGACAACCTCGGCCGTCTCACGCGGGCCGCCCGGCCTCGGCACCCCGATGCGCCGGACGTGGCGGCGGACGTCGAAGTCCGGATCCGCGATCCACACCGGGCGGTGGAGCCCGAGGGGCACCTCGCGCAGCTTCCAACCGAGCTTCGGGATCAGCGGGATGACGCTCGGCGATGTTGCGCCGTACCGCGTCGAAGCCGAACCCGGGGACACCGACCGGGTCGATGATGCTCAGGCCGGCGACGTGTTGATGCCAGGCCGGCGTCTCGCCGGCGAGGAAGAGTGAGTCCGTCCCCGAGAGCCGCTGCATCCGCCGACCTCCATTCCCTCCCGCAACCTCCACCATCGCACGTCCGCGCAACAAGGGCCCGCGGTCACTCCCGGGTGAGCCTTCCGTCCCTAGTGGCGACCCCGATGCCCGGCGCGATACTCGGGGCGCGAGCACAAGGAGGTCGCGTGCGAGACCGAGTTCCGAGCGCCCGGATTCGTCACGGCCCCGGGAGGCGAACGATGACCGCGGCCGTCGAGTTGCGCCACATCGACATCCACGGCCACCGGGTCGGCTATCGCACGGCGGGCTCCGGGCCCGTGATCGTCCTCGTCCACGGCATGGCGGGCAACTCGGCGACGTGGCGGTACGTCATGCCCGAGCTGGCCGAGCGCTTCACCGTCGTCGCCCCCGATCTCGTCGGTCACGGCGCGTCCGAGAAGCCGCGCGGCGACTACTCGCTCGGCGCGTTCGCGAGCGGCGTGCGCGACCTGCTGGTGGCGCTCGGGCACGAGCGCGCGACCTTCGTCGGCCAGTCGCTCGGGGGCGGCGTCGTCATGCAGTTCGCCTACCAGTTCCCGGAGCGGTGCGAACGGCTGGTGCTCGTGTCGAGCGGTGGTCTCGGGGACGAGGTCAGCATCCTGCTCCGCCTGCTCGCGCTGCCGGGTGCGGAACTCGTCCTCGCCGTCGGTTGCAACCGCACGGCTGCACGACGCGGGCGCGAAGATCGCCGGCTGCCTGGCCGGGATCGGGTTGTACACGAACCCGGAGCTCACCGAGCTCTGGCAGAGCTACGGATCGTTGGCCGACGCCGAGACGCGCACCGCCTTCGCCCACACGCTGCGATCGGTCATCGACGTCGCCGGTCAGCGCGTGAGCGCGGCGGACCGGCTCTATCTCGCCGCCGAGGTGCCGACCCTCATCGTCTGGGGCGACCGCGACAACATCATCCCGATCCACCAGGCGCACACGACCCACGACGCGATCCCCGGCAGCCGACTCGAGATCTTCGAGGGCAGCGGGCACTTCCCGCACCTCGACCAGCCCGACCGCTTCTGCCGCGTCCTCACCGACTTCATGCTGACAACGCAGCCTTCGACGACGTCCTCGGCGCAGTGGATGGAGCGGCTGCTCTCGCACAACACCTGAGGCGTTCCGGCGGACGCGTTCAGGAGACGTCGAGCCTGCGCGTCCGGGGACAGGCCACCTTCATGTGCCAGCCGCAATGCGGGCAGGCCCAGGTGTCGTCCGTGTCGTCGGCATGACGCCACATCGTGGTGCCGCAGCTCTCGCACCGCTCCTGCCAGAACGCGCACTCGACACACCGCAGTCGTTGCATCGTGATCCACGCGTGCAAGCTCTACGACTTCGGCGAGCACCGCTGGCTCACCGACGCGTCCGTTCCGGGCCATCGGGGCGGTCGGTTGTGACCTTGTGCCCTGCGTCGGGTCCCCGTCACGCGTCCATGATCGTCGTATGCACCAACGCCACGACCCGGGACTGAGCCGGAGGGAGTGCCTGGCGTTTCTCGCCACCGCGCGAGTTCGGGCACCTGAGCCTGACGCGCCGGGCGTTGCCGGTGGTGGTACCCGCCTGGTTCGCGATGAGCGAGGACTGCGCGTTGGTACATGCCGCGAACATCGCCCACGCCGTCGCCCACAAGAACGGCGAGGTCGTCGTGTTGCATGTCGACACGTTCGATCCCGACCGGCGCCGGGGTTGGAGCGTCTCGCTGGCGGGCATCGCCCGCGTCCCGACCGACGTCGTGGGGGCGGTGCCCCGAGCGCCCTGGCTCGCGGCCGGTGACGGTGTCGTCATGTCGGTTCCGACCGACCTGGTCTGGGGCCGACGGTACGAACCGGCGGAGTGAGGACGGGCGCCACCCGACGGCCCGTCCCCGGGCCGCGAGAACGGGCCGAACGACCCTGGCGCTCGGATGGCCACACGCGCAACATCTTCGGTAGGTGAACGAGGAGGACGCGATGGAGTTGTTCGACGACACCTTCCTTCCCCTGGGCATCGGCGAAGCGTGGTTCGCGACCCGCGGTTGCCCCGACTGCCTCGACCACCCCCTCGAGCGCGTCCACACCCTGGACGAGGCGCACTGGCTCTGCGCCACGTGCGGGACGTGCTGGCGCGTCGAGCACGGCCTGCTGCGGTCGGTCGACCCGTTGACGTGTCGGGGCTGCGGGTCGCGGAACAAGTCGGAGTGCATCGGAACCTGGCGCGGGGCCCTCCCGGGGTTCGACGACGGGACCACGGCCGCCGGCTGACCCCGATCCGGCGCCCCGCTTCTTTAGTGCTAAACTCATCCGGGTGCTTCGCTACTGCGCCTGGATCACGACACCGATGGGCCGCGGCCAGGCGTTCGCGCGTCTCCAGCGCTTCGACCGGTCCGCCGCCTGGGATCCGGGGGTCGAGAGCGCCACGATGCTCACCCCCGAACCGGTCGGCCTCGGGTCGCGGTTCGCGCTCCACACCCGGTTCCTCGGCCGGTCGGTCCCCCTCGAGTACGAGGTCATCGACTTCGACCCGCCGCGCCGGCTCGTACTGCGGGCCGAGAACCGCTTCGTCCGCTCCGTCGACACCATCACGTTCGAATCGCTGGCCCGTCTCACCGAGATCACCTACGACGCGCACCTGGAGACGAAGGGCCCGTTCCGGATCGCCGAACCGCTTCTCGCCCCCGTGTTCCGTCGCATCGGCGACCGCGCCGCCGCGGGACTCCGCACCTTCGTGGGCACGACGGAGCCCGCATGAACGCTTCGCATCGGGCGCGGGTTGCCGTGGACGGCGCGCTGGAGCTCACCGTCGTCGGGAGCTTCAGCCGGCTCGGGTACGCCGCCCGGCGCGCCCTGTTCGCCTGGGACGACGAGCCCGACGCCGATCTCACGGGTCGCGTCGTCGCCGTCACCGGCGCGACGAGCGGCCTCGGGTTCGCGGCCGCGAGCCGGTACGCGCACGACGGCGCCGAGGTACTGCTCGTCGGGCGTGACGCCGGGCGTACCGACGCACGCGCGCCGGTCGATCGTCGAAGGCGTCCGCGGCGCACGGGTGCACACGATCGTCGCCGATCTCGCCGACCTCGCGCTCGGTCCGCGACGCGGCCGCGTCGATGCGGGAGATCGCGCCCCGGATCGACGCGCTGATACACAGCGCCGGCGCGCTCGTCGATCACCGCCGACGAACGGTCGACGGCATCGAGCTCACCGCGCAGGTGCACGTCGTCGCGCCGTTCCTGCTACCGCATTGCTCCTCCCCGCGTCGCACGCGAGCGACGACGCGCGCGTCGTCACCGTCTCCTCCGGCGGCATGTACACGCGCGGGCTTGACATCGCCGCGCTCGACTCCGGTTCGGTCGACTCGGGCGGCGCGGAGTTCAACGGCGTGCGCGCCTACGCCGACGCGAAGCGGGCCCAGGTCGTGATGAACGAGCGCTGGTCCCGGCACCGGGCCGGCCGCGGGATCGGCTTCCACGCGCTGCACCCGGGCTGGGCCGACACCCCCGGCCTGCACGCGTCGTTGCCGCGGTTCGCGCGCCTCGCGCGGCCCGTGCTGCGCACCGCCGCGCAGGGGGCCGACACGATGGTCTGGCTCGTCGGGGCCGACGAGCCGCGGGCGTCGAGCGGCGACTTCTGGCTGGATCGGCGGCGCCGGCCGACGAACATCTTTCCGTGGACGCGGACCTCCGACGACGAGGCCGAACGCCTCTGGAATTGGTGCGTCGATCGTGCCGGCGCCGATGCCGCCGCGGCAATCGCCGCCGGGGTGACGCCGTGAAGATCGCCGTCGTCGGCACCGGCATCGCCGGGCTCGTCGCCGCGCACGAGCTGCACCGCGACCACGACGTGACGGTCTTCGAGGCCGACCGCCGCATCGGCGGGCACGCGCACACCGTCGACGTCGAGGTCGACGGTGTCTCGCACCGGGTCGACACGGGCTTCATCGTTTACAACGAGGCGAACTACCCGGGTTTCGTCGCGCTGCTCGAGCGCCTCGACGTCGCGACGCAACCGACCGAGATGAGCTTCGGCGTCACCGACGCGCAGACCGGGCTCGAGTACCGCGGCTCCAACCTCAACACCCTTTTCGCACAGCGCCGGAACCTGACCAGTCCCTCGTTCCTGCGCCTGCTCGTCGATATCGCGCGCTTCAACCGCGCGGCCCGCCGACTCGTCGCGCACGAACCGCGTTGGCTCGGGGCCGATCGCCTGCCCGGCCCGGACCGGACCGGCGTCACCCACGCCGAAGACTCGATCGAGGAGTTCCTGCGACCGCGGCCACTACTCGCGCGCGTTCGTCGAGCAATTCCTCGTACCGTTCGGCGCGGCGATCTGGTCGGCGGAGCCCGCGACGTTCACGACGTTCCCGATGCGCTCGTACGCGCGGTTCATGCACAACCACGGGCTGCTGCGGGTGGGCGGCGACCGCGCAGTGGCGCACGATCACCGGCGGCTCCCCGTGTACGTCGACAAGCTCGCGGCGCCGTTCGAGCACCGGATCCGCCTGGCAACCCCCGTGCACAAGATCATCCCCCGGGGCCGCCCCGGGTCCGTACCTTCGGTCGAAGTGCTCACCGACCGCGGCCCCGCGTCGTTCGACCACGTGGTGGTCGCGGCCCACAGCGATCAGGCGCTGCGGCTGCTCGGCGACGCCACACCGGCCGAACAGTCGGTCCTCGGCGCGATCAGGTACCAACGCAACACCGCGACCCTCCACACCGACGCCCGGCAACTGCCCCGCAACCCGAGGGCGCGCGCGAGCTGGAACTCCTCGGTCGATCGCGACGCGCGCCGGGCCACGGTGACGTATTGGATGAACGTGCTGCAGGCGATCGACTCGACCCGGCCGATCCTCTTGACCCTCAACCGATCCGACGCCGTCGACCCCGCGTGCGTCCTGGGTGAGTACGAGTACGCGCATCCGGTCTTCGACGCGGCCGCGATCGCGGCCCAGCGCCGCCGCCATGAGATCCAGGGCGGGCGGGGGATCTCCTTCGCGGGCGCCTACTGGGGCTACGGGTTCCACGAGGACGGCGTGCAGAGCGGACTCGAAGTCGCGCGCGCGATCGGCCGCGGCCGATGAACGCGAACGCGCTGTACGAAGGGACGGTCCGGCACACCCGCCGCACACCGGTCGAGCGCACGTTCACCCCGCGTCTCTTCCTCGCCTATCTCGACGTCGACGCGCTCCCCGGTTCGCTCGATCCGCTGCCGCTCTGGTCGGCCCGCCGCCGCGCGCCGGTCCGGTTCCGCCGCCGTGACTTCTTCGACGGCGGCGACGGCCCGCTCGGCGAGTCGGTGCGCGGGCTCGTGCAGCGCGAGCTCGGCCGGCGCCCCGCCGGACCGCGTCTTCCTGCTCGCCCAGCTCCGCACCTTCGGATGGTCGTTCAACCCGCTCGCCGTCTACTACTGCTGGAGCACGGACGGGTGCGCGCTCGACGCGGTCGTGCTCGAAGTGACGAACACGCCGTGGGGTGAGCGCCACTGGTACGTGCTCGACGCCCGCGACGGCAACACCACCGCGTCGGTGACGAAGTCCATGCACGTTTCGCCATTCCTCGCGATGGACGTCGAATACCACGTGTCGTGGAGTGTCCCCGGGCCGAACCTGCGCCTCGCCATCGAGGTCGTGCGCGACGGGACGACGGTGCTCGGCGCGGGCCTCGCGTTGCACCGGACCGCCCTCGCGCCCCGCACGGCGGTCGGGGTGCTCCTCCGGTATCCGCTCATGCCGCTGCGGGGATCCGTGGCGATCTACCGGGAGGCCCTGCGCTTGTTCCTTGCCCGCGTTCCGTTCCACCGTCATCCGACGCGCCCGCTCCGGGAGGTCCGCGCGTGAACAGGCCGACGTCCAGTTCCGTTCGCACGCGCACTGCCCGCGCCGGATTGCTGCGCCTCCTCGAACACGTGCGCGGCGGGACGCTCGAAGTCCGCGACCCGCTCGGCCGCGCACGTTTCGGCGCCGACGAGGAGACCGGGCGCGCGCCACAGCACGTGCAACTCGCCGTGCACGAACCTCGCACCTACGAGCGCGTGCTCCGCCACGGGAGCGTGGGGCTGGGCGAGTCGTACGCCGACGGCTGGTGGACGACCGACGACCTCGCCGGGCTCCTCCGGATCGCGCTCCGCAGCCTCGAACCGCTCCACGCCCGGCGCGACCGCCTGAGCCGGCTCGCGAGCCCCGTCGTCGACCCGATCGCCCGGCTCCGGCGCGCCGACCCGCATCGCGACGCCCGCAACGTACGCGCCCACTACGACATCGGGAACGAGCTGTTCCGGCACATCCTCGACGAGACGATGGCGTATTCGTGCGGGATCTTCGACTCGCCCGGCGCGACGCTCCTGGACGCGTCGCGCGCGAAGTTCGATCGGCTGGCCCGGATGCTCGACCTCGGGCCCGGCGATCGGCTGCTCGAGATCGGTACGGGCTGGGGCGGCTTCGCGCTGCACGCGGCCGCGCACTACGGCTGCACCGTCACGACCACCACGATCTCGCCGCGCCAGTTCGAGTTCGCCCGCGCCCGCGTCGAGGATGCCGGCCTCGCCGATCGCGTGACCGTGCTCGACGCCGACTACCGCGACGTGCGGGGAAGGTTCGACAAGGCCATCGCGATCGAGATGATCGAAGCGGTCGACTGGCGCGAGTACGACACCTTCTTCGCGCACGTCCGGCGCCTGCTCGGCGAGGACGGCGCGTTGGCGATGCAGGCGATCGTCGCGCCGGACGAGAGCTTCGATCGCCTGAAGCGCCACAACGACTTCATCAAGACCGCCATCTTCCCGGGCGGTTGCCTGCCGTCGGTCGGCGCGCTCACCGCGGCCGCGCAGCGCGGCGGGCTCTCGCGCCCCACGGCGCGCTCGACATCGGGCCGCACTACGGCGAGACGCTGCGTCGGTGGCGCGCGAACCTTCGGCACGTCCGACCGCAGTTGCCCGAGCTCGGTCTCGGCGACCGGTTCGCCCGGCTCTGGGACTTCTATTTCGCTTACTGTGAGGCGGGATTCGAGGAACGTCACGTCCGCGCGGTGCAGGTGTTGTTCGCGGCTCCCGCCTTCGCCCCGCGCCCGGTGACCGACGACGCGCGTGCCGACCACGATCCCGCGAGAGTCTGAGAGGTCCCCGATGTCACAACCGAGCGGGCGCTCCGACAGCGGTGACGGTGACGGCGGCGACGATCTGACGTTGCAGGAGGCCGCCGATCTCCTCGGCGTCCACTACATGACCGCGTACCGGTACGTGCGGTCGGGACGGCTGAACGCCACTCGGGTCGCCAACCAATGGCACGTCCCCCGCGCGAGCCTCGCCGCGCTGCGCACCGCGCACGCGCCGGGTCGGGCCAAGCCGGGCGCCGGCGCCCGCCGGCGCGACTACGCGGGCGAGATCGTGACGCACCTCGTCGCCGGCGACGAGGCGGAATCCTGGCGGCTGCTCCAGGAGGCCTTGAGCTCGGCGTTCGTTCCGGAGCAGCTCTACCTCGAGGTGCTCGGCCCCGCGCTGCACGCGATCGGCGACGGGTGGGAGTCCGGGAGTCTGAGCGTCGCCGACGAACACCGTGCGAGCGCGGTGGTCAACCGGCTCATCGGCCGGCTCGGTCCGCTGTTCACGCGGCGGGGCACGCCGCGCGGGCTCCTCGTCCTCGGCGCGCCCGCGGGCGACCGGCACAGCTTGCCGAGTGCGCTGGTCGCCGATCCGCTGCGCGGCCGCGGCTTCGCGGTCGCCGACCTCGGCGCGGACGTCCCGCCCGAATCCTTCGCCGAGATCCTCACGCGCGACGACCGGGCCCGCGCGGTCGGGATCGTCGTGTCGGTCGATTTCGCCGTCGAGGTGGTGGCGAGCACCGTCGCCGCGATTCGCGCGGTCTCACGCGTTCCCGTCCTGGTCGGGGGCTGCGCGATCCCGGACGCGTCCGACGCCGGGGAGTTCGGAGCCGACGGGCATTCGCCGTCGGCCGCCGACGCGGTCGCGTGGTTCGACACCACCGTCGCCGCCGACCGGCGCCGGCGCGCGCGTCGCCCCCCTGCCGCGGAAGACCGGTCGTGACGCGGGCCATCGTCTGGTTCCGGCGCGACCTGACCCTCGACGACAACCTCGCGTGGGCGGACGCGACCGCCGACCACGACGCGGTGCTCGCGTTGTACGTCTTCGATCGGCGGCTCCTCGATGCCGCGGGCCCGTTCCGCCGGCGCCAGCTGGTCGCCTCCGTCGAGGCGCTCGCGGGCGAGCTGCGGGCGATCGGCGGCGCACTTACCGTCGTGGCCGGTGAACCCGCCGACACGATCACCCGCGTCGCGCGCGCGAACGGGATCGACACGGTCGCCTGGAACGACGACGTGACCGCGTTCGCGCGCCGGCGGGACGACGAGGTGTGCCGCGCGTTGCAGCGGGCGGGCGTCGCGGTCACACACGACTGGGGCACCTTCGTGCACCCGCCGGGATCGATCCGGACCGCGGCGGGGACCGTGCCGCGCGTGTTCACCCGGTTCTACGAACGGTGGCGTGCGCTCCCGTTCCCCGAGCCGGTTCACGCCGGTCCCGCCCGCATCCTGGCGGTCGAGGGTGAGCCGATCCCGCGGCTCGACGCCGAGCCGCCCCTTCCTCCCGGTGCGGCCGGCGCGCGGGCGCGGCTCGCCGCCTTCGCCGAGCGCGCCGACGGCTACGACGGGGCGCGCGACCGGACCGACGTCGACGCGACGTCGTACCTGTCGGCCGACCTGCGGTTCGGCACGATCACGCCGCGCCAGGTGATCCGCGCGATCGGCACGGGTACCGCCGGCCGGCGCGCGTTCGTCCGCCAACTCGCGTGGCGCGACTGGTACGCGCACCTCTTCGCGGAACGCCCCGACCTCGGTCGCGCGTTCGCAGCACCCGGCGTACGACTCCATCGTCTGGCGCGACGATCCCGACGCCGTCGCGGCCTGGAAGGAAGGGCGCACCGGCTTCCCGATCGTCGACGCCGCCATGCGCGAGCTCGCGACGACGGGGTGGATGCACAACCGGCTGCGCCTCGTCACCAGCTCGTTCCTCGTCAAGGACCTCCTCGTCGACTGGCGCATCGGCGAGCAACACTTCCGGCGGCTGCTCGTCGACGGCGACGTCCCGCAGAACGCGGGGAACTGGCAGTGGGTCGCCGGCACCGGGCCCGACGCCGCGCCCTACTTCCGCGTGCTGAACCCGCTGACCCAGGCTCGCCGCTTCGATCCCGAAGGCCACTACGTACGTCGCTGGGTGCCGGAGCTCGCGGCGATCCCGGGTGCCGCGGTGCATGCGCCGTCGGAGCTGCCACCGCTCGAGCTCGCGGCCGCGGGCGTCGCGATCGGCGACACCTATCCGGAACCGATCGTCGACCACGGCACCGCCCGTGAGCGCGCCTTGGCCGCGTACGCCGCCGTCCGCTCCTAAGGTTCCGGTCGATCAGCGCGTGGTCGAGACGCACGACGGGAGCAACGGGATGCAGGTGACGCGGTTCCACCACGTATCGGTGAACGTGAACGGGACTCCGCTCGAACCGATGGTGGAGTTCTACCGAGACGTCCTCGGCCTCGGCGACCGGCCAAGGCCGGACATCCCCGGGGTCCCGGGGCACTGGCACACGGTCGGCGATCTCGAGCTGCACATCGTCGGCGCGCCGCCGCGGGGCACGACGATCGATTCGACCGGAAACCACTACTGCGTGGCGGTCGACGATCTCGACGTCGCGATCGCGGAGCTCGAAGCCCGCGGGATCGAGTACAAGCGCGCGCTGCAGGGCGAGCACACGGTGCAGATCTGGATCGTCGACCCCGCCGGCAACACCATCGAACTGCAACAGGAGACCCGGACCGCATGAGCTTCGTGCCCTTCGACCGCCCGGTCCGCGCCGCCTTCGTCGGCCTGGGCCGCATCTACGACCTCAACGTGCGCGCGTACCTCGACAACCCCGACGTCGAGGTCGTCGCGCTCGTCGACCCGAGCGCCGAACGCCGCGCCGAGCGCCAGGCCGACTGGCCGCACGCGCAGACGTTCGCGACCGTGGCGGAGCTCGCCGCGAGCGGGCTCGAGGTCGACGCGGTCGAAGGATTGCTGCCGATCCCGCTGCACACCGAGGGTGTCATCGAGCTGCTCGGCTACGGCTGGCACGTGAACCTCCAAAAGCCCATGTGCAACAACCTGGCCGACGCGCAGCGCATGATCGACGCGGCCCACGCGCACGACCGCGTCCTGCGCGTGATGGAGAACTATCTCTTCTACGAACCGCTCCGGAAGCTGAAGGCGACGGTCGAGTCCGGCGAGATCGGCGCCGTCAGCGGCTACCACATGAAGATGGTCGGCACCGGGCCGCGGCGGTTGGGACGTTCCCGCGAGCAGCTACCACTACCAGTTCGAGCAGATGAAGCGCGGCCGCGGGATCCTCGTGTTCGACGACGGCTGGCACAAGCTCGCGACGGCACTGTGGCTCTTCGGCCCGATCAACGAGGTGCGCGCGTGGATCGGCGGCACCGAGGTGTTCCCCGGCGTCGAGATCGACGCGCCCACGACGATCACGTGGCAACACGAGAACGGGATCCGCGGCGTGTGGGACATCACGCTCGCGCCCGACATGTACCTGCGTTCCGACTACTACACCAACGACGAGCGGTGGGAGATCACCGGCCGGCGCGGGTACGCGCGCGTCAACCGCTGCACCGGGCGCGGCATCCAGCAGCCCAGCCTCGAGGTGTACGCCGACGGTGAGATGCGCGGCGTACCACGCGCTCGACGACGACTGGGCGAGCAGCTTCCGCGATTCCGGCCGCCACTGGCTGCGCTGGCTCCGAAGCGGTGAGGGTCCGCTGCTGTGGAGCGCGGCGGAAGCCGTCGACGTGCTGCGTTTCGCGCTCGCGAGCTACGCGAGCAGCGATTCCGGCGGTATCGGCGTCGACCCCGCCACGCTCAGCTGAGTCGCGCGGCGCCCGCGGATGCGGTGGAGCCCGAGCATCACGGCGTCGTACGCCGCGACCCCGATCGACGCCCGGATCATCAGCGCTCCCGCAGCGCCCGCGCCCGCGCCGGCCGTTTCCGGCGCAGCCGCGCCCGCCTCGGTTTTCACCGGCGAGAGAATACGCGGGCGCACATGCCGCACCTCGATTACGAGATCGGGCGGGAGAAGATTTCCGTGGTCCGATCCAATTCCTTTCCCGGCCCGTGTGTCCCCATGGTTCCACCTTCTGCCCCGAACCGGAGCGAAAGGCAGGGGCAAACGTTCCGAGCGGCAGAGCCGTCCGTCGGCGCGTCCCATCGGTCTTGGCGTCCGGAGGGGGGATCGTTATGGTGCGCGATCGACGGGAGGCTATGAGACATGCCGGAGCAGGCAGCACGCAAGATCGCGTTCGTCACGGGCGCGAGCCGAGGCATCGGGAAGGCGATCGCGGTCGAGCTCGCGCACGCGGGATACGACGTCGCGATCCTCGCCCGCACCGTGCACGAGGGCGAGGCGCGCGAGCACAGCTCGACGTTGAAGCGATCCGACACCTCCCCGCTGCCGGGATCGCTCGACAACACGGCCGCGCTCATCCGTGCGGCCGGGCGCGAGTGCCTCGCGGTGCCGGGCGACCTGCTCGACCACCCGTCCCTCGTGCACGCGGCCGCGACCGTCCTCGCGACATGGGGGCACGTCGACGTGCTCGTCAACAACGGCCGTTACATCGGTCCCGGGCACATGGATCACATCCTCGACACGCCGGTCCGCGTCCTGCGCGACCACCTCGAGGCCAACGCACTCGCGCCGGTGGTCCTGATCAAGGAGATCGTGCCGCAGATGGTGAGGCGGGGCGGCGGCACGGTCATCGACATCACGTCGACAGTGGCCTACGAGGATCCGGACGAGCCGGCCGGCGCCGGCGGCTGGGGTCTCGGTTACGCCTTCAGCAAAGGCGCGCTCCATCGCATCGCGGGCATCCTCGCGGTCGAGCAGCGTGCACACAACGTGCGCGCCTACAACGTGCAGCCGGGATTCATCGCGACCGAGCGCATGCGCCAGGACATGGGCGCGTTCGGCTTCGACGCGTCGACGGGCGCACCCGTCGAGGTGATGGGCAAGGTGTGTCGGTGGATCCTCGAGTCGCCCGACGCCGCCGCGCGGAACGGGCAGAACATCGAAGCGCAGCCGTTGTGCAGCGAGCTCGGCCTGCTTCCCGGGTGGTCGCTCCCGGCCTGAGATGCCGTCGGCCGCGGCGCCCGGTCCGCAACGGCCGCGTTACCTTCACGTCCGAGGATCCGGACCGACCGAAACGAGGACGCATGATGACCGAGGCTCCCCCGCTCGACGAGCTCGGCTTCTACGTGCTCGCCGGCCAACCGAAGTGCTCACGCGACCTCGTCGACGAGGTCCGCGACGCCGAGCAGATGGGCATCGGGACGGCGTTCGTCTCGGAGCGCTACAACAAGAAGGAAGCGGCCACGCTGTCGGGAGCGGCGGGGGCGGTGAGCGAGCGCATCCGGATCGAGACCGCGGCGACGAACCACAACACGCGCCACCCGATCGTCACCGCCGGTTTCGCCCGGACGATGCAGAGCCTGACCGGCGGTCGCTTCGTGTTGGGACTGGGCCGCGGGATCACGCTGCTGCAGGACGCGTTCGGGATCGGACGCATCACGACCGCGCAGATGGAAGACTTCGCCGGCATCATGCGCCGGCTCTTCCGCGGCGAGGTCATCATCGGTCACGACGGGCCGGCCGGGCAGTTCCCGGTGCTCCACCTCGACTCGACGCTCGACGAGCACCTGCCGATGAGCATCGTCGCGTTCGGCCCCAACACGCTGCAGCTGGGAGGTCGGTGCTTCGACGAGGTCGTGTTGCACACGTACTTCACCGACGAGACCACGGCGCGCTGTGTCGACACGGTCAAGCGCGCGGCCGAGGAAGCCGGTCGCGACCCCGCGTCGGTGCGGGTGTGGTCGTGCTTCGCGACGATCGGCGACCACCTCCCCGAGGACCAAAGGCTCATGAAGTCGGTCGGGCGGCTCGGCACCTATCTCCAGGGCTACGGCGATCTCCTCGTCCGGACCAACGGCTGGGACCCGGCGGTCCTCGAGCGTTTCCGCGCCGACGAGGTCGTCGGAAGCGTGTCCGGGCTCGACACCGCCGCGACGACCGAGCAACTCGAGCACGTCGCGACACTGCTGCCCGACAAATGGCTGGCGCCGAGCGCGACGGGCAGCGCCGCGCAATGCGTGGCCGCGATCCGCAACCAGTTCGCGCTCGGCTGCGACGGCGTGATCATGCACGGGTGCAGCCCGTCCGAGTTGCGCCCGATCGTCGACGAGTACCGGGCGACGGTCAGCGCACCCAGCCGCTCGGCGTGACCAACGGCAGATCCAGGTAGGTGACGATGCCGGGCGCGGCCCGGCACACGTGCGGGATCGCGTTGACCGCGGGCATCGCCGTCATGATCATCCCGAGAACCATGTAGTCGCCGAACGTCTTCGCCCGGAAGTCGGCGGGCGGGAAGACCTCGAGCTTCGTGCGCACGCACGGTTGGCCCTGGATGTCGACGATGTAGCCGTGTTCGATCTGCCAGTCGGGTTCGAGCGTGGCGCCCTTGCGCCAGCGCGCGTTCAGCGCCACGACGACGCGGCCACCGACGATGCCCTGCCAGCTCACCGCGACCCCGGCGACGCAACCGGCGGGGATCGACCACGACCCGAGGTCGAGATCGGCGGTCGTCTGCGCGTACTCGGCGACGCACCGCACGTCGTCGAGCGTGATCCCCAGCGCGTCCGCGACGAGATGCACCGCGTCGCCGAACACCGCGGTACCGGCCGCGGTCATCTCCGGGAGGTGCGGGTCGTCGATGGGTCGCGCGAATCCGACCGGGAGCTCGGTCTCGGGAGAGTCGTAACCGGTCGAGTCGACCGACTCGGTGATCGTGATCGAGTCGATCCGGTCGCACACGTTCCCGGCGACGATCCCGAGCAGGTTCGCGAAGCCGGGGTTCATGCCGGACCCGAAGACGGAGCTCCGCCCGCGCGGCACGCGTCGACGATCCGGGCGCGGTCGGCTCCGAGGGCGTCGCCGGTGATGAATGCCGCCGTCGTCACGACGTTGATCCCGGCCTCGAGGATCCGCACGAGCTCGTCGACACCGGGCCACTTCGGGTTGTAGACGACGCAGTCGGGTCCGAGCGCGAGCAACGCGTCGACGTCGTCGGTCGCGAGAACGCCGGTCGGCTCCGTCCCGCACAGCTCCCCGGCGTCGCGCCCGACCTTGTCGCTCGACCACGCGTAGCAGCCGACCAACTCGAGGTTCGGGTTCGCGACGATCGCGATCACCGATCGGCGGCCGACGTTCCCGGTCGTCCACTGCACGACCCGGAACGGCTTCGACGCCGGACCGGCGTTCATCGGGCGTCCGGTATCAGGTCGAGCGCAGGGGCCGGTAGGTCGAGCGCGACCGGCGCCGGAGCCCGGCCGCGCGTGGCGAGCCCGCATCCCGTCAGCACGAGCACGAATCCTCCGATCGTCGCGAGCGTGACCTGCTCGCCGAGCACGACCGCGCCCAGGGCGACGGCGACGGCCGGGTTCGCGAACGTGATGAGCGTCGCGCGGGTCGGCCCGATCTCGGCGATCAGCGCGAAGAACACGACGAACGCGATCCCGGTGCACACCGCGGCCAACGTGAGCACGGCCCACCACGCGCTCGCGGGCGGGACGTGGGCGGGACGCGCGAGGAACGCGAGGGGCGCGACCGCGATCGCGACCGCCGCGAGCGACACCGACACGACGCCGATGCTCGGGACCGCGCCGAGCCGCCGCGCGACGACGAAGGGGCCGACCGCGTAGCCGACGCAGACGAGCATCACCTGGGCGACGCTCCACCACGGGATGCCGTGCGCACCCGTTCCCAGGTCGCCGCCGACGAGCAGCGCGACCCCGCCGAGCCCGATCGCGATCCCCGCGAGGCGCACGACACGCAACGCGGTGCGATCGCCGAGCGCGTACGCGACCAACGCCCCGAAGAGCGGCACACACGCGACGAGGAGTCCGGTGAGGCCCGACGGCAGGCGCTTCTCCGCGTTGGTCAGCAACAGCCACGGCGCACCTATCTCGACCGCGGCGAAAAGGAGGACCGGTCGCCAGTGTGCAAGCGCGGGTCGCAGCGCGCCGGCGCGCCCGGCGACGACGAGCAACACCACGGCCGCGAGCGACGTGCGCCCGAAGACGACCACCGGCGGGTCGAGGTGCTTCACCGCGACCTTGATGAGCAGGTAGGGGATCCCCCAGATGACGCTCATGGCCACGAAGAGGACCCAACCCCGACGCGTCATCGGTTCGTGCACGCGGCCAACGTAGCGACCCGCTCGATGCGGGCCGCCCGAACTTATCGACTATATTATGAATATGTCAGATAGTCAGATACCAGAGTGTCGGACGGCCGGCTGATGCCGGATCGCGACCTCGCCGCCGCGCTCAACGAGCCCGTCTCGGTCGTGAAGGCCGAGTTGTTCAAGGCATTGGCCCATCCGGCCCGGATCCGTGCGCTCGAGGTGCTGGTCGACGGCGAGCGCTCCGTCGGGGAGATGCAGCCCCTGGTCGGCATCGAGCTGTCGCACCTCTCGCAGCAACTCGGGGTGTTGCGGCGCGCCGGGCTCGTCGAGCACGCGCCGCGTCGGGCACCTCGGTCGTCTACGCCATCTCGAACCCGTACGTCGGCGAACTGCTCGCCGCGGCGCGCCGCGTCCTGATCGGGTCGTTGACCCAGACCGAGGACCTGCTCGCCGACCTGCGCGCCGCGGGCGCATGAACGCACTCGCACGCCTGCTCCCGCGCCGCTCCGACTACACCGGGCTGCGCAGCGTCGTGGAAGGCCGACATCGTCGCCGGCCTGACCGTCGGCGTGGTCGCGCTCCCGCTCGCACTCGCGTTCGGGATCACGAGCGGCATGGGTGCGACCCCGGGGCTCGTCACCGCGATCGTCGCGGGCTTCGTCGCCGCGTTGCTCGGCGGATCGAACGTGCAGGTGTCCGGCCCGACCGGTGCGATGGCCGTCGTCCTCTTGCCGGTCGTCGCGCCGCTACGGCGTCACCGCCGTCTACACCGTCGGCATTCCTCGCCGGCGCGTTGGTGCTCCTCGCCGCGTTCCTGCGCCTGGGTCGCTACGTCGCGTTCGTGCCGTGGCCCGTCATCGAGGGCTTCACGGTCGGCATCGCAACGCTCATCTTCTTGCAGCAGGTCCCGTCCGCGCTCGGCGTCCCCAAACCGAAGGGCGAGAACACCGCCGTCGTCGCGGCACGCGCCGTCGGCCGGATCGCCGCGCACGGCAACCTGGCGGCGTTCGCTTCTGGTCGCCGTCGTCGTCGTCGTGATGGTCGTGCTCCCGCGCGTGCACCGGGCACGCTCCCCGCTTCCCTGGTCGCCGTCGCGGTCGCGACGGTGCTCGCGCAGATCGCGCATCTCGAACGTCGCGCGGATCGGCGCGGTGCCGTCGTCACTCCCGACGCCATCGCTCCCGCACCTGTCGCTCGGCACGACCAGCAACCTCTTCTCGGCCGCGCTCGCGGTCGCCGCGCTCGCGGCGCTCGAGAGCCTGCTGTCGGCGAAGGTCGCCGACGGGATGGCCGACGCGCCGAAACACGATCCCGACCGTGAGCTGTTCGGCCAGGGTGCTGCCAACATCGCGTCCGCACTGTTCGGCGGGATGCCGGCGACCGGCGCCATCGCGCGCACCGCCGTGAACATCCGCGCCGGCGCGCCGCACCCGCGTCGCCGCGATCGTGCACGCCGTGTTCCTCCTGTTGATCGTGCTCCTCGCCGGCAGCCTCGTCGCCAAGATCCCGCTCGCGGCGCTCGCGGGCGTGCTGATGGTCACGGCCGTGCGCATGGTCGAACCGCACAACGTTCGGGCCGTCGTCCGCGCGACCAGGTCGGACGCGATCGTGTTCGCGCTCGACCGCGCTCGGCGACGGTCGCGTTCGATCTCGTCTTCGCGATCGAGCTCGGGATGGCGGTCGCGGCCGTCCTCGCACTCCGAGCCGTCGCCCGCAGCGCGTCGATCACCTCCGAGAACGTCGCGACGGAGATCGACGCGCGACGAGGCCGCGACCTTGCGGCACAGCGGGATCGTGACCTACCGCCTCGACGGCGCGCTGTTCTTCGGCGCCGCGCAGCGTTTCCTGACCGAGCTCACCGCCGTCACCGACGTCCGCGTCGTCGTGCTGCGACTCCCCGACGTCCAGGTGCTCGACGCCACCGGCGCGCAGGCGCTCGGTGAGATCGTCTCGGAGCTCGAGGCCCGCGGCATCACGGTGCTGGTCAAGGGACCGAAACCGGATCATCGGCGGACGCTCGCCGCGGTCGGTGCGCTCGACCACCTCGCCCACGAGAACCATCTCTTCGAGCATCTCGACGACGCGCTCGCGCACGCCCGCCGGCACGCCCGTCTTCCCGAGGGTTGAGCCACGCGGGCGGACTCCCGCGGCGGCGCCCCCAGAACCCTGCCAACAGTCTGCTGGGAAATGGCGCGTGGTGCCCAATTTCCAGCAGACGCGCGGGTTGCGCCTTGTGTCTCGGCGGGATCGGGTCCCGCGGCCGGCCTGCTCCGTTGCCGCCGACCGCGAGGCCCTGGGAATCCGATTCGAGAGTGGGTACGTCGGCGACCCGCGATCGGTTCCCGGGATCCGCCCACGATCCGCCCCAATACAGCGTCGTAGGCTCCGGTTCGGAACCGGACCAGACCGTTGCCTACCGTCATGTCCCGGTGCGGCAGCCTCTTTCCAAACTCTTGGTGGTGCCCGCGCGCGATTACGTGTCGCGGCGCTCGCAACCACATTGGTGATCGGCGCCGCCGCCCGCGCCGAGGCGTTGCCGTCCGGAGCGCCGACCGTGGCCGCGGCCTCGACCCCGAGCGGTCACGGATACTGGACGGTGCAATCCGACGGCACGGTGTCCGCGTTCGGTGACGCCGCGAAGCCGGCGGAGCGAACGCGTAACGCGACGAACGTCGTCGGCATCGCACCCACGAAGTCCGGGCGCGGCTACTGGCTCGCAACCGCAGACGGAAACGTGCTCGCCTTCGGCGACGCGGTGACGCACGGCTCGCTCGCGTTTCACGCGCTCTCGCAACCGATTCTCGGTATCGCCGCGACACCGAGCGGGAAGGGCTACTGGTTCGCTCGCCTCCGACGGCGGCATGTTCTCGTTCGGCGACGCGCGCTTCTTCGGATCGACGGGAGCGAGCACGCTGAACGCACCCGTCATCGGCATGGCTCCGACACCGACAGGACACGGCTACTGGCTCGTCGCGTCGGACGGCGGCATCTTCACCTTCGGCGACGCGCACTTCTACGGATCGACGGGCAGCATCCGGCTCAACCAACCGGTCGTCGGCATCGACACCGTCTTCCACCGGCCGTGGGTACCGCCTCGTCGCGTCGGACGGCGGCATGTTCAGCTACGGCGACGCGCACTTCTACGGATCGATGGGCAGCCGACCGCTCGACGCGCGCCGGTCGTGCGGGCCGCGGCGACGCGTGACGGCCGCGGCTACTGGCAGTTCGCAAGCCGACGGCGGCGTGTTCCCGTTCGGCAGCGCGCACTTCTACGGATCGCTGCCCGCAGTCGGCTCGGGCGCGAGCGGGTTCGTGTTCCCGTTCGCCGATCACGCCGCGCCCGCGCCGCCGTCGGTGTGGACCCAGGACCAGGGCGTCGACGTGTTCCTCGCTGAATCGCGGCGCCGACGTGTGCGGCTCGATCTCGCAGCCCGTTCGCCCCGACGGTCCGGTGCTCGTCGCGGTCGCGTCGGGCACGATCGTCGGCGAAGGGATCAACGGCTTCGGGCCGTCGGCACCGATCCTGCACGTCGACCGGGGCCCGCTGTCCGGCATGTACGTCTACTACGGGCACACGAGCGGGGATCTCGTCGGCGTCGGCGCCCACGTCGC
Source organism: uncultured Actinomycetes bacterium (assembly GCA_963829195.1). Taxonomy (GTDB): domain Bacteria; phylum Actinomycetota; class Acidimicrobiia; order IMCC26256; family PALSA-610; genus PALSA-610. The sequence goes on from CAWHHS010000006.1 coordinate 918,280, forward strand.
CGCGGGCCAGCCGATCACGCACGTCGGCTGCGGCATCGTCGGCAGCTCGAACGAGCCGCACGTCGAGATCGGCATGGCGCCGAGCTATCCCGGCGTACCCGCCTGCGGATCGGGCTGTCGCGGCTCGACACGTCGTCGGCGATGCTGCGCTGGCTGCTCGCCACGCGCTGAGCGCGACCCTCCCGCACGCACCGCGGCGGTCGGGGCGGCGGAACGCCTCCGAATGGCGACCGCAGGCGAGACGTGAAACCTTGCACCGTCCCCCACCCCTCACCCGCCCGTCTGACCCCGAGGAGCCCACCGTGAACCCGTCCCGTCGCTTCGAGGAGAAGGTCGCGTTGATCACCGGCGCGGCATCCGGCATCGGCCGCGCCTGCGCCGTACGCCTCGCGTCGGAAGGCGCGCGGGTCTTCGGCCACGATCTCAACGCCGAGGGGCTCGCGGAGACGGCCGCGCTCGTCGCCGACGCGGGCGGGACGATGGAGACGCGCGCCGGCGACATCTCGCAGGCCGCGGAGTGCCGGGCCGCGGTCGCCGCATGCGTCGAGACGTTCGGGCAACTCGACGTGCTCGGCAACAACGCCGGGATCGCCCGCGCCGATCACGTCACCGACGTCACCGAAGAGCAGTACCGGCGCATGATGGGCGTGAACGTCGACGGCTACTTCTTCACGGCGCAGGCCGCGATCCCGCACCTGCTCGAGACCGACGGGCAACATCGTCAACGTCGCGTCGAACGCAGGGGTCATGGGCCAGGCGTACACGGTCGTGTACTGCATGACGAAGGGCGCGGTCGTGCAGCTCACGCGGGCGCTCGCGATGGAGTACGTGAAGACGAACATGCGCGTCAACGCGATCGCGCCGAGCGGGATCCAGACCACGCTGTCGGAGAACTTCCAGATTCCGGCCGACGTCGACGGCAGCCTGATGCGGCCCTACATGGGCTTTCGCCCGATGGGTTCAGCCGACGACATCGCGGCGATGTTCGCGTTCGTCGCGTCCGACGAAGGCGAACAGCGTGCACGGCGCGATCCTCGCGGTCGACCGCGGCGTCACCGCGGGCTGAGCGCCCGCAGATCGGCCACGATGTCGGCGAAGAGCTCGGGATCGGGGTTGCGGTTGTTGACGAGGCTCACCGATCCGGTGATGCCGCGCAGCCGGCCCGAGATCCTGCCGCGCGATCTCGGCGCGCGGTCCGACCACCGCGATCTGCTCGACGAGATCGTCGGGGACGAGCGCGGCCATCTCCGCCCAGCGCCCCGCCTTCGACATGCGGTTGAGCTCGGCGTGCAGATCGTCGAAGCCGTGGACGGCGAGCACGGGCGCGTACGCCGGTGTCGATCCGTAGAACGCGAACTGGTCCTTGACCGATCGGATCGCGATGTCGTGTTGTTCGTCGGTGGTCCAGGTCACGACCATCGTCACCCACACGATCTCGACCGCGGCAGTCGGCGTCGGCCCGAGCGCGCCCGACCGCGGGCGAGCGCCGGGAGCACGAGCTCCTCGAGCGAACGGCGCGAGTTGAACGGGTGGACGATGAGCCCGTCGGCGACCTCGCCCGCGACCTCGATCATGCGGGGGCCGAAGCCGCCGACGAACACCGGCGGCGGGCCGTACGGGTTCGGGCCCGGATCGAACGCCGGCGTCATCAACGTGTGGCGGTAGAACTCGCCGTCGAAGCGCAGCTCCGACCGGCCCTCCCAGCAATCCCAGATCGCGCGCACGGCCAGGACGAGCTCGCGCATGCGCGCCGCGGGACGCGACCACACCTCACTGAACCGGTTCTGGATGTGCGGGCGGATCTGCGAACCGAGGCCGAGCACGAACCGCCCGCCGCTCATCTGCTGCAGGTCGTAGCCGACGTTGGCCAGGACCATCGGATTGCGGGCGAACCCGATCGCGACCGCGGTGCCCAGACGCAGGGTCGCGGTCGTCTGTGACGCGAGCGCCAGCGGCAGGAACGGATCGTGCTTGGCCTCGAACGAGAACGCGGTGTCGTAGCCGATCCGTTCGAGACGCGCGAACAGCTCCCCGGACCGCGCGGGATCTTCGGTCGGGACGGTCGTCGCGATGTGCATGCGCTCCAGGCTGCCAGGCAACGCCGGCCGCGGACACAACCGGGCGCGGCCGGGACTGCGCGCGAACCCGCCTGCGCTCACCGACCGATGAGATGCTCCCGCTCGCGGCGGCGAACTCGGCCCGCAGCGCGGCGCCGTCGGCGGGCGTCAACGCCTGGAATCGGGGCGAGCGCCCCGGCCGCCACCACACCGGGTCGTTGCACTCCCAGTGCTCGTTTCGCAGGACGCGCTTCAAGCACCTTCTGCGTCGCGGTCGACGGCAGTCCGGCGGTGATCCGGACGAAGCGCGGCACGGCACTTGGGCGACAGGTCGGGCTTGCGCGCGCGAGGAACGACGCGAACTGCGTCGGGGTCGAACCGCGGCGCCGGGCCGCAGGTGGAGCGCGACCATCACCTCGTCGCCGACGCTCGGCGACGGCACCGCGTAGACGGCCGCGAGCGACGACGTCGGGGTGGCGGGCGAGCACCAACTCGACCGGCGTCGCGGCGAAGTTCTCGCCGTCGACGCGGAGCCAGTCGCCGGAACGCCCGGCGAAGTAGAAGAAGCCCCGCTCGTCGCGGTAGCCGAGGTCGCCGGTCCAGTACACGCCGTCGCGCACGCGCTCGGCGTTGGCCTCGGGGTTGTTGTAGTAGCCCTCGAAGCCTCCGCCGCCGTCGGGGTTCACGATCTCGCCGATCGCCGCTTCGGCGTTCAGCAGCCGGCCCGACCCGTCGAACACCGCGGGCGCGCATTCCTCGCCCGTCTCCGGATCGAGGATCAGCGCACGGATGGGCGCGACCGGGAGTCCGAGCGAGCCCTTCGGCGTGTCGGGGGTGCGGCTCATGTTGAGCCCACCTTCGGTGGAGCCGTAGCCGTCGGCGACGACACAACCGAACCGTCGCGCGAAACGATCGATGTCGAGCGGTGCGGCCTCGTTGCCGAACGCGATGCGCAGCGAGTTGTCGGCGTCGTCGGCGCGTTCCGGGGTCGCGAGGATGTAGCTGAGGGGCTTGCCGACGTAGTTGAAGAACGTGACGCCGTAGCCGACGCACGTCGGGCAGGAAATTCGTGGCCGAGAACCGGCGCCGCAGCACGGCCGTGGCGCCCGACGACGAGCACGTTCGCGAAGCCCGCGACCGCCGCGTTGGAGTGGAACAGGGGCATCACGGAGTAGCAGACGTCGGCGGGTCCGAGGCCGAACATCTCGGCGAGCTTGCCGCCGTAGGCCGCGAGTCGCGCGTGACCCATGCGTACCGCCTTCGGCGCGCCTGTCGTGCCCGACGTGAAGATCAGCATGAACGTGTCGGTCGGCGCGACCTCGACGGCGGGCGGCGCCGCACCGGCGAACGGCGCGAGTGTCGCCTCCCATTCCGGCCGGTCGACCACATGAACCGCTGCGGTCGCATCCGCCCCCGCAGCTTCGAACAGGTCGAGCCGGGCCGTCTCCGTGAGCACGAACGCGCAATCGGTGTGCGCGATGTCGTGCGCGAGCTCGGCGCCGCGGCGCGTCGGGTTGATCCCGACGACGGTCGCGCCCGCCAGCGCGGCACCGCAGAGCGTGAACCAGAACTCGGGAACGTTGTCGAGCAGCACGCCGACGTGGAACGGCGCGTTCGTCGGGGCGTGGGCCCGGAAGAACGCCGCGCGTTGCGTTGCCGCGTCGACCACCTCCGCCCAGGTCCAGGCGGAGTCCTCGAACCGCAGTCCGGGCCGCGGGTCGCCGGCGCGGGCGCGGACCAATTCTCCGATCGTGGTCATCGTGTCATCCTGCCAGGCGCCACTTCTATTGGTCGCTCGCGCTGACGCCGCTCCGGGAGCGGCCTTCGGCGTCACACCGGACCGGCTCCGCTGCCGCTCCGCTTCCGATCAGCTACTCGCGCGGCGCCGCTTCGGGGAGCGGCGTTCGGGTCGACGTAGTGTCCGTTCGACGGGCGGATACGAGACGAGGATGGATACGGCGCGATGGCGGGGTTGACGGTCGGCATTGTCGGTTCGGGCGGGGTCGGTGTCGCGACCGCTTCGGCGCTCATCATGCGGGGGCTCGCGTCGCGTGTGACCGTGTACGGCCGTGACGGCGGCGCCGCGCACGGGCTCGCGCTCGACTTCATGCACGCGCGCCCGCTGCTGCCGCAGATCGAGGTGCGCGGGCGCGGCCTCGACGAGATCGAGCCCGAAGATCTCCTCGATCATCACCGCAGGCCACCACACCACGCCCGGCGAGAGCCGCCTCGACATCCTGCAGCAGAACATCGTGGTGATGGACAACGTCGCCTCGGCCATCGAGACGGCTGCGCTCCCCCGCATCGCGCTCGTCGTGACCAACCCGCTCGACGTGATGACGGAGTACCTGACCCGGCGTTGGAGCGACCGGCCCGTCGCGGTGATGGGATCCGGCACGGCGCTGGAGACCCTGCGCCTCACCGAGCGCATCGCACGCGAATGCGGCGTCCACCCCCGCAGTGTCCACGCCTGGGTGGTCGGCGAGCATGGCGATTCGTGCGTCTTCCTGCTCACGTCCGCGGTCGTCGGGACGTTGCCGCTCGTCGAGTTCGCGGCGCAACGCGGGATCGAGCTGACACCGGAGCGGTTCGCGACCATCGAGCGCGAGGTGCGCGACGCCGCGTACGAGGTCCGCGACCTGAAGGGCTCGGCCGTGCAGGGCATCGGGCTGACGGTCGGCGGTCTCGTGCACGCACTCGTCCACGAGGTCGGCGCGCTGATACCGGTGTCGGTGCGCGTCGCCGACGGCGTCTGTGCGAGCCTGCCGTGCGTGCTCGGCCCGAACGGTCCGAGCGAGCCGCTCCGGCCGCCGATGACCGACGCGGAACGGCGTGCGTGGGAACGGTCCGTCGAGGTCATCAGCACCGCGAACGCGGCGCTCCCGTTCTGACCGCCGCCGCGCACCCAGGAGGTCGGCGTGGTGTCAGACGGAATCGAGGTCGAGCCGGGACGCGATCGTCGCGCCGATCTCGAGCGACGCGGTCGCCGCCGGTGACGGCGCGTTCAGCACGTGCAGCGCGCGGCCGACCGAGTGGATCGAGAAGTCGTCGACCAGCTCGCCGTCGGACCGCACCGCCTGCGCGCGCACACCGGACGGGGCGGGCGCGAGATCGGCCCGCTCGATCTCGGGCAGGAGGTCGCGGACTGCGGCGGTAAATCGCCGCCGGCTCAGCGACCGGACCATCTCGTCCACGCCGAAGCGCCAGTTGCGGGCCGCGAACCGGCGGAATCCCCGGAACGCGAACGTCTGACCCAGATGGCGCAGATCGACGCGGCGCCACTCGTAGCCCTCGCGCGCGAACGCGAGCACCGCGTTGGGGCCGACGTGTACGTGGCCGTCGATCCCGCGCGTGAGGTGCACGCCGAGGAACGGGAAGTTCGGATCGGGCACGGGGTAGACGAGGCCGCGCACGAGGAACGCCCGCGCCGCGACGAGCTCGCGGTACTCGCCGCGGAAGGCGATGATCCGCACGCCCCCGGCACCGTCGGGACCGCTCACGGCGCGCGCGACCTCGTCGGCGTGCAGCCCCGCGCACGTGACGACCCGTTGCGCCTCGACGGGGCCGGCGGACGTCTCGAGCACCAGGCCCGATCCCGTCTCCGTGCCCGCGGTCACCGCGCATCGCACCCGAACGATCGCGCCCTTCGCTTCGATCTCCGAGGCGAGCGCGCGGCACACCTCGGCGTAGTCGACGATGCCGGTGTCGAGGACGTGCAGCGCCGCGACCCCCGCGACGTGCGGCTCGAGCTCGCGGAGTCGTTCCCGACCGATCATCTCGGTGCGCACGCCGTTCGCGGCGCAACGACGTTCGAGCTCGGCCAGTCCCGACCGCTCGTCGTCGTCGACGGCGACGACGACCTTGCCGCACACGTCGTGATCGATGCCGTGCTCACGGCAGTACTCGACCATCGACACGCGCCCGGCAGCGCAGAGCCGCGCCTTCTCGGATCCGGGCTGGTAGTAGACGCCCGCGTGGATCACGCCGGAGTTGCGACCACTCTGATGCCGGCCGACCGCGGCTTCCTTCTCCACGACGACGACCGAACGACCGGGATGCGAGCGCAGGATCGCGCGCGCCGTTGCCAGCCCGACGATCCCTCCCCCGACGACGACGACATCCGCACGGTCCATCGGGCGCGTCACGCTATGCGCCGCCGTCGGCCGCTCCCGCACCGTCCGGGTCCGCCGCGATCGGATTCATCCCGCGATCAGGGTCGGCTCGGCGAACGCCGAGCAACGCCGCACGGTCTTCGGGAAGCGCGAAGCCGGCCTTGATCGTCGCGTCGGCCCCCGCGTCGTAGCGCTGCACGTAGACGGATCGCGACGGGTACAGCTGCGCGAGCCGCGCTGCGCGGAACGGCTTCGTCGAACCGAGGAGCAGGCAGATCGTCGACGGGTTCGGTCCGGGCGCGCCCGACAGCGTGGCGACGGGTACGTCGACGGGCGGCGTGCGGATACCGCCGAGCGCGATCCCGTCGGCGTTGCGCCGGATCTGCGGGGTCGCGCCGGGAATCACGTCGATGCGCGGGGCGATCACGGGCGCCTTCCCGGTCGTCATCCACGTCGTGAGCGCCCGCAACGCGGCCTTCGCGACGATGTGCATCGGGCCGTTGTTGATCGGCACGCCGCAGTCGATGAACTTCGCGCTCGGACCGACGAGATGCGCGTCGGCGTGCGCGGTGCCCGCGACCTCCCACAGCCGGAAGCGGTCGGTGTCGGGTTGGCGGGCCGCGTAGGAGTCGAGGATGCTCGCGACGTCGGTCTCGGTCTGGATGTCGAGCACGGGCACGTTCTGATCGGTACGCAGGATCGTCGCGGTGCCGCCGAGCGAACCCGCGATGTCGGCGTACTTGCCCGGCGCGACGAGCGGGAGACCGACCGCGCCGCGGCTGTGCACGAAGAAGCCGTCGAACGCCTGCGTGAGCGGTTGCACACCGTTGAAGTACGTGACGAGCGCGAACGCCGACTGCGATTCTCCGGCCGCGATCAACCGCTGCGGCTTCAGCCCGTTCAGGCCCGCGCCGGCGCACGTACTGCCCGGGCGACCTGGGTGTAGATGTCGAACGCGAAGCCGTCACCCGGATGCGAGAGCGTGCCGTACCGCGCGGGATCGATCGCCTTGAGCCCCTTGCCGGCCGCGTCGGTGCCGGGGCCCGACACCTTCACGAGGACGGGTCCGCCTTCCACGCCGATGCGCTGCGCGGAGACGCCGACCCAGACGTCGCCGGCGCGCACGATCTCCTCCCGCAGGCTCGTCCAGTCGGGATCGGCGTCGATGCCACCACTGACGTTCAGCCACTCCACGACGACGGTGCCGCTGAACTTGGACGCCTGCGCGGGCGCACGCACGAGGACGCGGGTGCGGTACGGCGCGGTCGCGTCGGCCGCGAACCGCCAGCGCCCGTCGCGCGTCAGCGGCCCGGTCGCCTTGTACGACGTCGCGGTCCCGGCCGCGGCGTACTCGTGCTGCACGTACCCCATGGCGGTCAGATCGTCGGTGGTCGCCTCGCCCATGAACACGCCCGTGCCCCCGGTGAGCTCGCGTCATGTCCGCGCTCGGCCCGGCGGGGACGCGGCCGGGCGGTCGTCGTGGTCGTCGTCGCCGGCACCGGCGTCGGCCCGGTGCTCTTCGGCCTTGCCGCTCGAACACGCCGCCGCGGCCAGGATCGCGACGCATACGAGCGTCACCGCGCGGTCCGTGTCGGCAACGCCTTACCGTCTCGTTCGTGCGGTTGCATTTGTCCCCCCGGCCGGCCGCAAGACCCTATTCCGCACGTACGCTCCGCGATTCCGACTGGCCCGACCGCCGCAAGGTCCTCGCCGCGCCGCGCACGACCTCGCGACGGGATGACCTCTTCGGTCAGTAACGACCGAGGAGGAAGTCGACGACCGGAGTCGCGTCGGGGAACGACCCCGTCATGCCGGCGCTGAAGTACCCGGAGTCGGTGATCATCGTCGTGCCCGTGATCCCGATCGCGGCGTCGCTGCACAGGAACACGAGCGGGTAGGCCTGTTCGAGCGGCGTCGCGGCCTCGACACCCACCTCGGCGCGGTAGTCGGAGCCGAACCCGAGCCACATGTCCTTGTTGGCCTGGGCCAAGCGGCGTGTCGGTCGGGCCCGGGCAGATCCCGTTGATGCGGATCCCCGCCTTCAGGAGCGGCATCGCCTCCCGCGCGACGTACGCGCAGATCGCCTGCTTGCTCCACATGTAGTCGGCCTTGCCGTGATCCTGGACCCACTGCGCGGCGGCGTCGAAGTCGGTGATGTCGAGGTATTCCTTCAGGAGCGGGAGGGTCGCCTCCCATCCGAGCCCTGCGGCCGAGGAGATGAACCCGATCGCCCCGCCCCGCCCGAGCAGACGCCTGCGTGCGCAACAGGTCGATCAGGTAGCGGTGCCCGATGAAGTTGATCTTCTCGATGCCCGGGAGTACCGTCGGCGACGCCGGCGCAGGAGAACACCGCATGCACCGGCCCGCCGATCTCTGCCGACCGCGGTGTCGATCGACGCCTTGTCGGCGAGGTTGACGTGAATCGCCTTGGCACCGGGCAACGTGATGTCGGCGAAGTCCATCGCGACGACTTCGGCGCCGGCGTCCTGCACGAGTGCCGCGACGGCCGCGCCCATCCCGCTGGCACCGCCGACCACGAGCGCGCGCTTGCCGTCATAGCGAAAGGCGCTGAACAGTGACATTGCCATCTCCTTCTCGCGTTCGCGCCGGGGCGCAGGATCGTTGTGATGCAACCGGGTCTCCGGGCACAGCATCGCACCCGCGACGGACCTCATCGCCGATGACGGGGAAGCCGCGGTGGTCAGTAGTTGGCCGTGCTCCCCCGGGTGATGCCGCAACCGCGCCGGATCGCGAGTCTGGTGTGGCTGAAAACTCCTTGTGTGACTGATGTTGTTTGTGGTTACTCTCGTCGTGGCGGGCGCTCCACCGACGAACATCGAGGTAGGTCGTGCGCGCTCTTCCCGTCAGCACCATCGCGGCTCTGGTCACGATCACCCTGGTCGCGAGCGCCCCGGCCGCGGCGTCGGAGACGATCGGTGGCACGCCCGCACGGCACGCGGTCGCGGCGCGCGACGCGACGGGCGACGTCCGGGTCGCACGCGACATCAGCTTCCCGCAGTGCGGTGCCGCGCTCCCGCTCTCGACAGCGGTTCGGCCGGAGTGCTCGGCATCAACGACGGCGCGTCGTTCACGACCAACCCGTGCCTCGAGGAGGAGTTGGCGTGGGCGAAGCGTCTCCCGGCGCCACCCGCGTTCTACACGAACACCGGCAACCCGGGACCGGCGCGAGCGAAGCGCTGGCCGCTCGGCCAGACGTCGCCCCAGGTGTGCTCGGCCGCCGATCCGAACTCGATCGGTTGTTCGTTCGACTACGGATGGAACGCCGGCGTGGCAGGCGTTCGGCGTCGCGGCCGACGCGGCGCGACGCCTGCATCACGTCGACCTGGAAGCGGCACGTCGTCGCGCCGCCAACGTCGACTGGTGGCTCGACGTCGAGACGATGAACAGCTGGCTCACGCTCCACGGCGCACCGACGCACGCGGCCGCAGCAGCGAGACCTCGCGTCACTCGTCGGCCAGTACGACGCGCTGCGATTCGCGGGCGTGCAACAGATCGGCATCTACTCGACGCCCTTCCAGTGGGGCCTCATCACCGGCGGCACGCGCGCGGGGAACGCGCAGTTCGGGCCGACGATGCAGTGGCTCGCCGGTTACGCGTCGAAGGCCGACGCCACTGCCGGATGCTCGGACGCCGGCTTCACGGCCGGCCCGGTCCGCATGACGCAGTACCTCGCGACCGACGGGTTCGACGCCGACGTCATGTGCGCCGGCACCGACTGACGACCAACGTGTCGGCCCGCCGGCGACGGGCGGGGTGCGCCTCGGGCCGCGCCGTAGCATCACCGCGTGACGGGTCTGCGTTTCGGATACCAAGTCGGCCCGGGTGACGCCGCCGCGTTGCGCGCGCGTCGGCGATTGCGGCCGAGGCCGCGGGATTCGATGCGATCCACACGTCGGATCACATCGGCGGTGGATGGTCGCCGCTGGTCCCGCTGATGGCGATCGCGTCCGTGACCAAACATCTGCGTCTGTGTCCGTTGGTCCTGAACAACGACTTCCACCACCCGGTCCACCTCGCCGCGTGAGGTCGCGGCGCTCGACCACCTCACGGACGGGCGCGTCGAGCTCGGCCTCGGCGCCGGCCACTCGTTCACCGAATACGACGCGCTCGGCGTCCCATTCGATCCACCCGTCACCCGCAAGGCTCGCCTCGCGGAGGCAGTCGAGATCCTGCGGCGACTCCTCGACGGCGAAACCGTCTCGTTCTCCGGCGAGCACTACCAGCTGCGCGACGTCCGGACGCAACGATCACGCCAGGACCACGTTCCGCTCCTGGTCGGCGTGAACGGTCGCGCCGCGCTGGAACACGCGGCTCGCCATGCGGACACCATCGGGCTCACGATGCTCGGCCGGACACTCCCCGACGGTCAACGGCACGAGACCCGATGGGAGGTCGACCGCTTGGATCGAACCGTTGCCTTCATCACCGAACAGGCCCGCGGTCGACACCGACCCCTCGAGCTGCACGCGCTCGTACAGACGATCATCGTCACCGACGAGCGCGACGAGGCTGTCGCGGAGGTTGTGCGGCAAGGTTGGGCACCGAGCCGCGACGACGCTCTCGCCACCCCGTTCCTCGCGATCGGCACACACGACGAGATCGCCCGACACCTGCTCGACTGTCGTGAGCGATGGGGGATCAGCTACTTCAGCGTGCGCGACGTCGAAGCCTTCTCGCCCGTCATCGCGGCGCGTGCGGGGCCAATAGTCCGAACGTTCGGCCTTGCCCGTCAGGGCACGACCCGAGGAGAGGGGACCTCCATGTGGCCATCGGCGGTCGCGCGACGGTTGGAGCTCGACGTCCCGGTGATCCAGGCGCCGATGGGCGGAGGGCCGTCGACGGTCGAGCTCGCCGCCGCGGTCAGCAGCGCGGGCGGGATGGGCAGCCTCGCGGGCGCCTACCTCGCACCCGATCGCCTGCGCGACGACATCCGCCGACTCCGTTCGTCGACGGCGCGACCGTTCGCCGTCAACCTGTTCGTCCCCAACGACATCGTCGTCACGGATGCCGAGATCGAGCACGCCGTCACGCTGGTCGAGCCGTATCGAACGGAGCTCGGGTTGGCGCCGCGCCCGACCGTCACCACCTGGGCCGAGGACTTCGACGCCCAGCTCGACGTGGTCATCGAAGCGCGTGTCCCCGCCTTCAGCTTCACGATGGGCATTCCCACCGTGGACCAGCTGCACCGCGTCCGGAGCTCCGGCGCGGCCACGATCGGGACCGCGACCACCGTCGCCGAAGCCCGCGCACTCGTCGACGGCGGCGTCGACATCGTCTGCGCGCAAGGCGCCGAAGCCGGCGGCCACCGCGGCTCGTGGCTCACCGACGCGGACGACTCGCTCATCGGAACGCTGGCGCTCGTCCCGCTCGTCTGCGACGCAGTCCGTGTGCCGGTCGTCGCGGCCGGAGGGATCATGGACGGTCGAGGTGTCGCGGCGGCGCTCTGCCTCGGTGCCGGCGCCGCGCAGATGGGGACCGCGTTCATGCTGTGCCCCGAAGCCGGCACCACTCCCCCGCATCGCCGCGCGATCGAAGCGGCGGCCGAGACGGAGGTCGCGACGACGTCGGTCGTCACCGGCCGCATGGCCCGCGGTGTACGGAATCGCCTCATGACCGAGCTCCGCGACGAACCGGTGCCGCCGTATCCCGTCATGAACGCGCTGACGACGGAGCTGCGACGCGTGGCCGCCGCGCACGGCGACGCGCAGCTGATGTCGCTGTGGTGCGGCCAGGCCGCGCACCTCGCGACGCACGCCCCGGCGGCCGAGATCGTGCTCGCGATCTCGGCGTCGGTCGCGTCCATCGGGCGCGAGGTGCTCGGCGGCTTCGACCACGACGTCGACGGGTAGGAACGCGCTCGACGCCGTCGTCGGCAGGAGAAGCCTGCGTGAACACGAAAGGCGAATGACATGCGCTCCGACATCATCCCCGGCGGCACGTTCCCGGACTATTCGCTGCCCGACCACACCGACACCGTCCGCACGCTTAGCGAGTTGCAGGGACGGGATCCGATGATCCTGACGTTGCGCGCGGCCACTACTGCCCGAAAGAGCACCAGCAGCACCTCGATCTCGCCGCGTTCCAACCGAAGATCGCCGTGGCCTACACACAGATCGTCACCATCTCGACCGACGAGCACCACACGTTGCAGGAGTTCCGTGCGTCGGTCGGTGCGAACTGGACGTTCCTCTCCGACCCCGGGCGGACGATCCAAAACGACCTCGACATCAAGGAGTACACCGACCCCGAGCACGACCCGATGATCCCGTACACACTCGTGCTCAAGCCGGGGCTGATCGTGCACAGCGTCTACAACGGCTACTGGTTCTGGGGTCGCCCGTCACTCGACGACCTCTGGCGCGACCTGCGCGCGGCGACCAGAGAGATCCGACCCGACTGGGATCTGAGCACACCCGGGCTCCGCGACGCGTGGGACGCGGGCGACTCGTCGAAGTTCCACGGGTGGGACACGCGCGGGCCCGGGACTCCGTCGCGAGCACATGAGGGCCCGGCGAAGCGTTCGTGAGCACGCTCGGGCCACGCGGCGTGCTCGCCGGGATGGCGGCGGGCAGCGTGCTCGCGCTGCACTCCACGATCGGCACCGACGAGTGCGCCGAGATCGCCGATGCGGCCGCGGCACGCGGCGTCGACGTGATCGACGCGCCGGTGAGCGGCGGCGGCGCCGTGGCCGCCGAGGGGCGGCTCACCGTGTACGTCGGCGGCGCCGACGACGCCGTGGCGCGCGCCCGCCCGGTCCTCGAGACCTACGGCGATCCGGTCCTGCACATGGGCGCGCTCGGATCCGGCCTGCGCACGAAGCTGCTGAACAACGCGCTGAACGCCGCGCACTTCGCGCTCGCGCACGACGCGTTCGCGATCGGCGCCGCGCTCGGTCTCGACCCGACGACGCTGGGCGAGGCGCTGCGCAACGGGAGCGGCCGCAGCTTCTCGCTCGAGGTGTTCGTCGGGCTCGCGCTCGTTCGACGCCATCGCCGACCACGTCGGCCCGATCATGTCGAAGGACATCGCGCTTGTTCGAGCGGGAGACCGGCAGCCGCGCCCGACCGCGCGGTGCTGCTCGATTCGGCCGACCGGTTCCTCGAGCTGCTCGGGCATCCACGCGGTCTCGCCGACGGAGGTGCGCCGATGAGCCGCGCCGACAGCCTGCGCGGCCGAGCGTCGACACCCGCACCCGTCCGGTCGGCGACGTCCGCCCCGTCGACGCCGCAGTCGTTCTGGGACGGCGAGTGGCGCGACGCGCTCGCGCGCAACGGCGAGCGCGCCGCCGACGACGCCGAGCGCCTCGGTCTGCCGCCGCTCGCGATCGCGGTCGACGGCGACGTGTGGACGCTGCGCCGCGGCGAGCGCAACCCTCGAGGTCGTTCCCGGACCGCGACGCGACGACCCTGCACGGTCGCGCTCGACCGCGACGCGTTCGCCGATCTCGTGCGCGAGCGCCGAACCGCGCTCGGCCTCGTGATCGGCGGCGCGGGTCGAGGGCGAGCCCGGAGTCGAACGAGGCGTTCTGCGCGTGGGATCCCGTGCTCCGCTCGCGCGCTCGACGGACGCGGCGTGTACCGGCCCGGCGACGTGACGCTTGCGCGCGCTCGACGGCTCGCCGCTCGACCTCGACCAGCGGTTCCGGCTCGGCGATCGAGCCCGCCGAGGCCGGCGCACTTCCTCGCCGAGGCCGGCTTCCTCCTCCTGCAGGGCGTGTTCACCGACGACGAGATGGACGCGGTCGACGCCGACCTCGCCCGCGCCGTCGACGCGGCCCGCCCCGACGACGGCGCGTCGTGGTGGGCGACGACGCGTGCCGGCGAGCGCTACCCGTGCCGCATCCTCGACTTCGCCCGCAAGTCGCGAGGCGCTGCGCGCGCTGCTCGCCGATCCCCGCTTCCTCGCGATCGGCGAGCTGCTCGGCGACGGCCACCGCCCCGGCGACCCGTTCGGCGAGCACTTCGCCGAGGTCACCGCGGAGGGGCTTGGTGAAGCGGGTCGACTCGGTCGAGGGGCTGGCGTGCCTGCCGTGGCACAAGGACTGCGAACGCGGCGGCCACTCGATGTTCTGCTCGGGTCTCACCGTCGGCATCTGCCTCACGCCGGTCGACGAGGCGCACGGCGGGCTCGACGTCGTCGCGGGCTCGCACCGGGCGAACATCGCCCGCGCCCAGGTCGACCGCGAGCTCGACCTGCCCGCGTGTCACGCTGCGCGCCGATCGCGGCGACCTCACCGTGCACATGTCGTGCGCGCTGCACCGGTCGACGCACCCGACGAGCCAGCGAGCGGCGCGTCGCCTACACCGGCTTCGCGCTGCCGCCGCGCCCCGGCGACGGGCACGCCGACGACGCGCAGCCGCGCCTGCGCCGCGAGCGCGCCGCCATCGGCGACCCGAGCACGAGCGCACGACTCGCGCCGGAGATCGAGCCCGGAGCGTCCCGGCGTTGACGACCGTGTCGGTCGTGACGGGTGCCGCCGGCGCGATGGGCTCGGCGTGCGTTCGTGCGCTGGCGCCGGCCGTCGACGTGGTGCTCCTCACCGACGTCGACGCCGACCGGCTCGCGGCGGCCGCGGCGCGCATCGAGCGAGACTCGCCTGCGAAGGTGTGCACCGCGGTCGGCGACCTCGGCGAGCCGTCGTTCGTCGTCGAGCTCGCCGCGCGCGCCGGCGCGCTCGGCGACCTGCACTCGCTCGTGCACACCGCGGGCCTCTCGCCGTCGATGGCGGGGTGGCGGGAGATCCTGCGCGTCGACCTCGCCGCGGTCGCGCGGCTGCTCGACGCCTTCCTGCCGCACGCCGTGCCGGGGAGCGCCGCGGTGTGCCTGGCGTCGGTGTCGGGCCACATGGGCGCGTTCGATCCGGCGATGGACGACGTGCTCGACGATCCGCTCGCCGCCGATCTCGAGGCGCGGTTCCAGTCGCTCGCGGGCGACGACCCGCATCCCGGCGCGACGTACCGCCTCGCGAAGCGCGGCGTCATCCGGCTGTGCGAGCGGGCCGCGGTCGCGTGGGGCGCGAACGGCGGGCGCGTCGTGTCGCTGTCGCCGGGGCTCATCGACACCGAGATGGGCCGGCTCGAGCTGGTGCACAACCCGATCAAGACGTGGCATGGCCGAGATGACACCGGTCGGCGGCGACCGGTCGGGACCGGACACGGTGCTCCCCGGGCGCGCCGACGACATCGCGAACACGGTCGCGTTCCTCTGCTCCGACCGGCGCGTCGTTCGTCTCCGGGTGCGACATCCGCGTCGACGGCGGCCTGATCGCGGCGATGAACCAGCGAGCGTTGACCCGTCCAGTTCCGCAGACCACTGGGAGGCAGCAGTGCAGGACGACGAGAACGAGCGCGCGAGACGCGCGCTCGCCGAGGCGCGCACCGAGACGGGCCGGCGCCGCTACCGCGAGGTCATGGTGTCGGACGCGCCGCCGCCGGCCACCCCGTACCTCGCGCGCGGCGTCGTCGACTCGGTGTTCGGCGAGCTGTGGGACCGGCCCGGGCTCTCCCGGCGCGACCGCCGCTTCGTCACGCTCGCGTGCGTCGCCGCGGCCGCGGTCGACGAACCGATCCAGCAGCACGTGTACGCCGCGCTCGCCAGCGGCGACATCTCGCGCGAGGAGCTCCAGGAGGTCGTGCTGCACTTCGCGTACTACGCGGGCTGGCCGCGCGCGTCGGCGCTCGAGATGGCGTACTACCGCGCGATCGCGCCGCATCGACGCGGACGCGACGGAGCCGGGCGCGGACTGAGTCCGGCGCAGGCCCGGCGATGCCGGTCCGGCGGTCCGGTTGCGCGAGGCTGCCCGCCGGATCCGGCCCACCGAGGAGAGGAACGGGGAATGGAGATCAAGGGCAAGAAGGCCGTCGTCGTCGGCGGAGCCTCGGGAATGGCGCGCGCGTCGGCCGAGCTCCTCCACGCCAAGGGCGCGTCGATCGCGATCCTCGACCTTCCGACCTCGGCCGGCGCCGAGGTCGCCGAGCGGTCTCGGCGGGATCGTTCCACCCCGTCGACGTCACCGACGAGGACGAACGTCGAGCAGGCGCTGGCCGACGCGGCCGACGCGCTCGGCGGCATCCACATCGCGGTCAACACCGCGGGCGGCGGCACTGCGGCCGCGCACGCTCGGCAAGGACGGTCCGCACCCGTTGGCCGAGTTCCGGCGCGTCGTCGAGCTGAACCTGATCGCGACGTTCAACCTCAACCGGCTCCAGGCGTTGCACATGTCGCGCAACGAACCGGAGGACGGCGAGCGCGGCGTCATCATCGACACCGCGTCGATCGCCGCGTTCGAAGGCCAGATCGGTCAGGTCGCGTACACCGCGGCGAAGGCGGGCATCGCCGGGATGATGCTCACGATGGCGCGCGACCTCGGGAGCCTCGGGATCCGCGCGGTGGCGATCGCACCCAGCCTCTTCAGCACCGGCATCACCAAGGGAATCCCCGACGAGTTCGCCGACGTGCTGACGAAGGACGCCGCCTTCCCGAAGCGGATGGGTCGGCCGGAGGAGTACGGCCGGCTCGTCGTCGCCATCGTCGAGACCCCGATGCTCAACGGCTCCACGATCCGCCTCGACGCCGGGCAGCGCTTCGCGCCCAAGTGACGCGGCGTTTGACGCTTCGGCAGCGAAACCTATAGACATATCCCGAATGCGCGGCGAGCACCGAAGAGGCGAACGGCCGATGAGCACAGCCGAGAGCCCCCAGTCGCATCACCCGAGCGTCCACGTCGAGCGCGCCGGGCACGTCGCGACGGTCACGCTCGACCGGCCCGCAGTCGAAGAACGCGTGCACCGGCGACATGTGGGTCGCGCTCGGAGCCACGTTCCGCGAGCTGAGCTACTCGGGCGCACGCGCCGTCGTGCTCACCGGCGCGGGCGGCGACTTCTGCACCGGCGCCGATCTCGGCGGCGGTGGCAGCGAGAGCGGCGGCGGCGGTGGCGCGTCCGCGGCGCCTCGGCAACCATGGTCGACGCGATGCGCGTCCTCGCGCGACGTCGTGCTCGCGATCCACGACTGCCCGCGTTCCCGTCGTCGCGAAGGTCGACGGCCTGTGCGTCGGCGCCGGCCTCGGCCTCGCGCTCGCGGCCGATCTCACGTGGTGCTCCGACCGCGCCCGCTTCTCGGCGATCTTCGCCAAGCGCGGGCTCAGCCTCGACTTCGGGACGTCGTGGTTGCTGCGCCAGCGCATCGGCGTGCACAGGGCCAAGGAGCTCGCGTTCACCGCGAAGATGGTCAGCGGCGCCGAAGCATTCGAGCTCGGGCTCGTCAACGCGGTGGTCCCCGCGGCCGGAGCTCGACGACGCCGTGCGCGAGATCGTCGACACGATCGCGGCCGGGCCGCCGATCGCGATCTCGTCGTCGAAGCGCGAGCTCGACAACGCGTCGACCGATCTCGCTCGCGCAGGCGCTCGAGATCGAGGCGCTCGCGCAGAGCGTCAACGTGCAGACCGACGACCTCCGCGAAGCACTGACTCGCGTACGTGGAGCGGCGCCCACCGAACTTCACGGGCCGGTAGAACACAGCGATGACCGATCAGCGGTTCCGAACGGCTGGGACGACGTCCTCGACGACCTCGCGCAGCGCCGCGAGGCGTCGCGCGCGATGGGCGGCGAGGAGCGGCTGCGCAAGCACCGCGACGCCGGCAAGCTCGACGCCCGCGCCCGCATCGCCCACCTCCTCGACCCCGGGTCGTTCCAGGAGCTCGGGCACGCTCGTCGGCGGCGAGGAAGCCCCCGCCGACGCGATCGTGATGGGCTCGGGCCGCATCGACGGCCGCCCGGTGATGGTCGCGGCCGAGGACTTCACCGTGAAGGCGGGCACGATCAGCGCGGCCGCGAACGCGAAGCGCTACCGGGTCGCGGAGATCGCGGCCACCGACCGCGTCCCGCTCGATCATGATGCTCGAAGGGCGCCGGGTTCCGGGCCGACGGGCGCGGTCAGGCCGCGCCCACGCCGACCGACATGCTCGCCCAGGCGCGCTGCTCGGGCCGCGTGCCGATGGTCACCGCGGTGCTCGGCGCGTCGGCCGGGCACGGTGCGCTCGTCGCGCCGATCTCCGACTTCACGGTGATGAGCAGTCACGCGTCGATCTTCACCGCCGGCCCGCCGGTCGTGTTCGAGTCGCTCGGCGAGACGATCACGAAGGAGGACCTCGGCGGCCCGGCGGTCGCGCTCGCGAGCGGGCTGATCCACAACGGCGCCGACGACGACGCGGCCGCGCTCGACCTCGTGCGCGCGTACCTGCGCTACTTCCCGACCTCGGCGTGGTCGTACCCGCCCGACGTCGCCGGCGGCGACGACGGCCCGCGCCTCGTTCCCGAGATCCTCGACATCGTGCCGCGCAACGGCCGGCGCGTCTACGACATGCGCAAGGTGATCGACGTCGTGTTCGACGCCGGTTCGTGCTTCGAGGTGCAACCCGGAGTTCGGCCGGCCGGTCATCTGCGCGCTCGGCCGTCTCGGCGGCCATCCGGTCGCGGTCGTCGCGAACCAGCCGCTCGCGCGCTCGCGGGCTCGATCGACGCCGACGGCGCCGACAAGGCCGCGCACTTCATCACCGTCGCCGACTCGTTCCACCTGCCGCTCGTGTTCCTCTCCGACAACCCGGGCGTGCTGCCGGGCAGCAAGTCGGAGCAGCAGGCGATCCTGCGCAAGGGCGCGCGCATGTACGCCGCGCAGACGCTCGCGACCGTCGCCGAAGTTCGAGGTGACGCTGCGCAAGGCCTACGGCTTCGGCTCGATGGTGATGGGCATGATCCCGTTCGACGGCCAGTCGGCCGTGTTCGCGTTCCCGGGCGTCACGATGGGCGCGATGGGCGCGGCCGCGATGAGCCGGGCGCGGGGCTCGGACGACGACGAGGCGGAGATGCTCCGCGCAGCAGGAGGTCGAGGCGTCGTACCGGACGGCGAAGTCGTTCGGCTTCGACGAGCTGATCGACCCGCGCGAGATCCGCAACGTGCTCCTGCACTCGCTCGAACGCGCGCTCTACCGCCGCCAGGCGCCGGCCGAACCGGTGGCGCGCATCGGCATCGCGCCGTAGCGGCGACGGGCGCGCGGAGCGGCGCTACGCCTGCGCCGCGACGGCGTTGACGATCTCCGCGAGCGCGCGGGGTTCGCTGATCATGCACATCTGACCGGCGTCGAGGTCGACGACCGGGCAGTCGCCGACATTCCGGGCGAGCGCAACTGCGTGTCGGGCTCGACGATCGCGTCGCGCAAGGCACGAACCCACGTACGGGGAAGCGCCGAACGCAGCGGTGAGAGGTCGACCGACCCGGTCAGCAGGCCGGGCGCTTCGGGCACCACGTCGTCGAATCCGGCGCGGTCGACATCGGCGACAACCGACGCCGCCGCGCTCGCGATCGTGACCGAGCGCAAGCGCGCCGGGTGCCCCCCGACCGGGAAGATCGACCGCGAGGACGGGACCGTCGACGTGCTCGACGAGGAGATCCCAACACGACGCCGCGAACGAACCGCCGTGCACGAGGACGACCGGCGTCGCACTCATGGGAGCACCGCCGCGGCCGTCGCCCAGATGTAGTCGATGTCGGCGTCGGTGAGGCTGTGGTTCGACGGCAGGATCAGGCCCTGTTCCATGACCCGGTCCGCGTTCGGCAGACCGTTCGTCGGGCGCGCGGTGCTCGATGCCCGTGAACGCGGGCTGGCGCAGCGCGTTCCCGGTCCACACCATCCTCGTGTCGATGCCGTTGCGTTCCATGTGCTGCTGGAACGCAGACCGGGCGAGGCCCGACTCCGGGCGGATGAGTACGGGGAACATGTGCCACGCGGTGTCGACGTCGGGTGTCGTGCGCGGGAGAACGAACACGTCCGGGCGTTGCGCGAACAACTCCGAGAGCCGGGCGAAGTTGTGCTTGCGTTTCGCGAGGTTGTCGGGGAGCTTGTCCAGCTGGACGAGGCCGAACGCCGCGGCCAACTCGGAGGGTTCGAAGTTCCAGCCCACCTCGTCGAAGATGAAGAGGTTGTCGTACTCGAGGTCGCCGTCGATGGTCGAGAAGAACCGCCGGTCGACACCCTTGCGCGACCCGTAGATCTGCGTCTCGGACCGGCGGCCCCAGCGGCGCAGCAGCAGGCAGCGGTCGACAAGATCGTCGTCGTCCAGAAACACCATGCCACCGGTGCCGGCCGCGGTGATGATGTGCGAGAGGGCGAACGAGGCCACCGAGATATCGGACCGGGTACCGGTCGGCGTTCCCCGCAACGTCGAACCGAGTGCGTCGCAGGAGTCTTCGACGACCTGCAGACCGTGCGTATCGGCGATCGCGCGGATGCGGTCCCAGTCGGGAACGTTGCCGATGAGGTTGGGGGCGAGGATCGCGCGCGTCCGCGGGCCGATCATCGCCTCGATCGCGTCGACGTCGATGTTGTAGGTGTCGGGTTCGACGTCGACGAAGACCGGAACGAGGCGGGCGCGCACGATCGGCGCGATGTCGGTCGAGAACGTGACCGCGGAGGTCACGATCTCGTCGCCCGGCTGCAAGCCGAGCAGCTCGACCGCGAGGTAGAGCGCGGACGAGCCCGAGTTGCACATGACACCACGGCGTTTTCCGAAGAGCTCGGTGACGCGTTGTTCGAAGACCCGGACGTTCTTGCCGATGCGCAACGCCTGCGGACCGCCGCGGAGCACTGCGACGACCGCGTCGATCTCGCGCTCGTCGTGCACGCTTCCGGCGTAGTCGATCCGGCGTCGACCTTCGCTGCTCATCTCCGCCCTCCACGCGCCCGGCTCGGCCGGAACCGAACGGTCTGCAGATCGTCGACCAGCCGGTCGACGAGACGCGCCAGCGTCGCGCGATCCGCGGCCGACCAGTCGGCGAGCACGTCACTCATGTACGCGTGACGAATCTCGACGATGCGCCCGTACACCTCGCGCCCGGCACGGGTCAGGCGCACGACGGTGACGTGCCCGTCGTCGGTCGTGGCGTACCGCTCGAGCAAACCGTCCTCTGCGAGCGTGCGGACCTGCCGGCCGGCGGCCGCGGGGTCCATGGCGCACGCCCGTGCGATCTCCCCGAGGCTCGGCTCCCCGGCCTCGTCGACACAGCGCAGCACCGCGTAGCCGGCGCGTGTCACGTCGACGCCGACCGCGGCCGACTGTCGGCTGTGGACTTTGCGATTCATCGTCAGCCGGAAGAGGCGCTCCAGTGCATGTTCCGCGTCCGCGACGTGGTCCGCGCCCTTTGCCATCGTCGGGAACCTAAAGTAGTTGTATGACTTTGTCAAATAGTTGTCCGAGGTCGATGGCGGCTCACGAACGACTCATCGCGCCGACAGAAGTCGTGAGTTCGCCGGATCTTCACCGGCGCGAGTCCGCCTCCCGCGCAGTCCACTCCTAGCCTGGAGGCCGCGCGGTGCGCGCGGCGTGCACGAGAACCGAAGGACGATCGAAATGCCGGATCCGACATCATCACGACCGCACGTCGACCGCGACGACGCTGATGACGTCTGGCGATTCCCGTCGCGAGACGACGAACCGACGGCTCCGGTCGGAGCGATCGGTTCGGCACCGACGTTGCGGGGCATGGAAGAACCACGCGACGTCGCCGACGCCATCGAACCCGTCGACCGCGCGTTCGCCTTCTTGGACCTCTGCGGCTTCACCGCCTTCATCGCAACCCACGGCGAGCACGCCGCGATCGACGCGATCAGCCGGTTCCGTTCGCTCACCCGCGATCTGACCGTCCGGAGAGGGGTGCGGGTCGGAAAATGGCTCGGCGACGGCGCCATGATCATCGGCGTCGACGTCGGTCCCACGATCGCGACCGCGGCCGAGCTCATCGCACGATACGACTGCGATCCCCTCGTGTTGCGGGGAGGTGTCGCCCACGGCCAGGTCCTCATCATCGACGGCGACGACTACATCGGCCGCCCCGTCAACCTCGCCGCCCGCCTGTGCCAGACCGCCCGACCCGGAGAGCTCCTCGCGTCGGGCTACCAGACGTCGGTCCTCCCCGCGTGGATCAGCGTGCTCGGAACCCGCGATGTCACGCTGCGCGGGATCGGCCGCCTCCCGAACGTGCAACAGCTCGGAGTCGTCCCCGCAGTAGAGCTCCCGGCCCTCACCGCACCGAGCCCGGCTACTCGGGGACGATGACGAGCGGCCAGTCGGTGAACTCGAGCACGTGCTCGACCTCGCTGCCGACGAGCGCGCGCCCCGGACCGCGCCGACCGGTGCGACCCATGACGATGAAGTCGGGCCGCAGCGTCCGGGCGTGGTCCAGGATGCGCTCGAACGGCTCGCCCTGGTCGACCGACGCACTCGAGCTCGACTCCGCCGTCGGCCGCGAGCGTGCGGACCCGCTGCAACAGCGCCTCGCGCGCGTACCGACGAGCCGTTCCGCCGAGCCGCGGCCGTCGATCGCTTCGTCGACGAGCGACGCGAGACCCGAGTCTTCGACGACGTAGAGCGCATGGACCTTGGCCGGCCAATCGGCGCGCCAGGCCGAGCGCGACACGGGTCGCCGCGGTGGAGGCGGCGGAGCCGTCGACACAGAGCAGCAGCGTCTTCATCGCGCGCTCCTCGGCGCCTTCGCCCGCCGGGCGTGCATGATGTCGTCGCGTTCACGCTCTTCGAGCTCGATGTCGACCGCGTGCAACGCCGCACCGAGCGACGGGATCCACTGCCGCTGCAACATCCGCAGCCGCCGGCGGGTCGCGCGCAGCTCCCGATCGACCTCGCGCACGGCCCGTTCCGTCGCCGCGAGCTGCACCGCGCGTTCGAGCGCGTCCCGATGCGCGTCGTACGGTCTCGGCCATCGCCGCGGTGCCGGCGATCTCCCCGAGCGGCGCCTCCTCCGGGAGGACGGCACGTGGCCTCGGCCGGGTAGTAGGCGCCCATCGAGTTGCGCCAGACCAGGTCGACGCTGCGCACTCGCCGATTGTGCCGCAGAGCGAGATCACGCGCCGGCCCCGCAACATCGCCGCCCGTGCGATCCACGTCTGACCCTCGCGCCACGCGCGCTCCCACCGCGTCGCGGTCGGCGCGCTCGAGCACGACGAGCCGGCGCTGCTCGCTGCGCCAGGACGCGTTCCTTCTGTTCGAGGAGGTCGGCGGCCCGGGTCGCGGTCTGGAGCCGCTCCGCCAACCACAGCCGGCCGCCGCGTCCCGGTGGGTGTGCGCACGCGCATGCGCGCCTCCTTCAGTTCCGGTACGAGGCGTCGAGGAACTCGGCCGGGATCATCGTGAGCTCGCGGCGCGGCAGCGCCGACAGCGCCCGCCACGCGCGCGCGAACGCGTCGTCGAGGCCGACCGACTCGTCGGCGCGCTGGGTCACGAACTGCCTGCTCGAACGACGTCGAGGAACGCGAGATACCTGCGGTCGGTCGCGGTGAGCGCGTCGGGACCGACGAGCTCGGCGAGGTCACCGATCTGGCGGGCCTGCGCGACGGACGCGTCGAGCTGCGCCGCGACGTCGCGGTGATCGGCGCGGGTGCGCGCCGCGCCGACGCCGCGGCGCATCATCCGCGAGAGCGACGAGAGCGGGTCGATCGGCGGATAGACGCCGCGCGCGGCGATGTCGGGCGCGAGCACGCAACTGCCCCTCGGTGATGTAGCCCGTGAGGTCGGGAACGGGATGCGTGATGTCGCCCGCGGGCATCGTGAGCACGGGGATCTGCGTGATCGAACCCGGACGGTCGCGCAGCCGGCCGCACCGTTCGTAGATCGACGCGAGGTCGCTGTAGAGGTACCCGGGATATCCGCGCCGCGCGGGCACGACGCCCCGGGCGGCGGCAACCTCGCGCAGTGCTTCGCAGTAGCTCGTCATGTCGGACATGACGACGAGCACGTGATAGCCCGCGGTCGAACGCGAGATGCTCGGCGACCGTGAGCGCGATGCGCGGCGTCAGGAGGCGTTCGGCGATCGGGTCGTCGGCGGTGTTGACGAACAGCGCGAGCTCGCCGGCCGCGGCGCGGGCCTCGAGCACGTCGCGCACCATCGAGGCGTCGGCGTGCGTCACGCCCATCGCCGCGAACACGACGCAGAATGCCTCGCCCCCGACGTGGGCCTGCGCCGCGATCTGGGCCGCGAGCTCGAGATGGGGAAGACCGCCGACGGAGAACACCGGCAGCTTCTGGCCCCGCACCAACGTGGTCATCACGTCGATCGCCGCGATTCCGGTCAGCACCGGATCGGCCGGCGTGAGGCGCGCCGCGGGATTGAACGGGAAGCCGGTGACCTCGCGTTCGGGTCCGGCCAACACGGGCGGACCGCCGTCGATCGGATCGCCCCGACCGTTCCACGTCCGGCCGAGCCAGCGCATCACTGACCTTGATGCGCGATCGGACCGCCGACGAACGCGACGCTCGTCTCGTCCGGGCGGATGCCCGACGTTCCCTCGTAGACCTGCACGACGGCGCGGTCGTCGTCGACGTCGAGCACCACGCCGTGACGCTCCTCGCCCGACGCGAGGCGAAGGCGCGCGCCCTCGTCCCATCCGACGTCGCGCACGCCGCGCACGGTCACGAGCGGACCGTCGACCGCGACGACGTCGGTGTACTCGATCGGCGCGTCCTTCATCGCAGCGCCTCCAGCGCGCGCGCGCGCCGCGGCCGCGATCGGCGCGCACACCCTCCGGCGTCGTCGGGCGCGACCGTGTCGCGTGCCCGGATCACGGCGCTCGAGGTCGCACTCCTCGATCGTCGCGGCCGACACGCCGCGATCGAGGAGCGCGAGACAGGTGTCGTAGATGTCGAGCGTCATCTCGAGCAGCGCGGCCTGCTTCTCGAGCGCGACAGAACGCGTCGTGCTCGCTGAGCGCGCTCTGCTGGAGCACGCCTTCGCGCAGCAGGCGCGCGCCGAGCAACACGACGCGCTCGCGGTCCGGAAGCGCGTTCGCGCCGACGAGCTCGACCAGCGATTCGAGGCGGTCGGCGTCGGCGAGCAGCGCAAGGGCACGCGCCCGGCCCTCCGACCAGCGCTCGTCGCCGTGTTCGGCGTGCCAGAGGCTCAGCAGATCCGCGTCGCGGGAGAACGAGCCGTGCCAGCTGACGGCCGGATAGTGGCGCGCGTACGCGAGATCGCGGTCGAGCGTCCAGAAGCAGCGCACGAACCGCTGAGTGTGCGCGGTGACGGGTTCGGTGAAGTCGCCGCCGGGCGGCGACACGGCGCCGATGACGGTGACCGAACCGGTGCGCCCGCCCAGCGTCGTCGACGCGACCCGGCCCGCTCGTAGAACGCGGCGAGCGACGACGCGAGGCTCGCGGGGTAGCCCTCCTCGGCCGGCGGCTCTCCGGTGCGCGACGCGAACTCCCGCAACGCCTCGGCCCAGCGCGACGTCGAGTCGGCGATGACGACGGCGTCGTAGCCCATGTCGCGGAAGAACTCCGCGACCGTCATCCCCGTGTACACGCTCGCCTCGCGCGCCATCACCGGCATGTTCGACGTGTTCGCGATCAACACCGTGCGCTCCGACAGCGGTCGGCCGGTCTTCGGATCCTGGAGTCGCGCGAGGTCTTCGAGCACGTCGGCCAGCTCGTTGCCGCGCTCCCCGCAGCCGACGTAGACGATGACGTCGGCGTCGCACCATTTCGCGATCTGCTGGAGCAGCATCGTCTTGCCCGTACCGAAACCGCCGGGAACCGCGGCGGTGCTCCCCCGGGCGACCGGGTACAGGAGGTCGAGCGCACGCTGTCCGGTCACGAGCGGGACGGCGCGCGCCAGCCGCTCGCGGAACGGCCGGCCGTGGCGCACCGGCCACAACTGCGTCGAGCGCGACGTCGGTGCCACCGACGACCGCGATCCGATCGCCCGCGGCGCGCAGTGCCCTCGGCCGCGATCCAGTCGACGTTCCCTTCGAGACCGGGCGGGACGAGGACGCGATGTTCGAAACCACCGGTGTCGTCGACGACGCCCGAGCAGATGTCCGGCCGCGACGCGGCGTGCCGACCGCGGCAGCCGGGTGGAAGGACCACTGCCGGACGTCGGCGGGCGGCGTCGCGCCGGGCCGCAGCATCTCGCCCGCCGCCGCGAGCGGCCGCAGCAGCCCGTCGAACACACCGCCGAGCAACCCCGGGCCCAGCGCGGCGGACAGCGGACGCCGCGAGTTGTGCACCGCCGCGCCCGTCGCGAGACCGCCGGTGTACTCGTGCACCTCGACCGTCGCCCGCGCGCCGTGGACCGCGATCACCTCGCCCGCGAGCCCCGGATCGCCGACTTCGACGAGGTCGAGCAGCCCCACCGTCTCGAACGCCTCGATCTCGACGAGCGAACCGTTGACGCGCACGACACGCGCTCGAACGTCCGTCATCGCAGCAACCCGTCGACGGTGTCGCCGAGCTCGGCCAGCGCGCGTTCCGCGAGCGCCGGCAACGTGTAGTCGACGCGTCGGCCCGGAGCCTCGGCGAGCACACCGCCGAGGTCGCCCGGGTCGGCGGATCACGACCGCCTCCGCGCCCAGCCGCGCGCGGGCGTGCGCCGCGAGCCCGTCGAGCAGCCGCGGGATAGTCCGGCGCGTGCCCGCAGCCCGAGCACGGCCGCGTGCACCCGACCGTCGAGTTCGTCGATCACCGCGCGTTGCGCGGCGAGCACGACGTTCGCGGTCGTGCGCCGCCGGCGACGCGCGCTCCTGCACGAGCAGCGCGTCGACGATCGCCTCGCCGTCACGCTGCGCGCGGTCGACCAGCGCGTCGGTCTGCTCGCCCGCTTCGGCAACCTGCGCGGTCGGCGTCGCGTCTCGCCGCGTCGAGCAACCGTTCGCCGCGGGCGGTGACCGCACGGCGCAGGGCCGCGTCGAGCGCGTCGAGCGCGTCGAGCGCGTCGAGCGTCGGCGTCGGGCGGCGTCATCGCGGGCTCACGACCGTCAGGAGCTGCGGGCGCTCGTCGAACCGGCCCCGCAGCCGGTCCTCCGCCCGCGGCGTCGAGGATCAGGACGCCGACGTCGTCGGGCAGCGCGTCCCACGCCGCGTCGAGATCGCCGGTGCCGTCCGCGGCGAAGCACGAGCGCGCCCGCGAGCGCGAAGCCCTCGACCTTCACCGTCTCCCCGAGCGCGGCGATCCGCATCACGTCTTGCCGATCAGGATGATGGCGACGATCAATCCGTAGATCGCGATGCCCTCGGCCAATCCGACGACCACCAGCGCGCGTCCGAACAGCTCGGGCCGTTCGCTGACCGCGGCCAGCGCGGCCGCGCCCGTGTACGCCACCGCGAGTGCCGCGCCGAGCGACGATCCCGCGACGGCGATCGCCGCACCGATGAACGCCGCGCTCGACGACGAGGACGACGTTGACGACGTCGTGGCGGCGGCCCGAACCGCGGGACGGGCCTCGACCGACGCGGAGGTCGCCGTCGACGCGCCGCCCGGACGCGCGAACGCGGCGAGGACGAGCACCGACAGTCCCGCGAGGAGGAGCGCGCCGCTCAAGCATTCGCAACCGCCGGAAACCGCGCGCGCGGTCGCGGGCGAGCGCCATCGTCACCCACGATCCGATCAGGGCCGCGGGAAGTGCGATCAGCCAGACACGCATGATTCCTCCTTCATTTCGTCGACCAGGCGATCTGCGTCGGGCCGGTCGACCGCGAGGTGCCACGGCCGGAACGGCCGGCCCTCCTCGCCGAGCATGCGCGAGAACAGTTCGTAGTACTCGAGGCGAAGAGCCTGAACGCCGACGACGAGCGCCTCGAGCGCGAACGCCGCGCCGTTGCCGACGACGAAGAGCACGACCGCGCCGACGGCGGCCACGTTGGGCTGCCACAAGGCGGTGGTGCCGTCCCAGACGACCGAACCGATCGCGGCCGCGGTGAGACCGAACGCGGCGAGCCGGGCGAACGACACGACGTTCGATCCGAGTCGCACGAGGCCGTCGAACGATTCGACCGTCGCCTGCGCGAGGCCGGCGCCGCGACCGCCCGCGGCCACGAACCCGCCGCTGAACACGAGCGCGACCCCGATCGCGACGAGGACACCACCCGCGACCGTGACCGGGCCCGCATGTTCGTACACGCCCGCGACGATCAGTCCGAGGCCGACGAACGAGAAGAGTCCGGCGACGCCGCTCGGCGTCGTACAACGCGAACCGCAGACCGCCCTCCCGCCACCGGTTCACGGTGCCGATGACCTGGCTGATCCCGAGGAGTCCGGCCCCGAGGACGACGCCGGAGACGAGGAGCCGCGTCGGCTCGTCGAGGGGGACGAGCCAGAGGGCCGCGCACCACGTGCGTCGGTCCGAAGAACTCACCGAACGCGACACCGAACGCCGTCGCGAAGAGCCCGGCGCGCGACGATGAGCGCCCACGCCGCGCGGAAGCGACCGAGCAGTCCCTTCCCGCTGCGCGCCCAGAGGCCGAGGCCGACGAGCAGCAGTCCGCGCCCGGCGTCACCGAACATCATCCCGAACATCAACACGAACGCGATCGCGGCGAAAGGCGTCGGGTCGAGGTCGGCGTAGCGCACGGTGCCGTACGTGTCGATCAGGACGCGGAACGGTGCGCTACGACCGCGCGGCGCGAGCAACGTCGGCGGATCGACCCCGAGCGGGCGCGGGAGCACCACCGCCGCGCCGCCGAGCGGTTCGATGCGCTGACGAACCGATGGCAGCGCTTCGTCGGGGATCCACCCGAGCAACGCGGCGACCCGGCCGTGGGCGACGGCGGAATCGGCGCGCCGTTCGAGCTCGGCTTCGCCCGCGAGCAGCGACCGTTCGCCGCGCCGCACGAGCTCGTCGAGGTCCGGGCGCTCGCGTGCGATTCGGGGAGGGTCCGTCGCCGCCGCGCCGGGTTGTGACCGTGCAGATGCGTCAGTGCCGGGCCGGCCGCGCCGCCGGGCGGGCTCGCGACCTCGTCGAGATCGACGGTTCCGCAGTCGGCGACTTCGACGAGCACCTCGCGCAACGCGTCTCTCGGCGCGACCAACGCGAGGCGTTGCATCTGCATGTGGCCCAGCCGGCCTACGCGAAGACATCGACCAGCTCCTGCGCGCTCGCGCCGCGGCTCGCGACGTCGAGCGCCGCGCACGTGCGCCAGGCGTCGGCCATGCGGCGGGCGACCGCGCCGACGACGATCTCGGTTCCGGGGCGCGCGCCGCGCAGCAGTCGTTCGCCGTCGATGATCGAGCCGGCGCCACCACGCGGCCTCCGCCCGCCACAGCTCTTCCGTGCCGTCGATGCCTTCGAACACCCAACGCGCCGCATCCGGCAGGGCCGCGACGAACTCCGCCAACGTCGACGCCGCGAGCGCGCGCCGGCCGAGCGCGGGCGCGCGGTGACCGACATCGTCGGGGACGGCGGTCGGGTTCGCCGAGCGATCGCGCCACCACGAGTGCTGCCGCGGCCGCACCCCACTCCGCGGCGCCGGCGACGTCGATCTCGCCGAGCCGCCGGGCCCACTCGAGTCGAAGCGACGCCAAGATCCGCGCCCGGTCCTCCGTACCGGGGTCGCGCCACGGCGACGCCGTGCAAGTCGCGCGCGCAGCTCGCCGACGGACGTCGCGGCGCGAGCGCGCGTCCAGACGGTGCCGAGACCACCGAGCTCGAACGGCGGCGGCGCGTCGACACCGTCGGCGAGGGAGGCGAGCCGCGCCTCGATGTTGTCGATCTCGAAGAATCCCGCGAACACGCGGATCACGGCCACGCCCGGTCCGGGCAGCCAGCCCGCGAGGACGCGCAGGTCCCAGACCACCGAGGCCCAGAGGGCGTGCTGCACGACCGCGGCCGAGCCGGAGTCGATCCCCGACCGGCCGTACGCGGATCCCGCCAACCGCGCGCACGCGGCTTCGAGCGAACCCGCCGCCGCGATCTCACGGGCACCGTCCACACCCAGGCAGTGCCGCGCGAGCAGCCGCGCCCGGACGCTGCCGGCGACCCAACCCGCGCCGCTCACGTGTCCCGCCCGGAGGGCGCGACGCCGGCACTGCGTTCGAGCGCGAACGAACGCACCATCTCCACCGCCCGATCGACAAGTTCCGGGAACGCGTCGGCCGCACGCTGTCGCAGCGCCTCGGCTCGGGCCTCGGCGTCGGCCCGCGACTGTGTGCCCTGCACCTCGAGATCCGTGCGCCGTTGCGCACCGGCCGCGGCCCGCGCCCGCACCGCGCGCTCGTCGGCGTCCGCGAGCAGCCGCGTCGTGTGCTGTTCGGCGCGGGCATGGACCGTCGCGACCTCCCGGTCGGAATACGCCTCGGCGGCACGAAGCTCCGACTCGAGCCGATCGACGTGGGCGAACACCACGGCCAGCTCGGCACGGCGGCCGGCGTCGACGTCGGTCGGCACGGCCGCGCGGGTCGCGGATGCTCCCGGAGGACCGACCGCCCGGCGGACCCGGTTCCACCAGTCGAGCGGTCCGGGCATCGTTCACTCACCTCTCTCGGTCGAAGGCGGCTCCGGCCGTCTCAGCCTGACCCCGCCGCGACGGGCCGCACTAGGGACCAAAGGCCCCCTCCGCCCGACACAGGTCGCATGGGGCCGGGTCGACCGGGCCCGATCGGTCGACCGGCCGCGCGCCGATCACGGGAGCACCGTATGACGCCGGGATCGGCGCCCGGTCAGTCCTGCCAGTCGACCCGGTCGGAACGCGACGGCTGACGGCCGATCCGCAACGGACCGAGCGGCACGTCGACGATCACCACGCGGTTCCACTGGCTGGCGTGGAGTCCGCGGCGCCAGCGCCCCAGACCGGGGTCGCTCTCGCCGTCGGCCCACTGCTGCCAGGTCGGGATCGCCCAGAGCAGCAACGCCTCGTCGTCGTTACCCATGGCGGTCGTGAACGCGCCGAACAGCTCCCAGCCGTGGCGCGCGTGCAGCTCGGACGCGTCCCGTGCCCGTTCGAGCACGTCCGCCGCGGTTCC
Source organism: uncultured Actinomycetes bacterium (assembly GCA_963829195.1). Lineage (GTDB taxonomy): Bacteria > Actinomycetota > Acidimicrobiia > IMCC26256 > PALSA-610 > PALSA-610. Next base: position 949,266 of record CAWHHS010000006.1, read on the forward strand.
CGGCGCGACCGTGACGAGCTCGTGCGCGTAGACGTCGCCCCGGACACCGGCTGCGCAGAGCTCCTCGATCGTCCGGGTCCACGGGGCGGGCAGGACGATGCGATCGAACCCGCCGCTGCGGAACTCGGCCGCCTTGGCCCACCACCGTTCGAGCGCGGGATCCTCCGCGCCGCGACCGACGTTCTCGGTCGCGAACGACGCGGCCAGACCGGACCAGCTCTCGTGCTCCCACATGTTCACCGTCTTCGGCCAGGCCCCGGTCGAACCGACCAACGCCCAAACGCCGTAGCAGAGCTGGTTCCGCTCCTCTCGACCGATCGGGCTCCAGTTCGCGGTCATGTGCTGCATGTAGTGCGCGCGGTTGTGCCCGATGATGTCGACGAGCTCGTGGATGTAGACGCGGTCGTTCACGTGGGCGGTCCCTTCGGTCGAGCGGCCCGGCGAGTATCTCGCACACGTTGCCCTCGAGACGATCGTCACTACTGGCCGATGCGCCCGTCGATCCGCTCCCGCAGGAGATCGGCTTGACCGAGGTGCCGGGCGTACTCCTCGATCATTCCGACCAAGACCTCGCGCAGCGACATCGCCCCACCACCGCTGCCGTGCTGGTTCAGGGGATCGTCCCCCGTAATGTCGAGACTGGGAGCCTTGGCCACGAACCGCTCGGCGAAGTCCACCTCGGCTCGCCATGCGGCCCACGCCTCCGCAACGACCTGCGGGTCGGCAACCGCGCCGTCGAAGTCTCCGTCACGATCGGTTTCGGAACAGAACAGTCGGGGCACGTCCTCTCCCGCCATCATCGTCCGGAACGTCGCACGTTCGATCTCGGCCAGGTGCCGCACCAGCCCCAGGAGCGACAGCGTCGACGGCTCGACGGAGCGGCGCGCGAGCGCCTCGGCATCGAGCCCGGAGCACTTCATCTCCAAGGTCAGGCGTTGACAGCGCAGGGCTTCGACCAGCGTGGTGCGCTCGTCGCCCAATGTCGGTCCGTTCTCACGCGGGTCGTCGTCGGACGGCTTGCCGTCCGCGGTGAACATGTCGGCTCGTCGCGTCGTGGCCATGACCACAATCATCGCAAAACCACGCGGCGGCGACCTGGGTTTTCGCGAACGGGGCCGGCCCGCGTGCCGGCACCGGGGCCGTCGACCGACGGCAGCGCCCGCGCGAACCTGTTCGGTATGAGCGAGATGTTCGGGCCGAACCGCGAACGCCTACGAGAGGAAGTGCAATGACCCGCGCCATCGACTGCCTCGTCAACGTCGACCTGGGCGACCGTCCGCAACCCGACTGGATGGTCCGCGTCAAGGACGACTACTTCAAGGGCGGCGACGCGTTCTTCTCGAGCCCCGAGCTGTCGGAACTGCTCGACGACATGGACGCCAACGGCGTCGAGCGCTCGATCCTGATGACCAACGTCAATGCGAAAGAGGGTCGCGCGCTGTCGTTCGTGGAAGCGCGACCCGATCGGTTCGCGCTCGCGGTCGGTGGTTTCAACTTGCTGCGCCCGATGCCCACGGTGCGCGCACTGGAGTCGTTCACCCGCGCCCACCCGGTCGCGTACGCGGTCGTCGGCCCGAGCTTCTGGGGCGACGGCATGTACCCGCCGACCGACGCGGTGTATTTCCCGCTCTACACGAAGTGCTGCGAGCTCGATCTGCCGCTCTGCGTCAACACCGGCATCCCGGGGCCGCCGCTTCCCGCGGAACCGCAGAACCCGATCCACCTCGATCGCGTCTGCTATCGCTTCCCCGAGCTGAAGCTGTGCATGATCCACGGCGCCGACCCGTGGTGGGACACGGCGATCCGGCTGATGATCAAGTACCGCAACCTGCGGCTGATGACGTCGGCGTGGTCACCCAAACGACTCCCCGCGTCGCTGCTGCACTACATGTCGACGCGCGGCAGGGACCGCATCCTGTTCGCATCCGACTACCCCGTGCTGTCCATGCAACGGTGCCTCGACGAGGCCGCGGCGCTCGATCTCACCGACGAGGTTCGCCAAGCGTGGCTCTACGACAATGCGCACGCCTTCTTCTTCGGCGAGCGTGGCTAGCCTCCGACGTGGGCGAACCCTGCCCGCCTGACTGACGGAGAGTCCGTGTCTGTCGCGAAGCCCAACGAGCGTCTGCGGGAGAAGCCCCAGCAGATCGCGGACGAGCTGCGGGCCTTGATCGTTTCCGGCGAGCTGTCGGAGGGTGACTCGCTCGGGCACGAGCCGGACCTGGTCGAACGCTTCGGTGTTTCGCGCCCGTCGCTGCGCGAAGCGCTGCGGATCCTGGAAGCCGAAGGTCTCATCACCGTCGTGCGCGGCGTGCGCGGCGGTGTCATCGTCCACTCCCCCGACGAACGCATGACTGCGCGCACCGCGGCGCTGCTGCTCCAGGCGCGCAACGTCTCGCTCGCGGACGTGTTCGAGGCGAGAAGTCTCCTGGAGCCGATCGCGGCGCGGACGATCGCCACGGCGCGCGGGCGTCGCGCCGCGGTCAAGGAGCTCCGCGTGCTCCTGCGCGAAGAGGAAGATGCGATCGAGGACCCGCATCGTTTCGGGGTTGCGAACGCGGCGTTCCACCAACGCCTCGTCGCGCTGGCCGGGAATCAGACCTTGAACATCGTCGCCGAGATGCTCAGCGAGATCGTCGTCCGCGCGGTGACGGCAGTGAGCAGCAGCGACGACGCAACCGGATCGCCGAGCATCCGCCGGCGCGGCCTGCGATCGCAAGAACGGCTGCTCGATCTCGTCGAGTCCGGCGACGGTGCCGCCGCCGAGGAGCACTGGCGTTCGCACATGCAGGTCGTCGGGCGCGTCATGCTCGGACAGGACGCGGCGGCCGTCGTCGACCTGCTGCACCACTACTGAACCGAGCGCGCTCCGACGCGCGTCAGGGTTGGCCGACGTAGGTGACGGGCACGACTGCCGGCTGCGGGGTCGACGTCGCGGTCGGCGGGGTGAACGGCATCGGCACGAAGAACACGTTCCCCGTTCCCGAGCACGGCAGCACGAGCGACGTCGGGATCGGCTTCACCACGCCGTAGTGCATGAAGGTGACCGTGCCGGTCGCCGTGGGCGGCGACCCCGGAGTCGGGCCGGACACGACCGGGAGGGGCGGCGGCGGGCCGAAGAACGCGACGATCCGGTTGCCGAACGGACCCGTGTTCCCGGTGTGGCCGACGACGATGACGACCGGGCGCCGCACCTCGACCGTCTGACCCGCCATCGGGTGGCCGGTCTGGCCGGGCCGCAGCGGACCGAAGCACGCCATCCGGATCACCACCGGAGTACTGCTCAGGCCTGCCTGTCCGTTGACGAGCCCGTCGAAGTACTGGTTCGGGCCGACCTTGCCCTGCGGAGGGATCACGGTCCCTGCGCTCGCGCTGCCGACCAACAGCAGGGTCGCGGCAGTTGCTGCACCCAGAACGACGAGTGTGCGACGGAACATGGCGGATCTCCCCTTCGACATCCGGCGGGCCGCGAGCATTCACGCCCTCAGTTGTTCCACGATCGAGCGGGCGTTTCGGTTTACGGCGCGCTGGCGGTTCTGCCGTCGAGACGACGGTCGGTCTCCATCGCCGTGATCTTGGCGTCGGTCGCCGGATGGTCGTCACGGCACATGCGCGCACCGGCGAGGGGTCGCGCGCCGGGTGCAGCGGACGGAGGAGTCCGTAGGAGCGAAGCACGCGCCCCGTAGGGACCGTAGAGCACTTCGCCCACACGACTTGCCCGTCGTGACATGCACCGGCGGAGGTCTACTCCCACGGTTCGAAGAGGCCCTCGAACTCGAGCTTGCCGTTCGTGACGCGGCCGTAGAGCAGCCAGTCGCCGCGGAACATGCCGTGCTCGTGCGGCGCGCACGCGATGTGCGTGTGGGCACCGCCCGTCGCGCTCGGCATGAAGCGAATCGACTCGAGCCCGGCCTTCAGGCCGGGGCCGCTCAGGATCGGCGCCCGGAAGAGTCCTTCGGTGAGTACACGGGCGGTGTCGTACGCGAGCACGGGGATCGCGTTCGGCCACATCGGCGGAGAACCGCCGTGCTTTGCGACGAACCGATCGTGGAACTTCTGCGCGAGCTTGTTCGTCGGGTCGAACTGGTCGATCCCGACCCAACCCTCGAACAGGTCGAAGCCCATCAGGTACCACATGAACGCCGTGCTCATGATGCGCGGGGGATCCCACGCGAGCTCGTCGAGCGCACGCCGCAACAAGCCCTTCGCCGCGAGCATCCCGTAACCCATGTAGACGAGCGCGTCCGCGTTGACCTGCCGCAGGTGGTCGAGGTTCTCGGCGAGATTCTCGGGGCTCTGCGAGACCGTCTCGACCGCGGCAATGCTCACGCCGCGGCGGCGGCACTCCGTGCGGAAGTACCGGAAGTACTCCTCACCGTTCGGAGCGATCTCGCTCAACACCGCAATGCGCCGATGGCCGTGCTTCACCAACCACGACACGACGAGCGCCGCGTCGCCACCGCAGTCGCCGTTGCCGAGCCGGAAGCAGTAGTCGCCCTGCAACCGCTCGGTCCCCGCCCACGAGATCAACGGGACCTGCAACTCGTTCGCCAACGGCGCCACCGTGATCGCATTGTCGGAGCTGTACGCACCGGCGACACCGATGCACCCCTCGTCGACGAGATATCTGAAACCGTCGGTCGCGTTCTTCGCCGTTCCGTTCGGCAGACCGTTCTCGCCGTGCAACACGAACTCGTACGGGCGATCCAACAGACCGGACTCGACGGCCTCGTCGAACGCCAGACGGTGGATCTTGTCGTAACCGCCACCCGGGCCGTCGAGACAAGAGCCCAGCCAACCGATCTTGATGGGTTCCGGCATCTGTTCTCCTCAGGATCTCGTTCGGTGAATCCGACGCGATGCGCTCGGGACCTCTCGTCGTTTCGCGGCGCGTTCGATGAGCAGCACAACGACCGCGACCGCCTCGTCGTACACGTCGTCGCCCCGGACCGAGTCACGAAAGAGACCCGACCGATCGAGCGCCAGCACGCCGTGCAGCGTCGACACGCAGAGGTACGCGAGCCGGGGCGAGAAGTCGACGCCGTACGACTCGAGAACGGCGCGCAGCGCCGCGCCGGCCGATGCTCCCGCGGCCTGGATCGCCGGTCGGTCGATGGGCGTGCTCATGGCGAGCGCGTAGCGGCCGGGGTGGCGGATGGCGAAATCCCGCAGTGTCAGCGCGAGCGCCTCGACGCCCCGCCGCCGGACCTTGCCCATCGCGGCACGCTGCAGATCGTCGCCGAGCTCCGCGAGCGCACGGATCTGGACGTATCCGAGGAGCGCTTCGATGCTCTCGACGTGGTTGTAGAGCGACGGGACCCGCACGCCGACCTTGCCGGCCAGCTCCGTCATCGTCAACGACTCCCACCCGTCGACGTCGACGATCGCTTCGGCCGCGCCGACCACGGCGTCGCGGTCGAGGCCGGTGCGCGTCATCGACCGAGACTAGGAGGTATAGCGAAGAGACGACAATCCTTAGCCGGCCGTCGTCTTGGACCCGCAGCGCGGCGAGGCAGGCGCGCTCTCGGCCGGGGAAGGTCGAGTCGAGGAGAATTGACTTCGGAGGATGGCTGGTCGACGCTGAGGCGGTGACGCGACAACGCAGTCTCCGGTTCGGCGTCGGTCTCCTGCTCGTGTTGACGACGCTCGGCGCGAGCGCAAGTGCGGGCGCGACTCCTGCGGCGCGGCCGGAGCCACCGGCGGCGGCGGCGAGCGTGCAAGCTGCGTCGGGGTATCGACTCGTGGGTGCCGACGGGAGCGTCTACGCGTTCGGCGCGACTTATGCCGGTTCGACCGCGGGGATTCCGCTCTCGGCGCCGATCGTGGGCGTCGCGTCGACGCCCCGGTTCGGCTATTGGTTGGTTGCGTCCGACGGCGGCATCTTCAGCTTCGGCGACGCCCACTTCTACGGATCCACCGGCGCAATCCATCTCAACCGGCCCGTCGTCGGCATCGCCGCAACACCCACCGGCCACGGCTACTGGCTCGTCGCGTCCGACGGCGGCATCTTCAGCTTCGGCGACGCCCACTTCTACGGATCCACCGGCGCAATCCGACTCAACCAACCCGTCGTCGGCATCGCCGCAACACCCACCGGCCACGGCTACTGGCTCGTCGCGTCCGACGGCGGCATCTTCAGCTTCGGCGACGCGCACTTCTACGGATCCACCGGCGCAATCCGACTCAACCAACCCGTCGTCGGCATCGCCGCAACACCCACCGGCCACGGCTACTGGATGGTCGCGTCCGACGGCGGCATCTTCAGCTTCGGCGACGCGCGCTTCTACGGATCCACCGGCGCAATCCGACTCAACCAACCCGTCGTCGGCATCGCCGCAACACCCACCGGCCTCGGCTACTGGATGGTCGCGTCCGACGGCGGCATCTTCAGCTTCGGGGACGCCCGCTTTCGAGGGTCGGCCGCGTCACGGTTGCGGCCCGCGCCGGTCATCGGGATCGCCGTGCAACGCACCCTCGACCCGTACCAGCCCGGCACGACCGGCTACGACATCTCGTGGCCGCAATGTGGCGGCGCGTATCCGCCGCTGCCCCATGCCGTCACGATCGTCGGCGTGAACGACGGCACGACCTACACGAAGAATCCGTGTCTCGCGAGCGAGGCGGCGTGGGCGGGCGCGTCGCTCACGCTGTACGTGAACGCCGACGGGCTCCCGAACGACACGACGAGCGGCCTGACCGGACCGGGCGGATCGTGTGCAGTCGTCGACCTCGCGTGCCGGTCGTACAACTTCGGCCGCAACGCCGCGACCTTCGACCTCGCGTACGTCGGCAGCCTCGGGATCAGCGCGTCGATGTGGTGGCTCGACGTCGAGATCGGCAAGCCGTGGCGCACCGACAACCTCGCGTACAACGTCGAGGTGATCCAGGGTCTGCTCGACGGACTCCGCGCCAACGGCTCCGTCGTCGGCATCTACTCCACGAACTATCAATGGGGTGTCATCACCGGGATCGGGTACAACCCGGGTACGCCGATCTGGGTACCAGGCGCGCGCAACGCTTCGGAGGCCGTCGGCCACTGCGCCCCGAGCTATGCGTTCGGCGGCGGAACAACCTGGATCACGCAATGGACGATCATCTACGACCAGGACTACGCGTGCACGCCGTGACCTGTTCCCGTTGCTGACTCGCGTCGCCCGGAACGGATCGAATCGGGTCAGAGCGCGACGTCGCCGCCGTCGACGAGCAGGGTGCTTCCGGTCATGAAGAGCGCGAGGTCACTCGCGCAGAACAGGGCGACGCGCGCGACGTCGTCGGGCACGCCGACTCGGCCGAGCGGGAGGCGCTGCGCGTACGAGTCGAGCATGTCGCCGAGTCCTGCGGCTCGGAAGGCAGCTTCGCCCGCGTCGATTCCGGGCGTCTTGATGAGTGTCGGCGCGATGGCCAGAACGCGGATGTCGCGCGGCCCGAGCTCGACGGCGAGGCTCTTGGTGAGGCCGATCACCGCGTGCTTCGACGAGACGTAGTGGGCGACGCCGGGGCCGCCCGCCTTGAAACCCGCCGTCGACGCGAGGTTGAGGATCACGCCTCCGTGCGCGGCGTCGATCATGCACTTCGCCGCTTCCCGGGCACCGATGAACGAACCGCGGAGGTTGATGTCGAGCACTCGGTCCCAGTCCTGGTCCGTGAGCTCCATGAGCGGCTTCGACGGATAGATGCCCGCGTTGTTGACCCAGATGTCGAGACCGCCGAGCTCCTGCTGCGCCCGTTGCACGCACGCGACGATCGACGCGGCGTCGCTCACGTCGAGGCGGCAACCGATCACGGTGCCGTCGACCTCACGCGCGATCGTCGCTGCGGGTTTCTCCGCGTCCTCGATATCGCCGATGAGCACCGCGGCCCCTGCTTGCGCGAAACGCCGCGCGATCGCGAACCCAATACCCATCGAGCCACCCGTGACGACCGCACGGCGGCCGTGAAGTGAGATGAGATCGCCGACGGCCACGGCCGAACGGTCGGGAATGCTCATGTGACGCCTCCTCGCGGCTGCCCCGAGCGGCTCCCACGAGCTCGGCGACCCGTGCAGCTTCGCGACAAGGCACCGAGGAATTCAGGGCCAAAGGTCCCTTGTCGGTCCTCGCGTGCTCGGGTTATCCGGCCTGGTTGGCGTAGAGGATCAACGCAATGAAGAGAACGACCCCGGCCACGAGGAGCACCGCGATGACGCTGCTCGGCAAAGCGTGTTGTTCCATGACCGCTTCTTTCATCGGATGGCACGAGAATACGGCGCGGGGAACGCCAACGGGCATCGCGCCGTGGGGTGGTCCGGGCGGCGCGGCCCCGACCGGGTCGCCGACGCCGAGCCCTTCAGCGATTCTGCCGTTGCCGACGCCAGTAGCGACGCTCCAGCCATCGCATCGGCTTGTCCGAGGTCACGAGGAGCACGATTGCGAGGCCGACGAGCCCGAGAACCGCAACGAGGGTCACGGGGCAACTGTTGCAGTTGGTGCTCCCGAGGCGCCACCCGGTGACTGGGTCGCTCTCGACGAGGCGGTCGAGCACGTCCGGAAAGGCAAGGGCGTCGGCGCCGGTTGGGACGATTCCATCGTCGGACCCGACGCAGACCGGCCTTCCCGAGCGCGCCTGGCCGTAGGGACGGCGACGCGCGAACATTCGTCGGTGATGGACGAATACGACCGCTACGACCCGGGCATGACCGCGTACGAGCGGTTCCGCCGCCGGCACGAACGCACCTTTCGGCGCGTCAAGCGATTCGTACGCGGTCCGCTCGTCGCGGCGATCGTCGGCGCGCCCCTCCTGTGGATGGCATGGACCGCGCTGGGTGCATCGTCGGGTCACGTCAGCTTGCCGGCAACCGCGGGAAGAACGTCTCGGCAAATCGCGACAAGCCGCGAGAGAACAGCCGTGACGATTCCCACCGCCGATCTTCCGCCCCGCACGACACCGTCGCCCGCCGTCACGTTGCTCGCGCCGCCCACGGTTTCGACCGCGGCCGTTGCAACACGCGTGTCGGCGTACACGCGACCTCGACGCAGGCGTCCGGTGCGCCGCCACCGCTGACGGCCATCTGCGGGCCTCGGAACCTCGCCTCCGACGCGGTTGGTGCCGGACACGACGCGCCCGGCACCAACGACGATCGGGTTGCGCCCGCCGGTTCGACGGGACGACCTATTGCAAGGTGAAGCCGCCGATACCGAAGGTGATGCCTTTGATGCCGGCCGCGCTGAAGCACTGCGCGGCGAGGTCACCGGTGCTCTGTGAGGTGCTCGCGTCGAAGAACGACGTGTGCCCGTTGTCGCTGCCGCTGAAGGAACCGACGACGGTCGGCGGGGACGTGTTCGACTGCCCCGAGCCGATCGGGTTGCCCGAGCCTGACGCTCCGATGGAGAAGAAGCCGTACTGGCCACCCCAGCTGTCGGAGTCCGACACAGGCGACGTGCTGCCACCGTCGTTGAACGTACCGCCCCATGTCTGGTTGATGGTGAGCGTGATCTTCGGGCTCATCAACGCGGGCGTGGCCCGGTTCGTCGAGAAGGTGCCCAGCAGGTTGCCGGACGTCCCCGTGCTCAAACCTTGCAGCGCGAGGCAGTCGTTGTCGGCCGACGCCAACGTTCCGCCGACGGTCACGCCCTTGAGCGAAACGCCGTTCGTGTTGGTGGTCGGGTTGTAGATGCCGGCGGTCGTGTCGGTGCAGTCACCGGACTTGAACGCGACCTTGTCGGTGTTCGGAGTCGTACCTCCGAGGTGCAGCGCCGTCGCGAACGCGATCGTGCCGACGACGTCGTTGCAGGTCACCTTGTCGTTGGCGGCGTCATGCCTGGGCAACACGGCGCCGGCCGACGACGCGATCGCCCCAAGGGCGACGCTGCTCGCCAACGCCACGGAACTCGCGATCGCGAGCACACGCTTGTCGAATCTCACAGATACTCCCCCCGATTGAGTGCGTCTCCCTGCCGTCCAACCGGGCGCCAGCAAGAACACATGATTCGCTCCACAGCCGTGCCACCCTCGGGCCGAGCACCCCGAGATCGCGACACTTCCGCCGGGCAGCATTGACTCGCGCAATCAGCGCCGTCAAGGCGGCGGGACTGTCGGGCTGCGGGACTATCGGCTGAGGATGGTGCCGGTTCCGACGGAGCGAATCATCGTGACGCCGGTTCCGGTCACGCCCGAGAGCGTGACGGTGAACGTCTCGTCCGTGTCGGGGGTGGCGTCGGGCCAGATCGGAATGCCGATGGTCTTCGCTGTCGAGCCGGCGGCAAAGGTGACGGTTCCCGTCGTCGCGCCGCCGTAGTCGCCGCCGAGTAGCGCCTTCTTGCTGTAGGCCGCGGTGCCCGGAGCGACGGCGTATTGCACGGACACGCTCCCGGCCGTAGGAGCCGACAGCGTGACGGGCAGCGTCATCGTCGTCGGGCTGCTGTCCGCCATGACGATGCTCGCATCTCCGATGCCCATGGTGGTGCCGGTGAGGACGCCGTCGTCGTTCACGATCGTGCCCGTTCCGGGGTTATGACCCGACAAGTACCCACCGGTCGGGTTCGACAATGTCACATTGAACGTCTCGTCGGCTTCGACCGTCGTGTCGCCGTAGACAGTGACACTGATGGTCTTCTCGACGGGAGTCTTTCCGGTCTTCGCGTTCGGTGTGAAGGTGACCGTGCCACTCTTGTCCTGGAAATCGACTCCGGTGCTGTGCTTCTTGGCTCCGGTCGCAGTGATGCCCGTGACTGTGTAGGCGACGGACACCGTCGTCGTCGCGGGCTGCGACAGGGTCACCGGGAAGGACACGGTGTGGCTGCCGATGTCGCCTTCCAAGGTCGAGCTGTCGCCAATCGAGATGCCCGGCACCGGCGTGACCGGAAGCGACTCCGACGACTGCGCGCTCGTCCCGTTCGCACTCGTCGCCGAAACGGTGAACGTATAGGGAATCCCCGTTGCCAGCCGGTCGACCGTCGCGGTGGTCTGCGGAGCGGCGACGGTCGTCGAGTTGCCGCCGGGCCAACTCGTGATCGTGTACTGCGTGATCGGGCTGCCGTTGTCGCGGTCGGGTGCGGTCCACGTCACCGTCGCGGAGCGGAACCCGGCTCCGGCGGACACTCCCGTCGGCGCATCCGGCACGGCGGCTTCGGTACCCGCGATGATGAAGGTCGTCTCGGGTGGGGTGATGTCGACCGCGTCGCCGACCGCAGTGCAGTTCAGCGCGTCGACGCACGACACTCCGGCCAGGTTTTCGCCGGTGACCGGGTTCGGTGTGGGAGTGATCGACCACGCGGTCCCGTCCCAGGTCTCGGCGACAGTCTGGAGGCTGACCGGGAGTCCGTCGATGAACCCTCCGCCGTACACGCCGACCGCGACGCAATCGGTCGGGCTGTCGCACGAGACGCCGGTGAGGACGCGATGATCAGGTTGCGGAGCGGCCGTCGGCGACCAGTTCGTGCCGTCGAAGTTCTCGACCAGCGTGTTCGTCGCCGAAGGGTCCGTGCCGCTGAAACTGCCCACGGCAACACAACTGGTCGAACTCGTGCACGAGACCGAGATGAGATTGTTGTCGAAACCCGCGTCGGGACTCGTCGCGACCGTCCACGTCGACGCGTTCGACGTCGACTCGATCAGGGTGTGGTAGCTCGAGCGAGCCGCGGTGTCCGTGTAGTTGCCGACCGCGACACAACTGGAATCGGCGCTGCACGACACCGAGGTGAACGTCGAGTTGTACCCGACGATCGGGCGGGTTTCGCCGGCCCAGGTGTCGCCGTCCCAGGTCGCGCCGGTCGCGTACGTGTGAGTGGTGAACGGGTTGTAGATCGAGCCGACCGCGACGCAGAACAACAGACTGGTGCACGACACGCTGTTGTACACGGGGTTCGAAGCGGGGTTGCTCGGTAACGCGCCGGATCGCCACGTCGAGCCGTTCCAGATCAGACCCAGCGCGAAGCCGGAGCCGGAACCGACCGCCATGCAGAACGTCTCGCTCGCGCACGACACACCCAAGAGCTGGTCGACCGGTGTGCTCGGCTGCCTCGTGTTCGTCGGACTGGGGCTGGGAACGATCGACCAGCTCGTCCCGTCCCACATCTCGGTCAGGGTGTAGTCGCTCTCCGGCGTCGTGGATGCGTCCCGGTCGAAGCCGACGGCCATGCAGAACGTCGAGGACACACACGAAACCGACGCCAGGAAGTCCCGACCGGTAGCAGTGTTCGGGCTCGTTGCAACCGACCACACGTTCGACGCCGCTCCCGCGGGGACCGCGCCCGCGATCACCACAGCTCCCGCAAGCAGCGCGGTCGTCACCACGACCCCGCCGAACCTTCGCCCGTGCCGCCCGGCCATCACCACTCCTACTCGGTCCGGGCGCACTCCTTCGCGCCGGGCACGCTGTTCCGCAACTGTTGTCGCTGCACGAATACCGGTCAAGCTCAGCCGCGGCCACATTCGCAGCAGAAAGAACGAATCGGACAACTGCCGACTACGGCCGCGGTCAGCTCGGGGATGTTGTCGTCGACCCGCGGTCCAGCGCCCCGACCGTGAGCTCGCGGCCGAGCGCGATCATCTCCGACGCCCGGTGGAAGTCCAACGTGCGGCAGGCATCCTTCGGAACGGTGATCAGCACATCAGGCTGATCACCGGCGAGCCGGTAGCGGGTCAGCAAGCGCTGCATCGCTTCGAGCGACTGGTTCATCACGTCGAACCGGCCGAGACCTGCGGGCCATGCCTCTTGTTCCTCCACCGCCGCCGACGCGTCCTCGCCGTCGTGCTCCGTGCTCGATGCCCCGGACATGCGGCTGAGCAGTGAGCGGACGAGATCACTGTCGAACACGTTGGCCGCGCCGCGGCGGAATCGCTCTGCCCACTCCTCGATCGGTCGCGCCTCGGCCGTCTCACGCGCGGGCGCGCCGTCGTGCGCCACGGCGCGATCACCTCCGAGATCGACGCCGATCGTCACATCCGCGTGCGCCGATGCCGTCGGCGCGACCGGGACCGGGTCCATCAAGCCGCCGTCGACGAGCACGCGTCCGTTCAACATCAACGGCGTGAACACACCGGGCATCGCGATCGACGCCCGCACCGCCGTCTCGACGGGACCGCGCTGAAACCAGACAGGCTTTCCTGCCAGCAGGTCGGTCGCGACCGCGGTGAAGGGGATGGCGAGGTCCTCGATGTTCACGCCATCGAGCAAGTCCCGCATGCGGGCGAAGACCTTCTCGGCGCGGATCATCCCCGGTCTCGTGAGCGACACGTCCAAGAGTCGCAACACGTCGAGCTGCGACAAGGTGGCGACCCACTCGGTGTACGCGTCGAGCTTCCCGGCCGCGTAAAGACCGCCGACGAGCGCACCCATGGACGAGCCCGCGATGTTGACGATCTCGAAATCACGTTCCTCGAGAACCTTGAGGACTCCGATGTGTGCGTACCCCCGCGCACCACCCGCGCCGAGCGCCAGCGCGCAACGAATTCGCATGGCTCACTCCTTCGCGAGCGTGAGGTGTGCGACGAATTCTATTTCGTCGGCTCCGCTTCGTCCCCTGGAACGGTGGTGGGTCGAAGCGCCGGACCGCCCGGTGGAGCGTCGTCATCTCGCCGATATTCGAAGGGATCGAGGAGCTCCTGCCGTGCGTCACCGCCAGCCGGTGTCCTTCCGGAGCCGGTGCGAGAGCGCGAGGAGAGCACCGGCGCAGAACCACAAACCGGCGCCGAGGATCCAAGCGGCGACACCGTCGACGAACATCGCCGCGCCCACACCGAGCGCAAGAAGCAGCAAGGCATTGAAGAACGCCAGGGTGCCGAGCACAATTCGACCTTGGGGTGAGATTCGCAATGGTCTCCGCGCGCTCACGCGTCCGGGTTCCCGTAGAGCACGTCGAGATCCGAGTCGCTGACGTAAGCCGAGCCGTGCAACGCCGGCACCCGACAGTGAGACCGAGTGGCCGGCGTCCGGCAGCCACCCCGTTCGTCCCGCGAACCGCGAGGCTCGGGGCGTGACACACATCGACGTGCAAGTTGACGCGCGGCAATCGGTAACTCGTCACAGAGCAGCTGTGTGACTTCATCCTGTGGGCCGTCACAGACCCGGCCTATCGGCCGACAATGGGCGCATTGCTTGTCGGGTGCTTGAACGTCTCTTGAGAACATCGGGAGATCGGTCACGACGGCAACTCGACCGCCCGAAGAAGTGCTGGCAACCCAGCACAAGGAGGCGCGCAGCATGAACATCTCTTCGATCGGAGGCGCCGGTGGCACAACGGCCGTCGGCGCGAATCAGAACGACTTTCGGACCCGGATGGAACAATCGATGGCGCCGGTGGCGCAGCTGTTCGGGATGACGAGCGACCAACTGATGACCGCGGTCAAGGCGAGCGGCGGGAGCTTGGCCGACTACGCGGCATCGAAAGGCATCTCGAGTACGGACCTCACGGCTGCGATCAAGCAGGGGCTGCAGAACAATGCGCCGAACGGCGTGCAATTGTCCGACTCGCAGCTGACGAACCTGGCCCAACGCATCGAGAATCACAAGCCGGGCGATCGGCCGCAGGGTCCCCCGCCGGGCGGCGCGGTCGGCGCCACCGGATCGACCGCCGCGACCGACTCGACTTCGACGATCAAGTCCGAGTTGGAGAAGCTGCTCGAGGACCTGAAGTCGTCGGACTCGACGACTTCGACCTCCGCGACCGGGACGTCGTCGACCACGACAGGTGCGGTGTCGACGAACGCATTGCTCGATGTGCTGACCCGATTCGACCAGCAACTCTGAGGCGATCGGCTCGTCGCACCTGGGGCCCGGTCCGAGCATCCCATCGGACCGGGCCTCAGCCGCCGACACCGGGGAAGCCACGCGCGCCGCCCGGGAATCCACCCTGACCGCCCGCGGCAGTCTGTGAGATCGACGTCGCGGTGATCGTGCCGTCCGAGCCGGCGGTTCCCGTGACAATGACGGACGTGCTCGGCTCGAGCTTGGAAACGGCAGCCGACTGGCTCACAGTGATCTTCGTCGCGCCGTTCGTCGTCACCCGGACGACGTTGCCCTGCGCGTCCGACACATAGACGTTCTTGCCGTCGACGAGTTTGATCGTCCCGAAGGTTTGGGTGGCCCCCGTCGCGGCACCGCTCCCGGATCCCGCGACGGTCGTCGATGTCCGGCCGCCGAAGAGCGCCGCAATGTTCGCGGGGACGCCCGCGGGCAGAGCGCTCGCGGACGTCGACTTCGCTTGTGACTTCTCGACGAGCACCCCGCCGAAGAACGCGCCTCCCGCCACGATGACGGCCAGCAACGACCGCGTGAGCGGAGTGATCGTCCGCCGGCGGCGGAGTTCGCTCACCAGCGTGCGGTCGGCAACGAGTTCGTCGACCGGAACCAGCTCGTCGTCGGTTACGGGCTCGGGCGTGGGCGGCGTGGTCATGTCGGTGGCCTGTTCACTCGTAGCGAAGTGCGTCGATCGGGCGCAGCGTCGCGGCGCGGTTGGCGGGATAGATGCCGAAGAAGAGTCCAGTGAAGACGGCGAAGCCGAAGGCGAGGAACACCGCGTAGGGCTCGACCAGGGGTTGGACGTTCACGATCTGGAAATGGGTGCCCGCGATCCCGGCCGCGACGCCGAGCAGCCCGCCGATACCCGCCAGCAGGACGGACTCGACGAGGAACTGGAACAGGATGTGGCTGTGTTGCGCGCCGATGGCTTTGCGTATTCCGATCTCGCGTGTGCGTTCGGTCACGGTGACCAGCATGATGTTCATCACGCCGATGCCGCCGACGAGAAGCGAGATGCCGGCGACGGCTCCGAGCAGCACGGTGAACGTTCGGTTGTTCTGTGCCTGCGTCGAGAGCAGGGACGCTTGATTGAGCACGAGGTAGTCGCTTTGGCTCGCGCTCTTGTGTTGCGCGAGCAACACCGATGTGACCTCCGACTGCGCGGCCGTCGTTGCTCCGGCACTGGCCGCCTGGATCGTGAGGCCGTCGACCGTGCCCGAGTTGCCCGACAGGGTGTCGCGGATCGTGGTCAGCGGCATGATCGCGAGGTTGTCCTGGTCTTGGATTCCGTTCGAGCCCTTGGTCTTGAAGACACCGATGATCGAAAAGGTCTTGCCGCCGATCTTGACCGTCTTGCCGACGACCGAGGCGAGATCGGCTTGTTCGCCCAGCAGGTTCTTGACGACGGTGGATCCGACGACCACGACGTTGCTGTGGGCGTCGTAGTCGGCTTGGGTGAAGAACCGGCCGTATTGGACCGGGTAGTTGCGGACCGAGCTGAAGTTCGGCGTCGTCCCCTGAACTTGCTGCGGCGTTGTCGACGCGCCGTCGAGAACCGCAGTCGCGTTGCTCGCATTGACGGTCGGAACGATCTGCGCGATGTCCGGCGCGTTCTGCTTGTCCTCGAGGGCCTTGACATCGGCATCGGTGATCGTCACCTTGCGGCTCTGCGTGCCACCACCACGCCCGAAACCGAAACCTCCGGCGATGACGGTCAAGGTGTTCGAACCCAGACCCTCGAGTTGCTTGCGACTTGCGGCGGCCGATCCGCTCCCGACCCCGACCAGGACGATGACCGAGGCGACGCCGATCATGATGCCGAGAGTGGTGAGCGCGGAACGCATCTTGTTCGCGATGATGCCCCGCAGCGCGATCGTGACACTGGAGAAGTTCACCGCTGTGCTCCAACTCGCGACGTCGGCAAGTCCGCCGATTGTCGAACGTCCTCGATAATCGCTCCGTCTCGGAGTCTGATGACCCGCGCCGCCCGTTCGGCCACCTCGTGCTCGTGGGTGATCACGATCACGGTCCGCCCCTCGCGGTGAAGGCCGTCGAAGCGGTCGAGCACTTCGGTGGTGGATTCGCTGTCGAGCGCGCCGGTCGGTTCGTCGGCGAGCACGATCGAGGGGTTGGTCACGATCGCCCGGGCGATCGCGACGCGCTGCTGTTGGCCACCTGAGAGTTGGTTCGGCGTGTGGTCGACGCGGTCGCCGAGGCCGACCGACTCGAGCGCGGATGTGCGCGCGCTCCCGTCGCTCCGTCTTCCTCACCCCGGCGTATACCAACGGGAGCTCGACATTGGCGAGCGCCGTCGTGCGCGGGATGAGGTTGAAGCTCTGGAACACGAACCCGATCTTGCGGTTGCGTACGACACCGAGCGCGAAGCTGTCGAGGGTCGCGACCGGGACTCCGTCGAGGAAGTACTGGCCGTCGGTCGGCTGGTCCAGACAGCCGATGATGTGCATCAAGGTGCTCTTGCCACTGCCCGAGGCGCCCATGATCGCGAGGTACTCGCCGGGGCGATGTCGATGCTCACACCGCGGAGCGCGTGAACGGTGGTTTCGCTCTCGCCGTAGGTCTTGGTGATGTCGCGCAGGGCGATGACGGGTGTGTCACTCATCGGCCGAGCCCGCCACCGAGTCCGCCGCCGCCGGGCGCGCCGCCTCCGCCGGGAAATCCCGTCGATGTCCGCGCCGGCCGCGCTCGACGTTTCGACCACTTGATCTCCCGCGTTCAGGCCGGCGGTGATCTCGACGGCGCTGTCGCCCCGCAATCCGATGGTGATCGAGCGGCTCGCGTCCTTGCCGTCCGAGCCACGAACGGTGACCGTGGCGGAGGTTCCCGAGGTCGGGACGGCGGAGGTGGGGAGCGTCACGACGTCGTCGCGCTTGTCGAGCACGACGTCGACGGAGGCGGTCATACCGGGTTTGATGCTGGACGACGCCGCGGTCGAACGCGACCTTGGCGTAGTAGGTGACGACGTTGCTGACCACGGTCTGGTTCGTGTCGAGGGAGAGGATGCGGCCGGTGAACGTCTGTCCGGTCAGCGCGTCGAGCGTGATCGTCGCTTCCTGTCCGATACGAACCTTCGGAGCGTCCGTCTCGGTGAAGCCGACCTTGACGTCGAGGCTGGCGACATTGGTGAGCTCGACGAAGCCGGAGCTCGCGCTCGTCGAGGTCGAGCTACTCGAGGACGAACTACTCGAGCTCGCACTCGAGGACGCCGCGCCGCCACCGGCGGACGAGTATTGACCGACGGTGCCCGACACCGAGGCCACGGTTCCCGCCGCGGGTGCGGTCAGGACGGTCTCGTCCTCGTTCTGCTGGGCGGAAGTCACTTGTTGTTGTGCGGATGTCACACTGGCGCGCGCCTGGGCGACGTTCTCCGGTTTGGCCGGCTGTTCCTTTACGGCATTGCCGGCCAGCGTTGACTGATACTGGATGTTCGCCGAGTTCAGCTGGTTCTGTGCGTTGTCCACAGCCTGCTGGTCCTGCAGCTTGCCGGCCGCCTGCGCCTGCTGCGCGCTGGTCAGCGAGCTCTGCGCAGTGCTCACGGTCGTCTGCGCCTGGGTATAGGACGACTCGGTTGTTTGCACGCCCGTCGCGAACGAGATCAGGTTGACGATCTGGGAGCAGTCGACACCGTCGGCGGTGTGATAGCCGGGCGTACCGCTGTGGACGCCACACGTCACTTGGTCGAGCTTGTAGCGATTGGCGCAGCGCGTCGGGGTCCTCGCTCGACGAGGCGTTGGGGTCGTAGCTCGTCTGGAGCGTCGACATCGCCGACTTCGCCCGGTCGAGCGCGGATTTCGCGGACGCGAGTGACGATTCGGCGGAGTCGATCTGGGATTGGGCCTGGTCGATCTGCTGTTGGTACTTCGTGAGGTTCGCCGCCGCGGACTGCTGGGCATGGGTGAGTCCGGACTGTGCGCTTGTGACCGACTGCGCCGCAGAAACGAGCCCAACCTGATCCTGGGCGCGTTCGACGGCGGTCTCTCCTCGCAGCACGCCGGCCAGGTTCGCCTCCGCCGATGCGAGAGACGCCTGCGCCGACAGCAGCGCGGCTTGCTGTTGGGTGTCGTCGATCTGCGCGAGTTCTTGTCCGGCCGTCACACGATCGCCGGGCTTGACGAAGATCGCCGTGACCTTTCCGGTCTGTTGGAACGACACGCTCAGATCGCTGGTGGCCTCCACGTTCCCCGTCGAGGAGACACTCGACAGCACAACGCCCCGCTTGGCGGTGACGACCGTCTCCCGGATCGCGGTGGTGGACGCGCCGGAGCCGATGTTCGCGTAGGCGCCGACACCGATCGCCACCGCGACGAGCACGAGTCCTCCGTTGATGATCAGGTTCTTCCGCATGAGGAGGTCCTCGTTGTCAGTTCGACGGCGTCGTCGTGGTCGTCGATCGGGTCGGCAGGAGGGCGGCACAGACCTTGTTCGCCGCAATGAACGTGCTCGAGTTCCGGTCGAAGGTCGGTGGCGTGCTCGATGCCGTCTGCTTGGGCACCTTCACGCCGTGATCGCCCAGGCACGCCGTGTACGCCTGCAGCGCCTGGCCGTTCCGGCCACCTCCCGGGAAGCCGCCGCCCGTCCCGCCGCAGGCCTGGAATGCGCTCTGCAGCTTCTGCGCGTCCACACCGGCCGGGAGCGAGCCCGGCGTTCCACCGGCCGGGAACGATCCCGGCGTTCCACCGGATGGCGGCGCGCCGCCGTTCCCGTCACCGAAGCCGGCGGGAAGCGTGACGCCGTGTTGCTGGAGGCACTGACGCAACGCGGCTGACTGTCCCGATCCGGCGCGGCCCTTGATCGTTGTCGTCGTACCGGAGGCGGAGGACGATCCTCCACCGCCGCACGCAGATGTCAGGACGGCGACGCCGAGAGCCAGGGCGCCGAAGTGCAGGAATCGGAGGTGCATGCACCAAGTAGGCCAGTCGAAGCTGAGGCCAACCTCGATCTCAGTTGCGCGCCGGTTGTGAGCTTGGAGGCTCAACCTCGCGGCGGGCCGGAAGCTCGACCCGGAGGTGCGCGCCCCGCAGACCTCCGCCGGGATCCGCGACGCGCGCGGTCCCGCCGTGCGCGGCCGCCACCGCCGCGACGATCGCGAGTCCGAGACCGCTCCCGTCACCGGATGGCCGGTCGCCGTCCTTGCCGCGCCAGAAGCGGTCGAAGACGCGACCACGAACGCCTGGTTCGATGCCCGGCCCGTCATCGACGACGTCGATCCGAGCGGTTGTCGCGTCGCTGCTCACGGACACCTCGACCGGCGTGCGCGGAGACGTGTGCTGCCGAGCGTTCGCCAGCAGGTTCGCGAGCACCTGCCGCAACGTCGTCTCGTCGCCGACGACATAGACGGGGTCTCGGACGACCAGCGTGATCGGCCGGTCCGGTTCCACCGCCCGGGCATCGTTGACGGCATCCGCGGCCAGAACGGTGAGATCGACGTCGGACAGTTCGAGCGGGCGCCCCTCATCGAGGCGGGCGAGCGACAGCAGATTGTCGACGAGTACGCCCATCCGCACGGCCTCGTGTTCGATGCGGGCCGCGGCGCGCTGCCGTTCTTCGTCTTCGCCCAGCGCGCCGGCGCGGAGGAGCTCCGCGTATCCGCGGATCGAGGTCAGTGGCGTGCGCAGCTCGTGGGACGCGTCCGAGATGAACTCCCGCAGCGTGTGTTCCGACGCGGCGCGCGCATCGAAGGCCGAGTTGAATGCACGACCGAGCCGCGTCACCTCGTATCCGCCGCGGACGTCGACCCGGCGGTCGACGTCGCCGGACGCGACCGCGTCGGCCGTGTCGGCGATGTGTACGAGTGGACGCAGACCCACGCGCACGAGCGAGATCGCCAGCGCTCCGGCCATCAACAACAACACACCCGTCGCGAGACCCTCGATCCAATACAGGCGCCGCATCGTTCCCTCGATGCCCCCGAGCGGGGTCACGACGACCGCGACGTCACGGCTGCCGACGATCGGCTCGACCAGACCTCGGTAGTGGCCCGAGCGGCTCGTGCTCTCGAACCGGACCGTTTGCCCCTGCCGCGCCTGATCCAACGGCCGTTGCGGCAACGAGCTGAACGCGTCGCTCGTCGCCGAGAACGGGCCCTCGAGTGTCCTCACGACCCGCCCATTTGCATCGATCCGCGCGGCCTGTACATCCGGCGTATCACCCTGCGGAAGACGGCCGACAGGAAGCGCCGCACCGAACGGCGGATTCACCGGAGCACTGTCGGAGAACAAACCGGCGACGAACGTCCCCGTCTCCTTCAGCCGCTTGTCGACCCGATCCACGAAATAGGAACGCAACAACGTCGCCGTCGCGATGTCGGACGCAACGAGGCCGATTGCGATCAGCGCCAGGACAACCAGCACGAGGCGCGATCGCAAGCTCATGGTCAATCCTCGGCCGGGCTGCGGAGGACGTATCCGACGCCACGCATCGTATGGATCATCGGCGGCCCCAACGAGTCGAGCTTCTTGCGCAGGTAGGAGATGTAGGTCTCGACGACCGTCGACTCGCCCCCGAAGTCGTACTGCCACACGTGTTCGAGGATCTGTTGCTTCGACACGACCCGGCCGACGTTCATCATGAGGAACTCAAGCACGTTGAACTCGGTCCGGGACATCTCGATCCGTTGACCGGCACGGCGCACGGCCCGGCCTTCCTTGTCCAGCGTCAGATCGTCGACGGTAATCTGACGTTGCCACCGGTCACTCGGAGACACGCGGCGCAGGATCGCTTCGATCCGCGCCAGCAGCTCATCCAGACTGAACGGTTTGGTGATGTAGTCGTCGCCGCCGGCATGCAGACCCCGAACGCGATCCGCGGGCGCGTCGCGCGCGGTCAGGAAGACGACGGGCGTGGCGACACCGTCCCGGCGCAGGCGCTCGACCACGTCGAGCCCGTCGAGCCCGGGCATCGAGATATCGAGCACCACGAGATCAGGGCGAGTCGAGGCAACCATCGCGAGCGCGTCCCGTCCGTCTGCCGCCGTATCGACCTCGAACCCGACGAAGCGCAGTCCGGCCGCGATCAGATCCGTGATATATGCCTCGTCATCCACAACGAGTATCCGCACTCCCTGTGGATCGATCGTCAACCGCATGTGCGAATCTTCAAAGCCGCACCTCGCGTCCACGTGAGCAAAGCTTGAGAGCCAGTTGTGAACTGCGCTCAGGCGAGACGGAGTGTCCCGAGATCAGGTTGTCCACGCTCACGCTTCCCGAAGGCAGCTGGAGCACGGCCCTGACGCTACGGCCGCCCCGTCCTCGATACTCGTGTGAGGAGGCGATTCGCGCCGATGGCCACGACGACGGCAGACTCGCGCGATGGCGAAGCAACAGTTTCCGCGCGACGAGATCATGACTGCGTACGAAGCGATCGTCGCGGCCGGCGACGAAGGCGACTGGAATCGTTGGGCCGATCTCCACACGGTCGACTGCGTCTGGAACGAGCACAACTACGGCCTCATCGAGGGCCGCGAGGCGATCCGATCGAAGATCATCGAGCTGATGGCCGCAGTACCGATGATGACGTTCCCGGTGGAGTGGGTCGCGATCGAAGGCAACCGCATCGTGTACTACCCGTGGCAGGTCCTGCCGGATCCGACGGGTGGCGACGAGGTGTATCGCTTCGGGTGCGTGACCATCCTCGAGTACGCCGGCGACGGACAGTTCTCGTACCAGGAAGACGTGTACAACCCGCGCGACGGCGAAGAAGTGTTCGGTCGTTGGCTCGCGGCCGGCGGCGAGCTCGCGGCCGCGCCCGACGCTCTCGGCATCTGATCGAGCCGTCGACAACGACGGGCGCCTCGAGGGCCAACCAAGAACCCGCCTCGTCCACGCATCGGCTGCCCGACGTTCTGGCTGGTCGCGTCAGCCGCCGGCCATTGCTCCGACGACGATGAACGGCTCCTTGCCGGTGAGGACTGTTCGGGGCAGTGGCATGTCCGGCGCTTGATGAGACAGGTCCTCCTCTTGCGCGAAGAACCGTACGAACTTCCTCCGTTCCTTCGTGACGTGGTCGCGGATCGTTCCCTTCAGCGCGGGATATTGCGCCTCCAGCGCGTCGAGGACCGACCGTTGCGTGGCCACGCCGTCGACGTCGAGCGCTACTTCGCCGTCGACGTTCGCGATCGTGCGCAGGTGTGCCGGAAGCAGGACGCGGATCATGGCAAGGTCTGCACCTCGACCGACAGAACGGCCGGGAGGTCGCGCACAATCGGCTCCCAACTGTCGCCCGCGTCCGGCGGACGCGTAGACCTGCCCGCCGGTCGTTCCGAAGTAGATGCCGCACGCGTCGAGTGAGTCGACCGCCATCGCGTCACGAAGCACGTTGACGTAGCAGTCGCGCTGCGGCAGACCTTTCGTGAGCGGCTCCCACTCGTTCCCACCGGTGCGACTGCGATACACGCGGAGCTTTCCTTCCGGGGGATAGTGCTCCGAGTCGCTCTTGATCGGCACGACGTAGATCGTCTCGGGCTCGTGGGCATGCACGTCGATGGGGAACCCGAAGTCGGACGGAAGATTCCCACTCACCTCGTGCCAGAGGTCGCCGCCGTCGTCGCTGCGCATCACGTCCCAGTGCTTCTGCATGTACAGCACGGCGGGAGCCGAAGGGTGCATCGCGATGCGGTGCACGCAGTGTCCGACCTCGGCATCGCCGTCAGGGATGCCCTCAGAGTGCAGACCACGGTTCGCCGGCTGCCACGTCTTCCCGCCGTCGCCGGTGCGGAACACGCCGGCCGCCGAGATCGCGACGAACATGCGGTCGACGTCGGTCGGATCGATCACGATCGTGTGCAGGCACATACCGCCGGCGCCCGGCTGCCACGCCGGCCCCGACCCCTGCTCGCGCAGGCCGGATAGCTCTTGCCATTCGTTTCCGCCGTCGACCGAACGAAACAACGCCGCGTCCTCGACGCCGGCAAACACCGTGTCCGCGTCGGTGGGCGACGGTTCGAGGTGCCACACGCGCGCGAACTCCCACGGGTGCGGCGTCCCGTCGTACCACTGGTGCGTCCCGGGAACACCCTCGTAGCGGAACTCGTTGCCGACGGGCGACCACGTTTCCCCGCCGTCGTCCGAACGTTGGATCAGCTGACCGAACCACCCGGTCGATTGCGACGCGTACAGCCGGTTCGTGTCGACCGGAGAAGCCTTGACGTGGTACGTCTCCCATCCGCCGAAGTACGGACCGTTCACCTCCCAGTCGTTGCGCATTCCATCCGACCTCAGGATGAACGCGCCCTTGCGCGTCCCGACCAGCACTCGAACTCGGCTCAAGTGGACCCTCCTGCTCGACCGCGACGCACAATATTCCTCCGCGGCCGGTCGCTCGTCAGACTGTCAGGCCGGTCGCGGCGCGCGTCGACCGCGCGAGCCTGCGGGGCGGCTACGCGCAAACGTCAAACCCTAGGTGTCGTGTCAGCGCGGCGGATTCGCGCGGGATGCGACGCCTCGAGTTCGAGTAACGACGGCGGCCTGGTCTGACAAGGGCACCGCGCGCGCCGGGGAACGGCTCCAGCAAGCCCTTCTCCAGAGCTCCCGGCAGGTGTGGAGGTAACGGGACGCTACTCGAACCGGCAATTCGCCCAGATGGCTACGAAGCTCATCGATTTCGCCGTCGAGAGCCGCACTTGACCCGCCGACGCCGACGAACGGTGAACGCGGCTGTCACCGATCGGCACTTCTGCCACGCGATTTAGGGCGCTTGCGGCGTTGTTCTGGGATCACCTCGTGGACATGCGCGTCGAGCGTGTGGCTGCGACAGCGGCCCCGTGCGGGGCTGAGCTCGCGAGCACGGGGCGTCGCTATGTCCGCAGATCTGTGCGGGCGGGCGCGGGCTGACGAGAGCCGAACGACACAACCGCCATCGGTCGGCCACGAATGCCCGATCGCCGCGATGGAACGTTGGCGTGTTCAGTCGGGCGGTGCGAAGAACTCGAGCGCGATGTTGTCGGGGTCGCGGAACGACAAGCCCGAGCCGTATCCGGCGTCAACGATGCCGCCGTTGCCGATGCCGAGTTTGTTCAACCGGGATTCCCATTCGCGGAGTTCGGCGCGGTTGGCGCACGCAAACGCGAGGTGATCGAGACCGATGCGACGCTCGTTGAAGGGCTCAGCGCTCGCGAGGTCCGGGAACTGATGGAGTCCGACCAGCGTTCCGCCGACCAGCCAGACGACGTGGCGGAACGGTCCCGTGTCCTCATCGAGCACGGGCGTCGCTCCGAAGAGTGCCTCGTACCAGGGCACGCTGCGTGTCAGGTCGGTTACCGTCAACGCGACGTGCGTGATGGTGGGGAACTCGGCCACTGTCTGCCTCCTCGATAAATGCGAACGGGACCGAAATGTCTCGTTGATCGTGGACCGCGATCGAGGGGCGAGTTGTGCCTCTTGACGCGGTCGATCCGTTCGGTGCCTTGTTCACTGTGGTGTGCTGATGTTTCGATCGGTGAGCTCGAGCCCGAACTCCGCGCGGCTTGGGGCACGAGTCGCCGGTTCGCAACGCCGAGCTTCGAGAGAACCGCGGAGACGTGGTGGTCGACGGTCTTCGGTGAGAGCACGAGGTGGTCGGCGATTTCGCCGTTGGTGAGGCCGTTGCTCAGCAACGTGGCGACCTCGAGCTCTCGGGCGGTTAGGCCTGCGGTGTTCGCCCGGGTTGTTGCTCGAGGGCCGCGGCGAACGTCGCGCGCGCCGAGGTCGCGCAGGCGGCGGGCGATCTGTTGGGCGCGGGGCTTTGCACCGAGGCTCAAGAGCCGTTCGAGTGCTTCGCGCAGGTCGTGCTCGTCATCACTGTCGCCGAGCGCGTCAGCAGCTTGGTATGCACATCGGCGGTTGTCCCAGAACGCGGCCCATGCGCGCGGGGTCTCCGGAGTCGCCGCCGCATCGTTCGCCGGTGGCGTCCAGTCGATGTGTGTGCGCCGGGCCCAGTGTTCAAGCTCGGGAAGTTCCGACGTGTCGATTTGTCGGGCGAGCGGGAGCGTCGACTCGATCTCGATGCGTGCGGTCGGCTTGTCGCCGGCGAGCCATGCGGCTTCCGCGCGTGCGATGCGGACCGGGTTTATGAACTGTGGTTCGCCGACTGCTTCGACGATTTCGAGCGCCTCGTCGAGGATGACCATCGCGCCGGGCTCGCCGCGGCGCGCTTGCACGAGGCCGACGGTCAGGAGCGCGAGACCTCGATGGTGGGTCGCGACGTTCGCCTGGTCGAGAACGCTATGGGCGTCCGCAACTGCTTCATCCCAGCGCCCGAGTGCCACGTAGGTGTTGAGCCGCGTGATGAGCAAGCAGCTTCGCCGATAGACCAGTTCGTTCTGCTCGGCCAGGGCGATGCCGTCGGAGAACAGCGAGACGGCGTGCTCCGGTTTGCCCGCGGCCAAGTAGCGGCCGGCGAGGTTGGCACTCGTGCGACATGCATCGTTTGCAAGTCCGGCGCGCTTCGCTCGATCCAAGGCGTCGTGTAGCAGGTTGATTCCGTCCGCGTCGCCCAGGGACGACATCGACGTACCGCACATGTCCAGCGCGTGCACCGTGACGTCCTCGAGGTCGAGGTCATGCGCCAACGCGAGCGCGCGTCGACTCGTTTCGACGGCCTCGACGAACCTCCCGCCGACCATCTGGTGACCGGCGGCCCGCGCGAGCGCGCGGGCTAACGCGGTGACGCTCCGAGCGGCTCGAGACGTTCGATGGCGCTCGTCAAGAGCGACGATCCCTCGTCAACCCGGGCCGCGTTCCAGTAGGCGTGGGCCAACCAGGTTTCCCACTCGCCCAGCGCAGTCTCGTCGCCGTGCTCGAGCAGGAGCGCGAGAGCCTGGTCGCCGGCGACGACGGCGGCGTCGATGTGCTCGATGTGCATGCACGCACGGGCGTAAGCCTGCAGAACGCGTAGCCGCTCGTCGGGATCCAGGGCGTCGGCGTGTTCGACCACGCGGCGTAGAGGGTCGCGGCCTGCCGTTGCGCGCCGAGGAGCACGCACTCGTCGGCCGCACGGGTCGCGAGCTCGATGATGGCGTCACGGTCACCGGCGCCGAGCGCGTGATGGGCCCGTTGCACGATGTCGTCGGAGTCATCGAGTGCGTCGAGCGCACGACGATGGAGTTGACGGCGCCGCAGGGGTGTCAGCGCGTCCTCGATCGTCTCCCGGGTGAGGTCGTGGCGGAAGCTCAGTTGACAGCCGTCGCCGACAAGCATGCCCGCAGCGATGCATTCGTCGATGGCGAGCGCGTCGCCGTCACCCACCGACGCGATCAGGTCGGTGGTGGCGCGGCGGCCGAGCACCGCCGCGGCATCGAGACAGTCCCGCGCCGACCCGTGGAGACGCGCGGCGCGGGCAAGGATGGTGTCGCGCACGGTCGGTGGTAGGCCCGCGTGCTCGCCGGCGAGCACCTCGACGACGAAGAACGGATTGCCGCCGGTCCGGGCGTGGAGCGCGGCCGCGTCGACACCGGTCCCGTCGACCAGCGTTGCAACCGCGGCGACACTCAACGGCGACAGCGACATCCGCGTCACCAGCGGCCCGACGAGCGACCCCCATGCGCGACGCAGGGGGTGCTCGGGGGTCAGGTCATCGCGATAGGTCGCGATGATCAGGCAGCGCAGAACGTCGAGCCGCCGGGCGACGACGCGGAGCAGGTCGAGCGTCGCTTCGTCGGCCCACTGGAGGTCTTCGAGCACGACGACGACGGGATGCGACGACGACGCGAGATCCGTGAGGAACGCCTCGCACACCGCAGTCGGATCACCCGTCGCCAGCGCGCCCCAGCGCGCCCGCGTGGCCGCGCGCGATGTCAGCGAACGGTCCGAACGGACGAGGCGCGAAGAGATCGTCGCAGCGTCCGAGGAGAACGGGATGGCCGGCGAGATGGCGGTCGGTGAACTCCTGGACCACCGCCGATTTTCCGGCACCGGCCTCGCCGCTGATGAGCACCAGCCGACCCGCTTCGCCGACCTGCTCGAACCGGTCGAGGAGGATCGCTAGTTGCTCGTCCCGTTCGAGGAGGCTCACCGCCGTCCAACGATACGGTTCCGGGATCAGCACGGGCCAGACACGCGGATCCGGCACCCCGTGTCCCCGGGGATTGCCGCGGTGACGTGAACGGGCGCTTGGGGAAGGCGCGTTGCTGTTCCGTGGTCCTCGACGGCGTGGATGCCGACCGCCGCGCCGCTTGCGAGCGCGACACCGGCGACGAACGTGGCGACGAATCGCCACAGCTGGGTAGTGGGTCGGGTGGGGATTGCCTGGGTGGTGGTAATGGTTGTCATGCCACTGTTGTACGACGCCGTCTGCACCCCGTCATCGGACGACACACCCCAACTTTCGTCCCACGCCTCCCCATATTGCGCCCCAGCCCGACGTTCGCGCACCCGGACAAGGGACTCACTCCGCGAGAAGCCAGGTCGCGGGCGCCCCATCGCACCCGCGACTGGGGTCGTGTGCTTGCAACAGCGAACGCGGACCGATTTCCGGTAGGGAACCGTTACGCCGCCAGGAGCGGCCGCACAGAACGACGTGACGGGTGTCCTCGAACACGCGTCGCCGAACAGCGGCACTAACGCGCCCCTGATCGACGGCACCGGGCGTTCGCGATCGCGGGTCTGATCTGCGTGATCCCATGCACCGAATCCGTCGACGATGTGCCACGAGTTCGAGTAACGACTGCTGCCCTGTGCGACGAGGACGGCGGCCCGCGCCCGGAAACGGCTTCAGTAAGCCATTTTCGGGATCGCCCGGCGGGTGTGGAGGTGGCGGACTCGAACCCGCCGACTTCCATGATCGAGCGGTTCGTCTACGGCCGAGCTCTGCCACCGCGTCGTGATGTGAGGGTGACGTGAGGGCCACGTGAGTGGTGAGACGGCCCGTCCGCCTTCACACTCGGATCAACACTGCTCCAGATCCGAAAGCGAGCCGACAATGTTCACGAAGCTCTCCCGTCTCACGGCCGGCGCCGGAATCATCGCCACCGTGCTGGCCACCTCGTTGGGAGTGGCGCCGACGGCCGGCGCCCTCGCTCGAACCCTCGGCGCCACCGCGGTGCCCGCAAGTGTGGCTCGTAAGTGGGTGGTTTCGGCGGGTGCGGTGTCGGTACCGACGTGCGCGACTGCGTCGGCGGCCACGCCGTTCCCCACGATCCCCGACGCGCTCGAATGTGCGCACAACGGTGACACCGTCAAAGTCGGAGCAGGCACCTTCGCCGGCCCGATCACGATCGCCGCGAACATCACCCTCACCGGCGCCGGCGCCACCAAGACCACCATCGCCAACCCCGCCGTCACCGCCCGAATCCCCGACGAGCTCACCATCGCCGACGGCACATCCGTACGCATCAACGGACTCACCATCAACGGCTTCGGCTCCCTCAACGGCGCCGCACCCCAACGCGTCAACGGCGGCATCCTCGCCGGCCCCGGCCAACTCACCATCCAAAACAGCGTCGTGACCAACACCCTCGACACCGGCGTCCCGTCCGCAGCCATCGCCGTCAACGACACCAACGGCACCTCCAACGTCAACGTCTACAACTCCACCATCAACGCGAACATCACCGGCGGCGCCGCCGGAGGCATCGCCGTCGCCAACCCGAACCCCGCCAACCCCTCCAACCTGCTCGTCGCGAACACCACCATCGACACCAACGCCGGCCTCTTCGCCGGCGGCATCTACACCACCGCCACCAACCTCACCCTCGACAGCGACACCCTCACCGCCAACACCGGCACCGGGCCCTTCGCCGCCACCCTCTACACCGCCAACGCACCCGTCACCATCGTCAACAGCATCCTCGCCCTCGGCCAATCCGCCTTCGGCACCGACTGCAACGCCACCACCGGCACCGTCACCGCCGCCAACAACATCATCGGCGGCGCCACCAACACCGACGGCTGCGGACTCACCAACAACGTCAACGGCAACCAAGTCGGCACCCCCACCAACCCCCTCAACCCCGACCTCGCACCCCTCGCCCCCAACGGCGGACCCACCCAAACCCGAGCCCTCCTCCCCGCCAGCCCCGCCATCAACGCCGGCAACCCCACCGCCTGCACCAACGCACCCATCAACAACCACGACCAACGCGGCACCACCCGAAACACCACCACCCGCACCACCTGCGACATCGGCGCCTACGACACCGGCGGGAACGCGCCGTCGGCCTAGCGAGGACCGAACGGACCCGCGGCGCCGCCCCACACTTCAGTGGGGCGGCGCTGTCGCGCGCGATCCGGGTGGTCAACCGGATGGTGGCTCGTGGCGCGAGAATCTGAACATGCGTCGGTTGATGTTCGTAGATCCTTACGAGGTGTGTTGATGGTCGACGGGGACGGTCCGTTCCACGGACCGCCGCGGCCGGAGGGCGGCCTGTTGCACGCCGCCGCCGGCCAGCTGCACGAGATGTTCGGGGTGCACCGTCAACTCGATCACGTGCTCTACGAGTCGGCGAAAAAGGTGGGTGGGGTCGAGTTCGAGAGCATCTTCAACCCGATCTCGCCCGAGGCGCTCGCAGGTACGCCTCGCATGGATGCGATCAATCACGACCAGGCGTTCTTACGGTCGTCTCCGATGTCGGCGGCAGAGACCGAGACCGCGCTCGGTCTCCTCGAGATCCTCCACGGCGATTTCGCCGCGCCGAACATCGAGACGTTCGTGGAGTTCACCAACCGAGAGAAGGTGTTCGAGCGGCTCGCCGACGGGCAGTCCTTCATCTTCGTGGGCTCGCATCTCGAGTTCCAAGACGTGGGCTTCAACCTCGGCTACCTCACCCGCGCCGCGCAGCGGAAAGGCTTCGATCGTCTCGATACCCGAACAACGCTGATGATCGGCAGATTGTTGGGCTACCTCGAGGTGACGGGCCTGAACGTCATCGACGACATCCTCCGCAAAGTCGCCAACGTGTTGAAGACGTTCCCGGTGAGTGGCGGAGAAGCGATCAACGAGGGCGATATCACCGACGAGGACCTCACCCGACGGGTAAAGGCTTTCCGGAAGCGGCAGAACGCGCAGACCCGCAGCGAGTTCCTGAACCTCATGACGTCCGATCACGGCCACATCGTCATCGAGGCCGGCAGCGGTTCACGCGACGCGAAGGACGCCCACGGATACGTGGTCATGGAACCGTTCGGAGCCGGAACCCGAGAGGACCTCTACCTCGCGGCACGGGCCGGGGCCGCGATCTATCCCATCTTCGGCGACTACGGCGACCGCAATGAGCCGAGCATCGTCGAGTTCGGCCCCGAGATCCGCCACCTCGACAGCCCCCAGCACGCGCACGCCGTCGGGGAGATGATCGCAAGCATGGGCAACCGGGCCCGCGGCGCTGCATCCCACGAGCATCCCGACGTACCCCGCTTCCGAATCCCCATCAGATACGGGAACTACGAAACCTAGACTGTCAGTCGCGGCGCGCGGCTTGCGCCGCGAGCTCGGAGCGGGTCGACACCGAGAGCTTGGCGAAGATGCGCGCGAGGTGCGCTCCGCCTTCGGGACACACGAGGTGGGCCCAGCAGGCGGAGTCACTGCCATCGGCGACTGCAACCGACGAAGTCCGGCGTCGTTTCATCGAAGTGAGCACTCGAGTTGTCCGTGGAGCTGTTCGATGTCGATCTCATGACCCGTTGCGCTCCGTCGAACGGTGAGGTCGACGCTCGCGGTGCCGACGTGCAGGTTGCGCACGCGTACGACGTCCAGCCAATCCGGAAGGCAGGGCCGCAGTGTCAACGTGCTTGAGAGTGCGTGCGCGTCGAAGCCGAGCAGGGAGCAGATGAGCTGCACGACCGCGCCGGCGGCCCAGGCCTGCGGGGCGTTGGCATCGAGGTAAGGGACGGGTACGCCGCCGGGGTCGCGATCGAAGCCGCCGAAGAGCTCGGGGACTCTGCGGTCGTCGAAGTGCTGGGCGGCGTCGAACAGCCCGCGCGCGACCTGTGCGGCTTCGTGATCGAACCCGTAGGCGTGAAGTCCGCTCGCGATGCAAGCGTTGTCATGCGGCCATACCGAACCGAGTTGGTACGACAGCGGGTTGTACGACACATGGGCGCTCGACAGCGTGCGTATGCCCCAGCCGCTCCACATATCCGCCGCGAGCAGTCGCTGAGCGACGCGCTCGGCCCGTTCGGGCACGATTGCCTTTGACCACAGGAGGTGCCCGGGGTTCGATGCGACTGATCGGATGGGTTGCTTGTCCCCGTCGAGCCCGAGGTAGTAGCTGCCTTCGTCTTCCCACCAGAACTTCGTTTCGATCTGCTCGGCGAGCCGGTCGGCGTCGTCGCGCAACTGCTGCGCCGTCGTTGCTTCGCGATATGCGTCGGCGAGGACGCCGGCCCAGGCGCGCTTGGCTGCCACGACGTAACCTTGCAGCTCACACAACGCGATCGGCAACTTGGGCAGGCTGCCGTCGTCGTGCACGATCGCGTCACCGGAGTCCTTCCAACCTTGGTTGAAGTAGCCGCCGTGTTGGGCCCGTGTGCCGTACTCCTGCAAGCCGTCGTCATCCCGGTCGCCGTCGCGGTCAATCCACACGAGCGCGGCCTCGACCGCCGGGCGCATCGCATCGAGCTGATCACGACGCCCGTGCCACCGCCACACGTTTGCCGCCGCGAGCACGAACAACGTCGTCGCGTCGTGCGTGCCGTAGTAAGGCGTGTGCGGAATCAGATGCAGTTGTGCGAGCTCGCCGCGGCGGATCTCGTGGATGATCTTGCCGGGCTCCATGTCACGTTCCGGGTCGTAGCCGGTCGCTTGTTGCGACGCCAGCGAGCGCAGGGTGCCTTCGGCGAAGCGGCCCGAGAGCCCAAGGGTTTGCAACGAGACCACGAGCGAGTCGCGGCCGAAGAGCGTCATGAACCACGGGACACCGGCGGCGGGTACCCAGACGTCGGTGTCGATGGCTGCGCTCGACCCATCGCGGTCGGTGTCGGGCTCTGACCCTCACCGCGAGGTCGTCGAAGATGTGGAGGCGCAGGCTCGCGAGGTCCTGGACCGATCGGGTGATCGTTTGGTCGACGCTTGGATCCGACGTCGAGAACGAGGACGCACCGTTCACCCATTCGCGGCGTGCCTGATCCGCAATCGTGTCGGTACCGAGCAGGTCGTGGCACAGGCGCGCAGGATGTCTCGGCGCCTCGCCGTCGATCTCGGGGATCCATAGCAGGCAGGTATGCCACGACTCGAACGGCGCGACCCGGACGCGGAACGAGATGCCGCCGTTGGCATACTCGGGCGCCGCATCGTTGCGATCTACCACGAGCTCGAGCGCACGCGTGAACGACGCGTTGCGGTAACGGCTCGTCAGTGTCGACGTCGCTTCGGCCCAGGTCGTCTGGAGCGAGCCCCGCCGGACGAGCCGATGGTCCTTCATGTCGAACACGTCAGCGAAGTCGCACTCCACGCTGACTTCGAGCACGACCTCGACGGTATCGGAGCCGAAGTTCGTGAGGTCGTAGTCGTCGTGTACGCCGTGACCGAGCGAACGATCCACGCGTAGGTGCAGGGTGTTCGCCTCGACGGAGCCGCTCGTCGCGTCGAGCGCGGGATTCGTGAACTCGAAACGCGCCGCGTGCGGCGCGGTCCGCACCGCACCGAGGAGCGCCGGCTCTACTCCAGCGACGCGGATCCGGTAGCCCGACGCCAATCGGGTGTCGGCCACGACGTAGCCCTCACCCTTGTGGCGCGACATCTGCAGGTCGGGCGCACACACCGCGAACTGGTCGTCGAAGTACAGGCGGATCTGCCGTTCGTCGATGCGCACGGTTCAGTTCCCTCCGACGAAGTCGATGATCGGCTTGACGTCGTCGGCTCGACGCGTCAGCGCATCTGACCAACGCTCGAGCGGCACGCGTCGCGTGATCAGGCGGTCGAGCCACCGCGGTCTGCCTGCGCGAGCGCCTCGGCCGCCGCTTCGTAGTGACGACGGTTCGCGTTGACGGAGCCGAATACCACGTCATTGCCCAGCACCATCGCGCGGTTCACGTGCCCGGCGTCGATCGTGAGCTGGCGGCCTCCCGACGAAACGCCGGTCAGGCACACGATCCCGTCCGGAGCGGTGCGGCCGAGCACCTCGAGCACGAGCGACGACACGCCCGTGCATTCGATGACGATGTCGGCGGTCGCGCACGCGTCGCTGATCGAGCCTGTGCAATAGGTCGCACCGAGGTCGGCGACGAGCTCCGGCTTGGGTCCGTCGGTGACCTGATCGAACACGACAACGTCGAGGCCGCGCTGACGTCCGAGCATTGCTGCGAGCAATCCGATCGGGCCCGCACCGGTGACCACGACCTGGGACGGGCGCCACAACGCGCGCCCGCCAATGCGAGCGATGTGCTCCCATGCCTTGGCGACAACACTCGCGGGCTCCACCAACACGCCGACGCGATCGAGGCCGGGATCGACCTTGACCGCGAACTCGGGGCGGATCCGGTAGCGATCAGAGGCGTAGCCGTTCCGCCCGTTGATGCCGCGTTCGGTGTAACGACCGTTGCGGCACATGTCCCACTCCCCGATGGCGCAGTTCGGGCACGGGACCGGGTCGGGCCGGCGCACGATGCCGACGACCAAGTCGCCGCGCGCCAGTCCGCTGTCAACCGGCGCGTCGAGGACAGCGTCCGAGCGACTCATGTCCGAGAAGCAGACGATCGACCCCGGGAGGTGGCGCGCCGTAGTCGCCACGCACGATCTCGACATCAGTACCGCACACCCCGATAGCGAGTGTCTCGACGAGCACGGGCCCGTCATTGGCAGGGGGCTCGGGCACCTCGTCGAGTCGGACCGAATCGGCCTGACCGGGTACGACCGTGATCGCTCGCATGGGACCATCCTCACCGTCTTGGAGCGAAAGTGCGTCGCCGCGCTTCAGCCACGGCCGCGAGACCAGGCGACCGAATCGAGATGCCACGAGTCGCCATAGGCTCACCCCCGATGGACGGCCCGGTCACGCGCCGCGATCGACATCGGTGGCACCGGACTCGAAGCTGCTGCGCTCGAACACCGAAGGGTCCGTGACCTGACGACCGGGTCCTCGGCGGAGACGCGACCGGCTTGCACCGCCTGCAGTCACCACCCACGGGCCGCCGATCGCATCCAGAGCCGTCGCATCGAGAGCCGTCACCAATGCTCGCTGACGCGGCATCGAACTACTGCAACACGATGATGTCACCGACGAACTCGTCTCGAATGGTCGCAAGGTCCGTGATGTTGTTCCTCGACCATTCCGAAGCGACCGCGGTTGCGGCGTCCGCAGACGCCCGCGATTCCCAGACCGTGATCGAAATGACGGCGGCTCGGTCGTGCGCACGCACCAGGGTGTACGACACGAAACCCGGCAGCGCTTGAAACGCCGGCAGAACGCCGGCCCTGAGACGCTCGACGAGCTCATGGAATGCGGCCGGAAGCTCGAGGACCTCATAGGTAACCACACGGGCGAACTGCATGACACTGCGCACCTCTCTTCGTTTCGACGCGTACCGCTACCACCGCGCGTTTGCCGGGCCTCGATGACGAGCAAGCCGCAGCCGAGGAGTGAACAACAGCA
Organism: uncultured Actinomycetes bacterium; assembly: GCA_963829195.1. GTDB lineage: Bacteria > Actinomycetota > Acidimicrobiia > IMCC26256 > PALSA-610 > PALSA-610. The sequence goes on from CAWHHS010000006.1 coordinate 984,494, forward strand.
CGCGAAGAAGCGTGTACGAATCGGTCCACGGTCATCGCTCGGTAGTCGCGCGGCGTCGCGCGGCCGGAACCAGCACGACGGGGACCGCGCTGCGGTTGATGATCTTGTGGACGGTTCCGCCGATGACGAGATCATGAACCGAGCTGTGGCTCTTCGCTCCGAGGACCAGCATCGTCGCGGTCAGGCGCGTCGCAATGCGCAGGAGCTCGACCGCGGGGTCCCCGCGCACGAGCCGAGTGGCGTACGGAATGCCGGCCTTGCGTAGAGGGGCCGTCCATTTGCTGTCGAGCAATGCTCGGACCTCGTCAACGAACGGCTTGGCGTCGACCTGTAACGCGCCGAGCGTCCAGAGCTCCGATCTCGGCGTCACGTGTACCGCAACGACTCGAGCACCGGCATCGGTCGCAACTCCGGCGGTCCAGCGAGCCGCGGCCTGTGAACCCTTGGAGGGGTCGAGACCCAACACGATCGTCTTCATGATGTATTCCGATCTCTCAGGGTGGACTCGTTCGACGCAGAACGCGATTCATGGAGTCCAGCCGAGCTTCCAGGCGTCGTCGGGAAGTTCGATCTCGCCTGCGGCGTCGGCGAACGTTCCGAGCGCCATCCGCAGCCGCTTGCGTTCGTCGTTGGGTAGCCGCTCGACGATGCGGATGATTTCCTTGCGGCGACGGGCGGTCACCGCTCGCACCAAAGCTCGGCCGGCGGGCGTCACCGTCAAGGTGATCTGCCGTCGGCTCTCTCGCGATGGCGCGCGATGGACGAAACCCTTCGCGACGAGGCGGTCACACAACCGAGTTCCGGTCGACGGACGGACCCCGAGGGCCTCGGCCAAGTCCGACGGCTTCTGTTCCCCGCGGGTGGCCACCAAGACCAAGGCTCGGTATTGCACGAGCGTGAGGTCGTCCTCCACGATCGCAATCGACCGCACGGCGACGCCCATCAGCGCTCGAGACGCGGTCAGCACCGCGTTCGTCACGTCATCGATGTCGTCACGCTCGCGACCGGTAGTTGATGTCGTTCTAGCAGCGGGCATGATTGCATTCTAACAATTATTGTCCAAAAGAAACCACCTTGCTTCCGTAATGCAATCGTTGTATCATTGCAACAATCGTGGAAACGAGGTGCACGAGATGGTCGGACGACCGCTCTCAGGCCTGGCTCGTGAACGGCGAACCAACCGAGTGATCCTGGTCGAGACCCTCCGATCGTTGTCCTCGGTCGGCGACGCGCTGACGTTGCCGCAGCTGCGCACTCTGCTGGCGCTCCCGACCTGGGGTGCCGTAACCGTTACGTCGCTCGCCGAGAATCTGAGGTTGCGCGAGTCAAGGATCGCGCGTGTATGCACGCTGCTCGTTACGCGAGGCCTCGTGATCCGGGTTTCTGGCGCCTCGAGCGCCGGCGAGGTCGTCATCGCCTTGTCGACCGCAGGCCGCCGCTTCGTCGACGACCTGCTCTACGACCCCGCGCTTGCTGTCGAGGGTGTAGTCGAGGGAGGACCCGGGACCGGAGTTCTTTCGTCGACGCGCTCGACCTGATCGCCCCGGCAACAGACCGATACTGACGCGGCGTCTTCACGCCACTAGGAGGAACGATGAAGCCTTACGAACTGCCCGATCTTGCCTACGACTATTCCGCCCTCGAGCCCCACTATTCGGCGCGAGTGCTCGAGCTGCACCACGACAAGCATCACAAGGCCTACGTCGACGGTGTCAATGCAACCCTCGAGAAGCTTGCCGATGCTCGCGCGTCGAACGACCTCAGCGCGATCGTCGGCCTTGAAAAGACGCTCGCGTTCAATCTCTCCGGTCACGTGCTGCACACGTTGTTCTGGAAGAACCTCACCCCCGGCGGAGGTGACCGTCCGACTGGCGAGCTCGCGGCGGCAATCGACGAGCACTTCGGCTCGTTCGACGCCTTCCACAAGCAGCTCTCCACGTCAGCCGCGTCCGTGCAGGGCTCCGGTTGGGGTGCGCTCACGTGGGAACCGCTCGGAGAACGACTCTTCATCGAACAGATCTACGACCACCAAGGCAACATCGGCCAGGGTGGTACGCCGTTGCTCGTCATCGACGCCTGGGAACACGCGTACTACCTGCAATACGAGAACCGTCGACCCGATTACGTCGCCGCAATCTGGAACGTCATCGACTGGGCCGACGTCGCCGCCCGCTTCGAAGACGCACGCGGCCTCGTCGCGAGTCCAGGCCGATAAGCGCACGCAAGGACCCAACGTCATGAACATCATCACGCTCAGCGAAGCTTCTGGCTACGACAGGGACCGGGTAGTGGCGGAACCGTTCCTTGACGGATCGCAGTCCAATGTGCGTCTCATCCGGCTCAGCCCTGGCCAGGCATTACCCCCGCACACCCATGGTTCGTCGGATCTCATGCTCTTCGCGGCGGAAGGTGACGGGGTGCTCGACACCGACGCGGGCAGGGTCAGCTTCGGGGCCGGTTCGCTTGCCTTCTTCCGGGGTGATGAAGAGCTGCGTGTGTCCAACGAGGGGCCGAGCGGCCTCACCTTGCTGGCCTTCCTCGCCCCGCCGTTCCCGCCTCGTTCCGAGCCTTGAGCGGCGGAAGCTTCTTCCACCTCGCTTCGAACGGTCGGGGCAAGTTTCGGGTAAATCGACATCGCGCGCGCAGCGTGCGGCTCGACCGAGACCCGCGTACAGGAGTTGAGATCGATGTCTGACCGCGTCGACCGACCTCCGCCCGACGATCTGACCGCTCCGGCACCTACGGGAATCTCGCCGGCGGCAGTGCGGAGCTTTCGGTCACAGCTCACGATCGGCGAAGATGCCGTCGATCCGACCACCTGGGCGGGTTCGGTCCCCCAGGCGCAGGGCATCGCGCCCCGGGTGCGGATCGGTCGCAGTAGGTGGTTCAACCTGCTGTGGCTATTACCGATCGGGTTCGTGATCTTGATCGTCGCGGTGGCAGCCGCGAAGGGTCTGCGCGGTACCCCGTCGGTGGAGCGTTTCATCGTCCGCTACCCCGGCACCATCGAGTCGCCCGGCGCGAGAACGAACGCGGGCTTGCCGGTCTGGGTGGGAGTGCTGCACTTCTTCAACCTGTTCTTGTTGATCTTCATCATCCGCTCCGGAATGCAGATCCTGAGTGATCACCCTCGGCTCTACTGGACCCGGCACAGCACGCCGGGCAAGGACTGGTTCCGCGTCCAGAAGCCGGTTCCGGCTGAGCCGTTGTGGACCGCGAAGCAAGACTCCATCAGCTTGCCGGGACAGGTCGGCCTGCCGGGGATTCGGCACTCCATCGGCCTGGCCCGCTGGTGGCATCTCGGTACCGACGTCCTGTGGTTGCTGAACGGCGCGATCTTCTACGTCTTGTTGTTTGCCACCGGGCAGTGGCGACGTGTGGTGCCGACCAGCTGGGCCGTGTTTCCCAACGCAGTGTCGGTACTGATCCAATATCTGTCGTTGCATTGGCCGACCGAGAACGGGTGGGTCGCGTACAACAGCCTCCAACTACTCGCCTACTTCGTCACGATCTTCGTCGCCGCCCCACTCGCACTCATCACCGGGCTGGGCATGTCGCCGGCGCTGTCGACCCGCTTCAAGCGGATCAGCAAGGCGCTCAGCATCCAGACCGCGCGGTCACTGCATTTCCTGGTGCTGGCCTGGTTCTTGTTCTTCATCGTGATGCACGTCACCTTGGTGTTCACGACCGGTCTGCTGAACAACCTCAACCACATCTACGCGGCACGCAACGACGACAGCTGGATTGGCTTTTCGATCTTCGCGATCTCGATGGTCGTCGTCATCGTCGGTTGGGTGGCGGCAACACCATTCACCCTGCGTCACCCTCGGGTCGTGCAGCAGGTCGGGTTCGCGTTGATCGGCCCTGCGCAACGTCTATTCGAGCACGTGGACTCCACCCCCGGCGAGTACACCGAACAAGACATCTCTCCCTACTTCTGGCACAACGGGCAGTACCCCGACTCCGACGAATACACGGCGCTGTTCGCGAGCAACTTCGCCGACTATCGGCTGCGGATCAACGGACTCGTCGACCGCTCTGTCGACCTGTCCCTGGCCGAATTGCGCGCGCTCCCGCACCAGGAGCAGATCACCCAGCACTTCTGCATCCAAGGATGGTCGGGTGTCGCCAAATGGGGCGGCGTATCGATGCAGACCATCATGGACCTGGTCAAGCCACAGCCCGAGGCCAAATGGGTCGTCTTCTACTCTCTCGGTGACGGCCCGGACGAAGGCATCTACTACGACGCGCACCCCATCGAACAGATGGGCTACCACCTCACGATGCTCGCGTACGACATGAACGGTGAGCCCTTGTCGTTTGGTCACGGCGCCCCGCTGCGGCTGCGTAACGAGGTCCAACTCGGCTTCAAACAGGTGAAGTGGGTCAAGGGCGTGGAGTTCGTCGCGGACTTCTCGAAGATCGGCGGCGGCTACGGCGGCTACAACGAGGACCACGAATTCTTCGGGTATCGACAATCCATCTAGGTGGCGTTGATAACGCTCCGATCAGTTGACCGACAGCGGCGGCGTGATCCCGACGTCGTAAACGAGCGCGTCGTCGGCGAGGCGCACGCCTTCGGTCGGCACGTGGGGAGTAAGACGGCCGTCGTGCATGAGGTGGACCACCTTGATACCTCGCACCAACACGAGATGGTCGGCCAGCAGGCGCCGATGGCAACGCCACCACACCGACTCGCTGCACATCACGGCTGTCGGGTCGCTCCTTGCGAGCGTCACGAGCTCTTCGACGCCTGCCAAGAAGGCGGGCGTCTCCATGTAGTCGGCGTAGGCCCGGAACGCGTCGTGGCGTAGCGCAACGTGCTTGGAGCCGGCCACCGGTCGACGCCGACCGCCCAGTTCGCGCATCCAGACGTAGCCGATTCCCGCGTCCGGCACCCAACGTTCCATCTCTTCTCGGGCGAACTGCGGGTTGTGGCGGCTGCCCGGAAAGGACCGCACGTCAATCAGGCGACGTGACATGCGCACCGTCGAGCAACAAGACGAACTTCTCGGCGGGGAGCGTGCCGTGCCCAACGGTGTGCAGCGTCGTCATCGTGCCCTGCAGTTCGGTCCGACGATCATGAAACCAGCGTATGACCCCGAGCAGCAACGTCGAAAAGGGCGATGGTCGACTCGAGGACCGGCATCCCGACACGAGCTCGTACGGGGCGAGATGCCGCGCGATTGATCACGCGCCGCCGTGATTCTGTGCTTCCGGCGAGTGTTGGTAGTCGGTCACGGACGTGTGCGCCATGAGGAGTTCGGCGATGACGGCGGCGATGAGTCCGGGAACGATGAAGCCGGGCCGGCCCGTGGTTTCCGCGACGAACATGATGGCGGCGAGAGGGACGCGGTATCCCACGCCGAGGAACGCGGCGACGCCGATGACGAGAAACAGCGTGTTGTCGAGTTGGTCGAGCACTCCGGCGAATGCGCGCCCGAGGAGCGCGCCGGCGACAACCAGTGGAACGAAGAGTCCACCGCTGCCTCCGCCCACGACGGTGGCGGTCGTCGCGAGGCAGCGCAGGATCAGGATCGCAAGGAGTATCGCGACGCTGCGTTGTGGGTTGAGTGCCCAGGTGACGACGCCGTAGCCGGGCGTGAGGATCAGGGATTCCCCGGTGAGGACACGGCCGATCGCGAACATCGCCGCGATCGAGGCGCCGGCCCCGACGACGCGCGCGAACGGGTGAACGGTTTGGGAGAGCTGTTTGGCCTTGCGGATCATGGTTGCGAACAGGCGGGCACCGAGTCCGGCGGCGATGCCGAGCGCGGCGGCGCCGGCGAGGTCGACGAAGGAAAGCGGCGGGGACCCGGATATCGGAAACAGAGGTGTCGTGCCGTTGACGGCGACGAGGACGAGGTAGCCCGACGCGGCGCCGATGAGCGCGGGCAAGAGCATCTTGCGGGCCAGGTCGTCCTGATACGGGACTTCGATCGCGAAGATTGCCCCCGTTGCCGGGGCCTTGAAGATCGCGGCGATCCCCGCGGCGGCGCCCGCGACGAGCAACAGGTTGGGATCAGCTCCGCGCAGGAGTCGGCGCAGACGTTGTTGGGTGACCGAACCGATGGTTGCGCCGAGGTAGATCGACGGTCCCTCCAGTCCCATCGCGCCGCCCGCCCCGAGTGTGGCAACGGCCGCGACCATGCGGTGCGCGAGGTCGCGCAGACGCAGCGGAGTCCGTTGGTGAAACGACTGGAGATACGCGTCTGCGGTCGAGGGAGAGAGACCACCCCCCGGGCCACGCAGCCACATGGTCGCGACCGCGAGCCCGATCCCGGGCGCGCACGCGAGCAGCCACAGCGGAAGGGGCGCAATGAGCCGGTCGAACACGATGTTCACCGTCAGGCGTTCGAAGCCCACGACGGCCAGGCCGGTCACCGCCCCGACGATCGCCGACGCGACGATGACCTGACGGGAGTTGGCGGCGAGGGATCGGAACTGCATTCGTCGGCTCACGCCGGGGCGCCGATCACGTTGTCCAACCGAGCTTCCAGGCGTCGTCGGGGAGTTCTCCCGCCGCCTCGCCGAACAGCTCGAACGCCTCGCGGAGCCGGCGGCGCCCGTCACGCGGGATCCGGCCGAGGATCGCGTTGATCTCGGCGCGGCGTCGGTCCGTGACCGTTCGCAACAACTTCAAACCCGCGGGTGCGATCGTCAGGAGGATCTCGCGTCGGCTCTGCGGCGACGGGTTCCGGGTGATCAGATCCTTGCGTTCGAGCCGGTCACACAATCGCGTCGCGGTCGATTGGTGAATCGCGAGCGCATCCGCGAGCGCGCCCACGTTGAGCTCGCCGCGCGAGCCCAACAGCACGAGCGCCCGGTATTGCGCCAGGGTCACCGTGTCCTCGATTGCGGCCAGCGACCGCGCCGCTGACCGCGACGAGTGCCCGCGACGCGAGCAACGCCGCGTCTGCGTCACGAGCCGGCGCCTTCATTTCCCGCATACATGCAGTATAGCATTGAATGTGCTACTGCATGCTTTTGGGGGGTGTTCATGCCGTACTTCACCGCGGTAGTCAGCTCGCCGAGGTACTGGCCGAAACCGCCGTCGCCGGTGACCGCACGGACAGGTCGACCAGGCGCCGCGGCCCGCGCACCCATCGCCGCGGGAAAGCCGAAGCCGATGGAGCCGAGGTAGCCGAGCTAGCCGGACATCAACACGTGTTGGCCCGGCTTGCATTCGAAGTATCGCCCGAACGAGTACGTGTTGTCGCCGACGTCGAGAGCGTCGGGCATATCGTCATCCGGGTGAGCGATCTCGTGCGGGCGTTGGAGTTCTACTCCGGGGTGCTCGGCTTACGGGAGGTGGCGCGTCGCGACTTCGGTGAGGGACCGATGGTGTTCTTGTCGACGGTGAACTCACATCACGACATCGCGCTCGTCGAATCCGGCGACGTGGTACGCGGCAACAACCTGCATCACTTCGCCTTGAAGGTCGGTGACTCGCTCGCAACTCTGGCGGAGGTGCGGAGCACGCTGGCGGCGAACGACGTCGCCGTACACATGGCGCTCGACCATCACGTCAGCCAGGGTCTGTACATCTCCGACTGCGACGGGAACCTGATCGAGCTCTAGGGAAACTTCTAACCCCGAACCGTCGCCGCGAAGCAGCATGGATGTTGCAGCAGCGGTTCGGGGTCTCCCAACGACGATCGTGTCGGGTGCTCGGTCAGCACCGCTCGACCCAACGTCTCGCCCCGCCGGTCCCGGGCGATGTCGAGGCCGAGTTGCGGGCGTGGCTGCGCGGTTCTCGCGGGAACGAACCCGCTGGGGTTGGCGGCGCGCCGCGACGGAGCTCCGACGTTCGGGTCGGAAGGTCAACAACAAGCGAGTGCAGCGCCTGTGGCGTGAGGAGGGACTGACGGTGCCTTATCGCAAACGCAAGAAGCCGCATCGTGGGGTTGGCGCCGCGGTGGGGGCGATGTGTCCGATCGCACCGAACGCGATCTGGGCGCTCGATTTCCAGTTCGATACGACCGTTGTTGGCCGCACGCTGAAGTTGTTGAACGTTGTCGACGAGTTCACCCGCGAATGTTTGGCGGTCGTGGTCGGCCGGCACTGCGACGCGGACAAGGTCGTCGACACCCTCGACGCGATCACCATGACCCGCGGCGCACCAGCGTTCGTGCGGGGGGCCGCAATGCGTGGACAGCGCGGCGACCTGGGCAGCGACCGTGGTTCTGGTCGCGCTTTCGGCCGGGCGCTCGGGAACTTCGAGTCAAAGCGATTGCCAGCGACGCCTGGCGACTCTCGCTCGCGATCTCACGCCGTCCTGAGATCGTCGAGCGGTAGACGTCAACGCGGGCAATGAGTGCGAACCGGTGCCGCTTACTGAAGTTTGGCGACGATGATGGCGACGTCGTCGTCGACGGTAACGCCTTGGAACATTTCCACGGTGAGGTGGTCGCACAGGGCTTCAGGGTCGCTGGGACCCGTGCCGCAGGCTGCGATGAGTCGGTCGAGTCCGGTGGTGATGGGCTCGGTTCGGCGTTCGATGAGGCCGTCGGTGTATAGCACGAGCGTCGATCCGGGCGGCAGTTCGGCGGAGTGCAGACGGAGAGATGTTGCGTACCCGAGCGGGGGGTCGCACTGGTCGTCGAGAAGCACGGTCGTGCCGTCTGGTTGGCGGACGACAGCGGGACAGTGTCCGGCGGTCGCGTAGGTCCACGTCCGCGTTGTGGGGTCGAGAATGCCGTAGAGGGCGGTGATCATCGTGTCGCGCTGGAACTCACGCACGACGTTGTTGAGTTGTTCGAGTACCCGGTCGGGCGTTTCCTCGGACAGGGCGAGAGCGCGGAGGCTGAATCGTGCCGCTGCCATGTCTGCGACTGCAGCGAGCCCGTGGCCTGCGACGTCACCGATCGCCAGGCCGAGTCGTTCGTCGGGGAAGGGTAGGACTGCATACCAGTCGCCGCCGATGGCGATGTGCCGCTGCGCTGCGAGATACCGGGCCGCGAGCGTGATGCCTTCGACGTGCGGCAGTACCGGAGGAAGTAACGCTCGTTGGAGGGTTTGGATCACTTCGTCTTGGACCGCGAAGGCCGCGCTCAGTGCTTGCTTGTTCCGCTCGCGGTCGGTGACGTCGATGGCGACGCCGGTGGTTCCGGTCGGCGCGCCCGTGTCGTCGACGAGCACGAGCCCGCGACACTCAATGTGATGCACCGTGCCGTCGGGCCAAACCGTGCGGTGCAAGAGCGTGTAGGGACCGGGCCCGGCGAGCGCCTTTTCGACCGTTGCGAGGCACTCGGCGCGATCCTCGGGATACAGGGCGGCGAGCCAGTCCTCGAACGTGCCACCGAAGCCACCGGCTGCGAGCCCGTGTAGCTCTTCGAGCCGGACGTCCCAGGTCGTCGATCCGGAGGCCATGTCCCATGTCCAGGTGCCGAGCTGCGCGGCTTCGAGTGCGAAATCGAGATGGTCGCGCAGGTTTCGGGCTTGGCGTTCCAACCGTCGAACGTCGGTGACGTCCTCCGAAGCGCCAACCATTCCGATGACGCGACCAGCGTCGTCGAGGATCGGGGCGTCGACCACAGAGATGCGTACCGGTTCGCCGTCGCGGCCCCTGACCGTGAAATCACCTTGCCATGACTCGCCCGCCGCCAGCAGTTGCCGAATGGTGTTCGCATCGTCCCGAGCCTCGACCGGGACCAACACGTCGACTGCGTTGCGGCCCAGTACCTCGGACTCGGTCCAGCCGTACAACTGCTGAGCCTGCCGGTTCCACAACACGATCCGACCCGCGATGTCGGTCGCCACGATCGCGCTCGGCAAGACGTCCAAGACCGCCCGTTCGGACAAGCCCGAGAGCAACAAAGCCGCGACGGTCGAGCCCTCGGAGGGCTCAGGGGCCATCGGACCGTCTCCTCGCCCGGACGACCGCATACGCCGTAGTAAAGCGAACCCGATACGTCAGGACAAGTCCCAGGACCGATCGTCAATCCAACGGCGGTAAATGGCCGACGCGGGACTTCCGGCGATCGACACCACCGGATTGGCGACGCCGGGGACTCGTTCATAACGACCGCCCACGGGGCCGGGCCTCTGCACGGCTTCGCCGTGTTCGCCGCCCCGCATCTCGGAAGGCCACGCCCGGCGCGCGCCCGAGTATCGCCGGGACCGGTCCGAGACCGGCTCCCGCGCCCTGCGCCCCGACGCCGCGCTGTTCCTACGTTCAGCGGCGGGTGCTGCGCAGGGCTTGCACCTCGTCGTGTGCGGCTTTGATCTGTGCGTACTGTCGTTCGATGATTACTCGCAGCTCCGGCGAGATGTCTGCGTCGCGAGCCTTGTCGTACTCCTTCACTGCGTGGTCCTCGCCTTGCTCGGCGGCGTCGAGCACACCGTCGGGATCAGACCCGCTCAGAGCGTCCTTCAACGACATCCAGCCTCGATGAAGCGTTCCCGCCAGCGACCCATGCTGGAGATCCGCGTCGTCGCCATACGCGACGGCCAGACCGCGCAACTCCTGCGCGAAGGCGTCACGCTGCGCACTGAAACGACGGAACGTCACCGCGATTTCGGGACTGTTCGTCTTGTCCAGTTTCTCCGCGCCCTTCGCGAAGCCTTCCTTGCCATCCTCCAACGTCTGGATCAAGTCCCGCGTCGTCGTTTCGTCCGCTGACATGAACGCTCTCCTTCTTACGAGGTGAGTCTTGTTCGTGCCCGACGCATGACGCCGACAAACGCCAAGCCGACGCGAAGTCAGCCTTCGGGTGCGCCTCGCAACCGGCGCGGTCGGCGCAGAAGTCGACGCCGTCGCGCGTGGTTCGCCCGGTGGCGGCAGGCGATTCTCGTGCTCTATCTCCTACGCCGCGCATGACGGCCTTGGCTCACGACGGGTCCAGACCGGAGCGGCGGTTTGAGCGCAATCCGCTCGGGTAACGGGATTCTGTGTCCACTGCAGACGACGCCTTTCGACCGCTCACCAGCGCGACGATCGACGCGATCGCCGGTGACCTGCTTGCATCGCACTCCCCGACCGCAGCGTCGCGCGATGCGCGAACCCGACGACACCGCAACGACCACGGCGACCCTCCAACCGTCCTCACGCCTTCCGCATCGGGACGACAGCGGGTGGCAGCCGGGTAGGCGGCGCGACATGAGAAGCCTCGCGAGTTCACTGTGGGCCTCGGTCCAGGGCGACCCGGTCTTCATGCGCAAGATCAACGGCTGGTTCACCATCATGTGGATCGTCATGATCCCCGTCTCCATCGTGACCGGATGGATTCACTCCGTCACCTACGTCGCCGCGCTGTCGATCTGGGCACTCGTGACCGGCCACTGGTCAACCTGGCAGGCCGCCCGGGTCGAAGTCACCCAACAACACGAAGCCGACGAGCGCAACAAACATCCCGTCGAGGAGAAAGTCGTCGATGCACTCGTCGAGCGCACTGAGATTGAACCTGCATCCTGAAGACGCCGACGTAAGGCCGCCGCACCCGCACTGACTCGGGAGAGACGGACCATCGGGGTCGACGACTGTCAGACCCACAGTCAGACGGACGTCGCGACTCGCGCAAGAGTGAGAACCTCGATGCCACCGGTGGAAGTGCATCGGCCTTCGCACAGAAGGGTAGAGAGGACTCAGGTCGACACCGCGTCGATCTGCGAATCGAAGGAGTACTCCCCATGGGTATCACCACGAGCCTGATCCTCATCGCCGCCGGCGCGATCATGCGCTTCGCCGTGTCCGCGCAAGCATCAGGTTTCAGCGTCCACACGGTCGGCGTCATCCTGATGATCGTCGGCATCGTCGGCGCGCTTCTCTCCATCGCATTCTGGGCGAGTTGGGGCGGCTTCAACGCGCGGCGGCGCGACACCACGACCTACGTAGAACGAGACCGCACCATCGTCTGATCGGATCGACGAGCTCTAAAGCAACCACCCTGGAATGTTGCTTCCCGCGCGTAACCAGGGTGGTTGCACCGATTGCAATCAAGGACATCGACGACCGGCTGCTGGGTGACGGTAGGTGGACACCGGCGTCTACTCGTACACGTCACCAGGCAGCTACATGTTCACAGCCCCGACAGGTTCAGTCCCTGGCGCACGAGCACCCGATGCACCGTCGAGGAATGCAGCCGCACGATCCCGGCGAGCAATGCGGCCGGCTGGAGCGGTCCAACAAGCCGGCCTCGCCTTCGTGACGCCACCGCCGCCACCACTTCCACGCCGTCGCCGGCGAGATCCCCATCTCCGCCGCGACATGCGCGACCGGGCGACCCGTCAAGATCCGATCGATCAGCAGCCGTCGACCATGGCTCGTGAGCCGAGCGTTAGCGTGCATCTGAGCCGCCGGGATGCGTGTGCGCTTCGACAACCCACACTCTCCCTCGGAGGCCCAATTCATCCGCGGGCTCTCAACAACGTCCATGCTCACAACGCCTAGTGACCTGAGTCGGAGATTCGTTGGCAGTAGGCGGCGAGGCTGTCGAGGATCTCATCGGCGGTCTTGTGCCAGACGAAGGGCTTGGGTTCGTCGTTCCAGAGTTGGATCCAGGTGCGTATTGACGTCGACGAGTTCTCGGGTCGAGTGGTGCGTTCCTCGCTTGAGCCATTTCTGGGTGAGTTCCGCGAACCAGCGTTCGACAAGATTCAGCCAGGAGCTGTAGGTCGGCGTGAAATGCATCGTGAACCGAGGATGGCGCACGAGCTTGTCCAGCACTGCCGTGGCCGCGAGAACGACTGGATCATCTCGTGTTCGGCGAGCAGGTCGGTGAACTCGGTCGAGAGTGTATTGGGTGCCTCGGTCGGAATGGAAGATCGCGCCCAGCTGCGGGCCGACGGTTCTTGATCGCCATGCGTAACGTGTCGCAGATCAGCTCGGCGTGCATGTGCTCGGCCATCGCCCAGCCGACCACGCGTTGTGACGCGAGATCGATCACGGTCGCGAGATACAGCCACCCTTCCCACGTCCGGATGTAGGTGATGTCACCCACGTACACGCGATCCAACTCGAAAGCGCTCGGAGCGAACGACCGCTTCACCAGATCGACCGCCACGACGTCCGGGTCCGAGATCGTGGTCTTGACCCACCGGCGCCGGCACCGGCCCACCAAGCTCGTTCTCACGCATGATCCGCGCACCTGCTTCGGACCGACACGAACACCCTCCCCCTTCAGCGCCTCATGCACCCGCGGCCAGCCATACACGCCACGCGACTCCTCATGGATCTCCCGTATCCGTTCGCTGAGCGCTTCTTCGGCCACGTTGACGTGCGGACGGGACATGCTGATGCCACACATAGAAAGCGGACCGGGAGACCTCGAGCAACGCACACGATCGAGGCGACCGTGCTATGCTGCTCAGCCTTCTCCGCCTCGATGAACGGGAACACGTTCACCGGGTCTCCTTGGCGAAGAAAGCCGTCGCACGCTTGAGGATCTCGACATCTTGCGTCAGCCGGCGGTTCTCCCGCCGCAACTGCGCGAGTTCCTCACGCTCACTCGTGGTCAGACCCTCGCGATGGCCGTCATCGACGTCGGCTTGACGCACCCAGGCCCGCACCGCGGTCTCGGTCAGATCGAGATCGCGAGCGACGCTCGCCATCGAAGCCCCCGGCTGGCGGACCAGCGCGACAACCTCAGCCTTGAACTCCTTGGTGAACGACCGACGACGGCGGGCCTTCTTACCGATCGTCTCCATCATGATGGACATCCTCTCCGGGGTCACACCCCTGATCGTGGATGTCCGTCAAACCGGGTCAAGCCCACCGTGAATCGATGGTGTCTTGTGCGTTGAGGAGTTATCCACGACGACATGCACGTCGAGATCAGCCGGGACGTTGCGGTCGATGAGGTTCAAGAACCGTCGGAACTCCTCCGCCCGATGACGTGACGTCAGGTCCGCGATCACGTTGCCCGATGCGATGTCCAACGCCGCGTACAAGTTCGTCGTCCCGTTGCGTACGTAGTCGTGGGTCCGGCGCTCCGGCGTGCCCGGCAACAACGGGAACACCGGAGCGGTGCGATCCAACGCTTGGATCTGGGTCTTCTCGTCGACGCAGAACACGACCGCGGCGTCGGGAGGGTTGAGATACAACCCAACGATGTCGCGGACCTTGTCGATGAACTGCGGATCGGGCGACAACTTGAACGACTCCGCCTGATGCGGCTTCAACGTGAACGCGCGCCAGATCCGACTCACCGCCGACTGCGACATGCCCGTCGCAGTCGCAAGCGACCGTGTCGACCAATGCGTCGCGTTGGGAGGCGTCTCCTCAAGTGTCTTGACGATCACCCGTTCGACATCATCGTCAGTGACCGTGCGCGGCACGCCGGGACGCGGCTCATCGTGCAGTCCATCGAGCCGACTATCAATGAAACGTCGACGCCACTTTCCGACCGTGCCGCGACTGATCCCCAACCGCTGCGCGACCGCGACATCCGTGCCGCCTTCCGCGCACGCCAACACGATCCGACATCGCAACGCCAACGCTTGCGCGCTCTTTGGTCGGCGTGCCCAACGTTCGAGCGTCTCGCGCTGATCGTTGGTCAACACCACCGCCACCGCTTGAGTCCCTGGATGCGCCATCGCTGCCTCCCATCGTCGCTGACGATGAGAAGAACGCGCACCACAGAACCCAAAATTCCTAACTGATCAAGAAATATCGACTCAGGTCACTAGGTCGCCTCGTACCGGGCGGTAGCGGGTACCCAAAGGGCTTCCGCGGGTGCGGGTGGAGTCGACCCGGTTGCGCGGACACGGGATGGCTACGCCGCTTCGTGTCGCCGCGTTCGGGCCGGCCGTCGAGCGGCCTGCACGACTGCGACAACCGCCGCGACGATCAGCAGCACGAATGCCACCAGGAACACGCCGAACACGACGTTGCCGACTCCAGCCAGCGACGCGTTGTGCTTGCCGAGACCGTGGTGCTTGTCGCCGAGTGGGAACGCAATGACGAAGAGCGCCGCCACGACGATGAGGTGTCGGATCAACCACTTGCCACTGATGACCATCGTCATCTCCTTCTCGCCAAAGCCGGTCGATCCGGCCCGATGGCACCGTCGCATGAACGGGGTGGTGCTGGCGTCCTCACAAGGTGCGATGTGTGGCTATAAGAGTCCGCCTCAAGGTGGACGTCCATCAGCATCGATGCTGATGCGACATGACGAGGCGTGACATACCTTGTGGAACGTGGCGATGACTTCGAAGCTGCGGCACCGGGTCACCGCGGCGCAACTCGACAAGATCGTTGCTCTCGCTCTCATCAGCTCGGTCGCGGTTGCCGCCGCGACCGACCGCAGCATCGGTGTCGTGGCGGTTGTCGGCGGGATCGTTGCGGCGTCGACCGTGGCGTTTCGGCGCGGCCACCCGGCCCTCGCGATCGTCGTCACCGGTATCGCCGCCTCGATCGGCGGGACCGCGGGCGGTGGGCACCTCACCGCCGAGCCGATCGCGTTCACACTGGCCTACTACGCGCTCGGTCAGCGTTCGGTCGACCGCGGGTGGGGCGTCGTCGACGGCCTTCTTGTCGCGATCGCATTGCCGGGGATCGCCACGAGCCCGACCACGGCGAAACCCGGCGACATTCTCATCCTCGACATCGCCTCGGTGTGGGCATTCTTCGTCGTGCTGCCGTTCGTCGTCGGGCACGTGGTACGGGCGCGCCGCCGCCTCACCGATGCCGTGCTGGCGAATGCCGAGCGTCTTGCTGCCGAGCAGCAGGAAAGCGAGCGTCAGGCCGCGTCCAACGAGCGGACGCGAATCGCGCGGGAGTTGCACGACGTGATCGCCCACAGCGTGAGCGTCATGGTTATCCAGACGCAGGCCGCACGGGTGCTCGCGCCCGATGATCCCCAAGGAGCCGCGGCGGTACTCGGGCAGGTCGAGGCCTGCGGTCGCGACGCAATGTTCGATCTTCGGCGGATGGTGGGCGTGTTGCGCCGTGAGGGTGGGGACCTGTTGGGCGCCGTGAGGCCCGGTGTCGCGCAACTCGCGAACCTGGTCGAGCGCACCCGGCTCGCCGGTCTACCGGTCGTTTTGCGCATCGAGGGCGCGGTGCAGCCTTTGCCGCCGTCGCTCGACCTCGTCGTCTACCGCCTTGTGCAAGAGGCGCTGACGAACTCGCTGAAACATGCCGGCCCGGCGCAAGGTCGAGTTGTGCTCGCGTTCTCGCCCGAGTGCCTCGACATCCATGTTGTCGACACCGGTCGCGGCGTCTGCGGTGGCAACGGTCTTTCCGCCGGACACGGGCTGGTCGGCATACGCGAGCGGCTGGCCCTGTACGACGGCTGGCTCGAGGCTGGCGCGCTCGAGAGCGGCGGGTACCAGATGCATGCGCGCATTCCGCTGACCGGGGTCATGGGCTGAGATGGCCGAGAGCAGCACCTGGTTCGACCGGACCCTCGCTGTCACCTTCCTGGTCGCGTGCGAGGCGGAGCTCTTCGTGAATGTGGCGAACCATGGCGCGCCTCATAGGGCACCAATCGGTGTCGATGTTGCGCTCCTCGCCGGGGTCACACTCCCCGCGTTGGGCCGACGCCGCGAACCGGAGGCGATGACCGTTGTTTCGTTCGGATGCCTCATGCTGCTCGCGCTCGCGTTCTCACGGTGGAACGACCTGGTGCTTCCACAGCTCGTGTTGTTCGTGATGCCGTACCCCGTCGGGGCCTACGGTCGGCGAACCCGCCCAATGGTGGGATTGGCCGTATGCGTCGTGTCTCCGCTGCTGATCGGGGCCGTGGCCGGCCTTTCCGGCGCCTGGTTCGTCGTCGGCGCGTCCGTATCGTCGTGGGCCTTGGGTCGGTATGTCCGCTCCAACCGCACCTTGACCGGCAGGCTGCGGGCGCTAGCCGAGCAGATCGGGGCGGAACGTGAGGACCGAGAGCGCCTCGTGGTCGCCGAACAGCGCTCGCTGATCGCTCGCGAGCTGGAGACCGTCGTTGCCGAGCGTGTGAGCACGATGACGGTCCAGGCGCGAGCCGCGCAGCAGCTGCTGCAGACTGGAGACGGCGAAGCGGATGAAGCCTTGGCGACGATCGAGCACACCGGTCGGGAGACCATGAACGAGTTGCGCCGCCTGCTCGGCGTGCTACGTCGCGCGGACGCGCGCATCGATCTTGCACCTCAGCCTGGCGTTGGCCAGATCCCGAAGCTCGTCGAGAAGGCCCGAGAACAACGGCACGTAGTCCTGCGGGTCGAGGGCGATCCGGTCGCGCTGCCCGCCACGCGGATGTCGGTCTCTACCGCATCGTCGAGGACCTCCTCGCGGGCGAGGCCGACATCCCCGTCGAGATCGCGCTGACGTTCGGTGTGGACGACGTCGAGCTACGGATGAGCGCACCTTGCGCCCCTGGGGCCGGATGGCCGAGTGTCGCGACACGTGAGCGTGTCGCGCTGTGCGAGGGACAATTCACCACGACGTCGGAAGCCGGCACCACGGCGCTCGTCGTTCGCTTGCCGATGTTGCCCGAAGGGGTGTTCCCGTGACCACTCGCGTCGTCATCGCCGACGATCAGAACCTCGTGCGTCAGGGTTTGCGTCTGATCCTCGAAGCGCAGCCCGACATCGAGGTGCTGGGGGAAGCAGTCAACGGTCTCGATGCTGTCACCGTCGTGCGCCGCCTTCGGCCCGACGTGGTTCTGATGGACATCCGCATGCCCGAGCTGGATGGCATCGAAGCGACGAGGCGGCTGATCGGCGGCGGCGATCAGGCCTGTCGAGTGCTGATCTTGACCACCTTCGACCTCGACGCATACGTCTTCGATGCGCTCCGCGCTCGGCGCAAGCGGCTTCCTGCTCAAGGACGCGCCCGCCGCGCAACTCATCTCCGCTGTACGGATGATCGCGGCAGGCGACGCGCTCCTCGCGCCGGCGATCACCCGCCGCCTGATCGAAGAGTTCAGCGACCCCGGCCCTGCACCGCCGCCCGGACTCGACGAGTTGACGAACCGTGAGCTCGACGTGTTGCGCCTAGTGGCCCGCGGCTTCTCCAATGCCGAGATCGCGGGAGAGCTCGTGATCGGCGAATCCACGGTCAAGACCCACGTAGCTCGCATACTCATGAAGCTCGGCATTCGCGACCGTGTGCAAGCGGTTGTCCTCGCCTACGAGGCCGGAGTCGT
>CAWHHS010000007.1:0-163658 GCA_963829195.1 uncultured Actinomycetes bacterium
CGTGAAATATTGCGTGGACCGTGCGTAGGCGAGCGCTTGGTCACCATCGACGCTCACACAGCCTCGCTGATCGACGTTGAGCCCCGTGTATGGATCGTGCACGGGCGTCGGGAACCACAGGTTGATGTGGCCGATTGCGTTGACGATCGCCTTGAAGCTGCGGAAATCGACCTCAAGGTAGTGGTTGATCTTCAACGGCGGGAAGGCCGCCTCTAGGGTCAGGATTGATAAGGCCGGCCCACCGAAGGAGTACGCCGAGTTGAGGAGATTCCGCCCGTGACCTGGGACGTTGACTTCCAAGTCGCGGAAACGACACAAGCATGTTGTGGCCATTCGGATCGACGTGCAGCACCATCATCACGTCGGAGCGCTGCCCGCCCGCAGTGACGTCCGTTCCGTAGGCTTGAGCTTCTTGCGAGGTCTCTTCGGGGGTCGTACGTCGGAACCCAGCAGCAAGAGTTCGCAGGCTGGCCCGGCTTTTCGGTGAGCACGCCGTTCGGAAGATGCACTACGGCGCTTGTCGAAAATTGCCGCTTGCCGTACGCGGTGGCCGAGACGTAGCCGACAGACACGGCAACCCGACCACGACGAACGCGGATCAGCAGCCGGCGGGCGAACGAGAGGACGGAAAAGGTCGACGCCATACGACGGATGACTATACTGAAGCCTTGTCTGGTCCAGCGGTCGCGCCGATCGGGGAACCCGACCACGTCACCGGCGGCGACTGGCGATTGCAATCGCCAGTCGCCATCGCGGGCTACGAGATCAAGGCCAGGAGACGACGGGGTCGCCTTGATCCGCATGCGCTGCGAGGCGCACACGACCGTCGACGGACTAGCAGAGCCGTGTGACGGGCACGACGGCCAGCGCGCCGGCTTGACAGACGCGTCACTTTGTTGCCATCACGCACTTTGCCCCGACTAACGGTGCATCTTGCGTCGGCTGGCTATAGGCAGGTACGGTCTGCGCGACGAGTCCGAAGAGAGCGAGCGAGTAGGCTCAAAGGTTTCGTGATCGAATTGGATCCAACCAAGCAGTTTCGTGTAGCGCCGCTGGCCGGCACTCAGGTCGTTCTGAGGCCAATTACGTTGGACGACTATGCGATGTTGCAAAAGGCCGAACTTCATCCTGACCTGATTCAGCGATGGCGATTTCGAGGGTCCACTCCCAGCCCCGAGCAGTGGGCACAAGCGCTTTGGAATAGTGTACTGGCGCAGTTTCTCGTAGTGACCGCTGAGACCGACATACCCTTAGGAGTGGTGGTGGCTTATCGGCCCGCCTTCCAGCACGGTTGGGCATAATATCTAGCGGCGGCGCGCTTCGACATGAGCGACCTGTCGCCGCGTTTTTTGTATTCGGACTCGTCATCTTCGTTGAGTACATCTTCAGACACTGGGACTTGCGTAAACTCTACATGGAGCTGCCCGAATACAACTTCTCACAATTCGCAAGCGGAGCGGTGGGGGACCTTCTTTGATAGGTAGAGGGTCGCCTCAAGATTACATGTTCTATGACGGCAAGTATTGGGATGAGCTCTTGCTCGCGACATACCGCGACAGATTCTCACGCTACAAAGGACCGCTTCTCCGCGCGTGGCAGGAGTCGACATTAACAATACCGCTCCTGAAGAAGGATCAGGCTCTGCGATGAAGGACACTCATGCCGGAGCAGCCTGAGAGTGATCCTCGCGATTGGGCCTTTTTGCGAGTTGCTCAGTCGCGGATCCGGTTAAACCCTGAGGCGGTCCTGCCGAACAGAATCTTCGAATCGATTTGAATGCCGATTCTTTGACAATGCTTGAGTTGCTCGTCGAATTGGACGGACTCGTCGGAGAACTCGACATCCGACAGGATATTCTCTACTGGGTTTTCTCACTGTTCGACAGCTCGACGACCTCTACGTTAAGAGCGCTACGCCGACGTAAAGGTCACAGAGTAGTGTCCATCGATCAAGATGGAATGAAGTTCCGCTACGTCTGCAGGCGGCATCAATGGAATGGCTACCCAGCCCTATGTGCCATTGTCCTGCGCGTGTGTGCTACCTATTGACTGGAAGTTCAACGACGCCAGTCCGACGCGACTGTCGTATGTAGTTAACGCAAGGCGCAGACGTCCACCAAGGGATACCGTGTGAAATGTCATCATGACAAGGCCCGATTCGCCCGCCCGGAGATTGCGCATGGGCGCAACTGACGCCACTACCGAGGTACTCCCACCGGTTGAGCTGACGTAGCTCGCTTCGGATGGCACGGGCTGAACGGGGAGGATTGCCCGCAGCAAATGCCACCGTGACGAGTAGAGACCCGTCTGTTTGTTCGTAGCTGCTTTCCAACCTAGCAGTGCTCCCATTCAAACCCGCGCCCGATTCGCCCGCTACAGCGAATCGACCGTCCAGCCTCTCGCCGTCGACCGTGAAGCTTGCTAACTGACCGCCTGCTATCACGGGATCCGCAAACGCAGATAAACATGACTTGATTCCCGGTCTTGGTGCACGCTCGCACGCCTCCCGACTCCAAGACTGTGATGTCACCCGTCAGCGCGAGCCGCCTTGCACAAGAGGGCCAGCGTCGACGATCGTCTGATCGATGTTCCGGCGATGGGTAGCGTACTCCGCTGAAACGGAGCCGGGTTCGAGATTCGTGGACGGCTCGATCTGGCGCTGTCGGTGTCATTCTTTGTGAACAAGAGACGAAGATACTCAGCCAGCGCCTGAGTAGGCGTCTTGTCTACGGTGCTTCTGCCCGATGAACAGTTCGTCACCGACATTGTCATCGCGATCAGCAACACAACTGCTGAGAGCTTTCGGTCACCCGATCATCTCCACAACGCGGTCGGGTAGATCTGGCACATTCGCTGCTACTTCTCATAAGATGTGTACAACTGGTCTGCACAATCTGCAGTCATTTGAGAAATTTAGTCGCTTGGGACCAAGCGCCGAAATCCAGTTTAGAAGAACCCGGTGCCTCCGAACACCTGCACGCTCCCGGAAGCGTTGTACGTGTACACGCGAGCTGCCGACGAAGTAATGCCTGCGTCGTTCACGAATCCGGTCTTGCAGCCGGTTCCACCAGAAGTGTGATCGGTGCACTGGATGGAGGGTGGGCTTCCCGGATAGGGCGCTACCTGCGTGAAACCACAGCCCGCGTTTGTGCTCCGGGGTTAGGGTCTCATTGGGGTGGCTGTCCTGCCCGGCGACGCATCGCGTGCCGAGCTATACCAAAGGGAGACGGTGCCACCGGGATCGGGGCTGCCGTGATCACTCTCCGCCATCGCGGCGGTTAACACGACGTGAGCGTCATTCGCCGCACCGCTACATCCAGCAGCCCAAGCTGCGTCGGCGTGGACGCCCAGGGCACCGGCAAGTCCGAGCGCCGGTCCTCTCTCGGTCTTCCGCGACCCCCGCCGCCATCGTCGCCACTGCCGCGGCCTTCCTGCGCAGAATCATCGCAATCCCCCCGTCTCAGTCACGCGCCGCCTGCGCTCGCCTTCGTCCGTGTATCGCATATTGCCGCAGTGGCGTAACCCCGTCGATGGCCGCTTGTGGTTGTCCCACAGGGGCGAGATTGAGAAGCGGCTTGCTCTCCTGGACGTGACGCCACGGGCGCTCGTGTCCCTCATCGGGCGGTCGCGAGCCGGTCACCACTCCGCGTGCAGCGGTCTGCTCGCGGTCCATGTTCCGTCGGCGTGGTTACGTTGCCTGGACGACGGCGAGTACGACTCCCTCGACATCACGCACTGCGGCAAACTACGAGGGGGACAGTTCGAAGAGGCATCTAAGCCGTGTACGCCGTAGGTTCTCCGGCACGCGGCCCGCACCCGCTCCAGCTCGAGAAGCCGTCCTTCGCGCGTCCAGCACAAAGCGGCTCGTCGACGAGATGGCGCACTTGGACAGCCTTTGCGTGTTCGCCGGCGCTGGCGTGGCCGTCGATCGAACGGGACTCACGTGGGGTGACTTGATCGAGAACCTGCTGAAAAGATCGCCGTCCCACAAGCACACGCAAAGCAACTCGTTGCTGCTCTTGGCCCACAGCGCGCCGGTTCGATCGTCGTCCAGAAGTACTTCGTCAAGTTTGGTAAGCGCACGTGGCGGCAGCATTTGGCGAACGAGATCCGACCCATGCTGTACGAGAATCGGCATGGCTCGCTGGTCGCCTTTCTGTCGCCATCGTGGAGCTATCGCTCGAGTACGTGTCCGTCAGGCGCCCAACGTCCATCTTCACCACGAACTATGACGAGCATATGGAGTTGGACATGGCGGAGGCCGAGATCCGTGGCGGCAACAGCTCGACGCCGACCCGACGGGCTCCGCAGACACGACCGGGCTCAGCGTCGTGTATCTGCACGGCTGCATTCCCGAGAACCGAGAGGTAAGCGAGTTTCCGGTGCTTTCCGAGCGGGACTACTTCGAGACGAGCGCTAAGTCGGCTGAACGACTAGCGAAGCCTTCGGAGCGTCCCACGTACTAATCGTCGGGTCCGGTATGACGGGACGCTCCACTGCTTGAGGCACTGAATGGAACGAGGGTTGACGCCAAGACGCACAACTTGAACCTGCGCTTTGCCGTGATTCCGCGTGCGACGACCTCTCGGCGTCGGATAACGGCGGAGAATCGCCGCGATTCTTCGGGTATTTTATCAGAGCTTCGGCTAGATCATTTCCGCGGGTGACGGGCGTGTTCGTCGATCACTACTCGCAAATCGCTCAAGTGCTCGTAGAGATCCGTCCGCCGCTACGCTTTCGGCAGCGCAATATCCCGATTCTCCCGATCGCTACGGCGAACGCCTTATCGTCCTGGCGGCGTGGCCGGAATGAACCAGTGTCCACGCCTGCCACTTTCAATACTGTGCAAGAGGCACACCACCAGCGCCTCGTCGACGCGTTGAAGGACATCCGGGAAAACCTCTCGTCCGCGGGACTAGCCACTAAAAAGTCGAACTTTGGCTGCGGTGGCATCCCAACTCCGAACGCAAGCTGCGTCTGTGGGCGTCGTCATTCGCCCGTTTCAGCCGCTGGCAGCTCACGTAGGGATGCTCCGATCTGAGGCGGGCTCCAAGTACGTGTCCGTGCGTGCGTTCTGTAGCGGCCGCGTGGTGTACGAGCCCGGACTACGACGCTGGCGAGCGATGGAATACGTCCCTCGCTCTTCCGATCGAGGCGAAAGGTCAGGTCAACCTCGTCGTTGGATCGCTCGTCGTTGCCTCACAATGAGTCCAAGCCAGCACAGCTGCCTGAGCGAAGCACAGCGCGGCGAAACACGCGGCACTTTCTCTATCGATGCGCTACGCGTAGCGTGGGAGATCGCAGGTGTGCCTTGCTAGCCCCGTTTGCCGGCGAGGCGTGCTGGGAGAGAGTGGACGTTCGTGGCCACCCGGCCGAGCGGGGGGTAGCCCTCTACCCGGTGTTCGAGATCCGAAACGACTAACTGGACGGCGGGCTCGTATCTCCGCGCGTCGTTTGGATCTGCAATCCGCGATGCCTCTGCGAACGAAACTCTCGAGGCCATGCAGAAGCGTCGGGAGTCCGATCGGCAATGCGCCAGATGTCTGCATCGAGGCTTCCCCGTACGTCTCGTCCGGCAGTGTCGCCAGAATCGCTTCGCTCGCTCGAGGGTGTCTGGCGGGGCCGTCAACCATGACGCAACCCCTTCGGGGCACCAGCGCCGAACCGTACCAGGCGATCCGCTGGCTCTGCGGAAGTGACATGGTCGCGGACTGCTATCATGAAACTAGTTTACCACAAGCTAGGGGAATACTGAGGTTTATGTCGGACGAGGATCGAGATCCCTGCAGACGCCCTCGTGCGGAACTGTCCTCGCCGCCCGCTCAATGTCAATCTGCCCTATTCCTGTTCACCAGCGCCTCCAACGCCTAGTAGAAGCCGCCACCGAATCCGGCGAGAACACCAGCGGTACGGAGCTGGTATCGGCGATCATTACGGTCTTCAAGCCCGAAGGTGACGCATTTCCAACGGTTGCTGCAGCACTTCAGAACAGGCCCACCGCCGGCGCGGTCGCGTAGCTGATTCCGGCCGACCGCAGAAACGTCCTACGCATTGTTCCGCGGAAACAGGGCCGTCCGTCTCTGGGCGGATGATGCGCGATACGGAACGACGGGCGACTTCAGTAGCCGCCCCACTTGCCGTACTTGCGCCGGTCGCGGACACGCGGTGAGGTCCAAGTAGAGGACCGCGGCGAGGATGGGGGGCATGGATGCAGATATGGCCGGTCCGGGGATGATGGGAATGATGTGGTGGGGCGATGCTGACCAGTTCCGCACTGCGTGCATCAACCGAACTGACGTCAGCGTGGACACCCGAGCCTGGTCGATGCCATGACGACGTGGATGCAGGGCCGCGTATCGCAATACGGGGGCTGGGGACCCTGGATGATGCGACCGTCACCCTGATCCCCCAACCGCTCTGCGTTCCCTTGACCGATATCGCCGGGTGGCGGGCGACATCGACGAGGTCATGGTCCCGGCGCGGACCGTAGGAACGCGGTCTCAGCAGCAGCAGAGATCGCCTGAGCGGCGACAACCGGAGGGGGCGCGACGCGGACTAGCAAGCCCGGCCAGGGTGATCGTGGCGATGCTCATCGAGGCCGCTCCAGTCGACCCTGAGGCGTTTCCCCAGGTCAGCGAGCCGCTCGAACTCTTCCGGCGGGTTTGAAAGCTCTCGCAGGCACTCCGCCACATATGCGCAGGTCAGGTCCGGGATCGCTAATGCGGTCCCGGGGCCTGGGCACGGATCGGTCACAACCGGTGCGAGCACGACCCACGTTCCCGGATGTCTCGGGTCGTGGGTCGTGGCGCGCTCAGGCCCGGTGCCGACCGCACAACGTGATTGCCAACGCATCCGGATGGTGTCCGCTCGGCCTCTACCGAACCCGGTTCAGTCGGACCCTAGCCATGCGGCGTGATCATCAAGATGAGAACGGCCCTCTACTCCGACGCGAACGAGGGACGCGGTCGAATTCCATGCGCCTCCTTCAGCTTCGACGAGCGGAACTTGGGTTGCGAGGATCTGGTACCCGGCCGTCGCGCAAGCGGTATCCGAGATGCACGAGACCCCATTGAGTCCGCTCGACGTATCGCCTGTCGAGCGAGGGACGGTCTGCGCGGTCCAGGCGGTGCCGTTCCATACTTCTGCCAGCGCGGCCGGAGAGCCGAAGCCGTAGTCATACCCCACACCGACCGCAGTACATGAGCCGGCCGCAGCGCACGACACGCCGTTGAGCATTCCACCCTCGTCGCCACTCGCGGACACCTGCACCACCCACTTGATGCCGTTCCATCTCTCCGCGAGGGTCACTTGCTGGCCCGCGCTGTTCGTGTAGTAGCCGACCGAGGTACAGGCCGACGACGCGGTGCAGGACACTGCGGTCAGCACGCTGCTCGGCCCCCCGGGGTTCGGCACCGTCTGAAGTGACCAGGTGGTGCCGTTCCACACCTCGGCGAGGGGCAGTTGTCGGTACGCGCTGTTGGTGTAAAGGCCCACTGCAATGCACGCCGTTGGCGTAGTACAGGAAACGCCGCTCAGCTCACTGCTCTGCGCGCCGACCGGATTGGGCGTTGATTGAACCACCCAACTACTGCCATTCCACACCTCGGCCAGGGGCACCTGCTGGTACGCGCTGTTGGTAAAGAACCCGACGGCCGTACACGCGGACTGCGACCTACACGACACCGCAACGAGTCCGGCGCCGAGGGCGCCGCCCGGCGTTGGGCTGGGCTGAATCGCCCATGCTGTGCCGTTCCAAACCTCGACCAATGTCAACTGTTGGTTTGAGCTATTCGAGTAGGAGCCCACCGCGGTGCACGCCGTCGGCGTAGTACATGACACGCCGCTGAGTTCGCTGATTCGCGCAGCGCTCGGGTTCGGGGTGGACTCGACGGCCCATTTGGATCCATTCCATGCCTCGGCGAGTTGCAGTTGGCGGGATACGCCATTCGTGGACGAGCCAACAGCAACGCACGCGCTCGACGCGGTGCACGACACTCCGCTGAACTCGCTGCTCTGGGCCCCGGTCGGACTCGGGGTGGA
Source organism: uncultured Actinomycetes bacterium (assembly GCA_963829195.1). Lineage (GTDB taxonomy): Bacteria > Actinomycetota > Acidimicrobiia > IMCC26256 > PALSA-610 > PALSA-610. Next base: position 8,040 of record CAWHHS010000007.1, read on the forward strand.
CTGAACCGACCAAACCGTCCCGTTGCGAGCGTCAGCAAGCGGTATCTGCTGGTACCCGCCGTTCAGGGCGAATCCGACAGCCGTACACACTGTCGAGGCGGTGCACGACACACCGCTCAGCTGACCACCCTGTGCACCGGTCGGGTTGGGTACGGACTGCACGGCCCATTTGGTGCCGTTCCACGCCTCGGCCAGCGGCCATTGTGGGTATCCAGTATTCGTGTAGAAGCCGATCGCGGTGCACGCGGTCGTCGACCTGCACGACACGCCGTTGAGTCCGGCGCCGAGCGCGCCGCTCGGGTTCGGTGCGGATTGCAAGACCCAAGCGGAGCCGTTCCACACCTCGGCGAGTGGGAACTGCTGGTACGCGCTGTTCGTGAACGAGCCGACCGCCGAACACGCGGTCGGGGTAGGACACGACAAGCTGCTCAACTGAGCGCTCTGGGCGCCCGTCGGGATGGGCACAGGCGACTCTGCCCACGCCGAACCGTTCCATGTCTCAGCGAGTGGCACCTGCTGGTAGACACTGTTTAGCGAGAACCCGACCGCGATACACGCGCTTGACGCGGTGCACGACACCCCGCTCAACGAGACGCTGCTACTGCCCGCCGGGTTCGCCGCGGACTGCACAACCCACGACGTGCCGTTCCATTCCTCGGCCAGCGCGGCCTGTTTGCCCAACTTGTTCACGTAGGAGCCGACCGCGATACACGCGCGCTTGACGCGGTGCACGACACGCCGCTCAACGAGACGCTGCTACCGCCCGCCGGGTTCGCCGCGGACTGCACAACCCACGACGTGCCGTTCCATTCCTCGGCCAGCGCGGCCTGTTTGCCCAACTTGTTCACGTAGGAGCCGACCGCGATACACGCGCTTGACGCGGTGCACGACACGCCGCTCAACGAGACGCTGCTACCGCCCGCCGGGTTCGCCGCGGACTGCACAACCCACGACGTGCCGTTCCATTCCTCGGCCAGCGCGGCCTGAGAGCCGCCCGTATTCGTATACGAGCCAACTCCAGCGCACGCGGTTGAGGCGGGACACGAGACAGATCGGAGCGCCCCGTTAGGTGCCAGCCGCGTGGGAGTCTTCTGCGGTCCCCACGTCTGTGTTAGAGAGTCAACGACTAGCGAGACTGCCGGATAAGAGAACAGAACGTTGTATTGGTCACACGTACTGTCGACGCTGTAAGTACCGGACTTCGTCGAGGGGGGAACCGTAAATCGAACCTGCCACGCGCCGGTCAACTTCGGGGCGGCGCCGCCGCTCGCAAGCAAACCACCCAAAGAATCCACAAGCGACGCGTATACGGTCGGTGGACCGGTAGTGCTTGTGCACTGCGTGCCCGACACCGTGACGACTCCTCCCGCCGTCACTTCTGTCGGGCTAACCGTCGGCGCTGGAACCGTTGCGACTGCACGCCGAGTCGCCAACCGCGACGGCTTTGGCCCCCACAAGGCACCGGAGTCGGCGGCGGTCGGATGACTCGTCAACGCCGCTGCCAGCGGCGAAGCGACCAGACCAGGCGCGAGGAACACGCTCGTCACCACACCGACAAGACAGCTCAATCTCACTCGGCTCCGCCCCATCCCAGCGCCCTTCGTCAGCGAGTGCTCGGCAAGCACGCTCGCGCTGCCTCGTCGCCTCGTCGTCGTATGGCGTCGATCCCGCCCGCCGCCTCCGCGGAACCTAACCCAACACCCGGTCCGCGACAAACGGCTCGGCGCGAGGCCCAGTCACAACGGGGTCACAAACACACGATAACCAGCCCATAGCGGACCGGACGCGGTAACACGACGCAAGCTTCTGACCGGGCCTGTTCGCGTCAGGAGAAGCCGAGGTTGGCGTAGATCTCACCGCGTCGCCGACGAACGGTTGAGCGTGTAGAAGTGGAACGAGTCCACGCCGCCGGCCATGAGCTCGCTGCACAGCTCGGTCGCGGCCTCGATGCCGACCGCGCGCATCGCTTCCTCGTCGTCCTCGTAAGCACGCAGGCGCGCCTCGAGCGACTTGGGGAACGCCGCGCCCGACATCTCGGCCATCCGCTTCACCGACTTCACGTTGAGCACCGGCATGATCCCCGGGATGACACGCGTGGTGACGCCGTGCTCGCGCAGGTCGCCGAGGAACTCGAACCACACGTCGGCCTCGAAGAAGAACTGTGAGACGCCGAAGTCGGCACGGGCGAGCTTCTCGGCCTGGCGGCGGCGATCGGTCGACTGGTCGGTCGAGGCCGGGTGGCCTTCGGGGTGCACCGCGACACCGACCGAGAAGTCGCCGATCCCGCGCACGAGGTCGATGAGGTCGGTGGCGTGGTCGAGCTCGCCCGGCGGCAGGTTCAGGTCCTTGGGCGGATCGCCGCGCAGGGCGAGGATGTTGGAGATACCCGCCTCGTGGTAGCGACTCACGATCCCGGTCAGCTCGGCGCGGGTGTGCGCGGCGCAAGTGAGGTGCGCCATCGCCGTGAGCGACGTCTCCCGGTTGATGCGCGTGACGATGTCGTGGGTCATCTCGCGCGTCGTCCCGCCCGCGCCGTAGGTGACCGACACGAACGTCGGGTGCAGCGGCTCCAGGTCGCGCAACGTCTCTTCGAGCTGGAGCTCGGCCGCGGGGGTCTTCGGCGGGAAGAACTCGAACGAGTGGCTCGGACCCGCGGCGAGGATGTCGACGATCTTGGTCATCGGCGGGTCAGGTTACCGACCGCGGCCGACGCCTGTCCCGTGCGATTCCTCGTAGCGCGCCCGGCACCCGTCGGAGCAGAACCACACGTCCAAGCCCTCGGAAACGAGATGCGCGGGCGCGTTGGCCCGCTCGACCTGCATCCCGCAGATCGGATCGGTCGCGTAGCGACCGCCGTCGGCCGGCTCGACCCGGCGCCGCGCGAGCCAGAAGACGACGGCGAGAACGATCAGGAACACGATGTTGAGGAAGGTCGTGTAGTTCCACTGGAAGTGCTCGGGCACGACGGCTTCCGGCCGGTTCGTCGGGACGACGCCCGCGACGCCGAAGATCCCCTCGACCACGAGACCCGCGAACGACATGAGCGCCCAGAACGTCGCGAAGAGACGAATCGTCAACGCACGTCCGTAGAACTTCCGGTAGATCAGCAGCAGCGGGATCGTGATCAGGTCGGCGAAGATGAAGCTGACCACGCCGCCGAACCCGATGCCTCCGTGCCAGAGCGCGGCGGCCATCGGTACGTTGCCGATCGAGCAGACGAAGCTGATCACCGCGATGAACGGCCCGAGCACGACGTTCTCGAGCGTGGTCCAGAAGCCGTGGCCGTGCAGGAACAGGTCGTTCCACCATTGCATCGGGATCAACACGGTGAGGAAGCCCACGACGAGATAGCCGATCACCAGTTCCCGTTGGAGCATCCGGATGTCGGAGACGGTGAAGCCGGCCGCGTCGCTCCATCCGGCCTTGGTCGCGACGGGCTCCCCATCCGTGTGATCGTGGTGGTGCGCGTGGGCGTCGGCATCGGAGCTCGCGTCGAGTCGGGCGCGCGCGGCGCGGCACGAGACGCGGCGAGAACACGAACCCTCCGACCAGCGCGAGACCCACGATCATGATCGGGCCGCCGATGAACTCCGCGAGCGCGAACTGCCAACCCATCAGCACGAGGAGCACGATGCCGAGCTCGACGACCAGATTCGTCGACGCGAACATGAACGCCATCGCGGTCGTGAAGTCGGCGCCCTTCTGGAACAACGACTTCGCCATCGCGGTCGCCGCGTAGGAGCAGCTCGACGAGACCATCCCGAACCCGGCCGCCCGCGCCACCGCCGCGGGCCGGTGATCGCCCATCACCCGGCGCATCTGATCCTTCGACACGAAGGCCTGTACCGCGCCCGACAGCGTGAAGCCGAGCACCAGCGCCCACAGCGTCTCCCAGAACATGAAGAACGCCTCGCGGAAGCTGTTCCCGACGTCGCCGAGGGAGACGAACGCGAACATCGCGTCTACGACCGCACCAGGCGCGCGATGGCGGCGGAGGCTTCGGCGATCTTCTCCTCGGCCGCGGCGCCGCCCTCGCCGATCGCGTCGGCGACGCAGTGGGCGAGGTGCTGGTCGAGCAGCTCGAGCGCGACGGCCTGCAACGCCTTCGTCACGGCGGCGATCTGGGTCAGGACGTCGACGCAGTAGGCGTCGTCGTCGACCATGCGCTGGACCCCGCGCACCTGCCCTTCGATCCGGCGCAGCCGCTGCTGGACCGCACCCTTCTTGTCCGCGTATCCCGCCATACTGGAACTATACCCCCGTAGGGTATAGCGCCCGGCCCCGAGGCGCCGCCAGGCCCTCACCTAGAACTCCACGCGATGGTCGAGACCGAGCCGCAGGCCGAGAAGAAGGAACGCTGGAACTTCTCGTGGAAGCACCTCTACTCGGAGGTCGTGACGTCGGGGTTGTGCACCGGTTGCGCCGGTTGCGTGATCGCCTGCCCCCACGACGTGCTCGGTTACGACGACAAGGAGGGCGTCTACAAGCCCCTCCAGATCGAGGACTTCGGCGGTCCGGGCGACTGCAGCCACGGCGACAAGGCGTGCACCTCGTGCACCCGCGCCTGCCCCCGCTTTCGCGCGTGGGAGCCGGAGATCGACACGTTCATGTTCGGGCGGCCACGTGAGACCGAAGAGCTGAGCGGCGTCTTCAAGGACATCTGCCTCGCGCGCGCCGCCGACCCCGAGCTGCACGAAGTCGGCCAGGACGGCGGGCTCGTCTCCGCGATGTTGGTGTACGCGCTCGAGCACGACATCATCGACGCGGCACTCGTTTCGTACCTCGAGGGCGACGGGAGCACGTGGAAGGCAATCCCCGGCATCGCGCGCACGCGCGCCGACATCGTCGCTTCGGCCGGGAGCCGCTACACGTACTCGGCGAACACGCTCGCGTACATGGATCTCGAGAAGGAAGACGAACGCATCGCGCTCGTCGGCATGTCGTGCCAGTCGTCGATCCCGCCGGTCATGAAGCAGCGCAAGGCGGGCAAGGTCGCGCGCCGGCTCGCGTTGAGCATCGGGCTGCTGTGTTCGAAGACGTTCGACGACGCCATCTTCGAGGAGCTGTTCGAGGCGAAGTACGGCCTCAAGAAGGCCGACATCAAGAAGATGAACATCAAGGGCGTCTTCCAGATCTGGATGCACAACGGCGACTACCACGAGGTGCCGCTCAAGGAGTGCCACCAGTGGACGCGCGAAGGGTGCAAGATGTGCCCGGATTTCGCGGCCGAACACGCCGACATCTCGACCGGCGGCATCGGCAAGTACAACGACTGGACGCTCACCATCGTGCGCACCGACGCGGGGCGCGAGCTGATGGAGCGCATGCTCGCGGACGGCGTGATCGAGACGCGTCCCGGCGACGACGACCCCGAAGCGATCGCGCTGATGCACAAGTTGTCGCGACGTTCGCGCAAGCGTTGGCCCGAGTTCGCGTTGCCCGCGCCCGGGCTCGTCCCGCCGTTGCCGCCGAAACCCGTCCCCGCGTGACGGTCTGCGCGCTCGCGACCGATCTGATGGATCGGTCCCGGATCAGCGCGGCCATCCCCGACGCACGCTTCGCCCTCGACGGGACCGCGCACGTCGTCATCGTCGACATCGCCCGGAGCGCGCAGGTCGTGGCGGAGATCCGGGCCGAGATGCCCGGCGTGCGGATCGTCTGTTACGGACCGCACGTCGACGACGACTCCGCGGAGGCCGCGCGGGCCGCCGGCGCGGACGTCGTCATGCCCCGCTCGCGCTTCTTCCGCGATCCCGTGGCCGCGATCGCGCCGGAGACGGTCTAAAGGACGGGGAGTACCGGGTCGAGTCGCGACCGGTACAGCGTGCGCAGCACCGCGGTGGCGCCGTTGCGCATCCGGGCCACGTCGATCCCGATGTGGATGACGAGCTCCTCCTCCTCGCGCGCGCGCTGCACGACCCGCGCCGATTCGACGAACAATCCGCGAACAGAGGAAGGAGCAGACATCTCAGATCATCGGCCAGGGGTAGCAGTGGTAGTCGTCGTTCGCCTGGGGCAGCTCGCCGGTACTGAGCAGGTGCTCGGTGCGCGCGCGCAGCGCGTCGAGCTCGAAGCGATCGAGGGTGTCGATCAGGTGCTCGGCCACGTCGCCGGACCGGAGCTGGTCCGCGAACCGGTGCAGATCACTGCACACGTCGGGCGGGATCGACTCGCCGCCGAAATCCCAGATGACCGTGCGCAACTTCCACTGCGCGTGGAACGAGACACCGTGGTCGATGCCGAAGATGTGGCCGTCGTCCAGCGCCCGGAGGCAGTGCCCGCCCTTGCGGTCGGTGTTGTTGATGACGACGTCGAACGCCGCCATCCGCCGAAATGAGCGCGCGTGTTCCTCGAGCAGCGTGAAGTAGTGCTCCTCGGGGTCGTGCTCGACGAAGCGTTGCATCATCCCGATCCCCGCGGGCCCGTCGCGCAACACCGTGTCGGGGACGATGTCCCATCCGAGCGCGCGGGACACCTCGAACGCCGCGACCTCACGATGACACAACGTGCCGCGCGCGAAGTCCCAGAGCGGTCGTTCGCCGCGCTGCGGCTTGTAGATGGCGAGCATCTCGTCGTCACCGTCGGAGAGGTTGACGAGGAAGGTCGCATTCGACGACCACGGCATCCGGCCGAGCACGTCGACGTCTCCGTCGCGCAACAGCGCCGTCGCCCGGTCCTCACTCAGCGCCATCGGCGGAGTCAGTTCCAACGCGGGCAGATGTGCCCGTCGGGACTCATCGGGAAGTCGCACAACGGGCACGGCGGGCGACCACCCTCCACCGCGGTGACACCGTTGCGCATCATCACGCGGATCTGCGCGCGCGTCGCGTACAGCCGGGCGATCCTTCCGTCGGTCTCGTCGGGCGGCGGCGGCGGATCTTCGTCGTCCTCGACCGCGTCCTCGCGCAGCTCGATCAGCACGAGACCGCGTTCGGAGTCGTAACCGATGCCGATCAGCCGGGCACGGAAGAGCGGTTCGGCCTCGCTCACGGCGCCGCCACCGATCTCGAGCGCGCTCGGCGGCTCTTCGGGCTCCTCCTCGGCGATGCGGTCGAGGAACTGGGCGGCCTCCGCCGCGAGCAGGCGGACCTGCTCCTTCTCGACGAGGACCGACAGCGTGGCCTCGCCTTTGCGGGCCTGGATCACGAAGGTGCGTTGCCCCGGACGGCCGAACGCGCCGGCGGCGATGTCGTCGACCGGGTCGAACTCGATGAAGTCGGTCATGCGGAATCCTCGGCAGTGGGGGCCTCGGACTCGGGCTCCGGCAGGAGGTCGTCGAGCCCGCCGGTGTCGTTGCACTTGACCATCATCACGCCGAAGGTGTGGAAGTCGAACACGGTCACCGACGCGGGCGACACGTGCACGCGCTGGAAGAGGTCGAGGTGCATGCCGCTGTAGTGCGCGATCGCCGACTTGATCGGGTCGGCGTGGCTCACGACGACGACGGTCTCGTGCGGGTGACGCGCGACGATCTCGTCGAGCGCGGCGACCGTGCGCGCCTGCATCTCGGTGATCGACTCCCCGTTGGGGAACCGGGCGCGCGACGGAGCGGCCTGCACGACCTTCCATTCGTCGGTCTTCGCGAGGTCCGCGATCTTGCCGCCGGTCCAGTCGCCGTAGTCGGCCTCGATGACCCCCGGCAACGCGCGCACGTCGAGCGCGTGGTGCGCGGCGATCTGACGCGCGGTCTGCGTCGTCCGCTCGATCGGGCTCGCGTACACCGCCGCGACCGGAAGCTTCGCCAGCCGCTGGGCCGTCGCCTCGGCCTGACCGACGCCCTTCTCCGACAGGTCGATGCCGGGCATGCGCCCCGACAGCAGCGGACCGGTGTGCGCGGTCACCGCATGGCGGACGAGGACGAGGCGCGTCGGGGCCTTCGGCTTTTCCGCCGGCGCGGCGGCGCCGGTCGCGTCCGTCGCGCTGTCGTTCGGGCTCGTTGCCTCGGGCTCGGGCATAGCCGCCAAGATACCGGCCGATAATCCCGTACGATCCCTCGCGATGACCGACGTCCACTTGTCCCCGACCGGCCCGCCCGAGACGATCCTCGACCCCGAGCCCGACGACGCGCTCGAGGCGCTGCGGGCCGCGCTCGGCGCAGGTGGACGGGCGCCGGGACGCCGTCTCCGACGTCTGCGCGCGCTGGCCACGGTTCCTCGACGCATGGGCGCAGCTGGGCCGGCTCGGCCGGGACGACGTCGAGGCGTACGCGTGCTTCCGGGTCGGCTATCACCGCGGGCTCGACCGGCTCCGGCAATCGGGATGGCGAGGCTCGGGTTACGTGCGCTGGCGCTACGAGACGAACCGCGGATTCCTCCGCGCGCTCGACGGGCTGCGGGGCGCGGCCGAAGCCATCGGCGAGCCCGACGAAGCGCAGCGGTGCGCCGAATTCCTCCGTCAGCTCGACCCCGAGTACACGCCCGGGCGCGAGTAGCGTCATCGCCGTCAAATCGCAGTGGAGGTCCAACCCGTGAAGCGCGCGCTCATTACCGGTATCACCGGCCAGGACGGTCGCCACCTCTCGCAATTCCTGCAGGGCAAGGGCTACCAGGTCTTCGGGCTCGTACACGGCCAGGCCAACCCGAAGATCGAGATGGTGCAGAGCGAGAACCCGGCGCTCGAGTTCATCGAAGGCGACCTGCGCGACCTCTCGTCGCTCATCGGCGTCGTCGAGCAGGTCCAGCCCGACGAGGTGTTCAACCTCGGTGCGATCAGCTTCGTGCAGCTCTCGTTCAAGCAGGCCGAGCTGACCGCAGAGATCACCGGACTCGGCGTGTTGCGGATGCTCGAAGCCGTCCGCATCGTCGGGGGGACGCAGAACAACCCGATCCGCTTCTACCAGGCGTCGTCGTCGGAGATGTTCGGCAAGGTGCACGAGACCCCGCAGACCGAGACCACACCGTTCCACCCGCGGTCGCCGTACGGCGTGGCGAAGGTGTTCGGTCATTACACGACGCTCAACTACCGCGAGGCGTACAACATCCACGCGAGCAGCGGCATCCTCTTCAACCACGAGGGACCGCGGCGCGGCTTGGAGTTCGTGACCCGCAAGGTGACGAACTCCGTCGCGCGCATCAAGCTCGGTCTGCAGGACGGCATCACGATGGGCAACATCGACTCGTCCCGCGACTGGGGCTACGCCGGCGACTACGTCGAGGCGATGTGGATGATGCTCCAGCAGGACGAGCCCGACGACTACGTGATCGCCACCGGCGAGACCCACACCATCCGCGAGTTGCTCGACGTCGCGTTCAAGCACGCGGGCATCGACGACTGGGCCGGCTACGTCAAGCAGGACCCGCGCTTCTACCGGCCGGCCGAGGTCGACCTGCTCATCGGCGACGCGTCGAAGGCCCACAGCAAGCTCGGATGGAAGCCGCGGGTCAGCTTCGAGGAGCTGGTGCGCATGATGTACGAGCACGACCTCGCCGAAGAAAGCGCGAAAGCGGGGTTGTAACTACCGGACCACGGTGCGGGCGGCTCTTGCGAGCGCGTGCTCGGCCTCGTCGACGATCCGGCGGACGATGTCGCCCGCGGGTTCGAGCTGGTCGATCGCGCCGACACCCTGACCCGACGGGTAGCACTCCTTCGCCGGGTCGACGGGGGTGTTCTCGTCGCCCCCGAGGTGGAGCGCGTTCGCCGCAGCCGCCTTGCCCATCTGCTCGGGGAACTTGCTCAGCTCCTCCGGGTGCTGCTCGATGTGTTGCGTCCATTCGTTGCGCAGCGCCCGCAGGGTCTTGCCGGTGAAGCCGCGGCTGATCACCGTGTCGTCCTCGTGGGCCCGTAGCAGCGCGTCCTTGTAACCGGCGACCGTGCGCGCCTCCGGCGTCGCGATGAATCGCGTGCCGAGCCACACGCCGTCGGCCCCGAGCGTGATCGCCGCGGCCAGCCCACGACCGTCGAAGATGCCGCCCGCCGCCACGACCGGCACCCGCTCGCCGACCGCGTCGACGATCTGGGGGACGAGCGGCATCGTCGCGATCGTGCCGGTGTGACCGCCCGCTTCCGTACCCTCCGCGATCACGAAGTCACAACCGGCCTCGACCGCCGCGATCGCGTGCCGGACCTTGCCGCACATGCTCGCGACAAGGACGTTGCCGTCGTGCAGCACCTTGATCACGTCGCGCGGGACGCCGAGCCCGGCGACGAACAGCGACGCGCCACCCTCGACGACCTTGTGCGCGTCGTCGACCATGCGCTCCGGCAACGCGGCCAGCAGATCGACACCGAACGGTTTGCCGGTGAGCGCACGGACGCCGCGCATCTCTTCGTCGAGCTGTTCCGACGACATCGTCGCCGCGCCGAGCGTCCCGAAGCCGCCCGCGTCGGAGACGGCGGCGACGACGCGTTGGTAGGAGACGCCCCCCATACCCGCGAGCATGACGGGGTGTTCGACGGCGAGCATCTCGGTGAGTCGTGTGCGCATCCGGCAAGTGTCCATTAGGGTCGACGGCGTGGGCAACCCGCGGGTTGGGGTGATCATGGGCAGCGACTCCGACCTGCCGGTCATGCAGGGCGCGATCGACGTGCTGGTCGAGTTCGGGGTGCCGTACGAGGCGCGCGTGATCTCGGCCCACCGCACGCCCGACGAGATGCTCGAGTACGCCCGCGGGGCCGCCGACCGCGGCCTCGAAGTGATCATCGCGGGCGCGGGCGGCGCCGCCCACCTGCCGGGGATGACCGCGTCGCTGACGCCGTTGCCCGTCGTCGGCGTGCCGGTGCCGTTGAAGCAACTCGAGGGTCTCGATTCGCTCCTGTCGATCGTGCAGATGCCGGCCGGGATCCCGGTTGCCACCGTCGCCATCGGCAACGCGCGCAACGCCGGACTGCTCGCGGTTCGGATCCTCGGCAACGGCGACGAGAAGCTCCGCGCCGCGATGGTCCGGTATCAGGCTGATCTCGCGCAGAGCGTCCGCGAGAAGGACGCGAAGCTCCGCGACCAGACCTGACGTGACCTGACGGGCTTCGCTATTCCTGCTCGATCGCGCGCAGCACGTCGAGTCGTGCCGCCCGGCGCGCGGGCAGGCTCGCCCAGACGAGCGTCGCCAGCGCCGGTGAACACGACGATGAACACCAGCGAGACGGGTGCGGCGGAGAACTTCGTGAAGCCCTGGTCGTGCAGCGAATCGACGACGGCCCAGCCGAAGAAGAGGGCCATGACCACGCCGAGCAGCGTCCCGAACAACGCGATGATCGCCGCCTCCCAGCGCACCATCGACCGCACCTGGCGGCGGCTGCTGCCGACGGCACGGAGCAATCCGATCTCGTGCGTCCGCTCGTAGATCGAGAGCGTCATCGTGTTGACGATCCCGATGAAGGCGATGATCACGGCGAGGAACAGCAGCACGTAGACCAGCACGAGCACCTGGTTCACCTGCTTCTTCTGGTCGGCCTTGTACTGCGCGTTGTCCTTCAGCTCCGCGTTCGGGTACGGCGCCACGAGCGGCGCGATCGCCGCGCGGCCCGCGGACGCCGACACGCCGGGCTTCAGCTTGGCGAAGATCTGCTGGTCGAGCTGGAACTGCGGCGTGAAGTTCTTCTCGAAGGTCGCCAGCGAGATGATGTAGTCGCCGGCGAGCGTGTTGTTCTTGTAGACGAACGCGACCTTCAGCGGAACGGTTCCGGTCTGCACGAACCGCGTCGGCAGCGTGTCGCCGACCTTCAGGTGCTTGCTGTCGGCCTTGCGGGTCGAGATCGCAATGGCGTTCGGCGCCGCGAGGTTCGACGACCGAACCCGACGTGACGCCGAAGTCGTAGAGCTCGCCGACCGTGGCCGGGTCGACCGCGGCGAGGAACGTGCGGCTCCCGGAGAAGTCGGCCGAATCCGAGGCGGATCGCGGTCGATGCCTCGATCTGCGGAAGGGCCTGGATCTTCTCGCGCGAGCAGCGGGCTGAGCCCGCCCCCCGGGCCGCCACCACCGCCTTTGAGCGTGACGATGTAGTCGGTCTTCAGTTGCTGGTCGATCGCGGACCCGATCGACGCATTGGCCGAGGCCGCGAAGATCGTGATGAAGCCGACGAGTGAGACGGCGATCATCACCGCGGCGCCCGTCGTCGCCGTCCGGCGCGGGTTTCGCGCCGCGTTCTCGCGCGACAGGCTGCCGACGATACCGCGCAACTTCGTGAGCGGGACACCGATGACGCGGGCGAGTTGACGAGCGAACAACGGCGAGACCACGAACACGCCGACGAGCATGAGCAGCGCACCGAGACCGACGAACGAGATACCGCTGCTCCCGAACAGACCGAGGAACAGCGCCACGACGCCCGAGCAGCGAGGATCAGTCCGCCGATGCCCAGGCGCCGGAACTGGTTGATCGGTCGTTCGAGCGCCACCGCGCGCATCGCCGCGATCGGCGGGACCCGCGCGGCCTGGCGGGCCGGCACCACCGCGGAGACGATCGTCACGATCGTTCCGACGAGCAATCCGATGATGACCGCGCTCGGACGCAGCACGACCCCGCTGCCCGGGATCTGGAACCCGACCGCGTTCATGACGGCTTTCAGCCCGATCGACAAGCCGACGCCGGCGACCACGCCGACCGCGCTCGCGAGAACGCCGACGATCGACCGACTCGCCGATCACCGAAGTGAGCACCTGCCGTTTCGACGCGCCGATCGCGCGCAGGAGCGCCATCTCCCGCATCCGCTGCGCGACGACGATCGAGAACGTGTTGTAGATGATGAACATCCCGACGATGAGCGCGACGAACGCGAACACCAGGAGCGCCGTGCTGATGAAGCCGAGCGCCTTGTGGACGGCGTCCTGGTTCTCCTTGGTGAGCGCCTTCCCGGTGATCACCTGGTAGCCGGTCTGGTGCTGCGCGGTCAGCGTCGTCGCGGATGTCCTGGGCGACCTGGGTCTGCGAGACCCCCGACTTGGCGACGACCGAGATCTGCGAGAACTCGTTGTGCACGTTGGCGACCCGCTGCACCTCGGCGGGCGTGAACAGGATGATCGACGCGCCGGCGAGGCTGTCGACCGTTCCGAACTTCGCGATTCCCGAGAGCACGTACTTCCTCGGCGCCCGCGTCGTCAGGATCGTGACCTTCTCACCGACCTGGAAGTGGCCCGTGTCGGCAGTGTGTTTGTCGACGACGATCTGCTGATCGGTCTGCGGGTGGGCGGCCGGCGACGAGATGGAACTGGTTCAGCTTCGGGTTGGGATCCCATCCGAGCCCGAAAGTGGGCGGACCGTTGCCGCCGATGGCCTTGCCGTTGTTGTCGATCGCCTGCGCGTACGGCAGAGATGTTGCCTTCCGCCGCCTCGACCGTGGGCGTCTGACGCACCACCGCGACCAGCGACGCGGGAACGTTGGCCCGCTGGTCGTTGCCGAAGTTGCCCTTGATCACGTTGGCCGAGCGCACGGCCGCGTCGGTGCTGCGGTTGATGTCGGCGAAGAGGTCGTCGAACGTCTTCTGGATCGTGGCCGTGAGCACCAGCGTCCCCGAGATGAACGACACGCCGAGCACGACCGCGAGCGCGGTCAGCAGGAACCGCAACTTGTGGCCGGCGAGGCCCTTGCGCGTGACCTTCCACATGGTTACTCGTCTCCGAGCGTGCGCATCTTGCCGAGCACCGCGTCGGCGGTGGGATCGCGGACCTCGTCGACGATCCGGCCGTCGGCGAGGAACACGACGCGGTTCGAGTACGAGGCCGAGATCGGGTCGTGCGTCACCATCACGATCGTCTGGCCGAACTCCTGCACCGCACGCTGCATGAACCCGAGGATCTCCGCGCTCGCACGCGAGTCGAGGTTGCCGGTGGGCTCGTCGGCGAAGATGATCTCCGGTTGTGTCACGAGCGCACGCGCGACGGCGACGCGCTGTTGCTGGCCGCCCGAGAGCTCCGACGGTCGGTGCGAGATGCGGTTGGCGAGGCCGACGGTGTCGATGATGCGGTCGAGCCAGGCCTGATCGGGCTTGTTGCCGGCGAGCGCGATCGGCAGCGTGATGTTCTCGAGCGCGGTCAAGCGTCGGGATCAGGTTGAACGTCTGGAACACGAAGCCGACGCGGTCGCGGCGGACGCGCGTGACCTCCTTGTCGGAGAGCGTGCTCAGGTCGATGTCGCCGAGATACACGTGACCGCTCGTGAGCGAGTCGAGCCCGGCCAGGCAGTGCAGCAACGTCGACTTGCCCGAGCCCGACGGGCCCATGATCGCGGTGTATTGCGCCCGGGGGAACTCGACGTCGATCGCGTCGAGCGCGTGCACGGCGGTGTCGCCTTTGCCGTAGATCTTCGACGCCGTCGACTGCACGCGCGGCGAGCGTCGTCGTGGGGGGGATGGTCGTGGTCACGGCGCCACCTTAGGGGGCTGGTGCGCCGCGTTGTATCGGGGTTTTCCCGGACACGATGTCAGGCGCGCGGGTCGTCCGAGTGTGAGGACAGGCTTTGATCAGGGGTTCCGGGCTCGTCGTCCGAGGTGACCGCGTCGTGCGCGCCCGGTACCGCGGTTTGTGTTCGCCGACCCAGCCAGACGAAGAGGACGGCGCCGAAGATGCACGCCGCAATCGACAGCAGGAGGTTGAAGCGGACACCGAAGATATGCGTCGCCTTGTCGGACCGCAGCGCTTCGAACCAGATGCGACCGAACGTGTACATGGCGACGTACAGCGCAAAGGTTTGACCGCGCTTCAACCGGAAGCGCCGTTCGACGAACACAATGGTGCCGAACACGGCAAGGCACCACAACGACTCGTAGAGGAACGTCGGATGAAAGGTCGCGTACTGCGTGAGTCCCGGGGGGCGGTGCGCGACGTCGATCTCGAGACCCCAGGGCAGCGTCGTCGGCCTGCCGAACAGTTCCTGGTTGAAGTAATTGCCCCACCGACCGATCGCCTGTGCGAGCACGACTGCGGGGGCGATCGTGTCGAGGAGCAGCAGCATGTCGAGATCGCGGCGGCGGGCGAGATACCACACTTCGAGGAAGCCGCCGCCGACCGCCCCCCAGATCGACAGGCCGCCCTTCCAGATCTCGACAGTGCCGACGAGACCGCCCTGACTCCAGTCGTAACCGGTGAACAGGTGGTAGACGCGCGCGCCGATCACGCCCACGATCACGACGGGAATGACGATCGACGCGAACTCCGAAGGGTCGCGTCCCGTGCGCTTCCAACGGTTTTCCGCGACCTTGGCCGCGACCAGAACGCCGATCGCGAGCATCAGCCCGTACGCGTGCAACGGGATGGGGCCGATGTGCACGATGCCGTTCTTCGGGCTCGGGATGAAGGCGATCGGCACGGTCGCGATGCTACGACGGTTCAAGCCCGAGACGGCAGGCGGCCGATGGACTGTTCGTGAAGGGACGACTCGCCGCCGTGGTCGCCGTCGCCGCTGTCGTGTTCGCGGCCTGCAAGGCTCCGCCGCCGCTCCCGCCCGGGCCGGTGCCGAGTGGGTCCGGGGGTTCGGGCGGATCGGGGGGATCGGGGGGAGCCGCGGCTCCCGGCCCGAGCCTCGGCGGGTGTGCGATGTTCCCGGCGAACGACCCGTGGAACCTGAAGGTGACGTCGTCGGCCGTGCGAGCGGATTCGTCCACCTTGATCGCGAACATCAGCTCGGCGGGTAAGACGAACCTGCACCCCGACTTCGGCGGCGCGGGCGCGTACGGGATCCCGTTCATGGTCGTGCCGAAGTCGCAGCCGAACGTGGCGATCAACTACACCGCGTACGGCGACGAGAGTGACCCCGGCCCGTTCCCGATCCCGTCGAACGCGCCCGTCGAAGGTGGCTCGTCGAGTACCGGCGACCGGCACGTGCTCGTCCTGCAGCAGGGAACGTGTCACCTGTTCGAGCTCGGGCGGGCGTTCTGGGTGGGCGACCACTGGAACGCGGACGTCGGCGTCAACTGGAACCTGAGCTCGAACGCGCTGCGGCCGTTGCACTGGACGTCCGCCGACGCGGCGGGACTGCCGATCCTGCCCGGACTCGTCCGGTACGACGAGGTCGCCGCGGGTCACATCGACCACGCGCTGCGGTTCACCGTTCCGAAGACGCAGAAGGGCTTCATCTTCCCGGCGACGCACTACGCGTCGTCGTCGACGAACGCGGCGCTGCCGCCGATGGGTCTGCGCCTGCGTTTGAAGTCGACGTTCTCGCTGGCGCCGTATCACGGCGAGGCGCTCGTGATCCTGCAGGCGCTCAAGACCTACGGGATGATCGTCGCCGACAACGGATCGTCGTGGTACATCAGCGGTGCGGTCGATAGGCGCTGGAACGACAACGACCTGAACCAGTTGAAGTCGGTTCCGGGGACGGCGTTCGAAGCGGTCGACACCGGCCCGATCCACCACTAGGCCCGGCGGCTCGGGCGGGCGCGCACGGCGACTCGCCGGTCCCGACCCACCCCCGCAATTCCTCGTCACGAGGATTCTTCGGAAGATTCGCCGTAACGGCGCGAGCAGGGGGTATGCGTCGGCGGGCGGAGAATGGGGCGGGATTTGTCACTGGAATCTCGGGATTAAACTCGTCGCATGGCGCGCAATGATGCGAACCCGCCGATGCCGGAGTTCTCGACCTCGTACGTCCTGCAAGAGGTCGACCCCAAATGGCTCACCCAAGCCGTCAAACCCAAACAGTTCCTCCACATCGACCAAGCCGAATGCATCCTCTGCGAAGGCTGCGTCGACATCTGCCCGTGGAAATGCATCCACATGCTCTCCACCACCGCCATCGACGAAGCCGTCAACGCCGACCAACCCGGCGACGACCCCAAAGACCACGTCTTCTTCGTCGTCGACGAAGACGTCTGCACCCGCTGCGCACTCTGCGTCGACCGCTGCCCCACCGGCGTCATCGTCTTGGGCAAAGTCACCGACCAATGGCGCGACGGCGACCCCAACACCCGCACCAACCGACACGGCTACGCCTACGGCGTCCGCTTCTGACGGGAGGTCACCGACATGTCGACGCATCGACGTCCGCCGCGCCAACGAGCGATTCCACACCGAGATCGACTGGCTCGACTCGTGGCACAGCTTCAGCTTCTCGAACCACTACGACCCGAAGAACACGCATCACGGCCTGCTACGGGTCCTGAACGACGACGTCGTCGCGGCCGGCGGCGGGTTCGGGACGCACCCGCACCGCGACATGGAGATCGTCACCTGGGTGCTCGACGGCGCGCTCGAACACCGCGACAGCGAAGGCAACGTCGGCGTGATCACGCGCGACGTCGCGCAACGCATGAGCGCGGGAACCGGCATCCGGCACTCGGAAGTGAACGCGAGCAAGACCGAACCCGTGCACCTGTTGCAGATGTGGGTCCCGCCCGACGCGTTCGGCGACCCGCCCGGTTACGAGCAGCGCGACATCAGCCGCGACATCAGGACCAACAAGCTCTTCCCGCTCGCATCCGGACGCGGAGCACGTCGACGCGGCCATTCACATCAATCAGGACGACGCGACGCTGTGGATCGCGCCGGCTGACCCCGGGCGCCACCGTCACCGTGCCCGGCTCGCCGTTCGTGCACGTGTTCGTGTCTCGCGGGCGCGGCCACGCTCGACGGCGCGGGCGATGCTCGCCACCGGCGATGCCGTGCGGCTCACCGAGGCCGGCGACCGGGCGCTCACCGCGACGACCGACGACACCGAAGTCGTGATCTGGGACATGCAGAGCGAGCTCGCGATCGCCTGACCGCGCTACTTGACGAGGCGGGACAGGCGCCGGTCGGCGAGCACCTTGCCGCCGGTCTGACACGTCGGGCAGTACACGACCTCGTGCGACTCGTACGAGACGCGCTTCAGGTCGTTCCCGCATTCGGGACACGGCAGACCGTTCTTGCCGTGCACCGTGAAGTGCTCGCCGAGCTTGTTCGCCGAAAGCCCGCCGGTCCGCTGCCGCTCGCGCTCGAGGCCTTCGGCCAAGCACCTCCTGCAGCGCGGCGAGCATGCCGCTCGCGCTCGTCGGGCTTCAGCGACTTCACCGACGCGTACGGCGACAGCTTCGCCCGGTGCAGGATGTCGTCGGCGTAGCCGCGCCCCACGCCGGCGACGGTGCGCTGGTCGCGCAGGATCGTGTGGATGCGGCGGCCGTCGTCGGCGGTGCGGAACCACTCCGCGAACTCGTCGCTCGTCGCTTCCGGCCCGAGCTTCTCGACCGGGCCGACGTCGTCGGGCGCGAGCACCCACCAGCCGGCCTTGCGCTCGGTGCCGAACTCGCGCAGCAGCACCGCGCGGTCGTCGGAGAACCTCCACCGCACGACCGCGCCCTTCGGCCGCGTCTTCTTCGGCGGCTGCTCGAAGTCGAGCCGGCCGGCCTGCGACAGGTGGAACATGACCCGCAGGTCGTTGTCGAAGTGGAGCGTCACGTACTTCGCCCGCCGGTCGACCGCGACGACCGCCGCGCCCACCAGCGCTTCGGGCGGCGGCTGCGAACGTCTTCAGCCCGGTGAACCCGAGCGGGTCGTAGCCCTCGAAGGTCGCGCCGGCCAACCACTCGCCACGCGCTCCGCGAGCGCCTGCATCTGCGGTGCTTCAGGCATGCCCCGGCTTCACGCGTGCCTGCTCTCGGCGCCGCGCGGACTCCGCGTACGGTCGGCGCGCCATGCGTCCAGTCGGGCCCGTTGCCCCAGTTGCGCCGCGTGCGCTTGTGCCGGAAGTCGGGGTCGAACTTCTTGCACTGGTCGACGTACTCCTTGAACGTCGCGCCGCCTTCGGTGCAGCGACCAGAAGTCCTCTTCCAGCGAGAACTGGCCGTTGCCCGCGTACTGCAGCACCGTCATGCCGGGGAAGTCGATCGGCGGCGCGCCGGGTTCGGGATTGTCGCGGCGGTTCTGCATGTAGACGACGACGCGGCCGTCGTCGTCGACCATGTGCCATTCGTACGCGGTGTAGATCTCGCCGTAGTCGGCCATCGTCGGCTTGATCCACGCCCGCACCGCCTCGCGGCCCTGCTTGTTGCCGAGGATGTGCTCGATGTAGGTGACGTCTTCGGTGAAGCACGTGTCGCACCACATGTCCCAGTCCTCGTCGACGGCGCCGAGCTGCCAGTAGGTGCGGAACGCGGCCTCGACTTCGTCACGATCGAAGGTCATGGCGCCAACGGTAGGCGACCGGTCAGAGCGTCGACAGCCCGCCGTCGACCGCGAGCACCTGCCCGGTGATGTAGCTCGCGTCGTCGCTCAGGAGGAACACGACCGGCGCCGCGACCTCCCACGCGGTCGCCTGGCGGCCGAGCGGCACCGGCGTGCGGCCGCGGCTCGGGCGGCCCTGGGTGGCGCGGCGGCCGAGCGGCGTGTCGATGAGCCCGGGCGCGACCACGTTCGCCCGGATGCCGCGCCGGGCACCCTCGAGCGCGACGTGGCGGCTCGAGTCCCGCGAGCGCGGCCTTCGTCGTGTCGTACGCCGGGATGCGCGTTCCCGGCTTCAGGCCCGCGACCGACGAGATGAACACGATCGCGCCGCCGTCGTCCATCACGGGCAACGCGGCGCGGCACACGAGGAAGTGGCTGCGCACGTTCACCGCGTGCACCGGTCCCAGTCGTCGACCGACGTGCCCTCGAGCCCGCGGCCGAGACCGATGCCGACGTTGCACACCACCCCGTCGAGCCCGCCGAGCGCGAGCACCGCCTCGGCGACCATCCGCGCGCAGGTCGCCTCGTCGGTGACGTCGCCGACGATCACCTCGGCCCGCCCGCCTTCCGCCTCGACGAGGCGCGCCGTCTCGGCCGCCGCGTCGCGATCCACGTCGGCGCACGCGACCGCCGCGCCTTCGCGCGCCGCGAGCACCGAGATCGCGCGCCCGTTCCCGATCGGCGCGTCGGGATCGTCGGACGGGCGCGTTCCCGCGCCGACGACGAGCACCCGCCGGCCGGCGAGCCGGGCCGTCACACCGGGCTCACCTTCGTCCGCGCCCGCGGCGTCTGCACGGGCCGGAGTGTACGTTTTCGCGCCATGTCTCAGCTCGAGGAAGTCGCACCCGCGTTCGTCGACATGGCTCACCGCATCGTGTGGTGCTCGGTCGCGACCGTCGACCACCAGGGCCGGCCCCGCTCGCGGATCCTGCACCCGCTGTGGGAGTGGGACGGCGACCGACGCTCGTGGGCTGGATCGCGACCGGACCGACGCCGACGAAGCGGTCGAACCTGCAGCACAGCCCGTACGTCTCGTGCAGCTACTGGACCGACAGCCACGACACGTGCATCGCCGAGTGCCGCGCGGTCTGGCACTTCGACGACGAGACCCGCACGACGGTGTGGGACAAGTTCGTCAACGCGCCCCGCCCGTCGGCTACGACCCCGCGATCGTCCCCGCGTGGGACACGCCGACGTCGGACAGCTTCGCCGTGCTGCGGCTCGAACCGTGGCGGCTGCGCGTCTTCCCCGGCACCGCGTTGCTGAGCGGCACCGGCGACATCCTGGTCTGGCAGGACTGAGCCGCGGGGTCCGAGCCGCTACGCGCGCTTGCGCTTCTCCTCGAGGCGCTTGCGCACGACCTCGCGCCGCTCCTGCACCTCGCGGTAGGTCAGGGTCTCGACGCCGGGCACGCCCATCGCGGCCTTGATCGCGTCCATGTCGAACTGATTCGGCGACCTCCGGGTCGAGACCGAGCTCGGCCGCGAGCCGCGCGCCGTGGCGCAACGCGATCTCGGTGTGCACCTGCTGGATCTCGCCGAGGATGTCGAGGTCGGGCGCGAGGCGGGCGATCGCGCCGTCGAGGAACATCATGTTCTTCACGAACAGCATGAGCTCCTTCGGCGCGCGCGCGCCGTACGCGAGGAGCTTCTTCGTCAGGTCCTGGAGCTCGTGCACGAGCTCGTCGGCCGAGAGCGTGGTCGGGTCGATGGTGCGGTCGAGCCCGAGGTCGCGGAAGACCGCCTCGAGGTCGGTGTCGGGCGGGAACGCGCCGAGGTCGCGGAGCGCGCCGAGCTGCGACATCGTGTCGCCGCTCGTCGCGCCGACGAGCAGCATGAGGAACGCCATGCGCTTGGTCTCGTCGAGCCGGCCGGTGATGCCGAAGTCCATCAGCACGGTGCGACCGTCGGGCCGGACCATCAGGTTGCCGCCGTGCAGGTCGCCGTGGAAGACGCCGTAGAGCATCGCGCCCTTCCATGAACGACACGAGGCCCGCGTGCAGCACCGCTTCGGTGTCGACGCCCGCCGCGTGCATCGCCTGGACGTCGTCCCACGGGATCCCGTCGAGCCGTTCCATCACGAGCACGCGCCGCGTCACCAGCGTCGGGTGCGGGCGGGGCACGATCGTCGCCCGCTGCTCGGTCTCGGCGAGAACGCGCGCGATGTCGAGCATGTTCTGCGCTTCGAGGCGGAAGTCGAGCTCCTCGACGATCGTCTCCGCGAACAGCTCGATCAGCGCGGGCGGGTTCGCGAGCGCGGCGACGGGGATGCGGCCGACCAGGTGCGGCGCGAGCCACGACATCGCCTCGATGTCTTCGCGGACGAGGCGACGCGATCTGCGGGCCGCTGCACCTTGACGACGACGTCTTCACCGGTGCGCAGCCGGGCCGCGTGCACCTGCGCGATCGACGCCGCCGCGATCGGCGTGCGCTCGAACGAGGAGAACACGTCGTCGAGTGAACGGCCGAGCTCGAGCTCGACGACCCGGCGTACGTCGTCGAACGGCTCCGGCGGGACGCGGTCGCGCAGCAGCTTGAACTCGGCGACCAGCTCCTCCGGGAAGAGGCCTTCGCCGCCGGAGACGATCTGGCCGAGCTTGATGTAGGTCGGGGCCGAGGTGCGCGAACGCGACGCGCAGTCGCCGGGAGAGGTCACGCCGGGAGTGCGGCGGCCCCTGGCGCCGCGGCGCCGACCGCCCACAGACCGAGGGCACCGCCGACGCGGCCGACGACGCGGACGAGGCGGCCGAGGGGCGGCAGCCGCCCGGTCTCCATCCAGCGCGGGTACTCGGCCCTGGCCTGCTCGCGCCGGCGGTCGACGTCTCGGCGCCAGGTCATCGCCTCGGGCTCGACGACCCACGGCCCGTGATCGGTGAACGATCCGATCGCGAGATCAGGAGAGACGGGACGATCGACCATCCGGAAACGATAGGGGCGCCGGGAGGTGCGACCCTCCTCGGCGCCCCGATCGGTTCAACCGAGACGGTGGGCGGTGACGGAATCCGCCGCTACTGCAGCCCGCCGCAGCGACCGCCCCAGGGCGCGGGGCCCGCGTGATGGAACAGGAAGAGCGCGAGCTGGTCCTGGTCGGCGGGCGCGGCCGCGGCCGGGTCGACACCGACGAGGTCGGGTCGGCCCGCGGCCCGGGCGACGTTGTTCCACGTCGAGCGCAGGAACTGGTACGCGCCGCGGTAGATGCCGTCGGGGCTGACGGCCCGGTACCCACCGGCGCTGTCCGACTCGTGGGCGCGGGTGCACGCGAGGAACGGGTCCTGCGAGGCCGACTGGGTCGCGACGGTGTTCGGTGCCGAGTACGTCGTCGCCAACCAGGCGCCGCCGCCGGCGTGCGCCACGATCGCGATCACCGGGTGCTGACTCGACAGCGGGTCGGCCGGTGCGGCGACCGACGCGGCGCCGCCGAGACCGAGGACGCTCCCGTCGGTGCGGGCGATCTGGTAGCCGCGGTGATCGCTCGGGACCGCGATCGCGGTGGCCAGGTGGTGGCCGTCGACGGCCGAGCCGTCGTACCGGGCGTCACCGAACGCGAACACGCCGCCGTCGGCGCCCAGCAGGTAGTAGCCGTAGCCGGACGACGTCGGCGCGATCCCGACGATGGGCGCAGTGTGCGGGACGGAGGTCGCGGCGCCTTCGAACGCGGCGTCGCCGAACGCGAACACGCCGCCGTCGGAGCCGACGAGCCAGTAGCCCTGACCGCTCGGGGTCGAGGCGATGGCGACGATCGGCGCGATGGCCGCGCCGGGATTGTCGATCGAACCGTGGAAGATGGCGTCGCCGAAGGCGAAGACGCCGCCGTCGGAGCCGACGAGCCAGTAGCCCCGACCGCTCGGGGTCGAGGCGATGCCGACGATCGGCGCCGCGAGGGGCCGGCCGGCGGCCGAGCCTTCGAACGTCGCGTCGCCGAAGGTGAAGACCCCGCCGTCGGCGGCGACGACCCAGTAGCCACGGCCGGTCGGCGTGGCCGCGATCCCGACGAAGTTGCTGTTGAGGCGCAGACCCGTCGAGGGGCCGAAGGACGGTGCGCCGCCCACCGCGCGCACGAGGTTCGCGATCGGGTCGTTGGAAACGTTGGTCGAGCCGCTGGCCCGGGAGGCAATCGCGCCGCCGGCGACGACGAGCGCCAGCGCGGACGCCACGACGGCGACGGAGGTGAAGGGCGTACGCCACGCGGCCCGCGACCGGCGCGGCGCGGCGCCGCGTCGAGCCGGCGCCGATGCGGCGGTGTTCGTATGGAGATGATCGAGCGCGAAGGGGGTTCCCTCGAGCTCGTGCGGCCTCCCGGCCATGGTTCCTCCTCAGGACGCGCACCGATCAGGTGCAGGTCGGACGGTGTCTTGCCGGGCGGGGCACCTCGGCGGACAGGGGGCGACCGTAGGAGGGGGCGGGAAGGGACCGGGAACCCGAACGCCCGGAGGACCCCTCGCGTAGTCCTTTCGGACCATGTAAAGAAAACGTGACTTCGTCGGGCCCACCGGGGCTGTCGGCGGACGATTCGTCTGCCGCTAGTGCGGGCGCGTCATTTTCTGCCGGACCACTCGTCGGTTCGGACAATTACGTAGGTATCGGGCACATCCGAATCGTGGGCGGTCAACCACAGAGGGTGAGGGGGCCGTCCGCGCGTTGCGGCGGAAATTGGTCGACAATGCGGCGGTGGCCGCGCTGCGTTCTCCGGTCCGAAGACACGAGACGACCGTCGGTCCGCTGGCCTACGACGGCCGAACGATCACGCTCGTTGCGAGAACGACGGCCGTGCACGTCGGCGGGAACGCCGGCGCGATGCACGTCCGAGCCCGCCCGGCCCACGTCGAAGTCCTCGACGGGGACGGGCACCGTCAGGTCATCCACGTCCGCGACGTCGAGACCATCTTGGTCGTCGCGATCACGCTCGCCGGCGCCGCGGGCGCGTACGCGTTGCGGATCATCCGAACCAGGAGGCAAGCCAAATGAACGAGGACCTCTCCGTCGGCACCGACCGTGACCTCACCGAGGACGAACGCATCCGGGCGACGATGAGCACCGGCCTCGACCGGATGATGAACCTGTCCGCCGACCGAGTGTTCGCCGAACCCGTACGGGTCGGCGACCGGGTCGTCATTCCCGCGGCGACGATCGAGTTCTCGGGCGGCTTCGGCTTCGGCGGCGACAGCCAGTCGAACGGCGGGGGCGGCGGTGGAGGCCACCACGCGGGGCGCCCCGTGGCGATCATCGAAGCCGGGCCCGACGGCGTCCGGGTGAAGCCGGTCATCGACTTCACTCGCGTCGGCCTGACCGTGCTCGGGGTCGCGCTCACCGTCTGGCGCGCCACCCGCAAGCAGCGCGCCCTCGAGACGCTGACTACTTTCCGAGACGGGCGAGCTCGTCCAGGAGCGTGACCTCGGCGCGGATGAGGCTGCGCCAGTCGCCGAGGTGCAGGCTCTCGTCCTCGCCGTGGATGTTGGAGCCGGGATCGTCCGGCCCCATCAGCAGCGCGGGGATACCGCCGAACGCGTCGGCGAACGGGCCGACGAACGGGATCGAGCCGCCGACGCCCATGAGCACCGGCTCGACGCCGAACCCGGCGTGGAGGGCGCGCCGGGCCGCGTCGAACGCGGGTCCCTTCGGGTCCGTCTGCCACGCCGGCGCGCCTTCGAGCGCGGTGAACGTGCATTCGAGACCCCACGGCACGTTGCGTTCGACGTGCGCGCGAAGGTTCGCGAGGACCCGTTCGGGATCCTGGCCCGGTCCGAGTCCGCAAGCTCACGCGCGCCGCCGCGCGGGCGACGATCTGGTTCGACGACCCTTTGATCGGGTGCCCGTCGATCCCGATCACAGTGAGACACGGCCGCAGCCACAGCCGCTCGTGCAGGGTGACGGCCGGATTCCCGACGAGCTCGACGCCGGCCCGAACGCCGAGCGCGCGCGCGTAGCGGTCCGGGGCGTCGTCGAATCCGGCGATGGGTGCCCGCTCCTTCGCAGCCGCCTCGACCAGGCCGTCGAAGCCACCGGCGAACGCGATGTCGCCGTGCTCGTCGACGAGCGACGCCAACACCTTCGCCAGCGCCATGACCGGGTCGGGGATCGCGCCACCCGACATCCCCGAGTGCTGCGGTCCGTCGAGCGCCCGCAGCTCGATGTCGGCCGCGGCGAGACCGCGTAATGAATAGGTGAGGCCGGGCACACCGACCTGCCAGTTCCCCGCGTCGGCGAGGACGAGCACGTCCGACCGGAGCTCTTCGAGATGGGCGGTGAGGAAGGAGTGCAGGGTCGGCGACCCGATCTCCTCTTCGCCCTCGACCAGCACCCGGACGTTGCAGGGGAGGGCGCCGGTCGCGGCGAGCCAGGCACCGACCGCGTGCGCGTGGGCCACCGCGCCGGCCTTGTCGTCGGCCGAGCCCCGGCCGTAGAGACGGCCGGCGCGCTCCTCGGGTTCGAACGGATCGCTCGACCAGTTCTCGACGATGCCGGGCGGCTGCACGTCGTGATGCGCATAGAGGAGGACGGTCGGCAGATCGGGTCCGGCGTGCATCCACTCGCCGATGACGAACGGCTGGGAACCTTCCACGCCGGCGGTGCGCACGTTCTCGAGGCCGTGCGCGCGCAGCAGCTCGACGGTCGCGTCCGCGCTCGCCCGGACGTCGGCGAAGTGGTCGGGATCGGCGCTGATGCTCGGGATGCGGACGAGCGCCTCGAGGTCGGCGCGCGCCTCGTCGATCACATCGTCGACGGACGCCATCGCGGCGGCGAGGCCGCGTTCGATCGAGTCACCGTTCGTCATGGGCGTTCCTTCGGTCCGGATGCGGCGGGTTGCTGGTTGCGTTGCGCGGAGAACCTAAAACGAATCCCCGAAACGTGCTTGCAGGCGCTTCATCCCCGCGATCCAACGGTCGTAATCCGACGCCTTGCGCCGGAAGTACTCCAACACCTGCGGATGCGGGAGGATCAGGAACGCCTCCGCAGCGAGCCCGCGCACCACCGCGTCGGCGACGGAGTCGGGCTCGAGCATCCCGTCGACGCCGGCGACGCCACCGTCGGCGATACCCATCGTCATCGCGGTGCGCACCGCCTGCGGCGCGAGCACCGACACCTTCACGCCCTGGTCGCCGAAGGTGATCGCGAGCCATTCCGCGAGCGCCAGGGCCGCGTGCTTGGTCACCGAATACGGCGCGCTCCCGATCTGGGTCAGGAGACCGGCGGCCGACGCCGTCTGCAGGAGATATCCGCCGCCGCGTTCGATCATGCGCGGCACCATGACCCGGGCCGCGTAGACGTGGGCCATCACGTTCACGTCGATGCTCCGGCGCCAGCCCTCGTCGCTCGCGTCGGCGCCGCCGGGGACGATGATCCCCGCGTTCGAGCAGAAGAGGTCGATCGGGCCGAACCGCGCCTCGGCGCGGTCGGCGAGCGCGCGCAGATCCTCCTCGGCGGTGACGTCGCAGCGCACCGCCAACGCGTCGCCGCTCTCGCGCGCGACGGCCTCCAGCGCGTCCTCCTGCACGTCCGCGACGACGACACCGCGCGCACCTTCGGCCGCGAACCGGCGCGCCAGCGCCGCGCCGATACCGCCCGCGGCGCCGGTGACCACCACGCACTTGCCTTCGATCCTCACAGGTCCTCCCGGGTCGAGACTGTTGCACCGCCGTCCGCGATCGCGAGCACCCGGGTCCGGCCTCCGGCCGGAAGCGCGGCCGCGACGTCCCGGGCGCACGCCGGTTCGACGAGCGCCGCCGCCGACGGGCCCGAACCCGAGAGCCACGCGCCGTACGCGCCCGCCGCGAGCGCGGCTTCGATCGCGACGCGGGTGTCGTGGGCGCGCGCGAGCCGTCGATCCTGGTGCAGGCGATCCTCGGTCGCGGTCCGCAACGCACCGACGTCGCCCGCCGCGAGCGCCGCCACGAGCAGCGAGGCCCGGCCGACGTTGAAGGCGGCGTCCTCGAACGGCACCTGGTCGGGAAGCAGCCGGCGCGCCGACGGCGTCGCCGTCTCCCGGTCCGGGGTCCACACCACGACGGTGAGCTCGTGGGGGATCGGGATCCGCACCGCCCGACCGCCGGCGACCGCGACGACCCCGCCGAACAACGACGCCGCCACATTGTCGGAGTGCCCTTCGAGCTCTCCCGCGGCGCGGCAGGATCGACGGCCGGGCCGCGCGCACCGAGCCGCCCTGCTGCGCGCACGCGGCCAGCAGCCCGCCGACGCGGGCCGCGCCCGAGAAGCCGAGGCCCCGACCACCCGGGAAGCGCGCGCGCACGCGGATCGGCCCGACGCCCCCGGCCTGACGGAACGCGCGCACCGCGGGATGCGTCTCGGGCGCCCGGTCGTCGTCGCACGCGGTGACCTCGAGATGGACGTCGAGGGCGAGCGCGACCGCGTCGAACGCCGAACCGAGGTTCGCCGACGACGCCGGGACGCGCACGATCCAGTCGTCGCGCGACGATCCGATCGGCACACCGCGACCCATCACGTCAGCCTGGCACGAAACGACGCCGGACGCGCAGTACCGTCTCTATGTGCGACGTCATTGTGCAAGACCGGGATGCAACGCGCCGGCGACGGCGACCTTCACCTTCGACACGCGCGATCTCACCGTGTGGCTCGACACACCGACCGAAGGCGCCGCCCGCGCCGGTGAGCTGTGCGAGCGGCACGTGCGCGCCTTGACCCCGCCGCAGGGGTGGCATCTCGAGGACCGGCGCGGCGCCCGCGCCCGCGCGGCCGAGCAACTCGAAGCGACCCTCGACGCGCACAGCCCGATGCTCGCCCGCGCGTTCCAGAATGCCGGCGCCGTCTGACGGTTCTGCCCTGCCGCGTCCCTCCCGGCGATCCGAACCGGCGGCGCGGTTGGCGCCGGCCCGTGGCGCGCGCGGCATACTCGGGCGCCCCTGGGGAGACCCACCGACATCTGCACGTCCACGTCCG
The DNA here is from genome assembly GCA_963829195.1 of uncultured Actinomycetes bacterium. Taxonomy (GTDB): domain Bacteria; phylum Actinomycetota; class Acidimicrobiia; order IMCC26256; family PALSA-610; genus PALSA-610. Next base: position 36,022 of record CAWHHS010000007.1, read on the forward strand.
CACGAAGGGAGTCTCCGGGGATGATCTCCGGCCCGAACTGGGCTCGGCGCTACGGCCAGGGCCAGCGCCGTCTCTGCGCCCGACCCGGGTGCGGGGCACCCGCGGCCGCGACCCTGCGCTTCCAGCCGACCCAGCGCGAGGCGTGGCTCGTCGACCTCGAGGACGACGCGGCCCGGACCGAAGGTGATCTCTGTGCCCGGCACGCGGCCGGCCTCGTGTTGCCGCGCGGGTGGAACCTGCACAAGGACCTCGCCGCAGAACGGGGTGAGGCCGTCCCGCCCCGGGCGCCCGTGCGGCGCACACGCGACGCGTCGGTCCAACGGGCCCGACGGCGCCGCGCCGCGCCGAGCGCCGTGCAACTTCCCGGCCTGACCGCGGTCACCGAAGCGGCACCGCCGCCCACCGTCGACGCCGCGCCCACCGCGCCGGCTCCGGCGGTCGCGGCGCCAGTCACACCGGAAACCGAGCCGGAAACCGAGCCGGGAGCCGAGCCGGCAACCGGACCGGAGGCGGCGGCCGCCCGGGAGACGGTTCCGCTCGTCGCGCCGGCAACGCCCGAGGCGAGCGAGGCGCTCGCGGAGACGCTGGACGCGCAGACCCCGCTCCTGCGGCGCGCCTTCCAGAACGTCCCGAGACCCGACAACAACTCCTGACCCGCCGGGCGCGAGCCGGCCGGTCAGACGCGCGTACGCGGCCGGACGTGCGCGGGCACGAGCGCGACGAGCAGCGCGATCGCGGCGAGCGTGAGCAGTCCCGTCCGCAGACCGAACAGCGCCGAGAGCGATCCGACGAGCGGGGGCCCGGCGACCATCCCGAGGTAGCCGCACGCGGTGACGCCGCCGATCGCGAGCGCGGGATGGCGGGCTTCGTTGTTGACGTCCGCGAGCAACAGCGGCCAGACGACGGAGATCCCGACCGCGGCGGCGGCGAGTCCCGCGGCGGCGATCCCGGCGGTGCCGCACAGGGCTTCGGTCGCGATTCCCGCGGCCGCGAGCGAAGCGCCGGCGACGACCGCGCGCCGAGTTCCGAGCGCGCCGATCATCGACCCGCCGCCGAGGCGGGCGATCGTGGCGAGGCTCTCGCCGACGACGTAGGCGCTGACGCCCGCGAGCACTCCGAGGCCGAGGTGCCCGCGCAGGTAGAGGATCCCCCAGGTCGCGATCCCGCCCTCGACCATCGCCGCGCCGGCGAAGACCAGCGCGAGCACGACGAGACCCTCGTGGCGCAGGCCCGCGAGCGCTCGCAGCATCGACGGATGGTCGAACCGTTCGGGTTCCGGGATCCGCGCCCGGCGCGTCGACACACCGCTCACCACGGCGACGACCGCGACCCCGACCCAGACCACGCGCCACGAGGCGCCGAGACGCAACGCGATCCCCGTCGCCGCCGCGCCGAGGACGCAGCCTGCGTTGAACAGACCGTGGAACCGGACCAGGCGGCCCGCATCGTGCGCCAGCGCGTCGGCCGCGACGATGTTCATCACGACGTCGACCAGTCCGCCCGCGGCCATCGCCAACATCAGCGCGGGGACGAACAGCGCGATGTGGGGCGCCGCCGCTTCGACGACGAGGAGCGCACCCCAGATCGTCAGCGCCCGCGCCAGCGACCGGCCGGCACCCCACCGGTCGGTGATCGCGCCGCCGATGGCCGCCAGCGTCGTGGCGGAGACGATCCCGGCCGCGAGCAGCGCGCCGAGTCCGGCGTCGGAGAGGTGGAAGGTGCGCTCGATATCCACCGTCGCGACCGCCCAACCGCCCGCGAAGAAGCCGAACACGAAGAACGCGACGGCAACCGGCCGGAGGCTCGTGGACACGCCGCAGTCTCTCATGGCATCCGAGGGTGCCCCGGTGGGCGCCGACACCTAGGGTGCGTCCGACGTTCCGGCCAGGAGGCGCGCACCGTGGGCAAGTCCACCGCACTGCCGTTGCGTTCGCTGCTCTTCACGCCCGGCGATCAGGAAGCGCGCATCGCCGAGAACGCGAAGTCGGGTGCGGACGCGTTGTTCCTCGACATCGAGGAACCCCGCACGCCGTGCCCGGAATCGACCCGCGTCCGCGCCCGCGGGCTCGTGCGCGAGTTCCTCGACTCCGCCGGGCCCGGTCCCGGCGTGCCGCGCAACTTCGTGCGCGTCCAGCCGGTCTCGTCCGGGATGATCCTGCGCGACCTGCAGGCCGTGATGGGCCCGAACCTCGCCGGGATCCTCCTGCCGAAGATCACCGGTCCGGCCGACATCCACGCGGCCGACGCGATCATCACGTGTCTCGAGGTCGAGCTCGACCTGCCCGTCGGCGAGATCATGCTGTACCCGATCCTCGAGAACGCGCAGGCGATCCGTCGGGCCTACGACATCGCGACCGCGTCGGAGCGCGTGGCGTACATGGGCGGCGCGGTGTCGCGCTTCGGCGACATCTGCGCCGACATCGGCTTCCGCTGGACGCGGACCGGCACCGAGACCCTCTACATCCGAGAGAAGGTGCTCATCGACGCCCGGGCCGCGGGGATCCGGTACCCGATCAGCGGCATGTGGGGCGGCGCGAACGACGACCTCGACGGCCTGCGCGCCTGGCTGACCGAGCTGCGCGACATCGGCTACTTCGGGATGATGATGGGCAACGCCGAGCACGTGCCCGTCGTGAACGAGGCATTCACGCCGACCGCGGACGAGGTCGCGTACTGGAGCGAGATCGACCGCCTCACCCGCGAAGCCGAGGCCGCCGACACGCGCGTGCTCATGGGCGACAAGAATCAGGGTGAGGGTCACGAGATCCACATCGCGCACGTCGCCACCGCGCGCAAGCTGCTGACCTGGGCGCGAGAGCTGGGGGTCACCACATGAGCAAGCGCGCCGCCGACGTCCGTTCGTCGCTCTCGCATCCGATCATCGACGCCGACGGCCACTTCGTCGAGCTCGCACCGCTGCTCGACGAAGAGATGCTCACCTACCTCGAGGAGATGGGCGGCCGCGAGGTCGCGCGACCGCTACACCGGCAACACCGGCCTCACCGACACGACGACGGTGCTCGCGGCGCACGAAGGCGCGCGCGGTCCCGGCTGGCGGGCGATGCCGTCGTGGTGGGGTTGGCCCACGAAGAACACGCGCGACCGCGCCACCGCGCACCTGCCCGCGCTGCTCTACGAACGCCTTGACGAGTTCGGGATCGACTTCACGATCCTGTATCCGTCGATGACGCTGTCGTACCTCGAGATGTCCGACGAGCTGATCGGCCTGCGGTGCCGCGCGGCCAACCGGGCGCTCGCCCGGCTCTTCGCGCCGTACGCGGATCGCACGACCGTCGGGGCGCTCGTCCCGATGCTCCATCCGAAGCAGGCGATCGAGGAGCTCGAGTACGCGGTGCGCGACCTCGGTTTCAAGACCGCGGTGTTCGCGGGCCACGCCCGCCGGCCGGTCGGTGACGACGGCCCGGCCGGCGAGCACCGGCTCGACACGTTCGGCGTCGACAGCGCGTTCGACTACGACCCGTTGTGGGCCAAGTGTGTCGAGCTCGGGATCGCGCCGGTGTTCCACAGCTCGTTGCAGTCCCACCGCGTGACGCGGTCGGCGACGAGCTACGTGTACAACCACATCGGCGGGCTCGCCGCGAACCACGAGTCGCTGTGCAAGTCGCTGTTCCTCGCGGGCGTGACCAACCGCTTCCCGACACTGCGCTTCGGGTTCCTCGAAGGTGGCGTCGCGTGGGCGTGCAGCGCTGTTCTCGGATCTCGTCGGCCACTGGCAGAAGCGCAACGCGCACGACATACAAGGCCTCGACCCCGATCTGCTCGACGTCGACGCGCTCATGGCGCTCTTCGAGCAGTACGGCGACGCGCCGCGTGCAGTCCGGGATCGATCGAGCTGCACGCGTACTTCAGCCGTCCGAGCGTGCGCGTCCCGAACAGCTCGACGAGTTCGCGGCCGCGGCACTCGGGTCGGTCGAAGATCTCCGCGACAGGTTCGTCCCGAACTTCTACTTCGGGTGCGAAGCCGACGACCGTCTCGTCGCGTGGGCGTTCGACGAACGGATCAACCCGGCCGGGCGCTCGCCTGCGCCCGATCTTCGGTTCCGACATCTCGCACTGGGACGTGCAGGACATGGCCGAGCCCGTCGAGGAGGCCTACGAGCTCGTCGAGGACGGCGTGATCGGCGAGGCCGAGTTCCGCGAGCTCATGTTCGTGAACCCGGCCCGGCTGCACGCCGGGATGAACCCGGCCTTCTTCGACGGCACCGTCTGCGAGCAGGCCGTCCGGGCGGTGCCGACCACCTGAACGGTGGTGGACCGTTAGTGGTAGCCCTGGCTCTCGAGATGCGCGCGATACGTCATCGGGAGGAGCTCGAGCAGCTGGCCGTCGGGATCACGGATGAACACCGCGGCACCGATGTTCGACCCTCCACGACCTCGCCCGCCGTAGTCGGCGACCCGCGCGCACACGGCGTCGATGTCGTCGACCGAGAGCGACAGATGCGTGAGGCCGGGCTCGTTCATCGTGCGGGGCCGGAACGGCTGCGTCCGGCCCGGCGCGGCGTAGTGCAACAGCTCGAGCACCAGCCCGTCGCGCACGAGGTACGCCGCGGTCATCGCGAGCGGCGGCGTCAGCGACATGAGCTTGCGCCGAGCCGTCGTCGGGCAGGTTGGATCTCCCGCTCGAGGGTGAAGCCCGAACAGGTCGCAATAGAAGCGCTTCGACCGGTCGAGGTCGGTGACGCACTGGCCGACGTGGTTGAACGCGCTCATTCCGGAGAGTCTTCCACGCGTTCGCATCGCAGGTGCTTGCCGTCGCTCGTGAGACAACGGCCGCTCGCGAGGTCGAACTGCCAGTGGTGCAGGCTGCACGTGAGGACGCCGTCCGCGATCTCGCCGAACCGGGTCAGGTCGGCCTGGCGATGCGGGACAGAACCGTTCGATCCGCCAGCCGTCCACGTTCGAAGAACTCGTCGGCCTGCTCGCGGCGATCGCGGTAGCACCGTTCGACGTACGCGATCCGTTCCGGCGACAGCGCCTTGAAGAAGGTCATGACGAACTCGTTGAAGTTCGCGGGGTCGGGCCGGTGGCCGACGAAGCGGCACGAGAGGAACAACGAGTTGACCCAGTCCTCGACGTGGCGTTCGAGCAACGCCTCGATCGAGGCGGCGGTCGACGTCGGCCTTGTACACGTACGTGCTCGAGCCCGTCGCCGCTCCAGGCCCGCACCTCGGACTCGACGAAGTCGATGCAGACGTCGGCGCCCGGTTCGCCGACGTCGATCACGACGTTGCCCGCGATGCCCGCGGAGGTGATCGGCGCGCGTCGTAACAGGGGCTCGAACCAGGCCGCGAGCTCGGCGACGAGATCGCGCCGGCCGTGCGACCACGACGCCCGCTCGGCGGCCAGCCATCGCCGACCAGTCGCGGCGGTACTCGTCGATGTACGCCCGCTTGCCGACGAACGGCCGCATGGTCTCGGCCTCGCTTTCCGGGATGCGTGACCTTGCACTCGCCACCGTCGAGATCGATCACGGATCCCGGCACGACCAGCTCGCCCCGGTCGATCCCGGCGCGTCGCGTAGCAACTCGAGGAACACGGTCTGGTCGGGGAAGATGTTCGCCGGATCCCGGTCGAAGTCGTTGACCGCGAGGAGATCGTCGTCGAGGAACGCGGGCGGACCCGCGCAGGGGAACACGTGCGCGGCGTCGACCCATTCGATGTACTGACGGGCGCGGGCCATCTCGTTGACGCGCTTCTCGCGGGCGAGCCGCGACTTGAGCTCGACGGGAAAGTCGTACGCGATCGGGTACCAGATCGCGCCCGAGAACTGCACGATCTGCGCGTCGAAGGGCCCGAGCGCGCGGAGCGCTTCGGGATCGCCCGGCCGGGCGTCGTTCTGGTTCAGGACGCTCGCGGAGCCGTCTTCGATCACGATGAGGGAGTCGCCGAGCGGGCCGTCGGCCGGTGTCGTGAACGCGACGATCGTCACCGTCAGCCCGTCGAGATCGACGGGTTCCCCGAGACGGGTCGGAACGAAGTGCTCGAAGCCGATCGCGCGTAGCTCACGTTCGAGGAACGGCACGTCGAATGCGGGCAACAGCACCCGGGTCTGCTTGTCGACGTATCGCGCGAGCCACTCCGGATCGAAATGATCACGGTGGAGGTGCGAGATGTAGAGGTACTCGGGCGCGGCGAAGCGCGCGGGATCGAGGCGGTCGTTGCGCGGGAACGGGAACCAGGACCCGAAGTACGCGGGCGTGAACCACGGATCGCAGAGCACCGATCCGCCGCGGGTTTCGATCGAGAACCCGACGTGGCCGAGGAACGTCATTCGCATCGTCGCCATTCTGGCCAATCGCGGCGCCGGGACCACGATCAGCGGCACGTGCTCCAACGGGCGCGACGCCGTCCGCGTTCTGTAGTGTTCGCAGCCGTCGAGGTCCGAACCCCACTCGGCCCTCGACCTGGGTCCCGCCGGTTCACCGGCGGGACCCCTTCTCGTTTCGGACGGGCGTCCACCGCAAGTCCGGCGGCGCCGGCCGCGCAGCTCAGCCGGTGTCCTGGCGGCGCAACGACGCCTGGAGCTCTTCGCGGGCGCGCGCCACCCGGGAGCGGATCGTCCCGATCGGGACGCGGCACACCTCGGCCGCGGCCGCGTACGGCAGGCCGACGATCTGGGTGAGCACGAACGCTTCCCGCCGTTCGGGCGCGAGGCCGTCGAGCAGCAGCTCGATCGTGACGGTCTCCGACGCGTCCGGCGGCGGGCGCTCGCGCCGCGAACGCGCCTTCGACGGCCCGGCGCCGCTGCGCGCTGCGCACCGCGTCGGCGCACACGCGACGGGCGATCGCGAGCAACCACACCCGACGCCGAGGTCCGCCCTTCGAAGCGCGGCAATGCCCGCAGCGCGCGGGCGTAGGTCTCCTGGACGAGGTCGCCGACGTCGTCGGCCCCGACCCAGGTACGCGCAATACCGCCACACGTGGTCCTGGGTGTTGCGCACGAAGGCGGCGAGCGCAGCCCGATCGCCGGCCGTCGGCGGCCCGCACGATCTGTTCGTCGTCGTCCACGGCGCCCGAAGCTACGACCTCGCGAGCTACCGGGAACCAGGCACCCCTTTCCGGCGACTCATGCAACATGGAATGTTCCAGTGCCCGCGAGGCGATCTCGGCCCTGCTCGACGGCGAATCCGCGACCGCGCCCGGCACCGCGCTGTCGACGCATCTGCGTCGGTGCGCGGAATGTCGCCGATTCCTCGACGACGCGCGCGCGCTCGGCTCGCTGACCGATTCGGCCGCGCCGGACCCGCCCGACGTCGCCGACGAGATCCTGCGCCGCGCCCGCGCCGAGCGCCATCCCGCCGATCCGTGGACCTCGACCCTGCGACTCGGGCTCGTCGTCGTCGCGCTCGCACAGTTCGCGCTCGCCGTGCCCGGGTTGTTCTTCGGGACCGACGAAGGCGCGCCCATCCACATCGCGCACGAGGTCGGGGCCTGGGACCTCGCGCTCGCCGTCGCGTTCGTCTTCGCGGCATGGCGGCCGCTTCGCGCGGTCGGGCTGCTGCCGTTCGCGGCGGCGCTGTCGGCCGGTCTCATCCTGACCGCGGCGGTCGACATCGTGCACGGCCGGGCGGTCGCGCTCACCGAGACGACGCACCTGCTCGAGTTGCTCGGCACGGCGTTGTTGTACCTGCTCATGACACCGCGCCGGCGGGCGCGACCGGACCTCCGGCTCGTGGCGGCGCGGTCTCCCGGTAGCGTCGTCTAGAAGGACGCGTCGGGCGCCGGGAACTATTCCGCGGTCCGGGCCGACACATCAACAGCACGACACGTTCATTTCGAGGGGAGCACTGGTGCGACGTTTCGCAATCGTCTTCGCGGCCGCCGCCGTCGCGTTGGTCGCCGCCGCGGCGCCGGCATGGGCACACATCAAGATCGAGCCGGAGTCGGCCGCAAAAGGCAGCGACGCGGTGCTCGCGTTCGTCGTCCCCAACGAGAAGGACGCCCCGACCACGACCAAGGTCGTGGTGCAGTTCCCGACCGATCACCCGATCGCGGAAGCCCTGATCGAACCGATCCCGGGTTGGACGGGCGTCGCCACCCAGTTCACCGTCAAGACGCCGATCCAGACCGACAACGGCCCGGTCACGAGCGCCGTGAAGGACGTCACCTGGACGGCGACCGGCAAGGGCATCGCGGTCGGCAACTTCCAGGAGTTCCGCGTCTCGGTCGGCCTGCCCGACGACGCCGACTCGCTCGCGTTCCCGACGATCCAGACCTACAGCGACGGCTCGCAGGTCAACTGGATCCAGGTGTCACCCGCCGGCGGCCCGGAGCCCGACAATCCCGAACCCGTCCTGACGCTCACCGCCGCGTCCGCCGGCGGGTCGACCGACACCGGCGACAACGCCCGCGACGACGGCGTCGAGCACGGTCAAGAAGAGCGACGTCGACAGCGCGAAGACGATCGCGATCATCGGAGTCGTCGTCGGCGCGTTGGGCCTGATCGCCGGGGCCGGCGGGTTGGCCGCGGCTCGCCGCAAGACGAACTGAGGCGCCGCGGTCGCTCAGGTTCGAACGCGCACGCCCCGGCGGGCGAGCGCGGACCGGAACGTCGTCGTGTAGTGGTATCCGCCGAACGTCGTACCCGCCCGCGCCCGCACGGCGATGCGGTACCGGTGACCGACCAGCGTCGCGAGGGTGAACGACGTCGACGTGTTGGAAGCGAGCTTCACCGCGACCATCGCGTGCCCGTCGACCGAGCTCCACGCCTCGTACCGCGTGATCGCGCCGCTCGTTCCGGGCACGCCCTTCCAGGCGACCTTGTACGAGACCTTCGCCCTGGTGCCGGTACCCGCGGTGGCCAGTACCGTCACGGTCGGGATCGACACGCTCGGGATGCTGGGCGGCGGCGGCACCATCCCGTCGATGGTGTCGGCTTCCCAGACGTCGTTCAGCACGACGTTCCACGACAGGCGGCCGAACCCTTGGTTCGCCCAACCGGTGCCCCACGAGTTCTCGATGATGAGGCCGGCCGCGTCGTAACCGACGGCGAGCACCTCGTGGTAGCCGAGGATCGAGCTGGTCGTGTCGTCGTCGACGGCGTCGGCCTGCGCACCGAGCGTCTCGAAACCGTTGCGAACCGCCATCTCGATGGCGACCGGGTGCTTCGCCGCGAGCGCGTTCTTGACGAGGGTCGCGCTCCCGGCCTGACCGGTTCCCACGAAGAGCGTCTCCTAGCCGGTGATCTTGTAGTGCGCGGCGTTGGCGTGCTCGGCCGCCGTCGGCCGGTCGTGCCAGTCGTAGTCGCCCTGGGTGTAGTCGGCGCGGGTGTCGCTGCCCTGCGAGAGCGCGAGTGCGAGCGCCGTGGTCGGCGAGCTCCCGTTGTCGGCGCCGCCGTTGATCTGTGAGTACGTGTACATCGGCGCGAACAGCACGTTCGGTCGGCCGGTGTAACGCGCGTACCAGCCGAGCATCCCGTAGTCGATCGCCCACGTGACGCAGGAGCTCACTGCTTCCTGGTCGCCGGGGGTGACGGCCCACCGCCGCAGGTCGACGCTCGCGGGCGGAACGGCGAGCGTGAACACGTGCGGCGTTATGCGAGCCGTCGGGGGCGACGCGCCGAGCGCGTGCCGCGGCGGAACCGGAGCCGCGGATGCCGCCGCGGCCGAGCCCGCGCCGAGCCCGGTCGCCGCGACCGAGATCAGCGCGACACAGCTGGCGATTCGGAGCGTTCGGCGCATGAGAAGGTGCTTCGGCCGATCTCGGGACCGCCTGGCGCGGTTCGGCGCGACCCGATGACACCTGTCACTCGGAGCGGGATGACGTTTGTCACACGAGCGTTCGCGGGCCGGGCGAACTCGCCCCTTCCGGGCGGTACATTCGCCTCGTGCGCTGGCGGGTCCACGGAGAGCGGGTCCTCTACGACAGCGACTGGGTCCGCCTCTCGCTGGCCGACGTGGAGATCCCCGGCGGTGACCGGTTCGAGCACCACGTCGTGCGCATGCCGAACAACGCGGCCGGTGCAATCGTGCACGATCGCGACCTCGGCGTGCTGCTGCTGTGGCGGCACCGTTTCATCACCGACACGTGGGGCTGGGAGATCCCCGCCGGCGGCATGAACGCGGGCGAGACCCCCGAAGCGGCCGCGGCCCGCGAGACCCTCGAGGAAACGGGCTGGCAGCCGGGCGCGCTCCGCCCGCTGGTCCGCTTCAATCCGACGAACGGCATCTGTGACCAGATCTTCCACACGTTCGTCGCGGACGGTGCGACGCACATGGGCGAACCGAGCGACGCGGGCGAGTCGGAACGCATCGAATGGGTGACGGTGGACGAGCTCCGGCGCATCGTGCGTGACAACGAGATGACCGACGGCATGTCGCTGACCGCGTGCGCGTATGCACTCGCGTTCGGCGAGTTGGACTGAACCCGCCGTCCGCGCCAACAACCGGTCGCGCGAGCGCCGAGCCTCTGAGCCTCGACGGTTCCTTCAGGTCGCCGCGTCTGCGGCGAGTCTCGTCCCGGCCGAGCGCCGGAGATCACCGACCAGCTTCACGCCGAACACGATCGCGATCGCGAGTGCGACGGGCGCGGCGCTGAGCCACTGCCCGCTGCCGTGACCGGACGCGATCACGACCCGGTCGATCCCGAGACCGGCCAGCCAAACGCCGGCGGCACCGAAGGCGAGTACGGCCGCGGTCTCGACCACGACCGGAGGCAAGCCGGGTCGCGTGCCGCGACGGGACCACCAGCGCCGCGCCACGAAGTACGAGAGCAACGCGATGACTCCCGCGAAACCGGCGGCGAGCCGCACGAGGATCGTGTCGGACGCCCAGTCGGAGAGACCTGCCTGCACGCAGGTCGTACCGTGCTGCGCACCCGCGAGCCAGCGTGCGCAATTCGAGGCCGACAGCGCGGATCCGGCCGGCGGGTCGACGAGGAACCGCCCGCCGGCGACGAGGTCCATGACGAGCGCGAACAGCCCACTGACCCCGACGGCGATCCCGCCGATTGCCGCCATCAGCAGGCCCGACGACGTGCATTGGCGCGCCAGATCGCGCAGCGACGTGGTCTGGACGGCACGCTCGGCCGCCGCCAGCGCGGCGGCCGGTCCGAACCGCGCAACCGCATCGGCTTCCGCCGCGTGCGGGTCGAGGCCACGCGCCTCGGCGTCGGTGGCCGAGTCGCGCAGGTGCGCTTCGGTTTCCGCGAGCAGGTGGCGAGTTTCGCGCACACGTCCGGGCAGACACGCGGCGAGCAGTTCGTCGAGGTAGTCCTCGATCGGACTGTCGAACGGTGCCGGAGTCGGCGGTGACATCTCGTTCATGCGAACCCCTCCCCGACACTCCCCTGCGGTCGGAGGACGAGCTCGATGGCGGCGACGAGCGCGCGCCAATCGCGCTGCTCCGCGACGAGCGCGGGCGCGCCCTTGATCGGTGAGCCGGTACACGCGGCGGCGGCGCGGCGCAGGCGCGTTCCCAGCTACTCGTCAAGAGACCGCTCTGTTCGAGTCGGTGCAATGCCGGGTAGACGGATCCTTCGGGCAGGTCCATCGCACCGTGTGTGCGTTCGCGCAGCTCGCCGATCACGCGGTAGCCGTGGCCCTCTCCACCGGCCAGGATCCCGAGCAGAACGAGATCCAGGTGGCCCTTGACGCGGTCGGCCTTCATACCTAGTGAACCTAGGTAAGAAGGCCCGCCGTGTCAAGACGTCTACGCGTCGTGGCGCAGGGTACGGACGAGTGCGAACGCGATCAGGACGGCCGCGAGCACGACGAAGATCGCCGACTCCGTCCACTGGAAGTGCCAGTACTGACCCGGCGGGTGGAACCGGGCGACGCTGCGGTATCCGAGACGGCCGAGGCACGGCAACGGCCCGTCCCGGGTGTTGAGCGTCGCCTGGCAACTGCTCGGGATGCTGATCCGCCCGGACGCCGGTACCGCCCGACCGGACGGATCGACGATGTGCTCGCCGAGACTCCACGATCCCGACGGGAGCTTGACGTCGGAGCCGAGGCGCGACGAGATCGTGATGGCCTTCATGTAGTGCGGGCGGACATAGATCGCGACGGGCACGCGGACTCCGGCGTAGAAGCCGACGGTCGCGGCGAGCGCGGGAAGCGTGCGGCGGAACAGCGCGCCGGCCGCGAGGCCGAGCGCCACACCGAACAACGCGAACGCGATCGGCGTCACGTTCTGCGTGTCGAACTGCGCGCCCTGGAAGCGGTTGCCGTCGAGCGCGTTCGGCGTGCGCGACCACCACGTGACGAGCGCACTCACGATCGCGCTGATGACCACCGTCGCGACGAGTACGGAACCGACCTTGGTGAAGAGCCAGCGGCGGCGCGTCACCGTCTGCGTCCACGCGAGAACGTTGGTCGCGTGCTCGGTCTCCCGGGCGATGAGCGGGGCGCCGAGGAAGGCGCCGAGGAGGAGCGGAAGCGCGATGCTGAGGTGCACGGTGTCGACGATCGCCCCGTAGCCCGAGAACAGGTGCCCCTCGAGGTCACACGTACCGTTCGCCGCGCACGAGCTGATCGCGTCGTGGTAGATGTTCGCCATGTGGATGCCGGTGAGCACCACCGCGACCGCGAACAACGCGACGACCACAGTCGTCGTCAGCAGCTGACTGCGGCTCTGGCGCCACAGCAACCAGTTCATCGGGCACCTCCCACCACGTCGAGGGGCGCGGGCACGTGTTGGCCGAGATACGCGAGGACGATGGCCTCGAGGTCGAGGTCGTCAATACGCCAGCCCGGATCGATGACGGGTCCGTCGAGCTTGACGACGAGGCTCACCTCGCGCGGCGTCCTCGTGCGCGTGATGACATCGTGTTCGCGTTCGATCGCGGTCGTGTCGCGCGTCGGCGCGGTCAGCAGCTTGTGCGACGCGAGCAGGTCGTCGATCTCGGCGCAGATCACGGGCCGCGCGTCCGCGATGAGGATCAAGTGATCGCACACGCGTTCGAGGTCGGGGAGCAGATGGCTCGAGAGCAGGACCGTGACACCGCCGTCGGCCACGGCGCCGACGAGGGACGAGAGGAACTCGCGGCGAGCCAGCGGGTCGAGCGCGGCGACGGGTTCGTCGAGCAGGAGCACGCGCGGCCGCTTGCCGAGCGCGAGCGCGAGCGCCACTTGCGCGCGCATGCCACCCGAGAGCTTCTCCATGGGCCGGTCGAGCGGGATACGCAACCGGCGCAGGTGTTCACGCGTCAGTGACTCGTCCCATACGGGGTTCATGTGCGCGCCGAACGCCAGATGGTCGGCGGCGTCCCAACGCCGGTACAGCGGAACCTCTTGCGCGAGATAACCGATGTCCTTCAGGAACGCACGGTCGTCGCCCGGCCGGTGACCGGCGACACTCGCGCTGCCTTCGCTCGGGCGACTGAGCCCGGCGAGGAGGCGCAGGAGCGTGGTCTTACCGGCGCCGTTCGAACCGACCAGACCCGACACCCGCCCGGCGGGCACCTCGATCGAACAGTGCTGCAAGGCCCAGAGGCGCCCGAACCGCTTGCCGAGATCCGACGTCTCGATGGCGAGCTCGCTCACGCGATCGCCTGCTCGCCGGCGGCGTGCAACATCTCCCGGAGCAACGCCTCCATCGAACGGTCGTCCATTCCGGCCGCCCGCGCGCGCTCCACCCAACGCGCCAGGCTGCGCGCGAGCGCGGCGTGAGTGCCGAGTTGCGGACCCGGAGGGCGGCGCAACACGAACGTCCCCGCGCCGGGACGTCCTTCGACGAGCCCCTCGTGCTCGAGCTCGCGGTACCCCTTGAACACCGTGTTCGGGTTGATCGCGAGCAGCGTGACGACCTCCTTAACCGTCGGGAGCTGGTCGCCCGGAACGAGCACCCCGGCGACGAGCGCCTGGCGGATCTGCTGGGCGATCTGCAGGTACGGCGGTATGCCCGACTTGGCGTCGAGCCGCAGCGCGATCACGAAACCCTTAAATCACTAAGCATCTAGTGATTTCACCACACGAATGCGGGCGCGGCAAACGAAACCGCGGGCCGGCGAACGCGGGGGCCGAGCCCGCCCGCGACCTGCCCGGGACCCGAGTCAACCGCCGCGCGGACATCGGAGTCCGGATAGGCAACACTGCCCACCGGACATACAAGCATCCGCAACCGGACGGAAGGTCGAAACTGATGCGCCGACGTACGGGCCTCTGGCTCGCAGCAGTCTTGATCGGGACCGGTGTGGTCGCGGCCGGAGCGCCGTCGGCGGGCGCCGCCGCCAACGTGTGGCCCCACACGGCCGTGAACGGGTTCTCGTCACCGAACGGCAAGGGCTTCTGGCTCGTCTACGCGGACGGCACCGTCACGGGCAAGGGGAACGCGCCGCTGCACGGCGACGCGTCGGGCCTCGCGCCTGTCGGGGCCGATCGTCGGCGGCGCGGTGGCCCACACCGGCGACGGCTACTGGTTGGTCGCGAGCGACGGCGGGATCTTCTCGTACGGCAGTGTGCAGTTCCACGGGAGCATGGGTGCTTCGCATCTCAACCAGCCCGTGTTCTCGATGTCGCCGACCCACTCCGGGAACGGCTACTGGCTCGTCGCGCGCGACGGCGGCGTCTTCACGTTCGGCGACGGCAAGTTCTACGGCTCGACGGGCGCGCTCCATCTCAACCAACCGATCGACGGCATCACGACCAGCCCGAGCGGTCACGGATACCGAATGGTCGCGCGCGATGGAGGAATCTTCAGTTTCGGCGACGTCCCGTTCTTCGGGAGCCTGCCCGGTCGCGGCGTCTCGGCATCCGATGTCGTGGGCATGGCCCCGACGCCGACCAACAAGGGCTATTGGATCGCGCGGTACGAACGGAAGTGTTTATTCGTTCGGCGACGCGAGCTTCGTTCGGCAACTACACGCCGTCGGCCTGCGACCTCGTCAGCGCGATCTTCTCGAATCCGAAAGCGGAGGGCTACCGACTGGTCCTTCAGTCCGGTGCCACGGTGGCGTTCGGCAGCGCACCTGGTGGAACGGTCGCGACCGGCGTTCCGCGGAAGTGCACTGCGGGATAGACCGTTATCTTGTTGCGGTGGTTTCGTACCGGCGACGCGACCCGCAGAGTGACATTTCAATAAGCCTGCTGAGTGCAGTGAAGGCGTCATTTCGTACGCGTTCGCGGTGAACGCGACAAACGCGCAATCGGCTTTACAGAGAAGCGAGCTGACGAAGTAAACACGCAGAGCGACGTGCCACGTCGTGTCGCTTGCTTCAGGGGAGAAGGCACATGTCACGTCGTTCCAAAGTCTTCGCGCTCGCCGCGACCGTAGGCGTCGTCGGGGGGCTCATGCTCTTTCCGACTGCCGCCAACGCAGGTCAGCCGGCGGTAAAGCGTCTCGTGATCAAGCGCGCGCGACTCGACTGGGCGCAGCCGCGCAGCGGCGCACAGAACGCCGCGATCGCCGCGCAGAACGCCGCCGGCACCCCGGTACAGGACTTCACCGAAAACGATTGTCGACGGCACCAGCAGCATCAAGTACACGATGATCGGGAAGAACCCGTTCGTCGCGCAGACGAACCCGGTCACGACGATCAAGACCTACCTACAGCCGATCGTGTTCCAGTTCATCGACGGCAAGAAGTGGGACCCGACCGTCGGCGACGGCTGCGACGCCACGAGCGCGCTGACCCGTACGCAGAACTCGCCGATCTTCAAGACGCAGAACATCAAGTTCGGCGGCACGAGCGTCGGGACCGCGCAGTACGTCGACGCGTTCCAGCGGGCCGAGTTCTACCAGCAGACGAAGCCGACCGGCATCAACCCCGGCTACCACGTGAAGCTGAAGCTGATCACGCTCGCCAAGATGACGATCAACGTTCCGGACGCCAAGTCGGCGGAGGGCACGCAGCGGCTGCGGCAACCAGCACGCTCGGCGCGGTCGAGATCAACTACTGGGACAACCTCGTGCAGACGACGCTGCTGCCGGGCATGGCGCGCAAGGGCGTGACGCTGAAGGACTTCCCGTTCTTCTTGTTCGGCAACGTCGTCATGTACGACACGCACGACGTCGAACTGCTGCATCCTCGGCTACCACGGCGCGAAGGGCAGCGGCGTCACGTTCCAGGCGTACGGCAACGGCATGTACGACAACACCGGCGCCTTCAGCGGATCGGGCGACATCTCGGCGCTCAGCCACGAGGTCGGCGAGTGGATGGACGACCCGAACGGCGTGAACCCGACGAAGCCCTGGGGCAACATCGGCCAGGTGTCGGGTTGCCAGAACAACCTCGAGGTCGGCGACCCGCTGAGCGGGACCGTGTTCAGCGACACGTTGAACGGGAAGACGTACCACCCGCAGGAGCTGGCCTTCTACTCGTGGTTCTTCCACCAGTCGCCGAGCCAGGGCATCAACGGCTGGTACTCCGACGGCGGATCGTTCACGACTGCGGCGGCGCCCTGCCCGTAGCGGTCACCAATCAGAGAAGTCACTCCGAACCGACGCGCCGGGATCGTTCCCGGCGCGTCGTTTCGCGTCCGGCGAGGTTCGTGCAGTTCGTCGTCTCGACGGTGCGTCGGATCAGGCGAGCGCGATCGTGGGGTGAGCGCACTGCGTGTTCGCGCGGCGGCGTGAACGCGGGGAGATCGGCGGCGGGTCGCGTGGTGGCGAAGTCGAGCGCGTCGGCGAGGTTCTTGGCGTGCGCGTCG
The DNA here is from genome assembly GCA_963829195.1 of uncultured Actinomycetes bacterium. Lineage (GTDB taxonomy): Bacteria > Actinomycetota > Acidimicrobiia > IMCC26256 > PALSA-610 > PALSA-610. The sequence continues at coordinate 52,631 of CAWHHS010000007.1, forward strand.
CGCGCGCTCATCGGCTGGAGACCCCAACGCCACTCGATCATCTGGAGGACCGAGCAGTGTTCGTACGGTCCGCTCGTCTCGATCTTCTTCGGCGCAAACGGACCGACGCGATGCACGGCACGCGGAAGCCGAGCCGTGTGTAGTCGGGATGCGGTCCCGGGTTCGGGTTGACGTTGTCGTCGGTAACCTTCGGCGGAGCGACGTGGTCGTAGAAGCCGCCGTTCTCGTCGAAGTTGACGACGAACACCATCCGCTCCCACTGCGGGCTCTTGCGCAATGCCTCGTAGATCTGCGCGACGTAGCCCTCGCCGACCTGGATGTTGCCGTGCGGGTGGTAGTCGTTCGACGTGCCGAGGAACTCGGAGATCGTCGTGTAGTCGGGGTCGACGAACGTCACGTTCGGCAGCGTGCCCGCCTTGGCGTCGGCGTAGAACTTCGCGATCGGCTGCGTGATGCCGTCGTAGCGGCTCGAGCGGAACAGGCCCGTCATCGGCTCGCCCCAGTGGTAGTAGCCGGCCGTCAGGCCGGCGCCGTGCAGGCGGTCGAAGATCGCGAGATCGAGCTTCGACGGCCGCGGCGAGCCCGGCGCGGGGAAACCGCCGGTCTCGTCGATGTCGGTCGCGGCGCAGAGTTGGTAGAAGCGGTTCGGCCACGTCGCCGCCATCAGCGAGCAGTGGTAGTTGTCGAACAGCGTGTAGTTCGTGGCCAGCGCGCCGAGGATCGGGACCTGCGCCTGTTCGTAGTAGCCGATCGGGAAATGGTCGCCGGTCGTCTGCGTCTTCAGGAAGCCGTCGCACTTGCCGCCGTTGTAGTGCGTGACCATCGACTGCCAGTCGTGCGCGGGGTCTTTGTCGCCGCAGGCCTGGAAGTCGTGGCCCATCGAATACGTCGGCGCGGGACGGCCGTGGAGGTCGGGATAGGTGAGCCCGGCCTGCTTGCCGTTCGCGCCGGGCACCCAGCCGAGGAGTTGGTCGAACGACCGGTTCTCGAGCATGAGCACGACGACGGTGTCGAACGGCGCGGTCTTCGGATCCGGCAGCGTGGTCGTCGTCGGACGCGGCGCGGCGCCGGTCGTCGTCGGGCGCCGCTCGTGCTCTTCGACGACGAGCTGCACCCGCCCAGCGCCAACCAGGCTGCGCCCGCAGCCGCCGCCGCCAGGAACGACCGCCGCGAGAGGTCCGTCACGCGATCGACCCGCCGTGCGACCGTCGGATGTTCCCGTTCGTTAACCAGTTCGACAGCAGGTGTTCATTCTGCACCGCGGCCGGCGTCCGCGACGAGCATGGCGCCGAGATCGAGCCCGGACGCGCGGCTGCCGGGAGCGAAGCTCCCGGCAGCGGGGTCCGACCGTCGCCGGTCGTCGGTTGGATTCGGCGTCGGTCAGTGTTGCGCGGCGGGCGGTAACACGGGTTCGCCCGTGTTGGGATCGAGGAAGAGCGCAGGGTTGCTTCCGCCACCGCTCGACCCGAAGGTGAACATGTGGTTCAGCGGTCCCACGATCGTGGCGTACGAACCGGCGATCCGGCCGAGCGACCAGTTCGTCTCGATGAACTTGGTGATCGAGGACTGGTCGGTGAGCGAGTGGTCGACAAAGTTGCCGCGCGCCCAGGGCGAGATGACGATCAACGGGAGACGCGGGCCGTAACCACAACGACCGGCCTGTCCGGCGAGCGGGATTCCGCGGCCGCACACGCCCGCGCCCGACAACGTGTCGGCCGCGCTCTGCGACGGGTTGTGGACGCCGCTGTACACGTGGTCGTAGTAGCCGTCGGAGTCGTCGTAGGAGATGACGACCGCGGTGTTCGACCAGTCGGGGAGCTGCTCGAGCGCGTTGATCTCGCTGACCACGAACTTCTGCTCGTCGATCGGATCCGAGTACCCGGCGTGGCCGTCCTCGTAGCCGGGCGCCTTGAGGAAGCTCACCGCGGGCAGTGCGCTCGGCGGGAGCGTCCCGGCGTGGATGCCGGCGACGACCGCGTCGAAGTCGCTCATGTCGTACTGGTGGTTCGCGGTGTTGAACAGGCCGGGCGTTGCGGTGTCGGTACCGATCGCCGACAACGACGCCGGTGCGAGGTGGTGCGGATTCGCGGTCGACGCGTAGTACTGGAACGGCTCGTGGTGGGCGATGTAGTCACCCTTGTTGCCGTATTGGCCCGTTCCGCCGACCGCCGCGCCGACCGGGTGCGACGCGCTGCACGTCACCTTCGCCTGGCTCGCCGACTCGGGGTCGTAGGAGAGGACGGTGTCCGTCGCGCCGGCGTACGGGGCGTCGGAGTGGAAGCCGCCCTGGAACCAGCCCCAGCTGAGCCCGGCCGCGTTGAGCTGGTCGCCGACGTTCTTGCCCGACATCGCGACGGCGTCGCGCGTCGAGCAGTCGTCGTAGAACGGCTGCGCGTCGCTGATGAGCGAGTAGCCGCCGTGGCCGTCGGCGACGACATCGCCGTCGGTCGCCGCGCCGCGAATGGCACGCGAGACACCGCCGGTGTCGCCCGACGCGAGGTTCAGCGCACCCGGCGCCGAGGGACCGAACGTGGTCCCGAACGAGTTGTCACTCATCGCGTAGTGCTGCGCGTAGTTCCACAGGCCGGTGACGGCATTGCCGTCGTAGTAGTTCATCACGTCGCTGCCCTGGCACGGCACGCCGGTCGGGCTGTTGCCGTGCGCGGTACCGACCGCGGTGACGAACTTGTCCATCGCGCCGCCGTCGAACGACGTCTGTTCGTCGGTGTAGCCGTGGTCCTGGTCGCACAACAGCACGTCGTTGACGTTGCCGGGATCGAGCCGGCGCGGGTTGGCGCCGTTCGGGTTCGCCGTCAGCAACGTGGGCGTCAGACCGTTGACCGGCTTCGTCTTCGAAGCCGCGTAGAACGGCTGACCGGACGTGTTCGTCGCGTCGGATAGGTGCCGAAGTAGTGGTCGAACGACACGTTCTCCTGGAAGATGACGACCAGGTGCTGGATCGGCGTCGTCGCCGATGCCACCTTGGGGTGCGTCGGCTGCGCGCTCGATCCGGACGACATTCCCAGCGTGAGCGCGGTAACGGACGCGACCCCGGCCGCGAACATCCGCGAACTTCTCAATCTCGATCTCATCGACATCCTCTCGTGTCCAGCTCGTCCCGCGGTCCTCAGCCGTGTCGTTACACGCCGCGAGTTGCAGCGTGCAGAACGGACTTGACGCGCGATCCACGCTTCCGCAAATGAGAACTTTCGGTTGCGTGAACTCTGAGGGTCGGTCGGACGGTCCGGCTAGCGGTCGACACCCGTCGCAGCGCAGGTCTCGGTCAACGCGGCCAGAACACACGCGTCCTCCCACCAGGTCCGCCGTTCGTCAGCAAACTCGTTAGCAGGCATGTGTTGCAGTACATATGTGATGTTCCGCCGGCCGCTACCTTCGGAAACCGTGCCCGTTCCCGAACTCGCGCTCGCCCGAATCCGCCGCTTCTGCCACGAACGGACACCGCCGGAGCTCCGGAACGAAATGCGCCTGGAAGCGACGGCGCGGCGCAACTCCGTCACGATCGCCGACTGCCGACCGCCATGGGACGGAGAACCGGGCGAGTGGACCCGCATGAACATCGCCCAGCTCCGGTACGAACCAACATCGACGCGATGGACCCTGTACTGGGCCGACCGCAACAGTCGCTGGCACCACTACGACGACCTCGAATCAACGTCAAGTCTCGACGACCTCATCAACGAGATCGACCAAGACCCCACCTGCATCTTCTTCGGCTAGCGCCGGCGCTGTCACGCCACAGCAAGTGCGAACATCTCGAAGATGTCGGCCGGGATGGGGTGTTGCAGCTTCCATGTGATCGCGATCGGTCGCTCGCCAACGTGTGAGACGTAGTCGGCCGGTCCGAGCAGTAGGTACGGCGCGGTCGCACCCCAGGCATTCAGCTTTGCCTCTCGCACGGCGAGCAGGATGCGTACACCGTTGGTGCGCTGATGGATGTAACGCTGGCCCTGCGCCGATGAAGCCGTGGTCAAGTGCTGAGTTTCCCAATGGAACAAGTCGCGGCTCGAGCGCGAAGTCGCGGTACAGCGTTTGGGGCGAGTAGTCCTTCTCGTTCTTGCGCAACGTGATGAACAAGACCGACGTCTGCGCGGGCTCGTGCCACCACGGACCGGCCTGATGCGAGTAGCGCTCGCCTGGCCGGAGTCGCCCGAACGCGGCCAGAATCTCGTCCCGCGCGTAGGTCCCTCCGAGCTGCAACGGCACGTCGAGGTCCGGCAACGGCACCGTCACCCGGCAGACGCGCGGAGCGCAAGATTGCGATGGTTTCACGAAGTTCTTCGAGGAGTACAGGCGACCGCCATACGGGATCCAACGCGGCCGCGAGATTGTCGGGTGCGGCGCGCAAGCCCCACAAGGTCACGAGAAACATCCAGGCCGACCGACGGTCGCGCTCGTTCCCAAGGGCGGGAGCCTCGGGCCGGCCGAGCCATTCCTGCAAGCGATCGAGACGTTCGGTGTCGTCGAGGTGGTAGAGGGCGCGGACGCGCGCGGCAAGCGACCCCTCATCGGCCGCGATTGGTCTCGTCTCGATACCGGCCGCTCGTCGAAGTGAGGACCAGCCGCCGACCTTGCCGACGTCCTCGAGCTCGACGCCAGACTCAGCCAGAAAGACCGACAGCGACGGCGGTTCCTCCGCGGTAGTAGCGAGGATCTGCAGTTCCCGGCGCAGCGCAGGCGCATTCGTGAGCACCGCGCTCTTGAGATGCTCGATGACCCATTCACGAGCCTGCCGTTCGAGCTCGAGGTGACAGCCCGTCGGCAGGAACGGAAATCCCAGCCTCCGTCGCGCCAACAAGATCGCGTCGGCCGATCCCCGTCAGTGCGCGCAGACGCAGGTCGAATCGAAACTCGCGGCGATAGTTGGCCACGAAGTCGAGAACCGTGCACACCTCCTTGTTGTCGATGGCGACGTAAGCCGCGTCCGATCTGCTGGAGAAACACGGTGACCGACTCGGTCGGCCGCAGAAGGAGGATCGTGTCGACCTCGGGAATGTCGATGCCTTCGTTGAACACATCGCGGGTGAAGATCGCGCAGAGCTCGCCGCGCTGCAGCCGGGCGACTTGCTCGTCGCGCACGAGCTCCGGCGTTTCCCCCGTGATCGCAACGGATGGGAGGCCGCGTTCGTCGAAGAACCGGGCCATGTACTGCGCGTGCTCGATGGTTGCGCAGAACGCGAGCGCACGCATACGCCGTGGTTCCGCAACGATCCGGGCAAGCTGCCGTACGACAAGGTGCGCACGGATGTCGTCACCGGTGTAGAGGCGCCCGAGGTCAGCCGCTTGGTACTGACCGGCCTCCCAGCGGACTCCGGAAAGATCGGTCGTGTCCGCGACGCCGAAGTATTGAAAGGGAGCGAGGAGCTGACGGTCGAGCGCGTGCCAGAGACGCATGTCGAACGCGGTACGCCCATCGGTCCACGGCCGGATGTCGAGCCCGTCCGACCGTTCGGGCGTCGCCGTGAGCGCGAGCAGAACGCGCGGCTGCAAGTGGTCGAGGAGACGCCGATACGTGGCGGCCTCAGCGTGATGGAACTCGTCGACAATGACGACGTCGAACGCCTTGGCATCGATACTCGCCGCATCGTTGGCGTGCAAGGTCTGGATCGACGCGAAGACGTGGCGACCGTGTTCGGGTCGCTTCCCGCCGACGTACAGCTCGCCGAACGAGCCATCGCTCAGCGCTTCCCTGAACGTTCGCAGGGACTGGCTGAGGATGCGCTCTCGATGGGCGACGAACAAGAGTGACGGGTCGCCGCCAAGCTCGGCCCGCAAACGGCGATAGTCGAGAGCGGCGACGACGGTCTTGCCGGTTCCGGTCGGCGCGACGACGAGGTTGTGCCACGAATCGTGATTGCGGCGCTCGGAGTCGAGGGCCTCGAGAATCTCCTCCTGGTACGGCCACGCGGTAAGGGTCAGTCCCGAGAGCTGCGTCCGTTCGTCAGCGCTGTCGCTGCGTCCGAGGGCAAGGTCGAGTCGATCAGCGTCGCGGCCGGGGTCGTAACGCTCGAAATCGGAGGACGCCCAATAGGTATCGAAGGTCGCACGGATCTTGTCGAACAGCGCCGGCGACGCCGAGCTCGACAACCGGACGTTCCACTCCCGACCGTCGAGCAATGCGGACCTCGTGATATTCGACGACCCGACGTACGCCGTAGAGAAACCAGTACGGCGGTGAAAGATCCAGGCCTTCGCGTGCAGGCGCGTCACCGCGGTGTCATACGACACGCGGACTTCGACACCGAGCTCGGCAAGTCGGTCAAGAGCAACACGCTCGGTCGACCCGGTGTAGGTCGTCGTGAGCAGGCGAACGGGAACGTTGTTACGACGAGCCTCCTCCAGCGCGTCGAAGAGGAGGCGCACGCCGTACCAGCGAACGAACGCAACGATGAGATCGATCTGGTCGGCGGACCCGATCTCCTTCTTCAATTCCGCGGCGAGATGCGGCTCGCCGCGACCGTTCACCAGAAGGTCGTGGGTCGAGAGGGGAATCTCCGGTCGCGCCGGAAGCTGGCGCAGTCCAAGCGCATCGGTCGTCGGAATTCCGACGAGCAAGCGCGGAGGCGCCTCGATCTGCTCGTTCGCGCGGCCAAAGGCAGCCACGAGTTCGCCGACGAGCCGCGCTCGGTCAGCATCGTCGACGTCCGAGAGGTGCGCGGCAAGGACGTCGGCGACGTGCTGAGCGAATCGATGCGGCTGGTCGGCGTCATCGAGTTCGACGAGCTCAGGATCGAGACCGACGAGCTCGCGTGCCAACCGCCGCGTGAACACCGTGTCGTACAGACCCGGTCTTCCCTCGCCCCCCGCCGTCACGCCGAGAGGCTACGGCGGCCCGGTACCGCCGGGCACTCCGTGCTCGAGTACGACGTCGGACCGAAGGCAGCTCTGACCTGCACCAACTCATGCGGGCCAGGCGTCGAGCGCGTGCGGCGAGCCCATATGGGCTCTGACCTGCACCAACTCAGCGCGCTCGGAGGGAGTCGAACCCCCAACCTTCTGATCCGTAGTCAGATGCTCTATCCATTGAGCTACGAGCGCTGGAGCGGACCAGTGTAGACGAGGACCTTCTCCGCATTCCGGGCCGGGACGCGGTCAGTCGTCGTCGTCCTCGTCTTCGTCGTCATCCTCGTCGTCGCTCTCCACGAGGTAGCTGTACGCCTTCGCCAGCGCCAGGACCTCATGCGCGTCCGGCGCTGACCGTGTGGTAGGCGATCCGTTCCAGCAGCGCGTCACGGACCTCTTCGGCAGTTGCCATCGTTCTCCTCCTCGCCGGGGCAGGTCCTGGGACCCTAGGTCCCGCCGGAGTGTGAATTGCGGCTCCGAACCGGCGGCAATTGCTCCAGGATCGCCCGGAGCCGCCGATTTCCAGGTGTGGTCTCCGAAGAGGGCTTCGACGTCATCATGCACACCGAGCAAAACATCGAGCTTGCCGGTGGCGAGAACGCGCAGGAGATCGAGGCGCGGCTCCAGCAGATCCTCGAGTCGATGCGGGTCAACCCGCCGGCCGAGGAACCCGCCGATCCCGGCGCCGACTACGACGACACCGCCTACTCCGCCGCCGACCAGCCGGAAGCCACCGACTCGGCGCCCGGCCGGATTCCCGCCGTTCATGCGCCTCCCGACGCAGACCCATTCGGTCACCCGCCTCGGCCAGGCGATGGTCGATCGGGGCCTGATCAGCCAGGACGACCTCGAGCGCGCCCTCGAGCACCAGCGCACGACCCGCAAACGGCTCGGTGAATCGCTCATCGACATCGGCGCGGTCACGAGCTTCCAGCTCTCGCAGGCCCTCGCCGACCACCTCGGCGTCCCGTTCGTCGACCTCGAGACCCACCCGCCCGACGTGCTGCTCGCGGGCATGATCCCCGAAGAGGTCGCGCGGCGTTACTGCGCGCTGCCGGTCGAGCGTTGGAGCGGCCAGATCGTCGTCGCGATGGCGAACCCGAACGACGTGTTCGCCCTCGACGACATCCGGGTGCTGACCGGCCAGTCGATCCTCGCCGCGCTCGCCGACACCGGCCACCTCCTCGCCGCGATCGAACGCGCCTACTCGCGCTCCGACCTGATCGAGAGCACGCTCGACGACGCGGCCGACGACTACGACGTCGAGGCCGAGATCGCGTCGGGCACGCTCGTCGACGACGGTCCCGGTCGTGAAGCTCGTGAACGCGCTTGCTCGAGAAGGCGGTCGCCGACCGCGCGTCCGACCTCCACATCGAACCCGCGTCGCGCAGCGTCAGCATCCGCATGCGCATCGACGGCATCCTCCACGACACCTCGGAAGCGCCGCTCAACGTCCTGCGCCCGATGGTGAGCCGCCTCAAGGTCATGGGCAGCCTCGACATCTCGCAGAACCGCATCCCCCAGGACGGCCGGTTCTCGCTGAGCGTGCAGGGCCGCCCGATCGACGTGCGCATCGCGACGGTCCCCACGGCCGCGGGCGAGGCAGTCGTCCTGCGACTCCTCGACCCGGTCCGCGGCGCGATGGACCTCTCCAGCCTCGGGCTCTCCGAGTACGAGTAGCGAACGGTTCGTGACCGCGTTCCACGCACCCCAGGGTGCGGTCTTCGTGACCGGCCCGACCGGGTCCGGAAAGTCGTCGACGCTGTACGCGCTCATCTCGTCGGTCAACACGCGCGACAAGAGCATCGTGTCGGTCGAGGACCCGGTCGAGTACCGCCTCGACGGCGTCAAGCAGATCCAGATCAACAGTCCGCGCGGGCATGACCTTCCCGGGCGCGTTGCGTTCGACGCTGCGCGCCGACCCCGACGTCATCCTCGTCGGTGAGGTACGCGACGCCGAGACCGCACGCATCGCCGCCGACGCGTCGATCACCGGTCACCTCGTGCTCTCGACATTGCACGCGACCCGTTCCGCCGCCGCACCGATCCGGCTGATCGACATGGGCGTCGAGCCGTACCTCGTCGCGTCGGCCGTCTCGTGCATCGCGGCGCAACGACTCGCCCGCAAGCTCTGCGACAACTGCGCGACCCCCGTCGACGATCCCGATCTCGCGCTGCTGCGCCGGTTCGGCGCGACCGACGAGATGCTCGACGGCGGCATGAAGGTCCGTGTCCGCCGCCGGCTGCTCGACGTGCCGCCACACCGGCTACCGCGGCCGCGCCGCGATCTTCGAGATCATGCCCGTCACCGAGGACATCACCCGCCTCATCGTCGAGCGCGCGCCCAGCGCCGACATCGAGCGCATCGCGGTCGAACAGGGGATGGACACGTTGCGCGTCGCCGCACTGCGCCGCGTGCTCCGCGGCGATCTCAGCATCGATGAGATGGTGCGCATCGTCTTCTGACGCCCTCGGGACCGGCGTCGTCGCCGATCAGGGCGGATCAGAACGCGAAGCGCACGATGCAGAAGGCGCCGGCCGCCAGGCAGTAGATGCCGAAAGGCGTCAGCGTCTGCGTCTCGAAGTAGCGCACGAGGAACCTCGTCGACATGTACGCGGCGACGGCGGCAACCACCGCGCCGGCGAGCGCCTGGCCACGGATGCCGTTGCCGAGCGTCCCCATGAGGTCGGGGATCTTGTAGACGCCCGCCGCGAGGATGATCGGGGTGGCGAGCAGGAACGCGAATCGCGCCGCGTCCTCGTGGTCGAGACCGCGCATCAGCCCGCCGACCATCGTGATGCCCGAACGGCTGATGCCCGCGAACAACGCGCCGATCTGGGTGACGCCGATGAACACCGCTTCGGGGTAGGTCAGCGTGTCGATACGACGACCGCCCGAGTGTCCGTCGCCGCCGTAACCGGCACCGGCCGCGACCCGACGCCGCAGCCGTTCCCCGACGAGGAGGATCACGCCGTTCAACGTCAGGAAGATCGCGGCCGCGGTCGGCTTGGCGAAGAGTGTGCGCAGCGAGTGCTCGAACACGAGTCCCGGTGAGGCCGGCGGGGATGGTCGCGACGATCAGCAACATGCCCAGCCGCGCGTCGGGCGTCGTCACCCGGCGTTCACGCGCGCTCCCGAGCAGACCACCGACGATCTTGATCCAGTCGCTGCGGAAGTAGACGAGCAACGCCAGCGCGGTACCCACGTGCAGTGCGACGAGGAAGGCGAGGTACGGCGACTCGGTCGTCGACTGCGCCTTCACGATGTCGTCCCAGCCGACGAGCGCCGGGATCAGGACGGAATGGCCCAGACTCGACACAGGGAACAATTCCGTCACGCCTTGGAAGAGCCCGATGACGATCGCCCGGAAGAAGGTGAGCATGACTCGGTAGCCTCTCACGGACCGGGTCGGAGTACGAACCGGACCCGGCCGACACCCAGAGCTTTGACCGAACGTTCATCTCGAGAGGAGCGGGTCCGTGCGCAGCGTGATCCTGGTCGCCGCCGCCTTCCTGGCCTGCGCCGTGGAGATGGTCGAGGCGCTCACGATCGTCCTCGCCGTCGCGCTGACCCGGGGCTGGCGGTCGGTGCGGCTCGGGATCGCAGCCGCGCTCGTCGCCCTCGCCGCCGTCGTCGCCGCGCTCGGCCCGGCGCTGACCGTGCTCCCGCTCGACACCCTGCGCGTCATCGTCGGCTTCCTGCTCCTGGCGCTCGGCCTGCAGTGGTTGCGCAAGGCGATCCTGCGTTCGTCGGGTTACCTGCCGCTCCACGACGAGGCCGCCATCTTCGAGCGCGAGGTCGAGGAAACCCGTGCGGTCGCGCTGACCGAACGCGGTGGCGTCGACTGGTACGCGTTCACGCTCTCGTTCAAAGGCGTGTTCCTCGAAGGACTCGAGGTCGCGTTCATCGTCGTCACCTTCGGCGCCGCGCACGACGATTTCCCGCTGATGATCGCGGCGGCGACCGCGGCGCTCGTTATCGTCGCGGCCGTCGGCGTGATCGTGCACAAGCCGCTGAGCCGCGTCCCCGAGAACACGATGAAGTTCGGCGTCGGTTTGATGCTGACGACGTTCGGCACGTTCTGGGGCGGCGAGGGCGCAGGCGCAAACTGGCCCGGGAGTGACGCCGCGATCATCGTCCTGCTCGCCGTCTATGCCGCGATCGCGTTCGCACTCGTCGCGTGGCTGCGCAGCCGCCACGGCGAGCGGCTCCTCGCACTGGGGGAGACGGCATGAGACGGTTGCGTACCTTCGGTGAGTTCTGGTGGGACTTCGTGATCGGCGACGACTGGCGACTCGCGCTCGGCGGCGCGTTCGCACTCGCGCTCACGTGGCTCGCGAGTCGCACCGATGTCGCGGCGTGGTGGATCGCGCCCACCATCGTGATGACGCTGCTCGTCGTCACGCTCCTGCGCGCGCAGCCGCGGGCGCCGCACTGACAGCCGCGAGCGGCCGTGAACGACGATCAGCCCGACCGCTCGTCCGGCGCGGCCCGCTTCACACCTTCGAAGTGCACGAACTGCGGATGCGGACGGCCGTGGCCGAGCCGGCGCGCCCACGTGGTCGGCAGCGCTTTCGCCTCGTCCGCGCCGAGGTAACGGGCCGGGCCGAGATCGATCCCGGCCCGGCGGAACTCGGGCTCGATCTCGGACGCGACGTACTCGGGCGTCGGCACCGGCAGGTCCTCGTAGCGGGCCGGGGTCGAGTCGAGCCAGATCTCACCGTTGAGCGTCACCCGCACCCGCGCGCCCGGCGCCGCGAGCGTCGCGAGACCCCGCACGATGTCGGGCCGCGCCCGCACGATCCCTTCGAGCAACGCGCCCCACGGCAGGAGCACGTGGACCTCGTCCGCGATCCCGTCGAGCTCCGTGCGGCAGCGACTCGACGGCCGCGCGCAACAGCACCAGATTCGCCCGCCCGCCCCGGGCCGGCTTGCGCGCGGCGCGGTAGGCGATCTCGCCCATCGGCTCGTCGAGCGCGTCGAGCCCGATCACCAACCAGCCGGGCTGTTCCGACGCGAGGTGATACGCGAAGCGCCCGTCTCCGGTCCCGACGTCGACCGCGCACTTGCCGTATCCCGATCGGATCGCCGTCAGCTCCGGTCCCGGCATCGCCGCGCGTACGACCCTTGCCGACCACGCGGGTCAGCGTCACCGACGATCCGCGATGCCGAGCACGCGCGCGTACGCCTCCTTGTGACTCGTTCCCGGCAACGCCGACAGGGCCTTGGCCACCGTCTTGGGCGTCACGCCCTGTTCGAGGAGCGCGCGCACGAAGCGATCGAGTTGCTCGTCGGACATCACGTCGGACTCGCCCGCGTTCGCGCGCGCACCGCCGGGCGGCGCGACGACGACGGTGAACTCCCCGCGCGCGTCCTCGACGTCGCCCGACGCCGCGGCCAGTTCTGCGGCCGTCCCCCACCGGAATTCCTCGAACACCTTGGTGAGCTCGCGGCCGATGCAGAGCCGCCAGTCGGGATGCACAACCGCCAGGTCGGTGAGCAGCGCTCCGATCCGCCGCGGCGCTTCGTGCACGACAAACGCGTCGCCGCGCTCGGTAAGCCGGCGGATCTCGGCCTGGCGAGCTGCCGACCGGCGGGGCAGGAAGCCCACGTAGGTGAACCGGTCGACGGGCAGGCCCGACGCGCTCAGGACGGCGAGCAGCGAGGACGCACCCGGCACCGGACTGACCGCGTACCCCAGCCTCCACCGCGCGGCTGACGACGACGTAGCCCGGATCGCTGAACAGCGGCGTCCCCGCGTCGCTGACGAGCGCGACGCGCGCACCGCGCTCAAGGTGTTCGAGCACCTCGGGCGCGCGTTCCGTCTCGTTGTGGTCGTGGTAGCTGAGCACGCGACCGTCGACGTGGAGCCCGGCGCGCGTGGTGAGGTCGCGGAAGCGGCGCGTGTCCTCTGCGAGGATCACGTCGGCGGCTTCCAGCACGCGCGCGCGCGCGCGGCGTGAGGTCGTCGTCGTTGCCGATCGGAACCGAGACGACGAACAGCGCGCCGCGCCGGTCGCCGTGACCGAGCTCGCGGATCGTCACGTGCAACTCCGCGGCCGGATCGCCCGCCGCCTGCACCAGCGCGCGATCGATCTCGGCGGCGCTCTTCGTCGCGTCGAACGCGCAGGTGCGCCCGCGCAGACCGGGTCCGCGCCGGAACACGAGCGCGTCGTCGCCGAGAAGAACGCGCTCATCGTCGCCGAGAACGAGTCGCTGACACCCCCGCACTCGATCGTCACCTCGACGTCGCCCCGCAACTTCCGAAGCGCGCGGTCGTCGTGCTCGCTGCGGACACCGAGCACGCAGGTGGCGCGGGCGGTGACGTCGGCGTCGCGGGTCAGCTCGACCGTCTTCGTGTGGCTTCCCGAGATACGCGGGTGCCCGTGACAGCGAAACGTCACCGAGGCCGCCGCGCGCGGACGATCCGGCGCCGCCATCACGCCGAAACTACTGGACGCCGCGACCGATTCGGCCGTCCGGCCGACCGCTACGGCGGACTACGCGGGGACGGCCTGTCCGGCGCCGGCGACCGGTACGTTCCGTTGGAAGACCGCCGGCCGCGCCGACTCGTGCGCGAGGAGCCAGCGCTTGTAGTCGAGCCCGAACGCGTACCCGCCGAGCGCGCCGCCGGTACGGATCACCCGGTGGCACGGCACGATCAACGCGACCGGGTTCGACGCGTTCGCCATTCCGACCGCACGTTGCGCGTTCGGCCGGTCGACCCTCCGGGCGAGCTCGCCGTAGGAGATCGTCGTGCCGACCGGGATCTTGCGCAGCTGAGCCCACACCTCCTGCTGGAACGGCGTGCCGCGCGCCCTCGACGGTGAGCGTGTCGAGGGCGGCGACGTCGCCGTCGAAGTAGGCCTCCAACACGTCGTAGACGCCGAAGCGGTCACGGCGAACGGGCTGCGGACTCGGATCGAAGGTCGCGCCGCGCACGACACCGTCGTCGACCGTGGCGCGGAACGTGCCGAGCGGGAACTGGATCACTGCGAGGTCGATCGTCATGCCCACGTTGTACGCCCGTTCGGGTCGACGGATCCGGACACGCGCCAGGCCGTGTCCGGATCCGTCCATTTCCATGCCCTAGAACGGGAGCATGAGCGAATTCACCGGGGTCGTCACGACGGGCATCTACTGCCGGCCCGGCTGCAGCGGCGCGCCCCTGGAACGCAACACCCGCCTGTACTCGTCGGCCGCGGCGGCGGAGGCTGCGGGGTTCCGGGCGTGCCTGCGCTGCCGGCCCGACCGCGAGCCGGTCCCGGCCTGGGTCGGACGCGCCCGAGCTCGTGTGCCGGGCGCTGCGCGCGATCGCGGACGGAACGCTCGACGACGCCACCGAGGACGGGCTCGCGGCGCGGCTCGGGGTGAGCGCTCGCCACCTCCGCCGCCTCTTCGACGTGCACGTCGGCGCGACCCCGGCCGAGGTCGCGCGCAGCCGCCGCGCGCACTTCGCCCGTCGCCTCCTCGACGACACCGACCTCCCGCTCGCGCAGGTCGCGACCGCCGCCGGTTTCAACAGCGTCCGCCAGTTCAACCGGGTGATGAAGGAGGTCTTCCGGTTCACCCCGAACGAGTTGCGGGCGCGCCGCCGTGCACCCGACCGGCTGGTGACCGACGGCGGCCTCGAGCTGCGCATGCCGTACCGCGCCCCGCTGGCCTGGTCGTCGATGCTCGCGTTCCTGGCGCCCCGCGCGATCCCCGGCGTCGAGGCCGTCGACCGGGACGGCGGCGTCTACCGCCGCGTCATCGAGCTCGGCGGCGCGCCCGGGGTCATGGAGGTCTGGGACGAACCCGAACGCTCGTCGTTGCGGGTGCGCGTCCACCTGCCGACGTTCGACGGGCTCGTCCACCTCCTCGCGAACGTGCGCCGGCTGTTCGACCTCGACGCCGATCCGGCCGTGATCGACGCCGCGCTCGCCCGGGACCGGACGCTGCGGCCGATGGTGCGCGCCCGGCGGGGTGTGCGGGTTCCCGGCGCGATCGATCCCTTCGAGGTGAGCGTCCGGGCGATCCTCGGCCAGCAGATCTCGGTGGCCGGGGCGACCACGCTCGCCGGGCGCATCGTCGAGCGGTACGGAACGCCGGTCCCGGGCATCGGGGCGCTCGGTCTCACCCACCTGTTCCCCGACCCGACCGTGCTCGCGGCGGCCGACCTCACCGAGGTGGGGCTCACGCGGGCGCGGGCCCGGGCCGTCGGCACCCTTGCCGCCGCGGTCGCGACGGGTGACCTCGAGCTGCGCCGGGCGCGCGACCTGGACCACACGGTCGCCGAGCTGTCGGCGCTGCCCGGCTTCGGGCCCTGGACGGCCCACTACGTCGCGATGCGGGCGTTCGGCGAGCGGGACGCGTTCCCGGCGTCGGATCTCGGCTTGCGGCGCGTCCTGGGCGAGGACGCCTCGACGCGGGCGGAGTCCTGGCGACCGTGGCGGTCGTACGGGGCGATCCAGGTCTGGCTGGGTCCCGCGGACCTCAGGGGTTCGACAGCCTGACGCGCGGGGTAGGAAGAGAGCGACGGCTCAGCCGCGTTTTCCCTGGTCAGACCCAATATTACGGCTTGAGATCGTGCCTCCTGTCGGATATGATGAGCAACCGGCATTCGCCACCGCAGCCTGAACTTCCCCCCAGTCGTATCTCAGCTTCGAGGAACAACCTCCCGGTTGGCGTGCGTTGCACCAAGTGCACGCTGCCTGCCAAGGTGCATGCCCGAGGGTCCGGATACTCGCCCTACGGCGGCGTTGCGCCGATACTGAACTCGAAACGCCAACCCATGATCGAAGCCCAGTTCCTTCGACTCCGAAAGTGAAGAAATGGCCGTCAAGCACATGAAGGCCCGCCGCGAGGACCGCGACTACGAAGACCTCGTCCGCCTCTACCTCGAAGACGTCGGTCGTCACAACCTTCTGACGAAGGACGACGAGATCCGGCTCGCGCAAGCGATCGAGACGGGTACCGCGGCCCAGGAGCGGCTCGACACCGCGAAGAAGCTCACGCCCACGCAGCGGCGTCAACTCCGCCGCGAGATCCGTCAGGGCGAGGAGGCGCACCGCCAGTTCGTCAACTCGAACCTGCGGCTCGTCGTCTCGATCGCGAAGAAGTACCAGAGCTCGGGCCTGCCGCTGCTCGACATCGTGCAGGAGGGCAACCTCGGCCTCATCCACGCCGTCGACAAGTTCGACTGGCGCAAGGGCTTCAAGTTCTCGACGTACGCGACCTGGTGGATCCGCCAGGCGATCCAGCGCGGCATCGCCAACTCGGCGCGTGTCATCCGTCTGCCCGTACACGCGGGCGACATGTTGACGGCGCTGTTGAAGCTGCGCGCGTCGCTCGAGGGTTCGCTCGGCCGGACGCCGACGCTCGCCGAGCTGGCGGGCGAGGCGGAGCTGCCGCTCGAGAAGGTCGTCGAAGTCCTCCGCTACGCGGTCGACACCGTCTCGCTCGACGAACCCGTCCGTGACGACGGCGACGCCGAGCTCGGCGACTTCGTCGAAGACCGCAACGCGGTCGCTGCCGTTCGAGCACGCGGCGACGAGCCTGCTCCCGAACGAGGTGGCGAAGGTCCTGTCGGTGCTCGACGAGCGCGAGCGCACGATCCTCACGCTGCGTTTCGGGCTCGACGGTGGTGGCGAGCGCACGCTCGAGGAAGTGGCCGAGCACTTCGGCCTCACCCGGGAGCGCATCCGCCAGATCGAGGCCCGCGCGATGTCGAAGCTGCGGCACCCGTCCGCCGACGTCGGCGCCCGCGAGCTGCTCGAAGCCGTCTAGACCACCGAGTCGTTCCGAACCGGGCCTGCGTCAGGCTGCCGCGATCTCCGCGGGAGCATGCCGCAGGCCTGTTCGCGCCCGGCGGACGAGCGCGACGACGCCGATCACGATCAAGAGCGCGCCGAGCCCGATCCCGGACATGATCAGCCGGTGCCGGCTCTCGTGGACGCACGTGCCCGGGCCGGAGACCCATTCGGCGTAGGCGTTCGCCTGCTGCACGACGGGGTCCGCGTCGACCGCCTGGATCTGGGCCCGGAACTGGTCCATGAAGGCCGGGTCGTTGCGCTGGGCCTCGGTCGGCGCGGCCGGGTACGCGGCGTAGGCCGCCCGGGTCGCGGCGTCGCTCGGGTGCGACTGGTCGCCGTGCCAGCCGTCGGCGATCGCGAGGCAGCCGGTGTCGTGGTCGGGTCCGGCCGCGAAGCCGGTGACCGACGGCCACAGCGCGACGCAGGCGACGGCCGTGATGCCCATGACGACGAGCAGGCGCGTGTAGAAGCGGCGGGCGCCGGAGTCGTCGTCGCGCTCGGGGTCGAACACGACTTCTCGATCGGCACGTTCCCGACGTGCGCTGAAGCGCAGGCGCCGGGCGGCGCCCCCCGGGCGGGGCCGGAATGACGGCCGGAAGATGCCCGCAAGGGCTGCAATCGGGGCCCGGCTTCCCGCGTCGCGACGATTCTTCGGGAGATTCTCCGTCAACGGCGAGTTCGCCGGGACCGGGGGTTTCGGTGCGCGCAACGAGCGCGTGGTGGCCGCCTTCAACCGCCGCCGAACATCTCCAGGAGCTGGGCGAGCGCGACGTCGGTGCCGGCCTGGGGGAGCGAGATGCCGCCGTCGACCACGAGCGTCTGGCCCGGTGATGTAGCTCGATCGCGCCGACGCGAGGAACAGCACCACCTCGGCGATCTCGTCGGCCTCGCCGATGCGACCCAGCGGGATCGAACGGGCGACGGGCTCGAACACCTCGGGGAACTGCTCCCACGCGGACGTCAGCGGCGTCCGCACGTGCCCGGGCGCGACGCAGTTGACCCGGATCCGCGGGCCGTATTCGAGCGCCCCGCTCTTCGTCAGCGCGATCACGCCCGCCTTCGCGGCCGAGTACGCCGCTTCGTTGCGGGTCGGCGTCATGCCCGACACCGAGGCGTTGTTGACGATCGCGCCGCGACCGGCCTCGAGCATGAGCGGCACCGCGGCGCGCATCCCGTTGAACGTGCCGGTCAGGTTCACGTCGACGAGCCGGTGCCAGAGCTTGTCGTCGACGGTGTGCAGCGGGCGCAGGTCGCCGGCGCCCGCGTTGTTGAACAAGCACGTCGAGCCGGCCCGCGCGTTCGGCGACGGCGCGCACCGCCGCCGAAACCGCGTCGCCGTCGCGCACGTCGACCGCGTACGCCGTGCCGCCGACCTCGCCGGCGACGGCCTCGGCGGCCGTCGCCGTCG
Organism: uncultured Actinomycetes bacterium; assembly: GCA_963829195.1. Lineage (GTDB taxonomy): Bacteria > Actinomycetota > Acidimicrobiia > IMCC26256 > PALSA-610 > PALSA-610. The sequence continues at coordinate 70,695 of CAWHHS010000007.1, forward strand.
CGGTCGAAGACGGCGACGGTCGCACCCTCGGCCGCGAACCGGAGCGCGCACGCCGCGCCCGATTCCCGACCCGCCACCCGTGATGATCGCCACTTGCCCGTCGAGCTCGCCCACGGGCGGCGACGCTACCGGGTGCGCCGCTACCCGGTCGGCGCCGAGCGCGGCGATCGCGCCCCGCGCGTAGCCCTCGGCGACCGCGACGTCCGACGGACGGAAGCGATCGCCGCCCGGCCGCCACCGCTTCGAGGAGCGCGAGCACCTCGTCGCCCCGGCGCAGCGCGACGACGATCACGCCCCGGTCGTCGGGGGTCACGCCGCGCACCGACTTGTGCGTCCGCAGCGCGTCGTGCGCCGCGGTCGCGTCGTCCGGGCACGGCCCAGCGGTCGGCCATCTCGCGCTCGGCCGCGACCGGAACCTCGCCCGACGGCCCGAGCAGGCGGAGCCGCGTGCAGTCCGCCCGAACGACGTCGGCGAGACCTGCCGCGAGCCGCCCGGCCAGGCGACCGATGCTGTCGCGCAGGTCGAGCAGCTCGCGATCCCCGGCCAGCGCGCCCGAGAACATCAGCTCGTTCGCGACGACGAACGAGATGCGCAGCGAGTCGCCCCGCAGCAGCGCCAACCGGCGAAGATGACGATCCTTCTCGATCGCGTACGCCGCGAACACGCACCGCCGAGCGCGATCGCTCCGGGCCGCACGTACCCCGGCGCGGCGAACAACGCACCGAGCGCGGCGAACCCGCTCGCGCCGAGCACGACCGCGATCTGCAACCGACGGCGCGCGATCGCCGCCGTCGGTCAGCGGTTGGTCGGTCCGCAGACCGACCCGCCGTTCCTCGAGCTCGATCTCACGATCGAGCGTGGTGACTGTTGCCGGCATGGCTCCCCCTCTCGAGCCGCCCGGTCCGTTCCCCTCACCTCATTCATCGAGCGCGCGGTGCCTCAGACTTGAGCGGGGACCTCGTAGACGACGCCGTGATCCCGGGTGAGCCAGGCGATGCCGTTGTCGTCGGCGTAGCCGCGGCCCTGCACGTTGAAGATCCGGACCGACGTCGGCGCCGACGGGGTAGGGGCCCCAGTGCCAGGTTCCGCGGTGCAGATGTACACAGCGTGTGGCGGCGCAGCACGAACGCCCGCACCGTTTCGAAGTGCGCCGGCTCGGAGAAGTCGACGTCGGCCGGCGCGACCACGACGACCGCATCGCCGCTCATGGGCATCAGCGTCTGGGTGTGGGTGTCGTGGCGGTTCAGCAGCTCGCAGCGCAGGCGGCCGTCGACGACCTCGAGCTCGTCGAGCGTGTGCCCGATGAAGTTCACCGACCCGTCGTTCCAGAGGAACTCGAGGTCGGCGGTCGGGTTGCCGTCGTTCTCCTCCGGCGGGACGACACCGAACGGCGCGAACGACTCCCGCGTCGCGGTGTTCGAGCCTCCAACCTGCACCGTACCGCATGTCGTCCCCTTCCCTCTAAGCTGACGCCGGCGTCAGTCTTACCTACTGCGGGTGCGGAGGTCACGAAATGGACGTGCGTTCCATCGAGGATGTCGAGCCGGTCATCGAGCACAACGGCACGGTCCCGTGTGGTGGCTGGTGAGCCCACGCGAGATGTTCGACATCACCAAGGGCGGCCACCTCGAGCTCGTGAGCGAGTTCGAAGTCGCGGGCGGCGGGTTCGTCGACCCGCACCACCACCCGACGCACGAGTTCTATTACGTCACGGCCGGCCGCGGGATCATGACGATCTCGGGCGAGGACCGCGAGATCCGCCAGGGCGACCTCGTGCACATCCCGCCGAACGCGGTGCACTCGTTGCGACCCGTCAGCGACCACGCGCCGATCCACTGCTTCGCGTTCGCGGTCGGCGTCGACGGCGCCGGGCCCGGTCGACTACACGAGCTGACTCGGCGTGGGCCGGGTCCTGGTCACCCGCCGTCTTCCCGACGGCGGGCTCGGATCCGCTCGCGGGCGGGTCACGAGATCGTCGGACCGCAACGCCGACGACACGCCGTACACGCCCGACGAGCTGGCGCGTTCGCCGGCGGAGTGCGACGCGATCGTCTCGTTGCTCACCGACCGGATCGACGCCGACGTGCTCGACGCCGGCGCGCGCGGCGGGCGGCTGCGCGTCGTCGCGAACGTCGCGGTCGGCTACGACAACATCGACGTGCGCGCCGCGGCCGCGCACGGCATCACCGTGTGCAACACGCCCGGGGTCCTCGACGACACGACCGCCGACACCGCGTTCCTGCTGATCCTCGCCGCGTGCGCGGCTCGCGTCGACCGCCGAAGCCGACCTGCGCGACGGCCGCTGGAAGGGCTGGGGCATCACGCAGTACCTCGGCCGCGACGTGCACGGCGCGACGCTCGGCATCGTCGGCTACGGCCGCATCGGCCGCGCCGTCGCCCGGCGCGCCGAAGGGCTTCGGCATGCACGTGCTGCACCACGCGCGCACGCCTACCGACGAGCCCGGCTACGTCGCCGACCTCGACGAGCTGCTCGCCGCGCGCCGACATCGTCTCGCTGCACATGCCCGGAGGCGCGGACACGCACCACCTGATCGACGCCCGCCGGCTCGCGCTCATGAAGCCGACCGCGGTGCTCGTGAACACGGCGCGCGGGACGGTCGTCGACGAGGTCGCACTGGCCGACGCGCTGCACGAGGGCCGGTTGTTCGCGGCCGGCCTCGACGTGTACGAACGCGAGCCCGCGGTCGAACCCCGGCTGCTGAGTGCGCCGCGGACGGTGCTGCTGCCCGCACATCGGCTCCGGCGTCGCAGGCGACGCGCACCCGCATGGCGACCATGGCCGCGACGCGGTCGCGACGGTGCTCGCGGCGGCACGCCGCCGAACATCGTGTAGCGCGGTCGCGTCGGCATGCGGGCGCGGCGGCCGTCGTCATGACGGACCGTCGGCAGCCGCGTACGCTCGCCGCCATGAGCGAACAGGTACGCGGGGTCGTTGCGACGGCGAAGCAGGCGCCGGTCTCGGTCGAGACGATCGTCGTCCCCGATCCCGGTCCGGGCGAGGCCAAGGTGCGCGTCCAGGCGTGCGGCGTCTGCCACACCGACCTGCACTACCGCGAGGGCGGGATCGGCGACGACTACCCGTACCTGCTCGGCCACGAGGCCGCGGGCGTCGTCGAAGCGGTCGGTCCGGGCGTCACCGGCGTCGCGCCCGGCGACTTCGTCGTCCTCAACTGGCGGGCGGTGTGCGGCGAGTGCCGGGCGTGCCGCCGGGGCCGGTCGTGGTACTGCTTCGACACGCACAACGCGACGCAGAAGATGACGCTGGCCGACGGCACGCCGTTGTCGCCCGCGCTCGGCATCGGCGCGTTCGCGGAGAAGACGCTCGTCGCCGCGGGCCAGGCCACCAAGGTCGACGAGCACGCCGACCCGGCCGCGGCCGGCCTGCTCGGCTGCGGGGTGATGGCCGGATTCGGCGCCGCCGCCTACACCGGCGGCGTCGCGCGCGACGACACCGTCGCCGTCTTCGGTTGCGGTGGCGTCGGCAACGCCGCGATCGCCGCCGCGCGGCTCGCGGGCGCGCGCACGATCATCGCCGTCGACCTCGACGCCCGGAAGCTCGAGTGGGCGCTCGGCTTCGGCGCGACCCACACCGTCGACGCGTCGAAGGACGACGCGGTCGAGGCCGTCCGCGCGCTCACCGAGGGCAACGGCGCCGACCTGTGCGTCGAAGCGGTCGGCCGCCCCGAGGTGCTGAAGCAGGCGTTCTACGCGCGCGACCTCGCGGGCACGGTCGTGCAGGTCGGCGTGCCGACACCCGACATGGCGCTCCCCGACATCCCGATGATCGACTTCTTCGGGCGCGGGGGCGCGCTCAAGCCAGTTGGTACGGCGACTGCCTGCCGTCACGCGACTTCCCCACGCTCATCGACCTCTACCTGCAGGGCCGCTTCCCGCTCGACAAGTTCGTGTCGGAGAGGATCACGCTCGACGACGTGGAAGAGGCGTTCCACAAGATGGAGCGAGGCGAGGTTCTCCGATCCGTCGTCGTCCTGTAACCACGGCCGGGCGCGGCGGGCCGTAGCATGCGCGGCCCTTGAGCGACAACGCCGAGTGGGGACCACTGGCCGCGCTGATCGGTGAATGGGAAGGCGATCAGGGCCTCGACTTCGCCTACGCCAACGCCGAGAGCAAGGTCAAGGACACGCCGTACCGCGAGAAGACCTCGATGAAGCCGTTCGGTCCCGTCGAGAACGGCAGCCAGGTGCTGTACGGCCTCGACTACCGCATGGCCGCGTGGCGCGCGGTGGTCGAGCACGCCCGGTTCGGCGCCGTCGTCGAGCACACCGACCGCAACCTGTTGCACCGCTGTCGACTGACCGGCAGCGCCTCGCGGCGGCGGCGGGGCCGCGTCGATTCATCGCGAGAATTCCGAGACGGTCCGGGTCGCGGCGGTGCAGGCGACACCGGTCATCCTCGACGCGGAACGCGACGACGAAAGGCCGGGATCGCTGTACAACGCGCTGTTCGTGATCGCACCGGACGGTCGTCATGCACCGGCACCGCAAGCTTGGTCGGCCACTACGGCCACTACGACGTGCTCAAGCCGCGCCTACGCGCGTTCGACGGGAGCGTCGTCGAGCGAGAGCAGCTGGAGCGTGGTCCGGCCCGCGCGCAGCTCCTCGAAGAACTTCTCTTCCTTCGCGGCACGGTCGCGCCCCGCGGCGAGCACGGCGTCGAGATGCGTCGAGGACACGACGGTCACGCCGTCGACGTCGCCGACGATCCAGTCGCCGCGCGCGACCTCGACGTCGCCGACCATCGACGGCGCGCCGATCCAGCCGGGCTCCTGCTTCGTCGCGCCGCGCAGCGCGATCATCGTGGAGAACACCGGGAAGCCGTGCGCCTCGAGCGCGTCGACGTCGCGGACGCCGCCGTCGATCACGAGACCGCGCAACCCCCGCGCCTCGGCGCCGGTGGTGAGCACCTCGCCCCAGTAGCCCCGCGCGGGCTCGTGGCCGACGTTGACCACGAGCACCGAGCCCGGCGGCGCCTCCGCGACCGCCACGTGGATCGCGAGGTTGTCGGCGGTGCTGCACGTGACCGGGAACGCGGGCGCGCTGACCCGCGCACCCTGCCAGACCGGTCGCACGCGCGGCGCCATCGGCCGGCCCCCGCTCTCTCCGAGCGTGGCCGCGCCGAGCGCGGCGAAGGCGGCGGCGTAGTCGTCGGTCGGGTCGTCAGTTGTAGAGGTGCTCATTGGCGGAGGGCGAGGGATTTGAACCCTCGAGGGGGCTTGTCACCCCCTACTCGCTTAGCAGGCGAGCACCTTCGGCCACTCGGTCAGCCCTCCGGAGCCAGCGAGTATACGAGGGCACCTTCAGGGCCGACACCGGGCGGAGGTACTTTCGGTGCATGACGCCGGTCGAGGCACTCGAGCGCATCGCCGAGCTCCTGATGCGCGGCCGCGCGCCCGCACCCCGCCAGCAGGCGTTCCGGCGCGCCGCACGCGAGATCTCCCGGGTCCCGGAATCCGAGCTGCGCTTCCTCGCCGAGACGGCCGCCTGAACGACCTCCCGGGCATCGGCGACACGACCGCGGCCGTGATCGCCGAGGCGCTCGCGGGGAAGACGCCCGCAGTACCTGCAGAAGCTGCTCAACACGACCGAGATGCCCGGCAGCGACGCGGGCGAAGCGTTGCGGGCGCAGCTCAAGGGCGACCTGCACGTCCACTCCGACTGGTCCGACGGCGGCGACACGATCCGCGCCATGGCCGAGAAGGCGCGCGCGCTCGGCCACGAGTACTTCGCGCTCACCGATCACTCGCCGCGGCTCACGATCGCGCACGGCCTCCCGCCCGAACGCCTGCGCGAGCAGCTCGACGTCGTCGCCGAGCTGAACGAGGAGCTGGCGCCGTTCCGCATCCTCACCGGGGTCGAGGTCGACATCCTCGACGACGGCGCGCTCGACGGTTCCGAGGAGCTGCTCGCACGGGTCGACGTCGTCGTCGCGAGCGTGCACTCGAAGCTGCGCATGGAAGCGCCGCGCGATGACGCGCCGCATGGTCGCCGCGATCGCGAGCCCGCACGTCGACGTGCTCGGTCACTGCACCGGCCGGCTGCTCGTCGGCCGCGGCCGCCCGCAGTCGGAGTTCGACGAAGACGTCGTGATCGAGGCGTGCCGCGTCTTCGACACCGCGCTCGAGATCAACTGCCGTCCCGAACGGCTCGACCCGCCGCGGGAGATGCTGCGCAAGGCGGTCGACGCCGGCATGAAGATCGCGATCAGCACCGACGCGCACGCAACCGACCAACTCGAATGGCAGCCCTACGGGACCGACCGCGCCGCCGAATGCGGCGTACAGGCGGAACGGGTCGTCAACGCGTGGCCCGCCGACGACGCTGCTCGATTGGTGCGGGTCGCATCCTGCGTGACCGCGCCATCGAGGTTCGCGGCCGCCTCGCTCAGTCGTCGAGGCGGCGGCCGATCTCCCAGTCGTGGCCGAACGGATCGGTGATGCGCCCGATGCGCCAGCCGTGGCCTTCGTAGATCGCCGTTGACGACCACGGCGCCCGCCGCGACCGCGCGGGCGAAGACGGCATCGGGGTCGTCGACCGCGAGGATCATGCGCACCGCACCGCCCTCGATCCGGTCGGGGGTCGCGCCGGGTTCGGTCTGGATCCAGAAGTCGGCGCCGCCGATCCACAGTTGCGCGACCTGCACGACACCGGCGTCGTCCTCGTGGTGCTCGACCGCCACCGCCCCGAACGCGGCGCTGTAGAACGCCAACGCCTCGGTGCCGTCGTGCACCAGGAGCCAGGGCGCGATCGAGGTCACGCGTCGCGCCAGACGATCGCGGCTTCCCACGGCGCGAGGTGCGAGGGTGCCGTCGACCCGTTCGTCGGCGCGGGCCCGGCCGCGTCGAGATGCGGATCGCGCCGGGTCCGACGCCCGCAACCTCGACCGCGTCGTCCGACAGATTGCACGCGACGACGGTGCGCTCGCCGCGCCGCCACACCCACACGTCGTCGTTCGGTGCCGGCAGCGTCGCGTAGGCACCCGTCCGGAGCTCGGGCATCGCGTCGCGCAGGCCGATGAGGTCGCGCGTCAGCGAGAGCGTCGAGTCGGGATCGTGGCGCTGGTCGGCGACGTTGTACCGCGCGTAGTCGCCGTACGGGAGCCACGGCTCGACGCCGGGCTCGGAGAAACCGGCACCCGGTGTCGGCGCCCACTGCATCGGCGTGCGTTCGTCGTCACGGCCCATGCGCGCGCCGTGGAACACGCCGACGGGATCGAGGATGCGATCCGCCGGCACGTCGGTGTCGATCATGCCGATCTCGTCGCCGTAGTAGAGGAACGGCGTGCCCCGCAGGCCCATCAGCATGACGAGCGCAGCCCGGGTGCGGGCCGGGTCGCCGTTGCACCAGCGGGTCGGGAAACGGTGGTTGTCGTGGTTGCCGCCGGTCCACACCGGCCAGGCGTGCGCGGGGAGCAACTGCTCGGCGTGCTCGACCGCGTCGCGCAACTGCGCGGCCTTGAAGTCGGAGTGCAACAACATGAAGTTGAACGCGAGGTTCAGCTCGTCGCCGTTGCCGTAGAAGCTCGCGAAGGCCTCGGGCTCGAGCACGTACGTCTCGCCGATGAGAACACGCGGCGGGTCGTACGTCTCGGCGAGCGCGCGCCACCGGCGCAGCACGTCGTGCACCTCCGGCCGGCACGCGTTGTACACCGACCGTTGCCCCATCATCTGGACGTACCAGTGGTCGTCGGGCGTCGCGGGCGGGTTGTCGCGCAACTCGCGGTCCTTGATGACCGAGTGCGCGACGTCGATGCGGAACCCGGCGACACCGCGGTCGAACCAGAACCGGAGGATCGCGTCGAACGCGTCGCGCACCTCCTCGTTCCACCAGTTGAGATCCGGCTGCGAGGGCAGGAACTGGTTCAGGTAGTACTGCCCGCTCGCCTCGTCGAACGTCCACGCGGGTTGGCGCGGATCGAAGGCCATCGTCCAGTTGTTCGGGAACGAACCGTCGGGCTTCGGATCGGCCCAGACGTACCAGTCGCGGTGACGCGAGTCCCGCGACGACTTGGCGTCGACGAACCACGGATGACGGTCGCTCGTGTGGTTCGGCACGAGGTCGAGCAACACGCGGATGCCGCGCTTCGCGGCCTCCTCGACGAGCGTGTCGGCGTCGGCGAGCGTTCCGAGCGTCGGGTCGACGTCGACGTAGTCGGCGACGTCGTAGCCCCAGTCGTCGTTGGGCGACACCATGATCGGGTCGAGCCAGATTCCCTCGACCCCGAGCCACTGCAGATGGTCGAGGCGCGCGGTGATGCCGCGCAGGTCACCGACCCCGTCGCCGTTCGTGTCCATGTAGGAACGCGGGTAGATCTGGTAGAGGACCCCGTCGCGCCACCACGTGCGCCCCGCTCGGTCCGCAGGCATCTCCGGCATCCGCCGGACGCTATCCGCCCCCGGTTTCCTGCCAACAGTTTGCTGGAAAAAGGGCGTCACGCGCCCATTTTCCAGCAGACAGTTGGCAGGGTTGTGGCGGGAATTGGGTCCCTCAGTTGGCGGCGGCGCTCGGTTCGCCTTCGGCGGACGCCCACATGCGCGCGTACGCGCCGCGGCGACCGAGCAACTCGTCGTGCGGGCCGTCCTCGACGACGCGCCCCCGGTCGATGACCACGATGCGGTCCGCGAGCCGGGCGGTCTGGAGCCGGTGCGCGATCAGGATCGTCGTGCGGCCCCGCGCCGCGACCCCCATCGCGGCCTGCACCTTCGCCTCGGTCTGGAGGTCGAGGTTCGAGGTCGCCTCGTCGAGCAGGAGGATCGCGGGGTCGACGAGATGTGCGCGCGCCGAACGCGATCAGCTGGCGTTGCCCCGAGGACAACGACCGGCCCCGCTCGCTCACCCACTGGAGGTACCCGCCGGGCAGGCCCGAGATGAAGTCGTGCGCGCCGACGGCACGGGCCGCGGCCTCGACCTCGGCGTCGGTCGAAAGGTCGCGCCCGTACGCGATGTTGTCGCGGATCGTCCCCGAGAAGAGGAACGCCTCCTGCGGCACGACGCCGAGCTGCTGGTGGAACGGCACCTGCTCGTACTGGTTCACGTCGACGCCGTCGGCCTGCACGTGACCCGACGTCGGGTCGTAGAACCGCGCGACCAGCTTGATCACCGTCGACTTCCCCGCGCCCGTCTCGCCGACGAGCGCGACCGTCTCGCCGGGCCGGATGCGCAGGTCGACGCCGCGCAACGCGTCCTCGGAGGCGTTGCGGTACCGGAAGCGGACGTCGTCGAGCGTGACGTCGCCGGTCAAGCGCGGCACGGGGACCGGATGCGCGGGCGGTTCGAGCGAGGTGGGCGTCTCGAGCAGCTCGGTGATCCGTTCGATCGCGACGCTCGCCTGTTGGTACGAGTCGAACACCTGCGACAGCTGCTGGATCGGCGCGAAGAACAGGTTCAGGTACAAGAGGAACGCGATGAGCGCACCCGTGGTCAGCGAATGGTGCGCGACGAACACGCTGCCGGCGCCGAGCACGAGACACACGGCGATATCGGAGAGGAAGTCGACGAACGGGAAGTAGATCGCGACGAGCCGTTGCGCGCGCACGCGGGCGTCGCGGTAACCGCCCGCGATCTCCTCGAAGTTGTCCTGGTTGCGTTCCTCGCGCACGAACGCCTGCGAGACGCGCACGCCGGACAGGCCCTCCTGCAGGTTCGCGTTCACGGCACCCATGCGCTCGCGCGCGATCTCGTACGCCGCGACTCGACTCGCGGCGGAACCACAGTGTGGCGACCGCGAGCGGCGGCAGCACGACCGCGCTCACGAGCGCGAGCCGCGGGTTGATGAACGCGAGCGCGATGCCGACGCCGAGGAAGGTGACGAGGTTCACCAGCGCGTTGACGAGACCGTTCTGCAACAACTGCGACAGCGCGTCGATGTCGGTAGTCATGCGGGTCATGATCCGGCCCGCCATCTCGTTCTCGTAGTAGTCGACGCCGAGCCGTTGCAGATGGGCGAACACCTTGATGCGCAGCGCGTGCAGCAACCGTTCCGAGATGCGGCCCATGACGCGGGCCTCGGCCCACATCACCCACCAGTCGAAGAGCGTGATCGCGAGGAATACGGCGGTCGCGATCCACAGTTCCCGGGGGGCGTTCTTGGCGACGCCGTGATCGAGGCCGTACTTGACGAGCAACGGCCCGGCGAGCGTGCAGACGGCGTCGAGCGCGACGAGGAACATCCCGACGAACAGCCAGCCGCGGTAGCGGCGTAGGAATCCGAGGAACGTGAAGTCGGGGGCGGGCCTCGCCTCGAACGCACGGTCGACGTGCGGATCGGCGGCGGCCGGTTCCAGGGCGTCGACCTGCGCGAGGAGCTCGGGCGTGGGCGCGAGCGCGCCTCCCCAGGCCGCGCCGCCGCCGGCACCACCCCCGCCGCCCCCGCCACCGGGACCGCCGAAGCGCATCGCGGAGGGGCTCGTCGTGCGCGTGCGATCGGCGATGAGCGCGCCGCGCAGTTCGTCCGCGTCGAGCCCGCGCCAGGCCGACGGCGTGATGCCGTCGACGCGGGTGTCGTCGACGACCTGCTCCTCGACCGCGTCGATGCCCTCCGCGTCGCCACCCGGCCCCGACAGCAATAACCGGTAGAGCTGGCACCGCGCGGTCAGCTGCTCGTGCGTGCCCTGGTCGACGACGCGGCCGTGGTCGACGACGACGATCCGGTCGGCCAGCGAGAGGGTCGAGCGCCGGTGCGCGATCAGGAGGGTCGTGCGCGTGCTCGCGATCCGGCGCAGCGTGGCGTGGATCTCCTCCTCGATCCGCGCGTCGACCGAAGACGTCGCGTCGTCGAGGAGCAGGATCTCGGGATCGGACAGCAACGCCCGCGCGAGCGCGACGCGCTGGCGCTGACCGCCGGAGAGCGTGAGGCCCTGCTCACCGACGACGGTGTCGTAGCCGTGCGGCAGCTGCATGATGAATTCGTGGGCTTCGGCCGCGCGCGCCGCGGTCTCGACCTCCGCCGGCGTGGCGTCGGGTCGTCCGAACGCGATGTTCGCGGTGATGGAGTCGGAGAAGAGGAACGAATCCTCGAAGACGACACCGATGCTGCCCCGCAGCGACTGCAGCGTGACGTCGCGCACGTCGATGCCGTCGATCGCGATCGTGCCGGAGTGCACGTCGTAGAAGCGCGGGAGGAGCAGCCCGACCGTCGACTTCCCCGAGCCGGAGCCGCCGACAAGGGCCACCGTCTCGCCGGCCGCGACGTGCAACGTGAAGTCGCGCAACACGGGCTCCGTCGACGTGTACCCGAACGTGACACCGTCGAAGTCGATCGCGCCGTGCTCGACGTGCAACTCGGTCGCACCGGGACGGTCCTGGACGTGCGGGGTCGAGTCGAGCAGGTCGTAGATGCGTTCGGCGCCGGCACGGGCGAGCTGCCCGACGGTCAGGATTGCGGCCAGCTGGCGTACCGGCGGCGCGATCAGGAGCATGTACGACGCGAAGGCGAAGAACGTCCCGAGCGTGATGTGGTGGTGCAACGCGAGCCATCCGCCGAGGGCGAGCACGGCCACCTGACCGAACGCCGGGATCGTCTGCATCGCCGGCTGCAAGCGGGCCTGGATGTTCACGAGGCGCACGCGCGACGCGAACATCTGCTCCGATCGGTCGGCGAGGCGCTGGAGCTCGCGCGCTTCCTGCCCGAACCCCTTGACGACGCGGACCCCGGTGACGTCCTCCTCGACGACGTTGGCGACGTCGCCGGCCTTCTGCTGCGCGTCCCAGCTCGCGGGGAACACCGACGTACGGAGCTTCATCGCGGTGACGAGCAACAGCGGCGCGACGGCGAGCATCACGAGCGCGAGCGGCACCGAGAGGATGAACATGACGGTCAGCGAGACCACGAACAGGAGGATGTTCGCGACGCCGATCGGCAGGAACTGCAGGAAGCCCTGCACGAGCGCGACGTCGGACGACGCGCGGCTGACGAGTTGACCGGTCGACATCTCGTCGTGGCGCGCGAAGTCGAGCCGTTGCAGCTGGCGGAAGATCGCGGTGCGCAGGTCGTGCTGCACGTCGAGCGCGATGCGGCCGCCGCGGAATCGGCGCAGGTACGCGAACACGAACGTGAACACGCCCATGACGATCATCAACGTGAGCCACGGCGCCAGCGGCTTCTTGTGGTGGGTGATGACGTCGTCGATGACGACCTTCTGCACGGCCGGCAACAGCGACTGGATGAGCTGCCCGCCGATGGCGACACCGAATGCGACGTACGCGTTCTTTTTGTGCGGCGCCATGTAGCCGACGAGGCGCCGGATCCAACCCTGCTGCTTGACGTCGGCGCTCATCGCCGCACCTCGTGCCCGCGCTCGCCGCGCAGGCGCTCCTCCATACGGGCCGTGAGCGCGTCGTCGAGGTCGAGAAGGGCGGCCAGCAGCGCCTCGGGTGCGCGGGCGAACTCGAAGATCCGATCGAGGGTCTCGGTCATCTCCTCCTCCGCGGACCGCAGCGCCGCCACGCCCGCGGGGGTGAGTGCGACACGAATCGATCGGCGATCGCCGGCAACCGCTTCCCGGGCGACGAAGCCGCGCTCGACCAACCCGTCGACGACCGCGGTGATCGTGGGCTTGGCCACCGCGAGCCGGTCGGCGAGGAGCGACGACCGCTCGTCACCGCCCGCGATCAGCGAGAGGACACGGAATTGGGCCAGCGTGAGATCCCGCCGGCCGGCCGCCCGCTCGAGGGCGCGCGCGGCGTGGGTCAGGCCCCGGGCGGCCCGCGGCAGATCGGAGGAACGTTCGGCCATCCCGGAAAGGATACCGAACCATTAGAGAACCGAACTGTCCGTCCGGCGGGCCGGTTCCGGGCGGCGAGGCGGGCCCGGCATGATTCCTGCGATGGCGAACGCACTCGGGATCGATGTCGGAACGACCAACGTGAAGGTCGCGCTCGTGACCGGCGACGGGACGACCGTCGCCGGCGCCCAGCGCCCGCTGGCGATGACCCGGGTCGGCGACATCGCCGAGCAGGACGCCGAACTGACCTGGTCGGAGCTGGTGGCGGCCGTCCACGAGGTCACGGCCGCCCATCCCGACGAGGCGGCGGGCGTGGTCGCGATCGGTGTCTGCAGCCAGTACTCGTCCGTCGTGCCGATCGACGGGTCCGCCCGGCCGGTCGCGCCGATGCTGATGTGGCAGGACCACCGCGGCACGGACCGCTCGTTCGAGATCATGGTGCGCGACGAGAACGCGTTCTTCACGTTCGTGGAACGCCACGGCATCCCGCCGGTGGGCGGTGGTCTGTCGCTCGCCCACATTCTCTATCTGCAGGAGGACCGGCCCGACGTGCACGCGCGCACGACGGCTTACGTCGAGGCGATGGACTACGTGACCGCGCGCCTCACCGGCGTCGCGACCGCGAGCCGGCACAGCACGTACATGTACCAACTGTGCGACAACCGCACCCTCGATGATCCCGGCTACTCGAACGAGCTCGTGCAGCTCGCGGGCGTCGACAGCACGCGCCTTCCCCGGCTGATCCCCGTCGACGCCGCGGTCGGCCCGCTGCTCGCCGACGTCGCCGCCGCGCTGGGCCTGCCCGCGGCGGCCGTCGTCTACGCGGGGACCAACGACACCGCGACCGCCGCGGTCGCGACCGGGGCGTTCATGCCCGGGCGGGCCGGCATCTCCATCGGAACGACGAGCGTGCTCGTCGACGAGCTCGACGCGTTCCGTGTCGACCTCGACCATCAGCTGTTCGCGATGCCGGGCCCGTACCCGGACCGCTACGTCGTCTGCGCGGAGAACGGGCTCGGCGGCAAGGTGCTCGAACACGTCCTGCGCAACCTCGTCTACGCCCACGACCACCTCGGCGACCACCGCGCCGACGACCCGTTCGCGGCGGTCGACCGCGCGCTGGGCGAGTCGCCGCCCGGCGCGGGCGGGGTGATGTTCCTCCCGTGGCTGAACGGCGCGAGCGCGCCCAGGGTGGTGCCGGGATGCGGGGCGGGTTCGTCAACCTGTCGCTCGAGACGACGCGCCACGATCTCGTCCGCGCCGTCGCCGAAGGGGTCGCGCACAATCTGCGGGCGTTGCTCGCCCCGGTCGAGACGTTCACCGGCGAGGCGATCGCGGAGATCGCGCTCGTCGGCGGCGCGGCCCGCTCGCAGGCCTGGTGCCAGGTCGTGGCCGACGTGCTCGACCGGCCCGTCCTCGCGGTCGCGGCACCCGGGCTCGCGATCGCCCGTGCCACCGCGCTCCTCGCGCTGGAGCGGGCCGGCGTGTGGACCCGCGCGGACCTCGACCGGGAACCGTCGGGCGGCGCGCAGCGGTTCGATCCCGACCCGGTGCCGCGGACGTTGTTCGCCGATAGACACGAACAGTTCGAGGCTGCCTACGCTGCCCTTCTCCCGATCAGTGAGGCGCTTTCATGAGTTCGTCCTACCCGTACGCGACGACCCACGACGTGCTGCGCGGCATGCCGTCCGAAGGACGGTCGCGTGACTCGATCATCGCCGAGCTCGAGCAGCTCGCCCACGACGAGGACCGCACCTGGGAGACCGGCAAGTGCTCGGGGACGATGTACTGCGGCGACCACACGCACTACGAGTTCCTCGGGCGCGCGTTCGAGCTCTTCGCGCACATGAACGCACTCCAGCGCGACATGTGCCCGAGCATGACGAAATTCGAGGGCGAGATCATCGCGATGACGCTCGACATGCTCCACGCCGAAGCCGTGACCGACGGGGAGCCCGTCGGGCTGGTCACCTCGGGCGGCAGCGGCAGCATCCTGCACGCGGTGCTCGCGTACCGCGAGTTCGCGCGTCAACACCGCGGGATCGACCGGCCGAATTTCGTCAAGCCCGAGACGGCGCATCCCGCGTTCGACAAGGCCTGCCACCTGCTCGCGGTCGAGTGCCGCCATGTTCCCGTCGACCCCGAGACGCTGACGGCCGACCTCGACGCGATGGCGAAGGCCGTCGACGAGAACACGATCGCCATGGTCGGCTCGGCATGCAACTACGGGTACGGCACGATCGACCCGATCGCCGCGCTGTCCGACCTCGCGCTCGAGCGGGGGATCGGGCTGCACGTCGACGGTTGCCTCGGCGGTTTCATCCTGCCCTTCGGCCAGGAGCTCGGCTACGACATCCCCGTCTTCGACTTCCGCATCCCGGGCGTGACGAGCATCTCGGCCGACACGCACAAGTACGGCTACGGGTTGAAGGGCGCGTCGGTGCTGGCGTTCCGCGACAAGCCGCTGCGCAACAGCCAGTACTTCTTCATGACCGACTGGACGGGCGGGAAGTACGCCTCGCCGGGCATCGAAGGCTCGCGTTCCGGCGGCATCCTCGCGTCGACGTGGGCATCGCTCGTGAGCATGGGCCACGACGGTTACCTGAAGTACGCCAAGGCGATCTTCGAGACCGCGGACAAGATGCAGGACGCGGTGCGGTCGCATCCCGAGCTACGGATCCTCGGCTCGCCGACGTTCTGTTTCAGCTTCACGAGCGACGCGTTCGACATCTACCACGTCAACGACTTCATGCGGACGAAAGGGTGGCGCTTCAACGGACAGCAGTACCCGAACGCGATCCACATGGCGGTGACGCGACCGCAGACGCAGGCGGGTCTCGCCGAGGCGTTCGCGGCCGACCTCGCCGAGGCGGTGCCCTACGCGCTGGAGCACAAGGACGAAAAGCCTATGAGCGCGGCCATCTACGGCGGCGTCGAAGGCGGCATGACCTCCGAAGCCGACGACTTCATCCGTGCGGTGATGGAGGACATGCTCGACAAGCAGCAGGGCCTCCCGAGGCCGTAGCACCTTGCCCCGGTACATCGCGCTCCTGCCGCGGCATCAACGTCGGTACGGGCCGCAAGGTCCCGATGAGCGACCTGCGGACCGCGTTCGACGAGCTCGGCCATACGAACGTGCGCACGTACATCCAGAGCGGCAACGTGGTGTTCGACGCGCCAGCGCGGGTCTCCGGCGCGCATCCGCACCGCTATCGAGAAGATCGTGGAGCGCGACTTCGGACTCGACGTGACCGTGCTGCTGCGCACGGCGGCCGACCTCGCCGCGTTGATCGCGCGCAACCCCTTCGGTGACAGCGCGTACGTGACGTTCCTCGACGACGCGCCCACCAAGGCGAAGATCGCCGCGCTCGACCCCGCGCCGTTCGCACCCGACCGCTTCGAGGTCGACGGCCGGGAGGTCTTCGTGTCGTGTCCGAACGGCTACGGGCGCACGAAGGTCAACAACGCGTTCTTCGAACGCAAGCTCGGGACCAAAGCGACGACGCGCAACTGGAACACCGTCACCACGTTGCACGAGTGGGCGACGGGCTGACCCGAACGCCCGCAGTTCAGGCGCGCGAGCGCAGCGTGTCGAGGCCCGGGCCGTCGCAGTCGTCCAGCGCGCCGGTGCGGCCGACCATCGCCATGATCAACGACATGCACGGCCCCTTCACCTCGGGCCCGTCGCCCGCCGACCAGTCGACATCCGTCGCCTGCAGCTTCAGTCCCACCACTCGCCGCTTCCCGTGCAAGGGCGCGCCGGTCTTCTTGTACATCTCGGCCAGCATGGTGAGGTGCTCGGCCGGATGATCGCCGCGCGCGCCGAGCGAACGACGGATGTCCTCGCCGTGCACCATCACCTCGCCCAGCGCGACGTACGCCGGCCCCGGCGGCTTGCGGGTGCTGGTGATGATCGCGTCGTAACGCGCCTTCACGTCGGCCGGTGAACCCTGCGAGTAGTTGCGCAGGTCTCGGTCGACCGTCTTGTCGAAGCTGAAACCGGCTTTCACGAATCCGGCCATGAAGTGGGGCGCCGTGATGTTCCCGGCTGCGGTGAGGTGCGCGACGAGCTCCTGGACGTTCCACTTGTCGCACCAGGTCGGCGCCGCCCACTGCTCGGGTGCGAGAGTGCCCAGGAATTCGGAGAGCGACGCCCGCTCGGCGTGGACCATCGGCATCAGATCGGCCATCGGAGCATTCTCCTCGTGTTCGCGAACGGGCTTCAGCCGGACGACGAACGAGACACGCCGACATCGACAGTCGCCGCCGGCTTCCCAACACTCAAGGAGTTCCTTGACTATTGCGCGGCGCGCCTGTATACTCAAGCACATGCTTAACCAAGGCGCGACCCTCGACCGGGTGTTCCAGGCGCTCGCCGATCCCAGCCGCCGAGGGATGGTCGAGCGCCTGAGCCGGGGTCCCGCGTCGGTCAGCGAGCTGGCGAAGCCACTCGACATGACCCTCGCCGCAGTGGTCCAGCACCTCCAGGTGCTCGAGGCGAGCGGCCTGGTCCGCACCGAGAAGGTCGGCCGGGTCCGCACCTGTCGCATCGAGCCCGCCGCGCTCACGCCCGTCGAGCAATGGATCTCCGAGCGGCGCAGCACCTGGGAACGGCGCCTCGACCGTCTCGGCGACATCCTGGCCGACCCCACTGACCCCACTGACCCCAACCATCAAGGAGAAGCAGAACCGTGACCGATCGATCCGCCGTCCATTCCAGCTTCGTCCTCGAGCGCACGTACGACGCCGACCCGGCGCGTGTGTTCGCCGCGTTCGAAGACCCCGAGTCCAAGAATCGCTGGTTCGTCAACGGTGACGGCTGGGGGACCGACAACTACCAGGCCGACTTCCGCGTCGGCGGACACGAGACGTATCGCGGCCACCACGAGGGTATGACCGTGTCGATGGAGAGCCGCTACTACGACATCGTCCCCAACGAGCGCATCGTCTTCGCCTACGACATGCTCTTCGACGACGAGCGGATCTCCGTCTCGCTCACGACGATCGAGCTCATTCCCGCCGGGACGGGGACGCGCCTCGTGTTCACCGAGCACGACACGTTTCTCGACGGCCACGAGGTACCCGGCCCACGCGAAGGAGGCACCCGCGGACTCCTCGAGTCGCTGGCCGCGGAGCTCGAACGTCAACCCGCAACGAAGTAGCCCGAACCGCCGCGCCCACGACCGACGAGCGTCACCGATGAGTTCCACCGCGGCGGAAAGTCTGAAGGACAACCCAAAGAGTCCCGAAGGAGCGAACGATGCCGCGACGTGAATCTTTCCCGGTCGGAGCACCCTGTTGGGTCGACCTCCTCTCGACCGATCCCGACCAGAGCCGGGCGTTCTACACCGAGCTGCTCGGCTGGAAAGCCGAGGAACCGAACCCCGAGTTCGGCGGCTACTGGATGTTCACCAAGGACGACCTGCCGATCGCGGGCGGCATGGTCAACGACGGATCGGGCGCACCCGACGGCTGGTCGGTCTACCTGACGGTCGACGACGCGCGGGCGACGATCGATCGCGCGACGGCCGCAGGCGCGCAGGTGGTCGTGCCGGCGATGCAGGTAGCCGACCTCGGCACGATGGGCGTCGTCATCGACCCGGGCGGCGCGACGATCGGGCTGTGGAAGCCGGAGGCGCACACGGGCTTCGGCATCGTGGGCGAGGTCGGTGCGCCGGGGTGGTTCGAGCTGCACACACGCGCGTACGACGCGTCGCTGGACTTCTACCGCGACGTCTTCCGGTGGGAGACGCAGGTGCACAGCGACTCACCCGAGTTCCGCTACTCGACCGTCGGCGCGGGCGACGACCAGGAAGCCGGGGTCATGGACGCCGCCGCGAATCTGTCGGCCGACGTGCCCAGCTTCTGGTCCGTCTACTTCCGTGTCGACGACACCGACGCGGCACTGACGAAGATCGCGCGCCTGGGCGGCGCGGTCGTCGAGGCCGCGCAGGACACGCCGTACGGCCGGCTCGCCACCGCGACCGACCCGACCGGCGCGCGCTTCAAGCTGATGGCCTGACGGCGCGACCTTCGGTACCGTTCACCTCCCGTCCCGACCGAGGAGTGGCCGCGCATGACGAGCACGAGCACGACCGACCTCGACTCGGAAGCGGCCGCGGCCGAGCTCGGCTTCGAACAGCACCGGGCCGAGCTGACCGCGTTCTGCTACCGGATGCTCGGCTCGGCGTTCGAAGCCGAGGACGCCGTCCAGGAGACGCTGGTGCGCGCGTGGCGGAACTTCGACCGCTTCGAAGGCCGGTCGACGGTGCGTTCGTGGCTGTACCGCATCGCGAGCAACGTCTGCTTCGACATGTTGAAGGGTCGTCGCCGGCGCGCGCTCCCGATGAACCTCACGGAGGTCGGGCACGCCGACGGACCGGTCGCGCCGCCGACGGCGGAGGACATCTGGGTCGGTCCGATGCCCGACCGGCGCGTGCTCGGCGCCGACGGTGATCCGGCCGAGCAGGCCGAGCTGCGCGCGTCGGTGCGGCTCGCGTTCGTGGCCGCGCTGCAACACCTTCCCGCACGGCAACGGGCAGTGCTCATCCTGCGGGAAGTGCTCCGCTGGAAGGCGACCGAAGTCGCCGAACTGCTCGACACCACCGTCGTGTCGGTCAACAGCGCGCTGCAGCGGGCCCGCGCGACGCTCGCCGCACAGAACGTGACCGAGCACACGACGTCGGAACCCGTCGACGAAGCGCAACGCGAGCTGCTCGCGCGCTACGTCGAGACGTTCGAACGCTTCGACATCGACGGGCTCGTCGCGTTGCTGCACGAAGACGTCACCATGCAGATGCCGCCGTACCCGCTCTGGATGCGCGGCGCGGGCGAGTACCGCATGTGGCTGCACGGGCCGGGAAGCGCGTGCGAAGGGTCGCGCCTCCGGGCCGTCGAGGCCAACGGCAATCCGGCCTTCGCGCAATGGCGCCGCGATCCCGACGGCAGCTACGTCGCGTGGGCGATCCACGTGCTGACGATCTCAGACGGCGCCATCACCGCCATGGACTTCTTCGTCGACCCCGCGCACTTCGAGCTGTTCGACCTGCCGGTCCGGCTCCCCGCCGACGTCGACGCCTGACGGCGCGACGATCAGCACGCCGTCCAGCCCGGCGAACGCGATCAGCTCGACCAGCGCCGCGCCCGCGTTGCGCAGCTCGATCGTGGCACCGAAACGCTTCGCCGCGAGGTGCAGGCGGGCGAGCGTCTCGAGATCGCCGACGCACGGCCGGGTCAGTGCGCCGACGTCGCACACGATGACGGGCGCCTTCGGACGCGGGGCGGGATCCACGACGGAAACGACCGCCGCACACGTAGGAACTCACCGATGAGTTCCGCGTCTCCCGCCCTTCTGATCCGGTGAGGTCGCGTGGAAAGTGCCCATGCCAACCAACCCGACATCACCCTCGACGGTTCGAAGGGCGATTGATCGGCATTACGCTCGTGCCCATGCGGCACGAGACCGAACGCACGAAGCCGCATCCGACTGCGGCCGGCGACATCGCACCGGACCTCTCGCCGGAGGGCATCGAAGACTTCGAGGTCGCCGCGGCCACGGAAGGCGCGCGCGAAGCGAAGGTCAACGCGGTGCGCGACGTGCTCGTCAACGCGCAGCCGGAGGAGATGGCCGCCGTCGCACGCTGGCTCGACGCCGTGCTCGCCGGCACCTCGCCCGACGATTTCGGCGTCCTGCGCCGCGTGATCCTCGAACAGGACGAGCCGGTCTACGGGACGATCCCGATGAGCGGCGACGACGAGCTCGTCGGGCACTGGCGCAGCGGCGTGTACCCGTACCGCAACCTGATGTCGCGCAAGGCGTACGAGGCGCAGAAGTACCACCTCCAGGTCGAGCTGCTGAAGCTGCAGGCGTGGATACGCGAGTCGGGGCAACGCGTCGTGGTGCTCTTCGAAGGCCGGGACGCCGCAGGCAAGGGCGGCACGATCAAACGCTTCATGGAGCACCTGAACCCGCGCGGCGCGCGCGTCGTCGCGCTCGAGAAGCCGACACCGGTCGAGCAGGGTCAGTGGTACTTCCAGCGTTACGTGCAGCACCTGCCGACACGCGGCGAGATCGTGCTGTTCGACCGCTCCTGGTACAACCGCGCCGGCGTCGAACGCGTCATGGACTTCTGCACCGAGGACGAGCTCGCGGAGTTCCTCCGTCAAGCCCCCGAGTTCGAGCGCAACCTCACGCGCAGCGGCGTGCATCTCATCAAGTTCTGGTTCTCGGTGAGCCGCGAGGAACAACGACGCCGCTTCCGCGAGCGCGAGAAGCACCCGCTGAAGCAGTGGAAGCTCTCCCCGGTCGACGTCGCGTCGCTCGACAAGTGGGACGACTACACCGACGCGAAGAAGGCGATGTTCGTCCACACCGACACGGTCGAAGCCCCGTGGACCGTCATCAAGTCGGACTGCAAGAAGCGGGCCCGTCTCAATGCGATTCGTTACGTGCTGCACAAGCTGCCGTACGCGGGCAAGGACGTGGAGCTGATCGGCCCGCTCGACCCGCTGTTGGTGGGCCGCGCGTACAACGTGTACGAGACCGAGGAACGCGAGCCTTCGGCCTGACGGCGCCGCGTCCGTACGCGTACTCTGCGACCGGCGAGGCGAGCAGAGGGGGATACGCATGGACGTGAGGCGTGTGGTCACGGGGCACGATTCCGAGGGCAAGGCCGTCTTCGTCGACGATGCGCCGGTCGCGCCGGTGACGCTGGCGCTCCTTCCCGGCAGCGAGTTCCATCAACTCTGGGGCGCGGAGACCACGCAGACGTTCCCCGATGACGGGACGCGCCCGGAAACGCACCGGTACTTCCCGCCGGTCGGCGGCTACCGGTTCGGGTTCTTCACGATCCCGCCCGACGGTGGGGCGGGCGCGCCCCCGACCTCGACCTCGGCGCCGCGCTCGCCGAGTTCGAGGAGAAGCTGCCGGGCATGGGTGAATACCTCGAGCTCGACAACCCCGGTATGCACACGACGGCCACGGTCGACTGCGGGGTCGTGCTCGCGGGCGAGGCGACGCTCGAGCTCGACGACGGCGCCAAGGTCGTGCTCCGGGTCGGAGACACGTACGTGCAGAACGGCACCCGGCACCGCTGGTCCAATGCCGGCGCCGTTCCGGCCGTGCTGGCCGTCACCCTGGTCGGTGCGCACCACGGCAACGTGCAATGACGACCGTCGACGCGACGTCGCTCGCGGAGTACAAGCGCCGCTGGGACACCGACGGCTGGTGCGTCATCGAGAACGTGGTCCCGCCCGAGCTCCTGGCCGCCGCGCAGGCCGCACTGCCCGCGGTGTACCCGACCGCAGACGAGTTCGCCGACAACGTCGACCCCGAACGGAACGCGCCGTTCTTCACCGAGCGCGGCGCACCGCGCGTGCAGTTCCCGTTCGAATCGGGCGCACTGAACCGGCTCGCGCTGAGCGACGAGATCGTCGACATCGCCGAACGCATGCTCGAGGTCGACGAAATCCGCGTGTACCAGGCCGGGTTGAACGCGAAGTACTCGAACGCGGCGCCCGACTACGAACAGCTGCTGCACATGGATTACGCGAACCACACGCTGGTCGTGCCCCGCACCGACGCGGGCTACCAGCACGTCACGATGTTCGTGTACCTGACCGACATCACCCCCGAGACGGGCGCGACCCGCATCGTCAACCGGGAGTACACGACCGGAGTCCCGATCGAGCGGACGTACCTGCACCTCGAGGAGTACGCCGACGTGTACGCACACGAGGTGGCCGCGTCCGGATCGGCCGGTTCGGTGCTCGTGTACCGGCCCGACGTGTTCCACCGGGGCGTGCCGATGACGGCGCCGCGCACCGCGCGCTTCATGATGCCGGTCGCGTTCAAACCCGCGGGGACGGAGTGGATCGGCTTCCACGCCTTTCCGACCCGGGGCGAGGACATGGCGTGGCACCGCTTCATGCGCAAGGCGACGTTGCGGCAACTGACGCTGCTCGGCTTCCCGAAGCCCGGCGACCCGTACTGGACTCCGGAGACGCTCGCCGGGGTGGCGGCGCGGTATCCGGCGCTCGACATGAGCCCGTGGCGCGACGCGTGGAGACGGACGACGGCCGGTCGCGACTGACCGCGCACCCGAGCACGACCGGTCGAGCTACGGCTTGCGGCCGCGCCGGACCGGCTCGATCGCGGTGACGTAGTCGACGAGCCGCAGCGCGATCTCGAGCCCGAGCTCCGGCGCGCCGAGGTCGGGGTCGGGCCACACCTCGGACACGCGGCGCCACGAGTCCTGCCGCCCGAGGAACGCGCCCGACCTCGGCCTCGCGGCCGAGCACCTTCCGCCACGCACGCTCGCGCGTCATGAGGTGCGCGACGACCGCGTCGTTGTCGGCCTCCTTCGGGTACTCCGAATGGAAGCCGACTTCGAGCGCGAGGGCGGTCGCGCCCGTCACCTCGGCCGCGCCGACCACCTGCGCTTCGTAGTGCTCCTTGATCGCCTTCTCGGGCCCGAACCACACCTTGATCCCGTAGCGGTGCGCGCGGTGGTGGCACGGCCCGAGATCGGCCGGCGCGATCCCGCGCAAGATGTCGCCGACGTCCTCGAACAGCGATTCCTCCACCCCGTCAGCATGCTCGGCGCGCGCCCGTGTCCGCCAAGGGCGAACCCCGGGCGCTCAGGTCGCCGCGGCCGGTCGAAACGTGGAGCTTGCCGTCGGTGGGGACCGCCGGACCGGACCGGAAGGTGTCCGCTCGTGATGGGGTTGGCGATCGGACCGAACGGAAGCGATGTCCGATCAGCTCGGCCGGGTTCATGTCGGTGCAGTTGTGCGTCATCGGTTCTCTCCTTGGTTTCGGCGGGCGACCGCCTCGAGTGCTCGCCCGAACTTGACGAGCGCGCGTCTTCGCGAGTTCGGCGACCGGACCGACGTACAGGTCATCGACGGTCTCTTCCCAAAGTTCGACCCACCGTGCGATGTGTTCCGCACCGAACGGGGCGGCGCGTTGGACGCCCGCGTGAACGCCGACGGTGTTCGTCGCGAGGCCGGGACGGTCCAAGAGCACGTGTTCCCAATACGCGATGAGCTTGGGAAGGTGGCGCGGCCAGTCCACTCCGAAGCGTTCGAACACGGGCCCGAGCAGCGGGTCGGGAATCGCGTGACGGTAGAAACTGCGGACCAGCGCGCCGACGTCGTTGTCGGTGGCGATGTCGCGAGCTGCCGGACGGGCCGGCGCGATGTTCATGTCCGGCGGACTTTGACGCGACAGCCCGCTCGGTACGGTTCGTTGACGACGAAGCCCTCGATGCGGGCGCCACCGATGCCGGCGACGAGCCCTTCGGCGAGCCCGCGATGGACGGCGCACACGGTCATGGGGTCGTCGGCGGCGACGTCCGCCAGCGGGCACGCGTCGAGTACGAGCTCGATGCTGCGGCCGTACCCGACCCGCCGGGGTGAGAATCCCTGACGGGCCGCGTCGGCCTCGAGCGCGCCGAATGCGCCGAATGCGCCGACGGCTTCGAGTCCCCGCGGCGGCGGCTTGTGCGCGTCCCGCGCTCCGGCCCGCCGCACGTGGCGTCTGACCGGTCCGCCGAGCGGCGAGGAGCACGCGTGCGAGACGCGCGTACGGGTCGGGCCGGGCCGTCGCCGTGTAGAGGAGCCGGGGACGGCCGGGCCGGTCTCGGACCTCGTGCGTCTCCGCGACCAGGCCCGCGGCGCGGAGCTGTGCGAGGTGTTGGCGCACCGCGTTGTGGTTGCACTGCAACGCTTCGGTCAACTCGGCGACGGTCACCGCGTGATCGGCCGCGAGAATCAGATCGAGGATCCGTCTGCGCAGCGGCACCGCGACCGCACGCGCCAGCACCGGATCGGGCAAGCCGTTCCCGCTCACGGGCTCAGCCGGCCTGCGAGGCGAAGGAGACGAGACGACGCCGACGGTGCCGGGTGATCGCCGTGTCCACTTCCGCGGCAGTGCGACCGAGCGACACGTGTTCGAGCAGGTCGAGGAGCGCGTTCGGGTCGAGGTCATCAGCCGCGACGTCGTGGACGGTGCCGTTCAACTGGGCGACCGCGGCGCCTCCCGCGATTTCGTGCACGGTGACGAACACCGAGCGGCCGTTCGTGGCGTCGCCGGGGAGTTGGTCGCCGAAGCAGATCATGCGGTCGCCGTCGACGGCGTAGCGGACTGGGTGCGGCTCACAGCCGGCACAGTGCACCCAGGCGGTGTGATGACGAGTGACTTCGGCGGGAAGGGTCATTGTCGATCTCCTCGGTGTCAACCGGCGATGAACAGGCCGTTCGCGCCCTTGGCCGCGTCGGCGAACTTGTGCGTCACGAACGGGTACTTGCCCGGCACCGAAAGCGTGAACTCGACGAAACCACCCTGTGCCGGTGCAAGATCCAACGCCTGGCCCCCGCCTTGCGCCGCGCTCGGTTGCAGGAGGTACGCGCCCTCCTTGTAGACGGTGTCGAAGATCGTGCCGATCACGTGGAACGACGACAGGTCCGACGGGCCGTCGTCCATCACCCAGACGCGAATCTTCTGATCGACGCCGACGTGGATCGGGCGCGCGGTGTATTGACCGACGTAGCCGTTGAACACGATGCCGTCCCATTGTTCGGCGAGCAGCTTGTTGTAGTCGACCGGCTGGTTCGGGTCGCTCTCGCGATAGAGCTCCGATTGCACCATCACGTATTCGTGAGCGACGGGCGCGAGGTTCGGCGGGTCGATGATGATCGCGCCGTACATCCCCATGCCGATGTGCTCAAGGACCGGCGGCGCGCCGCAGTGGTACATGAAGATGCCGGACCGTGTCGCCGTGAACTTGTACACCCACGACTTGCCGGGGTTGACGAGTCGCATGGTGACGTTCGGCGCGACCTTGCTCGCGTGGAAATCGATCGAATGCGCGACCGAGCCCTTGTTCACGAGCGTGATCTCGAACGTGTCGCCGAGCTTGCCGCGCAGAATCGGTCCCGGAACCTGCCCGTTGAAGGTCCACATCAACTGCGACACGCCCGGCGCGATCTCGATCTGCTTTTCCACCATGTCGAAGGTCAGCTTGTGCACCGTGACCCCCGACTCCGTGCTCGGTGCCGGCGCCTGCGGGTCGCGGCGCTCGAAACGAGTCGGATGGGTCGGCTCCGAAGTCGAATCCCGGCGCCGCGGCGGTCGCGGCCGTCGCGCTCGCGACCACGGTGGTCCTGTTCGTCTTGTGGATCACTGCACCCAGACTGACCAGGCTCACGACCAACGCCAGAATGACGAACGACGCCATCGCCGTCGGCCACGCACTCGACCCCTTCGACCCTTCGCTCGCCTGCATCACGAACACCTCGCTCGACGGCGGCCCCGCGACCGGTCCACTATTTCTAGTTCAGCCTAGAAATACCGATCCCCGAGGACCAGGGCCGTTGGTCACATCGTGAGCAGGCGAGAACTCAACGCATCGCCAAACCGACGAGCGTGGACGCCGTCAACCGAAACGAAAGCGGAGGGACAGGGATTCGAACCCTGGGTGCTTGCGCACAGCGGTTTTCAAGACCGCCCCGTTCGGCCGCTCCGGCATCCCTCCGGGTTCGAGGCTACCGGGAGGTCAACGGGGCGCGACGTTGGTGAAACCGGTGTACGGCCGCAGGACCTCGGGCACCTCGAAGCTCCCGTCGGCCTGCTGGTAGTGCTCGAAGAGGAACACGAGCATCCGGCTCACGGCGACCGCGGTGCCGTTCAACGTGTGGACGAGCGTGCTCCCGCCCTCCCGTTTCACCCGCGTGCCGAGGCGGCGCGCCGAGTAGTCGGTGTAGTTCGAGCACGACGTGATCTCGCGGTACGCACCTTCCGACGGCAGCCACGCCTCGATGTCGAACTTCTTCGCGGCGGCCGGGCCGAGATCGCCGGCCGCGATGTTGGTGACGCGGTACGGCAACGCGAGACCGCCGACGATCTCCTCCTCGATGGCGAGGATGCGTGCGTGTTCCTCGACGCTGTGCTCCGGTTCGCAGTACGAGAACATCTCGACCTTGTCGAACTGGTGCACGCGGAAGATCCCGCTCGTGTCCTTGCCGTACGTTCCCGCCTCCCGACGGAAACACGTCGAGAAGCCGCCGTACCGCGCCGGTAGCTGTTCGGGGGTGAACGTCTCCCCGCGGTGGATCGCCGACAGCGCGACCTCGCTCGTCCCGAGCAGGAAGAGCTCGCCGTCGTCGACGTCGTACACCTGGGCGCGGTCGGTGGGGAAGAAACCGGCTTCCTCCATCGTGCGCTCCCGCACGAGCGCGGGCGTGATCACCGGGACGAACCCGTGGCGGGTGATCACGCTCATGGCGTAGTTCACGAGCGCGAGCTCGACGAGCGCGCCCTCGCGCATGATGTACGCGAACCGCGAGCCGCTCGCCTCCGCTGCGCGCTTCGTGTCGACGAAGCCCATCGCCTCGGAGAATGCCCC
This sequence comes from uncultured Actinomycetes bacterium, assembly GCA_963829195.1. GTDB lineage: Bacteria > Actinomycetota > Acidimicrobiia > IMCC26256 > PALSA-610 > PALSA-610. Next base: position 97,861 of record CAWHHS010000007.1, read on the forward strand.
GTGGTCGAGCGCGGGCGCGGCGGCGTACCGCCGACGACCCGTTCGACCTCGCCTTCGTCCTCGCCGCCGTCCGGCACCGACGCGTCGGCGGGGTTCGGGACCTGCAACGCGAGCTCGCGTAGGCGTGCGTCGGCCGCCTGGAACTCCTGTTCGCGGGCCGCGAGCTCGTCCTTCAACTTGCCGGCGGCCTCGATCTTCGCGGCCCGCTCGTCGGGCGCGGCCTTCCCGATCTCCTTGCTCGCCGCGTTCTGGCGGGCGCGCAGGGCCTCGACCTCCTGCACGATCACTCGATGCGCGCCGTCCGCCTCGAGCACCTCGTCGATCAGGCCGGCGCGCACGCGCTTGCGCTCGATGCCGCGCCGGTACTCCGGCTCGTCGCGGAGCCGCCTCAGGTCGATCACTCGTGCTCCCGGAGCTGAGATGGCTCGCGGATCTGCGCGCGCAACGTCTCGACCCACGCGGCCGCGCTCTTCCACGCGCGGCCCGCCGCCTTGCGCCGCGCGATCCCCGCCTCGGCGGGCCCCGCGACCGGATACGAGCCGAGGAACTTCACCTCCGCCTGTTTCGCCGCGAGGTTGCGCAACGCGTCGGCCAGGACCTCGTCGGCGATGTGACCCTCACAGTCGATGAAGAAGCAGTAGTCACCCAGACCGCGCTTGGTCGGCCGCGATTCCAGCTTCGTGAGGTTGATCGCCCGCGCCGCGAACTCCTGGAGGATCTGCAGCAACGAACCGGGCTGGTCCTCGCGCTGGAAACAGACGATCGACGTCTTGTCGTGACCGGTCGGCGCCGGGACCCCGCGACCGACGAGCACGAACCGCGTCTGGTTCTCGGGATGATCCTCGATCTCCCGGGCGAGCACGTTCAGCCCGTAGATCTCCGCGGCCAGCGCGTTGCAGATCGCGGCCATGTCGGTGCGCTTGGACCTCGACACCTCGCGGGCCGCGTCGGAGGTCGAGTGCGAAGCCCGGGCCTCCGCGGCCGGGGCCTTCTTCGCGAGCCAGCTCCGGCACTGCGCGAGCGCGTGCGGGAAGGAGACGACCGTCCGGACGTCCGCGATCGCCACCCCGGGCCGGGCACACAGGTTGAGCGAGACCGGCAGGTCGATCTCGCGCTGGATCAGGAGGTCGCTGTCGAACGCGAGCGTGTCGAGCGTGACCGAGACCGACCCCTCGATCATGTTCTCGATCGGCACGACCCCGGCGTCGGCATCACCCCGTTCGACCGCCGCGATCACCTCGGGCACGGCCGGGAACGGCGCGCGGTCGCCCGCGCCGAGATCGGGCTGCGTGAGCAGCGCCTCCTCGGTGAAGGTCCCCGCCGGACCGAAATACGCGACGCGCACCGTCGAATGCTAAACGACGACCAATTCGCGCCCGGCCCATTCGCCGCCCGGCCGGCCGGACCGCAACGGGCGCTCACCGGACACGAGGCGCTACCTTGGCCTCGTCATCCCAGGTCAAGCACCGAAGGTCACGCGCCCGGTGCGCCGGCCGCACGCAGAAGGTCAAGGAGGAAGCCCATGCGGGCTGCAGTGTTCACCGAAACCGGAGGGCCGCTCTCGATCGAGAACATCGATCCCGCGCCCCCGGGCCCGCGCGACGTCGTCGTGCAGCTCGGCGCCAGCGGCGTCTGCCACTCCGACCTCTCGCTGAAGAACGGCTACGTCGGCATCATGCCCGGAACCGTTCTCGGCCACGAAGGCGCCGGCACGATCGTCGAGGTCGGCAAGGACGTCCACGGCCTCGCCAAGGGCGACCACGTCGTCGCCTCGTTCATCCCCGCGTGCGGCATCTGCTGGTTCTGCCTGCACGACCAGTCGCACCTCTGCGACACCGAGTTCGAGATCATGATGAAGACGCGGGGCAAGCGCTCCGACGGCAGCGAGTACTCGACCATGACCGGCCTCGGCACGTTCGCCGAAGCGATGACGTGCGACCAGTCGTCGATCGTCAAGGTCAACACCGAGCGTCACCGACGACCAGCTCGCGCTCATCGGCTGCGGCGTCACCACCGGCGTCGGCGCCGCGCTCAACACCGCGCAGGTCCACCCCGGTGCGACCGTCGCCGTCATCGGCTGCGGCGGCGTCGGCCAGGCCGTCATCCAGGGCGCCCGCATCGCCGGCGCGTCGCGGATCATCGCCGTCGACCCCGTCGAGATGAAGCGCAAGACCGCCGAGCAGGCCGGCGCCACCGACTTCGTCGACCCCAACGAGGGCGACGCCGGTCGCGCAGGTCCAGGCCGCTCACGAGCGGCCGTGGCGTCGACTACTCGTTCGAGGTCATCGGCCTCCCCGAGACGACGCTGCAGGCGTTCAACATGATCCGCAAGGGCGGCACCGCGGTGATGGTCGGCATGACCCGCGCCGAGGCGACCGTCACGCTGTCGACCTTCGACCTCTTCTTCAACGAGAAGACGCTGAAGGGCTGCAAGTACGGCTCGGGTCAGGTCCGCCGCGACTTCCAGCGCTTCGCCGACCTCATCGAGACGGGCCGTCTCGACACCGAGGCGTTGGTCTCGCGCACGATCAAGCTCGACGAGGTCAACGAGGCGTTCCGCGCGATGGAAGCGGGCGAGGTCATCCGCTCGGTCATCACCTCGTTCTGATGCGACGGCGGAGGGCTGCCCGGTGCAGCCCTCCGCCTCTTTCCGATGTGGCCCGGTAAGCACGCGCTCGAGCGTCCCGATCACACCGCCTACGTGATGGCGGGATCCGGGGAGCGGGTCACGTACGCGCAGTTGAACGATCGGTCGAACCGGCTGGCGCAGCTGTTCCGGGATGCGGGGCTGCGCTTCGGCGATCACATCGCGGTGCTGATGGAGAACCGCGTCGAGTACTTCGAGCCGTGCTGGGCCGCGCAGCGGTCCGGGCTCTTCTTCACCTGCATCAACTCGCACTTCAACGCCGACGAGGTCGCGTACATCCTCGACGACTGCGACGCGCAGGTGCTCGTCGTCTCCGACACGCTCCGAGAGGTCGCGGCCGAGCTCGTCGACAAGATGCCACGCGTCAAGATCCGCCTCATGGTCGGCGACCCGGACCACCTCGTCGACGGATACGAGGACTACGCGAAGGCGCGGGACGGGTACCCGGCGGTGCCGCTCGAAGAAGAGCTCGAAGGCACGCGGATGCTCTACTCGTCGGGCACGACGGGGCGGCCGAAGGGCGTGAAGTACAAGATCACGCGCACGCCCGTGGGCGACCAGCCGGTCGAGATGGGGATGATGACCGCGGTCTGGGGGATGAACGGCGACGCCGTCTACCTCTCGCCCGCGCCGCTCTACCACTCCGCGCCGCTGTTCTATTCGATGAGCACCATGCGCCTCGGCGGAACCGTCATCACGATGGAGCACTTCGACCCGGAGCAGACGCTCGCGCTGATCGAGAAGCACCGCGTGACGCACGCGCAGTTCGTGCCGACGATGTTCGTGCGCATGCTCAAGCTGCCGGAATCGGTGCGCAACAAGTACGACCTCTCGTCGCTGAAAGTGGTGCTGCACGCGGCCGCACCCTGTTCGGTCGAGACCAAACGCAAGATGATCGAGTGGTGGGGGCCGATCATCGACGAGTACTACGCGGCCACCGAGGGAACCGGCGCCACCTTCATCAGCTCCGCCGACTGGCTCGCGCACCCCGGTTCGGTCGGTCGTTCCATGCTCGGACCGATTCACATCCTCGACGAGGACGGCAACCCGCAACCGGCCGGCGAGGTCGGGACGGTGTGGTTCGAACCGCCGCCCAACCGCCCGGGCTTCGAGTACCACAAGGACGCGGAGAAGACCCGCGACTCGTTCAACGACCAGGGCTGGTCGACCGTCGGCGACATGGGTTACCTCGACGCCGACGGCTACCTGTTCCTCACCGACCGCCGCACCTTCATGATCGTCTCCGGCGGTGTGAACATCTACCCGCAGGAAGCCGAGAACGTCCTCATCGACCACCCGAAGGTCTACGACGTCGCGGTGTTCGGCATCCCCGATCCCGACATGGGCGAACGGGTGCACGCCGTCGTGCAACCGACCGACTGGACCGACGCCGGCCCCGATCTCGAAGCCGAACTGCTCGAGTTCTGCCGCGCCCACCTCGCGAAGTACAAGTGCCCACAGGCCGTCGACTTCGATCCCGAGCTTCCGCGCGAGCAGACGGGCAAGCTGTACAAGCGGCTCCTGCGCGATCGGTATTGGGGCGACAAGACCAGCCGCATCGTCTGAGGATCGTCTGAGCGTCGTGTCCGGCGAACCACTGAAGCTGCTCGCGAGCGGGCGCGACGGCGACATCTTCGAGTTCGCGCCCGGACTCGTCCTGCGCAAGACGCGCGACGGCCGGTCGATCGCGCACGAGGCCCGCACGATGCAATACGTCGCCGAGCACGGCTATCCGGTGCCGCACGTCGAGGAGGTCCGTGGCGGCGGCACGGAGATCGTGATGGAACGCATCGACGGGCCGATCATGATGGACGCGATGGCGCGCCCGCCGCGCAAGCTCGGCGCGCATCTGCGGCTGCTCGCCGACCTCCACGACCGCCTGCACGAGATCCCCGTGCCCGACTGGTTGCCGGGCGTCACCGACGACGGTGACGACCGCGACCGCATCCTCCACCTCGACCTGCATCCGATGAACGTGATCATGTCGCCGAACGGACCGGTGGTCATCGACTGGCCGAACACGCGGCGCGGCGACCCGATGCTCGACGTCGCGGTCACGTTCGCGCTCATGTGCTGCGGCCGGATCCCGCTCCCGCGCCCGGCCGCGCTCCTGCTCGACGCGGTCCGCCGGCCCGTGGTCAGCCGTACCTTCGCTCAGCGTTACGCGGGGCCCGCGTTCGACCGGGCGGTCGCGGAGATGGCCGAGCTCAAGTGCTTCGACGCCAACATGGCGCCTGACGAGATGCGGGCGCTGCGCCGCCTGGCGGCCAGATACGGAGCCAAGGCTCCGGGATGACGGTTCCCCCCGGCTCCGTCATCCCAGTGCCTCGCTTCCGAGCCGGCGAACCAATGCGTGGCATCGGACGCTGGCCGGCGCGGATGTTTCCCCTTCCGCGCCGGTAACGCTAGGGGGCCGGACACCGGGCGGTCAACGGGCGAAACCCGCGCGACCGCCCGATGTACCTTCGAGGCGTGGACCACACCGACCTCGCCCGTCGCATCTACGACGTCGCCCACCTCACCGGCACGTTCACGCTCCGATCAGGTGTAGTGAGCAACGAATACTTCGACAAGTACCGGTTCGAGTCGGACCCCGCTCTGCTCGCCGACATCGCGCGGGCGAGCGAGGCGCTCGTCCCCCCGGCCATCGACGCCCTCGCCGGGCTCGAGCTCGGCGGAGTACCCCTCGCGACGATGATCTCCCAGGTCACAGGGCTTCCCGCCGTCTTCGTGCGCAAGGAGGCGAAGACCTACGGGACCTGCCAACTCGCCGAAGGGGCCGAGATCGAGGGGCGCCGGCTGTGCATCGTCGAGGACGTCGTCACCTCCGGCGGCGCCATCCTGGACGCCGCGTCCGAGCTGCGGGCGCGGGGCGCGATCCTCGGTCCGGTCATCTGTGTGATCGACCGTGAGTCGGGTGGTCGCGAGAAGCTCGCGGTCGAGGGCCTCGAGCTCTCGGCGCTCTACACGATGAGCGAGCTCACGGCTGCGGGAGCGGCGCCAGCGGGAGCGTGACCCCGCACCCCTTCAAGACGTCGCGCGTCAGCTGGTACTCGCTCTTCAGCTTCTGTTTGGTCTTCGGGTCGGTCCCGGTCGTCACCGCGCTCGGCGCGGAGTGCGAGCCGAGCGCGTTCTGGTCGATCGAGTCGGGGAGCGCCGCCGCGACACATTGCGCCTGTTTCGGGGTCGCACCCGCCTTGACGAGCTCCGACTGGATGCGGCCCGGGTTGTAGCCGGGGGTCGCGCAACCGGCGAGCACAGCCAGGGCCGCGAGACCGACCCAGACCCGTGCTCGCTCGCGGCCACCGCATGGCGGCGAGCGTACGCGGTGGGCCCCGGCCACTCCCGAACGACCCCCGGGGTCGGCGTCGATGGTCGGAAGCACTCCGCCGTAGGCTGGCCGGGATGGTCTGTCCGAACTGCGGCTACGACAACAGCCGGAACAACCGGTTCTGCGTCCGTTGCGGCGTCGACATCTCGGCTGCGACCACACCCGACACGCCGTCGTTCGCCGCCGACTCGACGAACGAGCCGGCACCCGCAGCACCCGCACCGGCCGCGCCGAGCCCCTGGGGCGCCGCGCCGCCGCCACCCCCGCCGCCCGCGTCGTGGGGACCGCCCCCGCCGCCGTCCGCGGGGAACGCCACCCCGGCCGCACCCCCGAACCCGTTCGCGCCCCCGGCCCCGTACGGACCGCCGCCCGGCACTTACCCGCCCGGGCCGTACGGCCAGTACCCGCCGCCGTACCCGCCCGGAGCCGCATACCAGTCGGCACCGACCAACGGGCTCGCCATCGCCTCCCTCGTCCTCGGGTTGCTCGGCTGGATCGCCTGCGGCGTCGGGTCCGTCATCGCCGTCATCCTCGGATTCGTCGCCCGCAACCAGATCCGCAACTCCCAGGGCCGCCAAGCGGGCGACGGCCTCGCCATCGCCGGCATCGTCCTCGGTCTCGTGGCCGTCGCGCTGATCGTCCTGTTCATCGTCGTCGCGACGATTTCCGGCTCCCACAGCGGACAAACCTGAGCAACAAGGGCCTCTCGGCGACGTTTCGCGCCTCAGGAACCTCACGCCGCTCGCCGATACAGGCACGAGGGGGTTCGAATGCAGTCCACGCACAGCGCGCAGACGTGGCCCGGGTTCCAGCCGTTGCCAACTCCGTCGGACGACTCCGGCGCCGAGACCCCGCCGTCGCGCACGCCGAACCCCAGCCCGCCGAACCCCAGCCCGCCGAACCCCGGCGACCCGACCACGAGGGCGACGCCCACCGCGAGATCGCGCGCCTGCGGATCGAGATCGAGAAACTGGTCAAGGCCGAAGCCGACACCGCCCGCGAAGTCGTCGACAAGACCATCGAGTCGGTCACCCGACTCCAGATCGTGACCGCCAACGTCGACGCGTGCCGCCCGCCGACCGCCCGGTTCGCCGGCGCCGCGCTCGTCGCGCTCGCCGACTCCCACCTGCGCGGCCACACCGACGCCATCGAACGCGGCATGGCCTACACGGCCGACAACCAGCTGCGGCTGCTGCTTTCTCCTTAGCCGTTCGCCGGCGTGCGCGGCTCGCTGCGCTCGCGTGGCGACCATTAGTTTGCCGGGCCGTGACTCTCGAACGACCGGCTCCGTTGGCAGGACTGCGCATCATCGAAGTATCGATGCTCGGTCCGGGGAATCTGACCACGCACCTCGCCGACCTCGGCGCGGACGTCATCAAGGTGGAGCCGCCGCAGGGCGACTACGGGCGCCGGATGACGTGGCCGATCGTCGAAGGCGTCTCGCTCCTCTTCCTGCACATCAGCCGCGGCAAGAAGAGCATCGTGCTCGACCTGCGCACCGACGTCGGGCGCGACATGTTCCTCGACCTCGTCCGCGACGCCGATGCGGTCGTCGAAGCGATGCGGCCCGGAGGTCTCGACCGCCGCGGGCTCGGGTTCGACGCGCTGCGCAAGGTGAATCCGAAAATCGTGTTCTGCACGATCTCGGGTTACGGCGCGACCGGCCCGTACCGCGACATGCCGAGCCACGGCATCGCGTACGACGTCTGGGCCGGGATCGTGCAGCCGAAGATCGACGACGACGGTTTCGTGTACATGCCGGAGCACGTGTCGATCGGCATCAACGTCGGTCCGATCTTCGGCGCGCTCGGGTTGCTCGCGGGTGTGGTGCGGGCGCGGGAGACAGGCGAGGGTTGCCAGCTCGAGATCGCGCAGTCCGACGCCGCCGCCGCGATCGACTGGCTGCGCAGCGAGACGTGGCGCGCGTACGAGCGGCCGGAGTCGGAGGTCACCGGCAACGAGGCCGACAACTTCGAGCGCCGCGCACCCGGCACCGGCGGCATGGAAGCCGGGGTGCGCTACCAGTTCTACGCAACCACTGACGGCCACATTCTCTTCATGGCGTCGGAGCGCGAGTTCTGGAAGAACTTCTGCGACGGCATCGGCCGGCCCGAACTGTTCGAACGCTGGCCGGGCTCGCAGTACGGCGACCACGCGCGCAACAACACTGAGCTGCGCGTGATCCTGCGCGACGTGTTCGCGACGAAGTCGACGCAGGACTGGCTCGCGTTCGGACTCGAGCACAACACGCCCATCGCGCCCGCGAACACGCCGAAGACGCTCTACGACGACCCGCAGTTCAAGGATCGCTTCGAGCTGCTTCCGGCCGCACAGGTCGGCGCCGACATGCTGGGGACACCGATCAAGTTCGTCGACGAAGTGCTCCCGATGCCCACCAAGGCACCGACCGTCGGCCAGCACACCGAGCAGGTGTTGCGGGACGTGCTCGGCTGGGACGACACCCAGATCGCCGCCGCCCGCGACGCCGGGGCGTTCGGCAAGAGCTGAGGTTCGCGGTCAGGCGCTCGCAGAGCGCCAGCTGCGCTCGAACGGGAGCCGCCACGCGTCGGGCGCGATCAGCTGGTGGATCGCGTTCGGGCCCCACGATCCCGGCGGGTACGGACGCACCGGCGGCGGGTTGTCGAGCAGCGGCTTCGACCGCTCCCACAGGCTCTCGATGCCCTCGGAGCTCGTGAACAGCGTGTGGTCGCCGCACATCGCGTCGTAGATCAGCCGCTCGTACGCCTCGAGCAGATCGGTCGTGCGGCCCGTCTCGTGCAACGAGAACTGGAGGCTCTGCTTGTCGAGCCGCATGCCGGGTCCGGGTCGCTTGCCGTAGAACGACAGCGAGAGCCGCGACGCGTCGGCGAGGTCGAACGTCAGGTGGTCGGGGCCGTGCGCGCCGACGCCGGAGCCGATCGGGAACATGCTCTTCGGCGGTTCGTGGAACGCGATCGAGATGATCCGACGCGCCTTCGGCCATGCGCTTGCCGGTCCGCAGGTAGAACGGCACGCCTGCCCAACGCCAGTTGTCGATCTCGCACCGGAGCGCGATGAACGTCTCCGTCTCCGAGTGCGCCCGCACGCCGGGTTCGTCGAGGTAGCCGTCGTACTGACCGCGCACGACCTGCGCCGGTTCGATCGGCGCGAGCGAACGGAACACCTTGTTCTTCTCCTCGCCGATCGAGCGCGGCTCGAGCGCGGTCGGCGGTTCCATCGCCATGAACGCCAACACCTGGAACAGGTGGTTGACGACCATGTCGCGGTACGCGCCCGTCTTCTCGTAGAAGCCGATGCGATGACCGATCGACAGCGTCTCCGGCACGTCGATCTGCACGTGCGCGATGTGATGGCGGTTCCAGATCGGTTCGAAGAGCCCGTTCGCGAAACGGAAGGCGAGGATGTTGAGCGCCGCTTCCTTCCCGAGGAAGTGGTCGATGCGGAAGATCTGACTCTCGTCGAACGTCTCGTGCAGCGACGCGTTGAGCTTCACCGCGCTCGCGAGGTCGGTACCGAACGGCTTCTCCATGATGATGCGGGCCCGATCGGCGAGGCCCACCTCGCCGAGGCCGCGCACGACCTCGGGCGCGGCCGCGGGCGGGACGCTGAGGTAGTGCAGCCGGGCGACGTCGCCGCCGAGCTCGTCTTCCAGCTCGGTGACGACCTTGGCCAGCGCTTCGTTTCCGGCCGACTGGCACACGTAGGTGAGGCGGCGCCGAGAACATCTCCCAGTCGTCGTCGGGCACGCCGTGGTGCGCGAACTCGTCGAGCGCGCGCGCGCGTGAGCAACGGAAGCTCTCGTCGTCGAGGTCGTCGAGCGACGTGCCGACGATGCGGCACTCGGGCAGCAGCCCCGCCTGCGCGAGGTGGAAGAGCCCGGGCAGCAGCTTGCGGCGGGCGAGATCGCCGGTCGCGCCGAACAGCACCATGACGTGCGGGCGCAACGGCGAGATGAGGCTCGAGTTGATGTCGGTCGGTTCAGGAACCATGGCCGCCCTCCCGCCTCCTATCGGCAGGTCGGCAGGGCGCGGGAGGTCAGACGGCGAGGAAGTCGGGCAGCATCTCGCCGAGCACCCCGAGGGCGCTGTCGGCGACCAGGCGGGCCGCCGCCGCGGGCGACGTCGCCGCGCCCACCGCACGGGTGACCGTGGTCGAGCCGATCGCGAACCGCAGCGCCGTGGCGCCGCTCGCGGCGATCTGCACCGGCTGGCCGATCTGCACCCCGGGGCGGCTGACCAACGCCTCGTAGATCTCGACGACGACGTCCTTCGGCAACGGCTCGCCGACCGCGTCGAGCAGGAAGAACGAGAGGATCGTCGAGGCCGAGGCGCTCGGGAGGGGCTGGATGCGATCCATCCGCGCCAACCCCCGTCGCAGGCACGAGAGCGTCTCCGCGATGAACATCTCGCGGTCGAGACGCGCGACGTCCGTGTAGCGCGTCGCCTCGTCGAGCGCGACCGTCCAGCGCGCGAGCAGACCGAGATTCGCGCGCTGCAACGCCGGGAACAGGTCGCGCAACGAGGCGGGCAGGTCGGCGGCCGCGACCATGTCGGCCAGTCCGGCGGGAAGGACGGCGCCGCGTTCGTGGGCCGCGAGCGCGTCGTCGACCAGCGTGTCGTCGAGGAGGAGCGCGCCGCAGAACGGCGGACCGCAGAGTGCCTTCGAACCGGTGATCGACACGCTCGCACCCGCGCGACGTACGCGCGGATCCCGGCCGGAGTACACGGCCCTGCGCGGCATCGACGACGACGCGGATGCGATCGGGGTAGCGGTCGCGCCACTCCCGGATCCATTCCGGTCCGAGCTGCTGCACACCCGTCTTCGACGCGCCATCGCGTGCACGACGACCTGCTCGTCGCGGTCGATCGCGTCTTCGAGGTGTGCTTCGACCTCGGCTTCGACGTCGAACGCGCGTCGGCTCGCGACCGCGCGCGTCGCGCAGCTCGACGTCGACGATGGAGATCGCGTCGGCCTCGAAGCCGGCGATCATCGCGCCGGGGACGACGCTCGGGCGGAAGGGCGTGCGGGTCGAGAAGGAGCGGCCGGCCGCGGCGAGGCGCGTGCCCGAACCGGCCTCGGCCGCGCCGAGCGAGGATGTTGCGCAGCCGCCGAGCCGCGGCACCGTGCACGAGCGCGGCCACCAGGACCTCGGCGTCGGTCCCGGACGGCGTCAGCAGGATCCGATCGCCCGCTTCACCGGTTTCACGTTCGAGCCCGAGTCGTTCCGCGGGACGGTCGACGACGGCCGCGCAGCGCGTCGGCCGCGGGCAGGCCGCCGGAACGGTCGATCGCGGCGAGCAGGCCCGGTCCGCCAGCGGTCGGCGTCTGCCAGGGCGACGCGTCGGGCGGCGTGGCCGTGCACGACGAGCCGCGGACGATCGGTTGGAGGTCGCGCAACGCGAAGCCGTAGCTGTTGCGCCGCGCGCCGCGGAACCTGGCGACCGTCGCCGCCGACGGCGAGAAGCTCCTCTGCGGGCCGCGCCAGGAGGGCGGCGGCGCGTGTCGGCCTCGCCTACCGAATCGGGCTCACCGAGCGCAGCCGACCAATGGTCATGCTCCGTCACGACCCCCCCGGACCATCGAAACGCTCATCGAGGTCGGCGGCCAGCGTCGCTTCCGTGAGCTGACCACCACCCCGCACCATGACTCCGTAGGAGGCTAGAGCAGATCTCCGGGGTTTTCCAGAGGTTGCCAGTTCCGCGACGCGTCGCTCGACATCGTCGACGAACCCGTCGACGACCGCGCGTGTCGGGGGAAGACGGTGAAATGGATCGCGGGTGGAGGCGACTGCGCGTCGATCCACCAGCCCCGCTCCTGGATCGCTCCGGCGAGCGCGCCGATGTCGATCTGATCCGCCGTGGCGGCGAAGACGCTCATCGGCGGCGCGCCGACGGGCGCGAGTCCGCGACCCGTCCGCCAGCCCCTCCTGCAGCCGCCGGGTCGTCTCCATCACGTCGCGGGTCAGGGCTTCGTAACCGCGGCGGCCGAGCGCCGCCATCGACGCGAACGCCCCGGCCGCGGCGGACACGGGCCGCGTTCCGAGCACGCCCGGCGACGCGTACGCGCCCCCCGGCCACCCGATGTACGTGTGGTACGCCGCGTGGCGGAGATCGGGCCGGCGAAGAGCAGCACCGACGCCCCTTCGGCCGAATAGCCGTACTTGTGCAGATCGACGGCGACACTCGTGACGCCCGTCACATCGATGCCGAAGCCGGGGCGGTTCGCCCCGGCGCCGGCGAGGAAAGGGAGGAACAGGCCGCCCATCGCGGCGTCGACGTGCACTCCGATGCCCGGCGGTGCGACACGGCCGGCGATGTCGGCGATCGGGTCGACGACGCCGTACGGATAGCACGGCGCGGAGAGGCCGACGACGACAGTGTCGCCGTCGACCGCCGCGACGACGGCGTCCGGGTCCGGGAGACCGTCGGCGCCGACCGGGACGGTCACGACGTCGAGGCCGAGGTACGCGGCCGCCTTGTGGAACGCGGGATGCGCGGTCGCGGGAACGACGACGTTCGGTGCCGGATCGCGGGCCGGCGTGATGCGGGCGTCGATCGCGGTACGCCTTGATCGCGATCATCGTCGACTCGGTGCCCACCCGACGCGAACACGCCGAACGCGCGGACGCCCGGCGCGATCACCGACGCGACCATGGCGACGACGCTCGACTCGAAACGCGCCGCACTCGGGAACGCGGCGTGCGACAGCGCGTTCTCGTGCGCGAAGCGCGCGCCACGGCCGCGTTCACGAGTTCCCGGTGCCACTCCGGCGAGTCGTAGACGAGACTCCACCGCGCCCGCGCCGCCAGTCGACGTCGTCGCCCGCGCTCTCGTCGAGCAACGCCGTCAGGATGCCGGGGCGACCCCGACCTCGGGCAGCTCGGCGCGGAGCGGTCGCCGGTCACGCGTACACCCGGGGGACCGTCCACCAGCTGCCGACCTCGAGCTCGAACTCGGGCGGGCTGAACCGGTACTGCGCCCCGAGGACGTAGCTCGTGAGCTCGCCGAACACGACCCGCCCGTCGACGTCGTAGAGATCGACCCGCACGAAATCGGTCTCGGCGCCCAGGCGTTCGGCGATCTCGACCATGCGTTCGAGCGTGGCGGGGCGTCGGGGGTGACCGCGGCGGGCGGGGCCGCGAGCTCAACGGGGACCGGCGTCCAGTCGGTGCGGAAGAAGTTCTGGCGATGCTCGTCGAACCGGCTGCTGTCGACCTGCACGAGACGGCAACGCCCGTTGAAGACGAACAACTTGTAGTCGACGGGGATGCCGCCGTCGCGTCGCGGAGCAGCTCCTCGACGATGATCCGGCGCGCCACGTCGACGTAGGCCCATTCGCGGACGGGCCGCCGCCGTAGAGCCGTCCGAGCCAGCCCGCACAGAGCCGCTCGAGGTGATCCGGGTCGAGGTGCTCCGGCGCGAACCGCGACGCGGGGCCAGTACGTGTCCTCGTGCGGCAGCCGAGCGTCGGCGGGCGCGGTGTCGCTGACGAGAACGACGCCGCCCGACGCGTGGCTGGCCTTCAACGCGAAGTGGGCGGGAAGGTCGAGGTGACGGAGCTTGCCCGCGTCGTCGGTGACCGCGAGCAGCTCGGGCAGCACGTCGGCGCCGACCGCCGCGGCGACGTAGTCGCGGACGGCGACCTTGTCCGCGAACGTCGTGAGCAGAGGACGGTGGTCGCGGAGCATCTTGTAGACGATCTTGTCGTTGAACGACTTCGGGTTGCGGCTCGCGAAACGCCGCCACCGGTAGTCGGCCGCGTTCCACGCCTCGCTGACGGCGGCCGGCGTGCCCCGCGCGCCGCGCGTTTGACGAAACGCATCCGGCGCCGCGCCCACGCGACCGCGGGGTGGCGGACGCTCCCCGTCGACGTCGCGTGCGGCACCATTTCATTGTTGCACGCGCTGTTACCGGGGCGAATCGTCCGGTTTGGTCGGCTTTCGCGTTCGGTTCACCGACGACCGGCGGTCTCGGCCGCTCGCAGCCACGTGCGCAAGTGACCGGCGAACTCGTCCGCGGGCCAGTCGTGCACCGCGTGGCGCGGGATCCGGAACGCGTCGGCACCGGGGGCCGGTCCGCGCACGTTGATGCACCCGCGGTCGTAGCCCACGCGCCGGGCGGCGTCGACGACACGGTCGTCGTACGCGCGGCCGCCGCCGTACGGGTACGCCACGCTCGCGACCGGCCCGCCGATCGCGGCCTCGAGCTCGGCCCGGCTGCCCTCCAACTCGTCGCGGAGCCGCCCGTCGTCGACCGCGGTGAGCATGACGTGCGTCCGCCCGTGCGAACCGACCTCGTGCCGAACGGCCAGCGATCGCAGCTCTTCGTTGGTGAGGCGCCGATGCTCGGGACACGGCGCGGGCATGTTCCCGGTCTGGCGCGCGATGGCCTCGATGATTCCGGGGATCTCGTCGGGCGCGCCGCGCAGGCGCCGCTTGCTCAGGCGCAGCGCGCGTTCGCGACCGGCGAACGACTGCACGTCGATGCGCACCGGTTGTTCGCTGATGCTCAACTCGATGAACGGCGCGCGCGACGGTGCGTCGAGCAGCACGTGAGCCATCGAGTCGGCCCACAGCTCGCCGGCGCGATCCGCCGAGGCGACGAAGAACGTGGCGGTGAACCCGCGTTCGTCGAGGAGCGGCGCGGCGACGGTCGCGTTGTCGTCGTAGCCGTCGTCGAACGTGATGGCGACACGCGGCCAGCGCGTGACTCCCGCCCCGCCCGTGCTCCGACAGCGGAACGACGTCGGCGTGCGCGCCGAGCACGTCGAGCTGCGCCGCGAACGTCGCGGGCGCGACGCGCGGACCGAGGCCGGGACCGGTGATGCGGTGGTAGAGCAGGACGACGTCGATCGACACGGCTCAGCGACCCCGCGTCGGGAGCACTCGTCGGTCGTCGGGCACCATCAGGTGCGAACGGTACCGCCCGGCGCGACCCGGTCGACCGGGCATCAGCGCGTCCGCCATGCGCCCTGCGCCGATCCCACACACGTGCCGAACACCCAGATCCACTTGTTGCGCCCGGCCGGACGCGCGACCGAGGGGGCGTGCCGGACCAGCCACAACCAGTTGCGCCACGGCACCGACACACTGATTTCGGTCCCGTCCGCCCGGAATCGCTTCACGAGCGTCGCCTTGGCCCGCGCGTAGTTGCGGGACTGGCGGTAGAGATCGCCGGTCTCGGTCCGGTAGCGGTACCGCACGACCGCGCCCGGCACGTAGACGAGCTCGACCCCTGCCCGCCAGAGCCGGTACGAGAACTCGACGTCGGAGCCGTTCACCAGCGTCTCGTCGAAGCGGCCGACCCGGTCGACGAGATCGCGCCGGAACGCCATGTTGCAACTGTGCGCGAACGGGACGCCGAGGAAGTCGCCCGGACCGCGCTCGATCGCGAGGCCGCGGGTCTCGACCACACCCGGCGGGTTCAGCGCGTGGACGTCGAGTGGGCCGGTGACGAAGGCCGCGTCGCGCAACGCGTCGCCGATCGCGGCCACCCAGCCGGGGGCGACGACGTCGTCGGAGTCGGTCATCGCGATCGAGCGTCCGCGGGCGGCGTCGATACCGGTATTGCGCGCGTAGCCGATCCCGGAACGGTCCGGCGCGGGAACGACGCGTAGCCGCGGGTCGCGCGCGGCATAGCCCGCGGCGATGGCCTCGGTCGCGTCGGTCGAGCGGTTGTCGACGACGACGACCTCCCAGCTGCCGGCCCAGTCCTGGGCGAGCGAGCGCGTCGAGCTGTTGGGCGAGCGTCTCGCCCGCGTCGTGCGCCGGGATGACGACCGTGAGGTCGACCGGGTGCGTGTCGGCCGCCGTCATCGGCGCGCCGACGACCCGAGCGTTGCCGCTCGCCGCCACTCGTCTTGCAACCCGGACCCGGCACCCACCTGCATCGCCGGGTCAGCGTAACGGCGCCGGCCGCGGACCCGCGCCGCCCTCCGCCCAGCGGCAGTTCAGGCGCGTAGGCGGGCGACGAGCTCGATCTCGACCGCGATCCCGAACGGCAGCTCCGCGAGACCGACTGCGGAACGCGTGTGCCTCCCGGCCTCGCCGAACACCTCGATCAACAGGTCGGAGCAACCGTCGATCACCTCGGGCATCCGGTCGAAGCCCGGCGCGACGTTCACCATGCCGAACACCTTGACGAAACGTTCGATGCGGTCGAGGTCGCCGAGCTCGGCCTGCAACGTCGCGAGGATCGACAACGCCGTCATGCGCGCGGCGCGGCGACCGTCTTCGAGCGTCAGGTCGTCGCCGACCTTGCCGCGCACGACCTCCGCGCCCGCGATCGGGCCGTGACCACCGGCGTAGACCAGATCACCGTCGACGACGCAACCGAGGTAGCTCCCGGCGGGCGGGAACACGTCGGGCAACACGACACCGAGCGTTCGGAGACGTTCCGCGATCACAGCCGAGCGTAACGCCGCGTGCTCACGGGCGCGCGGCCGGGCCGCGGCTCGCGGCCGGGCCGACGTCGACGACTGCGAGCGGCTCCGGACCGACTGCGATCAACGCGGGCCGGAGCGAGAGCGTGCGGAACGTGTCGTCCCACACGCCGGGCTCGCCGCTGCGCAGGTGCGTGCGCACGATCCAAATCCGTACCGGGCGCACCCACGCGCCCGCGGCCGCCCGCCGAGCGAGCGCGAGCGCGTGCCGCATGGCCGCGGTGGTCGCGGTCCCGTCACGGCCGTCGGCGTAGACGACACCGGTGAGGTTGCGCACGCGGGGCAGGTAGCCGTTGGCGTTGCCCGAAGAATGGTCGACGAGGTACGCCGTCCGCGCGCCCGGCCAATCGAACGCGAACCCGTAACTGCTCTCGAGACTCACCACGACGACGTCGTCCGCGCCGAGATGACGCGCGACGTAGAGCACCTGGCTGCGTACGTCCTCGTCGGGAATCGCTGGCATGCGGACGAAGGGCTCCGCCTGCGTCCAGAAGGATCCCGCGGCGGCGACGAGCAGCACGACGGCGACGGCTCGCGAACGCGACGCGATGGCGACGAAGATCCCGACGACACCGATCGCGATGACCGTCAGCGAGAGGACGAGAAGGAAGTGCGACGTCCGCCGGTCGAGAAACGGGTACCGGTGGGCGGCCCCGGCGGCCATCATCTCGATCCACAACAACGGCACCGCGAGCGCGATCACGGCGCGGTCCAACACGGCGAGCGTGACGACACCGGCGCCGATGAGCGCCGCCATCACGAGCGCGGGCATCGCGAACGCGAACGAGAGGTGCGCGAAGCGATGCCACGAGACGGCGATCTCGTGGAACGGCCCGCCCGTCAAGTACGCGTCCTGCCAGTACACGCGCAGCGCCGGGTTGTCGTGCGGCACCACGACGATCCCCAGGTACGCGGCATAGGCCACCGCGACCACCGCCGCGGCGAGAGCGAGCTCGCGGACGCGATCCCACGCGCGGTGCACGACCGACACGATCACGAGCGCGGCGAGGAGCGCGACCGTCACGAACGCGACGACCGTGCTGAACACGGTGGCCACGACCGCGACTGCGGTGAGCTGCGCCAGCCGCCGGCGCGACCACGCCGCCTCCAACCTCGACGCGAGCGCCACGACGACGAGGGCGAAGAACGCGTCGGAGGTGTACTGCTTCAGGTCGTTCCGGGCCAGCGACAGTGGCGCGAGCAGCACGACGAGCCCCGCGACCGCGCCCGCCAGCCGGGCGACCGCGATCGACCTCCACGGCAGGCACCGCGCGACGACGTAGGCCATGACGACGGCTCCCGCGGCGAAGACGAGGGTCACGATCCGCAGGTCGTCGCGGCCGAGCGGCGCCAGGCGCACGAGCAGGAGCCAGCCGATCGGTGTGCTCGACGACAACCCGACGTAGCGCGACAACGGCGCGCGGGCGAGGAGCGCGACCCAGGTCTCGTCGGCCCAGTAGGGGTGATGCACGAGGAAGCCGAACGGATGGACGACGAAGACCATCGCCGCGAGCACCGCGGCACCCACGACGTCGACCCCGAGGCCGCGTCGTGTGCCGTGCCGGTCCACTGCGATCGACACTATCGAGGAGCCGGCGTCACGTCCACGCTCGTGCGCTCGCGTACGGCTTGCGCTTACGTGCCCCTGACGTACGTGCCCGTAGCATCGCCCGGGTGACCGACGACACGACCTCGCCGAGCCCCGACGAGTGCCTCCGCGCGTTCATCGAGACGATGGCGGCCGCGGGGAATCCCGGCTCGGGCCGCCACGAGCTCGGGATGCACAAGGTGCACGGCTGGATCCTCGAGTACGACCCGACGATCGGCGGTTCGCAGATCCAGGCCGTGATCGGGGTCGACGGCCTCATCCACACGCGCCGCGCGCCGCGGTCGGAACGCCAACGCAAGCTCACGGCGTCGCAATGGGTGTCACGCGAGACGGCCGGGCCCGATCCGGCCGCGAACGCGGTCGCCTTCGTGGACCACCTGGCGCGGATCCTCGCGTTCGATCACGCGGTGACCGATGGCTCCGACGACGAATAGACGCAGGGCCGGCCGGGGGCGCTACCAGTTCCAGCCGACCGCGTAGGTGCCGATCGCGAGCTCGGCCTGACCGGCCAGGCTCGGGTGGAAGTAGTCGATCGACGACACGTCGCCGAGCGCGAACTTGGTGTCGAAGATGAGGTTCCCGTCGAACCGGCAGTTGGCGAACTGCGCGCAGACCGTCGCCAGGGCGGTGTTGTAGTCGATCACCTGTTGCTGGACCGCGTCGCGCCGATCGACGTCGGCCTGCGCCGTCGACGTCGGGTTGGCGAGCATCGACTGGCAGATGCCGAAGGTCGACCAGATGTTGCGCGTCGTCGCGCTGTCCTTGCCGACCAACCACAGTTGTTTGATGTCGGGGACGCTCGCGACGAACACTCGGGCGTTCGGGAGCCCGTTCGTGATCGTCGTCATCGCCTGTTGGAACTGCGACTGGTAGGTCGCCACCGGCGTCATCTGGTCGGCGGTGGGCTTGCACGCGTCGTTGCCGCCCATCTCGATCGTGACGTAGTCGACGTTCTGGCTCACGGCGTTCGCGGCCTGGCTCTGGAGGTTGCTCTCCGTCGCGCCGCTGACGGCGTCGTTGAACGCGTGACCCGCGATCGCCGGATTGACCGCGAGGATGCGCGAGTACTGGCTGTCGACGGCCGGGTCGGTGCCCGTCGCCCAGTTCGAGGCGACGCATTCGCCGAACTGCGGGCAGGCGTCGAAGCCGCGGCTGATCGAGTCGCCGAGCACGGCCATCGAGTTCGGCACCGGCGAGGTCGTCGGGGGGGAATCGTCGTCGATGATCGTTCCGGTCCCGGCCGCGCGCGTGATCGACCCTCCGGCGGGCAGCGACGACGAGGCGATGGTGAGCGTGATCGTCTCGTCCGGCTCGAGCGCGGTGTCGGGCCAGACGGGCACCGAGATGCGCTTCAACACGGCGGTACCGTGCGCGCCGAGCGCGAAGTTCACGACCCCGCTGGTCTTGCCCCCGAAATCGGCGCCCGGGACCGTCGACGTCGCGCCGTACTGCGCGGTCGCCGACGTCACCGTGTAGTTCAACGTGAACGCGCCCGGCGCGGGATTCGAGACGGTGATCGGGAACGACAGGTTCCGGCCGATGCCCGCATCGCCTTCGACGATCGACGGCGTCACCGACGCCGATGTGGATCCCCGCGCCGTCGGAGTCGTCGTCGAGGATCGTGCCGGTCGCGAGCGGGCGGGCGAGACGGGCGCCGCCGGTGGGGTTCGAGAGGAGCACGCGGAACGTCTCGTCGCCCTCGACCGTCGTGTCGCCGTAGACCGGGACCGACACCGTCCGCGAGGTGTGCGTCAGGCCGTTGGCGCCCACCGGGAAGGTCAGCGTGCGGGTCAGGCCGTTGTCGTTGTTGTAGTCGATACCGGCGATGTGCTTGCTCGAGCCGGTCGCCGTCCCGTCGAGGACGCGGTACTGGACCGACACCGCCGTCGCCGAGGGCTGCGAAAGCGTGACGGTGAAGACGGCCGTGCGCGTCCCGCTGTCGCCCTCGAGGATGCTCGCGTCGCCGATCGAGATGCACGACGCCGAGCACGACGGCAGCGGGCCACCCTGCGGCAGCGTCGCGCCCGCCCGGCCGGCCATAGTGCCCAGCGCGAGCAGCGTCGAGAGACTGCAGGCGAACACCCGCGCTCGTCCGTGACGGAACATGGACCGGTCCTCTCGCTGCGCCCGAAGTCCCGGACTGTACAAGTTCCCGGTACACCCGACACCGAGAGGTGATGCCGGCCGGGAGAACGCCTGAACGTGCACCTAATGCGACTTCTTATGAACCCCGATGGATGCCCTCCGAGCTGCACTTCTAACCCGGGCGACCACGTCAAACAACAACCTCAAGGTGCACGACGCGGACCGCGCCATGTGGCGTCCCGAGCGCCAGACGTTTCAACCTGACCACCAGGAGCGGCTGTAGCGTCGGCGTTGACAGCCGCCGGCCGGGACCGTTAGCAACGGGGCGAGGGGTCAGGGCGGGGTATGGGTCGGGGGCAGTGATGTCGCGGTTGGGTGGCGCTCGGGTCGGTGCGGCGGTCGGGTTGGTGGGGGTCGGGTTGGTCGCCCAGTCCTTCTCGGCGGGTGCCGCCACTCCAGCAGCGGGTGCCACACGTTCGGCGGTGAGCGCGACGGTCGGAATACCGGCCCATCCGACGGTCGGCAACATTGTGATGCATCCGCATCTGTCGGCTCGGTCGCTCGGGCCGCTCATCACGTCGACAGTGCCGGTTTGGCGCGGCACCAAGAAGATCAACGGTGTCAGCTACCAGTACGCGATTGTCGGAAAGAACCCGAAGACTGCGCAGACGAACCCAACCACGACGATCACCGCTGAGATCATCCCGATCAAGTTGAGGATCAAGACGTCGCTCATCTCGGGCACGGTCTTCGATCCGACGAAAGCGAACGCCACCTGCTCGCCCGGCGCGAGTCCATTGACGTTGACGAAACAGTCGCCCATCTTCACGAACACGTCGTGGACGTTTGGTGGCACCAGCGAAGGCACGACCCAGTATACCGACGCTTTCCAACGCGCGAACTTCTCGACCTACACAGGCCCGACTGGTGTCAACCCCAACTACCACGTCCTGCTGTCCGCCAGGACACAACCGGTCATGAACGTCACCATGTCAGGCTCGGTCGACACGCACGCACCGTGCGGCACGATCGGCTACATCGACCTTGACACCTGGGATAAGTACGTCCAGACGACCCTGTTCCCCGCCCTGGCCACACAAGGCGTCGGACCGAAAACGTTCCCGATCTTTCTCCTCTCCAACGTCGCCATGTCCCAAGGGTCACAGTGCTGCGCGCTCGGGTATCACAACGCGTTCAGTAACCCGGCGTTCGGGGGCGCGATCCAGACCTACGCCGTCGCTGAGTACGACACCAACGGCACCTACGCCTCCGGCGGCACACAAGACATCACCGCCCTCTCGCACGAGGTCGGCGAATGGATGAACGACCCCTTCGCCCAAAACATCACCCCTCCATGGGGCGACGTCGGAAACGTCGGACAAGTGAACGGATGTCAAGACGACTACGAAGTCGGTGACCCGCTCTCCGACAACACAAACACGATCATCCCCATCACGATGCCAAACGGCCACACCTACCATCCCCAAGAGTTGGCGTTCTTCTCCTGGTTCTACCGAGACACACCCTCCATCGCGGTCAACGGCTGGTACTCCAACCACGGGTACCTCACAACGGCCGCGTCCACCGTGCGTTCAGATCACCGACTACACCGACCCGAGCATCTATGAGCCGATCGGGATCACGGCGGGCCCCGACGGCGCCCTCTGGTTCACCAATATTTCCGGCAACTCGATCGGACGGATCACCACTTCCGGGACCGTCACGAACTACACCGACCCGAGCATCTACAGCCCGTTCGAGATCACGGCGGGCCCCGACGGCGCCCTCTGGTTCACCAACAGCGGCGGTCCCAACGGCACCGGTCGATTGGGCGGATCGCCACGAACGGGACCATCACCAACTACACCGACCCGAGCATCAGCAGCCCGTCCGGGATCACGGCGGGCCCCGACGGCGCCCTCTGGTTCGCCGACAACCTGGCCGACTCGATCGGTCGGATCACCACTTCCGGGACCGTCACGAACTACACCGACCCGAGCATCTACAGCCCGTTCGGGATCACGGCGGGCCCCGACGGCGCCCTCTGGTTCACCAACAGCGGCGGTCCCAACGGCACCGGTTCGATTGGGCGGATCGCCACGAACGGGACCATCACCAACTACACCGACCCGACCATCAACGGCCCGTCCGGGATCACGGCGGGCCCCGACGGCGCCCTCTGGTTCACCAACTCCAACTTCTATAGCCGCTCAATTGGGCGGATCACCACGAACGGGACCATCACCAACTACACCGACCCGACCATCAACAGCCCGGTCGGGATCACGGCGGGCGCCGACGGCGCAGTCTGGTTCACCAACGAAGGTGGCGGCTCGATCGGACGGATCGCCAGGAACGGGACCATCACCAATTACACCGACCCGAGCATCAGCAGCCCGTACGGGATCACCGCGGGCGCCGACGGCGCCCTCTGGTTCGCCAACGCGAGCGGCAACTCGATCGGACGGATCACCACCCCGTCATAGCCACCCGACACTGTGAACGTCACCGGGTCGGCATCTCGCCGATGGCGAGCAACATTCCGCCAACGACAAGGTTCAAGTAACGCCCGTCTTCCCCATAAGCGAGACGACACAGCGCACTGCTGGAAACGGCTTCACGAAGCCATTACCAGCACACGTAACGCCAACCGTGCGCGAGGGGGGACTTGAACCCCCACGCCCTTGCGGGCACAGGAACCTGAATCCTGCGCGTCTGCCAATTCCGCCACTCGCGCGTGTGAGCGGATGATCGTACCAGTCGGGCGCTCGCATCGATCAGGGGTCGCGCCGGTAGCATCGCCCGGATGGGACTGCAGCGGTTCGAGCGGAGGCTTGAGCGGCTGGTCGAGGGAACCTTCTCGAAGGCCTTCCGCAGCGGCGGCCTCCAACCCGTCGAGATCGGGCGCCGCCTCGGCCGTGAGATGGACGCCGGCCGCACGCTCGGGGTTCGGGGAACGGTCGCGCCGAATCAGTTCACCGTCTGGTTGTCGAGCGACGACCTCGAACGGTTCTCCGGATTCCACGACGCCCTCGCCCGGGAGCTCGCCGACGCTGCGCGCGAGCACGGCCGCGACGAGGGATACCACTTCGAAGGGCCTGATCGAGGTCTCGCTGGTGCTCGACGAGACCGCGAGGAAGGGCAGCCTGCAGGTCGACGCGGAGATCGTCGGCGGCGGGGCCGGGACGACCGGCACGCTCGTGCTTCCCGACGGCAGCCGCATCGCGCTCGGCGATGACCCCGTGGTGATCGGGCGGACGCCCGAATGCGCGGTCGCGCTGTCCGACCCGCAGGTCTCGCGCCGCCACGCCGAGGTGCGCCGCGACGACTTCGGGTTCCGGGTCGTCGATCTCGGCTCGACGAACGGCACGCAGGTCAACGGGGTGGCGGTGAAGGAACAGGCACTCGACGACGGGGACGTCATCATGGTCGGTGCAACGTCTCTGCGGTACGAGGAGTCGTAACGGGCACATGTCCGATGCGATTCTCACGGTCCTGAAGTTCTGCCTGCTCGCGTTGCTCTACGTCTTCCTGCTGCGCGTCGTGTTGATCGTCGCCCGCGAACTGCGCGGGAGCGGATCGGCGCTCACGGCCGCGCCCGCGCCGGTCGCGCCGGAACCGCAGTCCGCCTCGGGCCGGCCGTCGAAGCGCCGCGAGTGGCGCCTGGTCGTCGTCGAACCCGAGACCGAACGCGGCCGCTCCTACCCGATCGACGGTGACGCGACGATCGGACGCGGTGGCGGCTGCGCGGTTGGGCTTACATTCGACACATTCGTCTCCCAGGTGCACGCCCGCGCCTTCGAACGCGACGGCACACTGTGGGTCGAGGACGCCGGGTCGACGAACGGCACGCTCGTCAACAGCAAACGCATCAGCCAGCCCACGAAGTTGCGAAAAGGTGACCGCATGCAGGTCGGCGAGACGGTCCTCGAGGCGCAGCGATGAAGCTCGCGGCCGCGTCTGCCACCGACCAGGGCCTGGTACGAGGGAACAACGAGGACGCGTTCCTCGTCGACGACCAGCGCGCGCTCTTCGCGGTCGCCGACGGCATGGGCGGCCACCGCGGGGGTGAGGTCGCGAGCCACACCGCGATCGAGGCGCTACGCGCGGCGATCGCGAACGGCACGCCCCTCCATGACGCGATCACCCGCGCCAACGCCGCGGTGCTGACACGCGCCGCCGGCGACGACGAGCTCGCGGGTATGGGCACGACCCTCACCGCGGTGATCGCCGTCGGCGGGCGCCAGCTCCTCATCGGCCACGTCGGCGACTCGCGCGCGTACCTGCTGCACGACGGCACCCTGCGCCGCGCCACCGACGACCACAGCCTCGTCGAGGAGCTCGTCCGCGAAGGCCGCCTCACGCCCGAGCAGGCCGAGAGCCACCCGCAGCGCGCGATCGTGACCCGCGCCCTCGGCGTCGACGACGACGTGGAGGTCGATCTCTACACCCTCGAGGTCGGCGACGGCGACCGCGTCGTGCTGTGCTCGGACGGCCTCACGACCATGGTGCGCGAGCGCGACATCGAACGCGTGGCCCGGGCCGAACCCGATCCGCAGCGCCTCGCGCAGGCCCTCGTCGACGCGGCCAACAAGGCGGGGGGCGAGGACAACGTCACCGTCGTGGTGATCGACGTCCTCGAGACCGATCCGCAGAGCGCACCCGACCCCACGACCCTGCTCGGCACCCAGGAGCCGGCGGTCTCCCGCTCCGCGGTGATCGCGCCGCCCGACCCGCCCGAGCCTCCGGTCCCCAGAGCCGCGCGGCCCCGCGGTACACGCCGGCGCGCGATCCGTAGCGTCGTCATCGTCCTGCTGCCTCTCCTGCTCATCCTCGGCGCCGCGACCACCGCGCTCGGCTGGTACGCCCGCGGTTCGTACTTCGTCGGCGCCTCCGGGAACGAAGTCGTGATCTACAAGGGTGTCCCCGGCGGAGTGCTCGGTTGGAACCCCACGGTCGACGAGCACACCGGCGTCAACGTCTCCGACCTCTCCTCTCTCGACCGGGACCGCGTGCAGGCGAACAGCACCCGCGGCTCGCTCTCCACCGCGCGCGACTACGTCGGCCGGCTCCGGACCTCGGCCACGACCACCACCACCGCGCTGACCACGACCACGACCACGACCACGCGACCGACGCGCACCACGACGACGAAGCCACGCGGTGACGACGACGACGGCCGCCTGACCTCGATGGCGCTCGCCACCCTCGCCCGCAGCCGCCGCCGCTCCGAGCTCTCGCTCGGCCTGCTCGTCGTCGCCGTGACCGTCGGCGGATACATCCTCGTCGCGCTCGCCAACGGTCCGCGGCTGCCTCCGAACGTCGCGATCCTACTCGGCTGGGTGTTCGGGCTCTATCTCGTCGCCCACCTCGCCGTCCGGCGCTTCGCGCCCGCGTCCGACGGGACGCTCCTGCCGATCGCGGCGATGTTGAACGGGATCGGCTTCGTCGTGATCGCCCGGCTCGCGGGCGCCGGGCGCGACTACCCGCAGCAGGCGCGCGTGCAATCGGTCTGGATCACGATCGGGATCGCGGTGTTCGTGCTCACGTTGATCGTTGTGCGCGACGTGCGCGTCTTCGAGCGCTACCGGTACATCGCGCTGCTGTTCGGGCTCTTGTTCATGCTCCTCCCGTTGGTACCGGTCATCGGGCAGTCGCGCGGTGGCGGCCGGCTCTGGGTCGGCTTCGGCCCGCTCAGCTTCGAGCCGAGCGAGGTCGCGAAGGTGCTCCTCGTCGCGTTCTTCGCCGCGTATCTCGCCGACAAACGCGAGCTGCTCACACAAGGCCGCATCCGCGTCGGACGTTGGTTCATTCCCTCGCTTCGCGATCTCGGCCCGCTGATCCTGGCCTGGGGAATGGCGTTGCTCGTCCTCGCCTACGAGCAGGACATCGGAACCTCGCTGCTCTTCTTCGGCGTGTTCGCGGCGATGCTCTACATGACGACCCGCCGGGCCGCGTACATCGTCGGAACGATCCTCCTTCTCGTCGTCGGGGCGGTGGTCGCGTACAAGGCGTTCGGCCACGTGCGCGTCCGCGTCGAGAACTGGACGAACCCGTGGCCGAACGCGCAGGGCGCGGGCCGCCAACCGGTGCAGGGTTGGTACGCGCTGGGCTCGGGTGGGATCGCGGGAACGGGACTCGGCCTGGGCCAGCCGTGGCAGGTGCCGCTCGCGTCGACCGACTACATCTTCACGTCGATCGGCGAGGAGCTCGGCCTGGTCGGCTCGATCGGGATCATCGCGCTGTTCATGCTCTTCGTCGGCAGCGCGTACCGGATCGCCATCGACGCGGCCCGACCGTTCACCAAGCTGTTCTCGGCCGGTATCGCCACGATCATCGCCTTGCAGACGTTCCTCATCATCGGCGGGGTCACGCGCCTCATCCCGCTCACCGGCATCTCCCTGCCGTTCGTCTCCTACGGCGGATCGTCGCTGGTCGCGAACTTCGCGCTGCTCGCGATCCTCCTGCGCATGTCCGACGATTCGGCGCGCGCCGAACTCCCACCGGACACGCGATGAACTCCGGCATCCGCCGCGTCGGGATCGCGATAATCGTCTTGTTCCTCGGGCTCGTCGCCCAGCTCACCTACCTCCAGGTGGTCCGCAGCAGCCATCTCGCCAACGCGTCCGCGAATCCCCGCAAGACGTTCTCCGACATCCGGCGCGACCGTGGCCCGATCGAGACCGAAGACGGCACGGTCGTCGCGTTCTCGACGCCGAGCAAGGACGAGTTCGCCCACCAACGCGTCTACCCGTCCGCGACCGCGTCGATGTTCGCCGACGTCGTCGGCTACGAGTCGATCCAGAACGGCTCCGCCGGCGTCGAGCACGCGTACGGTTCCGCGCTCGAGGGCAGGACGTTCCAGCTGAACGTCAACAACATCGCCGACGCGCTCGCGAACAAGCAGCCGGTCGGGACGGTGGTGCTCACGTTGTCGAAGGTCGCCCAGGGCGCGGCGGCCTTCGCGCTGGGCGGCAAGCCCGGCAGTGTCGTCGTCGTCGACGTGCAGACCGGGGGCGTGCTCGCCGCGTACTCCAACCCGACCTACGACCCGAACCAGCTCGCGAGTCACGACGTCACCAAGGCCCAGGCCGCGTACACGCTCCTCACGAAAGATCCCGCGAATCCGTTGCTCTCGCGTTCGTGGCGCGAGCTCTACCCGCCGGGCTCAACCTTCAAGACCGTGACCGCATCGATCGCGCTGCAGAACAACGTCGACGTCGCCACGAAGTTCCCGGTGCTCGACCACCTGATCCTGCCCGAGACCAACGGTGTCCCGCTCTACAACTTCGGCAAGGAGAAGTGCGGCGGTTCCCTCCTCGAAGGGCTTCACCGTCTCGTGCAACACCACGTACGCGCAGGTCGGCTTCGATCTCGGCGAGAAGTTCGCGACCGGCATCCAGGGATTCGGCGTGCAGACGGCGCCGCCCCTGGAGGACGGTTCGGGCATCGACCCGCCCATCGTCGCGAGCACCGGCCCGACGCCGGGATCGTTCCAGCAGAACCAGCCCAAATTCATGCAGGACGCCATCGGCCAGAACCAGGTGCTCGTGCCGCCGATGGAGATGGCGCTCGTGGCCGAGGCGATCGCGAACGGCGGGGTGATCCTGCAGCCGCACATGGTCGATTGCGTGCTCGACCCGCAGGACCGGGTCGTGACCCGGGTCGGCGTGCAGGACTACAAGCGGGCGATCGATCCCTCCACCGCCGACACGATGCGCAACTTCATGCTCTCGGTCGTCAACAGCCCGCAGGGAACCGGCACCGCCGCCCAGATCCCGGGGGTCGCGGTCGCGGGCAAGACCGGTACCGCGGAGACCGTCGCCGGGCGAGAAGCCGCACGCGTGGTTCATCGCGTTCGCGCCGGCCGACAAGCCCGCAGTACGCGATCGCGGTGCTCGTCGAGCACGGCGGATCCGACAGCGCCGAGGTCGACCGGCGGGCGCGTCGCGGCGCCGATCGCGAAGCAGGTTCTGCAGACGTTGCTCAACACCCCGGCGCCGAAGTCGCCGTGCGGTGGGCAACCCGGCGGCTCGACGAGCGGCGGATAGGGTCTTCGCCACCATGACGCTGGCCGGCAGGGTCTTCTCGAATCGGTACGAGATCCAACGCGAGATCGCGCAGGGCGGGATGGCGGAGGTCTATCTCGCGCACGACCGGCTGCTCGACCGGCCCGGTCGCGATGAAGGCGCTCTTCCCCGAATTCGCGCGCGAGCCGTCGTTCGTCGAGCGGTTCCGCCGCGAGGCCCAGGCCGCCGCGAACCTCAACGATCCCAACATCGTCGCGATCTACGACTGGGGCCAGGAAGACGGCACGTACTTCATCGTCATGGAGTACGTCGAGGGCAGCTCGCTGCGCGACCTCATGCGCGTCCGAAGGGCCGCATCGAACCGGGCAAGGCCGCGGAGATCACCGCCGAGATCGCGTCGGCGCTCTCGTTCGCGCACCGCAACGGCGTCGTGCACCGCGACGTGAAGCCGGGCAACGTGTTGCTCACACGTTCGGGCACGGTCAAGGTCACCGACTTCGGCATCGCACGCGGCGGGCACGAGCGACGGCCTCACGCAGACCGGTTCGGTGATGGGCACCGCCACGTACTTCTCGCCCGAGCAGGCGCAGGGCCTGCCGGTCGACGGCCGCAGCGACGTGTACGCGCTCGGCGTCGTGCTCTACGAGATGGTCACCGGCGTCGCGCCGTTCATCGGCGACTCGCCCGTCTCGGTCGCGTACAAGCACGTGCGCGAGGATCCGGTGCGCGCCGTCGGAGCGCAACCCCGAGGTGCCGCCCGAGCTCGAGCAGATCATCGTGCACCGCGATGGCGAAGCTGCCGGAGAACCGCTACCAGACCGCCGACGACATGCGCGCCGACATCCTGCGCTTCCGCCGCGGCCGGCCGGTGCTCGGCGCGCCCGTCAGCGCGCTGGTCGTCGAGACGCCGACGCCGAGCGCGACCGCCGCGGTCCGCACGACGGCGGGCGCGGCCGCGGCCGCGTACGCGGCGACGACCGTGACCCCGCGCGTCGACGAACGCGGCCGGATGGCCGGGAACCGGCCCGTGCCGTCGCAAGCGCCGCAACACCGCGCTCGTGTGGGCCCTCACGCTGCTCGGGCTCGCGGCGGTCGTCGGCGCGATCCTGTTCGCCGCGATCAAGCTCGGTGGCAACCAGGCGAAGGTCACCGTGCCCGAACGAGGTGAACAAGAAGGTCGCAGGTCGCGCAACAGGACCTCACGAACGACGCACCTGCGCGCCAACATCACGCGCATCGCCGACCGAGCACGCCGGTCGACACCGTCGTGCGCCAGGACCCCGACGGCGGGCAAGCAACGTGTCCGCGCGGATCGCTCGGTCACGCTGTTCGTCAGCAGCGGCGCGGCGCACGAAGCAGATCCCGTTCGACATCACGACCGGCAAGACCGCAGCCGAGGTCACCGCGGAGTTGCAGGCGCTCGGCTTCGTCGTCACGCCGAACCAGGCAGGCGAACAGCCGCGCCGGCGGGAACGGTCTTCGACAGCACGCCGAAGCCCGGGCAGCGAACGCGCCGGTCGGTTCGACCGTGACCATCCACGTGTCGTCCGGGCCCCGCGCCGGTCGCGGTGCCCTCGGTGAAGGGCCTCACCTTCGACCAGGCGACGCTGCAGCTCGAACAGGCGGGCTTCACGAACCTGAACCCGCCCATCCAGGAGGCGAGCAACACGGTTCCCGGCCGGCTCGGTGATCCGCACCGATCCGCCCGCGGGCAAGAAGGTCGCGGTCGACACGCCGATCAACATCTACGTGTCGAGCGGCGCGCCAGACGGTGCTCGGTGCCATCCGAGATCGGACAGACCGTAGGCGAAGGCGAAGGCCGACCTCGAGTCGAAGGGCTTCACGGTCTCGACGCTCAACCAGGTCGACGACGCCAACGTCGGCAAGGTCGTCGCGCCAGAAGCCCGGCGACGGCACGCCGGCCGCACCGAACAGCAACGGTCGTGCTGACGATCGGCATCGCGTCGACCGCCGACCACCGACCGCACCACGACCGTGCCGGCCACCACGACGACACCGGGCCGTGACCGCGGCGACTCGCGCGCTGGTACCGCGACCACGGCCGGCACACGCTCGCCGTGGCGCGCGTCGCGCGATCGCTGGGTGGTGCTCGTGTCGGAGGTGATGCTCCACCAGACCCAGGTGCCGCGCGTCGCGGCGGTGTTCGACGCGTTCATCGGCCGAGTTCCCGACGCCCGCGGCGACCGCGGCCGCGGGACCGGCCGCGGTGATCACCGCGTGGGGCCGGCTCGGCTATCCGCGCCGCGCCCGCTGGCTCTGGGAGGCGGCGGTCGCGCATCGCCGACGACGGCTGGCCCGCCGATCTGTCCGAGCTCCCCGGCGTCGGCCGCTACACCGCGGCCGCGGTCGCGGCGCAGGTCGACGACGCACGACCGGGTCGGCATCGAGGTCAACATCCGCCGCGTGTGCGAACGGGTCCGCGGCACACGCCTCTCCGACGCCGAAGCCGAGGAGTGCGTGCGCGAGCTCGGCGGCAGGCTGAAGCCACGCGACCGGCTCCTCGCGATGATGGACCTCGGCGCGACGGTGTGCACCGCGCGCGACCCGTCGTGCGAACGGTGCCCGATCGTGTCGATGTGCGCGACGCGGGGCACGCACGACGACGAGACCAAGCACCGCCAGGCGCGCTTACGAGGGCTCGTTCCGCCAGCGCCGCGGGATCGTGATGGCGCAGCTGCGCGCCGGCGCGGTCGCCGCGGCCGAGCTCGACGGCGAAGTGCTCGCGTCGTTACTCGACGACGGGCTCGCCGAGGTCACACGCGGGCGGGCACACCTTCCGCGCCGGCCGACGGCGAGGAAGTTCGCCAGGAGCCGGTGCCCGCCGTTCGTGAGGATCGACTCGGGGTGGAACTGCACGCCCTCGATCGGGAACGTCGCGGTGCCGCAGGCCCATGACGAGCCCGTCCTCGGACTCGGCGGTGATCTCGAGCACGTCGGGAACGGTGTCGCGGGCGACGACGAGCGAGTGGTATCGCGTCGCGGTGAACGGGTCGGGGAGCCCCGCGAACACGCCCGCGCCCGAGTGGCGGATCTCCGAGGTCTTGCCGTGCATCACGTGCGGCGCCCGCACGACCGATCCGCCGTAGAGCTCGCCGATGCACTGGAGGCCCGAGGCACACGCCGAGCACGGGCGTCCCGTCTCGCCGAAGGCCCGGATCGCCTCGTTCGAGAGGCCGGCGTCGGAGGGGCGGCCCGGACCGGGCGAGATCAGCACCGCGTCGGGCTCGAGCGCACGCATCTCGTCGAGCGAGATCGCGTCGTGGCGGTGCACGACCGGCTCGGCGCCCAGCTCACCCAGGTACTGGACGAGGTTGTAGACGAACGAGTCGTAGTTGTCGATGACCAGCACGCGCGGCACGTCGTCATTGTCGCGTACTCTTTCCGCCATGCCCGAGAGTAAGAGCAAGCGGTCGCGCTACACGCCGCCGCCGCCGAAGAAGGCGCCGCCCTCGAAGCTGTGGGTGCCGGTCGGGCTCACGACGCTGCTCGCGGTCGGGCTCCTCGTCGTGGTCACGAACTACCTGAACCTGCTGCCGGGCCCCGACACCGAGAACCGCTACCTGCTGCTCGGCATCGCCCTGATCAGCGGCGGGTTCCTGATGGCGACGAACTACCGCTGACCAGCGGGTTGCCGGCAGGTGACCGAATCGCAAACGTGTGATTCCCCACAGAGTTGTCCACACCCTGTGGGAAACCGGGGTTCAGGCGTCGAACCGGACATCGCCCCGGACGATCGCGGCCGCGATGTACGCCACGCTCCGGGACCGGGCCGTCGCACTCGGCCGGACGTTGGAGCACACCGCGCTCGACGTGCTCGACGAGTAGCGATCACGTCGGGACAGCCTCCCCGGCGCCGCGACTTTGCGACACCGTTACCTCTACGGGTCTACCGTAAATGCGTGCTAGTGGCAGCTATCTGCGTCCTGGCCCTCCTCGCCGTCGTGCTGACCGCGACGCACCCGAGGGTCCAACGCCGTGCCTACGTCTGGTGGAAGCGGCGGCAATACGGGCCGGGGCCTTACTAGCAACCGTTCGGACTGCGCGGGTCGGGTCGACTGGTCCCGCAAAGCTTTGCCGGCCCGGCCCGCGCAGTCCTCGAACCGACGAAGCCCCGACCGCGCTCGCCGCTACTCGACCGGGGTGACCAGCACCATCGGTTCCCGGCAGTGCCGGGGGGCCTCGGGCATCGTTTCCTTCGGGCGCGGCGAACAGCACGAGCTGGGCCCCGCAGACGATGCAGCGGTAGCGGTAGTCGACGTCCTCGAGGACCGACCTCGGACGGGTCCGGCGGCGGTTCGGACTTCGAGAAGCCGGCGATGCTGCGCGCGCCCGACAGGTAGATCAGCACCGCCGCGACCAGCGCCGCGACGACCTTCAGACGCGAACCAGACCGCATCCATCGGATTTCGATGGTACGCCCGGCGGATCGGTGTGACCTATCCGCCCCCGTGCCCTCGGATCTAGATGCGCTCGATGATCGTGGCGTTGGCCATGCCGCCGCCCTCGCACATCGTCTGCAGGCCGTAGCGGCCGCCGGTGCGCTCGAGCTCGTTGAGCAGCGTGGTCATGAGCCGCGCGCCCGAGCGCGCCGAGCGGGTGACCGAGGGCGATGGCGCCGCCGTTCACGTTCACCTTCGCCATGTCGGGGTGGTGCTCCTTCTCCCACGCGAGCACGACCGGCGCGAACGCCTCGTTGATCTCGACGAGGTCGATCTGGTCGAGCGTCATCTTCGCCCGCTCGAGCACCTTGGTCGTCGCCGGGATCGGACCGGTCAGCATCAGCACCGGGTCGACGCCCGCGAGCGCGAACGTGTGGAAGCGGGCGCGGGGCTTGAGGCCGAGCTGGTTCGCCTTCTCCTCGCTCATGATGAGCACCGCGGCCGCGCCGTCGGTGATCTGCGACGAGTTCGCGGCGGTGACGACACCGTCGGGCTTGAACGCCGGCTTCAGCTTCGCCAGCGTCTCCATCGACGAGTCGGGCCGGATGCCCTCGTCCGACGTGACGACCTCGTCGCCGGACTTCGCCCGGCACCGTCATCGGCAGGATCTCCCGGTCGAAGCGGCCCTCTTCGCGCGCCCGCGCGGCGCGCAGGTGCGACTCGACGCGAGAACGCGTCGTTGTCGTCGCGGGAGATGCCCCACTTCTCGGAGATCAGCTCGGCCGAGATGCCCTGCGGGACGAGGTTCGGGTAGCGGCCCGTCATCATCGGACCGAACGGGAAGCCGTACTTGCCGTCGGCGACGGACGCGCCCATCGGAACGCGCGTCATGCTCTCGACGCCCGCCGCGATCACGATGTCGTACGCGCCGGCGATCACGCCCTGCGCGGCGAAGTGCGCGGCCTGCTGCGACGATCCGCACTGGCGGTCGATCGTCGTGCCGACCGTCGTCTCCGGGAAGCCGGCCGCGAGCGCGGCGTTGCGGCCGATGTTGATGCCCTGCTCGCCGACCTGCATGACGCAGCCCATGATCACGTCTTCGACGAGCGCGGGGTCGACGCCGTTGCGCTCGACGATCGCCTGCAGCACGTGCGCGACGAGGTCGACGGGGTGGACGTCCTTCAGCTTGCCGTTGCGCCGTCCGAGCGGGGTGCGGATGGCGTCGACGATGACGGCCGTCGGCATGGGGGCCTCCAAATCAGGTTTGGCAAAGTCGTGCGGTCCGGAAACTTGACCGATGGGTCAAGTTTCGCCGCCCTGAACGCCCCGGTCAAACCGACTCTGGTTCACTGTGATTCCCATGCCGCCCAACGCCTCCTGCTGCTCCGCCACGGCGAGTCGACCTGGAACGTCGAACACCGCTGGCAGGGTTGGCTCGACGCGCCGCTGACCGCGGCGGGCGAGGCCCAGGCCGCGGAACGGGCCCGCGCCCTGGCCCACGACAGCTTCGCGCCCCGGGTCATCTACAGCTCCGACCTCGGACGCGCGCCTGCGCACCGCGGAGATCATCGCCGCGCACGTCGAGTCGCCGGTGATCGCCGACGCCGGATTCCGCGAGCGCAACGGCGGCGAGTGGCAGGGACACACCGGCGACGAGATCGACGAGCGCTGGCCCGGAATGCGCGCGGCGTGGCGGCGCGGCGAGCTGAGCCGCGCCGCCCGGCGGCGAGGACGACGCCGACGTGCTCGCGCGCTTCGACGCCGCGCTCGAGCGCGTGCTCGCGCACGCGGGGACCGGCATCGCGTGCATCGTCACGCACCACGGGATGCTGCGCCTCGTCGCGAACACGCGCGGCGCCGACGTCGAGTGGCTGATCCCGAACCTCGGCGGCTTCTGGTTCGACGTCGTCGACGGGCGCCTGACGAACCCGGAGGCACTCGCATGAGACGCCCACACCCCGCGCTGCCGGTACTCGTCGCGGTGGTCGCGCTCGTCGCCGCCGCGTGCGGCGGGCCAGCACGTCGGTCGACACGCACGCGCTCGACGCGACCTCGGTCGCGGCGAAGCTCACCGTCACGAGCCCCGACTTCACGAACAACGGGACGATCCCGGCGGCCTACACGTGCAACGGCGCGGGGTCCGAGCCGACGATCACGTGGGGGGCCGTCCCGGCCCGGACGAAGACGGTCGCCGTCGTCGTCGACGATCCCGACGGCCCGAAGGGCGACTTCCTGCAGTGGCTCGTCGTCGGCCTGCCCGCAACCGCCGGGAGCGTGCCCAGCCACGCGACCGGGCGTCAGCGAGCTCGACAACACCGGCGGCACCAGGGGGTATCGGCCCCGTGCCCACCCGCGGGCTCGGTCCACCACTACCGCTTCTCCGTCTACGCGCTCGACGACTACGTCTGCGCCGACAACGGCGACTCCTCGAACGGCCCCGACTGCTCGGCGCCGAGCTCCGTCCAGGCCCTCCCGCAGATCCGCGACACCGCGATCGCGCGGGGTGTGCTCGTGGGAACAGTCGTTGGCGCACGCTCCGCGTAGGCTGCACTGCGATGGCGACGCCGAAGAAGCGCGGCCCCAAGGGCGGCACTTCAACCTCGAATTTCGGTGTCGGCAAGCGCGAGAGCCACGACGCGCTCGGCGTTCTACGAACGCTTCGAGGCGCCCGGCCATCGTCCGACGACGCCGACGTGCCCGCGCCCGTACGCGATCGACGAGCCGTTCGTCGAGGGCGACGCCCGGCACATGGACCAGGTCGCTCGACAACTCCGTCGCGCTCGTCGTCACGTCGCCGCCGTACTTCGCGGGCAAGCAGTACGAAGAGGAGCTCGAACGCGAAGGCGTCCCCGCGTCGTACCTCGAGTACCTCGACATGCTGCGCGAAGTGTTCGCGGAATGCGTGCGCAAGCTCGAACCCGGCGGCCGCATCGCGGTCAACGTCGCCAACCTCGGTCGCAAGCCGTACCGCAGCCTCTCCGCCGACGTGATCCGGATCCTGCAGGACGACCTCAAGCTGCTGCTCCGCGGCGAGGTCATCTGGCGCAAGGGCGAAGGCGCGGCCGGCAACTGCGCGTGGGGATCGTTCCGCAAGGCCGCGAACCCGGTGCGTGCGCGACATCACCGAGCGGGTGATCATCGCGAGCAAAGGCGATTCGACCGCGCCAAGGGCCGGCCCGAACGCGAGACGCCTCGGCCTGCCGTCGCGAGAGCACGATCGACGCCGACGAGTTCATGGCCGCCACGCTCGACGTCTGGGACATCCCGCCCGAGAGCGCGAGCCGCGTCGATCACCCGGCGCCGTTCCCGGTCGAGCTCCCCGAGCGCTGATCCGGCTCTACACATACCGTCGGCGATCTCGTGCTCGACCCGTTCATGGGCTCGGGCTCGACGACTGGTCGCCGCGGCCCGGACTCGAACGCCACTACGTCGGTTACGACACCGATCCCACCTACGTCGAATCGCGGCCAAGAAACGAATCGAGCGGGAGCGCAATCGGCTTTCGCGCTGTGCGCGAATCCGACACGGAACCGCTTCGCGTCGTGCTGCCGAGCACACCTGCGATTGCAGAAGCCGGTGAGGATTTCCAGGCACGCGCAGTGCGCGAGGGCAAGGCCGCGCAGGCCCTCGCGCGAGGCGCTCGAGCAGTTCGGCTTCACCGACATCGAAGTCAACGTCAGCTTTCCCGTGGGCGTCGAGGTGAACTTCGTCGCGCGAGATCAGTCGGGCAAGGAGTGGTTCTTCGATGTCTCCGGCGGGTTCACATCGAACCGGCCCGGTTTGCGACGGACCGACACTCTGTGGAAGGCCCTCGGCAAGGCCGCCGTGCTCCACCAGGCCAACAACACGGTGCCGTTGGTCTTGTTGACGACGGATGCCCCGGCCCCGAACAGTGCCGGTGCCTCGGCACTCGCGGAGATGACCGGATCCAAGAAGCCGATTCATGATGTCATCGTGTTGAGATCGTCCGACGATCTCCAACGGCTACGCAGCTACGCACGCGGACAAGTAAGCCGTCGGGCAACGTAGCGCCGTGCCGGACCAGAGCCGGGCAGGGTGGCCCGGACGAGTAGCGGTCGCAATCGTGGGCTCTGACCCGGCCCAGGTCTTCCTTGCAACCGACGAGGGCGTCCTCAGTCGCGTCCTCGCGCTGAAGGTCGTGGCGCGTCTCGATCCGACGGAGCTCTCCACCGGAGCGCTCCAACGAATCCGCGCCGCACTCCTCGAGGAACGTTGGGCCGACGCGGTCGGCGAGTGGATTCAAGCGAGTGGCGAGGCCATCGACGCATACCCGGACGAGGACGTTTGGTCGGAGTCCCGTCTCGACGCCCAGGTTGCGGCAATGGAGATTCGTCTCCAGCGAATCTTCGAAGACGACCATGAGTGACTTTCAAGCGTCGTCCGGCATTCAGGGCCGACAGTTCGCCGAGCAGTGCGACCAACTCCTCACGCACGATGGATTCGAACTGCGCGGTCGTGAGTTGCTGCGCAACGTCGGCGTGGAGATCGACCGCGTCGCCATCGAGTCCACGCGGGAACCTCGTGTGGTTCGAATACAAGGGCAGTGTCCAGGGATCGCGTCCCGGTCTCCTGCGAACCGACACGCTCAAGAAGGCAATCGCAAACGGCGCCCTCCTCGCGGCCGAATCGGGCCGGCACCCCTACGTCGTACTGACCTCGCATCTGCCGGACGGGGGTTCCGGCGCGGCGATGCTCCGAGCAGCACTGCGAACTCGGATACCTCACCGACGTCATTTGCATCTACACACCGGCGACGCGCACCGACTGCGTGACATGTGATGCGCCGGGGATCCGGCCTCCGTCAGCCGTTCGTCGAGTAGAGGTCGTTGTCGAAGCCGACGACACTCATGATCCGGCTGCGCAGATCATCGGACTCCCGCCGCGCCGCGGGCTGCAACTCGACCCCGGGCCGCGCGGCCGCGCCGATGCGCTGCCCGGCGACGATGAGCAGCCCGGTCGCGACGAGCGCCACCGCCGCCCAGGGTCCGAAGCCGTACGCGGTGCGCGCATCGATCGCCCGGTGCACGACAAGTAACGCGGCGCCGGCGACCAACACGAAGCCCCGGCCGATCTCCCGCCCGCCCGCCGCGGTGCGCCCGAGACGACCGAAGCACGCGCACGGAACATGCTGTTGCACGGCCCGCGCAAGGGCGAGCAGGAAGCCCGCGCAGGCGACGAGCAACGCGCACGCGAAGACGAAGCCGGCGCCGCCGCGGCCGGCGACGACACCGACCGCCACCGTCGCCTCGTAGATCGCGATCGCGACCGCCGCCCGGATCGCGAGCGAACGGCGGCCGACGAGCGCCGGTTCGAGGCGCTCGAGCGTGAGCGCGAAGACCCGCGGGTGCTGCAACTTGCGGACGGCGGCGGTGAGCGACGATCGCACCGAGTGCGAGCGCGACACCGGCGTCCAGCTGCGACCAGAGCGTTGCGCTCACGGGCACGATGGTACGGCCGCCCCGGGCGACGACCCGAACGACCGCCGTTCCGTCCCGGCCCGGTCGACCACGGTCCGTCGCGCGCCGGGAGATCGCGACAGCGATGAGAAAGCGCGTACGTCGCGTCCGCTATTACGCTCCGACGCCGTGCTGTTCGTCAGTTTGCGAGACCTGCAGTGGCGGCGCCGGCGCTTCATCATCGGGGTGCTCGCGGCGGGGTTGGTGTTCGCGATGACGTTGTTGATCAGCGGCGTCGGGGCCAGCTTCGGCGACGAGATCCGCCACAGCGTCGCGGTCTTCCACGCCGACGCCTGGGTCGTGCCTTCGGACGTGTCGGGCCCGTTCACGAGCGCCCGCGTGTTCCCCGCGACGGAGGCCTCGAAGATCGCCGCGACGCCGGGCGTACGCGCCGCCGAATCTGTCCTGTTGATGCGATCCGGCGTCAATACGCCTTCGGTGAAGGACCTCAATGTCGTCGGCATTCAGGCCGGTGGGATGGTGACTCCGAAACTCTCCCAAGGGCGCGCCCTGTCGAAGGCCGGGGACATGGTCGTCGACTCAGCGCTCGGAGTGAAGCTCGGCACCACCCTGCGTCTCTTCGGACGCGACTTCACCGTCGTGGGCCGGACCAAAGGGCTCACGTACTTCGCGGGCATCCCGGTCGCGTTCGTGCGGCTGACCGACCTGCAGGCGGGCGCGTTCGAGCGGCGCACCGCTCGTCACGACCGTCGTCGTGCAAGGATCCCTTGCCTCGCCCCCGGCGGGCTTTCAAGCGCTCTCGAACGCCGCGGTCCGCCACGACATGGGACGACCGATGCGCAACGCGACGGCCACCATCGGCTTCTTGAACATCCTCCTGTGGTTCGTCGCGGCCGGCATCATCGGTTCCGTCCTGTACCTCCAGGCCATCGAGCGCTCGCGCGACTTCGCGGTGTTCAAGGCGACGGGGGTCACGACCCGCAGCCTGCTGTGGGGTCTCGCGTTGCAGGCCGTCGCGCTGGCTCTGTGCTCCGTCGTCGCCGCGTACGTCTTGTCGGTCCTGCTCGAACCGTCGATGGCCGTCCCGGTCGTGATCCCGAAGTCGGCGTACATCCTCCTGCCGGTCGTCGCGATCGCGGTCGGGCTGGTGTCGTCGATCATCCCGTTGCGCCGAGCCGTGACGGTCGACCCGGCACTGGCGTTCGGATGACGGCCCCTTCCGTGGTCGGCGCCGACCTCGAGATCCGCGATCTCGTCATCGAGTACTCGTCGGGCGGGTATCCCGTTCGGCCGATCGACGGGCTCTCGCTCGATGCCTCGGGGGGCGAGCTCGTGCTGCTGCTCGGCGCATCGGGCTGCGGCAAGACGACGCTGTTGTCGGTGCTCGCGGCGATCCTGACGCCGACGTCCGGGAGCGGCGCGGGTCGCGGGCGTCGACGTCGTGGGCCTGCGCGGCGCGGACCTGACGTCGTACCGGCGCCGGACCGTCGGCGTCGTGTTCCAGGCGTTCAATCTCGTGCCGTCGCTCAGCGCGCTCGAGAACGTCATGGTGCCGTTGCGCGGCGCCGGTGTTCGCCGCCGCGCCGCGCACGAGCGCGCGGCCGAGCTGTTGCACCAGGTCGACCTCGACCAACGAATCCATCACCGCCCGTCGGAGATGTCGGGCGGCCAGCAGCAACGCGTCGCGATCGCCCGGGCGCTCGCGCACGACCCGCCCGTCATCCTCGCCGACGAGCCCACGGCCCACCTCGACTACATCCAGGTCGACGGCGTCCTGAAGCTGATCCGGACGTTGGCCGACGACGGGCGCCTCGTCGTCGTCGCCACCCACGACGAACGCATGATCCCTCTCGCCGACCGGGTCGTGAACCTGACCCCGCGCGCCGACACGACGCCGCGGGAGCCGGTGGCCTTGCAGCTCGCTCCGGGCGAGGTCCTCTTCGCCCAGGGCGACCGCGGCGATCTCGTCTACGTCGTCGAGAGCGGTCGCGTCGAGATCCTGCGCATCCGCGACGACGGGACCGAGGAGCGCGTCGCCGACGTCGACGCCGGGAGCTACTTCGGGGAGCTCGCACCGATGTTCGGGCTCCAGCGCAGCGCCACCGCCCGGGCGGCCGGTCCGACCACCGTCACTGGGTACGGACTGCGCGACTTCCGGGAGAAGTTCCACCTGACCAACGAGGCCAAGGTGATCGCACAAGCCGCCGATTGAACGAATCGCGGGCGCGATGTCGAGAATCGCATCCCAGCTCCGACATCCGGGTGAGCAGCGCATCGGGTGCTGCCGACCGGGAAGGATGAAGAGATGCGATTCATGCTCTTGCAGAACTACGGCGAAGTCGAGTCGGGCTGCGCACCCATGCCCGAGTGGAGTCCGGAAGACGTCGCGGCCCACATCGCGTTCCAGCAGGCGTTGAACCAGGAGCTCGCCGAGCTCGGCGAGCTGGTCGACGCCCAGGGGCTGGCCGGACCGGAGCAGGCCCGGTTCGTCGTCTCCGACGGTGTCACCGCGCCCGTCATCACCGACGGCCCGTACCCGGAGTCGAAGGAGTTGCTCGCGGGCTACCGACTGATCGACGTCGAGACGCCCGAGCGCGCGATCGAGATCGCGGCGCGGGCGTCGGCGGCGCCCGGCCCGAACGGGGAGCCGATCCGCCAGCCGATCGAGGTGCGCCAGGTGATGGGCGCGCCCGATCCCGAGATGTGACCTGCGACCCCGGCACCGAGAGCCTGTTGCGCGAGCTGGCGCCGCGGGTTCTCGGTGCGGTCGTGCGCCGCTACGGCGACTTCGCCGACGCCGAGGACGCGGTGCAGGAAGCGCTCCTCGCCGCCGCGACCACGTGGCCCGGCGAAGGGCGGCCCGACGACCCGACGCGCGTGGTTGATCCGGGTCGCGGGGCGCCGCATGTCCGACCAGTACCGCGCGGGCGACGCGCGTCGCCGGCGCGAAGAGCTGGCGGCTTCGTGGTCGATGGCGCGGCCCGACCCGGCCTCCGGACAGCGACGACACGTTGATCCTCATGTTCATGTGCTGCCATCCGTCGCTCACGCCCGCGACGGCGGTCCCGCTCACGCTGCGGGCGGTCGGCGGCCTCTCCACCCGCGAGATCGCGAGCGCGTTCCTCGTTCCGGAAGCGACGATGGCGCAGCGCATCAGCCGGGCCAAGGCGAAGATCAAAGCGTCCGCGGTGCCGTTCGCACTGCCGGCTGCCGACGAACACGCGGAACGGTTGCGGTCGGTCCTGCACGTGCTCTATCTCCTCTTCAACGAGGGATACGCGACGAGCAGCGGGCCGGATCTCGCGCGCAGCGACCTTTCGGGCGAGGCGATCCGGCTCGCGCGTCTCGTCCACGACGCGCTCCCCGACGACGCCGAGGTCGCCGGTCTCCTCGCGCTGATGCTGCTCACCGACGCCCGGCGGCCGGCGCGCACGGGGTCGAACGGCGAGCTGGTCCCGCTCGCGGAACAGGACCGCGCGCGGTGGGTGCGCCCGCTCGTCGCCGAGGGGGTCGCGCTCATCACCGGTGCGCTGCGCCGCGGACCGATGGGCGAGTACCAGGTGCAGGCCGCGATCGCGGCGGTGCACGACCAGGCGGCCCGCTACGAGGACACGAACTGGACGGAGATCTTCGCGCTCTACGGCGTGCTCGAACGGATGACGGGCAACCCGATGGTGACGCTCAATCGTGCCGTCGCCGCTGCGATGGCGGAGAGCCCCGGCGCCGGGCTCGCGCTGCTCGAGGGTCTCGACGACCGGCTCGGCGACCATCACCGGCTGCACTCCGTGCGGGCGCACCTCTTGGAGCTGGCCGGCGACGCCGATGCCGCGGTCGTCGAGTTCAGGGCCGCCGCGTCGCGCACCGCGAATCTCCGCGAGCAGCAGTACCTGACGATGAAGGCGGCGCGCCTCGCGCGATGAAGTTCGCGACGCCGACCCGTCTCAATCGATGAGCCGTCGGTCCTCGACTATTCGGGGACGTAGTGCCGGGAGCCGTCGTCGGGATCGATCCAGACGCGCATGATCCGGCTCGACGACGGATCCCGGAAGACCTCGTCGGTCCGTTGCCACGTCGGCGCCGCCGACGGGCTCTCACCGTGGCGCTTCAGCTGCCGCCACCCGACGTAGGCGACGACGGCCAACGCGACGAACAGGGCCAAGACGATCACGGGTGCCCGACGACGAGCACCGCCGTTCCGTACGCGACGATCTCCGTGAGCGTCTCACCGATCTCGGAGGTATCGAAGCGCATCGCGACGACCGCGTTGGCGCCCATCAGCCGGGCGTTCTCGACCATCCGGTCGATCGCGTGGCGCCGGCTGTCCTCCAGCAACTCGGTGTACTGCGACACCTCGCCGCCCTTGAACGCCTGGAAGCTCGCGCTGATGCCCTTGAGCGCCCCCATGCTGCGTACGACGAGTCCGAAGCAGGTACCGATGTGCCGCTGGATCGTCCAGTCCGGGAACTCGAGGGCCGTCGTGACTGGAAGGGCGGTCGGACCGGCCCCGCTGGGTTCGTAATCCACGTTCTTCCCCGCTTTCGCCCACGCGCCCGAAAGGCGGCGCGCACGATCGAATCCGTCGGCGAATTCATCGGCCGGTTTCGCGTGGCGCAAGAGCATCTTCGTCGATGCCGTCCACGTGCGTGCGCCCGCGCCAGAATGCTCCGGACCGAGACGGGGGGATCCGTGGAAGGAACGCACTCAGGGCGGGGTCGGACGCGGCCTCTCGACCGGGACCGGACATGAGCGACCGTCTCCGCCTCGTCCTGCTCAGCTTCGTGATGCTGTTCGTCGAGCTCGCGCTCATCCGTTGGGCGGGCTCGAACGTGCTGTACCTGTCGTACTTCTCGAATTTCGTCCTGCTCGGCAGCTTCCTCGGGATCGGCATCGGCTTCTTGCGGGCGCGCTCCACGCGCGACCTGTTCCCGTACGCGCCGCTCGCCCTCGCGGCGCTCGTCGCGTTCGTGCGTTTCTTCCCGGTCAGCATCACCTCGAGTGGTGCCGATCTGTTGTTCTTCGGGATCGTGAAGCGAAGCGGTCCGCCGCGCTACGTGGTGCTCGCGGTCATCTTCGTCGCCGTCACTGCGGCGATGGCCTTCGTCGGGGAGGGGGTCGCGCGCGCGTTCGCGAAGTTCGAGGCGCTCGAGGCGTACCGGCTCGACCTGATCGGCAGTGTCGCGGGAATCGTCGGCTTCAGCCTGCTGTCGTTCCTGCACGCCCCGCCCCTCGGTTGGGGCATCGTCGTCGTGATCGCGCTCGTCGCGCTGTACCTGCCGCGCGTCACGGTCTGGCAGATCGCCGGGTTCCTCGCGCTGGTGGCGATCCTCGGAGCCGAGTCGTTCGCGTCCGGTACCTCGTGGTCGCCGTACTACAAGATCGAGGTGAAGCAGGACGCGAACCTGCACACGCCGATCGTGTCGGTCAACGGTGTCCCGCACCAGGCGATCCTGCCCGTGTCACAGAAGGCGCCGATCATCTACACCCGCGTCTACGACCGCATCGCGAACAACAGCCTCGACGACGTGCTCATCGTCGGTGCCGGTACGGGCAACGACGTAGCCATCGCCCTGTCCAAGGGCGCGAAGCGCATCGACGCGGTCGAGATCGACCCGCGCTTGCACCAACTCGGCAAGGAACTGCACCCGGATCACCCCTTCGCCGACCCGCGTGTGCACAGCCACATCGACGACGGCCACGCGTTCCTGCAACGCACCAGCCGGCACTACGACCTGATCCTGTTCGCGCTGCCCGACTCGATCACGCTCGTCGCGGGCCAGTCGAGCCTGCGGCTCGAGAGCTACCTGTTCACGAAGCAGGCCATGGAGACGGCACGCGACCATCTCAAGCCGAACGGCGTCTTCGGTATGTACAACTACTACGAGCAGCGTTGGCTCATCGATCGCTACGCGGGAACGTTGAACGCGGTGTACGGGCGGCCGCCGTGTGTCGACGACCAGGGTGGCACGGGGTTCCATCTCGCGTTCCTGGAGGACGCCAAGAGCGCCGCGGCGCTGCACTGCGCGTCGACGTGGGTGACGCAGACGACTCCCGTGCCCAAGCCCGCGACCGACGACCATCCGTTCCCGTACCTGCGTACGCCGTCGATCCCGGGCTTCTACCTCGCGACGATCGGGTTGATCCTCCTCGCGTCGCTCCTGTTGGTGCGGGCCGCGGCCGGGCCGTTCAAGCCGATGGCGAGTTACACGGATCTGTTCTTCATGGGCGCCGCCTTCTTGTTGCTCGAGACGATGTACGTCGTGCGGTTCGCGTTGTTCTTCGGCACGACGTGGTTCGTGAACGCACTCGTGTTCGGGGGTGTGCTGTTGAGCGTGCTGCTGGCCGTCGAGGTGTCGAGACACGTCCACTTCCGACGGCCGGCGCGGCTCTATGTCGTCCTCGTCGCGTTCCTCGCGCTCGCGTTCTTCGTCCCGTCGAGCTGGGTGCTGTCGCTGGCGGTGCCGTTGCGGTTCCTCGTGGCGGTCAGCCTCGCCTTCGCGCCGATCTTCATGGCGAACCTCGTGTTCACGCAGCGATTCAAGGACGCCGGTTCGTCGACGGTCGCGTTCG
Source organism: uncultured Actinomycetes bacterium (assembly GCA_963829195.1). GTDB lineage: Bacteria > Actinomycetota > Acidimicrobiia > IMCC26256 > PALSA-610 > PALSA-610. The sequence continues at coordinate 142,408 of CAWHHS010000007.1, forward strand.
GCGCCAACCTGCTCGGCGCGATGTTCGGCGGGATCCTCGAGTACGGCGCGCTCATCGTCGGCTACCGCGCGTTGTTGATCGTCGCGGGCCTGTTGTACGGGTGCGCGTTCCTCTTCGGCCGCCGGTACCTGCGCACTGAAGCTGTCGCCGCGACCTTGACGGTCACGCATACCGCACGCCGGTCGTAGCGTGTGGTCGTGGAACGCGACACGCTCTCGTACTGCCGGATCTGTGCGGCTGCGTGCGGCATCGTCGTGACCGTCGACAGCGAGACGGTGGTGCGCGTCCGAGGCGACGACGACCACCCGGTCTCCCGCGGGTACGTGTGTTCCAAGGGCCGCGGGCTCCCGGCGTGGCACCACTCGCCGCGCCGGCTCGACCGGCCCCGCATCGACGGCCGGGACGTCGACTGGGACGAGCTGCTCGACGATCTCGCGGACCGGCTCGACCGGGTCATCGACGGGCACGGCCCGGATGCGGTCGCGCTGTACCTCGCGACCGGTCTCGCGTACGACGCGGCGGGCCAGATCGCGGCGAGCCAATGGTTGCCGTCGATCGGGAGCCGCTCGTTCCTGACTGCGGTCACCGTCGACAACGCCCCCGCGCTCGTCGCGGCCGAGCTCGTGAGCGGTCAGCCGATGCTCAACCCCGTGTGGGATCCGACCGCGCCCGGCCTCGCGATCTTCGTCGGATCGAACCCGGTCGTTTCCCACGGCTACGGCACCTCGCTCCCGGATCCGGTCCGCTACCTGCGCGAGTACCGCGCCCGGGGCGGGCGCGTCTGGGTGCTCGATCCGCGCCGCACCGAGACGGCGGCGCACGCCGACGTGCACGTACCCGTCCGGCCCGGCGCCGACGTCGCCGTGCTCGGCGCGCTGGCGAACGCGCTGCTCGCCGAGGGCGCCGACGAGGACGAGCTGATCGCGCACTGCCACGCGGACGAGGTCGCCGCGCTGCGGCGCGCGCTCGGCCACTTCACGATCGATCGGGCCGCGGCGGCCGCCGACGTCGATCGAGCGCTGCTCGAACAGCTCGTCGCGCGAGATGCGCGAACACCCGGGCCGAATCGCGATGCACTGCGGCACGGGTGTGACGATGGCGCGCGACGGCGTGCTCGCCGAGTGGCTCCGTTGGGTCGTCCTCATCGCTTCGGGATCGCTCGACGTCGCGACCGGCATGCGCTTCAACCGTGGCACCGTCCAGCGACTGCGGCCCCGCCGGGCCGGTGCGCCGCGTGCCGCGCTCCCGTCACCGGTGAGCCGGCCGGAGCTGCCGAGGGTCGTCGGGCAGGTTCCCGCGGTCGCGCTGGCCGCGGAGATCGAGGCGGGCAACGTGCGTGCACTCTTCGTCACCGGCGGCAACCCGCTGACCGCCTTCCCGCAGCCCGAACGACTGCACGCGGCGCTGCGGACGCTCGAAGTGCTCGCGGTGGTCGACGTCGCCGACAACCCGCTGACCGAGATCGCCACGCACGTGCTCCCCGCGACCGGACAGTTGGAACGGGCGGACATCACCCTGGCCGAGCTCACCGCGCTGCGGTCGGCACTCCAGGCGACGCCCGCCGTCGTCTCGCCCGTGGCCGACCGCCGGCCGGTGTGGTGGATGTTCGCGGCATTGAGCCGCGCGATGGGCCGCGCGCCGGCCGGAACTCCCGATCCCGACGACCTCGGCGACGAGGACTACCTCCGCGGTGTCCTCGCGCATCGCGCGCGTCGACGCCGACCATCTCTTCGGGGCCGGACCACGCGGCGTCGAGATACCTGTCGAATACGGATGGGTGCGCAACGAACTGCTCGCGGACGGTCGCTGGTCGATCGCGCCCGCACCACTGCTGCGCCGACTGGCCGAGTACAACGATCCCGCGCCCGCGCCGTACGTGCTCGCGCCGCGCCGGGAGATGGCGTGGAGCAACTCGATCGCCTACGGCGCGGGCGCGAGTGACACCGTCGTACACGTCAACCCCGGGACGGTCCCGCAACTCCGGGCGCGACGACCGTGCCGGTCATGCTCGCGACCGCGCACGGCCGCGTCGCGACCGAAGCCGTCGCGGACCCCACGGTCCGCGACGGCGTGGTCTCGATGACCCACGGCCACCGCGCCGCGAACCCCGGCGACCTGACCAGCGGCGACATCGACGTCGACGATCTCACCGCGATGCCGCGCGTCTCGGGCCTCGAGGTCGCAGTCACCCGGATCGTCGACGGGCGCGATCCCGACCCGCGGCGACCTCGGCCCGATTGATCGAACGGACTACTGGAGCACGCCGTCGACGAACAGGTCGATGACACCCGGTGCCAGATTGGTGGTCCGCACGATGTCGTTGCGGCCGGCGTGTCGAAGTCGAGGCGGTCGTTCGCGAACTCCGCCCCGGCGATCGCGACCGTCGCCGCCAGGCCGACCACCTCGGCAGCATGCCCGCAGGTCGTCAATCGCACCACAAAGCGCGCGCGGGCCGCGTCCGGCGGCATCGCGTAGCGTCGGGACATGGCGCGCTGGCTGCTCAAGTCCGAACCGGACGTCTTCTCTTACGACGACCTCGTGCGGGCCGGACGCGAAGGCTGGGACGGGATCCGCAGCTACCAGTCGCGCAACTTCCTGCGCGAGATGAAACGGGGCGAGCAAGCGATCTTCTACCACTCGAATGCCAAGCCGCCGGGCGTCGCCGGAATCTGCAAGATCGTCGGGACCGCGGAACCCGACCCGACCCAGTTCGATCCGGCGAGCAAGTACTACGACGCCGCGAGCAAGCCCGACGATCCGCGCTGGGATTGGGTGACCGTCGCGCCGGTGCGCGCGCTGCCGTTCGTTTCGCTCGACGAGCTGCGCACGCTCCCCGAGCTCGCCCACTGTCGTTTGCTGGCGAAGGGGAACCGGCTGTCCGTGCTGCCCCTGACCGACGCCGAGTTCGCCACCATCGTCGACTTCGCCAAGCGGCGCCGACCGTAGTTCTCGACATGGCCGGCGAGGGCCGGCCCCCCACTTTGGCGGCTCGTGGGCTTGAACCACTTCCGACCCCTCGGCGGACCTGGTCAGTTGGGTTGCCGCCCCGTCTGCGATGCTCGGTGGGTGAATCTCGTTGACGCACTCATCGCCCTTGCGGTCATCGGAGCTCTGATCTCGGGCGCGATGACCGGCGTCGTGACGCAGGTAGGCACGTACGTCGGCATGTTCGGCGGGTTCCTTCTGGGGGTCCTGGCCGCGAGCAAGGTCGCGGATCGGGTGAGCGGAGCAACGATGAAGGTCGCGCTCACCTTGACCACGCTCGTAGTACTCGCCTTCTTGTTCAGCGTGATCGGAGGATGGCTCGGCGCACGCGCGGCGCGGATCTTGCGTCGGATCCATCTCGGTCTCGTCGATTCGATCCTCGGTGCGGTCGTGTCGGGCCTCGGCGTGCTGGTGGTCGCATGGCTCCTGGCGGGAACGCTGGCGACGCTGCCGAACGCCGGCATGGGCCAGTTGATCCAGGACTCGGCCATCATCCGCCACCTCGACGGTGTGCTTCCGCCCGCCCCTGAGATCACCGCGCGACTCGGACGCCTGCTGGATCCCCTGGGCTTCCCGCAGGTGTTCGTCGAGCTCGAACCGGCACCGTCGAGCCCGGTGACGGGACCGACGACCGCCGAGGCGAAGGCCGCGGCCGACGCGGCCGCACGATCGACGGTGAAGATCACCGGGAAGGGCTGCGGTGGTGTCGTGGAAGGGTCCGGGTTCGTCGCGGGGCCGGATCTCGTCGTGACCAACGCGCATGTGGTTGCCGGCATCGGGTCCCCGGTAGTGCACGACACGAACGGCACACACGGCGCGACGCCGCTGGTGTTCGATCCTGCCACCGACATCGCGGTGCTGCGCGTCGGCGATCTCGCCGGCCCCGCCCTCCCGCTCGCAAACGCGACCGCCGCGCGCGGCGCGGTCGGCGCGGTGCTCGGCTATCCGATGGACGGCCCGCTCACCGTCACGCCGGGTGCCGTGCTCGCCGAGTACTCCGCGCGCGGGCGCGACATCTACGGCGAGAGCGTCGTCACCCGGCAGGTCTACGAGCTGCAAGCATCGATCCGACCCGGGAACTCGGGCGGCCCGTTCTCCTTGCCCGACGGCACGGTCGCGGGCGTCGTGTTCGCCCGCTCCATCGGCGACGCGAACGTGGGCTACGCGCTGACCGCAGGCGAGGTCCGCGCTGACCTCGACCGATCGCGCACGCAGAGCAACGCCGTCTCGACGGGACGCTGCGCGGCCGGCTGACTGCCGTTACGGCCGTCGCCGAAGCGGTTCATAGAGCGACATCACGAGCAACGCTGGAACGCGACCAAGTGATTGTCTTGAGAGCTCTGGCGCAGGCTGGTGAACGCAGTGGTGATGTCCGCGTACGCCGCCACTTTCGGCAGTAGCTGGTCGTACATCGCGATCGTCTGGCGCTCCGTCGTGACGCCTGCAGTGCAGGCCTCGCCGAACGTCGCCGGGGCCGCGTTCGCGCTCACGCTCACGCTCGCAGTCGAAAGTGTGATGCTGTGGTCCGCCGCGACCTTCGCGACCGTCGCGACGTGCTGACGCTCCGACTCGATCACGTTCACGAACGGGTTTCGGTCGCCGAACTTGGCGACGACGTTCTCGTAGGTCGCGAGCGCGGTGCGTTCCGCGGTATGGGCCTGTTGCACCGCAGCCGCCACCTCCGCGGTCACGGTGCCGTTCGCAACGCCCGCCGTCGAGCCCGGTCCGGCACTCGTTCCCGACCGCACCGTGCTCGACGTCCCGACCTGATTGGTCGTGCCCGAGCCTTGGCTCTTGTTCCCACTTCCGCTGCTGCCGCACGCGGCGAGCACGAGCATCCCGCTCATCACGAAGATCCTCGACCTTGTGAAGTGCCGCATCCAATCCTCCTCGACTGTACCACGCGAGTGAGCCACCGGGCCGGCGAAACCGGCAGAGCCGATCGGCCCATCTCGACGAGGCTTACGGCAGAGTCCTCCACAAACGATCCTCGCGAGAGCGCGACCGGCTCGACACAAGGGCCATAAGACCTGCGAGGGCGGCTGCGATACGTGCCGGCGGGATCTACCGACGGAGCTCACGCGACGCGTTCAATGGACGAGTCAAGGATGTTTTCGCGGGAGCGGCAGGTGGACGAACGGCCCGCGTCACGGATGAATGGAGGCGTGTTCCATGAAGATCCGGCTGGGAGGCATGGTGTTCGTCGGCGTCGTGACGTTGGCGTTGGCGGGCGTAACCGCGAGCAGCGCGGCCGCTGCTGCTGCATCGATCACCGTCAACGGCAGCCCGCTGCACGGTGAAGGAAGCCGCCGGCTCGCGGGTTGCGAGCTCACGATCGCGGTAGCGAATCTCTCTGAGGGATCCCACTCGGTTCGGCTCCTGGTGACGGGCGCGAACCCGTCGGGGACCGCGGTCGTTGTCGACGAGACCGCGACCGATGTCGTCGGCTCCTGGTCGATGGGGCCGACCGACATGACCGGAGCGATCGCGACCGCGGCGCTTGCGAAGAAGTCGAACGGGTTCCATCTGCGCATTGGTGTCGAGGTCGACGGGACGTCGATCGGGAGCGCGCTGTTCTGGCTCGCGTGCGGAGCGCAGCAACACTCCGGCCACTCGTGGTCGATACCGCTGCGTGTGCAGTGGACCAACGCCGGCGGCGGCGCGGTCGCGGCCCCTGTACCCCTCCCGCATTTCGTGGTGACCGGCACGAGCAAACAAGGGACGGGAACCTGCGTCTACCCGGTGGGGACGTCGACACTGTCGTGCACCTACGCGAAAGCAACGGGTGACGACGCCAACAACGACGGCGACGGCGATGAAGGCGGCCCTGTCACCGGCGTCTGGGTCTCGGGCACGGGCACCTACACGGTGAGCGCGCAGGGCCTGCCGAGCGGATGGAGCGTGCGGTCCGGCTTGGGCGAGTTCGACCCGCGGGTCGAGTGCCCGGAGCCGCCGGTCCCGCCGGTGGACGAAGTTCCGAAGGGTCGGACGGACTGCCCGCACACCGTGGTGTTCCGGGCCGCCGCGATCCCGCCGACCACGACCACCAGCACGACGGTTCTCGCGGCGCAAGACGTCCCTACGAGTTCCACCACCACAACGGCAGTGATCACAACGACCGGTACGGAGTTGCCGCGCACCGGAAGCGCGAGCGCGCCCTTGGCTCTGCTCGCCTCAGTTCTCGTCCTCGGCGGCAGCGTGCTTGCGCGGGCGATGCGCCCGCGTGCGCGCCGGCGCGGACATATCGATCTCGAAACTCGGAGGGCACGATGAAGAACCGTAACGCTCGAAGACTGATCCCGTGGCTGGCGTCGTCCGCTCTGGTGATCGCCACATTTGCCGGCGCCATCCCCGCCTCTCACGCTGCCGGTGTCGTGGTTCCCAACGGGACGCTCGAACGGGTCAGTATCGACGCGGGCGCGAGCGGAGGTCGTGAGACACCCGCAATGAGCGCCGACGCCCGATACGTGGTGTTCGTCGGACGCGGGACGGGAGGCCAAGGCGTGTGGGCCGTCGACCGCGGGACCGGCGTCACCAAGCACCTCACGACCGGCGACGACATGGACCCCGATGTGAGTGACACCGGTCGATTCGTCGCGTACACGCGTCGAGGCGCCGCCTCCGAGGTTTACCTGCTCGATCGTGATTCGGACGGCAACGGGGTCTTCGACGAGAGCGGGCGGACCAAGACCTACACCGTGAGCGTCGACAACAGCGGCATACCTTCGAGCGCGCCGGCGAACTTCGGCGCAGTGAGTGCAGACGGCCGTTACGTCGCGTTCCAGGCGAAGTCCGATCTCGACGGAACGCCCGCGTGCAAGAGCGGCGGCGGGCCCGACAAGGTCTACGTGTGGGACCGCCTGAGCGGCAAGGTCCAGATGGCGAGCGTCTCGACCGGCACCGACGGGAAGCCGTGCGCCGTGAACGGGAACGCGCTGATGCCGAGCATCACGCCCGACGGCCGCTTCGTGACCTTCACCTCGGACGCGAGCGTGTTGATGCCAGCCGTCGCGCCCATCGGCGCGGCCCAGGAAGTCGCGACACCTGCACAGGTCTTCGTGCGTGACCGTGTCGCCGGTACCACAACGCTCGCGAGCGTCGGTATCGGTGGCGTCGTCGGCGACGGTCCGAGCGCGACCACGCGTGGCGCGACCATCAGCGACAACGGGCGCTACGTTGCATTCGAGTCGGACGCCGCGAACCTGGTCTCCGGCGACACGAACGCGAACACCGACGCCTTCGTGCGCGACATGGTCGCCAAGAAGACGGTACGCGTGAGCGTGGACGCGGCCGGCGCTCAGGTCACGCTGGCGCCCTACACCGAACCGCCGTGCACGCCGCCGACGACGACCACCACGACGACGCCGACGACGACGACGACGGTCGCCGCGGCGGCCGCGCCCGGCGGTGAGGGCACGACGCCACTTCCGGCGGTGGGAGCCGCACCCTCGATCAGCGGTGACGGCCGCTACGTCGGGTTCGACTCCGAGGCGCCGCTCACCACCGACGATCAGAACGAGGTCGACGGTGTCCGCATGCGCGATGTGTACCGCTACGACACCACGACGGGCGCGCTCGTTCGGGTGAGCGCCGCGGCCGCGGTAGGTGTCGAAGCCTCCGGCTGTCGGACCGACGGTCACACCGGCCAGTCGGTGCCCGCGGTCAATGGCACCGACGCCCAGCTCGGCCGCGACGGCCGAACCGTCGTGTTCGGCTCGCAGGGTGACCTGACCCTCGATCGGCCCGCGGAAACCGAGGGCGTCGCCGCGGCCGCGGTAGCACCGGCGACCGCGTTCGAATCCGCGGTCTACGCGCGGACGATTGGCATGCCTACGGTGACCACGGTGTCCCCGGCCAAGCTTGCGGGCGGCTTCAGCGGTGCGATCGTCGTGAACGGAACCAACTTCACTGCGGCCGCCTCTCCGGGAGGCCTGTCGGTCGCTCTCGGTTCGGGCATCACGGTGACCCAGGTGACGTGGCAGAGCTCGACACGCCTGCTCGTCACCGTCAAGGTCGATCCGGGGGCCCAGCTCGGCCCGCGTGACGTGACGGTTCGAAACCCCGCAGGAGACGGCGCGACCTGCACCGGTTGCCTGACGATCGTCGCCGCACCCCCGGTCATCGCGACCGGCGAGCTGAGCGGGTACCGCCTGGCCGGCTCCGACGGCGGCGTGTTCGCGTACGGATCGGCGCGGTTCTACGGGTCGATGGGCGGAGTGAGGCTCAACGCTTCCATCGTCGCGATCGCGGCGACCCGCAGTGGCCTCGGCTACTACCTCGTCGCTTCCGACGGAGGTGTCTTCTCGTTCGGTGACGCGCAGTTCCATGGTTCGCTCGGTGCGCTGAAGCTCAATGCACCGATCGTCGGCATCGCGACGACCACCACCGGCAACGGGTACGAACTGGTGGGATCGGACGGAGGTGTGTTCTCGTTCGGTGACGCGCAGTTCCATGGTTCGCTCGGTGCGCTGAAGCTCAATGCGCCGATCGTCGGCATCGACACGACCGAGAACGGGTATCGCTTGGTGGCTTCCGACGGCGGTCTGTTCTCGTTCGGTGACGCTCCCTTCTACGGTTCGGCCGGTGCGCTGGCGCTCCGTTCCCCGATGGTGGGGATGGCGGACCTGCCGCACGGATACTGGCTGGTCGCTTCCGACGGTGGCGTCTTCGCCTTCGGCAACGCCCCGTTCCTCGGTGCGAGCGTGGGCGCGGCGAAGGATCCGGTCACCGGAATCCTCGCGCTCGCCAACCACACCGGGTACCACCTCGTGACGGCAACGGGCGAGGTGATCTCGTTCGGGGCCGGCGTCCCGCTCGGGAATATGCACGGGTCCGCATTGAACGCGCCGATCGTGGGGATTTCCGGCTGACCGCGCCGCAAGGACGGCGGCCCACCGAATCTCGGTGGGCCGCCGTTGCGCGTTTCGGACGCGAACGCACCTGTGCGTCGCTCGCCGCGCGGGTCGCGACGGCATGACCGAACCGCCGCTGAGCTTGTCCCGTTGTTCCGGACGGGTTGGTTGTGTTGATCACGTCGCGGCGGTCTCGTGGATTCCGACAACGAGCCTCGGCCGGTGGACGATTGCGATGACGAAGAAGCCTACGGACCACCCAGTCGCCGCAACACCATGTCGAGCCCCGGCCACGGGGAACCCTCGCCCAGGATCTCGAGGGCGCACCTCGCGAACAACCATTGCCTTACTCGCCCGGCGTCCAGACCGGCCAGGTCTGCGACCTTGGTCAGCAGCCCGATCGGGTCGGCCCGGAGCGACTCGTTGCAGTTCAGCAGGTGTTGCAGGACGTCGTAGTGCGGATCGCCCACGTACGGCTTGGGGTCGATGAGCAGCCACGGTCGGCGCTCGCCGGACAGCACGTTGCCGGCGTGCAGGTCGGTGAACAGCAGCACGTCGGCCGGTCCGGCGCGCGAAAGCTCGCGGAACAGCGCCAGCCCGTCGCGGGCCAGCCCGCCGTCGAGTCGTCCCGGGTCGGCCGCGAGCCGCGCCTCGGCACGCGCAACCCAATCGTCGGCCATCACCGACAACCGACGGAAGGGGTGGTCGCACGGCAGGTCGACGGCCCAGACCGACCGGAGCAGGTCCGTGACCACGACGTGCTGTTCGGCCTCGGGGCGTCCGCGCAACTCGGTTCCGGGGCGACACCGTTCGAGCAGCATCGCGGTGGTGTCTGTGTCGCCCTCCGGTCCACCTCCGGCTCGAGCTCGCGAGCTACGACATCTCTCGTCGAACGAAGAGATCGCCGCCGACCCGATCGCCACGGTCCGGGACGCACCTTGACCAGGGCCTTATCAGTGGACTTGTTGAGACGATTCTCGAACTCGCGACCGTCCTGGCGGGACAAGGAGAGAGGCATCTGACCCTGGGCGGGCGTCTCGGCGTTGGCACAGGTCATGCACAGCTCGCGTCGTTAGAAACCGACACGGCTCTTGCCCGGCGAATCCGTTTGGAGTGCGATGATCGAGGCGTCCGGGTTGACCAAGCGCTACGGCTCCACCAAGGCGGTGGACGACCTCACCTTCACCGTGGCGGACGGTCGCGTTACCGGCTTCTTGGGACCCAATGGTGCGGGGAAGTCGACGACGATGCGGATGATCGTCGGGCTCGATGCGCCGTCGTCGGGTCGAATCACGGTGAGCGGGCGTCGGTATCACGACCGGCGTTTCCCGCTGCACGAGGTTGGGGCGTTGCTCGAGGCGAAGGCGATTCATCCCAGTCGGAGTGCTCGGAACCACTTGCGTTGGTTGGCGCAATCGAACGGCATCCGCGCGAGCCGCGTCGACGAGGTGCTGGAGCAGGTCGGCCTCACCTCCGTGGCCCGGAAGCGGGCGGGAACGTTCTCACTCGGCATGAGCCAGCGGCTCGGCATCGCGGCCGCGCTGTTAGGCGATCCCGAGGTGCTGCTGCTCGACGAACCGGTCAACGGACTCGACCCGGAAGGGATCCAGTGGGTTCGCCAACTGTTGCGGTCACTCGCCTCCGAAGGCCGCACGGTGTTTGTGTCGAGCCACCTGATGAGCGAGATGGCGCTCACCGCGGACCACCTCGTCGTGATCGGAAAGGGCCGGCTCATCGCGGACGCCAGCGTCGCCGAGGTCATCGCGCAAGCATCGGCCAATCACGTCAAGGTCGTTTCTCCGCAGGCCGACCTGTTGCGCTCACGGGTCATCGCGGCCGGAGCAGGCGCCGAGCCGTCCGGTGAGGAAACGTTGATCGTGACAGGCATGGAGTGTCGCGAGGTCGGCATCATGGCCGCGGCCGCCGGGATCACGCTCTATGAACTGACCCGCCAGGAGGCGTCGCTCGAGGAGGCCTTCATGGAAATGACACGCGGCACCGACGAGTTCCACGCGGGCCCAAACGCCGGGAGCACGCGATGAGTATCTCAGAACCGATCGCAGCTGCCGCGACGCGCGGCACGTACCCGACTCCGTCGCTCGGCGGTCAGTTCGTCGCCGTCGTCCACGCCGAGTGGACCAAGCTCTGGTCCGTGCGCTCGACGCTGTGGTCGCTGCTCGTCACCGTCGCGATGATCGTGGGCCTCGGCGCGCTCTTCTGCGCGGCGCGCGTCGCCCGTGCGGATCATCTCGACCCCGGCGAGCTACGCAACTTCGACGCGACCGGCTTCAGTCTCAACGGCATCTTCTTGGCCCAACTCGCCGTCGGTGTTCTCGGTGTTCTCGTGATCAGCTCGGAGTACGCGACCGGCCAGATCCGCGCGACCTTCGGGGCAACGCCGCAAAGGAACATCGTGCTCATCGCCAAGGTCGTCGTGTTCATGGTGGTCGTGTTCGTCGTCGGACTTGTCGCGTGCTCCGCCGCCTTCTTCATAGGCCAGGCCATCCTGAGCGGGAGCACCAAACTGCAGCACGCGTCGATCGGCGACCCGGGCGTACTGCGCGCCGTCGTCGGGGGCGCGATGTACCTCTCCGTATTGGGCGCGCTCGGCGTCGGGTTGGGGACCATCTTGCGCCGCACGGCCGGCGCGATCGCCGCGCTCGTCGGGCTGTTGTTGATTCTGCCGATACTCGTCAACTTCCTGCCGTCGCCGTGGAACACGGACATCTCCAAGTACCTCCCGCTCTCGGCGGGCAACAGCGTCTTCCACACCGCGAAACTCGCCGGCACAGACCTGTCACTGTGGGTCGGGTTCACCGTCTTCTGCGCCTACGCCGTCGCGTCACTCGCCGTCGGCGCCGTACTGCTCGCCCGCCGCGACGCCTAGGCCTACCCGACTCGCGCTGCGGAAAGACCGATATCCGCAAGCGAACGACCTTCAACCGCCGCCCGATTGCTGAGGAAATCGCCGCGCGTGGCCAGGTTGCACCACGACCGGTTCGCATGGTGCATGCCGCCGGCCGTCACGACGAGCGCGGCTGCGTCCAGTTCTTCCGCGAGTTCGAGCCCGGCCGTGACGCCGGCCACGAAGATCGCCTTGGTGAGCACCTCTGCCTGCCAACCCCGCGCGGCGGCGACGGAAACGCTCACGATGTCGTTGGCGACCGGTTCCCCGGTCCTCGGATCGATCAGATGATGCTTGCGCGATCCGGAACGGAACCACGACCGAGAGCTGGGCGCGCTGCGTCGCGACGGCTCCATCAGCGATGCGGACGGCCACGCGCACGCGACTGCTCCCTGATCGGCTCAGCTCGATCACCCAGCCATCCCCGGGCGCAGCGCCCGCGACGCGTACATCGCCTCCGACATTCACGCACGCGCCTTCGGCCCCGGTGGCGCGGAGCGCGTCGATCACGAGGTCGGCGGCGAGCCCTTTCCCGATACCCCCGGGGTCGATGCCGACTCCGGTGGGAAGGCGAACGGATCCGGAAGCCGGGTCGACCTCGATGCCGTCGCACCCGCGTCGGAACACCGACGTCGCGACTCTGGCCGTCGCGTCGGTGATTTCGCAGAAGGAACGGTCGTAGCCGGCGCGCATCACATCGCCGAGAACTGTCGGGTCGAAGCAACCGTTGCTGACTCGCCAACCCTCGACTCCGAGCTCGATCAACGCGACGGTCGGAGCCGAGACGACGAGGGGCGCGCCGGCGCTTGCGTTCAACCGGCTGATTTCACTCGAACTCTCGAAGCGACTCCAGCGCGCCTCGAGCTCACGCAAATGGGCGGTCGCGCCCTCTATGAGCTCGTCTCCGCGGTCGCCGATCGTGATCACATGCGCGATCGTGCCCATGACCTCGAGCCGCATTTCGTGCCTGGGCGCCATCGCGTCCTGATCGGCGAACACAGCGGCCACCGAAGCCTCACATCCACTGAGCGAGTCCTGTGAGGTTGGCAAAGGCTCTCCAAAGCGCTCCTCGCCGTTGAAATCCGTCCGATGACGGACGAGACCGAGAGGAGAAACCCATGAACATCGGCGGCGTCGGCGCACCCATTCCGGCAGACACTGTCTCGGGCGCGAGTCCGCTCACAGGTGGACGATTCGAAGGTCAGCTTCAGAGCGTTATGAGCGACATGACCGGAGTTCTCGCGATGTCCCCGCAGCAACTCAACGTGAGTCTCTCCCAGGCCGGCAGTCTCTCGTCGGTTGCGGCGGGCAAAGGCATCTCGGAGCAGCAGCTTGTCAGCACCATCAAGCAAGGACTCCAGGACGCCGGCTCGAAGCTCAACGGAGCTCGCTTGGACAACATTGCGACCCGCATCGCACGCCATCGCGCAGTAGGCGTAAAGGCAGCGGCGCCTTCGGTCGCCGATCAAGTGTCGTCAACAACGCTTTCGCCGAACACGTGGCAGCCAATCGCGCCCACTACCGGCAGCCCGTCCGCGTAGCGACGCCAGCTACCTGCGCCTCTGCCTTCGGCGGCAAACAACGCCGGGTCACGCCGCGCTCGCCGACACGTACAAATGCGAACGCCGACGAACGCGAAACCGCAGGGCAGCTCACTTTGTGGACGACGGCGAACGGGCCCGAATGACTGCGTCCGCGCGATGGACGCGCGATGGACTCCGTTCGCCCGGTCAGCTTGCAGGGCGAAGCTCGACGGTGATGTCCAGGTTCAGCGCGCTCGCTACAAGGCGCGCCGGTCGATCACCTTGTAGAATACCGCCATGGCAACTTCGGGTGATCTACGAGTTTCTTCGCGAGGACAAATGAGCCTGCCTTCGGCGACCCGGCGACGTTGGAGCCTGGGCGAGGGCGGCGAGGTGGGCTATCTCGACTTGGGCGATGCGGTGATCATCGTTCCGGGCGGAGTGAAGCGCCTGAGACGACAACTGCTGAGCGCGGTCACCGCTGACGACTGGCAGCGAGCCTCGGAAGGCTTCGGCGATCCCGAACTCGCAGACGAGTGAGCGTCGCGCTCATCGATGACCAGGCACTCAGCGCGGTACTTCGGGGAAGTACTCCGCGAGCGTTGCGACGTTTCGAGCTCGCGACGACGGGCTACTGGTACGTCAGACTCTGCCAAGCCGTGCTGGGTGCCACTGATCGACCCGGCGTGCTGTCCGGACCGTTCGCCGACCTCCCCGCCGACCTCCGCGACCAAGCGGTCTCCGCGGTCCTCGAACTCCCCGATGACATCGCGCTCATCAGTCTCCGCGAGCTCGCTCCGGACATCGGACGGCTACGGCTGCGGCACTCTCTCAACATTCTCGCGACCGAGGCTCTGGCGGCCGCGATCCGCCTCGACGCCGAGGTCTTCCTCTCCGCTCCGTCACCACATCTTCAAAGCGCCCTCGAGGACGAACAGCGGAGCTACCGCCTGATGCATTGAGTCCGACTTGCACTCTCGCGGTGGCGCGGCGGCCCCACGCGAAGGCGCAGTCGTCGCGCAACGGGACTCGACCAGCGAGCAGAGTTCCGCGCGATGGACGCGCGATGGATTCGCCGGCGCACGGCCCGGAGCGCACCTGCGACCGGTCGGCAATCCCTCTGACCAGGCCGACCTTGGTGGAGACGATGGGACTCGAACCCCGACCTGCAATGGCCCACAGTGTAAAAGACCTGCTCAGAGCGTTGCGGCCACTGACCCGTATATCAAGCGATCAGGGGCAGTTCCCGACTGGCTTCGAGGCGAGTCAGCCACTGGCCCTCCGGATCAGGCAAGACCTCCGGGCCGAGTCCCCGGCTTTCGGTTCCGAATCTGAACTTGGCCGTGTGGTCTCGAAAACTGGCGCCAGAGGTCCGCTGGAGCGCCTGCCGGTGCGGTTTCGAGGTTGTGGTTCTGTGGGCTCATCGGTGGAGGTTCCCGTGAGGCTCGTGATCCGCCTCACCGACGCCTGACCCCTGGCAGGGGCTCAGGATGGCGAGTGCCTCGGCGACTTTGGCGGTGATGTCGGTGTCGACCTGTGCCAGCACGTTCTCGAGGAGGGTGCGTGACCTCCTCGACTGTCGAACGATGGACGGCGGCGATGGACTCGGCCGTGGCCTGTCGTTCCTGATCGAGGGCGGCATTGGCGGACGCGAGCTCAGCTTGGGTCGCCAGGAGGCGCCGCCCGGCGCGGATACTGACGAACAGGGCGACGACCGCCGTCAGGAACGCGACGACGGCCACCACCGACGCCCCGCTCATCGCGTCAACGTCCCGCTGGACGCCCGGGCGATCAGCTCGAGTGCGCCGTGGGAGTCGTTCCGGATCTCTTCAAGTTCGCCTCGGAGGCGGGCTCGTTCGCCGACGAGGCTGTCGAGGCGCTCCTCAATCTCGGTCACCGACCGACCCGCCTCGCTGAAGAATTGGCTCACCGTGGGGGCCAGTTCCTCGCGAGCTGCGTCGATGAGGGCGTCGGCTGCCTCCCGCACCTGCCTCCGCAACTCGTGCTGATGGCGTTGGAGTTCGCCCTCTTCGCGCTTCAGGGCGCTCAGTTGGCTCCCGAACTCGAACAGGTAGTTTCCTGCAACCAGGGCGCCTTGAAGCCTCCCAGCCCACTTCACTGCCTCCCATGGCTTGAACTTGTGCCCTCCCATCTTTCCCAGCCTGTAGACGAGGCTGTGGAGCGGCGATCCGGGGCGGTTCCCCTGCTGCACCGCACGGTTGAGCCATTCTCGCCCACGATCGGCGGCCAAGTCGCCGATGAGCCGGCTGAACGAACTCCGCGGCTCGGTCGGACCTGAAGTCACAGACGGGGCCGTCGGGGAGATCGAAGTCCGATTCGAGGAGGCCCGAGTCGACGAGGGTCTTCATTTCGGGGCCCTGAATCAACCCCCGTTCTTCGGCCGTCAGTTCGTCCAGTTCCCGCTGGAACGCCCGAGCGACGAGTTCTCCGAGCGCTTCAGCGTGAGCGCGAGCCTCCCGTTCGAACTCGTCGACTGCGGCTTGCGGGACGGCGTTTTCGCTGGCAGCGGCCACGAGCGAGTCACCTGCGGCGATGATCCGGTCTCGGGTTGTGCCGAACGCTTGGTCGAACCGGCTGTCGAGCCCAGCCGACTCGGCAAGGATTTGCCGGCGGCGCTCGAGCAGGGTCGACAACGCTTCCTCGTCTGGTTCTGGACGAGGAACGGCTGAGCATCGACGACCGCTGCTAGTGCAGCTTCGAAAGGAAGCTCGAGACGACCGATGTTCGCCTGAGTGGTGACGAGTTCGTTCAACGCCGTCTCCAGGCCGACCTGGTTTCCGCGCTCTGCCAGATAGGCCGCCCGGTCTGGAGTCGGGGCCGTCGCTGCCGCCAACGACGAGCGCGCATCGCACTCGACCAGGGCGCCGGACCAGCGATCGCCGAGAACCTCCCGCACCGCTGCGTCGCGAACCCCCGGGGCGCCGGACATCGTGGCGGCCTTGTTCACGACGATGACCATCTGTTCGAGCTTGCCAAGGTCGAACGCGACATGCCGCAGGTGGGCGGCGGTCGCGTCGTCGAAGAGGTCGACCGTGATGACGAAGATCACGAGGTCGGCGTCGCGCAGGGCTTCTTCGGCTCGTTCGTCGTGAAGGGCCTCGCCAGCCTTTACGCCCGGCGTGTCCACAAGGAGCACGTGGTGCCAGGAGTACTCGTGGACCTCCGATGTGGTGACATCCGAATGGATCAGGATCTCGGCGCCGGTGAGGGCCTTGAGCAGGCTCGACTTCCCGGCGTTGTACTCGCCGGTGGCCACGAGACGGACGGGTCCGGACAGCGACGGGATACGGGGCAGCAGCCCGGAGATCCGTTCGTCGCTCGAGGAACGAAAGGCGTCACGGAGCCGTCCGAGCACGGACTCTCCGAGTTCGGGAAGGGCTTGGATGAGCAGGGTCATGCGACGGCCTCCGTGAGCCGGGCGGTGGTGGAGCGCAAGTGAAGAGGAACATCGATGACGGTCGAGACCAGGGCGGCCTCGGCAGCGAGGAACTCGGTCGATAGCTGTTCAGGGATTTCGGCTCGAATCCCGTCGCCATCGGGTACGAGCACGGCGTGGCGGCGTCCGGCGTCGAGTGCGTAGGCAGCGCGTCGGAACACCGTCGACTCCTCTTCGTCAGGGATGGGGCGGACTTGCTCGAGCACCTGGTCCGGAGCCCACAGCATGAACTCGCGGAGCGCAGCGCTGTCCGTGAGTGGAACGACGCAAGCGAAACCGGGGCGGCGATGCACGGTGGTGACGTAGATCGGCGAGCCGGTCCCGGCCCTCCAGGCGGAGCAGAGCGCGAAGCAGGCAGCTGTCGGCCGAGGCGACGGCCGCGAAGGCCGACTCGGCAACCAGGCTGGCGTGGCGGGCCAGGGCCACGGTGCGATCGATGGCGCGGCTCCGCCCGGAGGCATGCTCGGCCAGGGTCCTGTTGGATGGATTCCCGGCACCAGTCCCAACCTGCGTCGATGTCGCGCTTGACCGCCTCCAGTGCGTCGCGCACCGATTCGTGGAGTGTGCTCCGCCGGCGAGCCAGTTGACCGCGCCGGAGTCGCAGGAGCGATCCGACCCGTTCCCCGACCAGGCCGCCGATCACACTGCCGATAGCCGCCCCGGGGGCATTCCCCAACGCCCCACCGATGGCGAACCCCAGAGCCGCCCCAGCCGCCCCGGCCGCAGTCCTCCCCGCCGCCTCCAACCATCGGGGAGCGAGGCCGGTGGCGCTGATCCGGTTCCGCTTCGTCAGGTTGACCTCGAGCCGTTTCGACCAGGCGGCTGCAACCTCCTCGTCGAGTTGGCGCAGTCGCCGGCGCAGGCGGGCGTCGGTGGCTCGCAGTAGCTCGTCCGCGTCCTCGCGCAGATGCCGCTCGTCAGCGTCCCACTCCTCCTGGAGTTCGGCGTCCTTGCGCTGATAGTGCCGGTCCGCCCAATCATCGAACCGCCGGAGCAGGGCTTCGATCTCGCCCTGAACCTGGAGGTCGACGTCAGCCAACAGCCGGGCTGTTCTCCGGTCGAAGTCAGCGCCCTCCTCCCGGCGCGTATCGGCGACGAGCGCGAGGCCGTCGCTATCGGCCGTCAGCCGTTCGGCGGCATCCACCAGCGCCCGCCGTGCGGTATCGACGATGGCGGCGGCCCGCCGGGGGTGACGGTGCCGGTCGGCCTCGGCTCGGATGGCCGTCACCAGCGCGTCGACACGCGGCTCTCCCGTAGAAGGTCGGCGTTGAGTCGGGTTGGCCCGTCCACCGAGGAGGGCGGCAGCCGCATGGACGGGGAGGACTTGCAGCGGCCGCTGGCCGTGCGGGTCAAGGAATCGCGCCAGGCGGGTGCGGTGCCCGTCGAGCTCTGCGAAGGTGCTATCGGGGTAGGCCAGGAACTGGTCGACCGCGCCGTCATCGACGAGATCCTCGCGGCAGTTGAAGACGAGCAGCATCGGCGCCCCCCACCGAGCCACCTGGGACAACGCAGAGGCGGTCTCGCTCTGTTGCGAGTTGCTGGTCGCCACCCAGACGACGAGATCGGCCTGGCGGGCTGCGTCGAGGGCCATCTCGCGGTCCTCGTCCCCGTCCAGCGCCCCGACTCCCGGTGTGTCGACCACTACGACGTCCGCGCGGCCCGCCATCGGCATTGCGACGACCGACCGGGTGAAGCGCTGCGCACCGTGGCCTACCGGCGAGACATCCGAACCTGTCAGGTAGCTGAACAGTGTGCTCTTGCCGGCCTGCGTACGGCCGAGGAGGACCACCCGCAGGGGTTCGTCCGGCCGGGGGAGCGAGCGTGCCGCCTGGCTCAGCATCTCGGCGATCCGCTGGAGGTCGGCCTGCACTACGGTGCCCGTCTCGTCGGTGGGTGGGTCGTACCAATCAGTGCAGCACCGCGCGACGTCATCCAGCAGGGTGCTCATCTCACGGTGCGCATCAGCAAGCACCCGCTCGGCCGGAGCCGGGGCATCGGCTAGGCGGCCGAACAACCGCTCGAACACGCTGGCAGAGCCATCCTTGTGATGCAGTAGCGGATGCAAGTGCACGCCCAACGGTAACTTCCGGTCAAGGCCCGTGAGTTGCGACAGGGCTCGTGATCACAGGGTCACGCCGCCAACAACTGCTTCTGACCGTGGCGCAAGTGTTGTTATCAGGGATACCCGCGTGACGGCCTAGATATCCAAGGTCCGTCAACGCTCACGAGCGAGCCCGGCCGTTAGCGCGATAAAGTCGGCCGTCCCAGGTTCGCTGCGGCTGTCTCGGCGTCGCTCTTCTTCCCGTCAGGTGGCGTCTATATGTGTCAGGGTTCGAGTGAGGAACATCCCTAGGTCGAGCGGTGCGACATCGGAATAGCCCGCGAATGGCTTAAATAAGCCAAAGTCGCGGGCGTAACGTCCGCCCGTGGACCTGATGAGACGATTCTCGAACCCGCGAAATAACCTGGCCACGGTAGACAAGGTTGCCCAACGCGATGAGCCAGTGCTTCTGGTCACTGAAGAACGACGCTCTCGCACGTCCGGACAACGGCTGCTCAAGCTGGTCGAGCTTAATGCGCGCCCACGGCCGGCAGCACCGCACGCGTCCGCCGGGCCCGACCGGTCGACAGCGGCAGGTTCGTGCACCTCGTGGTCTAACCGCTCGCGTCGAGTGAGGGGCGGTCGCTCTCCGCGTCTACACGAGATCTTCGTTGAACTTGCGCCGCCCCTTAGGTACGGTGTACCCCGTATGAGCAAACGTGATCTCGCAGTCATCGGTGGCCTCGCCACGATCGTCGCGGGCGCCACGGCGGCGAATCGCAAGAAGCGGTGGCAGGAGATCCACACGCTTGCGGTTGTCGTCGGCGGCTTCGTCACGATCGTCGGCGCATTCAACACCGCGTTCTAACCGGCTCGGTCCATACCACGGGACCGCAGATCCCGTCGCGGCCGTGATCCGTCGCAGTTGAGTCGCCGCCTTTGGTTTCACTGCCGCTCAGTGCAGCGATCACGATCTTCGTCAGGGCGATTGCCTCCTCGACTGCCTCACCCGAGTCAAGGTGCGCCAGCTTCGGGTGGATGTACTCCTCGTTGTTGTAGGTCTTCTCCGCGGCTTGTAGCGGTCGAGCTCGATGTGCCCGGCGAAGACTCCGGTTCGTGACGTGCTGTAGTTAACGCTCGAGACTCGGACACGCTTGCAGTGCGGCGGAGGGAACACGCTGACGTAGTCGGTGCGCTTCCCGCTAGGGAACTCGATGCTGCACCCGAGCTCCGAGACGCAGCGCTCGAGGTAGCGCTCGACGAACTCGCGGTAGCGGGTCGGGACGAGGCGGCGAACCCGCTCGAGGACGTTCACGGGGACCGTCGTGGCGGTGGCTGCCTCGGTCGGCGTCGGCGATCGAGAGTCGACGCCCTCGGGGACGTCGATCGTGATGGTCAGTGTGATGGCGGGCAACGGGCTTCCTCCTGCGTGGGCAGAAGTGGATCTCCTGCTCGGCAAGTGTCTAGCGCCGTGACGATCCTCGTGTCAACTCAGGATTGCGCTGTGATTGCCCTAACGCGAGAGCGCCGCCGCCTCGGCCACGCGTCAGCGGCAGCGCCGCTCCGGTACCAGCACGGCGTCCAAGGACAGGGCGAAGAAATCGCCTGGACGCCTTGTCTCCAGCCCACCGACCATGGCCCGAAGGCCGTGGCGGTCTAGGCCGAGTTCTACAGGTGTCCTTCCATTCCCGCCGAAACCCTCTGTGTTATGGCGCTTCCCGTTGGTATATTTGCAGACGACCATACGGGAGCCTTTCCAGATGACGGAAAACTTGTCCGAATTCGGAGGGCCTACGTCGATATATGCCGGATGGGTCTTGCCGGCGACAGCAGTGGATCCCGTAGGCCGCAAGGCGACTGGTCCGGCGGCCACCATCCGACGTTCGCCATCTCCCGGAGCTACGCGAGCCGTCGGGTCGGCGCTGGCGTCGGCGGCGGTCCACAAGCCTTCCATTCTGCCGGCGCTGTCGCCGAGGAGCTGCCCGTCGACAGCGAAACGTCCTTCACGCTCGCGTCGCTCGAAACGCCCAACGACACTCGTCCCGTGTTCCCCGATGCGGCTGCAACGGTCGTTGACGACATCCTGGCGGAGCACGCTCGGCATGCCGAACTCGAGTTCGCAGGACTTGCCCAACGCGAACGCTGCTCCTCACGGGTCCGCCCGGCGTCGGCAAGACGATGACGGCGCGCTATCTTCGCGAGCCAGCTAGGAGTCCCGCTTCTAACAATCGATCTCGCGTCGGTGATGTCGAGCTATCTCGGGCGGACGGGTCAAAATCTGCGCTCGGCTCTTCGATGGGGCCGCGAGCACGACTGCCTCGTGCTTCTCGATGAATTCGACGCGTTGGCAAAGCGACGAGATGACGACTCCGACATCGGCGAGTTGAAGCGGCTCGTCAGATGTTCTTCTTCTCGAGCTTGAACGGTGGCCCGACACGAACCTGCTCGTCGCGGCAACGAATCATGCTGAACTGTTAGATCGCACGAT